>OY781971.1:4800000-6094908 GCA_963677455.1 uncultured Draconibacterium sp.
TCTTTTTGTGAAGAAGTTGCGATATCAAGCCGTACGTTTTCTCCCGGCTTAGGCCAACCATCAACAGTTGATACAATAATATTGGCAATTACAGATCGGCTGTTTTCATCCAATCCCGGATTTATAGAAGTAATCCTGGCTTTTAAAGAAGAATTTTCTTTCTCGCGTTTCGAAACCGATACAGAATCGCCATTACTGATCATCCGTGCATCATCCGGCGAAAGATAGCCGCGAATCAGCACATCACGCGTATCAAGAACTCTGGAAAGATTCTCAAGTGCATTAACAGATTGGCCAAGCTCCACAAAGTTTTTCTCAATCACCCCATCAATTGGAGATGAAATTTTCAGCACCGGATCAATGTTCTCTGCTTCAGTAAAAGCAATTATCTCCTGGTTTGAAACCCCAACTGCCCTAAGTCTTGAATAGGTTGCCCTTGAAGAAGCTGACGCCCGGTCAAACTCGGCAGTAGCTTTTTCAAGCTCACTTTCCGATGTGATGGTTTCTTCTACCAACTGCTTAATTCGGCTTAAGCGGTTTGTCTGGTAACGTTGCTCGGCAAAAGCCTGCAGATATTCCGACACCAGGGTTCCAAACTCAAGACTTTGTATTTCAAACAGCGGCTCTCCCCTTTTAACCCAAGCCCCTTCGTACTTGTTTATCTTTCTGATCTGCCCGTTTATTGGCGCACTGATAATGCTTCCGTGATTAGGTGCAGGGAATACAACCCCTGGTGCCGACACCGTGTAATCAATAAAATTGTTGGAAACAGCCAGTGTTTGAATGTTCAACTCCCCCTGTTCTTTATCCGACAAATGAATAAGTTTTAAATTTTCATCAGCAGGTTTTAACGAAGGAGGTAACTCGTTTTGCGCTGATGTTGTTTCAGATTCGGCATTTTTGTTGGTTGAATTACAAGCTGCCAAAAGACTTGTAAAACCAATTAATACAATAATGTAAATAAGATTTTTCATATCGTGATAGATTTTTTCTTTTGCTTAGTAAACAAGGTCTTGTTCCAGAAATTTTTCGAGTAACACAAGCTGAAGATAGTAGTCGCGTAAAGCAGTTAAGTATCTTTCTTCACTTGCGAGATAGGTTTGTTGTGCGTTTAACAGATTTAAAAGATCCACCTCTCCAAGCTGATACGCCTTTAAAGTGAGGCTTTGCAAATGCGATGCTTTGTCTTTCATTGTATCGTCGTAGCGCTGAATAATTGTCCGGCTCACCGAATAATTATGCCAGGCATATTCAATTTGCTTTTTCATAGCCAGCTTAATTTCCTTTTGCTTCCACTGAATTTCTTCCTGCTTTGCCAATGCCACATTAATTTTTCCGCGCTGATCAAATGGGTACCAAATCGGAATTTTCAGTCCAACTTCAAATCCTTTGAAGTTGTAGCCTCCTCCAAAATTCTGTTTGTACAGATTCAGTCTGATATCGGGCAAAATATTGCTCCGCGCTTCTTTTAACGAAAAATCAGAGGCCTTAAGCTCGTGCTGAGTCGACAGGTAATCGGGTTGATTTTCCTGTACCGCCAAAGTCATAATTTGTGAAATTTCAATATCGGTAGCATGCAACGAATCCGAAAACTGGATGCTGTATTTCTGATCCTCCACCGGTAAACCCATGGCAAAGAAAAGACCGTATCTGGCCTGGTGCAAAATCCACTCGGTTTGATCAAGATCATTTTTTGCCTGCTCTAACCTCAACTCTGCATTGGCAAGATCAATACCGTTACCCATTCCGGTTTCAAACTTCGTATAAACGGCATTGTATAATTCCTGCGCCAGCTTTAACTGATTTTGTCTCGACTTTTGAAGGTATAAAGCATACAGCACCTCAACGTATTTACTTTTAACCTCAGCTTTAATTTCGTTTTCTCTCGACTTTATCTGCAAAGCCACTGCTTTTACTTGCTCCGAAAGCCCTTTTAACCGATAGGCTGTTGTTAGCGGAAAATCAATTTCCTGCGAAACAGTTATCCGTTTCTCATCAAAAGGATCTCCAGGTCCTGAAGAAATTCCTTCTTTAAAGTAACTAATCTCGGGAGCGGAAATTCCTGTTTCCGTTCGCCAGGCATTTTCCCTCTGCTTGTATTGCGCATATAATTGCTGAAGCTCTGCGTTCCGATTATATGCAGATTCTACAGCCATTTGGATGCTTAGTAACGAATCTTGCGCAAAGCTGGATATGCTCAATAATAAAAATACTGATAAAAAAATTGAAAGATTTTTCATCTGCTTATAATTGTTTACTTGTTATTATAACTGCTGTCTGTCGGTACCATAGAACCACCATAATCTTCTGTTGACAGATATTTTCTGCATTTTACAAGAATGATTCTCATAGTTATATTAGTTGATTTTTCTTTTAAAGTTATGGAAAACAACTCTGCTTAACGAACTATTGTTTAACATACGAACCGGTAGTTTGGCAGTTTTTTTTACTATTATTATTCATTCTCAATTAAACTAATTCCTCTTGCTTCTTTCCTTGCAAGCCTCTTTTTTATAAGGTAAATTCTACTTACGGATTTTTTTCTAACTGTATAGTTTGACACAATTAAATGCCGTTTCTTGCGCGAAACTTTTAAAATTTACAGGCTTTTCGATATTTAAATATTTATAGACCTGTATATCTGTATTTTACAAAAAGATATTCTAGGCAATTATTTAGCAGAATGAAAAAATAGCCTCAGCTATTTAACATATTTCCAGTCCACGCTTTTGCATAAACATTAAATTAACATTGCTTATCCAATTCAAATCTTTTTAAGAATGTTCTTTATTTTTGCATCGAACTATATAGATATTTCTATATATAATAAAATTCGATATTCAATCATGGGAAATACAGAAAAGATTCTAATTATTGGAGGAGTTGCAGCAGGCGCAACAGCGGCTGCAAAAGCACGCCGGCTATCGCCCGACGCAGAAATTACTATGCTTGAAGCCGGTCCTGATATCTCGTTTGCCAATTGTGGACTCCCTTACTATATTGCAGGAGACATTGACAGTCGATCAAAACTCATACTTCAAAGCCCTGAAAGTTTTGATGAACAATACCAGGTAAAAGTATATACGCATACCCTTGTAAATTCAATCGATAGGAAAAATAAACAAGTTTATACGGTTGACAGCCGCAACGGCGAAGAGAAAACGTTTGAATACACCAAACTTATTCTTGCCCAGGGGGGCCGCCCAATTCAGCCGGAAATTCCGGGTGCTGAGGCTGACCATGTTTTTAGTTTGTGGACTTTAGAAGACATGGACAAAATTGATAATCACCTGAAAAGTAATGAACCCAAAACTGCGGTTGTTGTGGGTGGCGGATTTATTGGCCTCGAAATGGTTGAAGCACTTGTAAAAAGAGGACTGAAAGTGCATGTGGTAGAAAAAATGCAGCACGTAATGTCGATTATGGAGGCCGAAACAGCTGGTTTTATTACCCGCGAATTACGTGCTTACAAAGTTGGCGTTCACACCGAAACTGCCGTATCAAAAATAAATACAGATTCAGTAGAACTCGATAATGGAACAACATTGAATGCCGATATGGTTCTACTTTCAATTGGTGTTCGCCCAACCTTGCAACTAGCAAAAAACGCCGGACTAGAAATTGGTGAAGCCGGTGGTTTACTGGTAAATGAAATGCTGCAAACTTCAGATGCTGATATTTTTGCTGCTGGTGATATGGTAGAAATTGAACACCGCGTAAACGGCAAGAAAGTTCGGATTCCGCTTGCGGGACCTGCCAACCGCCAGGGAAGAATTGCAGCCGAAAATGCACTTGGCGGACAACATACCTACAAAGGATCGATTGGGACTTCTGTGGTCCGTGTTTTTGATGCAGTAGCCGGAACTACCGGGCTTTCACTGAAACAAGCACGTGCTGCCGGCATTGATGCTGATGCCGTTGTTGTTCACAAAGAACACCATACGTCGTACTATCCGGGAGCTGAAACCGTAAGCGTAATGCTTGTTTTTGATAAAAACACCGGTGTAATACTTGGCGGCCAAACCGCTGGCTACAAGGGGGCAGACAAACGTTTAGATGTTATTGCCACTGCTTGTGCGGCAAAACTGCCGGTAAGCGAGATTGCTGATATTGACTTTGCCTATTCTCCTCCAATCGGAACTGCAAACGATGCGATGAACATGGCTGCTTACGTCGCAGAAAATAAAATGAGCGGTTACGGCCCAAGTCTTCTGGTTTCGGAGCTTGACGATTATATTGAAAGCAAAGGCCAGTTGATTGTTCTCGACATCCGCGATGTATTTGCGCACCAGAAAAGCAAAATGAACGGAGCTTACCATCTTCCGCTTGAAATGTTGCAGGCAAACCTGGAACGCATTCCAAAAGACATTCCGGTGTTGATTTATGACGAAACCGGTAAAAAAGGCCATCAGGCAGTGCGGGTTTTGATGGGCGCCGGATGTAAAGAAGTAAAGAACATTTCGGGAGGCCACATTTCATTGCAAAGGCAAGCAGCTACCGTTGGATTCAAAAATATCAACATGGTTCTTCTTCCAATTGAAAAGAAAAGCATTGGAGAAAAAGTAATGGAAGAAACCGAAACCAATAATAACGTAAGCGCCGGCGAATTAAAACGCCTTGTTGTGGATGTTCGAACACCGGGAGAGTTCAGAAGTGGGGCATTTCCTGATGCTATCAATATTCCGCTCGATGATTTGATGTCGGGCAATGCCGACCTTGGTGAGGATCACGACCGTGAAATAATTGTTTATTGTGCAACCGGAGCACGCTCTGCATACGCACAACAGGTACTTGCAAGCCGCGGTTTCTCTAACGTTACCAATGGCGGTGGCATTTCTGCAATGATGTCGAGGTACTAAATCGAAATATCTTAATGCAAAAAGCGGCTGATCAAACAAATGATCAGCCGCTTTTATTTTATCTTCTTTAGATTATTTTACAAACGAAGAGCCGTTCAAGTAATCGAAACAAGCTTCTACGCCCTCAAACTGAGTCATTACTTCTTTATTAACTCCTTCCAGTTCAACATAAAATTCTTTCAATCCATTTTCGTAAGCTTTTGTGAAAATGTTTTTGAAATTCATCATACCCGACTGGCCAAGAACTTTGCGGTCTTTAATGTGCAACACAGGGAAGCGATCCGGATATTTGGCAAAGTATTCCAGTGGATCTTGCTGGCCCATAACTGTCCAGTAAACATCCATCTCAAAGAACACCAGATTCGGATCGGTACCATTTAAAAACAAATCGTAAACAACATCGCCAACCGGCCTCCACAAATTGCGGGCCTTTTCTTTATCCTCCGGTTTTACCACACGCTCAAATTCGTGACTGTGGTTGTGATATCCCCATTTTATTCCAGCCGACTTAGCAATTTCTCCTGCATTGTTAAATACCTCGCAAACCATTGCTGCATCTTCGTGAGTTTCTACCTGCGGCATACCCGGCTGCACCAAAGTGGTAACACCAAGCTTTCCATGATCCTCAACAGTTGTTTTCCAAAAATCGGCTATTTCGCCTGCATTTTCTTTGGTATATTTCCGTATTGGTGGATTAACATGCGAGCCAGTTACTTTTAACCCGGCATCGCCAGCTATTTTTTTGAACTCAGCTATTTCGTAACCGTACAATTTCCGATTGCCATAGCCTGCCGCTTCGGCACTGGTATAACCAATGTCGGACACCTTCTTCAGTCCGGCCGGAACATTGTCGGTTAATTCTTTTCCGAGTGAATACAACTGCAGGCCTATCTGTTTTTTGGCTGCAAATCCACCCACCATCGATGATGCAGTAGCAGGACTAACAGCTCCTGTCACCATTCCTCCGGCGGTAAGCAAGCCCATTCTTTTTAAGAAATCTCTTTTATTCATCGTTTATAATGTTGGTTTTAAAGTTCATACTGCCCACGGTATTTGTAGTGGTACAAACGATGATCCCATGCCTCTTTATCTGTGCCAAAACTTTGAGTAGCCGGGTTCCATTTTACCGGACGTTCGAGCTCTGTTGCCATGTTACCCAAACAACAAAGAATTGCGGTACTGGCACCTACTTCAATCGGAGCAATTGGTTTTTGCCGTGATTTCACGCTATCGATAAAGTTTTGCATATGTGGCGAACTAATTTCAAAACTACCTTTGCCTTTTTCCTGGCTTTTCTGCATTTCTTTGAATTTACGTGCTTTTTCAGCAGCGGTAAGATCACCTGGACGAACTCCGGCCAACTCCTGAGGAACAAGCGAAGAATCGGAACAAGCAAGATATCCGCGAGCGACTTCAATCCAACCTTTGTCGCCAATGAATTTAATGCCCTGAGCTCCCGGCATATCTTCAAGATAAGGTTGCTCAGTCATTACAATACCGTTTTGGTATTTAAATGTTAAGTATTCAGCACCGTCATATCCTTTCGGAATAATTTCTGAAGGCCCAGAACCATCCATACCAATTGCAGCCTGAGCAATGTCAAACATGTGAGCGCCCCAGTCCGCCGTAAATCCGTTTCCAGTTTCGCGGTACCAACGCCAAGCACCCCAAAGTTTTTCGCGCTCTGGCGGATCGACAGAAATTGGAGGACACAAATCGGGATGATAATGTATTTTAGGATCGTTTAACGGTCCCATCCAGAGGTTAAAGTTCAAGTTTCCGGGTACTGGCTCTTCTGGAAGATCAAGCGGTTTTGGCGGGTTGCCAACTTTTGCGTAAATCTTGTCGATATGACCGATAGCCCCAGCCTGAACAAGCTCAATCGCTTTTTGAAATTCACCACTTGAACGCTGCTGGCTTCCTACTTGTACAATGCGTTTGTTATCGTTAGCCACGCGCACCATTTTTTCGGCTTCGGTAATGGTAAACGACAATGGTTTTTGTACGTAAACATCTTTTCCGGCCTGGCAGGCATGTATGGTCATTAAAGCGTGCCAATGGTCAGGAGTACAAACTTCAACAGCATCAATATCTTTACGTTCAAGCAATTCTTCATACTGCTCGTACTTGTCGCAGCGTGGAGCCAAACCATTCGATTTTTGCCACTCTTCAACCGTACGTTTGAAGCGTTCAGTTTTCATGCTGTCAACATCACAGCCCGCAACTATTTCTACACCGGGAACCGATGAGAAGCTCCGGAAATCGTTAATCCCCTGCTGTCCAAGGCCAATAAATCCCATAGTAACACGATCGCTCGGAGCAATCTTAATTCCATCAATAGTCCAACTTGGCAGAATGGTCAGGCTTGTTAATCCAAGCGCCGAAAGACCTAAGAATTTCCTACGATTCAATTGATTTGATTCTTCCGTCATAGTCTAGATTTTAAATGATATAATTTAATTGGTTAAAGATTGTCTGTTCAAAATACTATCCTGAAAACAGCACCCCAAAATACAAAAAAGTTCGGCGATATTGTACTTTGTACGTATTTCTATTTCTAATTTCTGTTTTAAACGACAAAACAATGTGTCAAAATACACATTGAGTTTTTAATATCATCGCGCTCTAATTTCATTCTTTAAACCTCGTCGCATAAAATACGTATGCAAGCAAAATCAAGTTTAATACTTGAACCAGAGCAGCATGAAATTACTTCTCTCCTGTGTAAAAGGAAAAGGAATTGGGTCGCACAGTATCAATGACGAAGGTTCGGAAGACGATAATTGCAACAACAATTTCTTCAAATTAGAACCGAATTCGCAATTCAAGTTTAATTTTAATGCTGAAATAAAACTTAACTTTGGCGAACAGACAACGGTTTCGATAACTTTTTCGTTAAGTTAAATAGAAATCAAATAAGTAATTTTGAACGAACCTCAGTTTAAACCTACAGATTTATTGCATGTTAAAGTTTCCTGGAAAAATAAAAATACCTAAATCTCTGTGGCAGATTGCACTGGCAATTTTGATGCTGGTAATGATGATTTATTTTATTAAAAACGAGCACCTTGAGCTGGTTGAAATAAAAGGGAAGCTACAACAAATCAATGCATTTTATTTAGGACTTGGGTTATTTGTTACCCTCCTATTTCTGTTTTTACAGGCATTAATGTATGTTTTTAGTTTTCGAACTATTGGGATAAAAGTTGCCGTTTGGGATGCACAGTTGTTATTTCTGAAACGAAATTTAATCAGCGTTTTTTTACCGGCCGGTGGTTTTTCGTCGCTGGTATTTTTTACCAAACCGCTCAAAAAGAAAGGCATCAATAATACCGACATTTTTTATGGCTCATACATTTACGGCTTAATCAGCTTACTTTCGGTTGTAGTTGTTGCAATCCCCGCCATTCTGATGTTGCTTTTTAAAGACCGGCTCACTTCAAAAGAACTGATTCCTTTTGTACTAATGATCTTGTTTATTGGGCTGATTATTTACGCAGCATGGTCTTTTGTAAAACGAAAATTTGTGTACCGACTTCTGTTTCGTTTTAAACCGGGAATCTCAATTATTGTAGACAATATTACATCCACACAGGTCAATAGAAAACACTTTCTTGTTACACTCTTTGTTTCGGTATTGATTGAATTTATAGGGATTACACACGTGTATATTTCTATGCATGCTCTGGGATTTCAGCCTACCGTTTTTATTTGTTTTATTGCTTATGTAATTATGGTAATGCTGCTAATAATGTCGCCGTTTTTACGCGGAATGGGTGCCATTGAAGTAACCATGACCTATGTTTTTGTAAAAAGCGGCATTCCTTTAGCCGGAGCCGCTGCCATTACTTTGGTCTTCCGTTTTTTTGAATTTTGGACACCATTACTGTTTGGCATAAGTTCTTTCTTCTTCTCAAAAAAGAATGTGCTTTGGCGTGTGCTTCCGGTGTTTATAATCTTTATCTCGGGCATCACAAACATTGTGTCGGTTATAACTCCTGCCATTCCAAGCCGAATTGCAATTCTCGACAAACTGTTGCCACGTATTGCCATTTCTGTTTCAAATTACAGTGTGTTGGTGGTAGGTTTTATGTTGGTAATTCTGGCCATTTATTTGATGCGCGGCGTGAAGCGGGCACGAAGAATTACCCTGTTTCTACTGGCTTTGTCGGTAGTGGGACATTTGGTAAAAGGAATTGATTACGAAGAGGCAGTTTTATCGCTTATTGCTTTTGTGAGCCTGCTGTTAACTTATCGGTTTTATCACGTAAAATCGATACCTCTGTTCAGAACCAGTTGGTGGAAAATATGGCTGGTTGCATTAGTTTCGCTATGTATTTATGCCATTGGAGCCACCTATTTTCTTGAAAAAAATCACATGGGTTTCGATTACAGCTTTTTAGAAGCACTCAGGGCTTCCTTCCGCTTAATCTTCTTTTTCGATTCGTCGCAATATATTCCGGAAACGCGTTTCGGCCACTTTTTTATCGGATCAATTTACCTGCTAAGCGGAGGCTTGCTGGTTTCGGCAATCTTTCTCGCCATTCAGCCATTTTTTCATCTTTCGGCAAACACCAACGAAGACGATGCTGAGCGAGCCCGTTTACTGGTTCAAAATTATGGCGACTCGGCACTCGACTATTTCAAATATTACCACGATAAACTTTTCTATTTCAATGCCGATGGATTTTTGGCTTATAAAATCCAGAAAAACTTTGCGGTAGTGCTGGAATTACCTGTTTGCAAAACAAAATCGGCCAAGAAAAACCTGATCCGCGAGTTTGAACAATATGCAAAAGAAAATGGCCTGCAAACTTTTTACTACCGTATTCCCGAAAGTTCGGCCAAGTGGTTTGCCAAGTTCAACAAGAAAACGCTTTACATTGGACAGGAAGCAATACTCGACCTTGATACTTTTAGCCTGAGTGGTTCAAAAATGCACCCTTTGCGCAATGCCATCAACAAGGCAAAAAAAGAGGGTTATTCATTCCACATATATCCCAATCCGGTAAAAGATGGTATTCTTCAGAAACTGGAACAAGTGTCGGAAGAATGGCTGGAGAAACCGGGAAAAACGGAGAACATTTTCTCGCAAGGCATGTTTTCGCGCAAAGTATTAAAAGACACTACCATTTTAACCATCGAAAACAGCGAAGACAAAATTGTTGCTTTCCTGAATATTGTACCCGACTACGCTGAATCTGAAGGAACTTACGATCTTATCCGAACAGCCGACGATGCACCAACCGGAATTGTTTATTACCTCTTAACCGAAATGTTCGCGCATTTCAGAGAGCAAGGAATCTCAAAAGTAAATCTCGGAATGGTTGCATTTACCAGCAACTCCGAAGCCAAAAACATGGCCGAAAGATCGATGAAATTTGCGCTCGAAAACCTGAAAACGCTCAATCATTTTAAAGGACAATACCTGTTTAAAGATAAATTTAAACCCACCTGGGTAAAAAAATACCTGGCCTACGATTCTGATTTCGACCTGATTTATTTCCCGGCAATTTTTAAAGCCATTTCAAAAGTGGAGTAAACAGCAGTATTGAGCCTGAAGCCGGTATTAATTCTTTGAAATAGAAAGGCTGGCAAACTATTTCATTAAAACAAGGTTTTGTATATTGATGAAATTTGAAGAAAGAAAATGACATCTGTTCTACACATAAAAAATATGGTTTGCCCGCGCTGCATCGAATCCGTTACCGAAGTCCTGCAAAAAAACGGATTCGAGGTGGAGTCGATCGATTTGGGTGTGGCAAAAATAAATAAGGAACCAACACGCGAACAAATCGAAATGCTTTCGAAAGCGCTTCATCTAAAAGGATTTGAACTACTCGCTGATAAAAAACAACAGCTTATTGATCTCATAAAATCGGAGATTATAAAACTGGTTCACCACAGTCAAAACGAAACCTTACACACTAATCTTTCAGCGCATCTGGCAAAAACAATTGGCGCCGATTATTCTTCCATTTCCAGTCTTTTTTCTGCCTCTGAAGGAATTACCATCGAAAGATTCACCATCCTTCAAAAAATAGAAAAAGTAAAAGAACTTCTTTCGTACGGCGAACTAACCACCAGCGAAATTGCCTTTCAAATGGGCTATAGCAGCGCTGCACACCTTTCTTCGCAGTTTAAAAAAGAAACCGGTATGACACCCGGGCAATACAAAAAATTGAAAGACAAGAAACGAAATCCACTGGACCAGATTGGAAACACATAATTAGCCTACTCAAAATTTTACAATTCTTTTCAAGAATTATATAAAAATGTGATACCTGTTGTTCCTTAACTTTGTACCAAAAGAAAGCAAATGGAACAAATAAAGTTGAAAACGGATTTAAGTTGTAAACACTGCGTAATGAAAGTGGAGCCGATTTTAAAATCAACGAAGGGCGTGGAAAACTACACAATAGATCTGGAGCATCCGGACAAAATCGTAAGCTTTTCATCAAACAACGCTGATATTGATTCACTAATCGCTGATTTCAAAAAAGCTGGTTATTCGGCAGAAAAACTACAAATTTGAATGTTTAGGATTTAAACCTTTAAAAGGTATCCGCTGTTTTACAATATAATGATAAGAAAACTCAACCATATTATTTTAGCAAGCCTGTTGTTGCTTTCAACAATAGGATTGGCTGTGAGCAAACATTACTGCCACACCTCGCTGGTTGATGTTTCTTTTTTCGCCCAGGCAGATTCGTGCTGCGACGATGGCGGATGTTGTAGCAACGACAATCATTTTTACCAGGTAAAAGAAGATTTTTCGGCACCTGTAATTTCAACAATTCCGTTACTGGCTGAAATTGACGTTTTGGGACAGACACTGCTTGACCCTGACATTCTAATCCCCAACGAATTAACCGAGGAATTCGATTTATCAAACGACCCGCCACCTCCAACGGTGATGGAGTTTCTTGCTGACGAACAAGTATATCTTTTATGAAATTATTATGATAAATAATCAGATCATGAACACTCATGATCCGGATTCTCTATTGTATTAATCTCATAGCAAAAAAGGTATGCTCAATAAAATCATAAAGTTTTTTCTTGAAAATAAACTGGTTACAATACTGGTATTGATTCTTCTTGTAAGCTGGGGAATCATAACATCGCCCTTTGGCTGGGACACCGGTGTTCTGCCAAAAGATCCGGTGCCAGTTGACGCCATTCCCGACATTGGTGAAAACCAGCAAATAGTATTTACCCAATGGATGGGACGTTCGCCTCAGGATATCGAGGATCAGATTTCTTATCCGCTAACCACGTATTTACTAGGTATTCCGGGTGTTAAATCCATCCGCAGTTCATCCATTTTCGGATTCTCCAGCATTTACATCATTTTTAACGAAGATGTTGAGTTTTACTGGTCACGTTCGCGGATTCTCGAAAAGTTAAATTCATTACCGTCGGTACTTTTGCCAGATGGTGTTCAGCCCGCACTCGGGCCGGATGCTACTGCGCTTGGTCAGGTTTACTGGTACACCATTGAAGGACGCGATAAAGATGGGAATCCTACCGGAGGTTGGGATTTGCACGAAATCCGAACGGTGCAGGATTATTTCGTTAAATATTCATTGAATGCTGCCGAAGGTGTTTCTGAAGTGGCTTCAATTGGCGGTTTTGTGCAGGAATATCAGATCGACGTTAATCCAGATGCACTGAAAGCCTACAACATTCCGCTGCATAAAGTAATGCAGGCTGTTCAGAAATCGAACCGCGACGTGGGGGCAAAAACCATTGAAATCAACCAGGCAGAATACCTGGTTCGCGGACTGGGTTACATTAAAAATGTTGGTGACATTGAAAAAGCTGTGGTTGCGGTTCAGGACAATGTGCCGATTCGGGTAAAAGACATTGCTGTTGTTAGTCTTGGTCCTTCCACCCGCCGTGGTGCACTCGATAAAGACGGCGCCGAAGTTGTTGGAGGTGTTGTGGTTGCCCGTTATGGCGCTAACCCACTGGAAGTCACCAACAATGTAAAAGATAAAATTGCGGATATCGCACCCGGCCTACCTAAAAAGACACTGGACAATGGCGTGGAAAGCCAATTAACAATTGTTCCGTTTTACGATCGTTCAACACTGATTCACGAAACGCTTGGTACTTTGGAAGAGGCGCTTTCGCTCGAAATTCTGATCGCTATTTTGGTGGTTATTGTAATGGTACTGAACCTGCGCGCTTCGTTCCTGATTTCGAGTTTGCTGCCTATTTCCGTGCTTATGGTTTTTATTGCCATGCGCTACTTCCATGTCGATGCAAATATTGTTGCCCTTTCGGGTATCGCCATCGCCATCGGAACCATGGTGGATTTGGGCATTATTCTCTCCGAAAACATTATAAAACACATTGAAGAAGCACCTCCCGGACAAAAACTCATTACAACAGTTTACGACGGAGCCGCTGAAGTGAGTTCAGCAATATTGACCGCCGTTTCTACCACCATAGTGAGTTTTATTCCGGTGTTTACCATGCAGGCCGCCGAAGGAAAACTGTTTGGCCCGCTGGCGTTTACCAAAACATTTGCATTGGTAGCTGCGCTAATTGTTTCGTTGATATTTCTGCCGGCTTTTGCTCACTGGGTATTTGGCGCAAAAATCAAAAAGAGAAACATTGTACGCTGGCTGAACATTGCCATTATCCCACTAGGAATAATTGCTATTGTTAACGGATATTTGTGGGCTGGTACAATACTAATCGCCTTTGGTATCTCCGGTTTACTCAATCAGATTTACGGCAATAGAACAACAACAAATACAACCAAAGATTCAAAAATCACCGCTTCACTGAAAAAAATTGGGTTACTGGTTTTAAACCACGCAAGTATAATTATTTCAGTTATTGCCGTGGTTTGGCTGCTGGCTAAATACTGGCTGCCACTGGGCGCTTCAAGAACGATTGTTACCAACTTCATTTTTGTTGGCCTGGTGGTCGGAATTATTTTGGGAGCTTTTCTGCTACTCGAACATTTCTACAAAAATATTTTAACCTGGTGTCTGAATCATAAAATTGCATTTTTGCTCATTCCGTCTTTTCTTATTTTGGTTGGAATCACTTCATGGATGGGATTTAGCAACCTGTTTGGCTTTGTACCGAAAGGTTTTGATAAACTGGGATGGAATGTACGTACAACAAAAGTTTGGTCGACACTGGCACATTCGTTCCCGGGAATTGGTAAAGAATTTATGCCCTCGCTCGATGAAGGAAGTTTTCTGTTGATGCCAACGTCAATGCCACACTCGAGTATTGCATACAACCAAAAAGTGGTTGGTCAGCTCGATATGTTGCTCACCAATATTCCTGAAGTTGATTTGTCAGTCGGGAAATTGGGACGTGTTGAATCGGCGCTCGATCCGGCACCAATTTCGATGTATGAAAACATCATCAACTACAAACCGGAATACATGCTGAATGAAAAAGGGCACCGTGTGCGGTTTAAAGTAGATAAAGATGATCGTTTTGTGCTAACAAACGGCGATAAACTCAACAACGAAGAAGCCTTGCAACTTGGAATTACCAGGGATGATTTAATTCCCGATGAAAAAGGTGAATACTTCCGCAACTGGCGCGATAAGATAAAATCGCCCGACGACATCTGGACCGAAATTGTGAATGCAACAAAAATACCGGGCGTGACTTCGGCCCCAAAACTGCAGCCAATTGAAACCCGGCTGGTGATGTTACAAACCGGCATGCGCGCCCCCATGGGAATAAAAGTGTACGGACCGGATCTTGCAACCATCGAAAATTTTGGAATTCAACTCGAGAATATACTGAAAACAGTTCCTTCGGTAAAAGCACAGGCTGTTTTTGCCGACCGGATTGTTGGGAAACCATACTTACTTATAGATATCGATAGGGATAAAATTTCTCGTTACGGTTTAAATGTGGAAGATGTACAACAGACCATTGAAACAGCAGTTGGCGGAATGAAAATTACTTCCACAGTTGAAGGACGCGAACGGTTCCCGGTGAGGGTACGTTACCCACGTGAACTGCGCGACGACCCTGAATCGCTGGGAAAAATACTCATGCAAACACCTACAGGAGCACAAATTCCGCTGAGCCAACTGGTTCATATCAGATATCAGCGCGGTCCTCAGGCCATTAAAAGTGAAGAAACGTTCCTTGTTGGATATGTGCTTTTCGATAAAAACGAAGGGTTATCGGAAGTTACAGTGGTAAACGATGCACAGAAAGTAATTCAGGACAGAATTGATTCCGGCGAATTGACCGTTCCGTCAGGTGTAAGCTATAAATTCTCCGGAAGTTACGAGAACCAGATTCGTGCCGAAAAACGATTGTCGATCATTGTACCAATTGTATTGATCATTGTATTTCTGATTTTGTACTTCCAGTTTAAATCGGTCTCCACATCATTGATGGTGTTCTCCGGAATTGCGATGGCATTCAGCGGAGGATTCCTGATGATATGGCTTTACGGACAAGGCTGGTTTATGGACTTCTCGGTGTTTGGGACCAATTTCCGCGATTTGTTCCAGATGCACACCATCAACCTGAGTGTGGCGGTGTGGGTCGGATTTATTGCGCTTTTCGGTATTGCTACCGACGATGGCGTTTTGATTGCAACCTACCTCGATCAGAGTTTTGAGCGTAATCGCCCTGAAAATCTGCAAGAAGTGAGAGCTGCAGTAGTTGAGGCCGGCTTACGACGAATTCGTCCGGCACTGATGACCGTGGGTACGACAATGATTGCCCTGCTGCCGGTACTTACTTCTACCGGACGAGGTTCGGATATAATGATTCCAATGGCAATCCCGTCGTTTGGCGGAATGGCCGTGGCGCTCATCAGCATTTTTGTTGTGCCGGTATTGTACAGCTTCAGGGAAGAACGAAAAATTAAAAAACAGTAAATCATGCGAAGAAAAAGTATAATAAATACCTATTGGCGAAAAAATTCTTCAGCGATTCAGCGTTCAGACTTCGACTTCGCTCAGTCTGACAGTCACAGTGAGCGTAGTCGAACTGTGTTCAAGTTTAGAATAAGTAATTTTCTCCATTCTACTGTTGTAATCATATTATTGACGTTGTCCTTCGCAGCAAACGCTCAAACACTGGAAGATTATTTCCAGGTGGCAGCCAAAAATAATCCGGGGCTGCAGGCCAAATACAAAGATTTTGAGGCTGCCCTGCAAAAGGTACCACAGGTAAGTTCATTGCCCGATCCTACGTTTTCTTTTGGCTATTTTATTTCGCCGGTGGAAACACGTGTGGGACCACAACGAGCAAAATTCTCGCTTAGCCAGATGTTTTCGTGGTTTGGAACTTTGGAAGCCCAGGCAGATGCCGCTTCTTTAATGGCCGATGCAAAATACCAGGCATTTGTCGACGCGCGTAACCGACTCTATTACAATGTTTCGGAAGCGTATTATCCTTTGGTCGAGTTGAAGCGGTTAAAAGCAATTGAGCAGCAAAATATCGAAATCCTGCAATCGTATAAAACCATTGCCAACTCTAAATTTAAAAACGGTGTTTCGCCAATGACCGATGTATTGCGGGTAGATATTATGCTGAAAGATGCTCAAACCAATCTTGGTATTCTAAATAAAAAAGAAAAACCGTTGTTAGCCACCTTTAATAATCTCCTGAACAGAGACGAGCTCAAACCAGTAGTTCTTCAGGATTCACTGAGCATGAAAGTGTTACCTGAAAATTTCAGAAGAGATTCGCTATTAACCAACAATCCAATGCTTAATGCAATTGATCTGAAACAGCAAGCCAGCGAAAAAAGTGAGTTGGCTGCACAACGACAAGGACTTCCGTCATTTGGAGTTGGACTAGATTATGCATTGGTTGGAAAACGTACCGATATGGATGTAGCTGATAACGGCAAAAATGCTTTTATGCCAATGGTTTCGGTTAGCATTCCAATTTTCAGAAAGAAGTACCGGGCAGCTGAAAAAGAGGCACAACTTATGCAGGAGCAGTATTCGTTTCAAAAAGAAGAAACAATCAATTCACTCACTTCCGGTTACGAATCCATTTTGTTTCAAATTCAACAGCAAAACGATTTAATCGATTTGTATAAGGAACAAATCCTTGAAACGGAACAAACGCTGAACCTTCTGTTTAGTGCCTACGGAAATTCGGGAAAAGACTTTGAGGAAGTATTGCGCATGCAGCAACAACTGCTTAAATACGAAAAAATGAAAGCCATGGCCGAAACGCAATATCAAACTGCTTTGGCAAAACTAAATTACATCACCGCAAAAACATATTAACGATGGATACAAATAGAAAAACAATCATTATAGTTCTGGTCACTCTGGCAATTGGCTTATTGCTGGGATGGCTGATATTTGGTGGCTCCGAAAGCACAGCAACCGAAGAACATCAGCATGAACACAGTGCAGAAGAAGTGGCTGGTGAAACAACCTGGACCTGCTCAATGCACCCGCAAATTCGTCAGCCAGAACCCGGAGACTGCCCCATTTGCGGAATGGATTTAATTCCGTTGGAAGAAGAGCAAAATAGTGAAATCGATCCGAATGCGGTGAGTATGTCAGCCACTGCTATGCAACTGGCCAATATTCAAACGGCGGTTGTTGGCTCATCAGAACTGCTTAAAGTTGTACGGCTCAACGGGAAAGTTCAGGAAGATGAGCGTCTGATTTTTTCGCAATCGTCGCATATTCCCGGCCGAATTGAAGATTTAAAGGTGAATTTTACGGGCAACTATGTAAATAAGGGACAGGTAATCGCTTCGGTGTATTCACCCGATTTAGTAACGGCACAAGAAGAGTTGTTTGAAGCACAAAAAATAAAAGATTCGCAACCACAACTTTTTGCAGCAGCCAAAGAAAAGCTTAAAAACTGGAAGCTGACCGACGATCAGATCAATCAGATTCTGGCTTCAGGGAAAACACTGGAAATATTCGATGTGTTGGCAGAAGTTTCGGGTTATGTCACCCAGAAAAAAGTGAATACCGGCGATTATGTGCGCCGCGGAGAAGCTATTTACGAAGTAGCCGATTTTTCACGCGTTTGGGTACTGTTCGATGTGTATGAATCGGATTTGCCGTGGATTAACAAAGGCGATAAAGTATCCTATACTATCGAGTCGCTTCCGGGCCAGTCGTTCAAGGGAACCATCGATTACCTCGATCCGGTTATCAATCCGAAAACAAGAGTTGCCAAAGCACGCGTTGTTCAATCCAACAAGGGCTTAAAACTGAAACCTGAAATGTTTGTATCCGGAAAGATAGAGGCCAAACTGCCGCAAACCGATGCCGTAGTGGTTCCGAAAACAGCTGTTATGTGGACAGGAAAACGCTCGGTGGTATATGTAAAATCGGCAACCGACCAGGGCCTATATTTTAACATGCGCGAGGTGGATCTTGGCCCTGCCCTTGGCGAAAGTTACGTAATTGAAGATGGTCTTCAAAAAGGCGAAGAAATTGCTGTTAACGGCACATTTAGTATTGATGCAGCAGCACAGCTGGCCGGGAAACCAAGCATGATGAGCCCCGAAGGCAGCAAAGTTTCGACAGGCCACAACCACGGAGAAATGGACATGGCAAATGATGAGCAAAATGTGACGATTGAAGCAGTAGAAGTTGATCCGGAATTCGTAAAACAGCTCACCACATTTTATAAAGCTTACCTAAAAATGAACGAGGCTTTTATAGAATCGGATGCAATCAAAGTAAGTGCAGAAGCAAAGAACACCAATAAAGCTCTTGCTGCCATAAAAATGGAATTGTTGAAAGGCGATACGCATATGGCGTGGATGGATCAGCTAAATATCCTTAAACCATCATTACAAAAAATTGGTAACAGCACAATCATTGATGAGCAAAGACTGGAATACGCCGCATTTAACCTCGCATTCTACAAGAGCCTGAAAATGTTCGGGCTTGATAACGACACTACCTACTACCAATACTGCCCGATGGCCAACAGCGACCAGGGTGCGTATTGGTTTAGCGCTGAAAAAGAGATCCGGAATCCTTATTTCGGAGATATGATGCTGAGTTGCGGGGAAACCCGCGAAACATTGAAGTAATCATTCCTGATCGTAGAATAACTTTTGCACGATTGATTATGAATACATTAAAAGATTAAAATCATGATTATAAAGACACTCATTGTAACTGTAATTCTGGTAGCTATTGTTATGCTGGCACTGGGAATAAAAATGTTGTTCGATAAGAACGCAAAATTCGAAGTACATTCGTGCTCTTTCGACAGTGACGATGCCAAAGGAACCGGTCACAAATGCCAGATAATTGATTTGGAAGAATGCCCCGACAACAAAAAATAACATCCAAATAGTAATTCTACGATATTAATAGTAACAGAAGATATTAACCATTTAAATTTCATTAATATGAAAACAAAAATTTTAAGTCTAGCGGCCCTTTTTATGATGGGTACATTTACCGTTTTTGCAGCGAATAAAACGGAAAAAATTAAAGTGTATGGAAATTGTGGAATGTGTGAAAAACGCATCGAAAAAGCAGCATCAAGTGTTGAAGGTGTATCAAAAGCCAACTGGAATAAAGAAACCAAAATACTGGAAGTAACTTTTGATGATGCCAAAGCAAACACGGAAAAAATTGAAAAAGCGATTGCAAAAGCAGGACACGATACTCCTCACTTTAAAGCCACAAACGAAGTTTACAAAGAACTTCCGGGCTGCTGCCATTACGACCGGAAAAAAGACGAAGAGAAGTAGCACTTAATTGAGGGATTGAAAAGAAAACCCGGCCATTTAGTTACATTAAATCAACCGGGTTTCTTTTTATTCTGCATTAAGATACTTATTTGTTAAGCCTTTTGCTTAGCAACTTTTTTCTATTTTTGCTGATACAGGGGTGGAAACAAAAAGAACTCTTTTGAGAAAGACGACAAAACATATTAAAAATCTTTTTTTATTGCTGGCCGGATCAATTATTCTGGCGCATGCCTTAGTACCCCATCATCAGCACGAAGGACAACCCTTTTTCGGAATCTCTGACTGTCATCATGAACACAGTCATCAACACGAAATTGAGGACAACATAACAACTTGTCATCATCACGATCATTCTGAAGACGAAGCGAGCGACTGTACCTTACATCATTTGCTTGTTATCCCCGGCAAACAGATAAAGGCGCAACCAGCAGCCAGAATCTCGTGTTTACTCAGAGACTACAGCCTAATAGTTTACAAATCTCTCGTTTCTCAGACAAACACTAAAATTGCCGATTGGCGTTATCATATCGAAGGGACAATCCCCCTTCCCTCAAATATTTTCACGTCCACAAAAGGGCTTCGTGCTCCTCCTGCAGTTTAATTTTCCTCCCCCAACACTATTCAGATTCTATTGAATCAAAACCATGTTTATTATTTGGAAAATTAAATCGCATTAAAAATGAAATTGAAATTTTTATGGGTGGCAACAATCGCCTTTCTTTTATTTTCATGTCACCAAAATTCTTCCTGCGATCATAACAAAGCAGACGATCACGACCATGAAATGCATGCGGAAGAAGCAGATCACGAACACGAACACGAGAAAATTCAGTATACCACATACAGCACCAATTTTGAATTGTTTGCTGAAGCTGACGCTATGGTAATTGGCGAACACGCTAATGTACTGGCACATTTCACTTCTCTCAAAGATTTCAAACCGTTGGAAGAAACGGCGAAAATATCCGCAAAACTTATTGTGAATGGTAAAACGCTAAGCAAAACGCTGAACGAACCGCTTCGAAAAGGGATTTACAATTTTGTATTGGAGCCAACAACGGCAGGTGAAGGAAAATTGTATTTTGATATCGAAACTGAAGGTCAACAGTTTGAACTTGTTATTCCCGATGTGGACGTTTTTGCCAACGACGAAGAACTCCACAGCCATCATGACCACGGTGATGAGCGATCAGCCGTAAATGCTACGGTCTTCACAAAAAAACAATCGTGGAAGATTGATTTTGCAACGGCTTTGCCACAGGAACATGAATTTGGCCCTGCCATTAAAACCGTGGCAAAAATTGAACCTGCCCGCGGCGAAGAAGAGATCATTGCTGCAAAAGCATCGGGTCTGGTAATTTTCTCGAACAATAGTTTGGTTGAAGGCAAACAAGTAGCCACCGGCGAGAAACTTTTTACGATTTCTTCGAGCGAGATGGCTGAAAACAATTTTGGTGTTCAGTTGGCAGAAGCAAAAAGCAATTACGAAACCAGCAAGGCGAATTACGAGCGAAAATCAGAACTGGTTAAAGACCGGCTGGTTTCAGAGCAGGAACTGTTGAACGCAAAAAATGCCTACGAAACCAGCAAAGCTGTTTACGAAAATCTATCCAAAAACTTCAATGCATCAGGCCAAATGGTGAAAAGTAAAATGAGTGGTTTTGTGAAACAGATTTTTGTAAGCAACGGACAATATGTTGCCGCCGGTCAGCCCCTGGTGAGCATCACGCAAAACAACAAATTGCTGCTAACCGCGCAGGTTCAGCAGAAATACCTTTCGTTGTTGCCATCGATAACAACGGCCAATATCACCACCATGCACAACAACCTTACATTTACTCTGGAAGAGCTGAATGGAAAAATCCTCTCGTATGGAAAGTCAGCAAGCGATGATTCGTACCTGTTTCCGGTGAGTCTTGAAATTGGAAATCACGCAGGTTTTGCTCCGGGCACTTTTGTTGAAGTATTTCTGAAAACAATGACCAACTCTAAAGCGATTACCGTACCGAACAGTGCGCTGCTGGAAGAACAGGGAATATACTATGTTTTCGTTCAGCAAACACCCGAAATGTTCGAAAAACGCGAGGTTAAAACCGGTGGAACGGATGGTTTACAAACCGAGGTAGTTTCCGGTTTAAATGCCGACGAGCGAATTGTAACACTAGGTGCGATGCAGGTAAAACTGGCAAAATCAACCGGAGCTTTGGATCCGCATGCCGGACATGTTCACTAAAAGACAGACACTATGATTAACAACATTATAAAGTTCTCACTGAACAATAAGTACCTTATTATTTTGTGCTCGGTGGTGCTGGTGGTGTTTGGAATATACACGGCAAAGAACATGGATATTGACGTGTTTCCCGACCTTACAGCGCCTACCGTAATTGTAATGACCGATGCCCACGGCATGGCTCCCGAGGAGGTGGAGCGCCTGGTCACCTACCCCATCGAAACGGCTGTAAATGGCGCGATGGGTGTACGACGGGTACGCTCAACATCCGGGCTTGGTTTTTCATTCGTTTGGGTTGATTTCGATTGGGGCACCGACGTTTACAAAGCACGTCAGGTGGTAAGTGAAAAACTGATTACCGTGCAGGAAGCAATGCCGGACAATGTGTCAGAACCAATACTTGCGCCACAGTCGAGTGTAATGGGCGAAATATTTTTTATGGGCCTGCAAGCCGACACAACTGACCTGATGACTTTGCGTTCAATTGCCGAATGGGACATCCAGCCGGTTATTCTGGCTACAGGTGGTGTTTCGCAGGTTACCATTATTGGTGGCGACTACAAACAGTACCAGGTGCTGGCCGATCCGCTAAAAATGAATTTTTACGGTGTCTCTATCAACGAGCTGACCGATGCCTGCCGCGAAATGAGCCAAAACTCGACGGGTAAAATCGTGCGCGAACATGGTAACGAATATGTGGTGCGCGGTGTGGCCCGAACCTCAAATCCTGCTGAACTGGGAAACACGTTTGTAAAAACTAAGAATGGTAAACCTGTTCGCGTAAACGATGTTGCCGAAGTAAAAATTGGCAGTGCCGTAAAAATGGGGTACGCATCTCACAATGCTAAAAAATCGATTATTATTTCAGTTTCGAAACAGCCTAAAACCAATACGCTGGAGGTTACCGAAAACATCGAGCAAAAACTGGAAGCGATGAAGGCGACATTGCCTCCCGATGTTACTATTGACACCAAGATTTTCCGTCAGGCTGATTTTATCGAAACCTCGGTTAACAACGTACAACGAGCGCTTTTGGAAGGTGCAGTACTGGTTATAGTAATCCTGTTCTTATTTTTAGAAAGTTTCAGAACAACAGTCATTTCCTTGCTTGCTATTCCGCTCTCCTTGTTGGGATCGGTAATTGTACTGAACTTGTTTGGTCTCAACATCAATACCATGAGTTTGGGTGGAATGACAATCGCCATCGGCTCGCTGGTCGATGATGCTATTATCGATGTGGAGAATGTTTACAAACGTCTCCGGCAAAATTTTCAGTTACCAAAAGAAGAACGACAAAGTTCTTTCGCAGTGGTTTATGAGGCCTCAAAAGAAATTCGGGCTTCCATTTTAAATGCAACGCTGATTATTATCGTCGCTTTTATGCCGCTGTTCTTCCTTTCCGGAATGGAAGGCCGCATGCTAAAACCACTCGGTATTGCATACATCGTTTCCTTGTTTATGTCGCTGATCGTTGCCATGACGTTAACTCCGCTTCTTTCGAAAATGATGTTGTCGAGCGACAAATATTTATCGCGAAAATCAAAAGAAAGCTGGCTGGCACGAAATCTTTCTGAAGGTTACGAACGTTCGCTTATTTGGGTGCTGAACCATAAAAAAGCGGTGATATTCCCAATACTGGGATTATTTGTGGTTTCGCTGTTTATCTTCTCGGGTTTCGGACGTAGTTTCCTGCCTGAGTTTAATGAAGGAGCGTTAACACTTTCGGTAATTACACAACCTGGAACATCGTTGCACGAGAGTGATAAACTGGGGAAACTGGTAGAAACCGAGATGCTTTCTATTCCGGAAGTTAACAGCACTGCCCGGCGCACAGGTCGTGGAGAACTGGACACCCACTCGCAAAGTACCAATAGTGCAGAAATTGATGTGAATTTTACACTAAACGATCGAGAACTGGAGACATTCTTGCAAGATGTGCGAAGCAAACTTTCGGGAATTCCCGGAATCGCATTTACAGTTGGTCAGCCATTGGGACACCGCATCGATCATATGCTTTCGGGAACCCGCGCCAACATTGCCATTAAACTGTTTGGCTCCGATTTAAACCGAATGTTCCAAATGGGCAATGAGATTAAATCAAATATTGTGGATATCGACGGTTTGGTAGACGTAAACGTTGAACAGCAAGTTGAAATTCCGCAGATACAGATCAGGCCTAATCGTGATATGTTGGCCTTTTATGGCATTCCATTACACGAATTCAACGAGTTTGTAGATATCGCACTTGGCGGTGAAAAAATGGCTGACATCTACGAAGGTCAACAAACGTATGATTTGTTACTACGTTACAAAACCGATTACACCGATAAGTTGGAAGGCATTAAAAATGCATTGATTGATACCTACAACGGGAAAAAAATACCACTAAACGAAGTTGCAGAAGTTGTTTCGGCAAGTGGTCCGAATTCAATTAGTCGCGAAAATGTAAAACGTAAACTCGTGATTTCTGCCAATGTTGCCGGTCGCGATTTGCACAGCGTGGTGGAAGAGATCAAACAAAGTGTAAACGAAAATATTGATCTTCCAGAAGGATACCGGGTTGAATACGGCGGACAATTCGAAAGCGAAGAAAAAGCTTCCCGCATGTTGTTGCTTACATCAATTGCTGCACTTTTTGTAATCTTCCTGCTTTTATTCCAGGAGTTCAAAAACTTTAAACTGGCAGGAATTATATTGCTGAATTTACCACTGGCATTGATCGGGGGTATTTTTGCGATTATGCTAACATCAGGGATGCTGAGTATTCCGGCCATTATTGGTTTTATCACACTTTTTGGTATTGCCACCCGAAACGGAATTCTGTTGGTTTCGCGTTACCAAAATCTCGAACAACAAGGCGAAAAATTGTACGAAACCCTTGTACATGGTTCAAAAGACCGCCTGTTGCCAATTCTGATGACCGCATTAACAGCTGCTCTGGCGCTAATTCCGCTGGCGACAAAAGGCGATCTTCCGGGCAACGAAATACAAAGCCCAATGGCACAGGTAATTTTAGGTGGCTTGCTCACATCAACCATTCTAAATATTTATGTGGTGCCTGTTGTTTACTATGCGCTTAGCAAGAACGGAAACATTAAAAAAGACTCGAAATGAAACATGTAATATTCACTATTGTGACAATTCTCGCTCTTAGCCAGTTTGCGCCGGCACAAAATAGCATCGATGCCTTACTGAAAGAGATAGAGAATAACAACATCACACTTTCAGCACTCAAAAAAACGGTGGAAGCGGAAAAAATGGGAAACAAAACAAGTATTCAGCTTCAAAATCCGGAGGTAGAATTTCATTATTTATGGGGCGATCCGTCGGCAATTGGCAACCGTAAAGATTTCAGCGTTCAACAGTCGTTTGATTTTCCATCGGCTTATGCATATCGCAATCAGATTGCTGATATGAAAAATGAGCAGGTCGAACTGGAATACAAAAAGCAGAAAATGGATATCTTTCTACAGGTGCGGCTGATTTGTGCAGAACTCACCTATCAGAATGCACTTAGGGAAGAATACCAAAAGCGACAGGAAAATGCCAGTGAGATTGCAAAGTCGGTTGAAACAAAACTCAACGCAGGAGAAGGCAATATTCTGGATCAGAATAAAGCAAAGATTACACTTTTAAATACGGAGGCAGAACTACGACATATTGAAATTCAAAGGCAAACGCTTTTACAACAGTTGGCAACTCTAAACGGTGGTAAGGCCGTTGATTTTAAAAATACAACTTTTCAGGCTGTCCCAATCGCTAATGATTTTGAACAGTGGGCAGCACAAGCCGCTGCTAACAATCCGGTGCTTGCGTGGTTAGAACAGGAAATTGCCATTTCTGATAAAAACACTCAACTACAAAAAGCACAGAGTCTGCCAAAACTGAATGCAGGTTATATGAGCGAAAAAGTAGTTGGCGAACATTTTCAGGGCATTTCTGTTGGGATTTCAATACCGTTATTTGAGAATAAGAACACCATAAAATATACCCGCTTAAAAAGCGATGCAGCTCAGCACAGAGAAACGGACGAAAAGCTTCGTTTTTACAGCGAAATGCAAATACTACATACGAAAACAGTGGCTATGCAGCAAAACATTGCCAAATTTCGCGAACAATTATCGTTGCAAAGCGATCTCGAATTGTTGCAAAAAGCGTTGGATAAAGGGGCAATTTCGCTAACAGAATATTTATTCGAATTAACGGTTTATTACGAGAGTGTAGAAAAATTATTGGAAATGGAGCGTGAATTAAGTGTAACAAATGCACGCTTGCTAATTTACAGTTAACTTTATAAGTATATTTTTATAGTTGAAAAATGGCACATTCGCACTCACATCATCACCATCACGAAACGGGCAATAACCACGGAAAAGCTTTTGCTATTGGGATTGGCCTGAATGTAATTTTTGTAGCCATTGAGGTGATTTATGGCTTGCTGGCTAATTCATCGGCATTACTTGCCGATGCCGGCCACAATGCCAGCGATGTGCTGAGCCTTGTATTTGCATGGACAGCTGCCTGGCTGGCAACCATAAAACCCACCGGGAAATACACCTACGGACTGCGAAAAACAACAATTCTTGTCTCCATTCTGAATGCTTTATTGTTATTTGGTGCAGTTGGGTTTATTGCCTGGGACGCCATTGGAAAAATCAGAAATCCGGAACCAGTGGCTGGTACACAGGTAATGGTTGTTGCAGGAATAGGCGTGGTTATCAACACCATAACAGCGCTGCTTTTTATGAAAGGGCAAAAGGAAGACCTAAATATTAAAGGTGCCTTTCTGCACATGGCAGCCGATGCAGGCGTTTCACTGGGAGTTGTTATTGCCGGATTACTCATTAACTACACGGGTGCACTCTGGATCGACCCACTAACCAGTTTTTTGATTATAACTGTGGTTTTATGGGGCACCTGGAGTTTATTTACCGACTCGTTGAAACTAGCCCTTGATGCTGTTCCCAATCATATTAATTTGGAAGAAGTACGTAAATTTTTGGAGAAACAAGAAGGTGTAGCCAACGTTCATGATCTTCACATTTGGGCTATGAGCACTACAAAAGTCGCATTGACCGTTCACCTTATTATGCCGGAAGGAAACGACGATGCGTTTTTAGCTCGCTTGCAAAAAGAACTGGAACACCGGTTTGGAATTGGGCACACCACTTTTCAAATTGAACAACAACAAATAGAATCCAACTGTAATACCGACTGTTAAAATTACAGCCTCCCCATAAATTCGGCTATTCCCTGTTTGGCTTCTTCCAAACTTTCATAATTCAACAGTTTAAGACTGGAACAACCCGCAATCATTGCAGATAAGTTTTTACCCGAATCTGGCCGGAAAAGACAAAGCACCGGTTTTCCGGCTTCAACAGCGCGGCCAATTTCGTATCCAACTCCCATAGAAACTGTTGTAACTTCAGCAATCAGCACATCTGCTGTTTTTAACCATTCAAGGTCGCGGTCGTGAATAAAAGTATCCGTAATGCCATCGTCTCCCATTTCCGATAGCAACACGTCTCCAACATGTTCGGTAAGCACTTCACCAAAATTTTTGAGATAATCAATAATTTGAAAGTACAATTCGGCATCTTCCCGGCCTCCACGAATGGAGCCTGCAAAATAAATCTTCATTTTTATCCTTTTGATATTTCCTGTATTACTTCATCAGTCGATTGTCCATCACCCTTCACCAAAATACGCGTTTTCGGTAAACTTTCAGGATAATTTTTCTGCAAGAACTCAATCAACTTTTCACGCACATGAACACGCAAATCCCAAGCAGTTGGTGAATCTTTGGCACTCATCAGTGCACGCACTTCCACGCCATTTTGTTTGGCATCGGTCACCTGAAGAACATTCACTTTCTTGTCCCACAAAGGCGTAGATTCAAGCACTCGGGTAAGTTCTTCACGCATTGCATCAAAAGAAACATGGTAATCTGTATAAATAAAAACTGTTCCTAAAATATCGGCAGAGGTACGGGTCCAGTTCTGAAAAGGTTTTTCGAAGAAATAAGTTGAAGGAACTACCAAACGACGCAAATCCCATATTTTCACCACAACATAAGTGAGTGTAATTTCTTCAATTCTTCCCCACTCTCCTTCAATAACCACAACATCATCGAGCCGAATGGGCTGAGTAATGGCAATTTGCAATCCGGCAATTACTGCCCCTATAAACTTTTGAGCTGCAAAACCAATAATAATTCCGGCCACACCAGCCGAAGCAAACAGGCTAATTCCAAATTTGCGCACTTCTTCGAACAACATTAAAACAGCGCCAATTGCAATTATTACGATCATTACAACAAAAACACTTTCCAAAATATTAAACTGGGTATGGAATTTCCGCGAACGGAGGTTGTTTTCCTGTGTCGTGTCAAAGTTATCGAGTAACATCCTCTTTATGGTGCGTAGTGAGGCAATCAGCAGCCAGGCAATACTTATTATCAACAATATCTCTCCTATTTTATCAATAACAAGAGACGACTCTTCGCTTACAAACTTATATTTCTCAAGAAAATATTTCAGAAAAACAGAAATAAGCAATACGAGGATCGGAAGAACAAAACGCTTTAAGTGTTTCATACAAATTAGATTATGGGTTTTACACAGACTCAATCAGGCCTTTATCCCTTAACAAAATACAAAATTTAGGTGATACTGAATTACTGGTTTAAAGTGTTTATAAAACAAACACATGCCTTAGAAATAAGTTGAAATAAAGTACATAAAAAAGGAGGCT
The DNA here is from genome assembly GCA_963677455.1 of uncultured Draconibacterium sp. Lineage (GTDB taxonomy): Bacteria > Bacteroidota > Bacteroidia > Bacteroidales > Prolixibacteraceae > Draconibacterium. Next base: position 4,828,556 of record OY781971.1, read on the forward strand.
GTTGGCCTCCTTTTGCATTATATATATGTCTTTAATTCATCGAAATAATCAACCCCGGCTGAAAGTATGCTGCATACGCAGTTTCTGAATGCAAAGCCTCGATGGTTTTTTCAACACCCTCATCATCTTGAATTGCAGCACGAATTGCGCCTTTCTGATAATAATATCTTGTTACAATTTCATCTTCCAACAAATCACTTATCTCATCGCGGAATCCTTTTAAATCTTTGTCCAAATTGGGTTCCAGTTTCACTTTCAAAGCCTCAAACTCATCCTCTGCCAATCCGTAATATTTCTCTTGTTTTGCGATTTTCATTAGCGCCTCAAATTCGTCTTTTGATTGAGAATCATAATGGAAATCTGAAGCTTTTACGTAATCGCCAAATTGCTTGTAAATATCATCAGTAATAGAAAATTCTTCGGGCTGAGCAATTGATTCATTCTCGTTGGCATATTTTGTAGCAAAATCAAAAATTTTGAACTGTGTTATCAACTCTATAGCCAAAGTACTCATAGTTTCACCATCAATTTTCAAATCCGGAACAACACCACCACCATCGTACACTTTACGTCCTTTTTTGGTAGTGAACTCCGAGATCAGCGAATCAGGAACATTTCCAACACTGCCATCTTCGTTTCGGTGCGAATAATCCAACATCTGGATACATCTTCCACTAGGAATGTAATATTTAGCTGTAGTAACTTTCAATTTTGTATTGTAGCTTAAATCGCGTGTTGTTTGAACAAGGCCTTTACCAAAGGTACGTGCACCAACAACGATACCACGATCGAGATCCTGAATAGCTCCCGAAACAATCTCAGAAGCAGAAGCAGAACCACGGTTTACCAAAACTGCAAGTTTGATAGTAGTATCGATAGGTTCAGCTGTTGCGGTGTAGGTTTTATCCCATTGTTTTACCTTGCCTTTGGTACTTACAATCTCTTCTCCTTTAGGCACAAAAAAGTTGACGATTTTTACGGCTTCCATCAATAAACCTCCGGGATTACCTCGCAAGTCAAGAATCAAACCATCAGGATTATTCTTTTTCAATTCAAGGAAAGCTTTCTTCACATCTTCACCACAGTTCGCTGTAAAACTCGACAAACGGATATACGCTGTGTTGTTGTCAAGCATTCCATAATACGGAACGGCATCGATCGAAACTTTCTCACGAACCACGTCAAATGTCAATGGTTTTTTCTCTCCTGTGCGCTGAATTTTAATGGTTACCGGCTTGTTGGCAGGACCTTTTAACAGGCTACTAACATCTTCGGTACTCATCGTTTTTGTATCTTTTCCTGCAACTTCCAGAATTACATCGCCGGCTTTTATTCCGGATTTCTGAGCAGGGAAACCTTCATAAGGTTCAGCAATAATAATTTCGTCTCCGTGTTTACTAATCAGTGCGCCAATTCCGGCATACTCTCCGGTTGTCATAAACCGAAAATCTTCAATCTGATCTTCCGAAATATAATTCGTGTACGGATCAAGCGACTGCAACATATCATCGATACTGGTTTTCACCAACTCGTTAGGGTTAATCTCATCCACATAGAACATGTTCAATTCCCTGAAAAGAGTATGGTAAATATCCAGGTTCTTTGCGATTTCAAAATTTTTCTGGTCGCGTGTAAAACTAACAAGGGTTACACTCAACACGGTAAAAATCGCTATTCCAATCCAAATTTTTTTCTTCATCATTTTTTCTCCTTTTCTGAATTACTGACTTAACAATTCAGCTTTTGAACTGCCAAAAGTAAGAAATCTTACCTGATATTAGTCAATGTATATTGGCATTCATTACGTTAATTTATATTAAATGGCCCACACGGCACAATTCTATAAAAGCAATAGAAGCTAATGTTGTTCAATGAGTTGCCTTCTTTTTATATTTTTTATATAGTCCCTGAAATTTGATTTGCATTAAACCATTTATCAAAAACCATGTCAAAAAATTCAGATTTTGGAAACATTTAAATTTTAAGCTATGAGAATCAAAAAATTAGCATTCGTAATGATGGTGGTAATTGCCACAACTTCAATGGCATTTGCACAAGCACCCGAGAGAGCCAAAAGAGAGATGAGACCCAGCGGCGAAATGATGAAAAGGCACAAGCAGTTTGCAGAACGCATGGACAATTTCTTCACCGAAGAACAACAAGAACAAATTAAAGCGCTTCGTCTAGAATCGGGTAAAAAAGTAAAACCGCTACGCAACGAACTTCGCGAGCTGGAGGCTCGTCAACAAACGCTGACAACTGCCGAAAAAGCCGACATGAAAGCCATTTATAAGAATATCGACAAAATGTCTGAAGTAAAAACAGAGATTCAGAAAATAATGGCCAAACAACAACAAGATATCCGATCGATGCTTAGCGACGAGCAACTGTTGAAATACGATACGATGAAAAACAGGATGCACGAAAGACGTAACGATTCTTCCAGAGACCGCAGCTTTAGAGGCGATCGAAAAGGTTAAATATAACAATGCTTAACAAAAAGGAGCCGGTCTTGAACAGATCGGCTTTTTTATTGAGTTTACAGATATTGTTTACCGGAAAATCGAAGCCATTGAATATTTGTGTGCTCTCAGCCACTTATGTAACCCGATAAAATATATTATTCTCCCATCCTGTTTACCGACTAATACCCTGTGTTCGACGAAATTATTGTCAATTCGCCCTCCATTTCACCTAACTTGCAGGTATTTAAACCAAACAAATTGTCATGAACATCACAAAACAAAAATTCCTTGTACTTACTATTCTTAGTTTGCACATACTTTTCTCGTCCTGTATTTTTACTCCTACGATAAAAGGCAATGGAAATGTTGTTGAAGAGACAAGAGAAATAGAACCCTTTGATGAAATTAAAGCCAGCAGAGGCATTAATCTTTACATTACACAAGACGAAAATATAAAACTGACGATCCGGGCAGATGAGAACCTTATTGAAGTTATCGAAACCGAAGTGGTTGGTGGCGAATTAATTGTTCGCTCAACTAAAAATGTGAAGAATGCTAAATCCTTCAAAGTATTTGTCAGCACGCCAAAGATAAATTCAATAAAGGGAAGTTCGGGTTGCAATGTTTATTCTGAAACAGAATTGGTGTCCGACAATTTTGATGTTTCAGCCTCATCGGGTTGCAACATTCACTTGTCTGTTCAAACAGAAGAAATTGAAGCTTCATCATCTTCGGGCTCGAACATCATACTCGACGGTATTACCAGCGAATTCAGAGGACGCGCCAGCTCCGGTTCAAACATCAAAGCAGAAGATCTTAAATCGAAAAATGCGGAAGCAAAAGTAAGTAGTGGTGCCAATCTCTGGATATCGGCAGAAAGCACACTCAGGGCTAACGCCAGCAGTGGCGGAAACATATTCTACAACGGAACCCCTTCAAAAACTGACATTAGTAAATCTTCGGGAGGAAATGTGATAAAGAGGTAAGCAAATTGTAACTTTTAAATTAAACCTACGTCATTATTACAACCGAAAAAACAATTTTGATGATATGAAGACACTTAAAACATTTATTTTATTTGCGCTTATTGCAATAGCGGGATCGGCAGTTGCCGGCAATTCCGACGAAACACAAACTCGTGATTTACAAAATTTTAACGCCATTAAAGTTTCTACCGGCATTGATCTCTACATAACAATGGGATCAAACGAAACGGTTAAAATTGTTGCCGACGATGATATCATTAACGACATTAAAACAGAGGTAAAGGACGGTACCCTTCATATTTATATGAAGAAAAATAACTGGTTTAACTGGGGGATAAACAAGTCAAGAAAAGCTTATGTAACTGTTAAAGAATTAGTAGAACTTCAAGCGTCGTCTGGTTCTGATGTTGAGTCGGAAAACGCATTAAAAGGTGAAAGACTGGATGTTTCGGCAAGCAGTGGGAGCGATGTAGAATTGAATGTTCATTACAAACACTTTTCTATTGATGCGAGTAGCGGTTCGGATGCCGAAATTAGCGGGGAAGTAAAATACCTTAAAGCAGAGGCCAGCAGCGGAAGCGATATTGACGCCTCCGACCTGGAGTCGCAGTACTGCAAAGTACGTGCAAGTAGCGGTTCAGATATTAGTGTAACGGCTACCGAAGAACTTGAAGCTGATGCAAGTAGCGGCGCCGATATTGTATATCATGGGAATCCCAAAATGAAAGATATTGACGAGTCTAGCGGTGGTGATGTTACAGGACGATAGACATCAACTATTTTAATATGAAGGAGGCACTTCGTCGAATGACGGATTGCCTTTTTTTATGCTACATTTCAGCCGATTCAATATAAACCTTTATTTTGCGTTTATATTTATCAAGATGAAAAAGCCGGGGACAAAGTTATTAGCAAGCATATTTATAATTGCAGTCTTTTTTTCAAAAGGATTCTCTCAGGATGGAAATCCCCTGCAGTTTCTTAGCAATGTGAGCCAATCATCGCAATTTAACCCGGCTATCCAAAACAAAAGTGAGAAACTTGTCGTCGGTCTTCCTTTTATTTCAGGTGTTAATTTCGACTGGAAATCAAATTTCTCGATGGACTACATATTCTATCAGAATTTTAGTTACAGCTTCAATCGGTTTTTTACCGAGCTCGGAAAACCCGGTGATGCCATTAGTTCCGTTAGCTTCCCCTTTATCTATTTGAGCTTAAGACAAGACCAACATAATTTTTCCTTTTCCATCCGCGAGAAAGTTTTTGCTGAAACCGTTTTCAACCACGAGGTACTTCAGTTTATCGACAGGGGTTTAATTGATTATTACGGAAACGATGCAAACTTTGGCCCGATAAACTTTAAAAGTTTTTATTACCGCGAATTTGCAGTGGGTTATTCAAACCAGATATGGGATGGATTAACCATTGGTATTCGCCCGAAACTTCTTTCTGCCAACTTTTACTACAATGTTGCTGATTTAAACTATTCGCTTCAAACCAACGAAGTAGCTCAGCAACTTCTGCTAACGCCTACTGGAAGCTACACCATATCGGGCCCAATTGATGTCAATTACATTGAAGAAGTTAATTATACAGAAATAAGACCTAATCCTCGTCCTACTGACTATATTTTCAATTTTAAAAATTTAAGCCCGGCTCTGGATGTTGGCATTAACTACCGATCGGAACAGGGGTTTGAAATTTCTGCTTCAGTTATAGATATTGGTTATATTAATTTTAAAGACAACAATTATGATGTGGAGTTTGTCGAGCCAATTCAATATGATCGAGAGGACCTGTATCAATCCAATAACCCCGACGCATTAAATTACAAAGAGCCCAAAGTTGCCTTGCAGGAATTAACCGATTCTATTCCTTATATTATTTCAGCAACACCGTTTAACCAACGTATCAAACAGGAAATTCCAACAAAAATTAACCTCAGCTTAAAACAGCAAATCACAAAACAAACCGAAGTTGGATTATCCGGTCAACTAAAATTTTACGAAGACCGCTCAGAACAATACATTACTGGCCTCATTCATCAGCAGTTTTCCCAAAAATTTGAGATGGTTGGCACGATTAGTTTGTTAAACTTTGATAAAATTCTACCCGGAATCGGACTTAGTTATACCGGCCGATGGGCTCAATATTACTTGTCTGCCAACAATATTACGAGTTTACTAAAACCAACATCGGCAAAATATCTAAATTTGTCCATTGGTGTGAATTTTTTATTTTCTACTATTGAAAAATAATTTAATGCAATGACAGCTTTTATCACTTTATATATTGTAGGTTTTCTGCGAACACTATTAATTATTGCCATTATATATTTTGGAATTCGACTTATTACCAGATATATCTTGCCTTTACTGGTCGACAAGGGCATAAAAAACATGCAGCAGAAAATGCAGGATCAGCAGCGGGCAAATCAACCACCACGCAGACCCGAGGGCGAGGTTACCATCGAGGGCGAACCTCCACATCGAAAAAAACGCCCGGATGACAAAGGTGACTATGTTGATTTTGAAGAAGTAGACTAAGAGCTGAAGGACTGAGTTGAAGAATGCTTTAATGATTAAATATCCAATAATATATTTTCAATTCAAAAGCTCGTGGCTCACAACTCACTACTCGTAACTTTTAGGTTGCACCTAAATTCTTTAAACTTTAAACACTATTCCCCGAACTCTCAATTCATCTTCCCCTAAATAAAATTTTTCGCTTACATTTGTGCTTCAATTCAGAATACTAATTAAATATGGCACAAGAAGATATTTTCAAGAAACTGGTTGCACACTGCAAAGAATATGGTTACGTATTTCAATCGAGCGAGATTTACGACGGTTTGGGAGCAGTGTACGATTACGGTCAATACGGAGTTGAACTAAAAAATAACATCAAAAAATATTGGTGGGACAGCATGGTACTGCTTCACGAAAATGTAGTAGGTCTGGATTCGGCAATTTTTATGCATCCAACAATCTGGAAAGCCTCAGGCCATGTTGATGCTTTTAATGATCCGTTAATCGACAACAAAGACTCGAAAAAACGCTACCGTGCCGACGTACTTATCGAAGATCAATTGGCGAAGTACGAAGAAAAAATGAACAAGGAAGTGGCCAAAGCAGCAAAACGTTTTGGCGATGCTTTCGACGAAAAACAGTTTCGTGAAACCAATCCGCGAGTACTGACCAACCAGGAAAAATGGAATAATCTGCACAACCGTTTTGCAAAAGCACTGAATGATAATGATCTGGCTGAATTGAAACAAATCATCGAAGACGAAGGTATTGTTTGCCCCATTTCTGGGTCAAGAAACTGGACCGATGTGCGCCAGTTTAACCTGATGTTTGCTACCGAAATGGGCTCGACTGCTGATGGTGCTTCAAAAATCTTCCTTCGCCCGGAAACGGCACAAGGAATTTTTGTAAACTACCTGAATGTGCAGAAAACCGGCCGCATGAAAATTCCGTTTGGTATTGCACAAATAGGTAAAGCTTTCCGTAACGAAATTGTAGCACGCCAGTTTATTTTCCGTATGCGCGAGTTCGAACAAATGGAGATGCAATTCTTCGTTCGTCCCGGCTCAGAGCTCGACTGGTTCGCAAAATGGAAAGAAACACGAATGAAATGGCACCGTGCGCTTGGTTTTGGCGATGATAACTATCGTTTCCACGAACACGAAAAGCTAGCTCACTATGCCAACGCTGCTGTTGATATAGAATACAAATTCCCATTCGGCTTTAAAGAAGTGGAAGGCATTCATTCACGTACCGATTTCGATTTATCACAACACGAAAAATTCTCGGGAAAAAAGATTCGCTATTTCGACCCGGAACTGAACGAATCATATGTCCCATACGTTGTTGAAACTTCAATAGGAGTTGACCGCATGTTCCTGCAAGTAATTTCAGCTTCATATTGCGAAGAGCAACTTGAAAAAGACACACGTGTAGTACTAAAATTACCTCCGGTACTGGCTCCAATAAAACTGGCTGTAATGCCTTTGGTAAAAAAAGATGGCCTGCCCGAAAAAGCCCGTGAAATTATCGACGAATTGAAGTTTGACTTTAACTGTCAGTACGACGAAAAAGACTCGATTGGTAAACGCTATCGTCGCCAGGATGCAATTGGAACACCATTTTGTGTAACAGTAGATCATCAAACCGCAGAAGACAATACCGTTACCATCCGTTATCGCGACACAATGGAACAGGAACGCGTTGCCATTGCCGATCTTGGAAAAATTATTGGTGAGCAGGTTAGCTATAAGAAGTTGTTTGAAAAAATGTAAATTCCAATATTATGTTCTCAATTATAATTCCTGCTTATAACGAAGAAAAAGCTATATCGCAAACAATAAAAGACTGTTTAACCATTATACATGACATTGGGAATAGCAATAGCGAAATAATAGTTGTTGATGATTGTTCTAGTGATAATACCTTTGAGATTGCAAACAAATATGAGATAAAAACAATTCACCATCCTCACAATATGGGGTATGGCAGATCTTTAAAGGATGGTATTCGGTTAGCAGCGAATGATATGATCATAATAACAGACGCAGACGGCACTTACCCTATAAATCAAATACCAGTTCTTTTAGAAGAATACAAAAAAGGCTTTGACATGATTGTTGGAGCGAGAAAGGGCAAACATTACCGAGAATCTTTTCTAAAAAAGAGATATAGATTTCTTTTGAGAAAAGTAGTTGAATATACGGCTGGCAGAAAGATTCAAGACATTAATTCAGGGTTGAGAGTTTTTTCAAAAAAAGAGGCATTACGTTTTATAAACACTCTTTGTAATACTTTTAGTTTCACTACATCTTTGACCTTAGCTTTCATGATGAATGGGAAATATGTTAAATACATCCCTATCCCATACGAAAAGAGAATTGGGGAAACTAAAGTGAAATTATTTAAGGACACATTACGAACTTTACAGTACATTGTAGAAGCGATACTCTATTATAATCCGATTAAACTATTCATCCTGTTAAGTTCCTTACTATTTATTGCCTCTGCAATATCTCTCATTATAGCCTTTTTCTCAGAACCGCTGATTTTTTATATAATTGGATTGGGATGTTTTTTTATGTCTATTCTTGTTTTCTGTATCGGATTAATTGCTGTACAATTAAAACAACTTATAAAACCTAACCTCTAATAACAAAAGTCATTTCAACAAATACACAAGAATAATAAACTCATGAAGCATTTTACCGCAATTTTAACGAACTCGGACACACATCAAACACCCCCTTAACTACATATATACCAGACTTATACACAAGTCAAACATAGAATATTTTTTGTATGAACTGGATATTTTAAGTAATATTGTTCTAATTCAGCTAATATGTGTTCAAACTAAATCCTTTTTTTGAAAAACATTAATAATCTCTATAAATAGATATATCTTGTTATCCACTCTCATGGAGAATGAATCAACTTAAATAAAACAAGCTAACAATACTATGACTACCACTCATCTCAAAAAATAAAACTATGAAGAAAAAAGACCTAATATACCTAACCTTAATTTTCATTGCATCTCTAGTTGCTTATAATTATATCTTTAATGAAAAAATTGACTTAAACGGAGATAATTTAAGTTACTTCTTTTGTGCAAAATCGTTAGTTACCGGCAATGGTTATTCAAGTCCATTAAGTATTCCTTCCCTACCAACGGCAGTATTTCCCCCCGGATATCCGATTATATTAACCCTAGGCATGTTTATATCAAAAAATATCGTTTTCCTGAAATGGATTAATTGGGGACTATTGGTTGCTAGCATTTTTCTTTTGTATGATATAATTAAACGCATTACGAATAATAAAGAGATTGCTCTTTTAACTTGCATTTTTAGCGTTACAAACTACTACCTATTAGAGTTTGCAACAATGATGATGAGCGAAATGACTTATCTGTTTTTTTCTGTTTCAGCAATTTGGCTATTGATAAAGATAAACGATGAAAATAAAGTTAAAATAAAAACACCTGGTTTTTATGTCATGTTATTCTGTATTTCGTATGCCTATCATACCAGATCTTTTGGGTATGCTTTGTTCGGCGGTTTTATTTTTTATTTCCTCTTTAAAAAACAATGGAAAGAATTACTCTTAACAATCGGGTCCTTCTTTATACTGAGCCTTCCCTGGAAACTTCGAAATAAATCACTCGGGTTAGGTAGCAGATACTTCTCGGAAATGATGATGGTAAACAATAAACGACCAGAAGAAGGACTAATTTCTTTATCTGATTTTATTGATAGAATTGCAGATAATTTAAAAATCTTAATATCAAAATCCATTCCTGATTCTTTATTCCCGGTTATGGATGTCAAATACGGTTGGCACCAACCTTCGTCTGCTTTAAACTGGATTATTGGAGGCGTGTTTCTTCTAATTATTATTTGGGGGCTAGTAAAAATGCCTAAAGGAAGATTTCTTTTCCTGGGGTACTTTTTAGCAGCCGGAGGCTTATTGAGTATCATAAACATGGGAGGAGGAGGCAACCGCTATTTTATTCCTCTAATACCACTGGTATACTTTGTATTTTTATGGGGAGTATTTTCCACTATAAACCAGTATATTATTAAAAACCAGAAAAAAAATACAGCTATTTTTATTTTAGCGACAATTCTATTACTCTTTTTTAGTATCCCTGAATTAGAAAGCTTACATAATAGGAACAAATCAGAATTTCATCCTGCTTATAAGAACTATTTTAGCATTGCACAATCGGTAAAAATAAATTTACCGCCTAAAACTAAAGTTATATGTAGAAAACCGAGCCTTTTTCATTTCTATTCAGAATGCCAGGTAAGTAGATATAAGTATTCATTAGAAACAAAAGAAGTTATTGAGGATTTGGTTAACAAAAACGCGGATTACGTTGTTTTAGAACAACTTGGTTATTCATCAACACCCCGGTATTTATATCCGGTAATAAAAGAATACCCACAACTATTTAGAACAATTATTCATTTAAAAAATCCCGATACTTATCTTCTGTATTTCGAAAAAGAAAAAGCAGTTCAGGTGTTGAAATCAAAAGAATGACGGATGTAATTTATTGTACATATGTTTTTTTCCATAATAACTCCAATTTACAAATGCCCTCAAGAAACGAAAGAATTCCTTTCAAGTCTGGTACTTCAAAAGTATTCAAAATTTGAGGTTATTCTGATTGAAGACGGAAAGGAAGATAGCAGTAAAGACATAATTGCTGCTTTCCAAGATAAACTCGACATTAAATATTTCTTCATAGAAAATACTTCGGTTAGTTACCGGAGAAATCATGGGATGTCGGTAGCAAAAGGCGATTTTTTTGTGTTCTTCGATTCCGACTGTATAATCCCTGAAAATTACTTCAATATTGTCAGTAAAGAAATTGCGGAAAATAATATAAAAGCCTGGGGAGGGCCGGATAGAGACCACGAATCATTTTCCAACTTGCAAAAAGCAATTAATTATTCCATGACCTCTGTTTTTACAACGGGAGGAATTCGCGGAGGTAAGAAAAAAATTGGAAAATACCACCCCCGCAGCTTTAACATGGGAATTGCCCGTGAAATATTTAAAGCAACCGGCGGGTTCCCAACTGTTGTTCAACCAGGCGAGGATATTATCTTCAGCATTAACATTCAAAAAAGTGGCTATCCGGCACATCTGATACACGATGCCTTTGTCTATCACAAAAGAAAAATATCAATCAAAAAATATTTCAGACAAATTTCGAGCTTTGGTTTTGTCCGTTATCCTATAAGTTTGTTGTTCCCTGAAACTTTTAGCCCCGTATTTTTATTGCCTTCGGTTTACACCCTTGGATTTGTATTTCTAATTCTGATGGCAATTTTTGTGCATCCTTCTTTTATATTACCTTTGGTACTGCACTACTTGTTGATATTTATTGATGCTGCAATAAAGACAAAAAAATTTAACATTGCAGCACTTTCAATAGTTACAAGTTTTATTCAATTTTGTGCATACGGTTCTGGATTTATAAAATCAGTAGCCACTCGGATGTTTAATGGTAAAATGGCATTTCTCGATAAATACGGCTATTCAAAACTATAACAAAAATGGATGTAATTATATTATGCGGAGGAAAAGGGTCGCGGCTGAGTGAAGAAACAGTTACAAAACCCAAACCAATGGTAGAAATTGGCGATATGCCGATTTTGTGGCACATCATGAAGACATACAGCTCTTTTGGCTATAACCGCTTTATACTTGCCCTGGGTTATAAAGCTTCGTATATAAAAGAATATTTCTATAACTTCAGGATATCTCAAAGCGATTTCAGTCTGAATTTAAATCCTGAGATACAACCTGTATTTTTCAACAAACCCGAAGACAATAACTGGGATATTACCTTTGTTGATACCGGACTGGAAACATTAAAGGGCGGACGGATTAAACGACTAGAAAAATATATTAAATCCGACTCTTTTCATTTAACTTATGGCGATGGTGTAAGTGATATCGACATTTCTGAATTGGTAAAATTCCATCATTCTCACAATGCTATTGGAACCGTTACTGCTGTTCATCCTCCATCTCGTTTTGGGGAAATGGTTATTGAAGAAGAAAGTGTAACAACTTTTGACGAAAAACCGCAAATGCATACCGGCTATATTAACGGAGGGTTCTTTGTTTTTGATAAAAAGGTACTTGATTACCTGACAACAGATGAAGACTGTGATTTCGAATTTGGCCCCTTACAGGAAATCGTAAAAAACAAACAATTGAAAGCGTTCAAACACAATGGTTTTTGGCAACCCATGGATAACATTCGCGAACGTAATTACCTTGACAACCTGATTAGAACCAATAAAGCACCTTGGATAAAATGGTAAAAACGGATACTAGTTTCTCAGGCGTTTTCAAGGGGAAAAAAATCCTTGTAACTGGTAATACCGGTTTTAAAGGCAGTTGGCTAACAGTTTGGCTACTAAAACTTGGGGTAAAAGTAGTGGGTTATTCAAAAGATATTCCTACCGAGCCGTCGATGTTCAAAGAACTTAAGCTCGAAAATGAAATCAAGCAGTATTTTGAAAACATTAAAGATATTACATCTCTTTCAAAAGTTGTTCAAACCGAAAAACCTGATTTCATTTTTCATCTGGCTGCACAACCAATAGTCAAGGCATCATATGACGATCCCCTGGAAACGCTTCAAACCAACGTAATGGGTACAGCAAACGTTTTGGAAGCTCTCAGAAGTATCGATCATAAGTGTGTAGCCATACTAATAACCAGTGATAAGTGTTATGAAAATGTAGAATGGGTCTGGGGTTACAAAGAAACGGATCATCTTGGAGGAAAAGACATATACAGCGCCTCAAAAGGAGCAGCAGAAAATATTATTCACGCCTACTTTCACTCGTTCATTAAAAACAAACCGAACATCAGAATTTCATCGGTAAGAGCAGGGAATGTAATCGGAGGAGGAGACTGGGCAGCCAATCGGATTGTTCCGGACTGCATGAAAGCATGGAGCAACAAACAATTGGTTGAAATAAGGAGCCCCAGAGCTACACGCCCCTGGCAACATGTTTTGGAACCCCTGAGTGGCTACCTTCGTATTGCTGAAAATTTATGGCACAGCGCAAATCAGAATGGAGAAAGTTTCAATTTCGGTCCCGCTTCAGAAATTTCTTTAACGGTTGAAGAGATACTTCATGAGCTCAGTAAACACTGGCATTTTGAAAAAAACTCAGATGCATACACTGTAAACGAAATATCTGCTTTTCACGAAGCCGGCTTGTTAAAACTGAATTGTGACAAGGCTTTATACCATTTAAAATGGGCCGCTACCTTAAATGCTGCCGAGTGCCTTGAGTTTACAGGCAAGTGGTATTACGAGTTCTATAATGATTCAGATATTGACATTAAAGCGTATACAAACGAACAAATAGAACGATACAGCTCAATAGCCAAAAAAAAAGACCTGGCATGGACAAAATAAACGGTGTTTTACTAACTCCTTTAAAACGGATTGAACACGAAAAAGGCGACGTTCTGCACGGGATGAAAAGCAGTGAAGTTTCTTTCGCAGGTTTTGGAGAGGCATATTTTTCAACCGTTATAAAAGACGAAGTAAAAGCCTGGAAATGCCATAAAAGAATGGTGCTAAATCTTATTGTACCAGTGGGTGCTGTAAAATTTGTTGTAATAGACCCGGCTAACACCAAACGTACCTTCGAAACAACTTTATCAAAAGATAATTACTCCCGTTTAACCATTCAGCCCGGACTCTGGTTCGGTTTTAAAGGAATGGGCGACGGATTAAACCTTGTAACCAATATCGCCAGTATTGAACATGACCCTGACGAAGTTGAAAGAAAGGAATTACATGAAATAACCTATGAGTGGTAAGCAAAATATTTTAATTACCGGAGCCAATGGTTACCTGGGATCTCATATCACTGAGTTATTGCACAAATCAGGACATAACGTATATGCTTTATGCCTGGATTGGTTTGATGATATGCAACAATGGGAAACATCCGGTATTAAGATTATTCGCGGAGACATCACCCAAGAAACTTGTTTCAGGCTACTGGAAGAATACACTTTTGACACGATTATCCATTTAGTATCACTAAATCATTTCGATTCGGAAAAAGATCCGGAGCTTGCCCTAAAAGTAAATGTACTACCTACCTGGAATCTTTTGAAGAATTTCGCAGATAAAGGCTTGAAAAAGTTCATTTACTTCTCCACCCAACAGGTTTATGGAAGAATACAGGCTGTTAATATTGACGAAAGCTTTCCTGCAAATCCTGTCAATAGTTACGGACTTACTCATTTGCAATCGGAGCAGATAGTTAATTTATACAATAGTACCACTGAAATCGATGCAATAAATGTTCGTCTTTCAAATAGCTTTGGAGCCCCGGTATTTCAACAAAACAGTTGCTGGTGGCTTGTGGTAAACGATTTATGCAGAACAGCATGGGAAGAAAAAAAGATAAAACTACTTTCTGATGGATCACCACAACGAGATTTTATACATGTTAGTGACGTGGCAGGCGCGGTTAAAGTACTTGTCGAGAATAATACCTTAAAATCCAACCTGTTTAATATTTCCTCCGGCCAAACTTACACTATTCTGGAACTTGCTCTTATGATTCGGAAGATTTATAATGAACGCTATAATACAGCAATTCCAATTGTAAATTCTGACGGAGTAGAGTTTAAAACAGATCACAAATCAAAACCAAAATATACCATTCAAAATTCTGCCATTACAAAAGCAGGATTGAATATACAAACAAACATTAGCCAAGGTATAAACAGTTTATTAGATTACCTGAAAAAGCATTAGATTATTGCAAATTCTCAAAACATAGAAAAATGAAACCAGTTCTGAAAAAAGTATTACCGCACATTATTAGCATCCTTGCTTTTATCGTTGTTTCATCCGCCTATTTCTACCCTGCCTGGGAAGGGAAGTCGCTGAGACAGGATGACATTGCTCATGGTCGTGGATTGGTAAGTGAAAAAATAAGATACAGAACATACGAAGACAAAGAAACTTTATGGAACAACACTGTATTCAGTGGAATGCCTGAGTTTCTGGGGGCAAAATACAAGGGAGCCACGAATCTTTCAAAGATTTGGAGTATTCCTCAAAAACTAGGAATTCCTCTGGAAGTTTCTTTCTTAATTTGGTATATGCTTGGCTTTTACATCTTATTAGTTGCCCTAAATGTAAACCCGTGGCTGGCAATGGCCGGTGCAATTAGTTTTGGGCTAACCTCTTATAACGTCATTTTAATAGACGCTGGGCACTTTATGAAAGTAAGGACAATTGCTTTGATTGCTCCGGTTCTTGGCGGAGTTCTATTGGTTTTTAAACGAAAATACATTATAGGCTTTGCAGTTACAAGCTTTTTTCTAGCGATGCAAATAAATATGGGCCATGTTCAAATGAGCTATTATTTTATGTTAGGCCTTCTATGTATCGGGCTAGCTCAATTTTACTACCACCTAAAACGAAAAGAATTACTTGATTTTTCAAAAGCTGTCGCCTTTATTTTGCTGGCTGCCGTAATTGGAATAGCACCAAACTACGCCAAGCTCTACAATTACTACAAATACAACAAAGAAACTATTAGAGGGAAAAGTGAGCTTACGCTGGGAAAAGATGAGACAGCAAAAACCACAAAAGGTCTCGACAGGGATTATATAAATATGTGGAGTAGCGGTCGGGCAGAAAGCATGATGTTATTTGCCCCGAATACAAAAGGAGGAGCAAGTGCATATGTAAAACAAGACCGAGAATTGTTAAAACAAGTTGATCCTCGTTTTCGCGAAACCATTGGAAATATGAACCAATACTGGGGCGACCAGCAACCTGTTAGTGGAGGGCCCAATACTGCAGGTGCTGCAATCTTCACTCTTTTTATCATTGGTCTGTTTCTTATAAAGGGACCAATTAAGAATGGGATTCTAATTGCAGTTGTTCTTTTTGTCTTTTTATCCTGGGGCGAACACTTTTCGGTATTCACGAACCTTTTCATCGATTATGTCCCTTTATACAATAAGTTTAGAACACCGGTTTCAATACTTGCTGTTGCGGTAATCTTTATAACGTTTTTTGCCTTTTATACGCTTTCTCAAATCATTCGTAACCCGGAACTGCTAACGCAGGATTCAAAGATAAAATGGAATAAAAAACCACTTCCTGTTTATTTGGTTTCCGGGCTAGGATTCCTGCTATTCCTGCTCATTAACATAGCATTGCCCAACCTGTTTAATAATTTCATAAATGAAACAGAACTCGCCATGTTTAACAATGCGCGAACACAGACCAATGCAAGTCAAATTGACCAATTAATAAATGCTTTGAAGGAGCTTAGGATACATGTTTTCAGAATAGAATTTTTACGTACCCTGTTTTTTTCTGCGGCAATCGTTCTTTCCCTGATTCTGTTTAAGAAGAAGAAAATAAAACAAACCGGGTTAATTATTATTGTAGCTGTACTATCTGTTATTGATGTTTGGTCAATTGCTCAGCGTTACGTAAATAGCGACGACTTTTCAAAAACCAATTCAATAACCCAGAATTATAAGTTGTCAGACATCGACAAGCAGATTTATGCAAGAGAAATTCAGGAAAATCCGGAGCTCAAATCTAAAATCGATGAAGCCATTCAGAAATTTCAGCCAAAAACCGAAGCAGAAAAAGAAGACATACAAAGTTATATTCTTGGCAAATATAGTTTTTACAGGGTTTACAATTTAACGCAAAGCCCGTTTCAGGAAAACTTTACATCCAATGCACACCGGTCGATTGGAGGTTACCACGCAGCTAAGCTAAGAAGGTACCAGGATATAATCGAACACCATTTAAGCAAAGGAAACCAGAATGTATTAAACATGCTAAATGCAAAATACATTATTACTCAAAACGGGCTCCAGGTTAATCCCGGAGTAGTTGGCCCGGCATGGTTTGCTGATACAATTATCTGGGCTAAAAATGCAGATGAAGAAATATTGGATCTTAATGATTCTGAACTGAATCAGGCCATAATTAACGAAAATGACAAGGATATTGTAGGTGATTTCAAACCTCATACAACCTCCGATAAAATTGAGCTAATTTATGAGGAGCCGGATCATATTAAATACCGCTCAGTAACTTCGGGGAATCGATTGGTTCTGTTTTCCGAAGTGTATTACCCCGACTGGACAGTTCTGATTGACGGAAAGGAAGCTCGTTATTTCACCGCCAATTATATATTGAGAGGGATGATCGTTCCGGGAGGAACACATGAAATTGAGTTCATTTTTAAGCCCAACTATTATTACCAGTCAAATAAAATTTCATCCATAATGTTTATCGTTTTTCTTCTTTCAGTTATTGGAGCAATTACATTTGAAGTATTGAAGAATTCGAAGAAAATACCTGCCCTAAAAAGTAAAGATTAATCAGGACATACAAGATTAAAACGATGAAAAAGGTATTGATCATCACATATTACTGGCCTCCCAGTGGAGGAGGTGGCGTTATGCGATGGCTAAAAATGTCAAAGTATCTACCGGAACAAGGCTGGCAACCAATTATCTATACACCCGAGAATCCGGATCCACTTATAATTGATGACAGTCTACTTTCAGAGGTACATCCTGACACAATTGAACTCAAAACTAATATATGGGAACCGTATGATATTTATCGCAAAATAACGGGGAAAAAGGACTCAGAGAAGTTGAAGGCAGGACATATCTCGGAAGCCTCTTCCGGAGATTGGAAAAATAGGTTATCCGTTTTTATAAGAGGTAACTTCCTTATTCCTGACCCAAGAATGTTTTGGATTAGACCATCAATAAAATACCTAACGAAATATTTGATAGAAAATCCTGTAGATCTTATTGTATCAACAGGACCACCACATAGTATGCATCTCATTGCATTAGGTTTGAAAAAAAGGTTTTCAAAAGTCAAATGGATTGCTGATTTTCGGGATCCCTGGACAGACATTGACTTTTATGACAAGCTGAAACTTACTAAATGGGCCGACAAAAATCACAAAAGACTGGAAAAGAAAGTATTGAAAAAAGCCGATCATATTGTTACAGTTAGTCCGGGATGTGCAAAGGATATAGAAAAAATTGCTGGTAAAACAGTCCACATAATTTATAATGGTTTTGATCCTCAGGATTTCAATTTTTCAGAAACAATAAAAGATAATTCATTCACGATTTCACACTTTGGCGCTTTTAACATCGATAGAAATCCGAAGGCACTATGGAAATCGTTGGGAGAATTAGCAAAAGAAAATAAAGATTTTGCGAGTGAACTTAAAATTCAACTAATTGGACAAACACATGAATCAATCACTAATTCGATTGATGCAGAAGGATTAACAAAGAATCTCGTTTTGGTTAATCATCTTCCTCACCGGGAAGGACTTTTAAAAATTAGTACTTCAAATATTTTACTATTACCATTGAACGATGCACCTAATGTAAATGGAATTCTTCCTGGTAAAATGTTTGAATACATGGCTCTAAAACGTCCAATTCTTGCAATTGGACCACTTGAGGCAGATTATGCAAGGGTACTGAAAAAAACGGAATCCGGTTTCTGTCACGAATTTAATGATGTCCAAGGAATGAAAACGACAATTCAAAGTATTTTTTCATATTACAAAAAGAATGAGCAGCATACTTATCCAAAGAGCATCGAATCTTTTTCAAGAAAAGAACTCGCTCTAGAATTTATGAACCTTTCTGAAATCAATGAGTGATTCAGACCAAAAACGGATGATAATCACCTTTTAAGCCAATCGGTTTTGTATTTCGAACAACATCAGTTAGAATAATACTCTCGCGGGCATCATCAATTCCGAATCCATTTCCATTCAGTATGTTTTGGTAGGTAACAGTATGAAGATCGGTAAACCCACCGCTAAATTCTACTTCATCACCATCTACCGCTATAGAGCGAAAAGTTCGCATACCCCGGCTGGTAGCATATTCGGGTAAGTCATCGGCATCAAGACTAAGAAACCACCTTACCCTTGCTTTCTCAAGCTGCAGAAAGCCCGCAGCTTTATTGGCTTCGTAGGCATGTACAATATTCTCTTTTACATCTCCAAAAATCCAGGTCAGCATATCAAAAAAGTGTATCCCGATATTAGTAGCCACACCGCCTGATTTTTTAATATCTCCTTTCCAGCTTTTAAAATACCAGTTTCCGCGGGTGGTAATGTAACTCAGGTCAATATCATATATTTTCCCCGGTTCTCCCTCATCAATCTTTTTCTTTAAATCGAGTATTGTTTGATGATAGCGCAATTGCAGCACCGTGAATACGCGCTTTCCCGTTTCAGCTTCAATATCTTTGATAATGTGCATATCTTCAGGATAGATCACCAATGGTTTCTCACAAATAGCATTTGCGCCGTTACGCAAAGCAAAACGAATATGCGAAGGATGCATATAATTAGGCGTACAGATACTTACAAAATCGATAGGATTTCCCTGCATGGAAAGGTCGTCCATATACTTGTCAAAATTTTCATGTTCAAGAAAAAATTCCGCATCGGGGAAATAACTGTCAATCCTTCCCATAACATCAAACCGGTCGGTTGCACAGATTAATTGATTTCCGGTTTCTTTAATGGCTTTCATATGGCGGTCGGCGATGTAACCGGCAGCTCCTATTAATGCAAATCGTTTCATAATAAGTATTGAGATATAAGTACAAAGTATGGAGACTTTGAACTGGAAACATTAAACTTTAAACTACAATTTATAAACTTTTTCTGACGCCTCTTTTATCACATTCCGCAAATCAACCACCTGCTTCGAATGTTTCTCGATAAAATCAGCATCGAACAAGGAATGGTTGGTAGTAATCACCACACAATCTGCCTCTTCCAGGACTTGAGCATTTAATTCAGTCGATTTGAATTGATTGCCTCCTCCGGTACTGATCTCGGGGATAAATGGATCGTGATAGCTAACCAGCCCGCCTTTTTTGGCAACAGTATCAATAATTTCGAGTGCAGGCGATTCTCTTTCATCATCAATATTTGGCTTATAAGCCACGCCCAGAAATAATATTTTACTTCCGTTTACCGCTTTTTTCTGACGATTCAGGGCCGTAGCAATCTTAATATACATATAGTGAGGCATTCGCATATTGATGTGCCCCGCAGTATGGATCATACTCAAATCAAAATCAAATTTTTTGGCAATGTGCTCCAAATAAAATGGATCCAGCGGGATACAGTGTCCTCCGATACCGGGTCCAGGGTAAAACGCCTGAAATCCAAAAGGTTTTGTTTTTGCAGCATCAATCACTTCCCAAATATCAATCTGCATCTTCCCAGCTAAAAGTGCTAATTCGTTAATCAGACTAATATTAATCAGACGATAAGTGTTTTCGAGAATTTTTACCATCTCGGCAACTCTGGGTGAACTAACCGGGTGAATATTATCTATGGCAAATGCATAAACAGCCTGCCCAACTTCCAAACCATCAGGAGTAAGCGCTCCTAATACTTTTGGTGTATTTTTAGTAACATAATCCTTATTACCGGGATCAACACGCTCTGGCGAGTATGCCAGCCAAAAATCATTACCATGTTTCATGCCCGATTCGCGTTCAATAATCGGCAACATAAAATCTTCTGTTGTGGTAGGATAAGTGGTACTCTCCAGGCTAATAAAAGTACCTGGTTTCATATGTTTTCCAATCTCTTCGCAAGCCGATTCAATGTAACTCATATCAGGTTTCTTAAACCGGTCTAAAGGAGTCGGCACACAAATCAGCAAAGCATCACACTCAGCCATTTTAGAAAAATCGCTTGTTGCCTGAAAAGTTACGTTCTTTACTACTTCTTGCAAGGCTACATCCCGTACATCCTTTATATAATTCTCTCCATGATTAAGCTTCTCTACTTTTTTCCCGCTCTTATCAAAGCCAATTACTTTAATACCTGCTTCTGCAAAACCTACTGCAAGCGGTAAGCCTACATATCCTAAACCAATTACGCCAATAATGAGTTCTTTGTTTTTCGCTTTCTGTAAAATGCTTTCTTTATAAGTCATTATCGATTAGTTCTAAATGTTCACCTGTCAATTTATACTTTTCTCCGGTTTCCGGGCAAACCAAATCTTTTCCTAAAATCGCACCACTTCGGCTAACCCATCCCTTCTGCCGGGCAGGAAGCCCAACCATTAAAGCAAAAGGTTTTACATCTTTGGTTACAACAGCACCCGCACCAACAAAACAATATTCGCCCAGCGTTACTCCGCAAACGATTGTCGCATTCGCTCCAATTGAAGCCCCTCTCTTAACCTGCGTGGTTTTAAATTCATTCTTGCGTTCTACCGCACTGCGTGGGTTAATCACATTGGTAAAAACCATTGACGGACCTAAAAATACATCATCTTCGCAAATAACGCCTTCATAAAGCGATACATTGTTCTGGATTTTAACATTGTTGCCAACTTTCACATTTGTTCCGGCAAACACATTCTGCGCCAAAACACAGTTAGCTCCAATTTCCGCAGTTCCCATTACATGCGAGAAATGCCAGATTTTTGTTCCGTCACCAATTATGGCTCCATCATCAATTATGGCTGTCTCATGTGCATAATACTTTATATCCATATTCTTTTATTTTACCGCGAAGACGCAAAGAAATTCATCGTCTTTGTGTCTTTGCGGTTAACGATCATAAAACTCCTTAATATCTTTTACAATATACGCCAACTGCTCTTCCTCCAGCTCGGTATGCATTGGTAAAGAAAGAACTGTTTTGGCCAGCTTTTCACTCACCGGGAAATCGCCTTCTTTATACCCTAAAAACATATAAGCTTCCTGTAAATGTAAAACTTCGGGGTAATACACCATACTCGGAACTCCTCTTGATTTCAGAAACGCCTGCAGTTCATCACGTTTTTCCACCCTTAGCGTGTATTGGTGAAAAGAATGTGTACTGTAATTAGTCCGCCCCGGAATCAAAATGCCATCAAGCTCTGCCAAATGCTCATCGTAATACGCTGCTGCTTTTTGACGTGCGCTAATGTGTTTATCAAAGTATTTTAGTTTCACCTCCAATATGGCAGCCTGCATACTGTCGAGCCGCGAATTTACCCCAATACGTTCGTACTGGTATTTAGCTTTCATTCCGTGATTGGCAATAGAACGAAGAACAGAAGCCAACTCCTGATCTCCAGCATATAGGGCTCCGCCATCGCCAAAGGCACCCAGGTTTTTCGATGGGAAAAACGAATTACATCCTATATTCCCGATTGTACCGGCCCTCTGTCTGCTTCCATCTTTGAAAACATAGTCGGTTCCTAAGGCCTGGCAGGCATCTTCCACTACATACAAATTGTGCTTACCGGCAATATACATAACCGCTTCCATATTGGCACACTGTCCGAACAGATGAATAGGCAGGATCACACGGGTTTTCGGTGTAACAGCAGCCTCCAGTTTCGAAACATCCATGTTATACGTTTCGGGGCAAACATCCACAAAAACAGGTTTTAAACCCATCAGTACCGCGGCTTCTACTGTAGCAATAAAAGTAAAAGGAGTAGTAATTACCTCATCTCCTGGTGCGAGATCGAGCGCCATAAATGCCATTTGCAGGGCATCCGTTCCATTGCCACAGGTAATCACATTGGTTTTTAAGTATTCTTCAAGCTTTTGCTCAAAGTCAACCACTTTCCCGCTCTTAATAAACTGAGTAGATTTTATTACCCCCTGAATGGCAGCATCAATTTCATCCTTCATGGTAAGGTACTGCCCGTAGAGGTCGCACATGTGTATGGTTTGCATAATTCTTCTTTTAAATCAGGTTATCTTTTAAGTAAGCGGCAATTTTCTCAGCAGCGTTACCATCCCCGTAAGGTTTCTCGTTAAACTCACTGCTGCTACTGGTAATCTCAAAGACTTTTTGTTCTATTTTCTCGCGGCTGGCCCCCACCATAATATTATAATTCAGGTCAACCAGTTCTGTCCATTCTGTTTCATCGCGTGTTACCAGACAATGTTTCTTAAAAAAGAACGCCTCCTTCTGCAACCCGCCACTGTCGGAAACTACCATACTACAGCTCTTTAAGAGCTCAATCATATCGAAGTAACCAACAGGTTGAATGGGTTGAAACGAAAGCTCAATATTTTCACGTTCCAAAATATTCTTCGTACGCGGATGCAACGGTAAAACAATCTCAAAAGTATCACTCAAATTATTAAATGCACTAATTATTGCATTTAACCGGACAGGATCATCGGTATTTTCCTGACGATGCAAAGTAGCTAAAATGAAAGGCTTGTCTTTTAAACCCAGTTCTTTAAATATTGTAGATCGTTCGGCCGATGTTTTGCTGTAATATAAAGCCACGTCATACATGACATCTCCAATGTTTTCAATTTTACAATTGAAATTATCAAATCCTTCATTATCTAGATTTTGTACGGCTGTTTCGGTCGGACAAAAAAGATAATCAGAAATACGATCGGTTAAAATCCGGTTTATTTCTTCGGGCATACGCATGTTAAAACTACGTAATCCAGCCTCTACATGTGCCACCGGAATATGCAGTTTACTGGCAGCCAAAGCTCCCGCTATGGTAGAGTTTGTATCGCCAAATACAACTACAGCCCCTGGTTGTTCTGCTAACAAAACTTTTTCAATTTCTTCCAGCATACGCCCAGTCATAGCACCATGCGAAAGCGAATTTATTCCGAGATTGTATTTCGGCCTGGGAATTTCCATTTCCCTGAAAAATATTTCGGCCATATTATCATCGAAATGTTGCCCGGTATGCACCAGCACTTCTTCCAAACCTTGTTCTTTTAAAGCCCGGCTTAAAGCTGCTGCTTTTACAAATTGTGGCCGGGCACCTACTATGGTGAGTATCTTTAGCATGAATTATTACCTTTGCAGGACATCAAAAGTACAATATTTTTAATGTTTCACTGAATGAAAAAAAATATTCTGTTGGTCTATACTCATTTTTCCACATTTGTGAAAACAGACTTTGATATCTTGTCTGCTGCACACAATGTTGATAAGTATCAATACAAACCAGTAAAAGGGCTGTTCTTAAATGCACTGGAGTTTCTCAAACAATTTTTTTACCTGGTATGTCATATTCGTAAATTTAATGCTGTTTATATTTGGTTTGCTGATTATCATTCTCTCCTTCCTGTTCTATTTTCCAAAATCTTCAGAAAAGAATCGTTTGTTGTAATCGGTGGTTACGATGTAGCTCGGATCAAACACCTTGAATATGGCGTTTTTGTTTCCAAAATCAGAGGTTTTTTTGCCTTGCAAACCATGAATAATTGCACAATGTGCCTTACTGTTTCTGAGCATGTGGAAAAGAAAGTTAAAGCAATTGCCCCAAAAGCTGACAGTAAAACTATTTATAATTGCCTAACACTGAATAATAACAAAGCGAATAAGAAAAGAAAAAAACAAAGCCTCATCATCACCGTAGGTCTAATCGAAAAAGATAAAACATTCTATATAAAAGGAATAGACACATTTATTGAGGTTGCCCGCCTGCTTCCCCAATACAAATTTCTTATTATTGGAATGAATCAGCAAAGATTGGCTCATTTACTAAATAATCTTCCAACTAATATTACTATTAAAAACAAGGTTCCCCATACAGAGCTTGTCGAATATTATCAAAAAGCAAAAATATATTGCCAATTATCCCGTTCTGAATCGTTTGGAGTGGCCTTAGCGGAAGCGATGTATTTCAGCTGCATACCAATTACTACCAAAGTTGGAGGATTACCAGAAGTAGTTGGAGATACTGGGTTTATTGTAAAAAGAAATCACAAACAAGTTGCGGATAAAATTTCAGATGTATTAAATAATATTTCAATTCCAGAAGAAGACGGAGTGAAAAGAATAAATAATCTATTCCATAAAAACGTTAGAAAAGAAAAAATATTTAAGATTACAAAACGTTAACCCCCGTTACGCGAACCCACTAAACATTCGACAACAAACATTTCTCTATTTTTTCTACTCTGTGTTTCCACAAGTTTTCCTTAAGTAACGAGGATTTTATATTGGTTCTAAATCTCACTATCTCTGATGGATTTTCATACAAATTTATTATTGCTTTGGCTAAATCTTCTGCACTATCGTTTACAATTACTCCTATCTCATTAGTTTCTATAAAATTTGCCATCTCACTACAGTTAGTTGCCACTATTGGCAATCCGAAGGACATGTACTCAAATAACTTAACAGGCATTGAAAAATCGAAATATGGATTCCTCTTTCTTGGTATTATAGCGAAATCTGATTTATTATAAATTTCTTTTAAATAGTCACCACTAAGATGAAGAACATTTAACCAATTCTTGTTTTGGTATTCACTAATTTCTTTTGTATCCTGATCTCTACAAATTAGATTTAGTTGTAGTTTTTCAACTTGATTATTAACTATATCCATAGCCTCAAGCAAAATTCTGGACCCCAACATATTGTTAATTCCTCCAACGTAAATTATTGAACGGTGAAACACCCCATTGCCCTCAAATTCAAGATTGCCCGCTGGAGGTAATGGCACCTTTACTTTAAATTTGAAATAACTGGCCATAAGCTGAGAAGGAAAGAACACAACTTTAAATAACCTTTTAAATAAAACTAAATCAAATTTATATCGCAATAACAAGATATGCTTATTCAATCCTTCCTGTCTAAATAAATCAGGAAAGCGATAATACATGTCCCTGTAAAAATACCCCATTGGGATATTTTTATATTTGAAATAAAAGAATATGATATAGTCCAACGGATTCGCAGGATAAGTAGAGGGCTCTATGTAACAGTATCCAGCATCTTTAAATGCATTACTTTTCAAAAAGAAAAGAAATGATCTAAGCCTTTTCTTTATTCCTCCATTAATTAAAACAACCTCGTTCCCCTTTTCTAAAAAGGCCTTATAAATCTTATAAGGACGTACTTTTGATCCACTTGACAAATCTGAAAAGTCCCGGTAGCTAATGTATATAACTTTCATTCTATTTTTTAATAACTCCATGCATGATTGCGGATTCATAAAAACCCCACCAATAAATAATCTTGTTTTTTAAAACATAAAATTATTCTACAATTTTTTATTATCCAAAGACTCTATCTTCTATCTTTTCAAAATCCGAATAAGTATACTCATTAAATACCTTTTCCAGTAATACTTCTTTTTGTATGCTGGAATTAGTAGAAATGATCCCCTCTTTGTTCTTTTTTGAATTCCATAACTGGTTAACAATTTATTATACAATACAGGAAATCCTCGTATTGCACTATTAGAAACATTTTCGCCATGTACCACTTGCATCCAATATGGTTTATCTAAAATAAAAACCGACCTAACATTTCTCGCAAACAGTTCATCTAACAATTTCATTTCTAATTGGGGCCAGTTCCTATGTTCACAATAAAAAATACCTTTTAAGTGTTCTTTTTTGCAGGATTCTATTATGGTTATAAAAGGCGACTCTGGATAGTAATAGTGGGATAAAGTATCATTTGCTGTATTTAGAATATACCCTGATGCCAGAGAAATCATAAACTCGTCTTTTGGAACAAATTTACTTTGAATAGCTGCGATTGCATCTTTTTCCAGACAGTCATCATTGTCACATCTCGATATCATCACCCAGTCTGTTCCTTTACATAAATCTTCAATATCGAACGTGTATTTTTCCATGAAGTGATCAAAACCATTTGCAAATCGAACATTTACAAAATCAATCTTTTTCAGTTCTTCAATATTGACATGAAATTCATCTGGCGTTTCACTATCGAAGTAAAGCAGCCAACTAAAATTTTTATTTGATTGATTTAAAAAAGATGGCAAACAGTACCTATAAAACAAATCAATACGTTTCCGTGTCCATTTTATCCAATCCTTCCTGGCTTCCACACCTAAAGGGAAGTTTTTTAGATTAAACTGGGTTAACACAAAATGCTTATACATTGAATAAATAATTGAATTATTTTTCCTTAGCCGTTAGTCTTTTTATAAAAGAAAGTATTTCAAGAAACATCTTTCTATTGAACAGATAGTTCAATAAAACATAAATGAAAATACCTAAGACTAATTGAATTGCTAATATACGCAAACTTATTCCATAATGAGTACCAATTAACCACACAAATCCACTCATAATAACAGAAAAGGAGCAGGCAGGTAAGATATCTTTGCCCACCTCCCCAAAAGTATAACCAATAAAACGTTTCGAATAAATAATATGTACTATTAACGTGATTAATTCCTGAATAACCTTACTGATAATTAACACTTTCAAATTTACATGAAGAAAAAGGCCCATCATTAAAAGAGCAACTAAAACAACATTAAAAAAAACCGATAATCCAACGGCTGTATTAATTTTTCCTATAGGCACAAGATAACTGGATACTGCTCCATAAATAACATAAAAAACACTAGCAACAGATAAAACTTGTATGTAATAAACACTTTCTATCCACTTATGAGTTAAGAATAACTCAACAAAAGGCTCTGCTAGCACAAAAAATCCCATAATTGCAGGAATAGCAACTAATGTAGTAACTTTAACATTGGTTCTTACGGCATTCTTTAATCGTGGAACATCATCTTTAATCAACGATTGTACAGGAAATAAAACATTCTGTATAGAACTTGTTATAAAATCACCTATTCTTCGCTGTAATTTCCTTCCTTGACTATAAAATCCAACATCCGTTGTGGTAAAAAACTTACCAATAACCAAAGGGAAAATGTTTTGATTCAATTGATACATCATTCCACTAAATAACAGTCGGGAGCCATTATAAAAAAGAGATTTAAACGTTCGAAGATTAAACACGAGCCGGGGATACCACTTATTATAAATCCATAAAAGCAACATCCTAACTGCGCTTTCAGAAACAGCCATAAAAACCAATGACCAGACACCATAACCTGCAATTGCTAATAATAAACCAACCACAACTGATATTATTACAGATGCAATTCGGATTTTTGCCAACGTCCTGAAGTTTAATCTTTTTTCTAAAATAACCTGATGAATTAGCCCAAAAGAAGTAAAAATAAGAGTTAATCCCATCGCCCTTGCGATCCAAAACAATTTGGGTTCTCCATAAAAATCAGAGATGCTACTGGCTCCAAAATAAATTAAAAAGAAAAAGAAAATACTAACGGCTGCATTAAAAAAAAAGACAACACTATATTCCTCATTAGTAACACGCTCTCCCTTTTGCACAAGAGTTGCTCTAAAACCACTATCGATAAAAGCTTGTGATACCCCCAAGAATATAGCTAGCATTCCTACCAAACCATAATCATTAGGAGAAAGTAATCGGGCAATGTAAATACCCGATATAAACTGTATAATCTGGGTTCCTCCTTGATCAAAGAATTTCCAGACAATTCCTTTAGCTGCTTTATCCTTTAAACTTTCCACATTAACGAAAATTAACCAGGCAAAAATAACCTTTCTATATAAACAAATACAGCTATTAAGAAATGAATTAATGGAGCATAGGCTGCAACAACAACAATTTATAACGAAGGTTGGGAGCTTACCTGCTATTTGCCGCTTTACCATAGGACTCATTTGTCCCGTGTTTTTCTACCACTTTGCTTGAATTAAATCAACCACCTCCCACCCCGATTACTCGGGGCGTACTCCTCCAAAGCCCTTTATTTATAAGACTCTCAGCAATTTTTAAGTTAGGGACAAAGGTTTTCCCCGAGGGGCGAGGCTTTATCCCTTCCCCTCGTTCTTCGGGTACTCCTTCCAAACAGAAGGGGAAATTCTTTTTTTTTAATACATTATTAAGAAGAAATTAATCGTTAGTAGTTTTGCATTTTTTACACAGCTAATAGTAGATATACCATGAGTTCACGTTTGCACCACTCTTTTTTCGAACGCGGTGTCGAAATTGTTGCCCCCGAATTACTCGGGAAAATTTTAGTTAGGCATTTTGATGATGGCAGAATACAAAAATTCATAATCACCGAAACAGAAGCCTATCGAGGAGGCGACGATAAAGCCTGCCATGCCAATAAAGGAAAAACCGCAAGAACTGAAGTGATGTTTGAAGAAGGCGGATTGGTATATGTTTACCTGATATACGGAATGTATTGGATGCTGAATTTTGTTACCGGGAAAGTGGGAGATTCTTCTGCCGTTTTAATTCGTGGAGTTAAAGACATTTCGGGGCCGGGAAGAGTTGGCCGTGCACTTCAACTCGACAAATCGTTTTATGGCGAAAACCTGGCAACTTCAGAAAGAATTTGGGTTGAAGATTCGGGATTGAAGCCAAAATTTATAACTGCTCCACGTATTGGAATTGACTATGCCGGCGAACCATGGGTAAGCAAACCCTGGAGGTTTGTATTAAGGGAATAACCAATATTCTATTTCCAACAGAAACTGACTACTGAGACTTTATTTCCCTTTCATCACAAGCTTATCGTATAAGAAAAGAGCCACAACTGCAGCCAGTCCGATAATCAGAATTACAACCCATAATTGCGACGGATTATATTTATCCCACAGATGATTAGTCAGTTCAGCCGGAGTCATTCCCATTTTTTCGGCAGCGGCAGTAAAATATTCATTCTGTGTAAGGGCACCGGCCAACTGGATACCTTTTTCAGCTACCTCCTGCTTTACGAATACATTTTTATCCGACATGCTAGCATAAACATTCCCAGAAATAATTCCGGCAAATACATTACCCAGAAACACAGGAATAAATGAGTAACCCATGTAAAGCGCCTTCTTGTCAACCGGGGCAATTCGCCCGATGTATTCGGTAATTTTTGGTGACCCTGCCATTTCTCCAATCGCAAATATATAAATGGCTACAAGCGTAAAAAGTACATTCTGTGTAAAAAGTGTTAGCGCCATACCAATGGCACATACAAAAAATCCTGTCATCATCGAACGCAACGGACGCCACTTCATCACAACAGTTGATACAACTATTTGAAAAATGATAATGAATAAAGCATCAAAATTTGTAATAAATTCAGCTTCCATCTGTCCGGTTTCGGCAATTCCGTAGTTTTCGCTAAAAAACGGCAGGTATTGGTGGAAGAAATTGAAAATTGAACTGGTGTCAACCCATTGTGCAATAAACACAGGCAAAGTAAAGAAAAGCTGGTTGTACATGGTCCAGAAACCTGCCACTATAATAAGGAAGAGTACAAACTTAAAATCCTTTAACACCAGCCCGATATTAACAAAAACGTTTCTGACCGACATCCAAATAGAATCTGTATTAACCGTTCTGTCTGGCTCTCTATAAAAAAGCAACAGGATAAAATTTAAGGCAATAATACCCGCCGAAATATAAAAAATCAACTCTGACTGGCCTTTAAAAAGTAAAGTAACCATTGGCCCAAAGAAGGCACCAATATTCACCATCATATAAAAAATACCAAAACCGATTGAAGCTGTTTCATCGTTAGTTGCTTTGGCAACAGTAGCAGAAATAATAGGTTTAAATAATGCTGCACCCAAAGCCAGGTAGAGATACATAACAAAAACCCCAACAAATGTATCGAAATGTGGCAGCAAAATGAACGCAGAAGTATAAACTACAAAAGCGACAAACAACACTCGTTTATAACCATATTTATCTGCTATAGCACCGGTAATTACGGGTAAAAAATAAAGGATACCGGTACCAATTCCCATTATCAATCCTTTTTGCTTCTGAGAGAATTCCAGTCCTCCCATATCTGCAGAACCGGTGAGGTAGTTGGCAAAGAGCATAAAAAAACCATACCATGCCCAACGCTCAAATAGTTCTATTGTATTAGCAACCCAGAAACTACGGTTGTATTTTTTAATTACAGTAACAAACCCCATAACATATTATCTTTTTGCTGCCTGCAAGGTAATAAGAATCGACTACCGTTATTCTAATTAATATTTCCCAAAAGAAAAGCACCCGTCAACTAACGAGTGCTCTAGAATTCAATATTTTGTGTTTCACTAAAATTCAAAATCTAAAAAAAGCGACATCAGCAAAATAATCATGATAACAAGAAATAGCAACACAAAAAATCCTATTACGCCAATCTTAAAACCTTTGGACTGGTGGTCACGCTTTGTTGTAGAAACAAGTGTATTTATCGATTTTAATAATTTCTTCGGAGCCTCATCGTTTTTAACAATATAATCTGCCGCACCCAGTTTCATAATCTGAACGGCTACTTCTACATCGTTTTGCCCGCTTAAAAAGATAAAATCTATTTCAGGATAGTCTTTTTGCACTTTTCGCATGAGTTCCAAACCATTCATTCCGGTTGAAACGTAATCGAGAATAATCAGATCTGGTTTTAAATGAAGATCTTTCAGGCATTCATTGCCATTCTTGTATTGTTTAAGACTCGAATATTTATTAGTTTTTAAATAACCGGTGATCAAATCCTTATAAACAATACTGTCTTCAATAATAAAAATCAGTGGATTTTTTGTTTGCTGCATACCCTTTTTAGTTGAATTAAAAGCTATTGGACTAAAAATAATACTTTTTTCACAGAAAACAATCAATATGAATTGAACATACATTTCCCCTGTTCTAAATCGATAAGTGATAGGGGTAAAATTGTAAGCAAGCTCTTGAACTTACTCAACCGAAATCCCTTGTTTGAAACCTGAAATTCTAAAAAAATGTATCAAATGAAAAGCTGTATCAAAATAACAAATTAATTTTGGGCTTCATTTGCAAAACAGCTATCTTTTATTCCACCATTCATTGGGAATT
Organism: uncultured Draconibacterium sp.; assembly: GCA_963677455.1. Taxonomy (GTDB): domain Bacteria; phylum Bacteroidota; class Bacteroidia; order Bacteroidales; family Prolixibacteraceae; genus Draconibacterium. The sequence continues at coordinate 4,860,307 of OY781971.1, forward strand.
AGATGTCGCAAATATTTTTAACTAAATGAATATTAAGGCTCGGCAACAATTATAAAGAAAGAAACCATGTTACTAGTAATTGATATAGGAAATACGAATATTGTTTTTGGAGTACACAAAGAAAATAAGTGGCTGCGTCATTGGCGCATTCAAACCGATCATTTAAAAACCGCAGATGAATATGAAGTTATTTTTCGCTCACTTTTAACAGCCGGAAATATCTGCAGAACAAATGTACACAGTATCATTTTGAGTAGTGTGGTTCCTTCGCTGGTGAGGCCATTTAACGAAATGCTGAAAGTACTTTTCGAAAATGCCCGAATAACAACCGTCAGCCCTGAGATTTACAATAAACTTCCTATAAAAATCTTAAACCCTTACGAAATTGGTGCCGACCTGGTTGCCAATGCTGTGGCTGCCCATCAAGCCTACGGAGAATTGACTATGGTTATTGATTTTGGAACTGCTTTGACTTTCACCACCATTGGTGCGCAATCAGAAATAAGAGGAGTTGCCATTGCCCCGGGTCTCGAAACTGCAGTTAGTGCACTGGCCGGAAAAACAGCTCAGCTCCCACAAATTCACTTAACTCCCCCTCCTTCAGTTTTAGGAAAAAATACTGTCCACGCAATTCAATCCGGCATTGTTTTCGGATATACCGGTTTAGTTGATTCCATTATTGAGCGAACTCAGGAAGAATTAAATGAAAAAATTACTGTTGTTGCAACCGGTGGACTTAGTTCCGTGGTGGCTCCGCTTACCAAAAATATTCAGCACATTGAGCCAATGCTTACCTTGCAGGGGTTAACCGAAATTTCAAAGATTATTGACGGGTAAACATTTGTCATTTAAATTAGTCCTCAGAATTATTTTATTTACAATTTATTCCGAACCAATAAACAATATTGGTGTTTGAAGGGTAATTAAGATAAATATTATCTTTGCAGTTATTTTTGTGTTGATGGAGAAAGAACAGGGGAAATTATTGGATAAAATAGACAGTCCGGCAGATTTGAAAAAATTGTCGATCAGTCAATTAGAGGATGTTTGCGGTGAACTCCGTCAGTTTATTATTGACGAAGTTTCGTCCAATCCCGGACATTTTGGTGCCAGCCTTGGCGTAGTAGAACTCACCGTAGCTCTTCATTATGTTTACAATACCCCGTTCGATCAACTGGTTTGGGATGTTGGGCACCAAGCCTATGGACATAAAATTCTCACTGGCCGTCGCGATATTTTCCATACCAACAGAAAACACAAAGGACTTAGTGGGTTCCCAAAAAGAAAAGAAAGTGAATACGATAGCTTCGGAGTGGGGCATTCTTCTACTTCTATTTCTGCCGCATTAGGAATGGCTATTGCTTCGAAAATAAAAAACGAAGACCGCAAAGTGGTTGCCGTAATTGGCGACGGCGCAATGACTGGCGGAATGGCTTTTGAAGCGCTGAACAATGCTGGTGGCGAAAATGCCGATATTTTGGTGATCCTGAACGATAATAACATGGCGATCGACCCAAGCGTTGGCGGGTTAAATAAATATTTGTTGAATATTTCTACATCGAACGCATACAACCGTTTTAAGCATGATGTTTGGGAAGGACTCGGAAAACTGGACGGACTGGGTAAGAAAACACGCAAATTCCTCCAAAAAAATCAGCATGCGTTGAAGAACATGATCCTCAAAGAGAACAACTTGTTTGAAGCATTCAACTTCAGATACTTCGGACCGGTTGACGGGCATGATGTCACTTATCTCGCCAAAGTACTGGATGACTTAAAAGATATTCCCGGGCCAAAACTGCTTCACCTTATCACGCAAAAAGGAAAAGGCTTTAAACTGGCCGAGCAAAATCAGACTAAATTTCATGCACCTGGTCTTTTCAATAAAGAAACCGGGGAAATTATTACCTGTGGTTGCGATATAAATAAAGCCCCAAAATTTCAGAATGTTTTTGGCGAGACTTTAGTTGAATTAGCGGAACAAAACGAAAAAATTGTAGGAATTACCCCAGCAATGCCTACCGGATGTTCAATGAACAAAATGATCAGCGAAATGCCTGATCGTGCTTTCGATGTTGGAATAGCCGAGCAACACGCAGTAACATTTTCTGCGGGTTTGGCAACGCAAGGCATGGTTCCGTTTTGCAACATTTACTCTACTTTTATGCAGCGCGCATACGACCAGATAATCCACGACGTAGCAATTCAAAATCTTCATGTGATTTTTTGTCTCGACCGTGGAGGACTAGTTGGCGAAGACGGGCCTACGCACCACGGAGTTTTCGACCTGGCTTACATGCGTTGTGTGCCTAACATGATTGTTTCGGCCCCGATGGATGAGAGCGAATTACGAAATCTGATGTATACAGCACAGCTTAAAGAAAATGCTCAGCCATTTTCTATCCGATATCCGAGAGGCTGTGGCATCAAACCAGACTGGAAAAAACCATTCGAAAAAATAGAAATAGGAAAAGGTAGAAAACTAGCTGACGGTACAGATCTGGCAATTCTTACTATTGGAAAATCAGGAATCTTTGCGCAGCCAGCCATAAAAGAACTTACAAGTAGAAATATATCTGCAGCACATTACGATCTGCGTTTTGTAAAGCCACTAGACAAAGAAATGCTTACTGAAGTTTTTGAAAATTTCGAAAACATTATTACCGTTGAAGACGGAACATTAGTTGGCGGCTTTGGAAGTGCTGTGGTTGAGTTTATGGTTGAAAAGGGATTTCGCAACAATGTTAAAGTTATTGGCATCCCTGATAAATTCATAGAACATGGTACTCCGGCAGAGTTGTACAGAGATTGTGGCATTGATTCAAAAGGCATAACAGAAGCTGCTATTGAAGTTTTAGAAAAACAACGCAGCAAAATTATTTAGAAACACATTTCGCAACGCTTCTCTTTTTATTAGTCATTTCGCAAAGAACTCAGATTGTTCGATATAATATTTCTATCTTTAAGTCGTTTGCTTCTTTGTACTAAAACTCACTCGAATTGGACATTTACTTAAAAAGAAGAAGGGGAAAAATTTTATTGCTTCTTATTGCTGTTTCAATCGGTGTAGCATCATTGCTTTACACCAACTGGCTTACAAAAAAAATGGCCGTTGAAGAACGCAACAAAGTTGAAATTTGGGCTGAAGCAAATCAACGATTTAACAATATCGATATAATTTTACGCGACGAACAGGGAAAACTCATCAACTCAGACAAATCAGTCGAAAGAACCGAACCAACCCAAAAAGTTGAAGACCTGAATAACGAATACCTTAATTTCCTGGCCGAGATAACCCAAAACAACACTACAATTCCAATTATAGTTGTATCAGCCGATGGCTCTTTAAACATAGATGCTAACATTCAATATCAGGCTGGAAAGCGTGAGGAAGTTCTGACAAAAGAACTTCAGAAAATGCAAGATTATGCCGAACCTATTAAAATATTGTTGGATGGAGGTAACTATCAATTATTGTATTACCGCGAATCAAGCATTCTTCGAAACCTCCGCCTATACCCTATTATCCAGCTGTTTGTAATCATGATTTTTATTATGGTTTCGTACTTTGCCTTTTTGGCTACCAACCGAGCCGAACAAAACCAGGTTTGGGTGGGCATGTCGAAAGAAACGGCGCATCAACTAGGCACTCCTATTTCATCGTTAATGGCCTGGATCGAACTGCTGAAGCTTAAAGATGTGGATGAAAACCTCATTAAAGAACTGGAACAAGATACTTCACGTCTTGAAAGAATTACCGAACGTTTTTCTAAAATCGGATCAAAACCAGAACTGCTACGAATTAACTTGGTAGAAGTTGTCAACTCTGCAATCGATTACCTAAAAACAAGGTCTTCAGAAAAAGTAGTTTTCGAACAGAACTATGATAAGGACGCTTATATCGAAACCCCGTTAAATGCCGCACTATTTTCCTGGGTAATCGAAAACATTTGTAAAAATGCTATTGATGCGATGGCCAACAAAGGAACTATTTCTTTAAAAATAATTGAAAAAAACGGACAGGTAGAAATTGACATCAAAGACACAGGCTGCGGCGTACCAAAATCAAATCAGAAAACAATTTTCCAACCTGGTTTTTCAACCAAGAAGAGAGGCTGGGGATTAGGATTGTCGCTTGCCAAACGTATAGTAGAAATCTATCACAAAGGAAAAATCTTTATCAAGTGGTCGGAAGTAGGAAAAGGGACTACATTCCGAATTGTTGTCAACAAGTAGTTTTTGCGTAATTAATTCTGTCTCAAACCTCAAAAAAAACTGTAGGGTTTCGGATGTTAATAAAAATTTTATACTTTTGCATCCACTTTTTTGGAATCGTGGGCTGGAAAACAAAATATAATATTGAGTTTAAAGGTCTTAAAGAAGGCCTTCACGATTATGAATTTGTAGTTGACGACAAGTTCTTTGAACATTTTGAAGAGAGTCTGATTGAAGTTGGAGCAGTTCGGGCTGAGATTCAGCTTGAAAAAAGAAGTTCTTTTTTAAAACTAAACCTGCATTTAAAAGGGTGGGTTGGAATTACTTGCGACAACTGTCTCGAAGATTATAATCAAGATATTGAAATTGAAACTGAGCAATTTGTAAAGTTCGGCGAAGAAACAGAATTTGATGATGGAGATAATGTAATTTGGGTTTTACCTGAAGAACATGCAATCAACTTGGCTCAAACAATTTATGAATACATTATTTTGAGTATCCCGTTAAAACACGTTCATCCTAACGATAAGAAGGAGAACAGTTGCGACCCGGAGATGCTCAAAAAACTGAGTGAATATATGCCTGGCGACGAAAAAGAAGATGACGATGAAGACGATATTGACCCTCGTTGGGCGGCATTAAAAAATTTAAAAAATAATAATTAAAAATATATTAAAATGGCACATCCAAAGCATAAAACATCGAAATCGAGAAGGGATAAAAGACGTACACACTACAAAGCTACGGCTCCTACTCTGGCTACTTGTTCAAACTGCGGAACTACAGTTAAATATCACACTGTATGCCCTGAATGCGGCTACTACAGAGGCAAACAAGTAATTGAAAAAGAAATTGCTGTATAATTACAGACAGTTTAGCTGAAAAATTTAATTGTGAGAAATCCATCTTCGTTTATTCGGGGATGGATTTTTCACGTCTATAAATCAGCAAAAGCAGACTTTTCGAACATCTTTTTTAATTGTTCGCCTACCAGTTTGAAAAAACATTCACTCATCCCCACTTCCAATGGCAATATTTTGTCGGTGGCATTAATTGCATCTATATTCACCCCGGTTTCAGAAAACAATAACAGAAGAAAATAAAGAACATTTTTTAGATAATGACAAAGATCAAAGCAGCAATTAAAGGTGTTGGTGCTTACCTGCCCGAATATATACTTACCAACGACGAGTTAAGCAAAATGGTGGATACTTCAGACGAATGGATAATGCAACGCATTGGCATTAAAGAACGTCGTATTTTAAAAGAAGAGGGCAAAGCCAGTTCCGACATGGGAGCATGGGCTGTTCAGGATCTTTTGAAAAAAACCGGCACAAAACCAGAAGAAGTAGACATGCTTATTTGCGCCACGATTACTCCTGACATGGTTTTGCCTGCAACGGCAAACATTATCGCGCACAAGACCAACATTCACAATGCCTGGAGTTTTGATATCAATGCTGCCTGTTCGGGTTTTATTTTTGCGCTTTCAACCGCAACTCAATTTATTGAATCGGGCCGCTATAAAAAAGTAGTTATTGTAGCTACAGAAAAAATGTCGTCGATAATTAATTACAAAGATCGGACCACTTGTCCGCTGTTTGGCGACGGCGCAGCAGCTGTTTTGATTGAACCAACCAGTGAAGATCTTGGCGTTATTGATTACATTAACCGTGTTGACGGATTAGGACGCCACCACCTGCACATAAAAGCTGGCGGTTCTCTTAAACCTGCCTCTCACGAAACCATTCAAAACAAAGAACATTATCTGTATCAGGAAGGACAAGCTGTATTTAAAGCAGCCGTTTCGAGCATGGCAGATGTGGCAGTAGAAATCATGGAGAAGAACAACCTTAGCGCAGAAGATATTGCCTGGCTTGTTCCTCACCAAGCAAACATGCGAATAATTGCAGCCACCGCTAAACGCATGAATTTGAACAAGGAGAAAGTAATGATTAACATTCAGCATTACGGAAACACTACCGCTGCAACGATTCCGCTCTGCCTATATGATTACGAAAAACAACTAAAAAAAGGCGACAATGTAATACTGGCTGCTTTTGGTGCAGGATTTACATGGGGAAGTACTTACCTGAAGTGGGCCTACGACCCGGCTGAATAAACATTCAAATCGCCAAATATTTCTCTCATTTTCAACTTTCACAACAAGTAAACTGCAACGATGCAAAATACTTGAGAATTCTACTCTTCAAAAAAGGCATTTTTTTGGGGAGAGGACTAAAATATTGTATCTTCAAACGCGTTTTTGGGAACGGCAATGGAGCAAAAATTGGTATTAACTACACGTCATGGCAAAACAAACAGTAAGATTTAATGGTGAAGATACATCGCAGCAAATAAACCTACTAAGCGATGGAACAAAGATAAAAGGAGACATAAACTCGAACGGAGACATCCGTATCGACGGAGAGATGATTGGTAACCTTACAACAAAAGGAAAACTTGTTGTTGGAAATAACGGCAAAATTCAAGGAGAGGTACAAGCCGCTAATGTTGAAGTATCGGGTTTTGTAAAAGGGAAAGTAATTGCTCGCGAGTTGCTGAATATGAAATCGTCAGCAAAAATTGAAGGTGACATTGTTGCTGCAAAGCTTGCTGTTGAACCTGGAGCCGTATTTACAGGAACATGCAGCATGGGAGTTACAAAGTCAGAAAATGAACCCGAACCAACAAAATAAAAAGAAAAAGTTCGATAATTTTATTCGTTACTCCGGACTTGGGTTCGAGATGATGGCAATTATTGGAGGATTCACCTTTCTGGGTTTTAAAATAGACCAATGGATGAAAAACGACTTCAAAGGCTTTACACTTGGCCTGGCCATTTTTTCAGTAATTGCTGCTATTTTTTACGGAACAAGAAGCCTGCTTAAAAAGAAATAAAAAAAGCTTGGGCGCGAAGCTCACAGCGCGAAGATATTATAATATGAAAAGCTTTCTTACCAAACTCGTCGGGATAACACTTGTATCAGCACTTATCGGCTGGTTGGCTTTTTCGCTTTTTCTTCCTGAATACTACTTATCTATTTTCCCTTTTTTACTCGGGTTTTTCTTTCTGGTTACCTTCGCGATTCACAGCTATCAGCTCAAAATCGCAAAAAAAGACATCGGAAGATTTGCCAGAAGCAACATGCTCATCACTTTTTTCAAACTCATGTTGTACTCCATAATTGCAGTAGTATATATTGCACTTTATAAAGAAAATGCCATTCAATTTGTTGTTGTACTTATGGTACTTTACTTAATTTTTTCAGTCTTTGAAACCAGTGAACTAACAAAGATCTCGAAGTCAAAGGGCAAGAACGAATAACACCCAATACATTCATTTTAAATACATTAACCCCAATCCACCATTCTAAAAAGATTAATACCTGTCAGTGTTTGCTAACGCTAAACAATTTCAAACCGCATCAATAACACGCAAAAGAGTTACCTTTACCAAAAAACCAAATGTTACTTAAAGTTGCACTGCTGTTGTCGATGCTTATACAGCTGGGCGCAGCAATTACCGCAGTTAGCCTGATCAGAAGAACGCGTTTCAATATTTCGTGGATGCTTATTTCTGCCGGTTTTGTTCTGATGGCACTCCGACGTTTGTTCGAATTCTCAACACTGTTTTGGAAAACGCAATTGATTTCGAAAGACGAAGTAAACAACTGGATCGGTATTCTGATTTCGATACTTATGCTGACCAGTGTAATATTCATCCGCCGCATTTTTAATTTACAAGACCAGCTCGAAGAAATCCGCGAAGGAAACGAGGTGAGTTTGCTGAGTGCAATTATCAGCACCGAAGAAAAAACCAGGCAAGCTGTTGCCCGCGATTTACACGATGGACTGGGGCCGGTTCTATCTTCGATAAAAATGACGATTAGTGCCCTTGACATGGATAAAATCGATACAAACAATAAAGAAATTGCAACACGCGCCGCCTCTGCAACCGATGAAGCTATTACATCATTAAAGGAAATCTCAAACCATTTAAGTCCGCATCTTCTTAAAAATTATGGATTGATGAATGCACTTGAGGAAAAGTCGCGCCAACTTCTAAACAACACAAGTATTCAGCTTGATTTAAACGGGAACATCGGCACCAAACGCTACAACTACGATGTAGAAATTAACCTTTTCAGAATTGCAACAGAACTTATAAACAACAGTATAAAACACGGGCATCCGGCAAAAATTGAAATTACAATTGACGAACTCGAAAACACACTTCATCTAAAGTACTCGGACGATGGAAAAGGATTTAAACCCCATGAATCGCAGCAAATTACATCACAAAGTGGGATGGGGCTTGAAAACATACGCTCCCGCGCAAAATCGTTAAAAGGACATTGCTTTATCCAATCGAGATCAGGGCACGGAACAAAAGTGAACATTCAAATTCCACTGCAATGAAAAAGATTAACATCTATTTGGTTGACGACCATTCGCTGTTTCGGGAAGGATTACGCTTTTTGTTGTCGAACATCGATTTTGTAGACGAGATTTACGAAGCTGAAAATGGCAAACAATTTATTGAGGGACTGAAAACCTGGAAAGTAGATGTGGCTTTGCTTGATATTGAAATGCCCGAAATGGATGGCAAAGAAGCGCTGCGACTTGCGCTACAAATTAATCCCGAATTAAAAATTATCGCCCTCTCAATGTATTCCGACGAAAGCTACTGTTCAACCATGATAGAAGAAGGAGCGAACGGTTTTCTGCTTAAAAACTCCAATTTCTCGGAAGTAAAAAAAGCAATCACTGATGTTTGGGAAGGACGAAATTACTTCTCGATGGAAATACTCCAATCCATTGTAAACAACATCAATAAAAAAACAACAATCAACTCTGCAAATACTCAATTAACCGAGCGCGAAACCGAAGTTTTGCACCAAATTTGTAAAGGACACTCAAATTCTGAAATTGCCGAAATACTTTCAATAAGCAAACGCACTGTTGACAAACACCGCGAAAATCTGCTGCAAAAAACAAATTCTAAAAACACGGCCAACCTGGTTGTATTTGCCATAAAACAAGGCTATTTCGAAGTATAACCTTCATTGCATACGCATAAAAACGTAGTACAAAAATTACGTGTTTAAGCGGTTTTTTGAGCTTCTATCTTGCTATAAATTTGTCCGAAAAAAATGATAGCAAGCATTTCGATTTTGGCAGGAAGAAATAAAGACGGATCAAAAGAAACGTTTGAGCGGATTGATATTCACAAAGGAGAAATTGTGGGCATTGTTGGGCCAACCGGAAGCGGTAAAAGTGCCCTGGTAGAAGACATTGAACAATTGGCACAAGCAGATACAACCACTCGTCGCACAATTCTAATTAACAACGAAATACCAAACTCCGAACTTCGATTCAACCCAAAAAAGAAACTGGTTGCCCAGCTTTCGCAAAACATGAATTTTATTGCCGATATGAGTGTAGAAGAGTTTTTGAAACTTCACTCAAAGTGCAGGGGAAAAGAAGTTAACCTGATCGACAAAATAATTTATCATGCCAACCAACTCACCGGCGAACCAATCAAAAAAAACATGAATCTGACGGTTTTAAGTGGCGGACAAAGCCGCTCGTTAATGGTAGCCGACGTGGCATTTGTAAGCAACTCGCCCATTGTACTTATTGATGAAATTGAAAATGCAGGCATAAAAAAACACGAAGCCATGGAATTGCTTTCAGGGAATGGCAAAATTGTACTGATTGTTACCCACGACCCGCTACTGGCTTTGCTAACAGAGCGAAGAATTGTAATGAGAAACGGCGGCATAAAAAAAGTGATCCCTACAACCGAAGAAGAAACAATTTTACGCACTCAGCTCTACCAAATCGATCACGAACTTTTTCGAATCAGGGAAATGGTGCGTGCCGGCGTTGAGGTAAAAGCCAACTTCAGCATACAACAAAGTATCTCCAATAATTATGAGTTACTACTCGCTAATCAACCCGAAAACTAAGAATTACTGCCATGAATGTAATAATTGTTGCCGGAACTCCCGGAGCCGGTAAAACCGCTGTTTTACTGCATACCCTGAAGCATTTAAAAACACAACAGAAGAAAATTTCGGTCGTAAAAATCGATTGCCTTTACACCGAAGACCACATGCGTTTTCAGAAAGTTGGTTTTCCCACTTTAATTGGCCTTTCAAAAGATATGTGCCCCGATCATTTTACGATTTTCAACATGGGCGAAATGCTTGATTTTGCACGTAAAAACAAATCGGATGTCTTGGTTCTCGAAACAGCCGGCCTTTGTCACCGATGCGCTCCCTACACCAACAACAGTCTCGGAGTTTGCGTAATTGATGCCACTACCGGCCCCAACACGCCTTTAAAAGTAGGCCCGTTTTTAAGCACTGCAAATGTGGTTGCCATTACCAAAGGCGATATTGTTTCGCAGGCCGAGCGCGAAATTTTCCGCGAACGGGTTATCGAAATGAATCCGAATTGCCGGATTATAGAAACCAACGGATTAACGGGAAAAGGAGCTTCGGAACTGGCCAATTATTTCAACGAAGCCCGGGAATTTATTTACGAAGAAGAACAACTGAGACACAATGCGCCGTTTTCGATTTGTACACTGTGTGTAGGCGAAACCAAAATTGATAAAAAGCACCACCGCGGTGTGTTGCGTCACTTTAACGGAATTCAGGAATATGCAGGTGAATAAAAAACAACAGGAACTACTGCAATTGTTACCCGGCTTTAACTGTGGTGCTTGTGGATACTCCGATTGCGGGCAATTTGCATCAGCATTGGCGAAAAACAATGCTTCAGCAGACAAATGCACAGTACTTCAGCAAGAAAGGTTTAAAACGAATAAAGCAGCTTTACAAAAACTAAACAGCACTACACATTTAAAAACGCAAAAACATGACCTGATCGGGCTCATCGACGGTGTAAAAGCCGATTTTCTTTTGCACCCTTTGAAATATGAACCCTCGTGCCGTGAAACACTGGTATGCTTTGCCGGCAAATCACTCAAAAAAGGTATGATTATCCGCTACCGGCCCCTGGGTTGTCCGATCACTCATTTTGCCAAAATCATTGAAACAGAAAACGGACTTTACGACGTTTGGGTTGTTGGCCCCGGAAAATTATTAGGCAGAAAAGAGGAAGTAACAGACGTAGGTATTTGTATGATTCTTTCGTTTCAGGGAATTATTGAAGGTGCTGCGCCCAAAATAGGACAAACCGTGCGATTCCTCCCTTCGTATTGTATGATGGGAAAAGTTCATTCGGGGGTAATTGTTCAGTTAAAAGACAATAGCGTTAGGATTGATTGTATCGATTTGAAAACCTGGCAGCACACTAACAACAAATAAAGCGACAATGTTAATCCTCAGACATTTCTTTATTCTGATAAAAGAAATATATTTTTCCTCTTCTTTTGTGTATGAAAAATACAATATCAATACATAAACAACAATTTGCTTCAATAAATAGAAAAAGAACACATCTCTAAACAGATTGCCATAGCAAGTTTTTAAACATTATATAATAATGCTGTGAAAAATGGCAATTTCAACCATCTGTAGAAAAAAATCTTTTAAATTTGTGAAGGTTGTAGAAACAGGAAAAAATTAAAAATTGATAAACAATTCTCTTGTTTTTGGGTTGTTTCCTGCAAACAGCAAAAAGTTACAGTCGATAATCAGAAAAAACCATGCTGAAGCTTATTAAAGGAATTTTTCTAGTTCTCCTTATTTCACTAGTAAATTTGGCGCCTGTATTGGCACAGCACAGCCACGAAGAAGAAAACATAACACATGGAACAGAAGAACACGTTGCAGATTCACATGATCCGGAAGAAGGTTTCAATGCCGGAAAATTTGTAATCGACCACGTTTCGGATTCGTACGATTGGCACATTACCGATTGGAAAAAAACACCAATTAGTATTCCGTTACCGATTATTTTATACAGCAAAAAGCCGGAATTACACGAAGGAAAAGCATTTCACGTGTTTATGTCGTCGAAATTTCATCACGGACACAGCGATTACAAAGGATTCAGAATTTCGCATAGCGAAGCGTTTGAAGGCAAGATTGTTGAGTTGGATGCACATGGCCACGAGCTCGGAAAACCAATTGACATTTCGATTACAAAAACCATTGCCGGCGTTTTGGCTTCGGTAATCATTTTATTGTGGCTTGTATTCAGCGTGGCAGGCTCGGCACAAAAAAACAAAGGCAAAGCACCAAGAGGCGTACAAAACCTGTTCGAACCAATCATTCTTTTTATTCGCGACGAAGTAGCCAAACCGGCCATCGGAGAGCACAAGTACGAAAAGTTCATGCCATTTCTGCTAACACTTTTCTTTTTTATTCTGATTAACAATTTTATGGGTTTAATCCCCATACCACCGTTTGGAGCCAATGTAACCGGTAACATAAGTGTAACGATGGTTTTGGCTTTGTTTACTTTCTTACTAACTACAATTAACGGAAACAAACATTACTGGAAAGAAATATACAATCCGGATGTTCCGTGGTGGTTAAAATTCCCGGTGCCATTAATGCCCATTGTGGAATTGTCTGGAGTTATTACAAAACCTTTCGTACTAATGGTGCGACTTTTTGCCAACATGATGGCGGGTCACCTCATTGTTATGGTTTTTGTGAGTCTTATTTTCGTTTTCGGAAGTCTTTTCGGTCCTGCTGTAGGATTGGGAGCAAGCCCGGTATCCATCGTTTTCTCGGTGTTTATACTTTTGCTCGATGTTTTGGTATCATTTATACAAGCATATGTTTTTACCCTGTTGTCGGCACTCTATTTCGGAATGGCGACTTCAGATCATCATTAATATTAATACTTAAAGTAAAAAGCTATGTTATCAGCTATTTTAACAGTATTGCTACAAGCGGCCGCCGGAGCTACGGTTGGTAAAATGGGTGCAGCAATTGGTGCAGGATTAGCAGCAATTGGAGCTGGCATGGGTATCGGTAAAATCGGTGCCAGTGCCATGGAAGCTATTGCCCGTCAGCCAGAAGCCAGCGGTGACATTCGGTCAAACATGATTGTATCGGCAGCATTAATTGAAGGAGTTGCCTTCTTTGCCGTTATTGTTTGTATCCTTATCGTTTTTGTATAGCAAAAAAAACTTTGGTAGCCGTCCCGGGGATTGCCCGGGATGCAGCTGCCAACATTAAAAAATTAGAGGTATGGGATTAGTAATGCCGAATCCAGGTACTATTATCTGGATGATCATAATTTTTGGAATCGTACTTTTCATCCTGAAAAAGTTTGCATGGAAACCGATTCTGAACGCACTGAAAGAGCGGGAAGAATCGATTGCTACAGCTTTAAATTCAGCAGAAGAAGCAAAAAAAGAAGTTGCCGGGTTAAAAGCCGATAACGAGAAAATTATTGCTGAAGCCAGAAAAGAGAAAGACGCAATTCTAAAAGAAGCCAAAGAATTAAAAGAAAAAATCGTTGCCGAGGCAAAAGAGAAAGCAGGTCAGGAAGCTCAAAAAACAATCGATCAGGCACGTCAGCAAATCGAAGCAGAGAAAACTGCTGCAATCAACGACATCAAAAAACAGGTTGCTGAACTTTCTGTAATGATTGCGGAGAAAGTGTTAAAAAAACAACTGGCTGATAAAAACGAACAAGAAAAAATGGTCGATGGCTTAATCGACGATATCAAGCTGAATTAAAAATGGATCAGAGCGCAATTACTGTACGATACGCCAAAGCTTTCTTCTTAACGGCAAAAGAAAAAAACCTACTGCAACAGTCTAAAGCAGATATTGAATCTGTTTTTGCAGTATGCAATACATCGCAGGATTTTATTCTTTTACTGGAAAGTCCGGTGGTAAAATCGTCTAAGAAGGCATCAATCATCAAACAGATTTTTGAAAACGCTGTTCAGGAAATTACCTTGAATTTTCTGCTATTGATCGTTAATAACAAACGAGAAGTACATATTCCTGGCATTTGCAGAAACTTTCTTGATCTCACGCGTAAAGACCAAAATATAAAATCAGCTGTTTTAACAACTGCAACAGAAGTTAGCGCCGACACCATAAAAAAGGTTCAGAAACTACTCGCAAAGGAATTAGACGCAAGCATTGAAATTTCAACCCAGGTAAAACCCGATATTTTGGGTGGATTAATTTTACGTCTGGAAGACAATCAATACGATGCCAGTGTTGCAACACAGCTGAAAAAGGTTAAGCAGAATTTGCTCGAAACCGAATTAAAAAGTATTCAATAAGCATAAACAATATAAACCATGGCGAATATAAAACCTGCTGAAGTATCTGAAATTCTGAAGCAACAACTGGAAGGATTTAAATCAGTTGCCGAATTGGAAGAAGTAGGCACTGTTTTGAGTGTTGGTGACGGAATTGCCCGAATCTACGGTCTTTCGAATGTGGAAGCAAACGAAATGATCGAGTTCGAGGACGGAATGAAGGGTATTGTACTCAACCTTGAAGAAGATAATGTTGGAGTAGTTCTACTTGGTCCTTCAGAATCGGTAAAAGAAGGCGACACTGTAAAACGTTTACGTCGTATCGCGTCAATTAATGTTGGAGAAAAGTTACTCGGTCGTGTTATCAATACCATTGGTGAACCGATCGACGGGAAAGGGGCCATAGAAGGCGAACTTTTTGAAATGCCTTTGGAACGCAAAGCTCCTGGAGTAATTTATCGCCAGCCAGTAAAACAACCCTTACAGACAGGTTTGAAAGCTATTGACGCTATGATCCCAATCGGTCGTGGTCAGCGAGAGTTAATTATCGGTGACCGCCAAACTGGTAAAACTGCTGTAGCAATCGATACTATTATAAACCAGCGAGAGAATTTCGAAAAAGGAACTCCGGTTTATTGTATTTATGTAGCCGTAGGACAAAAAGGATCAACAGTTGCCAATATTGCAGCAACGCTGGAAAAAGCAGGCGCAATGGATTACACCGTAATCGTGTCAGCTACAGCATCCTACCCGGCAGCGCTACAATTTTATGCACCTTATGCAGGTGCCGCAATTGGTGAATACTTCCGAGATACCGGTCGTGATGCCTTAATTATTTACGACGACCTTTCGAAACAAGCTGTTTCGTATCGCGAAGTATCGCTCTTGCTACGTCGTCCTCCGGGCCGTGAAGCTTATCCGGGAGATGTTTTTTACCTACACTCGCGCCTGTTGGAACGTGCAGCTAAAATCATCGATTCTGACGAGATTGCAAAAGACATGAACGATCTTCCTGATTGTTTAAAAGATAAAGTAAAAGGTGGTGGCTCTCTAACTGCACTTCCGATTATTGAGACTCAGGCAGGAGACGTTTCTGCCTACATTCCAACCAACGTAATCTCGATTACCGACGGACAGATTTTCCTCGAATCAAACCTGTTTAACTCAGGAATCCGCCCTGCTATTAACGTAGGTATTTCGGTATCGCGAGTTGGTGGTAGTGCACAGATTAAATCGATGAAAAAAATTGCAGGTACCCTGAAACTCGATCAGGCTCAGTTCCGTGAACTGGAAGCTTTCTCGAAGTTTGGTTCTGACCTTGACACCGCAACCATGCGTGTACTTGACAAAGGAAGTAAGAACGTAGAGATTTTGAAGCAAGGACAATATTCGCCAATGAAAATCGAACATCAGGTGGCTATTATCTATTGCGGAACAAAAGAATTGCTGCGCCAGGTGCCGTTAGAAAAAGTAAAAGAATTTGAGGTTGACTTTCTTGAAACCATGGAAATGTCACACCGCCCTGTTTTGGATGATATTAAAGCCGGAAAACTAACAGCTGAAATAGAAGATACAATTCGAAAAGTAGCAGCTGAAACGGCTGAAAAATTTAAACAGTAATTGAAAAAGTTAGGTGATTGAATTATTGAGGGAAAGTCCTCAGTTACTCATTAACCAGTTAACACATTCACTATAGAAAATGGCTGGATTAAAAGAAATACGAACACGGATCGCTTCAGTAAAAACCACCCGACAGGTTACGAGCGCTATGAAAATGGTTTCGGCAGCTAAATTAAAAAAAGCTCAGGATGCTATTTTGCAGATCAGACCTTATGCTGAAAAGTTGCATGAAATTCTGGTTTCACTGAGTGCCAGCCTCGAAAACATAGAAGATTCAGTTTACACACAGAACAGAATACCAGAGAAAGTTTTGGTGATTCTTGTGTCTTCAAACCGTGGACTTTGCGGAGGTTTTAATACCAACATTTCAAAAAAAGCCATCGAGCTGGTAACAGAAAAATACACCAAACAAAAGCAACTGGGAACTCTTGATTTCATGTGTATTGGTAAGCAAGGCGAACGCTATCTGAAACACCGAAATTACAACGTTGTTACCAACGAAAACAGTTTGTTTGATGAACTTAGTTTTGAGAATGTTGCAAAAGTAGCCGAAGGCGCTATGAAAGCTTTCGAAAACAAAGACTACGATCGGATTGAGTTAGTTTATAACCAGTTTAAAAATGCAGCGACACAGGTACAGGCATCAGAACAATTTCTGCCTGTTGAAATGGAAGAAGACAACGCAGATAACACAAACTATAATTTTATTTACGAACCTTCGAAAGAACAGATTATAAAAGATTTGATTCCACGTTCGTTAAAAATACAGTTTTACAAAGCTTTACTTGATTCTAATGCTGCGGAACACGGAGCACGAATGACGGCGATGCACCAGGCAACCGACAATGCAACTACACTAATTGGAGATCTTACTCTTCAATACAACAAAGCACGTCAGGCAGCAATTACGGGCGAGATTCTGGAAATCGTTGGTGGTGCAGAGGCTTTAAATGGATAAGAAATTTAATTTGTTTTCATAAAAAAGAACCGTATCCTGTAAAAAGGAACGGTTCTTTTTGCTTTTATTTCTTATTCATAGATCGGACTTACCCATTTTTCTTTTTCAGCATACTTGCTTTCTGCAGCCCATCGGATTCCACGCTTCATTATTTCTAACGCTTCCGGCACTTCAAAGTCTTTCATCACATGCCCCAGCGAAGAATAAAACACGCGCCCGTCTCCATAATATTTTTTCCAGACAACTGGCATTACGCTGCCTCCTATCCACGAAGCATGATCGTCGTTAAATTGCGTTGTTACCAACACTTTTACGTTTGGATCAACATGCATATAATACTGTTCTGAATGCATTGCAAAATCAGATAACCCTTTGGTTATCGGGTCTTTTTTATTTCGAATCTGAACCGTGTAATCAATCACCCCGCCCGGGTGCGCAACCCACTGTCCACCAACCATAAACTGAAACTCGGTATTATTTCTAAAGGCATCACCGGTACCACCGTGCCAACCTGCCAATCCTACACCTCGTTTTACCGCAGCCAGCAAGGCTTTCTCCTGATCGCCAGTAATGGTTCCCATCGTCCAAATTTGAATGATAAGATCCAGCGAATCCATCAGATCTTTGTCCAAATAAGAATCCAAAGTATCAGACACAGTAACTTCGGCTCCCTCCGATTTCAGCCAGGGAACAAATACTTCAACGGATTCATTTGGTTCGTGGCCCTTCCATCCTCCGTATACAAACAATATCTTCTTTCCTTTCAGAGAAGGAGTCACGGCAGAATTGCCCAACGCGATCATACGATTTGAGAATAACAAAGTTCCGGCTCCAGCCACTACAGAGGTTCTAATAAAGTTTCTTCGTGATTTGTTCGACATAGTCTTAGTTGGTTTAATTACGTTTCTAAATTTAATTGAAAATGTCGGATTTAAAAATTACAGCATCTGCTAAAACCCGCCAATAATCATAAAAATGAACGTTTTAAATGATAATTCGAAAGATTGTCAGAGATTCCATAGCTACCTCACTTAAGAATTTTTATGCTTATATATCTATATATCAACCAATTAAAACAAAAACCAATCTAACAAGGAATGACAAACACTCATAATAAACTGATTACCAGCACAAAAAGCAAACAGATAATTTTTATATGAGTTTACCATTTTGTAAATTGTATAAAACAGCCCGTTTAAGATTGGGATAAAACCAGATTTTTTCTGAATTAATAACTAAATAAAAGCGTTATGAAAAAATTTGCTGTTTTATTCGTCTTAACCCTCTTGACATGCACAATTTTCGCTCAAAAGAAAAACGGTACCGTTTACAACGAGCACGAGACTATTGATAAAACACGATCTCTTTGGAATGCCATGGAAAATGGAGACAAAGATAAAGTGAAGACTTTTTTTGCTGATTCTTTAATGGTAATCAGAAACGGGAACGACTGGATGACTACTGCAGAAAACTTCGGAAACAACTCCGGATGGTGGACAACCAATTTTGTTGACTTTAAAGTTGAAGATACTCCCGGCGCTTATCCTGATGCTATTGAATACGGTGATGGAAAAATATGGGTACAAGATTGGTTAACCCTAAAAGGTATCCATGAAAAAACAGGGATAAACCTTGACCTTCACATCCATAACCTCTACGCATTTAACGACGACGGTAAAATTGCAACCATTATCCAGTACTTCAACAACAATGTTTTTGAAGACATCCGGGAAGCGCAAACAACACGAGAAAATGGAGAAGTATATATTAATCATCCTCACATTGCAACAGTAAGGAAACTTTTAAATGCCTATGCGGCAGAAGACCTTGAAAAAATAAAATCTTTTTTCGATGAAAAAGCAACATTTAGCAGCCTGGCTGGCGGCTGGGATAAAACAATGAATTTGGAAGAAAGAGCCGAAGACGTAAAAGAACATTTTGTTAATCGAAAAGACATTCACTTCGAACAAATTGGCTATCCCGATTGCATTTATTATGAGTTAAATAACGGCTTTGTCGTATATTCCTGGTGGGAATATTCATTTACAGAAGAAGATACCGGGAAGAAAGTATCAATGCCACTAATGCTCTCCCACTCTTTTAACGATGATGGAAAGATCGTTCAGGAAATGGCCTATTTTAGCACTAACCATGTTCAAGAATAGATTCCCGTTTCATTAAGCAAAAATGGAGTTCAAAATAAATTTGAACTCCATTTTTTGTGAGGCATACTGGATTCGAACCAGTGACCCCTACCCTGTCAAGGTAATGCTCTAAACCAACTGAGCTAATGCCTCCTGAAGAGGACACAAAAATAACAAAAAAAGAGACATCGCTAAATGTCTCTTTCTTCTTTTGCTTTTATATATCGCTTAAATAAAAAACTTAATGACAAACAAAATCGCCAATACAATCATTACGATTGAAATGTCTTTCACTTTTCCGGTTAAAATCTTCAACAGAACGTATGCAAGCATTCCGAAAACAATACCTTCGGCAATACTATAAGTAAGCGGCATTGCAATTATTGTAATAAACGCCGGTATAGATTCGGTATAATTTTCAAAATCAATTTTAAGAATTGGCGACATCATAAAGAAACCAACTAAAATTAATGCTGGAGCTGTTGCTGCTGCCGGTACCATTGTAAATAATGGCGCGAAGAACAGAGCAATCAGGAATAACGCAGCAGTAGCCAATGAAGTTAATCCGGTTTTACCACCTTCGGCAACACCCGATGCACTCTCAACATAAGTAGTTACAGTACTGGTTCCGAAAATCGCACCACAAAAAGTACCAATTGAATCGGCAAAAAGTGCTTGTTTTACGCGTGGTACTTTTCCATCTTTATCAAGCATTCCTGCTTTTGATGATACACCTACCAGTGTTCCTACTGTATCGAACATATCCACAAAAAGGAAAGTAAACAGAACGATTAGCATATCCAGCGTGAAAACCTGGCTGAATTCAAATTTCATAAAAATAGGAGACAACGACGGTGGTACATCCACCAGGTGTCCTTCGGGCATGTGAGTAACACCGAAGGGAATACCTGCAATTGTTGCAACAAAAATACCAATCAGAAGCGCGCCCTTAACTTTCAGGATCAACAAAACAGCTGTTAGTACAATTCCGAACAAAGCAATAAGTACGGCCGGAGACCCCATATCGCCCAAACCAACCAAAGTAGCATCGTTATTTATTACAATACCGGAATTTTGAAGTCCGATAAAGGCAATAAACAACCCAATACCCGCAGAAACAGCGTGTTTCAGCGGAAGAGGAATTGCATTCACTATTAACTCACGAATATTAAAGGCAGTAAGCAGGATAAAAATTATCCCTTCAAGAAAAACTGCAGTAAGTGCAAACTGCCACGAATGTCCCATTCCCAAAACAACGGTAAAAGCAAAGAAAGCGTTTAAGCCCATTCCCGGGGCTAGGGCAAACGGCAAACGGGCTACAAGAGCCATAACCAATGTTGCTACAAAAGCCGATAAAGCAGTTGCAGTAAACAGCGCATGTTTATCCATTCCTGTGGCACTTAATATATCCGGGTTAACCGCCAGAATATAGGCCATAGTCATAAACGTAGTTACTCCTGCAAGTATCTCCGTTTTTACGTTCGTTTTATTCTCTTCGAGTTTAAAAAACTTGTTTAGCATTATTTAGTCGGATTGAGTTTAAAAAGTATATTTTACCGCAAACGTTGGCTTAACAGCAAATTTGTCGCCAACAAAATTGTTACTCATTTCAATTTCGGTACCTGCCGAAAAGTTCGGGCAGAAGTTATACCAAAGTTGAGGCTCTGTTAAGAAGCGATAGTCAGTTCCCCAATACATTTCTTCTTTCCAGAAGTCGGCAAAACCAAGGAATGACATTTTATTGTTCAGGAAGTTAACTGTCCAAACTGCAGTTAACTGAAATGCAGCATCTTCTTTGTCTTTAATATATTTGTAGTTGGCTTGTAAGGTTAAGATTTTAGAAAAATCGGCAGAAGCCCAGGTTCTTTCCAAACCGGCAAGCCAGCAATTTTCAATCGGAATCCAAATACCGTTACCAACACTCATTGAACCACCGTTGTATTCTACGCGTGGCATATACTTTTGAGTTTCGGTCCACTTGAAAGCACGGGCAATTTCCCAATAACCTAAAGAAATTCCATTATCAACGCCACTTTCGTCAGATCCGTAATCCATGTCGATAAAAAAGAAAGTAGAACCATACTTGTCGGGTCTGAACATTTCAACGGTTGACGTTAACATTTTTCGGCCTTCGCCAAAATCATAATGCAACTGGATGTTTTGTGCGTTTACTGAAAACACAAGGGTAACAATCGAAAACAGTAGTAGTAATCTTTTCATAGTTAAACAATAAATAATTAAACAAGCTGCTAAAATAAACTTTTCTCTCTATAATTCTGATGTTCAGAAAATTGAAATGATTTACAAATAAAACCGTTTACAATTAAAATCCTTGATATCAGCGAAAGAAGCTAAAAAGAAGAATAAAAAATGCTATTAATTTATACCCGTTCTAAAGTTGAAACGATAATTTACACAGCTTCTTTACAATAGAAAACCCCGGAAAGGACTTCCGGGGCATTTCATGAAATCGGGAAGATAAAAATAAGGGTCTGTATATAAATATTCCTTGTTAGTAGAAAAAGTAACCCCTTTTTTAAGAAATTTCACGGGGATTTAGAATGATTCTTAATCCGTAGCCCGGTACAAAAATGCATTTACCGGATACAGCTTTTCGAATGCATCTACCACATTTTCAACGTACTTATCACTAGTTACATCTGCATCAGAAAACGATTTCGAAAAGATAAACGATTTGTACCTCAATAAATCGATAAACTCATGGTCTTTAGGAAAACCTTTGGGGGCAGTTTTCAATTTATCATCATACATCTCCGGAAACTCGCGCTTAAAATCCGGGGCATCAATAATCTCTTTATATTCATCTCCGTGTTCAGCCATTAAATTCCGGATAGCCTTCAACGGTTCTGCAGGAGGCATATATGTTCCGCCTCCTATAAACGAATTCTCAGGTTCGATATGAAAATAATAACCCGGATTCATGCTTTTACGCCCTCCTCTGCAAATAAAACTGCCAAAGTTGGTTTTATAGGGTCGTTTATCGTGTGAAAAACGCACATCGCGAAAAATACGAAACAAACAATCTTTAGGTCGCAGTCCGCGCACTGTAGGATCGAATTTACCAATTTCGTTAATTAGTACATCGGTTAAAAAAAGTACTTTATCGCGACTTTCGTTATACCATTTCTTGTTATCCTGAAACCATTCGCGGTTGTTATTAACCGCCAGTTCCTTTAAAAATTCAAGAACCTTGTCCATGTGGAAATAATTTTGATTTATTTTACAGATCGGAAATTACAAATAAAACGAGGAGAATGCTTAAAAAGTTTGCATTAATTGTAGCCGGAGGCAGCGGAAGCCGAATGCAGAATTCCACCCCAAAACAGTTCCTTGAGATCTTAGGGAAACCCGTGTTAATGCACACTTTAACCGCTTTCTACAACTTTGACCCTACTATAGAAATTGTGCTTGTTCTGCCTGAAGATCAAGTAAAAACATGGAACGAAATCTGCAAAAATCATCAATTTAAAATCCCGTTTGAATTAGCTCACGGGGGAGCTACTCGTTTTGAATCGGTAAAAAACGGATTGGAGCGAATAACTGAAAATGGAATTGTTTTTATCCACGACGGTGTTCGCCCATTGGTTTCAGTGCAAACCTTAAGAAATTGTTTAGAAACAAGCATCAATAAAGGAAATGCGCTGCCGGTTGTTCCCGCTTCCGAGTCGGTTCGTTATGTAGATGGAGAATCGAATAAAGCACTCGATCGCACAAAATATTTCCTGGTACAAACCCCACAAACTTTTCGTACAAACGAAATTAAAAAAGCTTATCAGCAGCCTTATACGCCGCTTTTTTCCGACGATGCATCGGTGCTTGAAAACACTGGTGCAAAAATTTATACAGTTCCCGGTAACCGGGAAAATATCAAAATCACTTTTCCTGAAGATATCCATCTGGCCGAAACCTTATTGAATATATAATTGTAATTCTCACAATTTGATTTATTGGGACTATCGTCTTCTACTTCTTTTTTAGAACCATTCGTAGGTGGAATATCGCTACTCGCCGATAATAACCTTGGAAACTTTTCTCGTTCTAATAGTTTTACATTGTCTTTTCACGCTCTTAACAAACTGAAAATAAGAATATAAATCAAATTAAATAATTGTAAACTCTTAATACCGAAATAGTTTCCATCGTTCTAAAAGAACTACATTTGCGGTCATGGAAGAAAAAAAGTCATATATAATCAAGAGTGTCGGCCATTTGTATCTCAAACATGGCATTCGGAATATTACAATGGATAATATTGCCTCCGAATTTGGTGTTTCGAAAAAAACACTCTACCAATATTTTGCTGACAAGGAAGACTTGGTTTCACAAGTAGTCGATTACTTCCTGGAAGACGCAGAATTTGACGTAAGAAATCCGGGGGAGGGTAATGCCATCGATGATATATTACATATCCGAAGCCGGGTTGCTTATATTCTTAAGCTATATAACAACAATATCGAATTAGAGCTAAAGAGAACTTATCCTTCTCTTTATCAAAAAGTTTACGAGGCAAAGCGAAAACGAATTTTCGACAATACAAATGAGAATCTTAAAAAGGGAATTGCTGAAGGTTTATACAGAAACAACCTGGAGCCATCTGTTGTAGCTAAGCTTGTTTTAGGCAGAACCTTGTTTACCATGAACCCTGATTATGAAGTATTTGAAGAATATGAAGTAAATTCATTGGCTTTTTTCGACAGTGTATTGGATTACCATATGAGCGCAATCTGTACAAATAGCGGATTAAAATATTTTAAAGAACAATTAAACAAAATTCAGAATGAAAGTTAAACAAAAAAGTTACCTATTGCTTCTAGCCCTGATGTTTTCTCTGTCAGGGTTTGTTTCTGCGCAAGAGGAACAAACATCATTCAACCTTAATGAAGCGATTAGTTACGCAATGGAAAACTCTTACGTTCTGCATAACACCAGCCAGGACATCACCATTGCACAGAGAAAGGTGTGGGAAACCATTTCAACGGGGTTGCCACAGGTATCGGGATCAGTAGATTATAATATTAACATTAAGACTCCCAAAACGCCATTTCCTGTTGGAATCATACCCGAAGAAGTTTGGCCGGATCTTGGTATTCCTGCCGATGCAGAAGGATTATACCCGATCTCATTCATCCAAAAGTATGGTGCTAACGCAGGGATTACATTATCTCAGCTAATTTTTGATGGCTCGTACATTGTTGGTGTTGGATCTGCACAACTCTACCTCGACCTGGCAAAACAAGCTCACGAGAAAACACAAATTGATATTAAAGATGCAGTTACGCAGGCCTATTACATGGTTTTAATTAGCCAGCGGAACAAAGAAGTAATGCAAGAAAATCTGGATAACACCAGAGACTTGTACAAAGATACAAAGGCATATTTCGATAATGGTTTTCGAGAGTCGCAGGACGTAGACCAGCTTCGCATCCTGGTAAAAAGTGCTGAAAATGCAGTTCTTAGTTCCGAACGCGAACTCTCAGTAGCTAAGGTTGTATTGAAATATGCAATGGGGTATGACTTAAGCCTGGATATCGAACTGGAAAGTGAGCTCAATGCTTTTGTCGATCCACTGGTTCAAAAACAAAATAGTGTTCAGCTTGATATGGCCAACCACATCGATTATCGGCTGGCAGTTTCAAACTTTCAAGTGTCCGAGAAACTGCTTCGTTTGGAGAAAGTGTCTTACCTGCCCAGTCTGAGTGGATTCTATAGTTATACAAAAACAACATATGGAAATAAAGCCAATTTATTTGATGAATCGTGGTTCCCTTCTGCCATTGTGGGATTTCAGGCATCAATTCCGATTTTTAATTCGGGGCAGAAACGCTCTAAAGTACAGCAAGCCCAATTAGAGCTAGACAAAGCTGCAACCGATCAGAAATTGGCAGAAATCACACTTCAGAAAGATTACCTGACAGCAAAAGCAGAAATGGAAACTGCCCGCGAACACTATATTAACGATGTTGAAAGTAAAGATCTGGCCAAAAGCATTTTGGATAAATCTCACATAAAATTCAACAACGGGATGATCAGCAGTGCAGAACTTTCTCAACAGGAAAGCCAGTACATTTCAGCATTTCAGGCAATGATAGCATCAACATTGCAAATGCTGCAGGCCGATATTAATCTTAGAAAGGCGGCAGGAGCACTTTAAAAAAACAGAAAACAATAAAAACTTATACAATGAAACGAATTTTAATAGTATTAACAGCAGCGGTTTTATTATCTGCTTGCAACACAACAGAAGACGACGCTGCTAAACGCAAAAAGCTGCAAGAGCTAAAACAAGAAGCTCACACCATTGAACAGCAAATTGCAGCACTTGAAAAAGAACTGGATGGGACACAGGAAAAAGAAATTGTTCAGATAAAAACACAGGAGCTTGCTTTGCAAAAATTTGAACATTTTGTTGAAGTAACAGCAACGGTTGAAGCAGACCAGGATGTTGATGTTAGCCCAGAGAGTTCTGGTATCATTAAAGAAGTACTGATAACAGAAGGACAACGCGTAAAAAAAGGCCAGCTTTTAGGACGGTTAAACACAGACGTGCTGGAACGCTCAATCGACGAGCTTGATGTTCAGCTCGATCTGGCAACTACAAATTACGAGCGCCAGAAAAATCTTTGGGATCAAAATATTGGTTCTGAAATGGAATACCTGCAGGCGAAGAATAATAAAGAAGGTCTCGAAAAAAGAATTGAAGGTCTGAAAACACAAATCGAGTTGGCCGAAATTAAATCACCGGCCGATGGTGTTGTCGACATTCTTTACCAGGAAAAAGGACAAATTGGTAGCCCTCAAATTCCTTTTGCTAAGGTTATCAACATCAGTAAAATTAAAATTTATGGCGATGTTTCTGAATCGTACCTCACAAAAATCCACAGAGGAGCTGAGGTACTGGTTCGTTTCCCGGCGTTGAACAAAGAGGTGAAAGCTAAAATCGACCAGATTGGAAACACCATCGATCCGAACAACCGTACTTTCAGAATTCGTATCAACCTAAACAACCCGGATAAAACAATAAAACCCAATCTTGTAGCAGTATTGAAATTACGCGACTATGTGAATAATAATGCAATAGTTGTTCCTACGCTTTTCATAAAAGAGGATTTTAGCGGACACTACACTTACATCGTTGAAGAAAACGGAAGCGGAAACACTGCGAAAAAAGTCTACGTTACTCCGGGAGTGAACAACAACAACCTTACTGAAGTAGTTGAAGGTCTGGCTCCTGAAATGGAGGTCATCTCGGAAGGCTATAACCAGGTAAATAATGGTTCTGCTGTTCAGATCAATTAATCACTCCAAAACAGTTATAAAATGGAGAAAGAGCAAAAAAAGAAAGAGATTACGCGGAAATTTAAACCCACGTATCTTGCTATAAAAAACAAAACAACGGTATACATTTTCACGGCCCTGGTAGTGTTATTTGGTATTTTTTCATACAACCAAATGCCACGCGAAGCAATGCCCGAAATTGTTGTACCGTATATTTTTGTACAAACAGTTTATCCGGGAAACTCGCCCGTAGATATCGAGAACTTATGTACGCGTCCTATCGAAAAAGAACTGAAGGGATTAAAAGGAGTAAAAAAAGTGTCTTCGGCTTCGTACCAGGACGTTAGTACTATATTTGTTGAATTCAATACCAATGTATCAATAAAACAGGCACTTCAGGATACAAAAGACAGAGTAGACAAAGCAAAGTCGGAACTTCCGGATGACCTGCCAAACGATCCGTATGTAACAGATTTCGATTTATCCGAATTCCCGATTATGAACATCAACGTTTCGGGAGAATACAGCATGCGCGAGCTTAAAAAGTTCGCCGAAGATATGCAGGATGAATTTGAAAGCTACCGTGAAATATCGGAAGCCAATATTCGTGGTGTTGAAGAACGCGAAATTCAAATTGATGTTGATCCTTATAAACTGGATGCGGTTGACTTGTCGTTTGAAGATGTGGCACTGGCTATTCAGTTAGAGAACATCACCATGGGTGCCGGCCAGTTTACTGCCGATCAGATTCGACGTACAATTCGTACCGAAGCGAATTACACCAGCATGGATCAGATTCGGAATACTATTATAAAAGTGAATAATGGTAAACCGGTTTACATCCGCGACATTGCCACGGTAACCGACGGGTACGAAGAACAAAAAACGGTTGCCCGCCTCGATGACAAACCTGTTGTTACGCTTTCAATCACCAAAAAGTCTGGCGAAAATATTTTGTCGGCTTCCGAAAATGTGATTAACGGCATTGAAAAAATGAAAGAGGAAGGCAGAATTCCGAAAAACCTTGAGGTGATTGTTACCGACGACATGACTACCTATATTGAGGATACCATTTCGAACCTGGAAAACAGCATTATTCTGGGAATGATTTTGGTAACTTTTATTCTGTTCCTCTTCCTCGGTTTCCGAAATGCACTCTTTGCTGGTTTGGCCATTCCGCTGTCGATGTTCTTGTCATTTATTATTCTTCAGCAGAGTGGAATCACCCTTAACTCGATGGTGCTTTACGCGCTGATTTTGGCGCTCGGAATGCTCGTGGACAACGCAATTGTGGTGGTAGAAAACGTATATCGACTGTATTCTAACGGCTACTCGTTAATGAGTGCAACAAAGCGTGGAGTAAGTGAAATTGCTTTCCCGATTATATCTTCAACTCTTACAACATTGGCAGCGTTTTTCCCACTACTGGCCTGGGAAGGAGTGGTTGGAGAGTTTATGGCAATCCTGCCACGAACACTGATTGTTGTACTAGCCTCATCGTTGTTTGTTGCACTGGTAATGAACCCGCCGTTTATCGCCAACTTTATGAAAATTGAAGACATCAACGCAAAAGTCAATAAAAAAAGAGTGCTTAGAAACGCCGGAATCTTTGTCATTCTTGCTGTTCCGTTTTACTTTTTACAAGTGTACTTACTAGGTAATTTGTTGGCAACTGTTGCAGCAATTATGGTGTTAAACCTTGTTGCTCTTCGCCCAATGGCGCGCTGGTTCCAAACAAAGTTCCTTGTATGGCTCGAAGATATGTACACACGCCAGTTAAGTCATGCTTTAAAGGGTTACAAGCCCTATATATATTTTGGGGGAACTGTATTACTTTTAGTTTTTTCTATTTGGTTTTATCGAAGCGGAAATCCTAAACAGGTTTTTTTCCCGGAAACCGATCCGGCAACAATTTATGTTACCATGGAACTTCCATTGGGAACGTCGATTGAACGCACCGACGAGGTTTCGCGTGAAGTAGAAAAGATTATTAAAGAAACTATTGAGCCGGTTAAAGGCATTGTAAAGTCGGTAACAACCAATGTTGGTGTTGGTAAGGGCGGAATGTTTGAAAGTGAAGAGACTCCGAACAAATCGCTGACGTCAATATCTTTTGTCGAATACAAAAAACGCGAAGGAGTCAACACCAGTATAATCATGCAGGAGATCACTCAGAATCTTGATGGTTTTGTGGGTGCAAAAATCTACGTAGAAAAAGACGATCAAGGACCTCCAACAGGAGCACCAATTAATATTGATGTTACGGGCGATAAGTTTGATCAGTTGATAAAAATTACGGATGATTTCGTTCGCATGATCGAAGAAGATAACATTCCTGGAATCGATGAGCTTAAACTCAACATCAACGTTAACCAGCCTGAAATGTTGATTGAAATTGATCGTGAGAAAGCCCGCTTGTTTGAACTTTCGACACAACAAATCGCTTTGGCGTTCAGAAATGCGCTTTACGGTTGGGAGGCAAGTAAATTTAAAGATGGCGAAGATGAATATGACATTTTCGTTCGCCTGGCAGAAGAATACCGAAACGATGTTTCTACACTTATGAATCAGACTATAAAAGTGAATGGAAACAGCATTCCAATTTCTTCGGTGGCCAGCTTTAAATATGCTACTACTTACGACAAAATCAGCCGTATCGATTTCAAGCGTGAGATTACCATTTCGTCCGAAGTAACCGAAGGGTACAACGCGAATGAAATTAATGCGCGGATTGCGCAAATTCTGGAAGATTATGAAATGCCTTATGGTTATGCGTACGAATTTACAGGCGAGCAGCAAGAACAGGCAGAAAGCATGGAATTCCTGGTTTTCGCATTGTTTATCGCCATAGCATTAATCATGATAATTATGGTTACACAGTTCAACTCGTTTATCCGTCCGGCAATTATCATTGCAACTGTAATCTTTAGTACCATCGGTGTTTTCCTTGGACTGGGCATTTTCAAAATGGAATTTGTGGTGATTATGACCGGTATAGGAATTATCTCGTTGGCCGGGATTGTGGTGAACAATGGAATTGTGCTAATTGACTACATTGATTTGGTGCGTGAAAGGAAACGCGAAGAATTAGGACTCCCTGAAGGTGCATTCCTGCCAAAAGATGTTCAGCTGGAGGCTCTTGTTGAAGCCGGCCGTACACGTCTTCGCCCGGTATTGCTTACTGCCATTACAACAGTACTAGGTTTATTGCCATTGGCCATTGGTCTAAACTTCGATTTTCTCTCGTTATATACTCATTTCGACCCACAAATTTCAGTGGGTGGAGAAAGCGTTGCTTTCTGGGGGCCAATGTCGTGGACAGTAATCTTCGGATTAACTTTTGCCACTATTTTAACGCTGGTTATTTCGCCGGTAATGTACATGATTACCATACGAATAAATTATACGATTAAAAAATGGACCGGGAATCTGCCAAAATTTCCCGAAGAAAGTAAAGCAGAATAAAAAAAACTGAAATACAAAAGGAGCGCTTATCACGCTCCTTTTTGTTTTATTATTTCTCTGTTTTCAAAAAGAAAACCCCAAAAACACGGCGTTTAGCCACAATTCATACTTCAATACTTCTTTTTTCACCCTGTCAATTCTATATCTCGAAAATAATATGCAATAGTTTTACCAGCATTATTGTTGAACATATTAATTTTGAAATCATGAAAAACAAGTTTGCTTATTTACTCATCCTCACTTTAGCCCTCACACACACCTCTTTCGGGCAGATAAAAGAAAATCCGAAAACACCTCCTTTTAAAGAAAAAAACATTAAGCTTGAAAGAACAAGCGGAATTGAAGAAGTTATTATCAACGTAAAAAAAGAAACCGCAATTCTCGACTTGTTGATAACCGGTTCTATCGGTTCTGGAAAGCTAAAAGTAGAAGTAACTGATCCGGATGGAAAAACGATGAAAAGTTTTTTTATCAAAAGAAAAGGAGGAGATAAAGACAAAGAAACGTCTATCGGAAAAATCAGTCAATTTCAGAAAGCCCCACTGCCGGGCGACTGGAAAGTAACGATATCATCTACCCGTGCTTATGGGCAACTTAAAATTCATGCCGATTTTGACAAAGATTACTACATAAGCACAACAAAAAACTTTACTCCCAACGGAGATGGCGAAAACGACACATTCAAACTTGAAACGTATAATATTTCTGAAATTACAGCCCTTAAAATATACGACAGATATGGGAAACAGGTGTTTTCGACAAAAAATATAAACGATGGCTGGGACGGAAAAATCAATGGCAAGCAACCCGTTCCCGGAACCTATTTTTATTTTGTTAACGCCAAAACATTTTCGGGCGAAGAAGTGTCGCAGGGAGGATACCTGACTTTATCAGGCAAAGGGCTAAATCAAGGAATGCTTGATGACTATCATTTTATGATAAAATAACAGGCAAGATATGAGCTACCGACATTTGACTATTTTTCTGTTTACATTAGCTTGCATAACAACAAATGCGCAAAATAAAAACGGAGCTGTCATTTCTGGCAATCTTTTCCTCGACAACAGCTGGGACACGGTAATTTACCTTTCTTATATCCCAACTTACGACGATATGTATTCGATGTCGAGCGACATGATTATTGCCAAAACCGGAATTGACAGCTCCGGTTCTTTCAGATTCAACATGAATTTTCTACCTGCAGAAGAACGACTTTACCGCTTGCATATTGCAAAAAAAGGCGATTCGCCGACAACACTTATCATTGGTGGAAAAGATGAAAACCATTTGTTTTTAATCGCAAACCGTTCTTCCAATATTTATTTATCAAGCAGTTTCGCTTTCCCTCCCTTTAGATACATAACATTTGAAAATTCGCCCGAGAATACTGCTTTTCAGCAAATCAGTAATATGGTTTTTATGGCCGAAACCTCGTACGAAGAAAGCAGCGCTGCAAAACGAATGCTAATAGAGAAAAAGCTGGAAAAAGACCTGCTTAAAATTGCCGATACTTCCAGAATAGCTCTTGTTTCGCTTTACGCTGTTTACGAGAACAAATTCAAAAACAAATACGCTGAAAATGCCGATTTCTACAACCGTTACTCAAAAAAGTGGAAGCATCAGGACAATGCCTATTTTAAATCGTTCAGAAAAGCGCTGCCCCATAAAACCTCAAGACTTACTTCCCTTTCATTTATTGCTTTTATTATTTTGATTGTAGTTACAGGTGTTTTATTTATCCCAAAATACATTCCGAATAAGAAAAGAAAACTACAAAAGCTAAGCATCCAAGAGAGGAAAGTTTTTGAACTACTTCGCAAGGGGGCTACAAACCAGGAAATTTCTAGCGAATGTAACATCGGAATTAATACGGTAAAAACACACGTCCACAATATTTATTCAAAATTGGGTATAAAATCGCGCAAAGAAATAATGAATATTGATTTATAGAATAAAACCCATTCTCTTTCTTTAACGTTCAATTCTATACCAACGAATCACCCTTCTTAATACGAACATCGGTGACAAATTTCTTGATCTGGTCTTCGTTCTCACGACGGCAGATCATCAGCACGTCATTTGAATCTGTAACGATATAATCTTCCAGTCCCTGAATTACAGCAACTTTGTTATTCGACAGGTCAACAATGCTGTTTTTCACATCGTACAAAAGTGCATGCTCGCCACTGCTTACCACATTTCCATTTCCGTCTTTTTCTTTTTTATCGTACAACGAACTCCAACTTCCCATATCAGCCCAGCCAAATTCAGCAGTGAGAACAAACACATTCCCGGCTTTTTCCATTATTCCGTAATCAATAGAAATAGCCTGGCACTCCGAATATGCTTTTTTGATAAAAGCTTCTTCATCGCCGGTATTCAACAGATGTTCTCCGGTGCTAAAGGTTTGTTCCATATCCGGCAAATGCTTTTTAAAAGTGTCTAAAAAACAAGATAGCGTAGAAATAAAAATACCGGAGTTCCAGTAAAACTCGCCGGTTTCAATAAAAATCTTAGCCATCTCCACATCCGGTTTCTCAGTAAACGTCTTCACCTTAAACAGGTTATCCAATCCTTTAAACTCTTTCTTACTATTAATCTGAATGTAACCATACATCGTATCGGGGCGGTTAGGCTTAATTCCAAGAGTAATCAAAGATTCGTTTGTATCCAGAAAAGAAAGTCCGTTTTCAATCTGGTTCACAAACTCTTCCTGATTAAGAATTAAATGATCTGACGGTGCAACGATAATCTTTGCGGCTTCGTTCTTTGTCTTTATTTTATGAAGTGCGTAAGCCAAACAAGGTGCTGTATTTCGGCGAAGTGGTTCTAATAAAACTTGTTCCTCTTTTAAATCGGGAAGCTGCTCCAGTACCAGATCTTTGTAGCGGGCATTTGTTACCACCAAAAAATTATCTTTAGGAACCACTTTTGTAAATCGATCGAAAGTTTGTTGAATGAACGTTTTTCCAACGCCTAAAACATCCAGAAATTGTTTGGGCATGGCCGTACGGCTTAAAGGCCAGAATCTACTTCCAATTCCGCCAGCCATTATTACACAATAAGTATTGTTCATTTGTTTTTTGTTTCTTATAAAAGGTCTTTGTGCCGAAGTATGAGGTTAACTCCTTTTACAAATATTATCTTTCACCAAAAATATCCATTTTAAAAAAGAATCCGTAATTACAACGGTTAAATTTGATTCTGGTTGTGGAATGAAACAAATAAAAGTTTTGTATCCATGTATTAAGTTGTAATTTTATCCGGACAGGACCAAGTAACAAAAGGCGTATGGGTTTCTTTTTTCATGTAGGTCGGTACTTTTCGATGTTGAGACGGGTATTTGCCCGTCCGGAGAGGCACAAGATGTATATTAGGCAGCTCTTTCTTGAAATCGATAATCTCGGCGTAAATTCGGTTTGGATTGTATTGATCATTTCTATTTTCATTGGAGGAATTATGACCATACAGTTTGCCAATGCAATGGAAAACCCACTCTACCCGCGAGAATTAATTGGCCTTAGTGCACGCGATACACTTTTACTCGAATTTTCATCAACAATGCTGGCTCTTATTATGGCCGGAAAAATCGGCTCGAATATTACTTCTGAAATTGGAACGATGCGAGTTACCGAACAAATCGATTCGCTCGAAATTATGGGTGTTAATTCGGCAAGCTACCTAATTCTTCCAAAAATAGTGGCAGTGGTATTTATATTCCCGTTTTTATATGTAATGAGTGTATTTTTCGGGCTGATGGGAGGCCTGGTTACCGGCCCTCTGGTTGGCGTTATTTCAATCCCTGAATTTGTAAACGGGATACAGTGGTTGTTTCAACCCTATTACGTTTTCTTCTCCATTATAAAATGCCTTGTATTCGGATTTTTGGTTTCTTCTGTTCCAGCCTATTTTGGCTACTACGTTCAGGGCGGTGCTTTCGACGTGGGAAAAGCCAGCACCAAAGCCGTAGTAAACACCAACATACTTATCCTGTTTTTCGACTTAATACTAACCCGACTGCTGCTAACATGATATCCGTTAAAAACTTAAGCAAATCATTTGATGGCAATGCCGTGCTAAAAGATATTTCTATAGATTTTGAGCAGGGTAAAACCAACCTGATAATCGGGCGAAGCGGATCGGGAAAAACCGTTTTGTTGAAATCGATTCTTGGCCTTTTCGAAATTGACAAAGGCGAAATTTGGTTTAACGACCGAAACCTGGTTAAAATGGGAGAGAAAGAACGCAAAATAATGCGTCGTGAAATAGGGATGGTTTTTCAGGGCGGAGCACTTTTCGACAGTATTAATGTGGAGGGGAATGTGCGGTTTCCACTAGACATGTTCACCAAAATGACGTCTGCAGAAAAGCAAAAAAGGGTTGATTTTTGCCTCGACCACGTTAATATCGAAAAAAAGGCTTTTAAGCTCGCCCCCAGCGAAATTAGCGGTGGGATGCAAAAACGTGTTGCTATTGCGCGCGCCATTGCATTAAATCCGAAATACCTTTTTTGCGACGAGCCTAACTCTGGTCTCGATCCGGAAACTTCAACCGTTATCGATCAACTTATCCAGAACCTTACCCACGAATTTCAGATGACTACCATTATCAATACTCACGATATGAATTCGGTGATAGAAATTGGTGAACTGGTGCTCTTTATCTCAAAAGGCGAAAAAGAATGGACGGGCACTAAACACGAAATTCTAAACTCGGGCAGTAAAAAACTAGAGGACTTTATTTTTGCCAATAAGCTTTACGCGCAAATGAAGAAAACCAGTAGCAGTTTATAAAATCCACATCAACAATATAAACATTAGTCCATTTTAAGAGGCATTATTCTTCCTTCTTCCATACTCTAACTATCTTTACACTCCATGAATTACGAATGTTTAATTTGCCAGGTAAAATCCCTGCCCAAAAGGATGGATAAATACCAGATTGCGGACGAAAGACGCAACCGACTGGTAAGTACGCTTATTAAAGATATTGCCGAGATTGACCTTGACAACGGCTATTCTCCTGAGGTTACCAGTAACATCCTGAAAAAGTTAATGCGCGAATCAACCGTAGCCGATCCTTACGAAAAAGAAAAGCAGGATAGTAACCGCGAAATGCAGAAACGCTACAACGAGTTTAAACAACGAATTGCGAGCTCGGAAAATCCTTTTGACACTGCACTTCGACTAGCCATTGCCGGCAATATTATCGATTTTGGCCCAGATCATAAATTTGATATTCATGAAACTATCGCAAAGGTGATGAGTAGCGATTTTGCAGTTAACGATTCGAAACAACTGCAAGAAGCTATAAAAAACGCAAAAACCATCCTCTATTTAGGCGACAATTGCGGCGAAGTTGTTCTCGACAAACTTTTCCTCGAAACCATCAAACACCCCAACGTTGTATTTGCTGTTCGCGACAAAGCCATATTAAACGATGTAACGATAAAAGAAGCCAAAGAAGTTGGTATTCCCGAAGTAGCCCGGTTAATTTCGAATGGCGACGATGCACCCTCAACATTATTGCACCGCGTTAGTCCAGAGTTTAAAGCAATTTACGATTCAGCAGACCTCATTATCTCGAAAGGCATGGGGAATTTCGAAGGTTTAATGGACGAAAACGACCCGCGCTTGTTTTACCTGCTGATGATAAAATGCCACATTATCGGACAAAAAGTTGGTGCAGAAAGAGGCGACTTTGTCGTAAAACAAAGCTGCTCTCCTAATTTTTCGGAACCAAACTAATCACTGGCACAATCATTTCTTCCATAGAAATACCGCCGTGCTGAAAAGTATCTTTGTAATAATTGGCGTAGTAATTATAGTTATTCGGGTAAGCAAAGAAATCGCCGCCCTGTGCAAAAATATAACTTGTACTTACATTCCTCGAAGGCAAAAATACTTTACGCGGATCGCGCACTTCAAATACATTTTTCGATTTGAAATTTAGATTTTTACCCAGTTTATAACGCAAATTGGTATTGGTTTCGCGGTCGCCAATTACCTTTACGGCATTGTCTACGCGAATAGCCCCATGATCGGTAGTTATAACCACATTTATATCGTGTTCGGCTAAAGCTTTCAGCAACTCAAGCAAAGCCGAATTTTTAAACCAACTTAAGGTAAGCGAACGGTACGCCTTTTCGTTGTTGGCCAACTCGCGAATCATTTCCATTTCGGTACGTGCATGCGAAATCATATCCACAAAATTCACCACCAGCACCGACAAATCATTTTCAAGAATATTTTTGAGATTATCAGTTACCCAGCGCTCTTTCCGGATGCCTGCAGCTTTTTCAAAATAAAAGCTTTCTTTGCGGGCATACCTTGCCATTTGCTTGCCCAGCAATTCATCTTCGTGCCGGTTTTTGTGCCCTTCGTTATCATCGTCTTCCCATAAATCGGGATAAATCTTTTCAATTTCTGAAGGCATTAAACCTGCAAACATAGCGTTGCGCGCATACATCGTTGCAGTGGGTAAAATGCTGCAATACAAATCTTCAACCTGTGTGCGGAAATAATCGTTAATTACAGGGCTCAGAATTCGCCACTGGTCGTAACGAAGGTTATCAATAACCAGCATCAGCACTTTCTTGCCTTTGTCGAGCTGTGGAAAAACAACCTGTTTGATAATATCGGTTGAAAGCATTGGCCGCGCACCCAGGTCCATATCAAACCAATACGGATAATTCTCTTTTATGTATTTAAAAAACGTTTTGTTGGCCTCCTCTTTTTGCATCGCCAGTATTTCGTCCATTGCCGAATCTTCAGATTCGCTCAGTTCAAGCTCCCAGTAAACCAGCTTTTTGTAAATCTCTTTCCACTCATCAAAACTCAACCGTTCGCTAATTTGCATTCCAATTTGCGCAAACTGCATTTGGTATTTCGAGGTGGTTTGTTCGGTTACCAAGCGTTTCTGATCGATATTCTTTTTAAGGGTTAGCAGAATTTGTTTGGGATTAACGGGCTTTATCAGGTAATCGGCAATTTTTGCCCCAACCGCTTCGTCCATTATGTTTTCTTCCTCGCTTTTTGTAATCATTACCACGGGAACATTGGGCGAAATGGCTTTTATCCTGGTTAGGGTTTCAAGTCCTGTAATCCCAGGCATATTTTCATCCAGAAAAATAATATCGTAATAGTTGTTGCTTACTTTCTCAACTGTATCCAATCCATTGGTACTAGTCTCTACGTCATAACCTTTTTCTTGTAAGAAAATAATGTGTGCCCGTAGTAAGTCTATTTCGTCATCTGTCCAAAGTATTTTTGGCTTATTCATAAATGTACTCTTGTTTTGTTGTTGTTTCCGAAGCAATCCCCTACAAATTGGAGTTGCCTATTGTTTATTGTTCCACTAACTCTAGTAAAGATAAGAACAAAAAAAGTGCCGAGGTAGTATGCTCTTAACAAAGTTTAACCACCGCCAAAGCGAAGTTCAATATCCAATGTAAAAAAGTTCAAAAAAACACAAGCTCGTAACTCGCAGCTAATTAGCTAGATACACTTTTTTGTAGAAATCCATGTATTCGATAATATTCTTCTCTTGTAGGAAGTTATTGAAGTTTTCGTTCGAGATAAGGAAATTACGATACTCTGCGGTTCCCAGCGGATCAAACAAATCACGATTAATCTTTACCGCACCAAAGTATTGCTGTGCTGTACCTTTATCCGGAATCCCATCTATAATTATTAACTGTCGGAAATCATCAAGCGATTGCTCGGTAACGTTAAAGCCTGATCCGGGAAAATTCTCGGCATTGAAATTATTCAATCCACTAATAAATGCCTGTTTAACTATGCCTTGCTTTGGAACAACAAACACAATTTTGTGTGCTCCATCAACATTCTCGTTATAAGGGCCGTCGTAAGCTTCAGTTTCTTGCATTGTTTCCGCCTGATCGGTAATAGCACCCGATGTTGTTGAACCTGAAGTTTGCGTAGCTCCGCTTGAAGAGCTGCTTTGATCTGTTCTGCGCTGAATGTAATTGTTTCGGAAGAAGGTAATGTATTCATCAACTTTATCCTTATCAATCAAGGTTTGCAAGTTTTCTTCTGTAATCAGGAAGTTTCTGTAACTGGCTTGTCCCAGCGGCTCAAACAGACCTCTATTAAGTACTACTCGTCGGAAATACGACATTGCCTCGTTCAGCGACGGAATACTTTCTACCACCATTAACTGATATTCTTCGGTTTGTTTTACCTGAGTGCCCAGGTTCCATGCCCTGAAATTGTCACGGTTAAAGTCGGTAAACTCTCGTAACAAAGTACGCATCGACATACCTTTATCTTTCAAAGCCAGCACAAATAGCTGCGTTGTATCAACCTGAGTATTGAAAGTTCCAGGCAAAGCAGTACTTACCGTCACGAAACTACCTTTTTCTTTCAGCGCATTATTTTCAGCTTCTGCTCTTGCCATAAGCTCTTCAGGCGAAATATCCGGGCCTTCGTCGGTAAAGTTCGAACGAATAAAACGGCTGTAGTTTTTCACAAAGAACTTGAGATAATCAGCAATTGATTTTTCCGATTTCACCGCCCTGAAGTTGGTCGAAGAAATTACAAAGTTCAAATATTCAACACCCTGCAACGCCTGAAATACCGGTGCTCGTCGGATAATCGCTCCGTGATAGATCAGTGCATTCTCTTTGTTTTGCATCGCCCGAACAACCACAAAATTCAGTTCGTCATTCAAAATGTCGGTTTCAATATCGTAATCAACTTTGGTATAATGGTCGATGTTGTAATTGGCAATATCAAATTTCAGCCTGTTAATGTCAATCTTCTCTTCGTCCTTACGCGGGTATGCAATTACAAAATAATGCAAAAGATCTTCTTCGTAAGAAAACAGGCCGCCAAACTCGTCGTTTTCAGCATTACGATCGAGCAATTCTTCGTTTTCAATTTCTTCGTTAATGTAGCCCATCTCCACAAGTTTCTGGTAGTCAACCAGCGCACTGTCCTGAATAAGTTTTAATATTTCGTTAGCCAAAGGCGACGGTTCTTTATCCGGATAAGCTGTGATGTAGTCTTTCAACAAGGATTCAAACTGATGCACATCGGTTTGTGTTCCCTGGGCTATCGTTTGCATAAAGTCTATTTTCGGAATAATTACCGAATCAGGCTTCATTTGTTTCATTTCCGAAGTCAAGGTCAATACATCGCGATACCTTCCGCTTTTGTAATTATCGAAAGTTCGTTGGTATAAACGATTCAAACTATCGAGTCGGGCTTCCATCTCAATAAAGAAATTCGGATTTAACAGGTACTGCGCATAGTTGCTTTCCGGAAATTTGGTTATAAGCAGATTTCTGTAATAGTTTGCTTTTTCCTTGTCGCCCATTAGCTCATACAAATCGTACAAGTCAAAATAAGCCGAAAGCAGGTAAATGTTCTGCGGGTATCTCTTATTCAAATCTTCAAATGACTCGGCTGAACGTGGATAATTCTCAAACTCCGATTTAAATATTTTTCCGGCATTGTACAGCGCATCCCGAATTCGCTGATGCGAAACAGCCATTAATGAGTCGGTAAGCGGCAAGTCCTGTGTATAAAATTCTTTTTTCAGCGGATCCTGCACCCTTTTTTCTTCTTCTTCGACGCCTTCAGCTAACTCATCTTCGTTGTACTCGGAAATTGTATTTTTATTCGATCGTCTCCAGTCGTCTTCCAATTGCCGGCGGCCCCATTGCTGCTGGAACGTTACCTTTCCGTACGACACAGTTTGCGGATTATAGAAATACCATCCGGCTCCGCCAGAACTTCCCATCCCCATCCGGTATCGGTTTGATCGGTAATAGCCTGAACTCTGCGCTCCCTGCATGGCCACATTTTCCATGTTGCGCTGACGCTCTTGCTCTTCCTGCATTAAACGGGCAATCAAAGCTTCACGTTCAGCTGCCGGCATTTGAGCAACCTTCTGCAAACTGTCTTCCCGCTCAACAGTCAGCAAATTATCAACCAGCTTGGTTAAGTTATTATACCTGGCTTCAACATTCCTATAATCGGGGTAAGTCTCGTCGATGATAATCATCGCACTATCATAGTAATTTTGAGCTCCCCTGTAATTCAAATCGTCAAAATGCAAATTAGCAAGGGTAATTGCCGAAAGAGCCCGTTGATACTGATTTTTAAAACTGGCTGCTACCGAATTTTTGTAGTCTTCTTTTGCATCGTCACGCAGCCCCTGTTTCAGGTCGAGGTTACCCAATGCATAATATATCTGATCGCGAAAATCAAGATTCTTTTTATCACGCAGCATTTTATTGAGCTCTTTCCTGAGATCTTCTGCATTTCCTTCGCCCGAAAATACACCGGCAGAATTAATCTTTGCATTAAACGCCATTGTGTAATCCGGATTCATATGCAATACATCTTTAAACGCCTGCAAGGCATTCTCATTCTGCCCCATTTCCTGGTATAGCTGAGCGATAATATATTGATAACGCGCTTTATCTTTTTTCCAGAATGTTTTTTTGATAGCAATGTCCAACATTCGGATGGCATCACCGTACTCTTTCTGCTGATAATAATAATCGGCAGTAGCCAAAGCTAGTTCACGTTCGTATTTCTTCGGAAAATCTTCGTAGCTCTGAACAGCCTGAATTACTTCGTTGGCCTCGATATAACGCTCAAGCTGCGTATAAGCCCGAATCAAAAATACTTGTGCTTCGTCTGCCGTTTCTTCATCAGGATATTTACGTACCACATAGGAAAAGTTATCTATGGCAGCATAATAATTATGTTGATAGAAATAAGATTTACCAAGCAAAAGGTAACTGTCATCAATCCATTTATTAAACTCTTCCTGGCTAGCAAATTCCTGGTATTTACGGGTTCTCCGTTTCTTTCTTTTTGGCTTTTGGGTAATGGAGTGAATTTCGATTAGTTTCGAACATTTCACAACGGCGTAATCCATGTCAGATTTTACCATCTTTGCCGCCGAAGGATCAGATGCTTTATAAATGGGAAGAATCTGAGTAAAGTCGTCTTCAATCCGTTCTTCGACAGAATTTAGCCCAGCCTTTACACTTTCATTCGCGTTAAAATAGATGTTGTATTTCGAGGTTACATTATGAAAAGTACGTGACGCACGCGTATTTTTTTCTGTAGAACAACCCGCAAACACAGCAACCAAAAAGAGAAATATAATGGTATGTAAAAAAAGTCTCTTCAAACAGGTATTTTATTTACTCTAAGAATAAACTCAGTAATGCACAGAATATTGTTGTTTGTAAACATTTATTCGTGTTACAATTGCTGCAAAAATAAGAAAATTTGATTGCGGCGTTGCATCTAACTCCCGAAGAGTTTGGGTTTAACACGCAGTATACTTTTTACAACGCCAGTAAAACACCTATTTTCGTTCAATCTTAACCTTTTTTGTTGGCGCCATTTGTATGTTTCTGAGATGCACACGATGCTTCACATTTTCGGCAATTTCGGCAAAAGCTGCACCTGTTATAGAATCTCCGTTGTAGGCTACCGGATTACCGGAATCGCCACCCTCACGAATACTCTGAACAATAGGAATGCTTCCCAAAAAGTTTAAGCCCATTTTATCGGCCAACTTTTTACCACCATCTTTTCCAAAAATGTAATATTTATTTTCGGGCAACTCTGCCGGTGTAAACCACGACATGTTTTCAACCAAACCCAAAACAGGTACATCAATAGATTTACTTTGGAACATGCTGGTTCCGCGAACCACATCAGCTAAAGCAACGTCCTGCGGAGTTGAAACAATTACAGCTCCGGTTACCGGTACCGATTGAACCAAAGTAAGATGAATATCACTGGTTCCCGGAGGCAGGTCGATTAGCAAATAATCCAGCTCCCCCCAGTTTCCTTCGCTTATCAATTGCTTTAATGCATTAGACGCCATGGGACCACGCCAGATAATAGCACTTTCGGTATCCACAAAAAAGCCAACAGAAAGAAACTTAACCCCATATTTTTCGATTGGATTGATCATTTCACGGCCATCGAGCTTTATTCCCGCAGGACGTTCACTTTCGGCACCAAACATTTTAGGAATCGACGGACCAAAAATATCAGCATCCAGAAGTCCTACTTTTGCCCCCGATTTAGCCAAAGCCACAGCCAGGTTTACCGAAACGGTAGATTTACCAACTCCGCCCTTACCCGAAGCAACTGCAATAATATTCTTCACGTTTGGAAGAACAGGGCGTTCCATATCGTGAATATATTTTACTGCAATATTATCCTCGATTTCTACTTCTTCGCCCACATATTTTTTAATGGCTTTTTCGCATTCCAAAACCAAAGTTTCGATGTTCGGATCATCGCTTTTTTGAAACACCAGCGAAAAACTCACCCGTTGTCCGGCAATTCTTATTTCCTGCGGCATATCCAGCGAAACAATATCTTCGTCGCTACTTGGATAATTAACGGTTCGCAGGGCATCGGTAACATTTTTGGGTACTATTAATTTTCTTGGTATATCTGCCATAATGCTATCTGTTTTTATTTAATGCACAATTAACGGTTTGCAAAGGTAATTGTTTAGGAATTAAAAAGCAGACCTTTTTGTATTAAACCTTAGCCGTAATTATCATTTGTTCATTTCAGGAAACTAGACGACAATTATTAATCCTTTTCCTTTTGATTTGAATTCGCCGATAATTGTAGCCTCTGAAATTCCTGCCTCTTTTAAATCGTTTACTAATTTTTGAGCCTCATCAGCCGACACTGCAATTAACAATCCGCCCGAGGTTTGAGCATCACACAACAAAAGTTTATCGGTTCTGGACAGTGTTCCAAAATCAACAAAATCTGCCACAAAATCAAGGTTATTGTGCGATCCTCCCGGAATAACTCCTGCCGTTGCCAAATTCTTAACTTCTGGTAAAAAAGGAACTTTAGCTGAATCGATTTCTGCATCACATTCTGATCCGGTAGTCATTTCCTTTAAATGCCCAATCAAACCAAAGCCTGTAACATCGGTGCAGGCGTTGACTTTATATTTTCGCATTATTTCGGCCGCTGTTTTATTAAGCTGCGCCATTTGTGCAGTTACCAAGGCTTTTAAATCATCGACAACCATTCCGCGTTTTAAGGCCGTCGATAATATTCCTGTTCCCAGCGGTTTTGTGAGTACCAATTGATCTCCGGGTTGTGCGCCTGTATTTTTTATGATTTTTTGTGGATGAATACTCCCGCTAACCACCATTCCAAATTTAGGTTCGGGATCTTCCACTGTATGTCCGCCAAGAACAGGTATTCCAGCTTCGGCTGCCTTATCCTGTGCTCCTTTTAAGATCTGCTCCAACACTTCCATAGGTAAAGTATCTTCTGGAAAACCAACAATATTTAAGGCGAACAGCGGCTCTGCTCCCATTGCGTAAATATCACTCAAAGCATTTGCTGCAGCAACGGCACCAAATTGGTACGGATCGTCAACAATCGGCGTGAAAAAATCCAGCGTTTGCACAATGGCCAGATCTTCGCGCAACAGGTAAACTGCCGCGTCATCCGAAGTCTCGGTTCCAACCAGTACGTTTGAGTCTACTACCGGAGCAAGATTCTTTAGAACCTTTTCCAGATTTCGGGGCTGAATTTTACAAGCACACCCCAGTCCGTGCGTATAATGTGTAAGCTTAATTTCTTTTTGTACAGTCCTTTCAGACGAAGCGTTAAACTCATCTTTTGGCATTAGCTGTTTTACCGAGGCAATTATCTCATCGGCAGCCTTTTTTATGTCTTGCAAAGCAGTTCCTTTTCCGGTTGAAAACCGAACAGTCCCCATTGCAAATTCGATTGGAACATGCATTGCTTCCAAAACCGCAGACACATCCACACTCTCGGCATGACATGCAGCTCCAGCTGAAGCAGCTACCCCTTCCAAACGATCTATCAGCGTGTTGGCTTCCACTT
This sequence comes from uncultured Draconibacterium sp., assembly GCA_963677455.1. Classification (GTDB taxonomy): domain Bacteria; phylum Bacteroidota; class Bacteroidia; order Bacteroidales; family Prolixibacteraceae; genus Draconibacterium. The sequence goes on from OY781971.1 coordinate 4,904,113, forward strand.
TTGGAAACGAAACACTCAAGGTATTGGGTAAGCGATCTTTGGGGTGTCCGTTTATTTTAATTGCAGGCAGCGCTTCTAAAAGTAGTTTCTGTAGGTAATCGCGCGTAGATCGGTAATGTTCAATATTCTCATTTAGCTGATCTTTTGCCAGTTGAGCAGCAGCACCAAGTCCAACAATTTCAAGCACATTTTCTGTTCCGGCGCGTAAATTTTGTTCGTGATCTGCACCATGTATCAGCTTTTCAAGATGAATTCCACTCCGAATATAAAGTGCTCCAATTCCTTTAGGTGCGTATAGTTTGTGCCCGGCAATACTAAGTAAATCCACTCCCAGTTCATCAACATTTACGGGTATTTTCCCGAGCGATTGAGCCGCATCAGTATGAAAAACGATAGAATGTTTGCGAGCCAGTTCCGAAATTTCCCGGATGGGCTGAATACTGCCCACTTCATTGTTGGCATGCATTACTGTTATCAAAATCGTTTCGGGCCGGATAGCCGCTTCTAAATCTTCTATCAGTACGATTCCCTTGTCATCCACCGGGATGGTCGTGATCTCGAATCCGATTTTTTCCAGATAGCGACAAACTTCGAAAACAGCCGGATGTTCGATGGCTGAAGTAATTATGTGGTTGCCCTTATTCTTCTGGGCAAAAGCAAGTCCTTTTATAGCATAGTTATTCGACTCTGTTCCGCCGCTGGTAAATACAATCTCAGAAGGACTGCAACCGATTAATTCTGCTAACTGACGACGCGATTTCTCAACCGCCATCTTTGTTTTCACCCCGTAGCTGTGCACGCTCGACGGGTTTCCAAACAACTCATCCAGGTATGGGCGCATAGCCTCTGCTACTTCTTTAGCAATTGGGGTAGTAGCGTTATAATCAAGATAAATAGGTTCCAATTTTCTCGAGTTTTTGGTTGAACAAATCTTTTATTAACTCCGCATTCTCCGCCGGCGAATCATCTTCCAAATCAAGTGCAAATACATTCTCCGGATCTCTTTTCGAAGCACCATAGTCGTATGCCTTATCGTAATAGGAAAGCGTAATATCTGCAACAGTCGCGAGCTCTCCGCTTTCCAGCGCTTCAATAGCATCGTTGGTTGCTTTTCCTCCCAAACGTTTTTTTATCCGTTCTACCCGATCCTTAAGCACCTCCGTTTCAATACTGCCGTATTCTTTCACCAATCGTTTGATGCGCTGCTCTTTACTAATATTTACTTTTATAAGTGGTGCCGACCGAAGATGTTGAAACAAGGGGTCGGGAATGCCGCATTGCCCTAGTTGACGGCTTTCATCTTCCACCCAAATCGTTTTTGTGAAATCGAATTTTCGCCAGGCATCTGCCAGGTTATTTTCAAATTGCTCGTTGCTGGGCTGCGGCTCTTGGCCGAGCGGTCCAAAAACGGAACCACGGTGGTTTGCTAATCCTTCGATATCCAGAAACTGTTCTCCTTGTTTCTGCAAGTGCTGCAAAATATCGGTTTTGCCACTGCCTGTATAACCACCGAGCACCACCATTTTCGCCGGCCGTGAAAATTGTTCTCGAATGAATCTCCGGTAGGCTTTATAACCGCCTTTTAGCACAAAAACCTCGAGCCCCGCAGTTTCGAACAACCACGCCATGCTGGCAGAACGCATTCCTCCGCGCCAACAATGAACCATCACCTGTCTGTTGCGCGCAATTTTTTTGGCTTGTCGCACAAAATCCGACATTTTTGGCCCTATAAAATCGAGCCCCAATAGGACAGCATTTTCCTTCCCGCCAATTTTATATTTGATTCCTACCTCTCTACGTTCATCATTGTCAAAAATTGGAATACTAAATGCCCCGGGTATGTGTGCCAGCTCATATTCTCCGGGCGATCTGACATCAATAAGTGGAATGGTATCGGTAAGAGGAAGTAGTTCTTCAATGGAAAGTATCCTTGGCATCTTTTTTAATTGTTAAAGGTAAGAATTTAACGAAAAACACGTCCAAAGCACGGTTAGTTCTATATCATATAGAAACTGAATATCAAACTATCACAATTCCAATTCTTTCGTCGGATCCCAAAAGTTTTCTCTGAAGTTAAGAATCTGATCATCTTCAATTTTGAAGCCCTCCGCTTCCAGCAATTCCTGCATAGCATTTGGATTATCAAAGTGATGTTTCCCTGTAAGCAATCCGTTTCGGTTAACTACCCGATGTGCCGGAACAAATTCAGAATGCGAATGACTGGCATTCATTGCCCAGCCAACCATTCGCGCCGAGCCTCCCGTTCCAAGATACCTGGCAATAGCACCGTAGGAAGTTACTTTCCCGGGTGGAATTTGTTTTACTACTTCAAATACTTTGTTGAAGAAATCTGACACTTCTGGATTATTTGAATGTTAGAATATAGGAATATTCGAATTTAATCATCTGTCAACTGCGACTGAATACTGATCACTTTTATAAGTCTCTGGCGCTCCGGCCAAAACTTCTGTATTCGTCTTTTTCAATTTCAATACTCGGTTCCAGCAAATCACCGTTGTGAGGCTTAAAAGCAATATATTTTATCGTGATTCCGCGATCGAGCCATTGTTTCTCGTAAAAGGTTTTTATTTGCAGAATATCAGTTAAATGCTCCCATCCGTAAAGATTATCTGTATCGGCCAGAATTTCAAACTTATTCAGAAGCGCCATTTCACGCGTATAATTATACTGAAAATTGCTGTCGGTTTTTAAATGAACAATCCCGCTTGTTTTCAGAAAATTACTGTACTTATTCAGAAAAGTAGTTGAAGTAAGACGTTTCCTTGCCTTTCTCATTTGTGGATCGGGGAACGTCAACCAAATTTCATCCACTTCATTCTCACCAAAAAACTGCGGGATAAGTTCGATATTGGTACGCAAAAAAGCCACATTTTTCAAGCCCTGCTGAAGTGCTAACTTGGCGCCTTTCCACAAACGGGCACCTTTAATATCCACACCAATATAATTGGTATCCGGATTTTTAGCGGCCAACTCAACGGTATACTCTCCTTTTCCGCATCCCAATTCAAGAATAAGCGGATTGCTATTCTTAAAAAAGGCTTTCGCCCATTGTCTTTTTAGATGAAAATCTTCTTGCTGAACGATATGAAACGGAGCCTGAATCACATGATCAAAGCCCTTCATCTCGTCGAATTTCTTAAGCTTCCCTTTTCCCACCTGTCTCTTCTTTTACTCTACGGCTTCAATCCTGATGCCAATATCACTAATTCCTTTTAGATAATCTTCGCGCATTCCTTGTTGAATGCGAATTTTGTATTCTCCCGAAACCGGAAAAAAAATGTTTCGGCGGTAAACTGCTTCACGGGTTTTAAGTCCGCCAAAGCCGTTGCCCAGCCATTGCCCTGAAGGATCGGCTAACGCAACCTCAAATTTATCATCCAGAATTTTCCCATCTGGTTGTTCAATGCTAAGAAATAACCAAAGATTACTGTATTCATAATCTACATCGTTTCGAACATTAATGATGAAATTATTATTCTGCGTAGTATCTTCAATTGCAACGTTAAAAACCAACACTGAATCCTTGTACCACTTTTGATCTGAAATATTTTGATACTGTTCGAACACCAGATTTTGGCGACATGCAAACAAAACCGGCAAAAATGCGACGATCATTATTAACTGAAAGAGTCTCTTCATGCTCGTATCGATTAACGATTTCCGGAATTGCGATTCGGATTATTTGAACGTTGATTTCTGTTGCCTCCCTGGCGATTTTGATTTTGGCCGGGATTACGCTTTTTATTCCTGCTTTTCTTGCGCCCTTGGTTCTTGGGCCGGTCGAAGCGGGTAAGGTCTTCCTGCCCCACCACATTATGAAACGATTCAGCTTCTTTTGTAACATTAGCATACTGATCGGTAACCAGTTTCTCCGGCTTTTTACCTTTTCGGTTCATTCGCTGAACTTCTTTAACCCGTTTTACTGGAACCGGAACAAGACTTGACGGCCCATTTCCATGTTGCGCATACCAGAAAATTCCGTTAAAAATATCAGCTTTCAGGTAAGAAAAACTTGCGTGCTCGGTTTCGAGATTAACGTTTTGCGGAGGAAAATCTCTTTGAGCATCAATATAAGCATCTACTTCGAAGTTAAGGCAGCACTTTAATTTTCCACACTGCCCGGCCAGTTTTTGCGGATTCAGCGAAATCTCCTGGTAACGTGCCGAGCCGGTGGTAACTGATACGAAGTTGGACATCCATGTAGAGCAACACAGCTCTCTGCCACAAGGACCTATTCCGCCAATTCTTCCTGCTTCCTGCCGCGCACCAATCTGTTTCATCTCGATGCGAATGCGGAAGGTTTCTGCTAAAACTTTAATCAGCTGACGGAAATCGACGCGCCCGTCGGCGATGTAATAAAAAATTGCTTTGGTTTTATCGCCCTGATATTCCACATCACCAATTTTCATGTCGAGCCTGAGGTCTTTCACAATTTGCCTCGATTTGATCATGGTTTGGTGCTCCTGCGAAATAGCTTCTTTCCACTTGTCAATATCGTTCTGTTTGGCGTGGCGGTATATTTTCCGAAAATCACCATTGTTATTCAAAGTAACGCGGTGCCGGTTCATCTGCTTACGAACCAATTCGCCTTTCAATGAAATAATTCCGATATCATGTCCTGGGTTTCCCTCAACTGCAATAAGATCGCCGACCTTAAGGTTAAGGTTATTTACGTTCTGATAATAATCTTTGCGTGTATTTTTAAAACGAACTTCTACGATGTCTTCCGCCAATGCTACCGACTGAATATCTTTTAACCAGTCGGTTACCTCAAGCTTTGCACAGCATACACTGTCCGAATTACATTTTCCTCTTTCGATGGTATTAACTTCCGGCATAATCGTTTGAAGTTATTGATTTTATCTGTACAGGAAAGTCCTGAATTCACAAAAATAATGATTAATGCCAATTTGCTCGATTATCGCCCGTATTTTTAAATTGATTCTAAAAAGAATCTCCTATTTAGAAGAAATAAAAATACCCATGTCATAATTTTTTTAACATATATTTCTAAAACAAAAATAGAAGCAGTACTATATTTGTCTCGTTGATTCAGAAACCCTGTTCTTCGATACAAATGGAAAGAAGAACAATAATGCTCACTGTAAAACACTATACATTTTAACATAATGCTCAAAACATTAATAATATTGTCCGCCTGTTTAATTGTCTTTTCATCAAAAGCACAAGAACCGTTAAAAGGAGTAGAGAAGAAAATTACCCTAGTGAATACACTATATCCCGGATTTGGCCAGGAGTTTAAGGTATCGCCAACAACAACCTGGGGATATAACGCCGGATTAAACATTTTTTTTGAATACAGTGAATCGTATAATTTTATGTTTGGAACAACACAAACAAAGTATTTTGAATTGGTTCCTACAGCTGAAGTTTATTATCGATGGTATTATCGTTTATTAAAACGCCAACAACGGCTAAAGAAAACAATAAATAATAGTGCCGGGTATCTTTTCTCCGGAGCCAGAATATTAAGCCCTGGTATAAAATTTATAACTGAAAATGAAGACGGTGTTACAGATCTTATTTCAGCAATTTATGCAGGATGGGGATTTCGTCGAACGATAAGAAAAAATCTAATCTTAGATCTCAGCCTGAGATATGAAATTCAGATGGAAAACCTGGATAAAGTCGATTTTGCAAACGTTGTCCCTGGCCTAAGACTAGCGTATACCATTAATTCGGAAAGAAAACACTAAATGAACTGCTTACGTCGTTGATTCAAAAAACCAGAAAACGAACTCACTGAAGTACAACCATAAAGAAAAAACTACCGTTTTATCAGTCTCACCATTCGAAGAGCAGTATCCAGAAAAACGATTCGTGGGTTTCCGTTCATGGAAATATGTTTGATGCCAAGCTCAAATTCGGCGGCAAATGGCACAATATTTCGTTCGTTAATAAAGGGAGCAAACTTTTTCCCCCACTCTTTCTCGTCGCGATTCATGTATACCAGTTCGCTGCGTTTCATATTCGAAATAAAATATTCGCGCACCAAACGCAGTGAGGCTGCAAAAAATGCTTTTTGTTTATCGCGGCCAATTTTTGCCATTTCATCGGCCCAGGTAATCAGTTCTTTTACCTCACGAGTGTAGGCAAAACGCATCATTTCCTGAAACTTCAGAAAATAAAACTGTTCGTCTTCGCCGGGCTCAAGGTAAGCCAGGGCACGATTAAAATTGCCGTTAGCCAAATGAACTGCGTCGGGAATAATTGCCGGGTCTATCCCCTCAATTTTCAATAAAGCATCGGACAAAGCTTTGTTCTCAATAAAAGGAAATTTAACAAGCTGAGCTCTCGATCGAATAGTGCCGATCACCCCTTCCTCGTCTTCGCTAATCAAGATGAAAAGTGTTTTATTGGGCGGCTCCTCAATCATTTTTAGCAATTTATTCGAACAAGCCGCATGCATTTTTTCGGCCAGCCAAATAATCATCACTTTGTATTCTGATTCAAAAGATTTGAGGTTGAGTTTCCGAAGAATCGATTCGCTTTCCCGCTCGTAAATCAAACCCTGTGCGTTTCCTGCATCAATATGATCGAGCCAGTCGCTTAATTCGAAATATTGATTTTTCTTGACAAGTTCGCGCCACTGTGGCAGAAAATCGTCGCTAACCGGGTTTTTCAGGTTTTTTGCATTAAAAACGGGAAACACAAAATGCAGGTCGGGGTGCGCCAGCTTTTGGTATTTATGACACGACGGGCAAACACCACACGAATCCTCATCGGTTCGGTTGCGGCACGAAATATACTGTGCATAAGCCAAAGCCATCGCCAGCTTTCCGGTTCCGGGGTGGCCTGCAAATAACTGCGCATGACTAATTCGCTGCTCTTGTACCGATCGAATTAGTCGCTTTTTAATCTCATCCTGACCTACTACATCTTTAAAAAACATAGAGCCAAAAATAGTACTTTATGTTGGTTCATAGGAACCGCAATGTAAAAATCTATTGTATTCTTTTATCTATTTGGAGAATAGTGATTAACTGAGAAACGTGGTGATTTGTTACAATTTTACAATTCTGCCGTTTAACAATTTACCTCTTTCTTCCAAATCAACTTTACCCAAACATTAAATTCAAGTACCCCACAAATCGCCACTGTTTTGACGTTACATTAATTCTTATCTTTGAGTGATTTTCAGATTTCTAAAAAAATACAATAAAATGCAAACAATTAGTAGCTACGATTTTAAAGGCAAAAAAGCACTTATTCGTGTTGACTTCAACGTTCCTTTAAACGAAAATTTCGAGATTACCGATGATACACGTATGCGTGCAGCGCTTCCAACCATCAAAAAAGTTATTGAAGGTGGCGGTTCGCCGATCATCATGTCTCACCTTGGACGTCCGAAAAACGGACCGGAAGAAAAATTCTCGTTAAAACCATTGGTAAAACACCTTTCTGAATTGCTTGACGGAGCAACCGTAAAAATCGCTCCTGATTGTATTGGCGACGAAGTAAAAGCTATGGCTAACGATATTAAACCAGGTGAAGTTCTGATTTTGGAAAACCTGCGTTTTTACAAAGAAGAAACTGCCGGCGACGAAGAATTCGCAAAAAAACTGGCTGAAAACGGCGACTGCTGGGTAAACGACGCCTTTGGTACTGCTCATCGTGCACATGCATCTACAGCTGTTATCGCTAAATTTTTCCCGAACGATAAAATGTTTGGTTACCTGATTGAAAGCGAAGTAGAAAGCCTAGACAAAGTGGTTAAAAACCCACAACGCCCACTTACTGCAATTATGGGTGGCGCAAAAGTTTCTTCAAAAATTACCATTATCGAAAACCTTTTAGGTACGGTTGACAACCTGATTTTAGGTGGTGGCATGACGTACACTTTTGTGAAAGCAAATGGCGGAAAAGTAGGTGACTCAATTTGTGAAGACGATTATATTGAAACAGCAAAGAATATTGAAAAACTGGCCAAAGAAAAAGGCGTAAACCTGGTTATTGCAACCGATGTGCTTGCTGCTGATGCATTTAGTAACGATGCAAACACAAAAATATGCGCAGCCAATGAAATTCCTGACGGATGGCAGGGATTGGATGCAGGTCCTGAATCAATTGCAAAAATGAAAGAGGTAATCGAAAATTCAGGAACCATTCTTTGGAACGGTCCGGTTGGTGTTTTCGAAATGGAAACTTTCTCGGCGGGTACAAAAGCAATTGGTGCTGCTATTGTTGAAGCAACTAAAAAAGGTGCTTTCTCGTTGGTTGGTGGTGGCGACTCAGTAGCTGCTGCAAATCAATTTGGCATTGCTCCGGGCGTATCATACATCTCTACTGCCGGTGGTGCATTGTTGGAATACCTCGAAGGAAAATCGCTTCCTGGTGTTGCTGCTGTTAGAGGTGAATAAGGAAGTCCCTCTTTGTCTCCGTGTCAAGGAGAAATTAGTTGAATTAAGACAACATAAATATTAAAGATCCCGGAATTTAAGTTCCGGGATTTTTTTGTCTATTTTTCTAAAGCCCAAAAGATTTGTAACCTTTTTTCATCTTAGTGTATCAAAGATGAAACTAAAAAAATAAAATTATGGAAGAATTAGCATTGGCTCTTGTTTGGCTTGGTTTTTTTGCAGCCGTTTTCCTTGCATGGTATTTTTATATAAAAGCCCGGAATAAAGAAAGAATGGCTTTAATAGAAAAAGGTGCGGATGTTTCTGAGATTTATAAGAAAAGGGAAATCAAATTTCGAATTCCATGGCTGAAAATTGGGATTATTTTAACTGGCATTGCATTGGGATGGCTAATTGCATTTGGTCTTGTTGAATTTGTTTTCGATAAACAAAAGATGTATCAAGACCCCTCTCCACTATTTGGAATCATATTACTTTCTACTGCAATTTCAATCCTAATCGCCTATTTTATTGACAAGCCAAAAACCAAAATGTAATTAATGGACGACCTTTATATAAAAAAGGTATTAAACGGCGATACTGATGCGTTCAAGTATTTTGTCACACAATATAAAAATATGGCATTTACCATTTCTATGTCGATTGTGAAGAATGAATTTACTGCAACAGAAGTAGTTCAGGAGTCATTTGTAAAGGCATTTCAAAACCTGAAGAGCTTTAAAGGAAGATCTAAATTCAGCACGTGGTTTTATAGAATTGTTATTAATGAATCGATAAAAACGGTAAGTCAAAAAGGTTATAAATACGTTGATATTGAAAACTCTTCAATAAATCATCCACATTCCGAACCATTGGCAATTGATCAACTAAAAGAAGAAGAACAGAAATATTACATCAACGAAGCACTAAATAAATTAGCAACAAATGAAAGTTTAGTGCTTCGACTTTTTTACCTGAATGAAAATCATATTGATGAAATATGTGAAATGACTGGATGGACAAATTCAAAAGTAAAAGTGTTGTTGCACCGGGCACGAAAAAACTTTGAAGCGATTTTGAAACGAAAATTAAAAGGAGAATTAAAAACCTTGATTTAAAATGGAAGAAGAAAGAATTAAAAGTTTACTAAGGCGCTCAAAACTGGAAATAAATCTTCCTGATTTTGACGACAACGTAATGGATGCAATCAAGGAAAAGAAAGCAAGCGAGAAATCGATATTGAAAAACATTCGCTGGTCGTGGTTCTTTTTCATTATTGGGTTAGGACTAGGACTTGTAGTAACTAATCTTTTTTCAACATTTGAATTTGAGTTTTTAGGCGACAATTCAAATATGACGATTTTGATTTTTGAAGTAGCTTTAGTTGCTGTATTAGCGACTCAGTTTGATAAATTAATTCATATTACTTTCAAAAAATAGAAGCATTTGCTCTCTAAAAGTTTTCTACCTTTACATAAAAAATGACTTCAAAAGCCGAACGCGTAAACGAACAATTCTCAAAATTTAATTGTGCTCAAACCATATTCAGCCTTCATGCAGAAGAGCTTGGGATTGATGAGAAAACCGCTTTGCGCATTGCCAGCGGCTTTGGCGGCGGAATGGCATGTGCCGAAACCTGCGGAGCAGTTACTGGAGCGTACATGGTTATTGGGATGAAACACGGTCACGACATTGCTGATGCTAACACAAAGGCACAAACCAAAGAAAAGATTCTGCTGTTTAACAAAAATTTTAAGGCTGAACACGGCTCACTGCTTTGCAAAAATCTTACCGGTTACAACATTGCAACACCGGAAGGGCACGCCGCGGCCACTGCAGAAGATGTATTTCACCGCTTATGCCCGCGTTACATAAAAACGGCATGTGAAATCCTAGAAAACGACTTTTAAACTGAAAGCCAGTCAAATTGTTTAAGTAATACAAATTTAAAAACTACAGATATGAAATTCAACGTTGGTCCGATTGACAGATTAATTCGCGTAATTGTTGGTTTAATCATTGCTATTTTAGGTGTTATATTCGACAGTTGGTGGGGGCTTATCGGGATTGTTCCTTTAGCAACTGGTCTGTTTAAGTTTTGCCCGATGTATGTACCCTTTAAAATCTCGACCGGTAAAAAAGAGAGTTAAACAACAATTTATATAGCCTGTTAAGTGCCACTGTTTTGCTACAAGTGGCATTTTTATATGATATATTTTAACATGATTTTAGGTAAATACTGATGAAATTCTCAACTTTATCCCCTGCAATATCAAAATGAACAATGATACGGCTGTAAAAACGTTTCTTAATAGAATTCGCCGGGAAGAGCTGCGTATTCTACGAAGTATCAGGAAAAACTTAAATCATATGAATCCGATGTTGAAAACTACAATTCTTCTAATAATTGGCGCCGTGTTTATGGTTGCTTGTAATCCTACCTCTAAAGATCAAAATCTGATGGTTGAAAAAGAGATATCAGACAGCTGGACATTTAACCAAGTTGGAAAAACGGAATGGCTGCCTGCCTCAGTGCCCGGAACAGTGCACACCGATTTACTAGCAAACGGAAAAATTGAAGATCCGTTTTACCGATTAAATGAACTGGATCAGCAATGGATCGACAAAGTAGACTGGGAGTATAAAACTATCTTTATAGTAGATAAAACATTTCTGAACCGCGATCGCGTAGTGCTCGATTTTAAAGGTCTCGACACTTATGCTGATGTTTTTGTAAACGGAGATCAGGTATTGTCGGCCGATAATATGTTTCGCGAATGGCAGGTTGATGTAAAGGAACAATTAAAGGAAGGAGATAACGAACTTCATATCGTTTTCAGGTCGCCAATTAACGAAGGATTAAAAAAATACGATGCCAACGGCTTTGTGTATCCCGGAGCAGGAAACGACCAGGCCGAACGCGGCAAAGTTGAAGGCGGGAAAAAAGTTAGTATTTATACCCGAAAAGCCGGTTATCATTACGGTTGGGATTGGGGGCCGCGCCTGGTTACAAGCGGTGTTTGGAAACCTGTTTATTTAAAAGCCTGGGACAATGCCAACATCCGTAACCTGCAAATTGTACAACACGAAGTTTCTGATGAGAAAGCAACGTTTACTGCCGTTTTTGAAGTGGATGCGGTCAAAAAAGGAAAAGCAAAACTTTCAATTCTCAACGACGGAACAACACTGGCTTCTTCCGATGTAAATCTTACGCCCGGCGTAAAAACTTATTCGGTTGATTTCGAAATTGCGAATCCGCAACTATGGTGGAGTAATGGTTTAGGCGAAGCCCACCTGTATAACCTTTCAGGAGTGTTAGAAATGGGTGAAAGAAAAGTAAACAAAGACACCCGCATTGGTATTCGCACGTTAGAGCTTGTTCGCGAAAAAGACGACGACGGCACTTCGTTTTACTTCAAATTAAACGGACACCCAGTATTTATGAAAGGTGCCAACTATATTCCTAACGACGCATTTTTGCCACGCGTTACCGAAGAGAACTACCGCACTGTAGTCGAAACCGCCAAAAACTCAAACAACAATATGTTGCGTGTTTGGGGAGGTGGAATCTATGAAAACGATATTTTTTACGACTTGTGTGATGAAAACGGAATTCTGGTTTGGCAGGACTTCATGTTCGCCTGTGCTATGTACCCCAACAATCCGGAGTTTTTGGAGAGTATAAAACACGAGGCTATCGACAATGTAAAACGCCTGCGCAACCACCCGAGTATTGCTTTATGGTGCGGAAACAACGAAATTCTTACTGCCTGGAATACCTGGGGCTGGAAAGCACTGGCTGAAAAAGAGGGCGAAGATGTACCCGAAAAAGTATGGCAGGCATATGTTGATATTTTTCATAAAACCTTGCCCGAAGTAGTAGAAGAATACGATCCGTCTCGCAACTACTGGGGATCAAGCCCATCGTCGGGAATCGGCGTCCAAGCCGACCTCGTAAACGGCGACGAACACTATTGGGGCGTTTGGTGGGGAAAAGAGCCTTTTAGCACTTATGCCACCCATCTCGCTCGTTTTATGAGCGAATACGGATTTCAGAGTTTCCCGGAAATGGCATCGGTTAAAAAATATGCAGAGCCGGAAGATTACGATATTTATTCGGAAGTAATGAAATCGCACCAGCGTTCATCAATCGGTAACGGGACCATTGAATATTACATGCTTAAGGAATACAACAAACCCAAAGATTTTGAATCATTCTTGTATGTAAACCATGTTTTGCAGGCTGAAGGAATTAAGTTTGGTTTGGAAGGCCACCGCAGAGCAATGCCATTCTGTATGGGAAGTTTGTACTGGCAAATTAACGACTGCTGGCCGGTTGCTTCGTGGAGCTCAACCGATTATTACCAAAACTGGAAAGCCCTTCAATATTACGTAAAAAAAGGATTTAGCCAGGTGCTTGTAAGTCCGCACGAAGATGAACTTAAGCTGAAAGTAGGTATTGTTAACGACCGCCTTGAGCCAATTAACGCCCAACTCCATTTGCAGTTAGAAGATTTTGACGGAAAAGTGATCTGGGAGGAAGCTTCTTTGGTTGAAATTCCTGCCAATTCGAGCGATGATTATTATGAAGTAAATAAATGGGAATTCCGCCATAAATATCGTCGTCAAATCACCGAAATGGTATTTGTTGCCGAATTGGTTGAAGACGGGAAACTTCTTTCTAAAAATTACTACTATTTCCTTCCGTTTAAACAACTCAAAGTTCCTGCACCAACAGTGGAACACAGCCTCCTAAAAACCGACAATGGATTCGACATTACACTGAGTACAGATAAGTTGGCCAAAAATGTTTATTTGCAAATTGCTGACGAAAAAGGATTTTTCTCGGACAATTACTTCGACCTTTTACCTAACGAAAAAGTTAGCGTAAATCTTAAAACAGCTATTTCGGAGGATAAACTTAACGAAGTGCTTACCATACGAACGCTCGACGACGCGTTCTAACAATATTCAGTGGTCACCCGGCATCCGTCGGGTGACCACTTTCACACATTCCCACAACGCACTGTTTAAAACCCGCAGCACATTTTCTTCACAGTCCTAATTATATTCTTCAACTTTCGGGAAAATATATAAGCTAATGCGATTAATTGTAATTCTTTTGGTTTCTATCCTGTCTATCTTCTCTGGCAAACCAGCAAAAAACACTGAAGTTTATCTGGAAAAAGGACGACAGTTAATTGCCTATCAAATTACCGGAGAGAAAGGGAAAATCGATTTTCAGCACCTTGATCCCGGCAGTTACCGGATTTCTGTGATTTTGCCTCAGCAAGACGGAAAGTATATCAAAGAAAAACCGAAACATCGCACGTTAACAAAAGCCACTTACAATCCCAAAAAGAAAACCTACTATTACCAGGGAGACGAAGGGTTTTTTGCCCTAAAATTTACCGGGCTGTCAAAGATTAAAGGCGAGAATTTCAGGGCAGTGTTCAAAGAAGAACATAACGAGGAAAAGACATTTATTGTTATCAGCGAATTTGGTGCGCACGGCAAAAATGCGTCAATAGGTATTTCCGTGCATGCAATTACTGCCGCACAATTTAAAAAAGCCAGCGAAAAAGCCGGCGACAACATTTCAATGCTGTCAATCCCTAATATTCGTTAAATACTATGTTCATCGAATTTAGGAAAGAAAGCGAAATCCTAAATTTTGTATTTTAGCCCCGCTAATAAATTAATCATGGTTAAGTTAATTTCGTTACTTACACCTTTGTATGTCACCCTTTTTTGGGGCCTGGTTTTTCTTTTTAAGAAAAGATCGTCCGGCAAGACCAACCGGGTAATGGCAGCATTTATGTTTGTCGCATGTACATTGTACATATCTCATACGTTCTATTTTCTTAATTTATACCACCTGTATTCGTTTGTCGAAAGCTTTTACTTGCTGGCGCTACTGTCTATTTACCCTTTATTCTACAGGTACATTTTATCGCTGTCATCAGAAAAAATAAACCCCTCGCGTTATTTGCTTCATTTTTTGCCCGGAATAATCCTGGCAACTGCCTCACTTCTTATCGCCTTCTTTTTAGGTCATGATGGGAGAATCGAATACGTTAGAGAAGTATTGATTGAACGCAATTTGAAACACCTCAACTTTAGCTCTGCTGCCGGTATAAAAGGTGGTATTTTGTTGCTAACTAGGGTTATTTTTATTTGCCAGAGTGTTGTTTACGGAATAATAGGTATTAAGCTTGCCAACAGACACAATAAAAATGTGATTGAATTTTATTCCAACACAGAAGGACGCAAAATAGGCTGGGTAAAAGGCCTAAGTATAATCTACATTGTTATATCGGCTGTTGGAGTTGTTATGGCAGTCATCGGGCGAAGCATTTTTGCACAAAAAGAGATCCTGCTTATCATTCCTTCTGCAATTTTCAGCTCTATCTATTTTCTTATCGGTTTTATGGGGAACAAGCAACTTTCGGTTTCGAATGAAATAAATGTGATGAGAGACCTGAATGTTGAGTTTGAAGAAGTGGATATTGAAACTGATAAAATCCTGAAAACAAAACTGGTTAAACTATTTGAGCAAGATAAAATCTACAGGCATTCTGATTTAAGAATCACTAACATTTCAGAAGCTTTGGAAACCAACCGAACGTATATCTCTCGCCTGATCAACGAAGAATTTGGCTTGAATTTTAATGAATTCGTCAACCAATATCGGGTTCGCGAGGCTGAATCACTTTTAAAGTGCAACGAGCATAATTCGTTCAAACTCGAATACATTTCCGAAAAAGTAGGTTTTGGCTCCAGCAATTCTTTTACCCGCGCATTTAAAGAATACAAGGGCCTTACTCCCGGACAGTTTAGAAACCAGTACTCAAATCAAGCCAAATTAAACGAAGCCTAATTTCTACGAATCACCAAACTAACATCCATCGGATAACGGCCTGAATCGGCTCCATAAACTGACAAACCACCTCTGTCGCTCGTTTGCTCGTCCACATGAAGTTGTATAACCGCTTTTCCCGTTTCCAGCACATTTTGCTTCAACGGCTCATCCAGCTTTGCAATTACCAAATATCCATACGAGCCAGCCTCATCTAACAACCATGGTTTGCTCCTGTCTTCGGCACCCCATTCCCATCCGGGTTCCTGGTTCATCCACGAAAGTATTCCGCGATGGTCGGCCGGATCATCAGTAAGCTCAACTTCAGCAACCTTGTTTTCGTTTGCCGTAATTTTCACCAACGATCCATGTACTTTTTCGTCAGTTTGCGGATAACTGTTCTTTCCGTAGCCGGGAATTGTCCCTTTCTCAGATACGATTTCCATCCCAATGCGCTCGGCGTCCCCATCTTCCAGGTATTTTTCCTGTGGATACCGCGATGCCAACTCTGCTCTAAACTCAATTACCTCAATTTCATCTGCATCCAATCCTTCAGGAAGATCAAACGTATATTCAAAAAAACCGGATCCCATTCCCCAGGTTTTCTTCCCGTTTTGTCGTACCTGGTGTTTTACCGACCACGCTGCATCACTGAAATCTTCCGGAGATTTTGTAAGAACAATCACATCTTCTGCAATCTTTCCATCAACCTTAAACGGCACAAAATTTCGTTGCAAAACCGTTCCTCTTCCATCTATCAGTTCGGTAGCAAAAATGCCTGTTAATGCGCGATCAGGAATCGGAATTTTAACAGGTTCAAGAGCAGTAAATTCAAATGGCCTTGCTCTTGCCTCAATTTCTCCGTTATCAATTTCCAGCTTCTCTCCCAATGCATCCCAGCCATAAAAGGAATACCGGATTTTCAATTTTTCAGGAATGTCACTGGTCACGGCACTAATCCCAATCGGCATCTCAACAGTAGTTCCTCCTTTATACGTCTGGAAAAAATCGTCACCTGCCACCACATATAAATCCGTATGAAAATCTGTCATCGTCATACCCGGAACCAGCTCATCAAGCCCAAATTCCTTGTTGCTGCGATCGAAACGGCAGTAGCCGTTCCACTCGTTAATCACATCATGAAATTCAGTAAATAAAAAACCGGCAATCTTCGGCCTTTTTCTGAATTCGTTCATCATGATATGGTATTCCCATGTAATATCAATATCACCAGTGCTTCCGGAATAACCCCAAACTGCACCGCACTCCGAGTTAAACATGGGTTGATTTCCTTGTACATTTTCGCCAATAAAATTGTAACCCGATCCGGGATAAGTTTCTGCACAAACCATATCCAAAAATCCGGACCAATGCCGTGCCGGAGAATACTGGTGCCAGGTATTTATATCGGTAACAACGTGGTCGAGGTTGCAAGGCGAGTTGTCTTCAACCAAACGAGTGGAGTCAAAAGCTTTTGCTTTATGGTACCAGCTTCTTACCCAGTTTTGCGTTTCTTTTGTGTATTCCCGCTTCCCGTTTTCATTGGTACTAAACAAGCCCCAGGTTTCGTTAAACAACACCCACGAAAAAATGGATGGCGAATTGTAATCGCGGGCCAGTTCTTCAGTGGCAACCTGCTCCCAGTTTGCTTTTGCAGTGCTGTCTGGTTCGCCCCAAAAGTTAGGTACATCTTCCTGAATTAGCAGCCCTAATTTATCTGCCCAATATAGCTTCCGCGGCATTTCTGCTTTAATATGAACACGTAAGCCATTCAATCCCAAATCTTTTGCCCGCTGAATTTCTTCTTTCATAAATTTATCTGAAGGAAAGGTATAAAACCCATCAGGATGATAACTCTGATCAAGTGCTAAACGCAAATAAACAGGTTGGTTATTCAACGCAACGTACTGATAGTCTTTCCCAGGAATTTGAACCGCAGAAATTTTACGCATCCCGAAGTACGACGAAACTTTATCCTCTGTATCTTCTGCACCAACAGTAGTCTCTACTTCATAAAGATAAGGATCTTCAAGGGTCCAAAGCTTTTGGTTACGGATTGGAATAGTGAATTCAGCATTATCCACTCCTACTTCAATTTCAGTTTGAAAATTAATACCAGAACCGTTTATTTTGAAAGGGACTTTGGTTTGTGTTTGCTTGTTCAGAATCACCCTTACCCCAACTTCGCTTTTGTCGATATCAGGCGTAAAGAATAAGTTCTTAATGTGGTTAGAAGGACGTGATTCGAGATAAACGGTTTGCCAGATTCCCTTTGCATTTCCATAGTATTGCTTCCCAGACGGACGATTATCAAGCTCCTCATCTTCAACACGAACCACGAACTGATTATCGCCTTCTTTTAAAAACGCAGATATATTAAAATCAAAAGGCGTGTATCCCCCCGAATGCTCACCAACTAACTTGCCATTTACCCATACCTTGGTATTAAAATCGCAAGCGCAAAAATTCAGGTAAGTTTCATTCGAAAGCCACTTCTCCGGCTCATCAACCTTAAAAGTTCGCGCATACCAGGCAACATCAACATCAGGTAAACAAACACCACTGGCTTTGCTGGCCCACGAAAAGGGAACCAAAATATCTGCATCGAAATTTTGTGCGCTGTTTTGCCATTCCTCTGTCAAACCAACGTCTGCTGTATCGGGCATAAACTTCCAGCTTCCATTCAGGTTTTGCCAAACAGGGCGCTCAAAATTTGGACGAGGATGCTCGGGCAAAGGTATTTCAGTCTCCTGTTTTTGTTTACAGTTGGTAAAAGTGATTAGAATAAGCAGTAGAAGTAGCAAGTTAATTTTCATGGCAAGTTACTGTTTATCATTTCTACAAAATTAATCACTTTCTGCTGAATTAAACCGTTTTGTGCCACTCAAAACACTTTCCTAAATAACGTTTCACCAACAACACACCACCCTTTTTACAGAAAATCCACTACTTCGTGACCTTTTCGTGATACTTTCTTGTTACTGTTGTATCAACTTATTTAATTCATTCACAATGGATAAGGTTTTATTAATTGAAGACGATCCGCATATCAGGGAACTGGTGGGAATACATTTAAAAGATCTGGGGCTTGAGGTTGAAACTGCTGTTGACGGGCGAGAGGGATATCAAAAAGCAAGCACCGGAATTTACAGTCTAATTATTCTGGATATTATGTTGCCAGGAATTGATGGTTTGGAAGTTTGTCGTTTGCTGCGTGCTGACAAAATAAAAACCCACATTTTAATGCTGACAGCAAAATCTGAGGAAATCGATAAAGTTCTTGGTTTGGAAACCGGCGCCGATGATTACCTGACCAAGCCATTTAGTGTACGCGAATTTATTGCGAGAGTGAAAGCAATCCTCAGGAGACTAAACACTTTAAATACCGGCGACGAAGCTTCTTCAAAAGAAAAAGTAGTTATCGAAAACCTAAACATTGATATGATTAAACGCAGAGTAAAGCTAAACGATAAAAAACTGGAACTCACGCCAAAAGAGTTCGATTTACTCGCTTTACTTGCTCAAAAACCGGGTAGAGTTTACAGTCGAAACGATCTGTTAGACAAAGTCTGGGGCTATAATTTCAATGGTTACGAACACACAGTAAACTCACATATAAACAGGTTGCGCTCGAAAATAGAGCCCGATATAAATAACCCGAAATACATTTTAACGAGTTGGGGAGTAGGTTATAAATTCAATGACGAACTTTAATTATGGCAAAAAGTAAAATATTCAGCAGTTTATACTGGAAAGTGTCCGGTATTTTTCTGGCATTCACAGTAGTGCTTACCATTATCTTCATCTACATATCTGTAATATTTTCTGCAGACTACAACGATGAAGCGCAACAAAAAATAAATGGAGAAATTGCTGCCGGAGCGATTAAAGAAGTCTCTCCCATTTTTATTGATGGAAAAGTAAATGAAGAAGCAATCTCGGTACTGATGCATTCGATGATGGCGGTACACCCAAGTATTGAGGTATATCTTCTCAATCCTACGGGAAAGATCCTGACTTTTGTTGTGCCCGAGCAGGATGTAAAAACAGAAACAGTATCACTTGATCCGATCAAACGATTTTTAAATAGAACCAATGACAAAGCAATAAAAGGAGACGATCCACGGAATCCGGATTCGCCCAAAATATTCTCAGTAGCAGAAATTGTTGAAGATGGCCAGATGAAAGGTTACATGTATATTATCCTTGCGAGCACCCAATATACTTCTACAATGGCGGCGTTAGAAAACAGTTTCATTTTGAAAATTGGTGTTCGAACCCTTCTGATCGCCTTTCTCCTCACATCAATTCTTGGTTTGCTCGCTATCTATATAATAACCCGAAATCTGAATAAGATTATCGCAGCGTTTCAACAGTTTAAAGCTGGCAATCACTCGGTAAGAATTGATATGAAATCAGGAGGTGAACTGGCTAATGTTGCAGATACTTTTAATAGTATGGCCGAAACCATTCAACAAAATATTATTCAATTAAAAAGTGTTGAGGAACTTCGTAAAGAACTAATTGCCAACGTGTCGCATGACCTTCGCAGCCCGATTGCCTCCATCCAGGGCTTTGCCGAAACTATTTTATTGAAGGAAAAAAACATTTCTGAAGAGGAACGAAAAAAATACCTCGAAATTATTTTGCAAAACTCTGAAAACCTGAGCAAGTTGGTTAACGATCTGTTTGAATTGTCAAAATTGGAATCGAACCCTAAGATGATTCAGCAGGAACCTGTTCAGGTAGCTGAATTGGTGCAAGATGTTGCTGACAAGTTTCAAATTATCGCACGAGAGAAAAAAATCAGCATAAATACAATCTATTCCAAAAGCTTGCCACTTGTTTATGCAGATATCCAAATGACCGACCGCGTTTTTCAGAATATATTGGACAACGCAATAAAATACTGTAGCGCCGGTGATGTTGTAACCATTGAATTGGAATTGCTGAAAAATGCCGTCCTGGTAAAAATTACCGACACCGGAAAAGGCATTGCAGAAGACGAGCTGCCCTACATTTTTACGCGCTATTATAAAGGGAAGAAAACAGCCGGAACAAACAGCACCGGTCTTGGCCTTGCAATTGTGAAAAAGATACTCGATTTGCACAAGTCAACCATCAATGTGTACAGCAAAATAAATCAAGGTACACGGTTCGAATTTAACCTACCAATCTACAGTACATCTTAATCAATAGCAAAACATTATTACTATTTAAACAGTATTTATATCTTATTATTAATAAACATATAACAGCCACTACAAGTTATAATAATAGAATCAATTACCTATCCAATATCAGCGAAATTCTATGTGAATAAAAGAAGATTAAAGAGCTGACAAAACAGCAAGTATTACTATAATAATAGTAGACAAAAATAACCGCTCCAAACAAAACAAAAAGGCAAGCCTAAAAAGACCTGCCTTTCTTATGTATTTTCTTCTAAATTCCTTAAATCTTAGGCAACTCCCAGGGAGCTCTATAAGTTGGAACCAATAAAGCATTTGCGGCATCGCTACCAATAAAGCGACTATTGTCAGCATCCCAGTACAAACGTTCGCCGGTTTTCAATGCAATGTTTCCTAAATGGGCAACTCTGGCAGTATTTGCAGCAATACCAATGTGGCAATGCGTATTTGTATCACCATCACGAGCACAGTCCACAAAGTTTTCCATGTGGTTATTCAAACCTTGTCCGTCGCCCTTTATCAATTCAACGCGCTCCATTCTTGGATTCTTGCTTCCGCCTTCAGGAATAACTTCCCATCCGGTTCGATCGACAACCAAAGTTCCGTTGTTTCCAACAAAAGCAACACCGTGGCTTCTTCCGTAATATCCGCCATCAATACCCAATGCATGATCCCAAAGCATTGTGTATCCGTCGAATTCATATAAAGCCTGCATTGTGTCAGGAGTCTCCGAAGCATCGTCGGGATATCCGTATTTACCTCCCATAGACATTACTGACTTAGGCGCCTTTGCTTGCATTCCAAACAAAGCAAAATCGATAATGTGTACGCCCCAATCAGTCATTAAACCTCCGGCATAATCCCAAAACCAACGGAAATTAAAATGAAAACGGTTAGGGTTAAACGGACGTGCTTTTGCCGGTCCAAGCCAGAAATCGTAATCAACACCTTTTGGAACAGGTCCGTCGGGCTTAACAGGAACAGATTTCATCCATCCCTGATACGACCAGGTTCTTACTGCACGAATTTGTCCAAGCTTACCGGAATGAACAAAATCTACAGCATCAAGCCAGTGTTTATCACTGCGTTGCCACTGTCCAACCTGTACAACATTTCCATATCGCTGCTGAGCGCGCTCCATAACGTTAATCTCCTCGATCGTGTTTCCAAGAGGTTTTTCACAATAAATTTGTTTGCCTTCCTGTGCAGCATAAACAAATGGTAAACAGTGCCAGTGGTCGGGTGTTCCGATGATAATCACATCAATCCCGGGCTCTTCAAGCATTTTACGAAAGTCTTTAAAGCCCTTAGGTTTGGTTCCCTGAATCTTCTCAACGTCAGCAATACGCTTGTTTAATACGTTTTCGTCTACATCGCACAATGCAGCACATTCGGTGTTCTTTTGTTTCAGAAAAGCTTGCAAATCCGCAAACCCCATTCCGTTAATACCGATTGCAGCACACACCAGTTTCTCGTTTGCTCCGGCACACGAATTCATGGCCATTGGCATCCCTGCTGCCATGGTAACTCCAGCCGTTGCCATAGCAGTAGTTTTAATAAATTCTCTTCTATCTGTCATCTCTTTTCTCTGTTTTCGACCCTCACGGATCTTATAGACTATTTTTAAGTTTTTTTTGAAATTTACTTCTGCATTGCGTCATCAAAAGCAAAACCGGAGGGTGCAAAGTCAACCTTCTTTACAAAAGCGCAAGCTTCTGTTGCTCCCTGTTCACGATCCATACCACTATCTTCCCACTCTACGGAAAGCGGGCCGGCATATTTTATATCATTTAATGCTCTGATAATATTTTCGAAATTGATTTTACCACGTCCTAAACTTCTGAAATTCCAGTAACGGCGGTTGTCGCCAAATTCCATATGCCCGCCAAAAACACCAACTCCAGTAGGAGTATCACTCCAATATACATCTTTCATATGCACATGAAAAATACGATCAGCAAATTCATAAATAAACCGAACATAATCAACATGTTGATACCCGAAATGACTCGGATCGTAATTAAAGCCAAATGCAGGATGGTTATCCAACGCTTTTAAAGCCAGATGCGCTGTATGAATATCAAAAGCAATCTCTGTTGGATGAGCTTCCAGAGCGAATTTCACTCCAAGACTTTGGTATTCATCTAAAACAGGCTTCCAGCGGCGTGCAAAATCAGCATAACCTTCCTCAATCATCTCCGAACTTACCGGAGGAAACGAATACAACATGTGCCACACCGGACTACCGGTAAATCCTACCACGGTATCCAAACCCAATCGCTTGGCAACTTCAGCAGTTTTCACCATTTCTTCGGCTGCGCGCTGACGCACACCTTCCGGATCGCCATCGCCCCAAACATGTGCACTTGCAATACTTTTATGACGTGCATCAATCGGGTCGCAAACACATTGCCCGTCAAGATGCGTGGAAATTGTATGCAATTGCAAACCGTATTTATCAAGCAAAGCCCTTCGGCTATCGCAATAATCCTGATCTGCTTTCGGAATCTCAATATGATCTCCCCATGTACAAAGTTCCAAACCATCATAACCAAATTCTTTAGCTTTCTGGCAAATGGTTTCGATAGGCATGTCCGCCCACTGTCCTGAAAAAAGCGTTACTGGTCGTGCCATATTTATTCGTTTTTAGTTTAATTTTCAGACAATATCACCAAACTTCACCCACTTTACATCGTCGTTAAATCCGGCACTCACAACGGTATCAATAAACTGCATTCCGCGGATGCCATCTTCCACTCCCGGAAAATCCAACATTTCGGGTGTCGGTTTTTCCCCGTTTGCCTTAGCCCGAACGGTTAAAACAAAATTTCTGAAAATATTAGCGAACGCTTCAAGATATCCTTCCGGATGTCCGCCGGGGGTGCGTGTATTATGAAATGCAGCTGCGGTTGTCAAACTTGTTCCAACGCGCAAAACCTGCATGGGCTGATCTACCCATTTTAGTTTTAAAGAATTGGGTTCCATCTGTTCCCAGTCGAGCCCGCCTTTTTCGCCGTAAACACGAATGCGAATGGCATTTTCTTCGCCGGCACAAACCTGACTGGCGGTAAGCACTCCATGTGCCCCGTTATTGAAACGAAGAAAAGCAGAGCCATCATCGTCAAGCAAACGATTTGGCACAAAAATATTTAGGTCGGCACAAATTTCTGTGACTTTCAAGCCAGAAATATATTCTGCCAAATGATGTGCATGAGTTCCTATATCGCCCATACAACCGGCTTTACCCGATCGGCTTGGATCGGTTCGCCACTCGGCTTGTTTATTTCCGCTTTCTTCTTCGTTTGCTGAAAGCCATCCTTGCGGATATTCAACAAATATTTTCCTGATTTTGCCAAACTTACCATCGGCTACCATTTTTCGTGCTTCTTTAACTGCAGGGTAACCCGAATACGTATGCGTAAGTGCAAATGTCAGTCCTGTTTCATCGATCTTTTCCTTTAATTTCAGCGCTTCATCCAGGGTAAACGTGATTGGTTTATCCAGAACCACATGAAAACCATGTTCCAGGGCTTTCACGGCAGGATCGAAATGAACGTGATTAGGGGTAACAATTACCACAAAATCCATTCGCTCACCTTCAGGAAGTTGAGCCTCTTTTTCAAACATCTCGTCGTAGGTTCCGTAAACACGGTCTTCAGGCAAAAAAACTGCTTTACCCGACGCTTTCGATTTTTCGGGATCGGCACTAAAACATCCACAAACAAATTCAACCTGATTATCCATTAGAGCTGCGGTACGATGAACGGCACCAATAAATGCACCAATTCCACCACCTACCATGCCCATACGAAGTTTTCTGTTCATACCAGACATTTTTAGTTGATTTAGAATTGCTGCTAAAATTAGCAACTCTTTTGGTAGTAAGCAATTTTTCGGGCTCTTCAGTTTTCCGAATTCTCGCTATAATTACAATGTTTGAAAGCAGTTTAGCAAATGCTTGATCGATTAGTTCTCATCTTTGAACGCCTTGCGAAGATCCTCATCCGGCTTGATGATATTGTAGTTTCCCCAGAATTTCTCATCAAAATCACCTAAACTCTCCACAAACACGTCACTCTTACTAAACCGTTCGTCACTCGTAAAGCGTTTTAATTCGGTGGAGTGAATATCTGTGATCAGAAGATCGGAAACACTATGAAATTCTGAGTTCAGTTTATCACGCTTACTTCTGATTTTGAATTTTACCGATGCCTGTACTGTTGATAAATACCATTTTCCCTGGAACTCCTGATAGTTTACATGGTACTGCACATACGAAGGCCGGGCCCTTACCCCTCGTGGCTTTTTCTTGATCATAATGTTTGTAGCTTGTTTCAAACTTCCGCGATTAAACCTGAAACTGGCATGAACAATTGCAAAAGTTTCTCGATGAACATACATCTCGCCAATAAAACCAGGAAAAATTTTCTCTACCAAAGGCTCAAAACTAAGCACATAAACAGGTACTTCGTTGTACCAAATTGATTTTATAAATTGGTATTTATATTCATGCTGAAATTCTTTGTTAATAAAGCGCTCCATTGTTTTTACCACATCAAGCTGGGTAACAGTAAACGGCCCACCCTGCAGCTTAAAATTTAACCAACGGAATGGTTGTACATTCGGACTTTTACGTCCTTTTAAAACACTAACCAAATCATTTCTCAAGACATTATCATAAGGCGCTTTCAGAATATTGATTACGGCTTCAGAAACATTAATATATTCCCCGTCCTGCTTTACAGTTTCTCGATAAAATGCGGTTAAAAGCTTTGTTTCTATACTGTAGTTTTCCGATATATTTTGCCTGATATTCTGAAGTATCGTTTCTGTATTTATTGCCGTTACCTGAACTTCCTTTATTCTGATTGCTATTGGCTGCATCACAAACAAATCCTCGTCGAGCAAGCGATATGCCGGAAGTACAATTTGCGCGTAGCCCATACACGAAATCACCACTGTATCGCGGATATTATCAGGATGTAATTTCAGGAGAAAATCTCCGTCCCGGTTCGAAATAGTTCCAATAGGTTTATTCAATACCGAAACCGAAGCATAAGCAATTGGATCGTCTTTTCGTTCTTCAATGACCTTTCCTTTTAGAAAGAAGTATTTTACAGGTATCGTATCCTTTTTTGCAACACTGATGTTTCTGAGTACTTCACTTTTTGTAATAATAATCTGGTCTTCGCGCTCTCTTAACGTATATTTTTCGGGATTAAAAAGTTGGTTCAGCACATGATAGAGCGACTTGTGTTCGACGTTGATACTTACCAGCCGCACCGGGTCTATCGAAGTTGCATCATAAGAAAAGTAAACACCGGCCTGCCAACTAATCTGGTCAAGAATATGTTCAATTGCCTGATTCTCATAACTGATTGTCACCCTCCGCTCAAATACAGAACCATCCTGTTGCTGACCCTTAACTTGTAAAGAGAGCAACAGGATGATTATGGGTATGATCAGTTTACATTGGTGCATGTATTAAAACATCTTTTTCAACTCGAATGACGTTTTAAATTCTTCTCCGTTACGCAAATATTTGATGCGTATTTTTCTGTTTTCTTTGCTTTGAAGCAGTAAATTTATATCATTTAGATCAATAGAGCGACGACTATTGCTATTAATTGAAAGTATCTGATCGTCTTTCTGCAAACCTGCAGTGTATGCCGGCGAATCTTTTGTTACATCGACAATGGTAAACACCGGTAAACCAGGCACAGGGTTAATTACCTCCATACCACTCATATTATAATTAAAATCTTCTTTTATGCGACTAGTCGGCCTTAGTGTGAGCCTGCTGTTACGGTAATCAACCGTTACATCAAAGCGGCGTAGTATCTCGGCTCCAATCGTTCCGTTTCGGTCATTTACAGTAATTAGCCGATCAATCATTTCAGATTCGGGAAAAGCTACAATTGGCTGAGGAAGTACCAGCGGACCAACCCAAATCGCATCTATCCTGCCTTTTGTTCCATACAAATCGCCACTTAAACCTTTACCCAAAAACGTTTCAAGATGTTTCTCCGGAATATTAATTCTCTCATCAGAACTTTCGGACAACCACAATGCATCGCTGGCACCGGTATCAACCAACAATTTTACAGGAACAGTGTCCATAGAATCGGTTACAATGGTTGTATGCACAAAGGGTTTGGTTCCTTCAAAATGCAATGGCATAATTATATCCCTTTTCCGATCGCGGTATTTATAATAATCCGGTTTATGCAGTGTAATCTTCTCGTCATGATAATCAATTTCAACAACAAAATCTTTAAACAAGTTGAAACCAATTAACCCGTGAACGGGGATTCCGAGCATGTGCGAAATCTGAAAGTCCTCCTCAATAATCATTTGCACTTGCTGGTTTCTTGCGGTTAAGCCATCAATGTGCAATGTGTTATTTGCCGACCGATAAGCAGTTAAGCCTTCACCTTCGTCGAGCCCCTTAACTTTTACCGGCATCATATAATTCAGATTCAACTTATTTACAAAGGGAAGCTCTGTAATTATCGGAAACCGAACGCCAGTGTCGAGAATAAAATTCAGGGTATCCGAATCATTAATATTTACCGGAATAATTATAAGGTTACTTGCCGACTTAAACCTGATAGTAAGGCTTTTATCGCGGGGATTATCAAACATAAACCCCCTGTTGTTGGCATAAAATTGCTGTGCATTGCGGTCGAGCTCAAGACTTTTATCAAGCGGCACATAATCGCGCACCACCAATAAGTTGTCTTCTATTTCGAATAAGAGATAAAAATCCTGCATTAGTTTGTCGAGCACAAATTTTATGGGTTTGTTCGATACATTCAAACTGATTTTCTTATCGGCCAATTCCTGCGAATTGTATTGAAAATCAATATCCAGGTAATTACAAATCTTTTTGATCACGTTTGAAAGAGGCTCATCTTCAGCATAAATACTGATATTCTGATCGAGCGCCTGACTTTTTTCTTCCTGTGCCTGTAACTGTTCGGGCATTGCGAAAAATGCCAACATAATCAGCAAGACACTCCATTTTATTTTATTCCATATTGCTTTCATAACTTCATAGTTTTACTGATTGGTTTTACGACTCGCCAATTTAAATTGTTCTTTTTCACCCGTCAGTTCGAGATTAAACGTGAGTCGTATGATATCCAATACGAATTCTGCGGGTTTCTGGGCAAAATGGCCGTCATACAAAAGGTCGTTAAGTTCCGGATCTGAAAGCTCGATATCGATATGGTAAGTTTTCTCCAAACATTGAATGACATCGTGTAAAGGAACTTTGTCGAAAACAAGATCATGCGTTTTCCACGACAGGAAATTTGGATCGTTATTTACCGATTTCTCCAAAGTATTGTCCCTGTTTTTCAACGTTCCTTTTTCTCCGTGAACAAGCAAAACGTCACGGCTGGCAGCTTGCAAATCTGTTTTTTTGCTGATCACCTGCACTTTGCCGGTTTCGACAATTACATCAACGGTTTCGTTTCCGGGATATGCACTTACGCTAAAAGAGGTACCTAAAACTTTTACCTGTGCATCGCCGGCATTTATCACAAACGGCTTTTCGGGATCTGGCTTTACATCAAAAAATGCTTCTCCTTCGATTGAAACTTCACGAATATCGCTCCTGAATTTACGGGGAAATGTAAGTTTTGAGTTACTGTTTAACGTAACCACCGAACCATCAGGCAAAACGTATTCCTGTAAAACCTGTCGTTGCGCCGAAATAATCTCGCTGTAAATTGCCGGTCCTCTGTTTACAAAACCAATGTAATATCCAACAGCCCCCAACATTAAAGCCAAAACAATAACCGCAGCATATTTGTAAAACTGTGTTATTACCTCCTTTCTGTTCCTTTTTGCGATAACGGTTTTTCCTGGCGACGAGACTATTTGCGCATTTACATTTTTCCAAGCCGAGTCGGCATTAAATTGTTTCAACCGATAGAAAGCACCTGTTTTTCTGAACGCTTTTTGGCTTTGTTCAAATGCTAATCGGTTTTCTTCAGACTGTGCCAACCAGGCCTCAAGCTCCGAATTCTCGCGGGCATCGGTTTCTCCTGCCAAGTATTTGGCTACCAACTCCCAGTTCGAATTTTCTATGTTCTCCATTTTTCCCATCCTATAAAAATGACAACGCACAAAATTTTTACCCCTAATCTGTATGTTTCTGAAAACTCAGAAATAAGAACAAAAAGGAATTATATTTCTTTAATCTATATCGTAATGTTTTGATTGCTAACCCCATATGAGCCTCAACTGTTTTTATTGAAATATTCAACTTATCAGCTATCTCCCGGTATTTCAATCCCTCCTCTCGGCTCAATCGAAATATCTCGCGACGTTTTTCAGGCAGAGCCGCAATACTTTTTTCAATATCTTTCTGAAGATTTACTTCCTGAAAATGGTCGCTATACTCCGTTGACTCAGCTTCAGAGATTACGCTCTTAACATGCTGAAGTTTAACGTTTTCGTGTTTAATTTGATTTAAGCACAGATTCTTTACCGATCTGAAAAAGTAATTCTTTAAAGAAGTCTCAATTTCTATATCGGCTCTTTTTTCCCATAACCTCACAAAAAAATCCTGCACAATCTCTTCTGCAGCACCATCATTTTGTAAAATTTTTGAAGCATAATAACAAAGCGGTGCATAATAATTCCTGAACAGCTTTTCGAAAGCACGCTCTTCTCCGGCTTTCAGACTCGAAAATAAGTTTTGTTCTTCGAATTGATTCATTCTCACAAGGTTCGATCGATAATTACGAAGTTAGAAAAAAGTATCTCTCCGGTAAAGACAACTCAACACATATTTACCCTGTAGTTTTGTGAAGATGTTTAAGATACTATTTTTGTTACCTAAATACTTTATCTAAAAAATGGAAAGAAACAACACCTGGAAATTCCCAAAAGCATTTTGGGTGGCCAATGCCGTAGAATTGCTGGAAAGAGCTGCATATTATGGCGTTTTTATTGTGATTACGCTGTATTTGTCGCGTATTTTAGGATTTAACGATTTTCAAGCAGCGATGTTGGCCGGAACCTTTTCTGCCGGACTTTACCTGTTACCTACCTTTGCCGGAGCAGTTGCCGACAGAATTGGTTTTAAAAAATCGTTGCTGATCGCCTTTTCTTTGCTTTCGATAGGTTATCTGTCGATGGGTGTGTTGCCTACCATGCTCGAATCATCGGGTCTGGTAGAATATACCAAAACGACACAATTTAGCGGACTCCGCGAAAGCAATCTAAAGTGGATCATCGCTCCAATTATGGTTGTGATT
This sequence comes from uncultured Draconibacterium sp., assembly GCA_963677455.1. GTDB lineage: Bacteria > Bacteroidota > Bacteroidia > Bacteroidales > Prolixibacteraceae > Draconibacterium. The sequence goes on from OY781971.1 coordinate 4,933,817, forward strand.
ATGATTGGCGGATCTTTTATAAAATCATGCATTACCGGGACTGTTGCCCGGGAAACCACAAAAGAAACAAGGGCAAGAGGTTATTCCATTTTTTATATGATGGTAAATATTGGAGCTTTTGGTGGCAAAGCCATTGTAAAGCCTTTACGAGATGCGATGGGTAACGAAGGGCTTGTTACTCTAAACTATTTTGCTGCGGGAGTTACTTTTTTAGCAGTTATAGCAGTAGCCTTATTCTACAAAGCAAGCCGGTCGCAAGAGGAGTCGAAAAGCTTTTCGCAGATATTTGATGCATTTATTAAGGTAGTTTCAAATGCTCGCCTGGTTATTCTTATTATTATAATTACCGGCTTTTGGATGGTACAACACCAGTTGTACGCCACAATGCCCAAGTATGTGCTCCGACTTGCCGGCGAAGACAGTGCTATTTCGTGGTTTGCCAACGTAAATCCGCTGGTAGTTTTTCTTACTGTAGGTTTTGTTACACAGTTGATGCGGAATAAAACATCGCTGTTTTCAATGACCGTAGGAATGTTTATAATGCCTGTTTCGGCACTTTGTATGGCATCGGGGCATTTAATGGGTAGCGAACCTATTTTAGGACTTCATCCCGTTGCATTTATGATGATTATTGGGATTGTATTTCAAGGACTGGCAGAGACTTTTATTTCTCCACGCTACCTTGAGTACTTTTCATTACAAGCTCCCAAAGGAGAGGAAGGACTCTATCTTGGGTTTAGCCATTTGCACTCGTTTCTCTCGTCTATTCTTGGTTTTGGCTTGTCGGGTTGGTTACTTACCAAATATTGCCCCGACCCGTTGCTATTTGACACACACAAAGAATGGGAAGCTGCTTCGGTAAATGCACATTATATCTGGTTTTATTTTGTGGGAATTGCTTCGGTATCAGCAGTTTCTTTAATTGTTTACGGGCAAGTAGTGAGAAGAATTGATAGAAACAAACAAATTTCATAATTATATTTTGCTGATTCGGGTGAAATAATTAGTTTTGCACACCAATTTTCCACAAAGGAAGTTTGCCCGGGTGGCGGAATTGGTAGACGCGCTGGATTCAAAATCCAGTTCTGGCAACGGAGTGCGGGTTCGATTCCCGCCCCGGGTACTAAGGAGTTGAAAAGTAAGAGTTTAAATTTCTGAAATTCAGCTCCTTTATTTTTTACCTATACTCCAAAACTATAAAGTGGCAACATGATGGAATCACTACCTGGTTAATAATTCAAACAACTTGTCTCAAAAACATTCATTACTTAGGACAATTGCAACCAGAGACCCACTTATAATAATGGTCTAATATATTGATATTTACAGCGAAATGTATTAATCACCGGAACGGTACAACTGCTGTAAATGTTTTATCATTTATTTTCATGATACTTTATAAATCCAGTTGCTTGAAGTTGGTTAAGTATCAGTTCAATTCGATTACCAATTAAACAGTGAAATTTACCTTTTCTAAACTCGGTCATTATTCCTATTATATCATTCCTCTTATGTTATTCCTTAATATACTCCGTCAGACGCTTGTATGTACACTCATATTTTGAGACAGTAGCTGATGATAAGTCTTTCCCCTCCGCTACTCAAACCATCATTATATTCTTTAGAAGTTTCCAATAATTTATAATTCTTTACAGTCGTTTCTATACAAGTTTCCCTTATTTGTTTGGCTGTCCTGTAACCAAAACATCATGTCGTTTTAGCTCCTTATAATGAAATTTTAGTCCAGCTTTTAAATCGTCCAACTTCTCATTTAAAGCAAGCGCTTGTTTGGAATCACCAGATGCACGGTTTTCTTCATCATCCCAAAGTTCAATTGCGATGGTGATTTCTGAGGTAAATGGAGCTCGTTCTCCGTTCAAAGGAAGGAATACCCTGATAGTTACCTCTCCATTTTTGTTTACATAGTTCTTTCCGGGTAAAGGAAAATCTTAAAATTGTCACTCATTATGCTAAAAATTAACGTTTAAAACTACATTAAGCAATCGAACAATCCTGTGACAAAACACAACAAATCAAAGACTTATATTTATTATGGAAAATCTTTACGAAAAAGCTTCTGTAACAAAAATGGTACAAAAAAGTGCCTAAAACAGGCATTTTTGGGCTTTTAAATGACTTTCAGTAAAAAGAAAAATCCGTGAAAACTATTGATTTACACGGATTTTAATCATTTGACAATAAATTGTCTTGCTCTAAAAGTGACTCAGCTGGGGGCAGAACCCAGGATCACTTACCATATGATTATTTACACATTTAAAAGCTTTTTTCTCAGGAGGTCTGTTTTTATCTCCACTGACAATCATTGCATAAAAAATAAATACACTTAGACTTTCAGTCACCACCTACTAAAACTCTGGTCATCTATCACTTATAACTCAAAAGCATATCGGATTTTTATGCCAAATCCACGTAATTTGGCTTTCGAAGCATAAGTTGCTCCCTGTAACTGAGGAGCCGAATTAAATATGGAATTAAACTGAAAATCTGTCGGCGCATCTGCCTTATACTCAAGCAAGGGCGATGGGGAACCACTATCTTTTATCAGTTCGTTCACTCCTAAATCGGCATAAAAACCCAGATACAGATTTCGGTTTTCAGATAAAGGTTGCTTTAACCCTAACTCAAAAAGAAACGAATAACTTTTTCGAATATCAAGTTCCTGCTTACCACTTTTAAGGAAATCCCAATTACCAAATCCCATAAATTCCGGCCCGTTTAATAGTAGATCCCACTTCGGGAAATAGCCCGATGTCTCCAATTCCTTAGTACTAGTTTCAAATTCGTTATTAACGGGAATTCCGATCTGAAAACCAACGGCACCGTAAATACTTGCACTCGTCAAAGGCAGAGCTGGCATCTCATATCGCAACAAAACCGGAATATTTATAACATCAATCCACTGCTTCTCGCTATAGGTATTTGCAGAATAATGAAAATCAAAAACACTTCCCTCCACGTCTACTGTTTGATACTGATCGTTCAGATCAATGATATTAGTTTCCGAGCGATACTGTTGATATTCTATACCTGCTGAAATACTCCATCGGTTATTTAAATTCATTGAGTATTCCAAGCCAACTCCTGCTCCATAGCCATTATCGCGTTCTGCGTCGCCCTGGAGATTATAATTTAAAGTATTAAAAATCCCCTTTCCATACACAGAGAATTCTGACTTATTTTGACTTTCATCTTGTGCTGTTACTGCCCCAAAAGACAGTAACAACAACATTGATAAAATCATAAATTTATGATAATTCATTTTATTCCTTTGTTTATTCTATTACTATTATTAATTCATTTTATCAAATCTACTGTACAATAATTTTTGCACTCAGCTCGACTCCACCAGCTACTGTTGTTACAATATAAGTACCAGGAGCTAAAGATGATGGCAGCACAATATGATTGGCATTACTTCTAGATCTCGTCTGCAGGACAGTCCCTCCCGAGATATTTTTTACTATAATGTTCATATTTCCTAACATCTCTGGAGAATACGTGGTTGCTACATTTATGATGTCTCCTGATTTTACAGGATTAGGAGCAACTTGCAAACTAAATACTTCTGAATAAGAAACATTAAACATGCATGTCTGTAAAAGATCTCCATCTTCTGTCTCCATTTCAACAGAATATTGTGCATCCAAATCTAATTGATCAGATATATCATCTCCTGCAGAATAGTATTGATCAGTACCAACAAGTACTCCATCTTTATACCAACTAAAAGCAGAGAAATGATAACCACCATTCGTCTCTGGATTATTATTCACCAGCAATACATTGTTGTATTTTTTTACAACAATATCATTGTAATCAAAGCGCTTTTCAACCACAATATGATAAGTTCTTGTTTGCGTACTATCTGCTGAAACAACTTTAATATCCTCCTTGTAGATTCCAGGTGTAGGTACCGGCATCTCAAACGATGCTAAATGAGATGAGCTGGCATACGAATCGAGTTCGAAAGAAATGGATACGTAGTCAAGCGTAGCACCACAATCTATTAAATAATAGATATTATCATCGAGATTTTCAAAAACCTCATCATTTATTCTCAGTACACTAATATCTGCAATTGTCCATTCTGCCACTTCACCCTCTCCAATCTGACCATCGCCGTTGGTGTCTCCTGCTACTTCGTCATCAGTTATTTGTCCGTCACCATTATTGTCTCCGGCAACCTCGTCATCATCAATCTGACCATTGCCATCGGTATCTCCTGCAACTTCGGGTTCAGTTATTTGTCCATCGCCATTATTGTCTCCGGCGACCTCGTCATCATTTATCTGACCATTGCCATCGGTATCTCCTGCAACTTCGGGTTCAGTTATTTGTCCATCGCCATTATTGTCCCCGGCAACCTCGTCATCATTTATCTGACCATTACCATCGGTATCTCCTGCAACTTCGGGTTCAGTTATTTGTCCGTCGCCATTATTGTCCCCGGCAACCTCATCATCATCAATCTGACCATTGCCATCGGTATCTCCTGCAACTTCGGGCGCAGTTATTTGTCCGTCACCATTATTGTCCCCGGCAACCTCATCATCATCAATCTGACCATTGCCATCGGTATCTCCTGCAACTTCGGGCGCAGTTATTTTTCCATCACCATTATTGTCTCCGGCAACCTCGTCATCATCAATCTGACCATTACCATCGGTATCTCCTGCAACTTCGGGTTCAGTTATTTGTCCGTCGCCATTATTGTCCCCGGCAACCTCATCATCATCAATCTGACCATTACCATCGGTATCTCCTGCAACTTCGGGCGCAGTTATTTTTCCGTCGCCATTATTGTCTCCGGCGACCTCGTCATCATTTATCTGACCATTGCTCTCGTCATCATTTATCTGACCATTGCCATCGGTATCTCCTTCGGGTTCAGTTATTTGTCCGTCGCCATTATTATCCCCGGCAACCTCGTCATCATCAATCTGACCATTGCCATCGGTATCTCCGGCAACTTCGGGCGCAGTTATTTTTCCGTCGCCATTATTGTCTCCGGCAACCTCGTCATCATTTATCTGACCATTACCATCGGTATCTCCGGCAACTTCGGGTTCAGTTATTTGTCCGTCGCCATTATTGTCCCCGGCAACCTCATCATCATCAATCTGACCATTGCCATCGGTATCTCCTGCAACTTCGGGCGCAGTTATTTGTCCGTCACCATTATTGTCCCCGGCAACCTCATCATCATCAATCTGACCATTGCCATCGGTATCTCCTGCAACTTCGGGTTCAGTTATTTGTCCATCGCCATTATTGTCTCCGGCGACCTCATCATCATTTATCTGACCATTACCATCGGTATCTCCGGCAACTTCGGGCGCAGTTATTTTTCCATCACCATTATTGTCTCCGGCAACCTCGTCATCATCAATCTGACCATTACCATCGGTATCTCCTGCAACTTCGGGTTCAGTTATTTGTCCGTCGCCATTATTGTCCCCGGCAACCTCATCATCATCAATCTGACCATTGCCATCGGTATCTCCTGCAACTTCGGGCGCAGTTATTTTTCCGTCGCCATTATTGTCTCCGGCGACCTCGTCATCATTTATCTGACCATTGCCATCGGTATCTCCGGCAACTTCGGGTTCAGTTATTTGTCCGTCGCCATTATTATCCCCGGCAACCTCGTCATCATCAATCTGACCATTGCCATCGGTATCTCCGGCAACTTCGGGCGCAGTTATTTTTCCGTCGCCATTATTGTCTCCGGCGACCTCGTCATCATTTATCTGACCATTGCCATCGGTATCTCCGGCAACTTCGGGCGCAGTTATTTTTCCGTCGCCATTATTGTCCCCGGCAACCTCGTCATCATTTATCTGACCATTGCCATCGGTATCTCCGGCAACTTCGGGCGCAGTTATTTTTCCATCACCATTATTGTCTCCGGCAACCTCGTCATCATCAATCTGACCATTACCATCGGTATCTCCGGCAACTTCGGGTTCAGTTATTTGTCCGTCGCCATTATTGTCCCCGGCAACCTCATCATCATCAATCTGACCATTGCCATCGGTATCTCCGGCAACCTTCGGGCGCAGTTATTTTTCCGTCGCCATTATTGTCTCCGGCGACCTCGTCATCATTTATCTGACCATTGCCATCGGTATCTCCGGCAACTTCGGGCGCAGTTATTTTTCCGTCGCCATTATTGTCTCCGGCAACCTCGTCATCATCAATCTGACCATTACCATCGGTATCTCCGGCAACTTCGGGTTCAGTTATTTTTCCGTCGCCATTATTGTCCCCGGCAACCTCGTCATCATCAATCTGACCATTACCATCGGTATCTCCGGCAACTTCGGGTTCAGTTATTTTTCCGTCGCCATTATTGTCCCCGGCAACCTCGTCATCATTTATCTGACCATTACCATCGGTATCTCCGGCAACTTCGGGTTCAGTTATTTTTCCGTCGCCATTATTGTCCCCGGCAACCTCGTCATCATTTATCTGACCATTACCATCGGTATCTCCTGCAACTTCAGATTCAGTTATTTTTCCATCACCATTATTGTCCCCGGCAACCTCGTTATCATTTATCTGACCATTACCATCGGTATCTCCGGCAACTTCGGGTTATCAATCTGACCATTACCATCGGTATCTCCTGCAACTTCAGGTTCAGTTATTTTTCCATCACCATTATTGTCCCCGGCAACCTCGTTATCATTTATCTGACCATTGCCATCGGTATCTCCTGCAACTTCGGGTTCAGTTATTTTTCCGTCGCCATTGGTATCGCCGGCTACTTCACCGTCGTTTATTTGCCCATCTTCATTCGAATCACCAGCGATCTCAGGAGGAGTGATTTTCCCGTCGTGGTTACTATCACCCGAGATGTATGGAATTATTGTGAGTGTTTGTAACACTTGCTCCGCTGCGTTGTAATTAACATTACCAGGCTGGTTCGCATAAATAGTGCAAGTCCCGCTATTAATAAATGTTACTATTTTGCCTGATACTGTTGCTATTGATTCATCAGAACTGAAATATTCAATAGTAAGTCCGGAACTGGCAACTGCAGATAATTCAAAAGATGAATTACTTAAAATCTGCTGAGAAATAGGATTGAAAGTGATTGTCTGGTCTACTTTATGGATATCCAAATATCCGTCTACATAGACTATCGCGTAGTTTTCAGAACTTAATCCTCCCGGAGTAATTGTATAGTCAGTTCCTGCATTTATGGCAGTGGTTGCAGTTCCAGTAAAACTTAATGCTCCTGAAAGATTTGTTTGATCTTCGCCATCAATAAAACCATTATATGAAACGGTGAATGAACTGTAGCCCGAGCCATCATATTCTTTTGTTTTATTGTCAGCCGTAACTGTAAGTTCTTTTTTATTGATACTAGCAGAGGTTACTGGTGCACCGTTAAGAGAGAAAGAATATTTAGATGCATCTGATCCTGATATTTTCGCTTCTGTAATATACACTTCCAATCCAGTCCCTGCATTTGATGTTTCAAAGGCAAGCATGATGCTGTCAAGCGAAACGATATCGCCGGAAGCAAGCCCGTTGAATTGTAAGTTATTCTCAAGCATTGTTGCTATAGCTGTTCCATCATATTCCTTGTTGTTGACAACAAAAGAACCAGATAGTGTTAACTCAGCTGCAGTAATATTTGCTGTAAGGTATGAAGGCTGTTTCAGGGTGTAATTATCTTTGTCGTCTCCCTCCAGTGTCATTAGAGTAACTACCTGTATATTCTCTCCTACAGAGTTTTGCATAAAGGTTCCGACTGTACTATTTGCAAGAATTACATCATCGCCGGAAATGTAGCCATCCAACACAGCACCCGAGACGACAGCGTTTACAGTGCCATCATAAATTTTGCTTTCTGCCACCGCATCTTTTACCGTTAACTCACGAGTGGTAATATCCGCTGTAATACCAATGGGCTGGATTAAATAGTAATTAGAGGCATCGGCACCACTTATTGTCATTGCTGTGGTAACTTCTATTTCAGTGCCAACAATATCTTGCTTAAATGTTCCCGACTCTGCATTCTCTAACAGAACTTCATCATCAGTAATAACACCGCTAAGTGTTGCACCAACAATTGTTGCATCAGTAGTACCATCATAAATTTTATTTTTGGCAGCTGCATTCACCACTGTAAGTTCTTGTGGTTCAATACTGGCCTTTAAACCGGATGGTTGTATCAAAACATAATTGTCTTTATCAGCCCCTGCCAAAGTCATCGATGTCAGAATTTCAATATCATTGCCAACGGCATCCGTAACAAAAGCTCCTGTATTTTCATTTGCCAATGTTACATCATCACCAGTAATTGCTCCATTCAAAGTAGCCCCGGTAATGGTGGCAGTTGTTGTTCCATCATAAACTTTGTTCGAAGCTTTTGCATCAGTTACAGTTAATTCTATCTGTGCAATTTTTCCGTCATTACCTGTTAGGGGCACATCAGTTTTTAAGTGATAGTTATCTTTATCAGCACCCTGTAACGCAAATGTAACGGAATAAGCAATGTCAGTTCCTGCTTCGCTTTGGCTAAATGAACCATTTCCTAAAAGTTCAACATCGTCTCCATTTACAAGATCAGAAGTAAACATATCCAGATTGTCCATGTTTGCATCTCCGTCAAAGGCCTTCTGTTCAGAACCGCTTACTAATTGAACTTCTACTTCTTTTGTAGTTACTGTTAATACACCTGTTACATGAATCGTATTATTAAAGTTGTTACTTGATCCGGAAACAGCTGTGGCTTCCAACTGGTAAGCCCCTACAGCTAAACGGTTATTTTGTGAATTATATTCAGGGTCTATTTCACTGATAGTAAAGCTAACTACGTTTCCAACACCATCATCAACACTGAACTGATTGTTTCCCAGTGTTCTAACATTTTCTGTAAGGTTTTTAATTGTGTTGCCATCACTATCTAAATACCTTACACTACTTATGCCATATTCCGAAACTTCAGAATAAGCTATGCTGGTATCGTTTATTTCTACCAGCAATTCTTCTGCAGGAATAATTGAATAATCACCAGGCAAGTAATTAAACACATAATTGTCAGCTGTTAACCCAGACGCTTCCAGAACGTCGGTATATTCGCCGGCGGAATTTTCAGTTGCATTACTACGGGTAATTGTTAATCCGGTTTGATTAATAACCGAACTATTTTCACCATTAACATAACCCGATATGCTTACACCTGCATAGCTCTCCTCGTCTTCCAGAGTTACAAACTTGGCATCGTTATTAGCCACAACAGTAAGAGTTGCTTTTTCAATTTCTCCGGTACCATCCGTCCATGCAAAAGTATAATTATCAGCTTTAGAGCCCGTTAGTCTCAGATTTCCCTGAACAATTACACGATCTCCTGCATCCGCTAAATCGAATAAAGGATTTCCGGTTAATTCAACCTGGGTTTCATCTTCAGCGAGAATACCATTCAACTCACCATAAGCTGCCGTTCCAGATGGAAGTAATATATTTCCGTCGTAAGTCTTAGTTATTCCGTTAGCTCCGGAAAGAGTTACTTCTTTTAATAAAATAGATGCCGTTGCTGTTGGCGAATTTTCTAGAGATAATGAATATTGAGCTGCAGCATCCCCTGTTAAATCAGCACTAACAACTTTAACGGTAAGTTCACTTCCGGCAGATGCAGTCTCAAATGCAATAACTACATTGCTTAAGGTCACATCATCCTCTCCCTCAATACCTGACAGCTCTAAATTATTGGTGACAACTGTCGCATTCGTTGTACCGTCATATTCTTTATCAGAGACTGTAAATGTTCCGGTAATAGTAAGTTCTTTTCCTGTAATATCTGCTTTTAACCCCGTAGGCTGAACAAGCAAGTAATTAGGAGCATCTACTCCACTTAGTGTCATTGATGTTGTTACCTCAATATCATTCCCTAATGTTGACTGAGCAAAAGTTCCGATTGTTTCATTTTCAAGTTGCACGTCATCATTCAAGACAACTCCCTTAAGAACAGCTCCTGAAATAACAGCATCTGTGGTTCCATCATAAATCTTGTTTTGAGCAATAGCATTGCTCACTGTCAGGTTCTTTGGGGTTATATCTGCTGTTGCAGAAACTGTTACAGAGGACAACTCATAATTATTGGCATCATCACCACTTAGTATAATCCCGGCTACTGTTACTGTCTTTCCTTCTCCTACGTTCTTATCTTCAAATTCCGCAGAAGTAGTATCTATCGTCAACATGTCGCCGGAAACCCGGTCGTCACTTAATGTAATGGAAGCAGTAGTGGTTCCGTCGTAACTTTTATCTTTGGCAGTGGCTGTTACTGTAAGCGTTGCCTTTTCTATGGTTAAAGTAGCATCGTTATAAGTGAAGGTGTAATTTTCATCAACACCTCCGGCGACTGTTATTTTATAGTTTCCTGCCACACTTGCCGCTGTTGCTTCTGTTGAGGCTACCGGAGCTTTTGTAAGATCACTTTCATTATCACCATTTACAAACCCACTGTAAGTGAATGTTAGCTCAGGATTGTCCTCTCCGTAAGTTTTTGATTTATCAGCTGCTGTTGCTGTAATGGTTTTCTTGTTGATTGTAAAGTTGCTGCTCTCAAAAGTGAAATCATAATTTGTTCCGGCACTTAATGAACCGATTGTTATCGGGTAACTGCCAACATCTTCACCTGCATCGCGTGATAAACTTCCTGTCAGCGCATCACCACCAACCAGTGCACCGGCAGTGATCTGATAGGTAAGCGCAGGCTCTGTTTCACCATAAACTTTTGATTTGGCATCCGCAGTTACCGTAATTGCTTTTTCTGTGATTGTAAAGTCGTTGCTCTCAAAGGTTAAATCGTAGTTCGATCCTGCGCTCAGTGTTCCGATGGCAATGGCATAAGTTCCTACATTTTCACCGGTTGCCCTGGATAAACTTCCTGTCAGCGCATCATCTCCAACCAGTGCACCGGCAGTGATCTGATAGGTAAGCGCAGGCTCTGTTTCACCATAAACTTTTGATTTGGCATCCGCAGTTACCGTAATTGCTTTTTCTGTGATTGTAAAGTCGTTGCTCTCAAAGGTTAAATCGTAGTTCGATCCTGCGCTCAGTGTTCCGATGGCAATGGCATAAGTTCCTACATTTTCACCGGTTGCCCTGGATAAACTTCCTGTCAGCGCATCATCTCCAACCAGTGCACCGGCAGTGATCTGATAGGTAAGCGCAGGCTCTGTTTCACCATAAACTTTTGATTTGGCATCCGCAGTTACCGTAATTGCTTTTTCTGTGATTGTAAAGTCGTTGCTCTCAAAGGTTAAATCGTAGTTCGATCCTGCGCTCAGTGTTCCGATGGCAATGGCATAAGTTCCTACATTTTCACCGGTTGCCCTGGATAAACTTCCTGTCAGCGCATCATCTCCAACCAGTGCACCGGCAGTGATCTGATAGGTAAGCGCAGGCTCTGTTTCACCATAAACTTTTGATTTGGCATCCGCAGTTACCGTAATTGCTTTTTCTGTGATTGTAAAGTCGTTGCTCTCAAAGGTTAAATCGTAGTTCGATCCTGCGCTCAGTGTTCCGATGGCAATGGCATAAGTTCCTACATTTTCACCGGTTGCCCTGGATAAACTTCCTGTCAGCGCATCATCTCCAACCAGTGCACCGGCAGTGATCTGATAGGTAAGCGCAGGCTCTGTTTCACCATAAACTTTTGATTTGGCATCCGCAGTTACCGTAATTGCTTTTTCTGTGATTGTAAAGTCGTTGCTCTCAAAGGTTAAATCGTAGTTCGATCCTGCGCTCAGTGTTCCGATGGCAATGGCATAAGTTCCAACATTTTCACCAGAGGTGCGTGACAAGTTTCCTGTCAGCGCATCATCTCCAACCAGTGCACCGGCAGTGATCTGATAGGTAAGCGCAGGCTCTGTTTCACCATAAACTTTTGATTTGGCATCCGCAGTTACCGTAATTGCTTTTTCTGTGATTGTAAAGTCGTTGCTCTCAAAGGTTAAATCGTAGTTCGATCCTGCGCTCAGTGTTCCGATGGCAATGGCATAAGTTCCTACATTTTCACCGGTTGCCCTGGATAAACTTCCTGTCAGCGCATCATCTCCAACCAATGCACCGGCAGTGATCTGATAGGTAAGCGCAGGCTCTGTTTCACCATAAACTTTTGATTTGGCATCCGCAGTTACCGTAATTGCTTTTTCTGTGATTGTAAAGTCGTTGCTCTCAAAGGTTAAATCGTAGTTCGATCCTGCGCTCAGTGTTCCGATGGCAATGGCATAAGTTCCAACATTTTCACCGGTTGCCCTGGATAAACTTCCTGTCAGCGCATCATCTCCAACCAGTGCACCGGCAGTGATCTGATAGATAAGAGCAGGCTCTGTTTCACCATAAACTTTTGATTTGGCATCCGCAGTTACCGTAATTGCTTTTTCTGTGATTGTAAAGTCGTTGCTCTCAAAGGTTAAATCGTAGTTCGATCCTGCGCTCAGTGTTCCGATGGCAATGGCATAAGTTCCAACATTTTCACCAGAGGTGCGTGACAAGTTTCCTGTCAGCGCATCATCTCCAACCAGTGCACCGGCAGTGATCTGATAGGTAAGCGCAGGCTCTGTTTCACCATAAACTTTTGATTTGGCATCCGCAGTTACCGTAATTGCTTTTTCTGTGATTGTAAAGTCTTTGCTGACAAACGTTAAATCGTAGTTCGATCCTGCGCTCAGTGTTCCGATGGCAATGGCATAAGTTCCAACATTTTCACCGGTTGCCCTGGATAAACTTCCTGTCAGCGCATCATCTCCAACCAATGCACCGGCAGTGATCTGATAGGTAAGCGCAGGCTCTGTTTCACCATAAACTTTTGATTTGGCATCAGCAGTTACCGTAATTGCTTTTTCTGTGATTGTAAAGTCGTTGCTCTCAAAGGTTAAATCGTAGTTCGATCCTGCGCTCAGTGTTCCGATGGCAATGGCATAAGTTCCTACATCTTCACCGGTTGCCCTGGATAAACTTCCTGTCAGCGCATCATCTCCAACCAGTGCACCGGCAGTGATCTGATAGGTAAGCGCAGGCTCTGTTTCACCATAAACTTTTGATTTGGCATCAGCAGTTACCGTAATTGCTTTTTCTGTGATTGTAAAGTCTTTGCTCTCAAAGGTTAAATCGTAGTTCGATCCTGCGCTCAGTGTTCCGATGGTAATGGCATAAGTTCCTACAGTATCCCCCGGGACTCTAGAAAGGACTCCACTGAAAGAATCTCCGGTTTCCAAATCTTCAGATGTGGCGTAAGTCAAAGTCGGATCGCTTTCTCCATATACTTTGGATTGATCGGCTTCTGCTGTTACTGTAATGCTTTTCTTGTTGATTGTAAAGTCTTTGCTCTCAAAGGTTAAATCGTAGTTCGATCCCGCACTTAGCGTTCCGATTGTAATTGCATAAATTCCTACAGTATCCCCCGGGACTCTAGAAAGGACTCCACTGAAAGAATCTCCGGTTTCCAAATCTTCAGATGTGGCGTAAGTCAAAGTCGGATCGCTTTCTCCATATACTTTGGATTGATCGGCTTCTGCTGTTACTGTAATGCTTTTCTTGTTGATTGTAAAGTCTTTGCTCTCAAAGGTTAAATCGTAGTTCGATCCCGCACTTAGCGTTCCGATTGTAATTGCATAAATTCCTACAGTATCCCCCGGGACTCTAGAAAGGACTCCACTAAAAGAATCTCCGGTTTCCAAATCTTCAGATGTGGCGTAAGTCAAAGTCGGATCGCTTTCTCCATATACTTTGGATTGATCGGCTTCTGCTGTTACTGTAATGCTTTTCTTGTTGATTGTAAAGTCTTTGCTCTCAAAGGTTAAATCGTAGTTCGATCCCGCACTTAGCGTTCCGATTGTAATTGCATAAATTCCTACAGTATCCCCCGGGACTCTAGAAAGGACTCCACTGAAAGAATCTCCGGTTTCCAAATCTTCAGATGTGGCGTAAGTCAAAGTCGGATCGCTTTCTCCATATACTTTGGATTGATCGGCTTCTGCTGTTACTGTAATGCTTTTCTTGTTGATTGTAAAGTCTTTGCTCTCAAAGGTTAAATCGTAGTTCGATCCCGCACTTAGCGTTCCGATTGTAATTGCATAAATTCCTACAGTATCCCCCGGGACTCTAGAAAGGACTCCACTGAAAGAATCTCCGGTTTCCAAATCTTCAGATGTGGCGTAAGTCAAAGTCGGATCGCTTTCTCCATATACTTTGGATTGATCGGCTTCTGCTGTTACCGTTACAGGCTTTTTATTTACCGTTAGAGGTTGCGAGACCTGTATTGCAGCATCATAAGTATCGTCACCACTTTGGTCGGCATAAATGGTACACGAACCCGCGCCAACAATATGAATATTACCATCGACAATGGTTGCCACTGTAGTGTCAGAACTGCTATAGGCAATTGTTAAATTACTACTTGCAGTGGCTGTAGGGTCAAAATCGCTGTCGCCATAAGTTTTTTCGGCAAGTTCATTAAATGTTATAGTCTGAACCTGTTTTGTTTTAAAACTCTCTACTCCTCCGTAACTAATTCCGGCATTGCTAATCGCATACGCTTGATAATAGTAGGTGGTATCTGGTAAAAGGGAAGCAATAGTTTCACTGAATGTTCCGGTCTCTGATTCTATTACAACTACTGTTACATTCGCTTCTTCTTTCTCGGGAGATGTATTTATTGTAGAATAAACAACTCCTGTTTCTGTTACTGCCGAAGTTCCAATTTCTGACACATTGCCACCTAGTACTCCCGAAGTAGAAATAACAGAGGATGCAGCTGTTGTTGAAACTGTAGGAGCCTCATCGTCATCGGTTAAAGTAACCGCAACAGTCTGGTCTTCCTCTCCATCATAAGTATCGTCGCTGGATGCAGCGTCTACCGAAACGGTAATTGTAGCATCATCTTCACGGTCAATCTCGTCATTTACTCCCGTAACTGTTATTGTTTGTGGCGTATCCCAATCTCCACTGGTAAATGTTAATGTACCATTATCAACAATTGCCTCATTGTCATCGTCACTTGATACATCAAATACAACATTGCTTATTGGTTGTGTATTTAAAACTACAGTAAAAGAGGCTGTTCCGGCATCTTCATCAATTATAAGTGTTGATTCACTAAGAGTAAAACCTGCTACATCATCATCTTCTAATATAATCTCTACTGATTGATTTGCTAATGCAGCAAAAGTATTATCACTAGATGTATTCACTGAAACGGTAACTATCGCCGAATCATTCCTGATTATATAATCATCTACTCCTGTTACAGTAATGGTTTGAGCCACCTTCCAATTATCAGGAGTAAAAGTTAATTGGCCTTTATCAACTGTTGCCTCATTTGTATCATCGCTTGCAATATCTAAAACAACATCGGTAGATGGCCGGGCATCTAAAACAACAGTAAACTCTCCTTTTCCGGCATTTTCAGCCATGGTTAATGTATCTTTACTTACCGTAAACGATGCTGTAATTCCTACTGCAAAAATATCATCATTTGTAGACCATGGACCGAAAGTCGGAGAATCTATGGTTTTACTCGCAACTAAGTCACTTAAAGATGCATACCGTGCTACTCCAAATTGAGTATTATTACTCTGGTGTGTATTTGTTCGGTAGAAATATTCTCCATCATGAAAAAACTGATCCTCAAAATTAAAGTTTACCGTAAACGCGTAGAATGTTCCATTTGTATTCGTCATTAAATCAGCAAACGAATTATATGCTGTTAAACCGGTTGATTTTTCGAGAGAGTTAGAAGAAGCGGTTCTGAAGAACTGATCTCCTGATGCAAAGAATTCGTCATCGTCATTCCAATCCTGAGGGCTTCCTCCGCTTGTAAAGTTATATACTATTCCGTTAGTTCCAGCAGCCAGGTCTGCAAGACTCGGATAACGCGTTACCGTTGTTTTTGCATTATTGGTTCGGTAAAAATATACGCCATCGGCAAAAAAGCTATCATCGAAATTCCAATGCTGAGAAAAAGTTGTGTATGTACTGTTTGTATTGTTTATAAAATCGGAATAACTTGGATACGATGTAATTCCTGTTGTCTCACCTTCGATAGATTCCGTCCTGTAAAAGGTTGGTAAAGTCACAGAAATTTCACTTATTGCCAATGCAATATAATCACCATCATCCGGATTAATTCTTGCATAATACCCGCCCTGAGTACGGTTGTAGGTCAACGGCAGAACCTGATCCCGGTCATCAAAATTTTCGTCATCCGAAATAATAACCGAAGGTGTTCCTCCCGAAGGAAATGTTACTGCAGCATAGGGGATGGCAAAATACACATCTTCTACGGTACCGGTTTCCTCTACTTTCCAAACACGATCAGTACGGTTATTGGTTCCGCCGTTAAAGCTTGATGTAAATGAGTTTTCGGTCCCGTTGTTGTGTCCCATCACCATAAAATTACCTTCGCCAAGTGCTGTTCGGCTTGCATCGGCATTCGACAATGAAAAGTTAGCTGTTGTTGAAAGAACAGGGCTGTTATTGTTATTTACAGATCGTGATACTTTTTGATTAAGGCCAGATGCGTTATCTTGCCCAATACCAAAAATATCAGTAGCATAGCCGGCATTATCAGTAGCCGACCAAATAACAGTACCATCAGAAGCCAGATAATTGGTAGCAACTGTCTGATTTAAGGATATACCGTATTTAAGCGCCAGGTAAGATTCTACTTCTTTTATTTCTGTTGGAGAAAGATCTGAGGCATAAATAATATATTCAGCGATATCTGTAGCAGATTGGAATGAAAAATCATCCGGGTTGGCTCCAAAGCCTAAATAACCTTCGGAACTACCAGCCAGTGAACTGAATTTATCGATCTGTCTCTCCAACGCACCATCCAAATAAAGAGAAAAATCACCAGGTTGCACATCTTGTCTGGCAATAATATACTTATTGATCATAGTTGTACTTCCAGCTAATATAGTTTTATCTTTACCATAATCTGAACGTTGATAACCAGCTGCCCTTTCGAAATAACCAGCTCTTTCAGTAGTGACGCCATTCGCATAGGCATAGCCTGCTTCAACGTTACCTTTCGTAGATTTTTTTACTAAAAATGTGGTATTACGATCAGAGCTTGCATTAAAATAAGTTGTATAAGGTACTCTGGAAGTAGTTCGTATCGCATCATCTTCATCAAAAGACACCACCGAGTTGTAGTTTGCACTGTTGGGAACTACTGAGGGATCTCCTGCAACATCATTTACAGTAGTTGTATTTACACCATATGGCTTTTGGCCTTCCCAACTCGTAATATTTCCGTTGGTTATTGAAGTGCCACTGTTGGCATTAAACCATACCCTCAAGTTGTCAACTATTCCACCCGGGGCTTCCGGCCGAACTACATCAATTTTTAGCGTTGTAGTTGTCGTCATATTGATAGTTGGGTCGCCATCCATTCCGCCATACTCGACGATATATCCAGACGTATAGCCATTTTGCCTGTCATTCCATGTGCCGTTTGAAGTGAAAAATTGCAAACTCGTCTCTACACTCCCTGCGTCATCCGGCTGACCAGTAGACCAGTTTTCATACTTGCCACTAACTACTGCTCCGTCTTTATAGAAAATTGTACCATCCTCCGGGCCGGTTACCCATTTCCATGTATCCGGCGTTGCTTCATCTGAACCTCCTAACCACAAAGCTTGCTCAGTTCCATCTGATATGCTCAGAATAAAGTCTTTCTCATTTTCAGAGGTAACCGTAGCGAGGTAACCTTTCAATCCGTAATAGGTTTTAGCACTGGCAGCGGCCTTAGCCTCAATCCATTCAACGGGAGTATTTACATACTCATAGAAGTGACCATTGTCCAACTTTAAATCTTGTGAGAAATAGTCTGCATTGGCCAGTGAAATGGTAAATTCACGCTGGCTGCCATCTATTAAACTAAATAAAGGTGCATTGTTTACATAGGTAATACTTCGCATGGCTGCCTGGTATTCATCAGGAGAAGCATCGCCTAATAATACTAGTGCTCCTTGCGTGTCGTCAAAATAGCCTTCTATTTTGCTTGTGTTTGTAAAAAGCAAAGTATCCTGGTTGCTCTGGTACCCGGAGCTGAAATAAATTGTTAAACCTTTTATATCGCTATCTTCAGCATCGGTAACCGTAAAATTAGGAAATACGTGTACCGGATTATATTCGCTGGTATTGTATGTTGGCGAGTCATTGTGCCCATTTATTACGGGGGGCTGTGGGGCAACCACATTTAAGGTTGTTGTAGTTGTCATATTAATGGTTGGATCTCCGGTCATTCCGCCATATTCAACTACATAGCGATATGTTTTTTCAGTAATAATGTCATTCCACTTTCCAGCCAACGTTGTGTGTGTGCTGGGATATATCATCAGGTTATTCTCACTTGTACCACCATTGGGTTCTCCCGACGCCCAATTGAAATAAGTAAGTTCATCTCCGGATTCTGGTCCTGATAACCATTTCCAGGTTCCGTCTGATTCTTTATCAGAAGCGTCCAACCAAATAATTGCAGAAGTTTTATCAGTTATAAAACTGTTTTCTTCAGCTGAAGTAATCGTGCTTAGATACCCTTGCAAACCGTAGTAAGTTTTTGCACTGGCTGCCGCTTTTGCCTTAGCCAAGTTTACTTCGTCATTAATATACTCGTAAAAATGGCCATTAGAATCCAGATAGTCGTCGTTAGCAAATGAAATAGTTAACTCGCGCTGGTCGTAATTTACAGCGGCAGGCTCCGCATCATTAAAATATTTAATACCTCGCACAAAAGCTTGATAGTGTTGTGCCGAAGTTTCTCCTTTTAAACGCAGGACTCCGGTACTTTTATCAAAGCTACCGCTAATTCCAAGTAGAGGATTATTTGGAATCGAAAGATTATCTTGATCATTATGATGACCGGCGGTAAAACTTATCGTTAATCCCTTAATTGGAAAGGCTATACCACCTCCATCTATTGATCCTCCATTTATTTCAAAAGCCGGAAACAACGTAACCGGAGTATTGGATTCTGTGTAATACTCAGGAGAAGTATTATTTCCATACATTGCAGGAGGGGTATCAACACTAAATGCAGTAATAGCTGCAAGCAATAATACTCCCAATAATAGGGTAAACCTGTAATTCATAAGCGTCTATTTTTTATCTGTTAAATTTGTTTTTCACTTTCACTCATGCCCTCAATACAGGGCATGAGATTTTCTATCTGATTAGAAATCAAAGCAAATCCTGGAGAACCAGTTTTAATGTGCGGCTGTTTCTATTTAGAGGCGGGGTAAGTATAAAAAATAAAGCATCACATAGTAAACTCAGAATTAACACAAGGGTTTGCATCTTATTAAAATCTAATATTAACACAAAATTATTGAGCGGCTTCAATTAATCATAACATTAATTACGGATTGTATAACACATTTCATCTTTTCCTGGAGATATTAAAACAATGTGCATAACAACTATCCAATAAGAACAAATGCTTACAAATACAACAACAAAGCCAACAACAAAGCCAACAACTTTGACCTTAGTTCAAACTAAATCAAGATAAATACCTGAGACTTAATAAATACTATTTTGTTAAGAATGAAAATATAAAGATACTACCCCGTGTTTCTATACTTAGTAGTATCTTTTTAAAATCAGTTTCATTTTTCTTCCGCTTCGCGAAACTGCTTTGGGGTTAAACCAGTTTGTGCTTTAAACAAACGAGTGAAATAATGTGGATACTTAAATCCTAAAGAATAAGCCACTTCGGACACAGTCAAATCTTTATGGAGCAATAATTTTGATTTTGCATGACTGATTAAAACACCATTGATGTGCTCTTTTGCACTCCTTCCCGTTTCTTTCCGAAGCAAATCGCTTAGGTAATTTTGCGACAAGTTTACTTTACCGGCTAAATAAGAAACTGAAGGAAAACCATACTTTTCAAGTTGATCAACTTTCATACACTCTTCTAACACACTTTCAACTTTTACCAGAACGTCATGATTTTGTTTTGTTCGCGAATCAAACTGCCGGGCATAAAACCTCATACAATAATTCAATAATAATTCAAGGCATGAAATAATAACATCCTGACTATAAGTATCAACTTCTGTATTCAATTCTCCTTCTATCTTCTGAACACAATCGTTTAGAATTTGTTTCTCTTCATCTGCCAAATGAAGCGCTTCGTGGGTGTCATAATTAAAGAACGAATATTTATCAATATTTTCGCCTAAAGAAGTTCCATGTATTAAATCCGGATGAAAAAACAACATCCAACCTTGCTCCTGATCAAAATCAGTTGTTGATTTTGCCGCAATAACCTGACGTGGTGCGGTAAAAGCCAAAACTCCGTCATTAAAATCGTAATCATTTCTTCCGTAATGAGAACCACATTCTGCATTTTTTAATCCGATGTAGTAAAAATCAGCACTAACTTTAACGCCGACTAAATCTTCTGTTATTCTTAGTTTCGAAACATCCACAACACCTATTAAAGGATGCTGCGATCCCTGAATCCCTAACATGCCATATATTTCAGATATTGATTCTACCCTAATGATATCTTCCGCCATTTTGATTAAAGTTCGATTTAAAAACCGCAAAGTTAATAAAGAAATCGCCCCAACCACAATTAACCGAATGTTCATTATTCCGAATAACCAATGCAATCATCAATTTACCGATGGACTTTAAATGTGTTCAGTAAGATTCAAAATATTAGCAGCCTGACTTAAAACATTTTTTGACGAAGAGGATGTTTTCCGTCCCGGCAAAAAACGGTGACACCTAATCAGCTTTACAATTAAAGGAACAACGATCTTCCTTGCCAATTAGAATCTTTAGACCCGCCCCAGCATACTATTGATCGGTGTAATTCCAATTCCGGGTGCATCAATCAGAGCAACCTTACCATCGATTATCTGGATGCCGCGAAATACATCATTACTAATCAAAAGGTTGCCGTCGAGATCGGCCCAATCTACTTTTGGCGCCAGCTGTGCTGCTGCAGAAACTGCACACGAAGTTTCGGTCATACAGCCAATCATTACCTTCATATCAAGTGCACGAGCCAGCGTAATCATTTTGTGGGCCTCTCGCATGCCCGTACATTTCATTAGCTTAATATTGATACCGGAATAAACGCCGTGGGCTTTTTTTATGTCGGGTAAACGCTGCAAAGCTTCATCCGCAATAATTGGCAAAGGACTGTGCTGTGTTAACCAGGCAATGTCGTCGATGGCCGATTTGGGCATGGGCTGTTCTATAAACTCAATCCCCTTTTCTTCCAGCCAATGGGTCATTTCCAGCGCAAATTTCTTATCTGTCCATCCCTGATTAACATCCACACACATTGGCACATCAGTAACCGAACGGATGGTTTCAATCATTTGCTTGTCGTTATCGCGCCCCAGTTTTACCTTCAGCATCCTGTAACTTTCAGCTTCCTTTACTTTTTGCCGAACAATCTGATCGGTATCAATTCCAATCGTAAACGAAGTATTAGGAGTATCTTCAGCACTAAAACCCCAGATTTTATACCAGGGCTGTTGTATAATTTTACCAAGCAAATCGTGCAGGGCAATATCAACCGAAGCTTTGGCCGCACAGTTTCCTTCCGCTTTTCGATCCACATATTCTAAAATCTCATCCAAACGAAACGGGTCGTTAAACTGGCTCAAATTCAACGAACTCAAAAATTTCGTTGCAGTTTCCTGGCTCTCCCCTAGATAAGGAGGCATAGAAGCTTCTCCATAACTAATGATTCCGTCATACTCAATTTCGGTTAACATTACCGGAGTTGTAACGCGGGAACTCCCGGCGAGATTAAAAGCATGTTTTAATTGTAGATTGTAAGGTTTAAACCGAAGTTTTAAGCCATGTTTTATTGGATTTGATTGCTCGTTTTTCATCTGTTTAAAATCGTTTACTCATTATGGAAACAGATGTAACTCGCTTATAATGTACATCCTGTATCCCGAATATCCTAAATGCTCGTTTCATCGCTACAAAAGTATAACTCCGTTTGTAAAAAAGCCTCTAATTATACCAGAGATGATCTTTTATTGGAATAATCTGTCCCGTATTTAGAGAATTCAAAACACGGCATGCAGCAACAAGTGTTTTTTTCCGTCCGGGCTCATAATCTTCGTGATCCGGGTTAAAACTACTAATCCGAACCCGACCTGAAGAGTGAATAAAACGATCGTCGCCAATATACATTCCTACGTGCGTGATTCGATTCTTGCTGCGTCCAAAAAACAATAAATCGCCCGGTTGAAAATTGAAATCGCTGACGTTTAGCTGTTCGCCATACAGTGCTTGTTGCGATGCGTCACGCGCCAGCATTATCCCTTGCGAAAAATAACTTGTTTTTGTAAATCCGGAGCAATCAATGCCTTTGGTTGATGTTCCTCCCCACCAATACGGGCTACCCAACATCGTTTTTGCAGCTGCTATAATTTGATCTGCTTCCGGTGTTCTTGCTTCCCATTCACTGAAATTTAGACAATCATCTGTTTTAACAAAACCTTCGCGGCCGTCGGGAAGTTTTACTTTGTGAAAACCCTTAGCAGTTTGTTCCACCTCAAAAATGTTCCCCATAACAAGGTCTGAAATCACAGCCGCATCGTTTTGAGGAGCCTCAAGTGCATTTCCGTTTATTGTCATGAAAATATAGCGATCAGACTTCTTCCATGTATCCAGTTCCGGTTTGGTTAGCGAAACAATTCCACTACTGTAAACCCATCCCAGGTATTGATCGGGTGTTTGGATCAGGTACCATCCACCTTTTTTATCCAGTACTTTTATTGGTGTTCCCATTATCGTTTGCGAAACCATTTCGGCCGAATATTCCGGGTTTTTCCGCATCGGGATTACCGACAGTGTTACCAATCCCCAGGTTTTATCTCCGAGCTGTGCATCGGGTAACAATCTTACAGAATCAACAACGCTAATGTTCACATCGGAAAGCGTATCCAATAAAAAACGGTGCGCTTCATTAAGGTTGGTTTCACCTTTTAAAACAACGGTTTTTGCATCGGTGCTTTCTATATCGAAATTCAGAACAGCTACCCGTTTATCGGGCGCAAATCGTTGTTCAATTTCAGCTTTTAAAGTATCAAAAGATTCGTTTTGCTTTGGCGAATTGCAGGAAAAAGCAATCAGGCTTAACAGGGCAACAAACATTGATTGCCAGACGAAGCGGTTATTTTTATAAATCTTGTAATGCATAATATTTTTTTGTTGAGTCTACCTAAAATCTGTTTGTTGTTAACTTAATATTTTAAACATACAATTTTACCATCCAAAAGCGAAACCAGCACTCGCCTGTCTGCGATGGGAAGAATATAATTTACGAGAGCATTTGATAATTTGTACTTCCAGGCGACTTTATGCGTTGTTTTATCAACGGCACAAACAATGCCCTCTGTTGTAGGAAAAAACACAAGGTTACCAGCCTCAGTAATGGGAGAAGGGCCAATTTCGTAACCCAATTCCGCTTCACATTCCCAGGCCAATTTTTGCTCATCTGCCGAAGTATAAAAAGCGTACACATTTCCTTCGTACATATTTTTTATGTAAACCAGTTCTCCATCTGCGGAAATACCTATCGACTCACGGCAAGAATACTTTTTTGAGTCCCATACCTCTTCTCCGGTTTTAGCATCCAACGCCGTCATGTGCTGATCGGGTGCAACAATAAATATTTTTCCGTTGGCGGCAACCGGCCAAACTGCTGCCGGCGATAACATCCGATTTGTATATTTTTCCCGTTTCCATATCAACTTTCCGGTTTTAGCATCCAGAGCATAAAAAGTGTTTCCCCACGAACCAAAATAAACGTTGCCTTCGTAAACAAGCGGTTTGCTTTCTACGAAATTATTTACCGTTGTATATTCCCAGTTCAATTTCCCGGTTTTCAAATTGATTGAACGGAAAATTCCTTCAGACGATCCGATGTAAACCGAATTCTTATAGAGAACAGGTGAAGCCACGATTGATTTCCCGGTTGGAAAACGCCAGTGTTTCTCGCCCGTTTTCAAATCAACACAATACACATTATTGTCAGTAGAAGCGCAAACTACCTTACCTTTTGATATTGCCGGAGTAGAGTATATCTTCCCCTCGGTTTGAAATTGCCAGATGATTTTACCGGTGTTTTTATTGAGTGCAACAATGGCACCAGCGGCATTTCCGTAAACTGCGATATTTCCTTCCGCAGTAATCCCGGTTCCGATATCGCTTACATCCTGTACTTCCCACACCTTTGATACCTCGGGGTACTTCTCATTGATTGAATAATCGGGACGAGGATAATCCGTTTTATCTGTATCAAAATGATGATTTACCAAGGGCACCTTGCACCAGGCTTCATGTGTTTCAACCCCAGGAGTCCGCTCGGAGTAAAACATGGTGTCTTGTTTAATAGTAACAATGTTGTAACCTCCAATTTCATTCTTTGCCCGTAAGTTAGAGCGCCCCATCACTCCTGGAATGCCTTCAAAATCAAACAACTTATTGGCGTGCCCGTGCCCCAATAAATCAGCCTGAATGTTTCGGGTTTTCAACAAGTCGATTATTTTGTACCAGTTCGACAACGAATTATCGAGCGGATAATGATTGACAAAAATGATCGGCTGATCAACATCTTGCATGCTATTCAAAACCGAATCGAGAAAAACAATTTGTTCGTGCGGAACAAGGCCGGGAGCCATACGCATGTTTGGCCCGCTGGCTGTTCCGATAAACAAATAATCACCGGCTTCAAAAGCGAATTCTTCGCAGCCAAAAATACGGACAAAGCTATTGTTGCCGCTTTCCGACCATTTTGAATCATGATTTCCCGGAACAATGTACCAGGGTTTATTTAGTTTTGAAATGATTGATTTCGCTTCGTTTAGTTCTTCATCTGAGCCAAACTCAGTAATATCGCCTGATAAAATTATAAAGTCAATATCATCCAGATTATTGATATCATTTACGGTAATTAACAAATCTTCAGCTCCGGTAGCTCCGCCAACATGAACGTCGGTTACATGTGCAAAACATAATGTTTGAGCTGAAAGTATTCCTATTTGAAAAGCCAAGAGAAAGAGGAATGTAATTTTTCTCATTTCGTTACTAAAATTGAAATATTGATAATCACGTTTCATAAAATCTACTTGTTTTCTCTTAACCAGTCAACTATTCCTTTGCGAATTTTTTTCGCAACTTTCTTTTGAAAATGTGGATCGCTTATACGTATCTCATCCGCCTCGTTGCTCATAAAAGCCACTTCAACCAAGCAGTTTGGAAATTCGGTTGGACCATTCAATGAAAAGTTAAAGTTGCCAATATTGCCAAAGTCATTTAATCCAAGTTCAAGCATTCTGTTTAAGACAGTTATTGTAAGTGGTTTAAATCCGATATACCGGTAATATGTGCTTACTCCGTTTATATTTGGGTTGGAAGAGGCATTGTGGTGAATGCTTATTAAAAGATCAGGATTTTCTTCCCGTAACATTAATGTACGATCCGTCATACTTATGTTTTCATCATCATTTCGGGTCATGAATACTTCGGCTCCACGACGTTTTAAATACGTTTCGAGTTCTTTCGCTACCTGAAGGTTGCAATCTTTTTCCTTGATACCGGTTTTTATGCCAACTGCACCTGAGTTTGAACCACCATGTCCCGCATCTATTGCAATCTTCAGTTCTTTTAAAACAAGGCGAGGCGGTTGGTGCTTTATCGAAATTCGTAAGGATTTATCCTTATAGTCAATGGAGTATCCCCATATTTGTTGATGTTTAAGTTCGAGAATAACTCGAAAAACATCGTCTTCTATCTGTTCGTAGTACACATTTTCTATTTCAGTTGCAGTGTTGTGTTGTGTAATCCAGTTCGTATTGCTGATTGCACCGTAAATATCTACAACTATCCGCGACGGGTTAATCATCTGAATACTTTTGTACGGAAGCCTTTCATCCAGTCGAATCGATACAACGTCATTATTTTCGTCTCCACCAACATACCAGGAAGATGTAAAGTAGTATGAAGGTTTGGGTTTCATCCCTGAAAGTTTAACATTTGCCTTTGGAATAAAAGCTTTATGATTTTTTGATAGCTGTACAATGTAGTCATCACCAAGACTGTCTATTAGCTGCAAGACAATCGCAGTATCAAGATAAGTCATCTTGGCACCACCGAGACGATCAACTCCTTGGCCATATTTCAGATAAGGCAAATCTCCAGTCGTTATTCCTTTTAGGAAAAGGCTATCATTGAATATTTGAGTACTGTAGGTTTGTGCATGCAGCCCCGAAAAAGAATAGATACCTAAAAGAAATAAGAATCTAAATTTCATCGTATAAAAGATAATTTTTACGCATTAGCTTAAACTTGTCCAAATCCTCCTGCCAACTGGCCCTGATTTGTTCTTCTGTTTTCCCTTCAATGATTTGCAAGCGCAACTGATCTGTTCCCGCAAGCTTATCGAAAAACGACGTAAAGAAATTCTCTTTATCGTCGCATTTATTGTAGAAATCGATCACGTATTTTATTTCTAATTGTCTGATATCCTGAAGCTCGCTCAAGGTCATATTCGATAAATCGTAACCATAACAGGTTTCACCTTCAAATTTTGGATGAAGTGCAAGTACGGGTATTGACTTTGGAACATAGGAAAAATCCTGTGGCGTATAATAGGGCGCTCCAAATACCTGAAACGGTTTGTAGGTTCCGCGGCCTTCGTTTACATCGGCACCTTCGAACAAACAAATGGAGGGATAAAGATAAATCGATTTCATTTCTGCCAGATTTGGCGATGGAAAAACAGGCAGCTGGTATTTTGTTTCATGCGTATAGTTCTCAACTTTAATAACTTCAAGATCACATTGAATACCATCCTTTAACCAGTGTTCGCCATTCACCATCATTGCGAACTCTCCGACAGTTAACCCGTGAATCACCGGAATTGGGAATAATCCTATTCCGCTTTCAAAACCTGGTTTTAACATAGGTCCATCAACGTAATAGCCAATGGGATTAGGACGATCGAGCACCACGACTTTTATACCATTCTCGGCCGATGCTTCCATTACCCTCGTCATTGTATAGATATAAGTAAAGAACCGGACACCGACATCCTGCATATCAAAAACCATCACCTCAATATCCTTTAGTATTTCAGGCGAAGGTTTATGGTTCTTCCCATATAACGAGTACACAGGAATTCCGGTTTCAGCATCAATCTCTCCATCAATATGTTTCCCTCTTTCAACATTGCCTTTATAGCCATGTTCAGGGGCGTAAATACCTTTAACATCAACGCCTTTTCTGACCAGATAATTGATTAAATGAACAGAATCAACCATTGAGCTTTGATTCACAACCAGTCCTACTTTTTTTCCTTCCAGCAACGGTAGATAAATTTCTGAGCGTTCAGCACCAACTTTCAATTTTGGTTCTGAATGTTCAGTAGAATTGCTACATCCTGTTACAAGAAAGTATGCCAGCAGAATTAAACATGAAATCGAAGAAAGTCTCATTCCTGAAGTTTTTTGTTGGTATTGTTTTTAAAATTAAGAGAGGCCGCGACTTATAATAAGGCAGCCTCTCTTTATATATTTTTTAGGCGATTTTAGCCTGAGGTCATCTGTTACAATGCATAGAATAACCGAACTCTCGCACGTGGTTGTGCCGATCTAAATCCTGACATTACATGATGAACTCTACGCCCGATGTAACCGGTCCAGTAGTCGGAGTAACTAACATAGTTACTACTTGAGTTGAAAAGTTGCAGGTCTCCCACAACGCTTCCATTATCATCAATAACCTTAAGCCGGTAATAAACGCGTGCGGAACCTGATGAATTATAAACAGATTTTATCAGTTTCACAGGTTGCCATCCGGTTGTTTCACCAAAGGCCACTGGTTCGCCAATATTTACTAGTTCTTCGGTAGTAGGGTCTACATATTGATACTGAAGTTTTAAGTCGGTAGGTTCCCCTTCTGTTTCAAACATGAAATTATAAAACTTCACATAAGTGGTAGAATCCGTATCTGCAGTAACATTGGCAGTGTAAGGATAGCCATTATCGAAAACGATTGGATCTTCGTTAAAATCGTAGATAAATACGTTTTGTTTTCCTTCTGTCAAGGTCGTTGTACGATCGTAAACCAGTTCTTCCGATGTTCCCTGGTATAACTTAATATTCACTTCGCCGGGTTTAGCAGTAAAGAAACGTCCTACTCCGCCATTTGGAACGGCATTATAGGTATTTAAAGGCGCATCGCTATTGCTGTATAACTCGTTATTTATTTCGATACGATAAATATAGTTTGACGATGTAGCGTCAACCGGAACAAAGTAATGAAGCTGAAACTCAGCCAATCCGTCTATTGATGTTGTGTCGTATTCAATTTCGTGCTCATCACATGAAATCGCAAATATGACCATCAAAATCAAGCTTATATTTTTAATAATTTTCATAGTTACTTTTTTACGCTGTTTTTAATTACTTGAAGGTAAATCACCAGGATAGGCAAACCAAGGGATTGAACACTGGTAATCTTCAGCAGTTCCCGAAACAGGAACCAAAGCTTCCAATGAAGGTACATTCCACATATACTCTGAGTTGTAACGAGGTCTGATACGGTAACAAGGTGAACCATTGTTTTCGGTAGCAAATGTGATTTTTCTTCCGGCTACCTGTGCAGGTGGAAGGTAAAGTCCTTTGTAAACTTTTGATTCATCTGTATCCCACTTCTGTTCAACCATAGAGATATCCCATCCATTTCCATTAGAAGGATAATCTCCGCTATAGTCGATATCATAATGATACTTTCTCATATCAACCCAAGCTTCCTGAGCTCCCCAAGGATATAAAGCCACCCACTTTTGCATCATAATGTGCGATAGTGAGAAATCGGAAGCTGAAAGTCCTTCAACATATGGCCCGGACAAATATTCGCCTGCCATAGACGAGAATACGCCTGCTGTTATTTTATCTCCACCCGTTGCTTCTCCTTCATTTCCTTCGTAAATGTATTTTGCTGTAAAATCCATATCAGCAGCCACACCTTCTTTAAACGCATCAAAAGCATTAGTTGTCTCTCCTAACTTCCAATATGCTTCAGCCAAACAGAATTTAATCTCGGCACAAGTCATAAGAATATAAGGTGCATCATCCCGGTATAACCAACGTCCAATACCATCGTTTTCTGATCCTACATAGGAAGAGCTAACATTCCTTCCGTAAAACGAAGGAGCCGCATCAATAGATCCAACTGTTCCGCCGAATGAGCCACCGTAGTACTTTCTGGCCTTAATACTATCCGTATTGTCAATATTCTCGTAATACGGATCATCGGTTGTTGCCAGTTTAACTGCAACACGAGGATCATAGTGTCCGGCTTCGGTTATCATTGTATCACAAATTATCTGCTGATCTGCCAATTCGTATGGATAATAATCATTGTTCTCAACTGGTAATTTTTCACCAGTTGCTTCATCGTATTTTGGAACCGTTCCGGTAAATACCTGCACTGCATATTCATGTTGAAAATAAGTACGGCTGAGGTTTGACCTGTAAGTCCCCCAGAAATTGTTATACGCGGACTGTGGTGCTGCAGCAGAACCACCTTCTATTGTAACAGTTGCATCATCGTCTGACGACTGAAACGAATTTGCAGCAGCGTCAATCAACTCCTGTGCATAATCTGCTGTAAAATTCGTTTTATTAGATAAAGAAGATAAATTCCGTACAATAACAGCATAGGCAAACTTTGTCCATTTATCCTTATCGCCAAAATAGATTAAGTCGGTAGAACTGATTTTACTTCCATAATCATGATCATCTTCCATTTCCAAATATTCAATGGCCTGATAAGCCCACTCTCTAATTTTTGGATAAATATCTTCCTGATAATTGTAATCATGAGACAATAAACCGGGAACGAAAGCATCATTTAAAGGTAAATCGGCATGCTGCTTGGTTAACAAATCCCAGGAATAGGCCTTAATTGCCAAGCCAATTCCGGCCATTGTCCAATCTTCTGCTTCAACCGATTGATTGATTAAGTTCTCCAGGTTCATTCCTTGTTCCCAGTAAACCATACGCCAGTTCTGCCCAATAGCATCGCTTCCCGGCAAATAATAATGGTAAGCAAAATTATCGTATGAGCTACTTGCTGTTCCCAGCATTTGTGCTAAAGGTGCTATACCTCTTAGATCGTAGTACATGTCTTGATAAGAAGCAATAATTCCCGCCAAATATAGATAGCCATCTACATAATCCGGTGCATCAACGTTTTTATTTACATCCAGATAATCATCGCAACTCGTAATCGAAGTTGATAATAATCCCAGTAGAATGAAAGGCAATAATATTTTTTTCATAATGTTTTTCATTGCTTACATTTTTATTTAAAAGTTATATTAATCCCAACAGAATAACCACGGGGATTTGGTATCGACCACACATCGTATCCTTCTCCACCTGTACCTCCAGCGGCTGCAGAGACAGTATTTCCAACTGCATCAATTCCTGAATAGTTTGTCCAGGTTGCAAGGTCATTTCCGGCAACATAAATAACTGCTCTTGAAAGCAAAGTATTTTTAAGCACCTTCGCCGGAACACGATAGGATAATCTTAACTCCTGTAACCTTAAATAGTTTACATTCTTCTCCAACCAATCTTCGTCGTAACCAGAAAAGATTGAAGAACCGTACACATCGTAAGTAACAGATATGTTATTCGGTGTTGGATTAGCTGTATTTTCATTTCCATCTTCAAGTACACCGTCGAAAACAACCGGTCCGCCTTCTCTTAAATTAACAGATTCCCAACTTGTTCCTCTTTGCATCATTAACCTTTTTGTTCCGTTTACAACAGTTGCTTTGTAACGTCCGGCAAAAAGAGCCGACAAACTGAAACCTTTGTAATTAACACGTGTAGTAAAACCAAATCTTAATTTTGGTTCGCGGTCACCAATAACGCTCCAGGTTGGGTCAATAACCGGCAAACCAGAAGTTGGATTAATCAAAATCTGTCCGGCATCATTTCTACTATAAGCACGTCCTGTTAATGTAGTAACCGGCTGACCAACCATAATTCCGTTTCTAATATTCCCGGAGTTCCAAGTATATGCATTGTAGTATTCAGTTACATTTTCAGGAAGATATACTACTTCAGAAGTGGTATGCGATGCATTAACACCTACATTCCAGGTAAGTCCCTGTCTCGTTTTTATGATATCAGCATCAACGTGTGCTTCCCATCCCTGAGTTTCAAATGTTCCGACGTTCATATTATTAAGCACAAAACCAGTAGCATAACTTAAGCGGAAACCTTTTACAATCTGGTCCTCACAACGTGTCCAGAA
Source organism: uncultured Draconibacterium sp. (assembly GCA_963677455.1). GTDB lineage: Bacteria > Bacteroidota > Bacteroidia > Bacteroidales > Prolixibacteraceae > Draconibacterium. Next base: position 4,965,188 of record OY781971.1, read on the forward strand.
ATACGTAAAATCGGTGTTAATACGATCATTTGCAAATCTTCCTTCGAAGCCCATTTCATAAGATGTTGTCATTTCAGGACGCAAATCTTTATTTGGTCCTGTGTAGCCATATTTATAACCACCACCGGTAAGATTTGTCGGCTCCAACTGAGGATCAATTTCCAGAGGACCGGCATCTTTACCTACCTGGGCAACAGAGCCTCTTAACTTCAAATAAGAAATGGGATTAAACTCCTTAATAATGGGTAGTTCAGAAACAATAAATGCTGCTTCAACCGCCGGATAAAAGTACGAGTTATTATCCTGTGGAAGAGTTGACGACCAGTCGTTTCTTGCTCTCAGTGTTAAAAATGCCATATTGTTGTAGGCAAGTTCAACCTGACCTGAAAGCGCCTGTACTCTTCTGGTGGTAGTCCTTTTGCTTGAAGCGACAGTAGAAGGATCTACGTTATTAATGGATTGGAAATCGATAACTGCGTAATTTGATCCGTAAGAAGCCAATCGAGTAACTCCATTTTCAATTTGGTGATAACCAAACTGTGCTGACACATAAAATTTCTCCAGGAAAGTTTTGTTATACCCTGTAAGGAAGTTCAGTGTTGGGTACGAAAAGTTTGACTTTGCAAGGTTATAATACCCCGAACCACCATTATTAGCCGCATAATAAGGATGTGTTGAAGTTTCGTATGTTGCTGTTCCAACGTCCCATCCAACCTGTGCTCTAACAAAAGCATTTTTTATTGGCGTAATGCTAACAGAAAAACTTGACATGAACCGATCAGACTCATCGTACAATTTGTTTTTGTACATACCAAATAAAGGATTGAGTAAATCTGTATCCGTATAATATTCCGGATTTCTCATGTGCGAACCATCAGATGCAAGATAGTTTGACATATCATCAACAAGTGGCCACAACATTGCTCTGTACAACGGACCGGAAGTACCTCTTGGCACTTTTGTGTTCTCTGTTGAAACAAACTGCATTGATCCTTCAAAGCGCAACCATTTATTTATTTTTCCTTTTCCTGATAAAGAAACATTCATCCTTGAATAGTCAGTAGTTTTCACTACCCCTTCCTGATCGAGAAACGAAGCAGAAGCACGAATAGAGGCTTTGTCTGAACCACCTTCAACCGATACATTGTGTTTTGAAGAAAATCCAGTTCTTAAAACTGCATCAATATTGTCATATAACTGCACTCCTTCGGGATATAAACCACCATACCTACTTGTATAATAATAGTTAGTAGTACCATAAGCACCATTTGCATATTTTGTTTGCATATCGGGATAACCATATGCCTTATCCCATTTAAAAGCATTGCTGTACGATACTCTGGCCGAGCCCGAAGTGCCCTTTTTTGTAGTAATAATAATAGCTCCGTTAGAAGCGTCAGAACCGTAAAGAGCGGCAGCGGCAGCTCCTTTCAGAACTGTCATCGACTCAATATCCTCTGGGTTAAAATCGTTTCCCCTTGAAGAGAAATCAAGGTTACGAACCGAGAAACTGGCACCACCATCAGCAAGGTTCGTTGGATCGAAGGTTGAGTTATTCATCGGGATACCATCAATCACGTAAAGCGGTTGGTTATTCCCGGAAATTGAAGTAATACTTCTGAGAACTACCGTTTGCGAAGAACCAGGTGTACCACCACTGGAACTAACACTTAGCCCGGCAACACGTCCCTGTAATGCGGAGATAAAGCTTTCCCTACCCGAGTCTGAAATATCTGCTGCTTTTACGTTCTGTATCGATGAACCAATTGACCGGGCAACCCTTTTCATTCCAAATTCGGCCGTAACCATTACTTCATCGATAGCCTGTACATCTGTTTGCAATTCAACGCTGATATTGGTTGAACTGCCGACTGTGAGTTCTTTAGAGGCATAACCAATAAAAGAAAATTGCAATATCTGGCCATTCTCGGCATCAATACTGAACTTTCCCTCTGCATCGGTCATCGTTCCTTTTGTCGTTCCCTGAATAGCAACACTAACTCCTGGTAATGGAGCCTCAGTTTCTGCTTCTACGACAGTACCTGTAATAGTTTTGGTTTGAGCAAATACTCCTGGTGGTATTACAAATACCATCAAAAGCACCAAAAACACTAAAGTGATAACTTTTTTCATAGATTACTATTTAAATTTAATAAGGTTTTTTCATATTTTTTAATGCTATTCTGATTCAACTCTTCATGTTCTCATTTCCTAAGTATATCGGGAAATCCTTGTATAGTCAACGAATCATCATGAACTGTTTTATACTCACAATGTAACGTATCGACAAAAACAAATGCAATTACGATCAACATATACTCCCTCCCCTATAAAAGTAATCATTTTGTAAGACATAATACAAGTTTTAAAAATAAAATCCATTACTGTCAATTACATTATCATTGAGCTTAACTATAGCATCGTATTAAAGCATCTACAATTATTTCATTTCTATTTCATCGTAGAATGCTTGCAAAATGTTAGTTCTTACATTTAACTTCCCAAGCATGTTCCTCTCTCTCGTAGGATAAACACGATTGCTTAGAAAAATGTAAATCAGGTCGTGAGTGGGATCTGCCCATACAAATGTTCCGGTAAACCCGAAATGCCCGAAACTTTCGGGGCTCGCACCCGGACAAGGATACGCTTTTTCCGGGCTTACTTCGTTGTTATTTAACAGTGGTTTATCGAATCCAAGCCCCCGGCGGTTGTCGTTCTCCGGAAACTGAACACGCGTAAACTCTTTCATTGTTGCATTGCTTAAATACTGTTCTCCTCCGTAGATGCCCATTTGCATATACATCTCAATTAATTTTGCAAGATCGTTGGCATTGGCAAAAAGACCAGCATTCCCTGCGACTCCGCCAAACACAGCAGCGGCTTCATCGTGGACGGTACCCTGAACCTGTCTTTTTCTGTAATAAGCGTCGTATTCTGTTGGAACAATCTGGTCTTTCGGAAATTTATCCAGTGGGTTATAAGTAACATTGTATGCACCAAGAGGGTGATAAAAATTATCATCCAAAAATTCAGTATAAGCCTGTCCTGAAAGATCCTTTGTTAGCTGCGGAATCAAGAGAAATGATAAACCACTGTAAACATATTTTCCCGGTGGATTCAATTTTGATTTCCGAATATCTTTGTATATCCGCTTTTTAAATTTGTTCTTCAAGAATAAACCAGGAGCTACTTCCAATTGGTAATCATCTGTTTTTTGAAATGAATACCACCGGTTTTTAAGTTCGCCATCTTTGGCGGTTTCTGTCCAGTAATTCAGGTAGGGAATTAAACCGGCCTGATGTGCCAGAATTTCCCGCCAACCCAAATCTTCCTTATTCGAAGAATGAAACAATCCGCTTTTCCAATCCGTCCAATATTCAGAAAACTTATCATCCAAATTGATTTTTCCTTCGTCGGTTAACTTAAGAATGGCGGCCAATGCCCCCGAAACTTTGGTTACCGAAGCCAAGTCATACAAATCTTCTTCCGATACCGGAATACGCTGATTGTAGGTATGATAACCGTATGTTTTCCTGAATATTACTTTTCCGTTTTTTGCAGCAAGAACACTACATCCGGGAGTTGCCCGCTGGCTTATAGCGTCACTAACAATAGAATCGATCCGATGATTTAGCCGCTGACCGTTCATCCCTACTTCTTCAGGAATAGTATATTTCAACCGAACTGAATTGTTAATCTTCAATCCGTCGCCAATTTTATAGTAATTGCCCAAGCTTACCGGAAGTTTTCCGGAAGCTCCAATTCCGCCGTAGATTAGCTGAGCCGTAAGTTCCTGCACCAATGAATCGTTTTGGTAAGCCATTACCAAACCCGCCGGTGGACTGAAACTCTTGACTTCAGCCAATGCATACGGACTTGAAAAAAACACTACTATTGATTTAATATCTTTTGACAGGTAGCTCAACAAATCCTCCGTCCCATCGGTTGATCCATAGGGCCGCTGAGGCCTTATTTTTTGCATATTACCCACCTGCATCGAATGTCTTGTTTTGCTTTCGTATAAATGAAGCCCGGCAACCACCAGATTATATTCCTTTAGTTTTTCTTTTACTGCTTTCAGTTCGTCTGCTGTAAACTGTTCAGGAAGAAAGAAGTTATCTGTTTTTGTGTATTTCGAAAGCATGGATTGAAAAGGCGTTTCATCTGCAACACCAACTGCCAAGCAAGCTACTTTTAAAGTATCAAGTCTTTTTAAGGGAATGATTTCATTTTGATTTTCCAGCAAGGTTATTGAGGCTTCAATCATTTTTCGCTTTACTAATTCAGCCTGCGGATTGTTTAGGTCTTCCATTAAATTATAACGAGATACCTTTGCAAGTTGATTTAAGCCTACCCAATATTTTGCAGCTAAAACTTTTCGACATTTTTCATCTATTTCTTCTTGAGTTAACAACCCAGAATCAACTGCCTTTTTTATTCCGGCAATTGTTTGCTCCACATCTTTCGGGAATTCAACCACATCGTTTCCGGCTTTTAATGCAAGCGCTTCAATTTCGCCAGGTTCGCCATAAGCTTTGGCACCCGACATATTCATTGCATCAGTGATTATCAAGCCTTTAAAGCCCCACTCTTCACGGAGAATTCCGGTGAGCATTTTTGATGAAAGACTTGATGGTATGCCTTGTTGATCATCGAGTTGAGGTACATTTAAATGTGCACTCATAACTCCCGCAATACCGTTTTCTGTTAGTACATTAAACGGATACATCTCGATAGAATCGAGGCGCTCGCGTGAATAAGGAACAACGGGTAAGGTATGGTGCGAATCTGTTTGCGTGTCGCCATGTCCGGGAAAATGTTTGGCAACTGCAATTATATTGCTTTCCTGCAGCCCCTGCATATAAGCCAATCCACAAGCTGATACCAACTCCGGAGATTCGCCAAACGAGCGCATTCCGATAATCGGATTAAGGGGTTGTGTATTAATATCAACCACCGGGCCCAAACTTACGTGTACGCCCATTCGCTTCATCTGGCGAGCCATCTCGCGTGTTACTTCTTTTACCAGATCAGGATTATCAGCGGCTCCCATCATCATATTGTATGGAAAAGGAATCACCCCCGGTAAACGCATACCTACACCCCATTCGGCGTCCATAGCCACCAATAGCGGAGTTTGAGCTGCAGCCTGATATACATTGGTTAACTCAACCTGTTTTTCCGGGTCTCCTGTAAAAAAGATAACACCACCCAGATTGTATTTCTTTATAAGCTCTGCAACTTTTAGCTGGGCAGCAACATTTTTATTTGCAGCAGTATTTATCCACACCAACTGAGCAATTCGCTGATCGGGCGTAAGCGACTGAAACACCGAATCTACCCATGAGCTTTCAATTGCCTCGTTTATATTAAACTGAGCACTGGTTTTTCCCCATACTGCAATAAGGACAAGGAGTAATAAAACTGTTTTTCTGATCTTATTCGTCATTCAATATTCAGTTAATTAATCTGAAGAGTGAGTAAACTCTATACTTTTATAAATATTTTTTTCCGATAAAGCACCCAGGCTATCAGCCAGAAAAGGCACACATGCGCCAACGCAAAAAGCAACGATCCGTTTAAAGGTCCTGCCAATGGTTTGAATACACTATGGTACAACCAGCTGTAAGCATTAGTCATTTTACCGTCACCATTGTTGAACCGGATAATACGCGAAATGGTAATTGCCCACAAACCGGATAGCGCAAAAATGAACAGCGGATTCATTCCAAACACTACAAAAAACGATGTCCACTTTTTATATGATTTTATATCGATTACCCAAATTAAAACAGCGAGTACCACCGATGCCCAACCTGCTGTGTACATAACATAAGAACTCGTCCACAAAGGTTTGTTTATCGGAAATACCAGCCCCCAGAGTAAACCTGCAGCGATACCGGCAACTCCTCCAGTTAAAAGTCGTTGTGGAATTTTACTCTTTTCTGATTCTTTAATTAATGCACCAGCCATGTAACCCAAAAGCGCGGTAACAATTGCAGGGATTGTACTCAACAAGCCTTCGGGGTCAAAAGGAATCCCGAACCCATGATACATATGATTTTCGCCAAGGATCATCCGATCGAAAGGTATTGTCGCATTTCCTTCTAAGCTATAAGGAGCATCAGAACCAAAATAATACAGAACGCCCCAATACAATAAAAGGATGCATGCAGAAATATAAGGCAACCACGATTTCCGGGCCGACAACACAATTAACGAAGCAATTCCGTAAACAATTGCAATGCGCTGGAGCACGCCAAGAATTCGTAATCTTGAGAAATCCTTATCCCATTGTGGAAAAGAATTCAGAAACAGCCCGATAGCAAAAATCAATAATGTTCGCTTTGCCAGCCGAATAAACGAATCGCGGTTTAACACGTTCCCGTATTTCGAAAACGAGAAAAACATTGACACCCCAACAACAAAAAGGAAAAAAGGAAAAACAAGGTCGGTAGGAGTACAGCCGTGCCATTCTGAGTGACGAAGTGGTGAATAAATTCGCGACCAGCTTCCCGGATTGTTCACTGTAATCATCGCTACAATCGTTAATCCGCGCAGAACATCAAGAGCCAAGTACCGATTTGCTGTTTTCATTTGTTTATAGTTGTTTATCTCTTTGGTAACTCATGAAACTCGCATAAATATGATCTTACGCATTAAATAAAGACTTTTAGTATGCTCGTTTCATTAATTTGTTACATTTCCTGGTTAATCAGCTTATTACTGATTATCTTAGATTTAGTATTTTAAGTACATATTTCAAATATAAATTATTTCTGTAACATGTATGACATATTTTTCATTTAATATTTATCCTTAGCGTATTTTTCATTTTTATATTAAATATTAACAAACAATGTCGAATTGGTAAAATATGGCATTATTATTGGACAAAACACAATGAATAGATCGTTTTCAAATCATAAAAGACTTACAATACAGATATGATTCTCTGGTAAACTTATATGTTATACAAAATAAACTGTAAGATGTATTACAGATTTTAAGAATATTCCATCACTTTATATCAAAATTTACAAATTAAGATGTGTATTTAAAGTTGATCAAAATTAGCATCATCGCGAGTTAATACTATTCGAAAATCACAAAGCTATTATCTAGCTGAGTTCCTGTTTTTGATAAGATAATAGCAACAGTCCCATAAACATAATAAATCCATTGAGAAGTAAAAGTTCGAAGCCAAATTTGTAGCCGCCCAACCACGCTTCTGAGTTGGCATTAATAATGTATGTCAGAACGGGCGACAACAAACCTACAAGCGGTACAAAACGATCTTTTACTTGCCTTTTTGTTAGAATTCCAAATGCAAACAGCCCCAACAATGGGCCGTAGGTATAACCGGCAACCCTAAACACTGCAGAAACTACACTTTCATTATTGATAACCCGGAAGATTACAATCACCAAAAACATTAGCAGCGAAAAGCCAACATGAACCAACATCCGGGTTCGTTTGCTTTTTGGTGCAGCCGGATCCAAACTCAAAAAATCGATACAAAAAGATGTTGTTAAGGCTGTTAAAGCAGAGTCGGCACTTGAGTATGCGGCGGACAAAATCCCCAGCAAAAATAATGCTCCGGCAACTGGCCCAAAATACTTTATAGCCAGCAAAGGAAACAAATCATCGGTTCTCGAAGGCAAATCAACGCCCTTTTGTGCTGCGTAATAATACAACATTACACCCAGCGACAGAAAGAAAATATTGGCAATAATAAATGCAAAACTGAACCAGAATATATTTTTCTGCGCGTCCCGCCTGGTTTTACAGGTGAGGTTTTTCTGCATCATATTCTGGTCGAGGCCATTCATTGTCAACACAATACCAACTCCAGCCACAAATTGTTTAAAGAAGTTAGTTTTTGATTTCCAGTCCCAATCGAAAATCCGACTAAAAGGATGATGATCGACTACCCTAACCATATCGCCAAAACTTAAATCGAGCTGACTTAAAATCACCCAGATAGTAATTCCCACAGCCCCCAGTATAAAAAAGGTTTGCAGCGAATCAGTCCAAACTACCGTTTTAATTCCTGCGCGATAGGTATAAATCCAAATCAGGAAAAGTGTAATCAAAACAGTTAGCCAGAACGGAATGCCAAAATCGTTGAAAAAGGCAATTTGCAAAACTCCCGCCGCCAAATAAAGTCGGAAAGAAGCCCCAATTGTTTGCGAAACAAGAAAGAAGAATGCTCCCGTTTTATAGGATCGAAGTCCAAAGCGCTGATCGAGATACGTATAAATAGAAACCAAATTCAACCGATAATAAAGCGGAATAAGCACTAAAGCAATCACCCAATAACCAATAAAATTTCCGAGCAAAAACTGAAGGTATGTCCAAGCCGAACTGCCAACCTCGCCAGGAACGGAAATAAATGTTACTCCCGATATCGTGGAGCCAATCATACCAAAAGCAACAAGATACCAGGGAGACCGGCGATTACCGGTAAAAAAAGTTTCGCTGTCGGCATTGCGCGAAGTAAACCACGATACGCCCATCAATACTGCAAAAAATACCAGAATAATAATAGCAATCAGCAATGTACTCATTTCAAAATCGGTTTTCAGAAGCAGTCATAAAGATGTAAAACTTAAACGAGTAATTTATTGATAAGTAACATCCATACCCCAACTCCATTTGTCAAAATATAAGTTTCCTCCGTCCCATTCCACTTCTCCCCGCTGAAAATCATATGGTTCGCTGCGAGGATATTTTTTCTCCGGAAATAATTTTCTTCCGTAATCATCATTTACAATCAACCGATACGCATCAATTCCATGAAAATAGAATTCACGTAGCTTTTTATCCGCTGTTGGCTGCAACTTAAACGACTGGTCAACAGGTACCCAACCTATTCCTTCATAATAAACTTCACACCAATCATGCAGATTCTCAAACCCCGGATGAAGCATAAATCCACTTTGCCACTTAACCGGAATCCCCTGCGAACGCGCTAAAGTCATAAAAAGTAATGTGTGCATACCGCAATCACCATGGCGATTTGTTAAAACATAGTGCGGAATATTGGGAATAGTCCCATATTCCAAGGCACTTGCCCACGGAATTGAGTCACTAATCCAGGAGTAAATTGCTTTTACTTTTTTGAGCGGGTTGGTCTCTTTACCCACAATTTGCTTTGCAATCATTATTTCGGGCGAAAAAACAATATGAGGCAAACGTTCAATTGTATTCTTCAAATACAGTTCGCTTGTTGTATCATATGGCTGAATATTTTCGGGAAGAAGATTAAAATATTGCGCTTTTGTTTGTAGCGAAAACTTAACTGAGAAAATTGTGGCCTCGTCTTTTACAGCCGTTTTCTCCATATAAAACGTGCGTTGCAAATACTCGTTTGGAGCCAGTTTATACTCTTCCGGTTCAGAATCCAGCATTTGAAAATAGCTTTGTCTCGGGTTTCCTTCGCGAGGCGCTGGCAGCCAGCAACGAATAGTTTCTCCGGCAGGCACTGCGTTGGGTTTTACCGATAAGCTGTAAGTAAATGTAATTTGCTGTGGCAAAACAGTATTGGTTGTTTCACTGCAAGCATCAATAACTTGTTTTGTATGTGCCAAACGGAAAGCTGTCAGCGAGTTGGAATCAACCTTGTAATTTGTATCCCCACTTTTTTTCTCCTTATCGAAAACAATCAGGCGACGTAAATTAGGAACTGCATTTTTAAAATAGCGTTTTTCTCCATCAATAACACGCATTTCAAGCCTCCCCGATTTCTCCCACTTTGCTATTTCTGAATCGCCTGCCAAAGGAAAAGCTGTTTGAAGTTGCTCCCTTATTTCGGTTTCAGATTTCGAAAAATCCCGCAGTATACCGAGCATTACCTGCTCTACAGAATCCAATTCAAACTCAGTATAGCTACCAGAGCCTGAATCTCTTAAAGAATCGATTACACACTGAAGTTGAGTAAATTCACCTCTCTCTAGAAAATTATCAAGGCTTATCTTTTCTTGCTTTGAGTTACACGAAAAGGTAAATACCACAATTATTGCGATTAAAAAGAAGTTGTATTTATGATGCCCATTCAACTTGTATGACATATTACAAATATATAAATTAGAACTACTTTCAAAACAATAATTCGAATTAATACGGATATATTTTACAACACTTCCAACCAACAGCTTAAAACACTCTTCCTAAAAAACCACAAAACAAGCATTCCCGAATATACTACAAACGTTTAAGCTGATAGCCTTTGTTTTGCAGAAAGTCAATCAACTCTCCAAGATGATTATACAACTTATCTACACGTTTCTCGCTTGTTCCAAGATGAATCAGAATCATGCTCCCTTTTAAGTTCCCCGGCTGTTTGGCTTCCTTTTCCTTCAAGTCATTCAAAATCCAATCCGACGATTTGTAATTCTTCATATCCGGAGTTGTATAGTCGGCATTCGTTCTTATCCCTGGAGTAAAATTAATAAGCGTCAGCCCCAACTGGCCAGCCCAATCAACGATGCTTTGGTTATGCCATTCGTAAGGCGGAAGAAAATAATTGGCAGCGGCAATGTCCACCTCTGCTTTTTCCATCTTTTGATAATTCGCTTTCAAATCCGCTGTAAACTCTTCACGACTCACCAGCAACGAGTCGCGTTTATTCCAATCGACATACAACAAATGTTTATCGGAATGTGCTCCGAGATAATGACCGTCGTTGATTAATCCAGCAATAAGTTTTTTATTTTCAGGGTTTGCGTAAAAATCACCGGTAAAGAAAAACGAAGTTTTAACGCGCTGCTCTTTCAATGTTTTTGCGATTGTCTTGCCGCCATCATTAAAATCGTGAGCCGAAAACAAGAGGTAAACTTCAGCTTTGGTTCGATCCATTCGAATGACTGCCCCTTCACTGTCTTTCACACTATTCTCTAAAAAATTGCTGCTTTGGTCTTCGCTTTCGAGTGATGAAAGCAGAAAACTTAAGCTGGCAGTTCCGTCCATTGTTGGTTCGTTGGAAGAATAGTCACCAATATCGTCGTGATAAACCGCTTTCCCATTTTGGTAGTTGGCGTATTCATCGTCCTCAGTGAGTTGTATTCCTCGCAAATTTTCATAAATAGAACGGTAAACAGGCCCGTCAACCAAGCCTCCGGTAGTTGTTTGGTTCATCAAAACTGTAATCGAAGAATGGGGTGTTTGCGGATTATCGCCGCCTTCGGGTAAACCACAAATCATACTTGTTCCCCAGGGATTGCAGCCAAAAAGCCAATCAATAAGTGCCGACTCCATTTTTTCGTACGATTTGTCGCCAGTTAATTCCCGGTAAAGCCGAGCCTGTGTTGCTGCTGCCACCACAAAATTGTTTGAACACCACACAAACGGAACACCAATCTGAAAGGGATCGTCACCTGCATATCGTTTTATATCATCAAGACCCCGCCTCATCAAAGTCTGGTATTTTTTTGCAATTATAGGATCTGCGGATTGAGCCTGCAGAAAGTGTCCTAAATTTATAAACGGGTAATATTGATAGTGTCTGGCACGATTCAACTCCATCCACGGAGTTACCGGTTCCAGCTCGCCCCAGTAATTGGCCTGCTGGCTAAAACTTTTATCTCCCGATCCTTCAAAAAGAGAAGCTGCTGCCAGCTCCATGTCATCAATGTAATTTCCTTCTTCATAAAAATAAGGCGAAACAACACAGGCAGTTTGACAAACGCCCGGATCTGACAATGCAAATTCCCAGGCATCAATGGATTTCTGATTTAACCGGCCTGCAAATTCAGAATCAATATTTTTGAAAAGCTGTGCCCCAAAAGAAAATGCCGATGCATATTTAGCAGCAGTTGACGCGACTCCGGTACTGCGATTCTTATGCTTTCCGAGCCCTTGCGGTTTTCCGGTTACAAAGTAAACAGGGCGGGCATTTCCAAGTCCGTAAGAGACAGTGTCTTTATTCGGTAGTCGATAGCCGCGGTGGTCACGGTCATCCGCAATTTGATTATACATTTCGTTTTTGGCCGGGTTCATTTTTACCAGCCATTCCAGCCCCCAACGTGCTTCATCCAAGATATCGGGTATTCCATTGCTGCCCGGCAATCCGTTTACTTCGTATTTATCGCCATAAACTTGAGGATTTTGTTGATATGCAAAAAGCATTTGGTATGTAGCATTAGCTGAAGTTGTTACATATTGAAGATAGTCGGAAGCATCGTGCCAACCACCAGTTACATCTATCTTTTCTCCTGTACGAGTGGGATGATCTACAATTATACCATCGTGAACATGGCAGGAATCTTTTAAAAACGGATTGAAGCCACAACGCTGTTGGCGCATATAATTTAATATATAATCTGCTGTTCCGTCATAAACATTTCCGGCAATTCTGAAAGATGGAGAATGCACAGAGCCAGCCACAATGTAATAACCTCCCTCGGTATTCAAATTTGAAAAATCAAGCTGATAGGCCGACTGTTTCCCCCACATCTCAGCATTCGATTCAATCGCCTTTCCTTCAAAAACCTTTTTGTTTGATAAACTATTAAAAATGCTAAAACTTGTGATATTGATTTTCTCGTCGCTAAGGAGTACCGCTGTTTTTGAACTGCGCGGCAAATACCCCAACTGATTTACCCGAATTGCGCTTTCGCCACAAACTGTAACGGAACTAAAAAACAAAACAAAGAGGATCAGATTAGAAATTAATTTAGGCATATGGTTCGTTTATTTATTCCCTCAAAAATAGAGTTTAGTAAACAAAAAAACAATATTTGTAATACATCTTACATCTTATTGTGCAAAAATCTTATATTTGTGTATTAACATGTTAATTATCTCAACAATTTTCAACGAGATTAGGTTGTTTTTTTGAGGTAACATGTTTACAACAACTCATTTTTATAACGCATTTATAATTATTGTTCGATGACTCAAAACATAACCGAATCGGAATCTCTACATAAAAATCTCGACCAAATGTCTGTTCGACAACTCCTTGACGGCATTCACGAAGAAGATAAAAAAATATTACCCGCCGTACATAAAACTATTCCACAAATTGAGAAGCTGGTTACAGAAACCGCTGATCGGGTAAAACAGGGAGGAAGGCTTTTTTATATTGGTGCGGGAACAAGCGGACGCCTTGGCATTTTAGATGCCTCTGAGATACCTCCTACTTACGGCGTTGGTTATGATGTAGTAATTGGACTAATAGCCGGAGGAGACCAGGCAATCCGGAAAGCCGTAGAAACAGCCGAAGATAATGAAGAACTGGGCTGGAAAGAGCTTCAGTCTTTTAATATTAATAAACTTGATACCGTAGTTGGAATTGCAGCTTCGGGCAGAACCCCTTATGTAATTGGGGCTGTTTCAAGGGCGCGAGAGAATGGTATTCTAACAAGTTGTATTACCAATAATCCGGGTAGTTCACTCGCGCAGAATGTTGATATACCGATAGAGGTAATAGTTGGCCCAGAGTTCGTTTCGGGAAGTACGCGGATGAAAGCAGGAACTTCACAAAAACTTGTACTGAACATGATTACCACTTCGTTGATGGTAAAACTGGGCCGCGTAAAAGGCAACCGGATGGTAAACATGCAACTTACCAACCAAAAGCTTATTCAACGGGGTACGCTTATGATTATGGATGAACTTGGTTTTGACGAGGAAAAATCCAGACGTCTGTTACTAATTCATGGCTCGGTAAATAAGGTTCTCGAAACGCACAAAAAAGCCTAGGTGCCGACATTCGAATTCTTAAGGAACTTATTATAAACCTGCATGTTGCGACCAATATGAGCCTGCATTTTATCATAAGCACGGTCGGCATCTTTTTCGCGAATAGCATTCACAATTTCTTTATGATACCCTAAGGTAATTTCCTTTTCTCCTTCTATGTTTGCATAAATGTAGTTACGCATTCGGGGCAATAAATTGTGCACCGGCTCCATAGTTACAATAACGAAAGGATTACCAGTAGCCCGCGCAACTGTGAGGTGAAATTTATTATCCAAGTCAGACTCAAGCTGTGTATTATCCGGATCACAACTTGCAAACTCGGCTAAGTTCGTGGTCAAATTCTTAATATCTTGCTCTGTACGATTTACAGCCGCCATTTTTGCTATCTCAGGCTCAAAAGCCAGGCGTAGCTCAATAATCTGCGTCAGCAAATCCATATCAAACTTAAGATCGTAGTAAAGATTCAATGAATCAATAGCATCTTTCATGTTAATTTTCTTCACGATCATGCCACTGCCTTTGCGAATTTCTATCAGTCCTCTGGCACTCAAACGCCGCAAGGCTTCGCGAAGCGCCGTGCGACTTACTGCAAACATCTCACAAAGTTCCCGCTCCGAAGGTAGTTTAGAGCCAACGGGCAATTTCTTCTCGCGGATGGCACGCTCTATATTTCGCTCAATCTTCTGACTAAGCGTTTGCGTTGTGCCAATCTTCTGAAAAATACTGTTCATTTCTGCCATACACACTAACTGTATATCACGGCAATTTATATTAAATTTTCGTTTTACCGATCGAGATTCTCACTTTTCTTGTTAATTCACCATTTAAACCTTTGACACAGGATTCTTGAACGGATATTTTATTGATGTACAAGCAAAATAATTTCCATTGAACAGGCATAAATAAAGCCCGATGAAAATTCATCAGGCTTTTCAGCTTACTTAAATACACTAATCCGAACTGCTATTTTTTCCGCCCATAATAATCGTACATAACTTCTTCGAATTCGGTATTAACCGCTTCCGAAGGATCAAATTCAGGTGCATTTTTAATCATATCTTTTGTGAGTTCCACTTCCGCCTCACGTTTCACAAAACTGATTTGATCAATTAGCTCAATTGGCAACATCACTTTTTTACTCCACGGAAGTATGTTTTTAGTATCGGCGATAAGATACAACACCTGCCAATCGGAATCATCAATGATAAAATCGACTACACGCCCGAAAGTTTCGTCGGTAGCACCAATACCGTAACCCATAATCTCTTCGACACTTCTCAGATCCGAATCAATATTCTCTTCTTTTACGACTTTTCTTGGAGCCTTGAAAAGCGTACCCGGATAAAAAACACTACCATGGCCTAAATAAGCCGGCTCATTCATCATCCAGTACGGATGCACATCATAGTGCTCCATCAACTCCTGTTCGTACTTTCGCGATACTGGCATATCAAACGACACGTCGGGAGAAGCTTTAATACTTTCCACGGTCAGATCGATCGGGAAATGCTTGTTCTCCCATTCCGGTTCGCCTAAAAACATCCGCGGAATCAGAACTCTTCGCTCGGCAAAAAAATTTCCGAGATCTACGTCCGCATATCTTATTGTCCAACTTTTGTCATCGAAAAGAAAATCAGTGATTTTCCCTTTGTCTCCGTCTTTTGCTTTTACGGAATATCCTATTAATTCTTTTAAACTACGTCTCATAGCATCATTTTTTTTATGATTAATAAATTACAACTGCTTCAAATCCGCTCCTACTTCGTTCCAATAGGGTTATTGAAATCAATTGACCGCTCCCGTGTTTTCATTCGGGAGGTGCTTATTGATGTACCGGATTTTTTAAATGCAGTATCAAATGTTCTGGTAGATTGCGAAACAGCTGTTTCAATTTCCTTCAATTTCTCCTTTTCTTTCTCGTCTGATTGTATTGAATTCAGAAGATTATACTGATGCATAACATCTACCCTTAACGATTCCAAATCAGCAATCAGTTCTAAAAATTCCCGATCCATCTTTTCTTTTTGATGCTGATCTTTCAATTGAAGTATTTTTGCGTTAATCTCACTTAACTGTTTGTTAATCTTTAACTTTAATTCTTGTTTTCTCATAACTTTTCCTGTTTTATACCTTTAATAATTCGAATTGCATGCCATAGTTGCTCCCAAAAGACAGAATCACATAACTCTCTGAATTACTGCACATTTCAACCCATACTGAAAATTTGCAAAGCAAATAAACCAACGCCCCTGTAGAGAAGGTTCTACACGATGTGTAAGATTATTCGGGAGCTTCCATCTTTTTAATGCGTTAAAACAATCTTTCGTTTAACTAACGATAACATTTTGATTATTTTAGCCTTATAAATCTAAAACCTATATTATGATCGGAAAATGCCAACTACTCACAGCTTTCATTCTCATTAGTGCAGCTCTATTCTCCTGCTCTTCTGAAAAGGAAAAAACCACACAGCACCCAAATATTATCTATATCATGAGCGACGACCATGCTTATCAAGCAGTTAGTGCCTATGGTTACGGATTGAACGAAACACCAAACATTGACAGGCTGGCGGAAGAAGGAGCCATTTTTACAAGGGCTTGCGTAACCAATTCACTTTGTGCACCAAGCCGGGCTGTGCTTTTAACAGGAAAACATAGCTTTATAAACGGAAAAGTGGATAACGTGCAAGCCTTTAACTGGGATCAGTCAAACTTTCCGAAAATACTTCAGGCTAACGGTTACCAAACCGCAATGATTGGGAAAATCCATCTCGATGGAATTCCCCAGGGATTTGATTTTTCGATGGTTTTGCCGGGACAAGGCCAATACTACAATCCTGACTTTTTGATTGAAGGAGAACGAGTTAGAAAAGAAGGTTATGTAACGGATATAATCACAGAAACTGCACTTGATTGGCTAAAAAATAAGCGCGATCAGGAAAAGCCATTCTGTTTGCTGTATCATCAAAAAGCGCCGCACCGTAACTGGCTTCCGGCTCCGGAATACGTAAACCTTTATGACGATAAAACATTTGAGTTGCCGGAAACTTTCTTCGACGATTATTCAAATCGTGGCTCAGCGGCAAAAGAACAAGAAATGGAAATCAATCGTGACATGATGTGGGGACACGATTTCAAGTTTATTGTTGATCCTAACGGCGATTCGACCAACTTTGTTCCCAACCTGAATCGCATGAACAAAGAACAACGGGCAAACTGGATGGCAGCTTACGAAAGCGAGAACCAGGAATTTCTGAAAAACATGCCGGAAGGCGAAGAGTTGGCAAAATGGAAATTCAATCGTTACATAAAAGACTATTTGCGTTGTATAAAATCGGTAGATGATGGTGTTGGTGAATTGCTCGACTACCTGAAAGAAACAGGTTTAGATAAAAATACGATTGTAGTATATACTTCAGATCAGGGATTTTATCTTGGCGAACACGGCTGGTTCGACAAACGTTTTATGTACGAAGAATCGCTGAGAACTCCTTTACTAATACGCTATCCCGAAGAAATTAAGCCAGGGACAAAAATTAGCAACCTGGTTCAGAACCTCGACTTTGCTCCAACTTTTCTTGATTATGCAGGTATTGAAGTTCCCGCCGATATGCAAGGCGAATCGTTCCGCCGTTTGGTTGGTGGCGAAACAACAGAGTTCCGCGATGCAATCTATTACACCTACTATGAGTATCCTGCTGTACACATGGTAAAAAGGCACTACGGAGTAGCAACAGACAGGTACAAACTCATGCATTTTTATTACGATGTAGATGAATGGGAAATGTACGACTTGGAAAAAGATCCGCAGGAAATGCACAATGTCTATGACGATCCTGAGTATGCCGACGTGCAAAAGATGCTTCATGAAAAACTAGCTGAAACTCGCACGAAATATGGCGACAGCGATGAACTGGATCAAAAATACCTTAAGGCTTATCTTGATCACCGGGCAGGACGATAAATTCTAACAATCAGCAAAAATGGCTTTTTTCAACCATAAGAAGTTTAACCTAAGAAGAAGTACCTCGAAAATGAGGTATTTCTTTTTACTCTTATACTTTCTTGCCCCTGCTTTTTTAAACGCACAACCCAATATTCTATTAATTTTTTCTGACGATTTAAATACCCGGATTGGCCCCTACATGGGGATTGATAAACACACACCCAGTCTCGACAGACTCGCCAGTGAAGGAATGATGTTTACCCGAGCCTATTGCCAATATCCGCTTTGCGGACCATCGCGTGCATCAATTATGAGTGGTTTATATCCGGCTACAAACGGAGTATTGGTCAACGACGACAGTCCGGGGAGCTATAAAAAAATTAATCCTGTTCTGAAAGATCACCCTTCAATGGCTGGTTTCTTCAGAGAACATGGTTATTTCACGGCGCGTGTTTCAAAAATATTTCACATGGGAGTACCCGGAGGAATTGAACGTGGAGAACCCGGTGGAGACGAACCCGATTCGTGGGACTACGCCTATAACGTAATGGGCCCCGAAACACTAAGTCCGGGGAAATTGGAACTACTCTCTCCTAAAAATCGACACTACGGATCGAATTTTGCCCGATTGATTTTACCGGATTCGTTACGATACTATCAAACCGATTACCTAGCTACGAATCAGGCAATCGCTATTCTCCAAAGCCGGGCAAAAGAAGTCGCCCGGGAAGCAACAAACAAGAAAAAGATTAAGCCCGATGCACCGTTCTTCCTCGCTGTAGGATTTGTAAGACCACATGTTCCTCTTATTTCAACAGAAAGCTGCTTTGCTAGTTATCCCGACGAAGAGAGTATTATTCCTCCAGTTGTTGTTGGAGAAAATGTTCCCAGTCAGGCAATAGTTAGACAGAATGACAAAATCTGGGGAATGAACGAACTTCAGAAGAAAAAAACCATAAGTGCTTATATGGCTAGCGTAAAATTTATGGACGAGCAGGTAGGCCGACTTCTCAAAACGATGGACCAACTGGATCTTCGTAAAAATACCATCGTTATTTTTCTCTCCGATCATGGATACAACTTAGGAGAACATGACTGCTGGGCAAAATCCAGTTTGTGGGAAGGAACAGTAAAGGTACCGCTCATAATATCAGTTCCGGGAATGGAAAAAACATATGGTGTAAAATGTGAGTCGATTACCGAATTGATAGACCTGTACCCAACGCTGGTTGAACTGGGGGGCTATACTGATGAAGCCCCGGAAATTCTTCAGGGAAAAAGCCTTGTCAAATACCTCGAAAATGGCAATCTGGTTAATAATGAAGCGGAAGCATTCACTGTAACCAACAGAGGAAATGCCGGAACTTTAGTTTTTAAGAACTACAGGTATACACGTTGGGGAAACGAGACAGGAAATAATAACGAAGAACTCTACAACCACGAAACAGATCCCGAGGAATTTAAGAACCTTGCAGATCATCCCGATCATGCCGACTTACTCGAGGATATGCGGAAGCGGTTTGATGCGGCTAAGAAAAAATCGGAAGAATCTATTATTCAATAATATGAATTAAGGATTCAAGAGTAATTTTTGCGAATCGGGTTGACAAAAAAAAGCTTTTGAAATCATTCATTTTGAAAAAATTGGCCAACTTAGCAACCTTAATTCAAAAACAGAGTTTAAATCTTAAAGTAACAATAAGGCTTAAATAGTCTATTTGACTTCGAAGAAATCTATCTAACAAATTTTAATCTGGACTGTTAATGATGCGTAGAAAAACAATTAAATAGTTATGAAGAAAATTTTTCAATCAAGAATTAACCTCAATGCCACCCATCTTTCTGTATTGTTATTAAGACTTGCTGCCGGAGGTTTTATGCTTACACACGGCTACGGGAAACTGCAACAATTGATGGCCGGTGAGTTCCAGTTTGCCGACCCAATTGGCGTTGGCCCAGAAGTTTCGTTGGTACTGGCTGTATTTGCCGAGTTCTTTTGCTCGCTGCTGGTTATGCTTGGACTTGGAACACGCCTGGCAACAATCCCACTTATTGTGACTATGGCAGTAGCAGCATTTATTGCTCATGGAGCCGATCCTTTTGGCCGAAAAGAAATGGCGCTGCTTTACCTCGTAATTTATGTGGTTCTTCTTTTAACGGGAAGTGGAAAATATTCAGTTGATCGCCTTATTAGCGGTAAAAACTAAAAATAACAACGGTATTCTCTGACGCTGATACAACAGTTTCGGAAGATAAAAGTTATTCAAATGGAGAGATTGCTGATCAAGCAGTCTCTCTTTTTTTATGGCTTTTCAGAAGACACAAACCTTACAAAACAAAAAACCATGTCTTTGGAATTTCTTCCGACATGGTTCTGTATACAAATAAAAATGGTAAAACGTTAATGTAGATCTACTACGTTGCAAAAAATACTACCTAATCTTTTGTTGAGTAAATCGATACAAAGTTACTTCAAAAACAAAAGTGAATCTATCCCCATTTGTTGGGATATTTTAAGAAAGTTGATCGGGAGAAATATCAACCGGATCAATTATTTTCTGAATGATAGCATAAACCGTAAGCCCCGGAATTGATTTGATTCCCAGCTTTTCAGTAATATTTTTTCGGTGCGAGATTACGGTATGCGTGCTTATAAACAATGTTTCAGCAATCGACTTATTGGTGTTTCCGAGAGCAATTAAGCGCAAAACTTCACGCTCGCGGTTAGTCAATTCATCGTTACTATCGTTTTCTCCCTGTTCGAAAAAATCTTCTGCCAGTTCTTTTACAGCTTCTGCAGTTACATTGAACGGCAAAATATGATCAAAAACTTCTTTTCTCACATTTTCGTTCTTGAAAACCTCAAGGCCGATCAATACATGATCGGCGACATGGGTGCGTAGCCGAAGCAACTCATCGGCAAATTTGCAGGTTAACGGAACAATCAACATTAATTTTGTTGCCAAGGGAAATTCATCAAAACTGACCTCTGAAAAAGTAGAGAAGCTATAGATCCTCACCATGTGAAAATCTTCGAGCACAGCAGATAAGCCTCTGCGCAAAAGCTCAGCCGGATGAATAATAATTATTACTTTTCCCATTGCTACACAGCTTTCATCAGTTGATTTACCTGCGGAATTAATATAGCATCCTCCATCCTGGAGTGGTCGTGAATATCTTTCTCAAAACGATAAATCTCTTCCATTAAGCGGTTACAAACCAGCTCGTCGTATTCAGGAACAAGGTATTTTAAAATCAGGTTTTTCAGGTCGTCCAACTCAAAGTCAACCCGTTCGTGATCTTTTTCAAAATTGGAATCAAAAGTTTTGTTTTCCACTTCTTCAGGACGAAGCACCAGTTTCTCAACCAATGGAAATACATCCTGCTCTTCCTCATCAAAGTGCTCTACCAACTTCTTTTTGTATGCCAGGTAGAACTGTTCTATCATTTTCATTTCGCTGTTCTGCTCAGGAGTACTCTCCAGCAAACGATGAATAAGCTTTTCAATTCGGGGCAGCGAATATTCAACATAATAAGCGTGCGTCTTTTTCAGGTAATCCACAATCAGCAAGGGAGAGAATTCTAATAGCCTATCTTTTGGAAAGAAATTTTTATTGTGGTAAGTATTTACTATGGCAAGAAAAAAGTCGGTATTTACGTCGTACTGCCTGCACAACTCCTCAACATTTTTATTACCAAATCCTAACCGGATACCAAACCGGTGAATTACAGGCAACAAGTTATAATTGGACTGAACCAACTGTACCATCTTATCGTCTTTTGTAAATTCTGGCATCGCCTATCTTTTAAACAAATTTCTGCTACTCTCAACAACTAACAAGTGCAAAAGTTGTGATAAAAAACAACTCCTAAAGTTTATGCTAAGGATTAAGGCCGCATTACTATTTTAGTCAATCTTTCTTACGAATAAACAGCAGAAACCTGCTTTTTCAGAAAGTCAGCATCAACAGTCAAGCCTAGTCCGGGTGTATCGGGCACTGTAACTTTTCCGTTTTCACCATAAACAATTCCGCCAATAACAGGATCCTCTTCCAACATCAAAGGAGTATCAAAATCGTTAAAAAGAATATTCTCTCCAGCCAGAGCAAAATGAGCTGAAGCAGTAAATCCAAGCCGCGATTCCAGGAATCCCCCAACTTGTAAAGGCATTCCAGCTTTTTCTGCCAAACGCTGAATTTTCTGCGCTTTAAAAATTCCCGACGACTTCCCGAGTTTAATGTTAAACATATCGCAAGCGTTTAGGTCAATCAAACGTTGAGCATCGTTATGGTCGCAACATGATTCGTCGCCCATTACCGGAATCTTACAATTCGCTTTAATCTTCGGAAGATCCATAAAATTCCAACGAGGGATAGGCTCTTCACAATATTGAACATTATGCGGCTCCAGCGCTTTTAGAACCCGAATAGCCTCATCGGTCGACCATCCCTGATTAGCATCGAGACGCAAAGGAATCTCATTACCTATTGCCTCTCGGATTGCACAAATCCGCTCGATATCTTTTTCGCCATTTTCACCAAGTTTCACTTTAATGATTTGAAATCCGGCATCCTTAATCTTTACTGCATCGCTTGCCATTTTATCACTGCTCGAAAGGCTAACCGTATAATCTGTTACCAGCTTTTTATCGTTATTCCCACCAAGGTATTTATAAAGCGGAACAGATGCGTGCCGGGCAGCAATATCGTGCAAAGCAATATCGAAAGCACTTTTTACGCTGGAATTTCCATAAATAACCCGATCCATTGCCATTGAACAAGTTGCAATATCCAGTGGATTTTGATGCAATAAAACCTGTGAAAGATATTTTGCCACAACAAATCCGGTTTCCATACTTTCGCCGTTAATTGTCATAAACGGACTGCATTCTCCAAAACCGGAGATTCGTTCATTCGTTCGAATAACAACCACCAGATTTTGTGCATACTCCAGTGGCCCTAGCGAAATTATAAAGGGCTCTTTCAGTTTAATCGGCGATTGATAAACTTCAATCCTATCGATTGTAAGCGACTTCTCTTTCATAAATACTGTGGCTTTTATTGAGCTTTCAAAAATCGTATACAATGTTATGAAAAACCCACCTTACAAAACCATGTGTTTTCATTATTATGATCATTATTTAGTAATGCTTAATGAACGGGAGCCGATAAAACCTTTTATTGCAGTTAAAACTATTTTATGAGGCCTTTAACGGAAGTGTAAATGAAACGACAGTGCCTTTGTTTGGTTCGCTTTCAACGGAAACCGATCCACCGTTTTTTTCCACAAAATCTTTTACCATAATCAATCCAAGCCCCGTGCTCATTTCATTCTCGGTACCCTTCGTATGGTAAGAATCACTAATATCAAAAAGCTGTTCAAGCTTCGATTTTTGGATTCCTACCCCGGTATCCGAAATTTGAACCAGTGCCTTATCGTCTGAGATCCTTTTTAAATCTATATTTATACGCCCTCCCCTGTGTGTAAACTTAATGGAATTACTCAGAATATTACGTAAAATCGCTTGCAGCATATTTGGGTCGGCAAAAACTTCAATATCTTCCTTTTGATCGAATCGAACAGCAATTTCTTTACTCGCTGCTTGTTGTTCCAGATTCTTCAAAACACGCTCTACAGAACTATTCAGATTCAAATTCTCGGGTTGGTATTCAATTCTGTTGGCCTGTGATTTAGCCCATATCAGCAGGTTTTCGAGCAACTCATTTACATTCTCTGCCGATTTGGAAAGTACCGCTACCGTCTCTTTTAGTTCCTCTTCACTAAAATGATCAAAATTAGATTCAAGATGCTGTAAAAACGAAGTAAGTGACCCAGTTGGGCCACGAAGGTCATGCGAAATAATCGCAAAGAACTTGTCTTTGGCAGCGTTTATCTCGTTTAATTCAAGATTAGCCCTTTTTAATTTCCTGTTCACCCAATAAACAAGCCCCAAAACCAACAGAGCCAATGCAATACCAATGATCATAAAATTTCGGACCAGTGCCTGTTTCTGCATGTTGAGTTTGTTGATTTTGTTTTGCTTCTCAAGTTCCTCAATCTCGTGATTCTTCTGATCGAGCTCATACAAAGCCGAAAGCTGACTGGCTTTTACATTTCCGCCACCAACTAAAATCAAGTCCTGAATCTGAATTTGTTTGTTCTGGTATTCTATTGCCTTCTCAAGCTTCCCTGCATTTTGATATACCTGAGCTAATTTTTCGTAAATGTCACGCTGTACCTTTTTCTGATCGTTTGAAACAGCTATTTCCAAACCACTTTCCAAGCTTCGGATACCCTTATTAAACTTCCCCTGTTTTATCAGACTTAATCCAAGGTATTTATATATGCCTGGATTGCTCAGTTTTTCGCTAAACTCCTTTTTCATTTCAAGGGCAGTTTTTAAATCCTGCTCTGCTTTTTTATAGTTTCCTATATAGTATTCGAGCGTTCCTAAGTCTTTAAACACCATCGCCATCCCATACTTAGAGCCACTCTTTGCATAAATTTTTCGTGTTTCTTCTATTTTCTCCCGGGCAACTTCATAGTCCCCTTGTTGTATATTCAGTAAAGCAATTTGAGTGTAGCATATCGCAAGTCCTTCTTCATCACCGTTTTTTTCCGACATACGGGTATAAATATCGAGTGATTTCGAAAAATACTGCATGGCTTCTTTCAAAAGTCCCAAATCGGCATAGGTACGTCCCAGCAAATAGTCGGCCCAAGCCTTTCCTTCCATAAAATTGGCTTTCTCGTAATTCAGCTCTGCTTTAATAATGTATTCTATGGCACGGTTGTATAGTCCATTCATTCGATAAATGGTTCCCATCATGGAATAAGTAGAGCCCAGCGTTTTAAAATTATCGGACAAACGACCATACTGTACAGCGCGGTTAAAAAACTCCAATGATTCTATCTCGTTGCCAAAATAATGACTGTTAGTTCCCATTCGATAGAGAATCTCTCCCTTCATCCAATTATCATTGCTTGAACTTACGAAAAGCAAAGCGGTGTCTAGGTAGTGCTGCGATTGCCTATAGTTTTTCATTTCTACAAACACTCTGCCCAGCACATAATAAGCCTGTACCAGAAGCTTTCTGTCGGCGTTCTTCTTTCCTGTTTCGAGAACATTAAATGCCAACTCCAGTGCTGCCTGTTGATCAACATTCACCTGTACCAGCACCAACTCTAATTGAATTGCAGCTGCATCCACTCCCGATTTGGATTCAATTTCGCGTTGAAGACTATCTATTTTTATCTGATATTCATTTTGCCCATTTACCTGAAACGAAACTATTTGCACGCAAATGAGCACCAGGAAATAATATTGCCAAGTATATCTGTTCATTACAACTTACCCTACTTTTTCTTTTTAACGTTTGAAGTCGAAACTCGTATTTTTTAAA
Source organism: uncultured Draconibacterium sp. (assembly GCA_963677455.1). Classification (GTDB taxonomy): domain Bacteria; phylum Bacteroidota; class Bacteroidia; order Bacteroidales; family Prolixibacteraceae; genus Draconibacterium. The sequence continues at coordinate 4,990,246 of OY781971.1, forward strand.
CCCAATATCGCGCTAATTGTTCTACTATGAGCAACAACTTAGGGAAATTATATTCATTCTAAATACGAAACTCACATATAAGCACTTAGAACACTTCTGATTTTTTAGCTATTCCCAAAACCAGATGAACTCCAAATTTATATGCTGGCAACTCTTAGTGCTTTATAAACAACAAGGAGACAGTGATTAAGCACAAAAACCAAAGGTACGCGAAATACCAAACATTGCAGTATAAAATCAACATGCCTTACTCCGTAATGGTAAAGCAACAATCCGGAAATTGTATCTACACTCAGATATGGATTTGCCATTTTTCCTCCTTTGTAAGCCTTTAAAATATCGGGCACTACATTAAACAATTTCTTCACGGTTGCAGGTAGGGCGAATTTGGAAGATATTTATTCCCAAACTCCATAAACGAACTAAAACGGGGATCAGTTACTTAAAGCACAGGGTTTCAAAGCCAGCATCAAACAAATCGAAAAGGAAAAAGAATTGAAGTAAATACAGAGGAGAATTTTGAACGGCAACACCCCATTTCTTCAATAAATAAAGAAGAATTAAAAAACTACCGAAACGCCACCAGCAATCCTCCGGTAATAAAAGCCATTACCCACCACATATAGGCGTAGCGCGAGTAAAGATGCAAGGAAGGCGGAACCATACTGTTAATTCCTCCTTTATTTTTAAGACGCCACATCAGCACTGCATCAGTAAACATAGCCGCCAACGAAGAATAGCCCAACACTCCATGCAAAGTAAAAGCACCTTTCGAAGAACCCAGTATCATAAAAGTTGTAGCCACAAGATCAAGCAGCACGCCCAAAGTTAAAAAGCTTAGTACCGTTTTGCTGAGCACTCGTTTACGTTGCTCGCTAACAATAGCAACCGAATAAGCCATCAATGCAAAAATTACAACAGTAGTTCCAATTCGAAGCAGGATATCCATAGAGCGTGTTTTTACTGCCTTGAAGATAAAAGAAAAAGACTGGAGCAACAAGCTTCAAGCAGCTAACAAATGACAGATTTTTAAAGTGCCAATATGTGGCAGCGGACAGTAAACAATCGTTTACGAACAGACAGGTTTGTTGTCCGCTGCCTTTCTTTATTACAATGATGATGTCATTACGAGGAGGAACGACGAAGTAATCTGATTATAACATCGCAATTAGATTGCTTCACTACGCTCGCAATGACTTAAATTCTTTGTACGTCAGGCAGCGGACAGTGGACAATCGTGCCGTAACTATTGAAGTCATTGTCCGCTGCCTTTCAATTTACTTGTATTTGTCATTGCGAGGGAGCTTGCGACTGAAGCAAACTATTTATAACTTCACTTCAAATTCCCTCAAAAATGAAAAAAAAAGCTTACGTTTATATCTTAACAAATGCAGGTAACTCGGTACTTTATGTAGGTGTTACAAGCGATCTTACACTGCGAATACAACAGCATAAAAGCGGGTATTTCAAAAACTCCTTTACATCAAGATATCGAATTAACAAATTGGTTTATTACGAGTTGTTTCAGGAAATAACTGATGCTATTGCCCGCGAAAAACAACTAAAAGCTGGATCGCGTCAGAAAAAAATTGAACTGATAAATAGCAGAAATCCTAATTGGAAAGATTTAATGCTTAATAGATAGATTGCTTCTCCCGATGCAGAAGATCGGGATCGCAATGACACGTACTTTGAAGATATGCGGCAGCGGACAGTAAACAATCGTGTCAGTATGAACAGGTTTGTTGGCCGCTGCTTTCTTTATTACAATGATGATGTCATTACGAGGAAGGAACGGCCGAAGTAATCTGATTATAACATCGCAATTAGATTGCTTCACTACGCTCGCAATGACTTACATTCTTTGTGTGTATGGCAGCGGACAGTGAACAATCGTTTACGAACAGACAAGTTTGTTGTCCGCTGCTTCTCTTTTAACATGTTTGTCATTACGAGGGATCCGTCAGTCGACGGAGACCGAAGTAATCTGTTTTTGTGCAAGCAATTAGATTGCTTCTCCCGATGCCGAAGATCGGGATCGCAATGACACGCACTTTAAGGATATGTGGCAGCGGACAGTAAACAATCGTGTCAGTATGAACAGGTTTGTTGTCCGCTGCTTTTTATTACAATGATGATGTCATTACGAGGAGGAACGACCGAAGTAATCTGATTATAACATCGCAATTAGATTGCTTCACTACGCTCGCAATGACTTACATTCTTTGTGTGTATGGCAACGGACAGTAAACAATCGCGTACGAACAGACAGGTTTGTTGTCCGCTGCTTTTTATTACAATGATGATGTCATTACGAGGAAGGAACGACGAAGTAATCTGATTATAACATCGCAATTAGATTGCTTCACTACGCTCGCAATGACTTACATTCTTTGTGTGTCTGGCAGCGGACAGTAAACAATCGCCTACGAACAGACAGGTTTGTTGGCCGCTGCCTTTCAATTTACTTGTATTTGTCATTGCGAAGGAGTGAAACGATTGAAGCAAACTGTCTTTGACCTGCAAAGGATCTGTCAAACGGACGAAGCCGAACCCCCTCGCTATAAACAAGGGGCAGTAAACAGCGCTAAAAGTTAAAAGTCAGGCTGAGGCCGTATTGTTGTGTGGGCTGAAAACCGGTATATGCCGAGGCATCAAAACGAAGCAGGGCAATTTCAACCTGCCTTTTTCTGCGCGAGCCGGCCACCCAAAACGGCACACCCACAATGGTCCATCCCATTCCCAGAAGCATAAGCACGCTTCCGGCGGCATAGTAGTTAAGGTTATCCTCATCCAGGCCATTCCAGAATCCGTTAACACCGGTAGCGGCAATAGCTTCCCAAAGGTTTGGTTTTTTATAACTGGTATATTGTTAACGAGCAAAATTACCAAGCCAAATGCCGGTGCGGAAGTTTTTGTTTTCACATGGCTTTTTTCGTTTCTTTATAAAGTAAATAAACTAAAACCAAATTATGCGTTTAAGCCTGCTCCTTTATTTACTGCCAGCCCTGTTGTTGTTAGGCTCGTGCACTTCTAACGAAATTGCTCAGTGGCGTGGCCCCGGCCGAAATGGTATTTACCCCGACAAAAACCTGTTAAAAGAATGGCCGGCCGATGGCCCTAAACTTGAGCTTTCCATAAACAATGTTGGCAAAGGATTGTCGCAGCCGCTGGTTTACAACAACAAAATTTACATTACAGGCATAAAACACGACACTTTAGATGTGCTTTCGGTGTACGACTGGCAAGGGAGCTTACTTTGGGAAAAAGATTTTAGCCGGTCGTGGCCGCGTACCTATCCCGAATCGCGCGGAACCCCAACAATTGAAGACAACCGCATTTACCTCATTGGTGGCGATGCAGCTTTGGTGTGTTTAAATGCCCGCAACGGCGAGCTAATTTGGAAACAAAATCCGCACAGTAGCTTTTCGGGGAAATACCAACACTGGGGAATCGTTGAATCGGTATTGTTAACCGACAATGCAGCCTTATATGTTACCGGGGGCGACGAAACTACCGTGGTAGCTTACCATAAAAAAACGGGCGAGCTCTTGTGGAAAAGCCTTAGCACCGGAGGGCCAAAATCATACGCTTCGTCGGCCCTGGTTGAGTGGGGAGGTTTACAAATAGCGCTTATACAAACCGCAAACGATATTATTGGCATTGATGTTAGTAATGGCGATGTGCTTTGGACCTACAACACCATACAATACCACACCCAAAAGGGACAAGGCGAAGCAGCCAATACACCACTGTTTTATAATGGCGGGCTGTTTATTACCTACGGAAACGACCAGCCAGGTATGCTTTTTACACTTTCCGACGATGCCCGAAGCATTAGCTTGAAATGGACAAACGATATACTGGACACCCACCACGGAGGACTGGTTTTGCTCGATGGTGTTATTTATGCCTCGAATATGATTGACAACACACGAGGCAACTGGGCTGCGGTTGACTGGCAAAACGGCCAAACCCTGTGGGAAGAAAAATGGCATACCAAAGGCTCGGTAATTGCTGCCGATGGCATGCTCTATTTTTACGAAGAAAAACAAGGAAATATTGCCTTGGTACAGCCCGATAAAACCCGGCTAAAAGTGGTAAGTGCTTTCCAAATGAAAGACGGGCAGGGGCCACACTGGGCACACCCCTCAATTTATAACAACCATTTATTGGTGCGCCACGGTAATGTGCTAAATATTTACTCGCTTAAAGGGGAGTAGTCAAATGGTCGACGTACACGACAAAAAAACACGCTCGTATAATATGAGCCGCATTAAGGGTAAAAACACCAAGCCCGAAATGTTACTTATAGTCCGTTGACTAACTCAAACCTATTTCAGTATTTTACTGAATGAAAAAACATAAAACCATCATTGAATATTTATATCGGGATGCAGGTAATTATAAGCTTTATGAAGAAGCTAAAATTGATAATCCAGACGACCTATCGCTTCACGAATTTGAAAAATGGTTTAGAACTCAACTAATCGATGATTTATATTTTGTACCACACGATTTTGGATTAATAAAAGTTCGGTTTCCCGTTTATAATCCAGAACTTGATCATGACTGGTGCGAATTTATTTTGTTAAAGGAAAAAAATGAATAAATATGACCTTTCAATAATTTCTTCACTTGAAATATTTCTTGTTTCAGATCAACCAACAACCTGTCCGAGGTGTGGTGTAAGAACTGAAATATTAAAAGATTTTTACAACTCCGAAACAGAAGAACAAATAAATATCTGTTTGGCGTCGAACTGTAGTTTTGTCTTTCTAACAGTTGAAAACTAGATTTTTTAATGAAAATTCTGTTAGTTTTATGCTAAGAAACTATTCCGAACATGTCACAAAGAAAACCATGGTCAAAAGCTGAATTAATCTTAGCATTTAACTTATATCTAAAAATCCCATTTGGTAAATTTCATCACAGGAATAGTGATATAATTCGTCTCGCAGAATTGATTGGCAGAACGCCAAGTGCAGTTTCTATGCGTTTGAGTAACTTTGCAAGTGTCGACCCATATCATCAACAACGAGGTATAAAAGGATTGACTGGAGGAATAAAGCAAGTTCAACCCATTTGGGATCAATTTCATGAAAACAAGGAAGAGCTTGTTTTTGAAAGTGAGCGGATTTTAGCTGAAATTCAGAATACTACTATTGCAGAAAAGTACAAGCAAATTCTTGGTGGTATAGATAATCTTGAAGGAAAAACAAAAGTAAGAGAAGTTAAAACCAGAGTAAATCAAAAAGTTTTTAGAGATATTGTTCTTGCAAATTATCAGGAGAGCTGTGCTATAACAGGTTTCGCGAATACGGATTTTTTAATTGCAAGTCATATTATTCCTTGGGCAAAAGATGTGGAAAATCGGTTAAATCCTCAAAATGGATTGCTATTAAATAATTTGCATGATAAGGCATTTGAGAATGGATATCTAGCAATTGATAAAAATTATAAGATTCTGATTTGTTCAGAACTACGTAAATCGAAAGATGAATTCGTTCAACAATATTTTTCTAAATATCACGAAAAGGAAATTAAAAAACCAAAACGTTTTTTACCAAGTGTACTTCTTTTAGAAAAACATATGGATGAAAAGTTTTTAGGATGAGCAAAATTCTCCAATATATCCTTTCACAGAATCCCCCGCTCGCGCCGATTTATAATCGGTGTGCGTTTCGATAGAATTGAAAAGCGTTGAAAACGTTAGCCAGAGGCTGAGGCACAAATTACAAATTTGCGCCAGCGACGGAAATTTTGGTTCGGAAGTTTTTACGCAAAAAAAGCCTAGAGCTTAAATTTATTAATCTTGTTGGAAAGGTTTATAATTTCTTCCCAAGCCTGGTTTAGTTCAATCTCATCAAAAGAAATGTATTCGTGTATTTCTTCTTCAAAATTATAAACGCCAACTCTAACTAGATCATAAGGACATTTATATATGTTGCTGTAATATATTTGAAGAATATGAAATCTTAATTCCGTTGCCCAAAATTCATCAGTTCTATTCATTAGTGTAATAGCAAGACCATTTTCAGACGTTTGATCAATTCTGAATATTTCGCCCGTTAAGTAATTGTTATGATGGATATCAATATTTATTCGACTATTTACTTTGATGTTTTTAAATTTAAGATTCAGATATTCATGGATATAATTTTCGAACTTTTCAAAAAGCATATCCTTTTTTATATTATTTGCTCTATTATCATTAAAGTCCGATAGAGCTAATTTCAAATAATCAAGAGCAGACTTTTTATTTTCTTCTTTGTGATAACGGCCAACGGCACGATCCCAGGCCCTAATCATTGTTTTTCCTCCACCAGAAGCTTCATGCATAATTTGTTTAACGGATTGTGGATTTTTTCTTAATTGTTCTAAATAGCGATGTTTGAGTTTCATAATCTTAGGTTTTATTAGTAACTATATGACATTTCTAAATAGGTCGTACCTATGCTCCAACCACTCTTTTTTAGGTTGTAATGCGGAAGACCTCGGTAGAATCAATTTGTTTCCATGCATTTCCTGAATACCATGTTTGAGCATGGGGCCATCAATTTCCTGCAGAATATCTTCACGCACTTGGATTTGATAATCAGGTGTTATTCCAATGATGTTATTATCAAAAGCCGCGTGATGAATTTTACATAAGGAAAGACCATTTTGCACAACGGGCAGGCCGCCTTTATTGTCAGGGATAATATGTGCTGCATCTAATAAATTACGATGTTTGAGCCGGCATATCGCACAATGTTCGCGGTAAGCATCCAATACTTTTTCTCGGAAAGTCCCTTGGTGTAAACGTTGAATCATTTGTAGTGTAGCGTAGCGTCGTTGAATATCGTTTGGTTCTTCAACGATATCCGGTTCTGAACTGAGACCAATCTGATTAGAGTTGGCTTCGACAGTAAACGTCAAATTCTTCGGATCGTCGGCAACAATAAAAACAGGCCACTCAACCAAATACTTACCTTTCACAACCTGATGAAGATAAACAAGAGGTATTCGTTGGTGCATACATTCTCGTAATCCAACATTCACATAAAAATTAGGATCGGTTCCCCGGTATTTATAGTGTATTAGATTATCATCGATTTGTGCATCATCGTAAATACTATCGGCAACTGCTTTTATAGAAATCGGGTACTCCAGCTGATTGGGCTTCCAAATGCCCTGAGCTCCCGACAAAACAATTCGTTCTCCATTAACGATACAACCGCTTATCAATTCTCTTGCAGGAATAACCTTATCGGGATACTTGAAAGCTAGTTTGTTTAACCATTCGAAAATTGCTGCTCGTATTTTTTGACTTTTTGGGTTTTCCATCAGTTGATTTTGAAAGAGTTATAAAAATAATTAAAGCAATCGATAATTTCTCATAATATTGAAAAATCTTGTTCAATCTAATTGTCATTTGCTACTTTAGCTTTTCCAAAAAAAAATACTGAAAAGTATACTTTAAACTATACTATATGAAAAACCTGCTAGCACTCATCGCATTATTATTTGTATGTCATATTTCCCATGGACAAGAAATGACTTCGTCAGATACCGCATCAACAAGCCCCGACATTCAGATGGAAAAAATAGTAACCGATCCCGTATTTTATCTAACAACACAAAATGATTCCTGTATTCTACTTACTAAACCTCAACTAAGAACAATAAACGAAAAGTGGGTTGATAAAATAGAAGTGTTTACCGAGGATGAAAAGCTAAAAGAATCTGAGTACAAAGGCAGAGAAACATTGATTTTTATTACCCTCAAGAATAAACAAGAAAAGAAATTTTTGGAGTCTATCGAATCCGGTTCTTAATCGAAGTTCGCTCGATTTATTTTCGCTATCGCAATTTATCGAACTTCTCCAAACCGCTATTCTGTGTGGCTTTCAGCATTTTTCTTACACCCTGAATACAAGAAATTCCATTGTGCCGAAGGATAATTCCCCTTGGAATAATAAATATTCTCTATGGAATTGAACCGCTTCCAAAGAGAATCTCGATGATTCTGCGTTGCTGCAAAGGGATTCCACGTTGCTTAAGGATGATTCCGGCTGGAATAATAGATATTCTCGATGAAACAGCCTTGCTTCCTTTTGGAATATCTATGATTCTGTATTGCTTTAAACCAATTCTGCGAAGAATGCATAAGATTCCCTGAAAAAGATAAGCGCCTGATTGGGTCGCGAAAGGGTTTCGCAAAGGCAGAAAAAAAATCCGCCTCGTTTTATAGGCGGATCTCTTTGTATTACGACGCTGTAGGTTCAGGTTTGGATTTCGACTTTCCGGTTTTCCGGAGCTTTTTAATCTCCAGCACTAAATTGTCGTTTTTACCCAGTAACCCGGCAATAAGATCTACCGTGGCCGAGCCATCGGTGTAAGCTGTGTCGAGCGTTTCGTTGGCCAGCTTGGTGGCATCTTTAGCGGCGGCCATGGCTTCAAGCTGTTTACCCTCGGCATCATCGGCGGTTGCCAGTTCGGTTTGTAACTGTGTGATCTTTGCTGTAGGATCGAACCCTTTGTCGGTAAGCAATTGGGTGTTCTGCTCTAAAATCACAATTAATTGCGAAACAAAATCGCGTTTTTTTGATTCGGTTAAACTCATAACTTTAACACGTTAATAATTAAATAAAAGTTTGGTTATTGACGGGCCACCGGTAAGCTTCTCAGGGCACTGGTGGCCTTTTTTGCAGGCACGCAAGCTGTTGGGCCTGGTGTACAATCATCGGTAGATGAAAGTGAGCTAGTAGGGTCGTTTCAAAAAAAATGTATTTAAACAGAATGCGCTTTGGGTCGATTCGTGTTTTGGCTTTTTAAGCTACTTGCAAATTATAAAAATTGATTCTGGAAATCAAGATGTTATGTAGCAGAGGAAAGCAACCACCTCCCTCCCGACTCCATTCTATTTCATCGGGAGTACTCCTCCTTTGCAAGGAGGAGAAATGTTCTTAACCCAGTTCTTAAAACATACAAACCTTCTATTCAATTTCCCCTCCTTTAAGGAGGGGTGTCAGCGACACAAAACCAGCCACGGAATACTAACATCAATTCCGCTGACGGGGTGGTAATATTCTGCTCAAGTGTTTCATCAACCACCTCCCACCCCGAATACTCGGGGAGTACTCCTCCTGACAGGAGGAGAAACGTTCTTAACCTAGTTCTGAAAACATACAAACCTTATATTCTATTTCCCCTCCTTTAAGGAGGGGTGGCAGCGACACAAAACCAGCCACGGAATGTTAAACTTCAATTTCGCTGACGGGGTGGTAGTATTCTGCTCAATTGTTTCAGCAACCAACTCCCACCCTGAATACTCGGGGCGTACTCCTCCTGACAGGAGGAGAAACGTTCTTAACCTAGCTCTAAAAAATACAAACCTTATATTCTATTTCCCCTCATCACAGGAGGGGTGGCAGCGACACAAAAACCAACCACGAAATGTTAAACTTCAAATTCGCTGACGAGGTGGTAGTATTCTGCTCAAGTGTTTCAGCAACCACCTCCCACCCCGAATACTCGGGGAGTACTCCTCCTGACAGGAGGAGAAACGTTCTTAACCCAGTTCTGAAAACATACAAACCTTATATTCTATTTCCCCTCCTGCAAGGAGGGGTGCCCCTGACTGTAAACGTCAAGGGTGGGGTGGTGAATTCACCAAAATTCATTAATTTTATTACCCTATGAAACTCCACAACCGCAAATACTACAAACCTTTACGTAAGCATTTAAGAAATCATTCAACCGCGGCTGAAGCCAGCCTTTGGAAGCTATTACAAAAAAGAAAGGTTGGCGGGTATAAATTCAGAAGACAACATTCAATAGGGAATTATATTGTTGATTTTTTCTGCTACGAACTAATGCTGGCTATTGAGCTGGATGGAGAGGTTCATGCGAATCTTCAGGCTATTGCCAGGGATACACAGCGAGATGAATTTTTGTATGAAAACGGAATTACTGTTTTACGCTACGAAAACAGATAGGTGTATGAGTACCCGGATGTAATTCAACAGGACATTCTTGACTTTGCAAAAAATAAAGGGAAATAAAGCAACCACCTCCCTCCTCTTTAGGAGGAGAAACGTTCTTAACATAGTTCTGAAAATATACAAACCTTATATTCTATTTCCCCTCCTTGAAGGAGGGGTGTCAGCGACGCAAAAACCAACCACGAAATGCTAAACTTCAATTTCGCTGACGGGGTGGTGAATTTCTGCTATATTGATTTAATCACTCGTCTTCTGTCTCGCACCTTTAGATTGCTTCTCCCGATCCCGATGACCCGGGACGGGTTCGCAATGACACCTTCACATATATCATAAAGGCAGCGGACGGTGATTTATATCTTTGAAGAAACCTGCTATTGTCCGCTGCCATGCCATCCTAAAACTCTGTCATGGCGAGGGAACAAAGAGACCGAAGCCATCTGAGATTGTTATTCAACTGCCGGCTTATTAAACAATAGATTACTTCCTCCCATTTTCAATCACCTATCCAGCAGCACTCATTTCAAACGAACTGCCGCTTGTTCGCAAGGCGTAAAGGATTGCCACGCCTCCTGCTCACAATGACTACTTCGTTGGAATAGTTGTGCGGCGGACCCTAGATAAATATGTTCATGGTCAGCTGCTATTCTCAAATCTCAAACTCTGTCATTACGAGGAACCCGGCAACCGACGGAGACTGAAGTAATCTGTTTATGTGCAGAAAATAAGATTGTTTCTCCGGCAACCGATGTACGGTGAACGACGCTATCTCTACAATGAAATTAAAGTCAGGGAGTTAATATTCCTTTAGATTGCTTCTCCCGATCCCGATGACCCGGGACGGGTTCGCAATGACACCTTCACATATATCATAAGGCAGCGGACAGTGATTTATATCTTTGAAGAAACCTGCTATTGTCCGCTGCAACATATACCCAAAACCTCGTCATAGCGAGGAAGCGTCCGATAATAGACGGACGGCGAACGAGGCTATCTCAGAATACTTGACTTCTATGTATCTTTCCCCTTGCTCCGGTTTTTAAAATAGTGTTCGGATTTACCCCAAAGTTTACCGGCTTTGCGAAAAAGGCTTCTGGTAGCTTTCTCTACCGACTGATCGGCTTTTCGGTAAGCCTCGCTCTGGTGTATCTTTTCGGCAGTTTCGTCGATCTTTGCTTCTGTTTTGTCAATCCACGACTCCTCTTTTTCCTGCCGGTCGTTCTTTTTTTCAATTTTCTTGTCGCTTTTTTCTGACTTCATCTTACGGTTTTTCGAGGAGATCAATATATGCATTTCTGATCACTCTTCCCCGGAGTCTTCAAATACCTGTACAGTACATTCGTATTCCGGTTTTGTAACATCACTTTTCGTAAGCCACTTTTCAGAAATTGTCATCGAGTAAGTATCATCGCCCTTATCTTGCAGGTCCCAAACAATTCCTTCCGCCTCGGGAAAGGGCTTTTCTCCTTCCAGTTGATCGCCCAGCAAACGCTTGATTAGATTATTTTCAGAGAGGCCGTTACTCAATGCTTTCAAAGCCGTTTCTTTGGTAATTTCCTCCGTGTCGTTGTTCTTAGACTTTAGCTTGAACTGAACACGATTTACCTGCCCTTGCGGAAATTTACCGTTGTATGCTTTGTACAGTAACTGGTTAATATTGAATAAATCATGGTGAAGATCAATCTCGGAATAATTCTCAAAAACCTTTACCCGCAGCATTTCGTGCGAAAGGTTATCAATCTGCCCGTCAGCAAGTTTATCCGAAAGTTTATAGTCGAGCAAAATTGCAGCCGCTTCGTTTGGTTCAAAATCGGAAATGGCCAGAAAAAGGTAGTCCTTTAACTCTACAGGCTTAAGTTGTTCCGCATCGGGATACTCAAATCTGGCAAGTAGCTCCTTATAGTCTTCGTTATTCCAGGCTCCCGGTAGTTCATCTGTTGATTCTATGTTGTTTATTTTTACTGAAAAATCCATTTTATGTTTTTTTGGTTTCTATTAATCCTAACTAACAGAATTGATAATTGTTTGATTTTTATTGAAATCCGGCAACCAGAAACGACAGCTTGCCTCGCATTGTATTGAAAGGCAGCCGACAGGGATTAATTTCTTTGACGAATTTTGTTATTGTCCGCTGCACCATACCACCAACCCACAACGAAGTATCAATATGGAATGTAGTTTAATAACGATAAACATCGGAGTATTAACTCATTTATCCCGATACGCTCCACTATCAGGATTAGTTCTACCATCAAATTACAGTTCGTTGCTCTTCTGTAATTTGGATCTCACTGAATAAAAAAGTTAAACGGGGGGCAAAGATGATCTGGCTTTACACGGTATAAAAATATTAGACTATCCCCTTACAAAATTTAGCCACAAGCTATTCTCCTCGTAACCATCAACCACGGTGTTATTGCCTTTAAAATTAAATGCCGACATTAATTTACCGATCTCCTGCTGCAAATAGTTCACACTTCCGTCAATCAGCTCTTTTTTATACCCTTTGTCGCCTAAATCCAACACTTGGTTCATCGAAATTACACGGCCAATTATTTTGCCCATTTCTACCAGTTTTCGCTGCGGAATCTGCAGATCAAGGTTAAAATCGACCTGCTTCTTTACAAAATGAACAGCTTTATCGGTCAAATCAAATCCTTTTAAAAACTGGAAAAGATTGTTCTCTTTGGTACGTTTCATCATTTTCACCAAAGCTTCGGAAATCTGTACATAGAGAATATCGTTTGAGCCTTCAAAAATCTGAAACGGACGGCTGTCTGCTGTTCCCCGTCCTGCAATATGATTGATTTTGTAAGCCTTTGCACCAACCAACTGAACAACTGATTGTGCAGCCTCCTGCATTAAGTCGGTTATCACACTTTTAACAGCGTTGGCCTCCATTCCATGCGATGACAGATCTACTTCTAATCCTGCCTTTTCGCTACTGTTGGCGCACATGGCCGAACAAATGGTATACGATGCCTGCAACTCGGTTAAACGCTGTTGTACCTGATCGTACTGAAACAAACTCTTGCCGCCAACCAAACGACTTTTACAATGTGCCAAAGCTTCATCGAGCATACGCTGGATAAAGCCCATTCCCATTCCGGGGAATTGCATCCGGCTACGGTGTAGCAAATCGAGCATCATTTTCACACCGGTAGTTTCGGGCACCAGTTTATGGGTTACTGGTAGTTGTACATCAATGTGATTTCGCCCGTAAGGAATAGCATATAAACCAAGGTTTTCGAAAAATTCCTCAACAACAATATTTTGTCCGGGCGCATTTACATCGCAAAGAAAAAAGTCGATATCGCGTTGCAACTTATCCGATTTTGACTTCTGCCGTGCCGATAAAAGCCAGTAGTCGGCCCAACCGGTTAAACCTGCCCAGTGTTTCTTCCCTTTTAAGTGATATTCCGAATCTTTTTCGAAATAAGAACTTTGCATATTTAGTGCGTCGCTACCATAATCCGGTTCGGTAATCATTAAGCCGCCCATTGCTTTTTCATTCAGAAAACGATTAAAAACAGGTGCTTTTACCTCATCTTGTCCAAACTTACCAAAAGGCTGCAAGAACAAAGCCGAGTTAATTCCAAAGGTAAGCGATAACGCCAGCGATTCATACGATGCTGCAGCCAGCAAGCCAATGTTTTCCTTCATCACACCTCCCCGGCCGCCATATTGTTTTGGAATACCAACCGATAACGGATTCACCGACATGATCTCGCGCATTACAAAAGGCGGAAGTCCTCGCTTTAAACTTAGCTGATCAATGTCTGCGCGAACATGAAACACCTGTTTCATTTTTTCTTTCAAAGCATCTAAAAACTGAGAAAACGGGATTTGGGTGGATTGATTGTTATCGGAAGCCGAACGTTTATCGGCAGTAGCTGCATGCATATAAATAGTTTTAGATTACAGCTGCTCCTGTTTGAAGCAGACAGATTATTAAAACGAATTCTACCCCATATTGTTCTTAGAATTCCTGAACATGAAGGAAAAATAAGTTCCATCGGGCGCAAAATCCGACGTCATCTGTAAAGTAACTAAGAACTTATCGCTTGAATTTGTCAGAACTTTCAAGGTCTGAAAGTGTTTTAATCGGGATAGGTCTGCAGAGCTGTTTTTCAAATATCCCTATTAATGGGGATTGTAGCACGGTACGACCAAAAGTAAATTTGCAACCATATTCATAACCACAGAAAAAAGGAATGAACAGAAAACATTCTAGCCATAGTAATTTGCACCGACTCCCACTCTTGCTATTGGGGATTTTTAGTTTGGCTTTTGCCCCCCGGTTAAGCGGACAAGTACAAATAAAAGGACGCATCATAAATTTTGCTCAGGAGCCCATTGCTTTTGCATCAGTGGTTCATAAAGAAAGCGGAACAGGAACTGCAGCTAATACACACGGTGATTTTTCGCTCGAAATAAAAAACAATGCTTCAAAAGGTACTTTACTGGTTTCGGCAGTCGGCTACGATCCGCGTGAAGTTGATTTTGAGGTTCGTAAAGGGCAGGTCGATTTCAAACTGATTCATCTTACCGAGAACAACCAGGAAATACAGGAGGTAATTATAACCGGCGAAGTAAAACCAACTCCAGTTGACAGCTCTATATACAAGGTAAAACTAATTTCAAGTGAGAAAATACAGCGGTCGGGAGCTCAAAACCTCAACGAGCTGCTGATGACCGAAGCCAACATTCGTATGTCTACCGATTTAGTGCTGGGCTCTCAAATTGAAATGATGGGACTTCACGGGCAAAATGTAAAAATCATGGTCGACGGAGTTCCGGTTATTGGCCGTTTAGATGGCAACATCGATCTCAGTCAGGTAAATCTTGATAATATTGCACAAGTAGAAGTAGTGGAAGGCCCCATGTCGGTAGTTTATGGAAACAATGCACTGGCCGGCACCATTAATCTGATTACCAAACAAAATACGTATCACTCGCTTGAAGCGAATGCGAAGGCTTATGCCGAGTCGGTAGGCCGGTATGCGGGGGATTTAAGCGTGTCGCAGAAAGCAGGAAAGAATATTTTTATGGCTGATGGCGGTTACGAGTATTTCTCGGGTGTTGATTTCGATAAAAGCAACCGCTCGATGGACTGGAAACCCAAAAACCTGTACCGTTTTAACCTCGGGCACACCTGGAAAAACGACAGCTGGCAGGTGAATAGCAAACTGGGCTATTATAACGACAGGTTGCATTACAAAGGCAATATTTTTGAAGGCTATCGTGCTTTTGATACTTATTATTATACCAATCGTTACGACATTGGTTTCGGAGTAAACGGTGGCTGGAACGAACGCAACCATTTAAATGTTGTTGCTGCATACAATATCTACAACCGCGAAGAACAGTCCGTTTCGAAAGACCTGCGTACACTTGAGGAAACAAAGACACCCAAACAACGCACCCAAGACATGGATCAAAAAGTGGCACGTGTTATTCATGGTTACACCTTTATTCCGAAAAAGCTGTCGCTGCAAAGCGGTGCAGATATTAACATCGAAGCAATGGAGGGAGAACGTATTGATGGTGGAAAACAATCGATTGGCGATTATGCCCTGTTTGCCAACCTAAAATATACACCGGTTTCGGCAATTGAGCTACAACCCGGCTTACGTTATTCGTACAACACAGAATATGATTCTCCGCTGGTATATTCGATAAATGCCAAATGGAATTTTTCCCGTGGCTTTACCTGGCGATTATCGGCGGCCTGTGGTTTCAGGGCTCCATCCATTAAAGAACTTCATTATGTTTTTGTCGACAGCAATCATGAAATTTACGGCAATAGCGAACTCGATGCTGAATCGTCGGACAACTACAACACATCGCTCGAATTTTCTACCAGCAGCAATGCACACGCCTGGAAGATCAGTACATCGTTGTTTTATAATGATATCAGTAACCTGATCACACTCGTTCAACAAGAAAACAGCACCGAATATAGTTACGAAAATATTGAAGAATTTAAATCAACCGGTGGCGACATCAGCATCGACTATGGTTTTGCAGGATGGCTGAAATTAAGAGGAGGCTACGGATTAACCGGCCGTCATAACTCTTATTCCGGAAATGATGGTACCTCTGATTACAACCTTACACACGATGTTTTTGCGGGCCTAAAATACACGCATTCAAAATCCAGAATCAGCTTAAATGCCGATTACAAATACAACGGACGTATACCCTTTTTCTATACCGACGAAACCGACAACCTCATAAAAGAAGGAAAGCAGGAAGCCTATCATATAATGAATGCATCGCTTACACGCACCTTTTTCAAACACCAGCTTAAAGTAATTATTGGAGCTAAAAACATCTTCGATGTTACCACAGTAGAACGGGTTGGAGAAGGAGGCGGCCTCCATGGCGGATCAGGAGGAACTCCGATTGATTATGGACGATCGTATTTTATCACTTTGAATTATAAATTCTATAAATAATAAACAATGAGACGGATTTTTTTAGCATTGATGATTTCTGCAGGCCTTTTTACTGCCTGCGATGACGATGAAGTAGTGGAAGTTAAAGATTACGGTTTGAAAAGTTACGAAGCCAACCTTGCATACGATAGCGAAACACCGCACGGAGAAGTTGCCTACAAACAACAAGTTTTTCTTGCTTTTGACAGCGAAACACCGGTTACCATTGGTACTTACGGTACTGATACCTGGACAGATTTCTTTCTGGTAACCGATACTTCGGCTTACAATGTTACCACAGACGTAACAGGTTGGGATTTGGCATTAACCTATTATACTGAAGCACTTGAAGATGCCGGAGAAACAGTTCCTTACGGTGTAGCAGGTGTTCTGATCAATACTGAAAACAATATCGAAGTTGGAAAAATAGAATACACCGACAGCGAAGAAGAAACAGCAATCAGCGAAGCATTTGCCAACCTGACACTTGCCGATATTTCTTCAGTTTCGTATTCATCTGAAATCAACGCGATCGGGTACGACTGGAAATCTTTCAGCTTAGCAGAGATGATGTATACGGTTAATTCCAACTGGTTCTACATTGTCCGCTTAGCAAACGACGATGTTTACAAACTGCGATTTACCAGTTTTTACGGAGCAAGCACCAGCGAACGCGTAATCAAGTTCGAATACCAGCTGATGCAGTAGATTTACTGCTGCGAATTAATTGCAAAATATCCGGAGCGGTTTAACCCGCCGTTCCGGTTTTCTCTTTAACATATTTCAATTTCACTCCCATGAAAAAAAGAATTAGTATAGTTCTTACTGGTATTGCTATGCTCTTAGCGGCCTATTGGACATACAACAAATTTATTTCGCCAACCCGCATTGCACTAGTGAATTACCCCGATTTTCTGTATTCGAAAATGGCCGGTGCAACAAATTCGTCGTTCATCAGATTTGCCAACATTGAACAGAGCGAACTTTCAGGGCTGAAAAAGTACGACATGCTTTTTTTCTTTGGAATGGGTTTGAAACTCACCGCCGAACAGGAAGCAATGGTAAAAAACCTTGGTGAAAAAGGAATGCCCGTTTTCCTGCAGGCTTCTACGACAAAGGGGCTCGAGCTAAATACGCTTTCTGAAAAAGACGAATTGGCAGTAGATGCCTACCTAAAAAATGCCGGAAACCGCAATTACCGCAACCTGTTCAATTATGTGCGGGTAAACATCGACGGCAAAAAAGCATTTACCGAAATGCCCGATTCCGCAGTTAACATTGCCTCCGATGTACTTTTCCATATTGATGAAGACGAAGTTTTTGAAAAGGTAAGCAACTTTGAAGAATACTGCCAAAACAACAATTTTCATCAGCAGGGAAATAAAAAAGTGGTGCTTTTTACCAGTATTCCAGGCCCTTTTAACACCGACCGCGGTTACCTGAACAGCCTTATCCGGGAACTCGAATCCAGGAAATTTAATGTGTACCCCATTGCCGGTTTTCGTGGCAAACTGAACTACATGAAAGAGATTAACCCCGACCTGATTGTTTACCTTCCACACGGCCGACTTTCTTTGGGTGGAGGTTCTGCTGATGCGATTACCGAATACCTCGAACAGCAAAATGTACCGGTTTTATGTCCGCTTACGGTTCACCAACTGGAAGATGATTGGAAAGCTGACCGACAAGGAATGATTGGCGGACTACTAAGCCAGAGCGTTACCATGCCCGAATTCGACGGAGGCATTGCTCCTTATGCCGTTTTTACGCAGCATGTTACCGACAAAGGACTGGTAATTTTTAAGGCTATTCCCGAACGCCTGAAAAAGTTTGGCGATATGGCAGAGAAATATGTCCGCCTGAAAGACCTTAAAAACAGCGACAAAAAAGTCGCTTTTGTTTACTTCAAAGGTCCTGGGAAAAATGCGTTGGTAGCCGCAAATATGGAAGTCCTTCCTTCGCTGCACAACGTATTGTTACGCCTGAAAAAAGAGGGCTACAACCTTGGCGATATGCCGGAAGATTATCCTTCATTCGAAAAACGAGTACTCACCGAGGGACCTGTTTTTGGTGCTTACGCCGAAGGTGCTTTTGACAACTATTTAAAGGAAGGCCGTCCTGCCTTGGTTCCGGTTGAAAACTACAAACAGTGGTGCGCCGAAACACTGCCTGCAGAAATGATCAACGACGTAGAAGAACACTATGGTAAGGCTCCCGGTGCTTATATGTCGGTTTATGAAAATCAAAAGGAATATATTGCCGTAGCCCGCGTTCAGTTCGGCAATGTTGTAATTTTGCCACAACCACTTCCCGGCCTTGGCGACAATATTTTTGAACTG
This sequence comes from uncultured Draconibacterium sp., assembly GCA_963677455.1. GTDB lineage: Bacteria > Bacteroidota > Bacteroidia > Bacteroidales > Prolixibacteraceae > Draconibacterium. Next base: position 5,009,011 of record OY781971.1, read on the forward strand.
GTTCACGGAGCCAAAGTAGCACCCCCGCATACTTACATAGCAGCCTATCTGTGGCTGCAAAAAGCTTTTCAACCCGATGCACTTTTCCATTTCGGAACACACGGCAGCGTAGAATTTACGCCCGGCAAACAAATTGCTCTTTCTGATTACGACTGGACCGACCCGCTTATCGGCACAGCGCCTCACAACTATGTATATACCATCAGCAACATTGGGGAGGCAATGATTGCCAAACGCCGTAGTTACGCCGCTACTCAAAACCACCTTACTCCTCCATTTATAAAGGCCGACGCTGCCAGCGCACAAAAGCAACTGGTACAAACCATCGATCATTGGTCGCAGGCAAAAGGCGCAATAAAACGACAGTACGCGCTAAGTGCTAAAAAAATGGTTGTTGAAGAGGGCATCCATCAGGAACTGCAACTCGATGACAACCTTGATAGCCCATACAAAGATGATGAGATGATGCAGATTTCAGGTTTTCTGGCTCAACTCGACACCGAGAAAGTTCCGGGAGGGCTTTACACACTTGGAAATACTTACACTCCGGAACTTCTTAACGAAACGGTATTGATGATGTTTAGCGATGCTCTTGCCATTGTATTATCAGAATTGGACGAAACCAAAGGCCTGATCACAAAAGAAGAATTTCGCAACGAATTACTATTCAGAAATAAATACACCCAACCCGCAGAAGAATATGTACAGGAAATTCTGAAAAGCGGAACAGTTAATCCGGTTCGAAATAAAATAATAACAGCAGAAGAGTATAGCAAAGCTGTTTCTTACAATAAGGAATATGCCATGGGCTGGAGCGAAAAAGGCGACACCCTTGATCCTGCAGAAGAGGCTCTTGCAAAAGCAGTACTAAATGTTGAAAATACCTTAAAGTCGGTTCTCAGCAAGAAAGAAGAGCTAAAAGAAAGCACCGAAGCAGAAATGAAGGCCATTATAAATGCGCTGAACGGAGGATACACTCCTCCCGGCCCCGGTGGCGATCCGGTAGCAAATCCTGAAAGTGCACCCACAGGAAGAAACCTGGTTTCGATAAATGCGGAACAAACACCTACCCGCCAAGCCTGGGAAGTAGCCAAAGGACTTACTGCTGATATGCTGGAAAATTACCAATCGAAACACGATGGAGAGCTCCCTAAAAAAATAAGTTTTACGCTTTGGTCGGGTAGTTTTGTTGAATCGGAAGGTACTACCATTGCTCAAATCCTCTATATGTTGGGTATCGAACCGGTTTGGACACCACGGGGTAAAGTAAACGACATTCGTCTTATCCCGGCCGAAGAACTTGGCCGCCCGCGTATTGATGTGGTGGTACAAACCTCTGGTCAATTGCGCGATCTGGCAGCATCGCGGCTTTTCCTGATTAACCGGGCCATAAAGATGGCTGCCGATGCAAACGACGAAAACAATTTTGTAGCCAGCGGACGTGCCGAAGCTGAAAAATTCCTCATCGAAAAAGGATTCTCTCCGAAAGATGCACGCGAAATGGCAGGACACCGCGTATTCGGAGGAATAAATGGTAACTACGGAGCTTCAATTATGGGGATGGTAGAAAAAAGCGACAAATGGGACAGCACACAAACTGTTGCACAAACCTACATCAATAACATGGGTGCAGTGTATGGCTCCGAAGATGCCTGGGGCGAGTTCAGCAAAGGTATTTTTGAAGCCGCATTACTAAACACCGAAGCCGTTGTACAACCTCGGCAGAGTAACACCTGGGGCGCACTAAGCCTCGACCATGTGTATGAGTTTATGGGTGGCTTAAACCTGGCCATTAAAGAAGTTACCGGAAACGATGCCGAATCGTATTTTAATGATTTCAGAAACTCGGGGAAACCGAAAGTACAAAGCTTAAAAGAAGCAATTGGCGTTGAAAGCCGAACCACACTGATGAATCCCCGCTACATTCAGGAAATGATGAAAGGAAGTGCTTCATCAGCCGAAGTCTTTGCCGAAACCTTCCGCAACACTTTTGGCTGGAACGTGATGAAACCTTCGGCAATTGACGACCATCTTTGGGAAGGGCTTTATGATGTGTATGTTCAGGATGACTTGCAATTAAACGTACACGAATTTTTCGAACGCGAAAATCCTTATGCTTTGCAGGAAATGACCGCCGTAATGCTCGAGACCGTTCGAAAAAACATGTGGAAGGCTTCTCCCGAGCAGGTAAAAGCAATGGCTGAACTGCACGCTTCGCTGGTAAAAGAACATCAGGCAGGTTGTAGTGGCTTTGTTTGCGACAATGCCAAATTACGCGACTTTATCGCTCAAAATATTTCTGAAGAATTAAATGAAAGCTACCAGCAGGAAATCGAACAGGTGCGGGAAGTATCGGCCGAGCAAACAGAAAAAAATGTGGTGCTGAAAAAAGACGAAGAAAAAGTACAGGCCGAAACACAACGTGAAATCAACCTAAGTACCAACAAGAAATTGCTTTTCGGTGCAGGATTGGCGCTCCTGGTATTACTTTTTGTTTTTATCCGCAAACGAAAAAAAATAAAACAATGGAAACACTGGTATTGATACTGTTCATTCTTAGCTTTTTACTTACCGGCCTCCAACTAAGCTTCATGCAAAAAAAACGAATGGTTGGCATTTGGCTGTTAGTAAGTGGGCTATTCACCTTTGCCATGCATAATCGTGCAATTGAACAAAGCTACGACACTTTTATGCGGCAACTGGCAAACACAGCATTGGTAACCGACTTTGTTGTTATACTGGTTATAGAAGCTATTTTAGGAGTTTTGCTGGCCATTTTAATGATCCGAAAACACTATGGAGAACCGGTTAGAAAGTTTTTCAGAAATGCTGCTTATTTTCCGGGAGTTATTGTTTTCCAGGCACTTTTTTACCTAATGAGTATCGTATATCTAAATACAACAGGCTTCTCGTTTACCGGCATTGCCATTGTTCTTGCATTAGCTTTTCCGCTGGTTTTACTGGGCACTCGTTTTCTAGTAAAAAAATTAATCCCGGAGTTTGAGCTTCGGGCAGAGCTGAAATTTATCCTGCACATCCTGCAATTACTTGGCGGAATTATTCTTTCCATACAATACCTGAAACTACCGGTAAGCCAACAACACAACATCTCAGCACTTCCCGCCAGCAATCTGATCGTAATGATTCTGATAACACTCGGAGTTATTGGTCTTGGCATACTAAAACACCGGCTAATGTTGCGTTTACAAACCATCTCAGCACGAAAGAAAAAATAAATTGACCATGACAGAAATTACCAAAATACTTTACTGGATTTCTACCGGGCTTATGGTTCCGGTAGTTGTACTGCTCCTTATCTTTTTTATCCGGGCTTTATTGCTTATCGGAACCTTTTACAGCAGTTACATCAGCAAACTGCGGTTTAACAAACAATTGCTACAGGTTTGGGATGAACTTACAGCTGAAAACGTGCGCGAAAAACTGCAAGAATACCAACTTCCCGAGCACCACAATACAGCAATTTACCTGAAAAAGGCACTAAAAACCATACCCGACGAAACGCATTTCAACAAACTACTAAACGATTTTGAAATTGTTTGCCAAAAAGAAATTGCCGGAAGCCAGACCCTGGCAAAACTCGGCCCTATTCTCGGCTTAATGGGAACTCTTATTCCTATGGGGCCGGCATTGGTGGGGCTGGCAGCCGGCGATATTTCATCAATGGCCAGCAATATGCAAGTAGCATTTGCAACCACTGTTATCGGCCTTCTAATCGGCGCTGTTGGCTTTATCATCCTACAGGTAAAAAAGCGATGGATGGCTGCCGATATTAATAACCTGGAATTTGTACTCGAACTACTCAGACAAGCTCCGAAAAAGAACGTAACATGAGAAGGTCACAGCGTTTTTTCCAAGAAGATGATATTGACCCGATGGCCACAGTATCCAACCTTTTTGATGTGGCTATGGTATTTGCTGTAGCTTTAATGGTAGCACTGGTAGCACGATATAAAATGACGGAAATGTTCTCGAAAGAAGATTTTACCATGGTAAAAAATCCAGGTACCGAGCAAATGGAAATTATTACCAAGAAAGGCGAAAAAATAGAATCGTATAAAACTTCAGACGAAAATTCCAGCACAGGAAATAAAGGCAAGCGGGTTGGTGTAGCTTACCAACTCGAAAACGGCGAAATTATTTACATCCCTGAGTAAGCAAAAACTGCACATCTTAGTTTGCCAGAATTTCCAAAAGTTAGTTGTATGGTTCAATTTCTTCTCAAATTAGGTTTCTTATATTTGAAAAAAAATTGACAATGAATTCAGACAACTTAAAAACACTGGTTCACAACATTCCCAAAGCTGAGCTTCATGTGCACATTGAGGGAACTATGGAGCCTGAGTTGATATTTAAACTTGCACAACGCAACAATATTTCACTAAAACACAACTCGGTAGATGCTTTACGCACGGCCTATAATTTTAATAACCTACAGGAGTTCCTCGACATTTATTACCAGGGTGCCAATGTGTTAATTCATCAACAGGACTTTTACGACCTGACCATGGCCTACTTAAGAAAATGCCGGGATGAAAACATCATTCACACCGAAATATTTTTTGATCCGCAAACACATACGCACCGTGGAATTGCGCTGGAAACCGTTGTAAAAGGAATACAAACGGCGCTTAATGAAGCCCTTGAAAACTGGGGAATCACCAGTCTTTTAATTCCAAATTTCTTGCGTCATTTAAGCGAAGAAGATGCTATTTCCACTTTTAAAGAATGCCTACCTTTCCGTGAATATTTTGCGGGATTTGGACTCGATTCATCGGAATTAGGCCACCCGCCATCCAAATTCGAACGTGTTTTTAAAATGGTGCACGACGAAGGTTTTAAAGTTGTAGCACATGCCGGAGAAGAAGGCCCGGCACAAAATATCTGGGACAGCATTAATTTACTGGGCGTTTCACGAATCGACCACGGTGTGCGTTCCATCTCCGACGAGAAATTAATGGAAGAACTGGTACGTTTACAGATACCATTAACAGTTTGCCCACTTTCTAATCTTAAGCTGAAAGTAGTTTCAAATTTAAAGGATCATCCGCTAAAGAAATTACTCAATGCCGGTATTATGGCCACTGTAAATTCTGATGATCCGGCGTATTTTGGTGGTTACCTGATTAAAAATTATGTAGATACAGCTGAAGCACTTGATCTCTCGAAAAAAGAAATCCTGAAACTAGCTAAAAACAGTTTTAAAGCCAGCTTCCTTGGCGAGCATGAAAAAGAGCGATGGATTGCCGAACTGGGTTCTTATTAAACACTTAAAACGCAATAATTACCCCAATTGTTGGTAAAACTGTTCCTGTTGTATTTTTAATTTCTTCCAATACATAGCGGCTTCCGTTGTCGGTAAGCAAAAAGTTTCCGTTTGCGTCAGTTGCCCGAACGAGGATGGGCTGCTGCTCTGCCTGGAAATTATAGAAATTCTGAATATCGATATAAAATTTTGCAGTAAGTTTTTCCCAGTAAAATGACTTATCAACCCTTATGTCTAACTGATGAAAGGGTTTAAAGCGTTCTGAATTTAGTTTTGAAAAATCGGGATAAGGGCCGCCTGTTAAATTCCAGGCTTCTACCAGCGACGATTTATCCATGTCCCACGGCGTATAAGGCAATCCTCCAACAAAACGCCAACGCGCGCCAACCCGCCAGTCTTTCTTTAAATCTTTGGTAGTCGTGAGTATCAACAGGTGCTTCGAATCCCAACTCGATGGAATGTAATCTCCCGATCCGTTGGTAAATTCGCTGCGCACAAGCGTATACGACAGGTTAAAATTAAAACCATCGGTTGAATTAATACGTGCCTGAAATTCGGCTCCGTAAGCCCGGCCTTTAGAACTGGAAACAACTTCTTCGTCGCCAATAACACCAAAGTCGGCACCTTTGTTAGCCAAGCTAATCTGGTCGTTAACAGAAAGCGGATAATCATCGTAGTTCTTCAAAAAAGCTTCGGCCGAAAGCTGTACAGTTGATTTCGGTCTGAACTCCAAACCTCCAATAAAATGATCGACTGAAATGTAATTCAGGTCGTTTTCTTTGTTTACCAAAATACCTTCTTCTTTATATCCGAGCGATGTATACGAAGGAAGTTGATAGTACCTTCCTGTGTTAAAATTCAAACTCCATTTGGGAGTTAAGCTGTATGACGCCGAAAAACGTGGTGAAAACTGATCCAGCATGTTTTCCATACTCGATGAATAATTATTGGCGTCGGTGCGAACACCCAACGAAAGAGCAAGCCGTTCCTGAAAAACGCTTTTACTGAGTTGAGCAAACAAACCATACTTTACCAAATCAAGGTTCGTGTCATAATTCACCTGAATAAGCGACCCCTCGTAAAAACGTCCGGCAACCGTGTTATTCTGATAATTTACAAAATCGATGCTAGCACCAAAAGTCAACTTGTAACCGTCTAGCCTGGAAGTGTTCTCAAACCGAAGCTTATTTTCAATTTCTTCCGAAACATAATCGAGTATCCGCTTTGATTCCGAGCTTTCGTCGTTCTCCAAATATTTATCTGCCTTATTGTTTAAATGACTTCTGCTGAGCACCAAAGTTTGGTAACTATTTTCGCGGTAGTGTTTATAAACGGCACCAAAAGTGTAGCTCCATTGTTTGTTTTCGGGCAACTGGCTTAAGATATATTCCTGTTCCTCGTCCGGATCATCAATATCCATGTTCAATTCATTCACATCATACGCACCCAAGCCAATAAAAGTAATTTCGTTTTGCTGATTTAAACGCGAACGAAACTTAAACTGCATATCCGTAAAATTAGGCAGAAATGGTAATTCAAGCACACTAAACAAAAACTGTAAATACGATCGCCGTACCGAAAAAACATAGTTTGTTTTTTCGCCAATCGGTCCATCCAGTGTTGCTGCTATCTCAGATGCACCAATTGTTCCGTGAAATTTCATCCTTTCTTCGTTTCCGTCAATTTGTTTGAATTCGAAAACACCACTTAATGCATTTCCCCGGTTGGCCGGAAAAGCACCTGAGAAATAATTTACTTCGCGAATAAAGTCGGCATTTAAAATTCCAACCGGTCCACCAGATGCACCCTGCGTTGCAAAATGATTTATGATAGGCACTTCAACATCATCCAAATAAAAACGGCTTTCGGAAGGGCCGCCACCACGAATAATAATATCATTCCGGTAAGCTGGTGTTGATTGTACTCCGGGAAACGACTGAATAACCTTTGAAATATCGCGGTTTGCCCCGGGGCTTTTTTCAATCTCGCCAATTCCGATGGTTCGTAACGATACAGGACTTTCAATGGTTTTTCTGAATGGCGAAGCTTTTACGGTTACTTCTTCAATTTCTGAAGTTGTTTTTTCAAGTTTAATCTCAATAGAAGCTGCTCCGCTCCGGGTTACTTCAATTTCGCTCGAAATGGCTTTTCTGTAACCAACAAACGAAGCTTCTACCCTAACAAAACCAGGTTCCAGATCATTAAAAACAAAACGCCCGTTTTCATCCGTAACTGTTCCGGTTGAAGTTCCAGCAACCAAAACATTTACAAACGGCAGCGGCTCGTTACTGGTAGCATCAACAACTACTCCTTTCAGCGATGCGTTTTGCGCCAACGATAAAAAAGGAAGAATCAACAGAAGAATGAAGGTTTTTATGGTTTTCATTTTTGTTCAAGATATTTCTTTATTTGTTAAACAATTGTATAAAATAAAAGTTGAATGATTGTCGTGTTTTTTTACCTTAGCATATACAAATTAAAGCATTATGCGTATTGTTATTCAAAAAGTAAAAAAAGCTTCGGTTACAGTTGAAGGGAAACGCATTTCGGAAATAGAAAATGGCTTGTTGGCTTTGCTGGGTATCGAAAACGAAGATACCGTTGAAGACATCTCTTACCTGGTAAAAAAGATGGTACAACTGCGTATTTTCAACGACGAAAAGGGTGTTATGAACCTATCGGTAAAGGATGTTGGCGGCGACATTATAATTGTTAGCCAGTTTACACTGCACGCCAGCACCAAAAAAGGAAACCGGCCTTCGTATATTCGCGCAGCAAAACCTGATTTTTCAGTACCGATGTACGAGAAATTTATCAATGAAACCGAAGTTGCTTTAGGTAAAAAAGTAGGAACTGGAAAATTTGGCGCCATGATGGATGTAGCACTTGTTAACGATGGCCCGGTTACCATAATTATCGATTCAAAACAAAAAGATTTTTAAAATGGAAACAAAGAATATTAGCCTAACTGAAGCTCAGCAGCAAGTTGACCAGTGGATAAAAACCATAGGCGTTCGTTATTTCAGTGAACTAACAAACATGGCTATCCTTACCGAAGAAGTTGGCGAACTGGCGCGAATTATGGCTCGGAAATACGGCGATCAATCGTTTAAAAAATCAGATGAAAAATACGAAATGGCCGATGAAATGGCCGATATATTGTGGGTTTTAATTTGTCTTGCTAATCAAACAGGAGTAGATTTAAACGAAGCTTTTCAGAAAAATATGGAGAAAAAAACCAACCGCGATAAAGACCGTCATCAAAATAACGAAAAGTTGAAATAAACTTGATTTTTGGGTAAAAACTAAACTTTTAAAATTCTGAAGTAAAAATCCGGCTATCCTGTTAAAATTTTAGGAATGAAAGGTAAAATCTTGTTGAATTAAAAGAAGCCTGCATTTCCTGTACGTTATAAAACATTTATTACAAACGGGTTTCATGACTAAATTACTGTTTTGATAACAGAAAATTTCCTTTCTTTGCTCATGCAACAAAAGTTGCATTTAATTACTGAATTAAGCAGACTTAAAACGCAAGCAATGGAAAATCTCGATTGGAAAAACCTGGGCTTTGGATATCGCGATACCGACTACAATGTTCGTTGCTATTTCCGTAACGGAGAGTGGGGCGAATTGGAAGTAAGCACATCCAACACTATTGATATACACATGTCGGCAACGGCATTACACTACGGACAAGAAGCTTTTGAAGGACTTAAAGCTTTTAAAGGAAAAGACGGAAAAATCAGAATCTTCCGGATGGACGAAAATGCAAAACGCATGCAGAGTTCCAGCGATGGAATTTTGATGGCCAAACTTCCTATAGAAAAGTTTATGGATGCTGTTCGTCTGGCCGTTAAGAAAAACGAACGCTTTGTGCCTCCTTACGAAAGCGGAGCTGCACTTTATATTCGCCCGCTGCTGATTGGTACCGGCCCGCAAATTGGTGTTAAACCTGCCGAAGAATATTTGTTTGTGGTATTTGTAATGCCGGTTGGCCCTTATTTCCCTGAAGGATTTAAGCCAACCAATCTGGTAATTTACCGCGAGTACGACCGCGCAGCACCACAGGGAACCGGAAAGTACAAAGTTGGTGGTAATTACGCCGCAAGTATGTACGAAGGCAAAAAAGCCAAACATGAAGGTTTTTCTGCAGTGCTTTACCTGGATAGTAAAGAGAAAAAATACCTTGATGAGTGTGGCCCGGCCAACTTCTTCGGAATAAAAAACAATACTTACATCACCCCTGAATCGGATTCTATTTTGCCATCGATTACCAATAAAAGTCTGCTTACTTTGGCAGAAGAAATGGGATTGAATGTTGAACGACGCAGAATTCCATATGAAGAGTTGGCAGAATTTGATGAAGTTGGAGCATGTGGAACTGCAGCTGTAATTTCGCCAATTAAAGGTGTTTACGATGCCGATAACGACAAGTGGTTTAAATACGGCGAAGATCCCGGCGAATGGTCTACAAAACTTTACAATAAGTTACGTGCCATCCAATATGGCGACGAACCTGATACTCATGGATGGGTAGAAGTTTTAGAATAAAATATTTCCAGATATATCTAAAGAAACCGTTCTTCAAAAGAGAGCGGTTTTTTTGTTACAGCTGGCTTACTTTAAAACCTTTTTGTTTGAGTTTGTTCAGCACACCATCAGAACCGACCAAATGCGCAGCACCTACAATTACAAATTCAACTTCAGGAGTTTTCAGGTAATCTTCTAAATGTGACATCCAGTTGTTATTTCTTTTTACAAGTAGTGTTTCGTAAATATCCGGGTAATTTTGCTTAAAATCCTTCATCTGATCAAGTATCAACTCTTGCCGTCCACTTTTCCAGTCCTCAATCATATCAATAAACTCATCCTCGTTGTTCTTAATATCTTCTATCGAATACAGCACAAACTCATCTTCATTTCCTTCTCCCATACTCTCAATAAAACCGAGTTGCTCATCAAAAGTCTCCAGAAAAAGCAGTGATTTTTCATCCCTCGTAGCTTTATCTGTAAAATGCGCATCTACTCCCTGCGATGTTACACCCAATTTCTGCAACGATTGAAAAGTGAGCGTAATAATCACCATTGACGGCTTAAATTTGTCCATCATTTTTATGTTCAAACCTAAAGTTTTACCTACAGAATCTAATTTATTGTAAACATTTTCACTTAAAACGCTACTTAATGTTTTTCCATCCTGAAACATTAATTTTTGCTGCATCTTCATCGCATTCTGCGGATTATTCATTTCCCTCATATCCAACTCGGTTGTCAGAATATCTGAGTTTTCATACGCTTCGAAAAACTCATCCGGTAAAGGATAGTCCTGGTTTCTGAGAATATGAATACTGCCTCCAATGTAAAATTCAGTATCGTTACCCTCAACTTTCCATACCGAAGATTGGGTGTAAGCAGTAAAAGAAATCAGGAAAAGAATTGCGGCTGTGAAGAATAGGTGTTTCATCAGATAATTTTTAATGAGTTTAAGGGTAAAGATAAAATTAAAAAACATTAGCTGTAACATCCGGGTAACTTATCCGTCCTATGTTTGTAAAGCTTCGGAATACAAATGACAAGAGACGAATACAACCAAGCTGTTGACGATTACTCGGATCGACTGTATCGCTTTGTTTTAAAGAGCATTAAGGATACTTATAAAGCAGAGGATATTGTGCAGGATAGCTACGAGAAATTGTGGAAAAATGTGGACAATGTAAATGCATTGAAAGTAAAGTCGTACCTGTTTACTACGGCTTACCACACCATGATTGACCGCATTCGGAAAGAAAAATATTCGGTTTATGCAGAAGACACAAGCATACCGGAACAAGGCCGCGAAAACAATTATTCTGATTTAGGAGAAATACTAAAAGAAGCAGTGGATCGGCTACCGGAAGTTCAGCGAATGGTATTGCTTTTGCGCGACTATGAAGGCTATAACTACAAAGAAATCGGCGAGCTAACAAAACTTAGCGAAGCACAGGTAAAAGTTTATATTTACCGGGCGCGTGTATTTTTGAAAAAGTATATCGGAAGCATTGAAGCTGTAGCTTAAAAGAGGAGGAATTGAAGATGAAGATTACAAGACAAAACTACGAAGCATATTTTATTGATTATCTGGAAGGCTGTCTGGATGAAAAACTGGTGGATCAATTTATTGAATTCCTTAAGAAAAATCCTGATTTAAAAGAAGAGCTAAAACTTTTCGAATCGCTTACAGTCTTTCCGGAAAACACTACCTTTTCAAAAAAAGATAAACTCTATAAAAATAAATTCGATATTGAAACCGAATTTAATGAGGCAGCTGTTGCTAACCTTGAAGGCGACATAACTACAAAAGAAAAAAGAGAATTTGAAAATTACCTCTCTTCTCATCCTGAAAAACAAAACGATCTTAAGCTTTTCAACAAAACATTGCTTAAAGCTGATAACAGCATAACTTTTACCAACAAGAGTAAGCTTTACAAAAAGCCGAAAGGAAGAGTTGTGTTGTTTTGGGCAGGCAGAGTTGCAGCTATTCTGATTTTAGCATTTGCTATTTTCAGCCTGCTCGATAAAGATGCAGATACGGTAAATGAAGTAAATCATTTTGCCCAGGTTGAAGAAACCAAGGAGCAACCAGAAACACCTTTAATTGAAAAAGAACAGGAAACAAAGCCTGAAAAAACAACTGAAAATACTACAGAGGCAAAACAAAAGCCTGAAGTAAAAACTCAGGTGCCACCAAAAAGAGACGTTTTACCAAAAATTGAAACCCCTAAAAATATTAGCGAAACCCAAAAAGGTAAAACAGAACTCGAAAATATTGCACCGAAGCGCGTTCCTGTTGAAGTTCCTCAAAAAATGAATAGCCTGATTGCTTCAATTGAATCGCAACGACCAGCTATTGCTTTAGCGCCAATGAGCCTGAAATACATTCAAATAATAATAGAGGAACCCGCAACCGACGACGAACAACTACTTGCCGACGTGGTAAAAGAAAAAACCGGTATTGACAAACTTTCGATCAATAAAATAAAGAAAGCCGGTTTAAACCTGGTTTCGGGCTTTACTAAAGATAATTTAAGTTACGAAACCAATGCCAACGGAAAAATTACCGAAATAAACTACGATTCCCGCTTGCTGGCATTCTCAATTCCTACGCATAAAGAAGTAGCTGATAAATAGTTGCTGTACCCACTCTTTCGGAGCAAACAAAAACAAGCGTTTATCAAAAATAATTTTACCCGCTCTGTAACTTTTCAGAAAAGATACCCGTCACAGCAACAGAAACAAAATTAAATAAAATGAAAAGATTAGTTAGTATAGTTTTATGCAGCGTTTTAGCCATGAGCGCTTTTGCACAACAAGATACCACCGAAGTAAAAGTTCTGAAAAAAAATGTGGTTACCGTTGTTGAAGACGGAAAAGGAACACAAGTAAAAGTGGGTGCCAACCGAGGAGTAGAAGTTGTTACTGATGAATGGGGCGATACTACACATATCAGAATCGGACGCCGCACTTTTGATGTGGTTGACAATTGGAACGGAACCCGGATTCATGTAAATAAAACACCAAGAGAAAAACACTGGACAGGTAGATTTAACCCACACTGGGCAGGCATTGAGGTTGGAATGAACATGTTTAGCAGTACCGATTATTCGATGTATGGCGGCGATGAGTTCTTCGATTTGATCCCCGGAAAATCGCTTACCTGGAACTTTAATTTTGCCGAATGGGCATTTAAGAACGAAAAAAACAATTTTGCCCTGGTTACAGGTTTAGGTTTGAGCTTTTCTGATTACCGCTTCGACCGCCAATTAACCATTGAAAAAAATGCTGATGGAATTATTGTTCCTGTATCGTTGGAAGGACTTGATGATTTCAACAAATCGAAACTAACCATGAGTTATTTAACTGCTCCGTTAATGCTGGAATGGAAAACACCGCTACGCATGGGCGGATCAAAATTATACATTGCCGGTGGTGCTATCGGTGGCCTACACCTGGGCTCGCACACCAAATACAAATACGACGGCAACAAAGAAAAAGCGCGTGGAAACTTCAACCTTACACAATTTAAATGTGATCTTACCGGAAGAATCGGATTTGGCGACTTCTGTGTATTTGTAAACTACGGAATAACTCCCCTATTCAAAGACAAAAAAGGTCCGGAGCTTTACCCGATGATGGTAGGAATTTCATTCCCGAATATTTAAAATTTTACGATAAAAACTCCCTGATAATATGCCGCTGAAGTTGCTAAATCAGCGGCAACTTTCTTAAAAACAATTAAACAACTTGTTGGCTTTTCTGCCAGCCTTACTTTTTATTGCCTTATGAAAACCCAATTGATATTTATAACGGTACTATTTACAATCATTTATAATTCCTCTTATGCGCAATGTAACTTAAGTGGTAAAATAATCGATAAAAACTCGCACGAGGCTATTGCCTACGCCAATGTGGCTCTCTACTCACCAGAAGATTCGGCATTGATTGCCGGAACCATTACCAACGAAAACGGTAAATTTCTAATTGAAAACATCAGCACCGGAAATTACCAGGTGAAATTGAGTTTTATCGGCTATCAGTCGGCAATAATCGACAATGTTTTGCTACAACCCGGCACTCGCAATCTTGGAGAAACGGAACTGCAAGTGCTTTCTGAGAATCTTGAAGAAATAACCATAAAAGGAGCAAAACCAGCAATGAGCTACAAAGTTGACAGAAAAGTAATTGATGCCGGAAGTTTCCCGGGAGCAGATGCAGCAATCGATCTGCTGGAAAATGTCCCCTCGGTTCAGCTTGATTTAGACGGCAACTTAAGTTACCGCGGAGAAGGCTCATTTAAAATATACATTAACGGGCATCCGGTTGCAAACGGTGTTGAAAAGCTGAGGCAACTTCCTACTTCGCGTATCGACAAAATTGAAGTAATTACCAACCCATCGGCAAAATACGATGCCGAAGGAACGGCAGGAATTATCCAGGTTATTCTGAAGAAAAACCGGCTGGAAGGATACGCCATAAGCTCGAGTGTAAAAATAAATACAAGGGGCGCCTACAATATTGGATTTTCTATCGACAACAAAACCGAAAAAAGCGGCTGGTACATTAATGGCAATTATGCACAAAATGTTTGGGATAACAGCATCAATACCACAGATCAAACCATTCGGGATGGAGAAATTACTTATCATACTAAATCCGAAATCAGATCAAAACACCGTCAAAAAAACTCAAATATCGAACTTGGGTTTAATTTCGATTTAAGCGACAAGGACTACATTGATTTTTCGGGCTACATAAATCCGTTTAAAACCAAACAAAAGAACAGGGAAAAAGGCGGAATAAACGAACAAATTATCGATGAAAACGGTGAAGTTGTTAACTCCAATTATTTCCTGAATAGCCTTTATACCTGCGATTACCAATATGTTGGCGGGATACTAACTTACGAACACGCTTTCAACAAAAACCGCTCACACCTACTTTCAACATATATCGATTATTCAGGTTATGTTACGGATTTAATTGAACGACAGTACGACGAACAGATTTACAACAATTTTACCGAAAGAGAAGGTTTTATTGGATCGGAACACAAGGAGACCATGATTGAAGGAAAACTGAATTATAAAGTGCCGCTAAATCCAAAAACAACTTTGGAAACCGGTACCGAAATTAACACCGACCACATTCCGCGAATTACTTCTGTAAGTGGAACATTCGATGCAAATAAAAACATTACAAAATACGGTGACGCGCCGCTTGATCAAACTGTTGATTTTATTCAGGATGTGTATGCCGGCTATATTCTTTTAAAGCGTGAAGGGGAAAAACTAGCCATGCAAGCCGGAGCACGAGTTGAATTTACCAACCGTCGCTCGGATTACAGCTATGAAACTCAAGAAGGAAATCGCTTTACATCACCTGAAAGAAAGCGGTTTACTGATTTTTTCCCTTCGGCACATATAACCTATAATTTTTCGGAAACACAACAAATATATGCAAGCTATTCGCGAAGAATTTGGCGCCCTAACTATTGGAAATTGGTTCCTTTAGAACAATATCAAACTCCCTACTCGTATTACACCGGAAATGGCGACGTGCTACCATCGTACGCCGATGCCTGGGAAACCGGCTATAAAAAATCGTGGGATAAAAATTTCATTTCAGCCGAATTATTCACGCGCAGAACCAAGAATGTTACGCAAAACTACTCGCGCCCGGACAATGGAAATATGCTTGTTATTGCGCCCGAAAATGTTGGAGAATCGTGGAGTACCGGTATTGAATTGATGGGAGGTGCCGATATTCTTCCGTGGTGGAACAGCAACCTCAGTACAAGCATTTATTCGTATAAACTAAATGTTGATTTTGAACAAGAACAGAAAACCCGCAAACAGTTTAAAACCGATACCCGCTGGAACAACACATTTATTCTTCCGGCATCTTTCACTCTGAAATGGGATTTGAGCTACAACAGTCCAACAAAGAATGCTCAAACCAAACGCGATGGCTACTTTTATTCGAATCTGGCGTTAAAAAAAGAATTTAAGGAAGGAAAATGGATTGCAACATTTGTTTACAATGATGTTTTTTCGAGCCAGGAATATTACACCACACAAACCGGAGATGGCTTTTCAATAAAAACATACATGGACGAAAAACCCTATTTTTCGTTTAAACTTGCTTATGTTTTTGATAATCAGAAGTAAAATATATACAATATTATTTTAAGAGTTTACTACTGAAGAGGGCACCGCCGTTAAATTAGCTTAAAACGAGCTACTTTTTTTAAATTTTCTGCCTTATAGAAAAACAAAATACAGATTTATCCGTTTTTTAGCCATTAACTTCAACAACACTGACTGTTTTTATAATTAAACCGATAATTATAATTTAATATATAACAGTGTGAAAAAACTAATTTTAATTGTATTTGCAATTGCGCTTACCAGTGCGTTGCAAGCTCAAAACTGGGAACACAATTTAGAAACTGCCAAAACAAAAGCGAAACAGGAAGGAAAAAATATTCTTCTGGTATTTTCCGGCTCCGATTGGTGCATTCCGTGTATGAAACTCGAACGAGAAATCTGGGATTCGGAGGAATTCAAAAAAGATTCAGAAGAACATTTTGTATTGCTGCGTGCCGATTTTCCAAAAAGAAAAGCCAACAAACTTTCTGATGAACAACAGAAGAAAAACGACCATTTAGCCGAACTTTACAACAAACAAGGCATTTTCCCGATGGTTGCTATTCTTGATAAAGAAGGGAAAATGCTTGGCACAACGGGGTACAAGAGCATCAGTCCGAAAGAATACATTGCTTTGCTGCATTCACTTGAAAAATAAATCATTTTGAGATTATTCGTCAGTTTACTGCTTATTCTGACCCCTTTCTTACTAACAGCAAAAAACAAATACACACGCACCCTGAAATTAATGGGAAGCCGGTTCGACATTACTGTTGTTGCCGACAACGAAACTCAGGGAAACGGATACATTGATTTGGCCGTGGCAGAAATCAAGCGGATTGAAACGATGATATCGTCGTGGGACGAACAATCCGAAACTTCAACGATTATCCATAATGCAGGCAAACATCCGGTAAAAACCAACAAAGAACTGTATGATTTAATTACGCGAGCCATAAAAATATCGGAACTCACCAACGGTGCTTTCGATATTACTTACGCCTCAATGGATAAAATCTGGAAATATGACGGCTCCATGACTAAACTTCCTTCGGAAGAAGAAGTTGCGAAGTCGGTATCTAAAGTCGGTTTCCGAAATATCGTTCTTAATCCTGAGCAGCAAACCGTCTTTTTGAAAAAGGAGGGTATGCGAATAGGGTTTGGTGCTATCGGGAAAGGCTTTGCCGCAGATAAAGCTAAAACTTTGTTGATTGAAAAAGGCGTTGAAGCCGGAATAATAAATGCATCGGGTGACCTTACTACCTGGGGCACTCAACCCGACGGATCGCCATGGATGGTTGGAATTACCAACCCGCTGAATAAAGACAAAGTTTTCTCGTGGTTTCCGCTTGATAACAACGCTGTTGTAACTTCGGGTAACTACGAAAAATATGTTGAATTCAATGGAAAACGCTACACGCACATTATTGATCCGCGCACTGGCTGGCCGGTAACGGGGTTAACGAGCGCCACAGTTTTTGCTCCAAAAGCAGAACTGGCCGATGCTTTGGCAACTTCGGTTTTTGTTATGGGCATAGAAACCGGGCTCGACTTTATCAATCAGCTGCCCGGTATTGAGTGCGTCATTGTCGATGATCAGGGAAAAATTCACAAATCAGAAAACATAAAATTAAACAATGTAAAATGAAGAAATTAATCGCCGCTTTTTTTGTACTGTTTCTGCTCGCATCGTGCGTTACAGTTAAAGAATACGAAAAAGTTTATATTAACGATGCCGATATGAAACTAGCTGCCCAAACCAACGAACGCTTCGAAGTTAATTTCCAGGTTTATCGCGAAGGCGCAGCAGGCGCCAACGGAGGAAAAACAGGAGGAGGTTGTGGTTGTAACTAAGTTTTAGAAAATGAAGAAAACAATTTTAAGTATGCTACTTATGTGTGCAGCATTTTTGTACACATCGGCTCAAAATCAAGATTCAACCCAAGTGTATAAAAAGAAAGTTTTAGACAATACCGAGGTTGACTTTTTAATGAGCCTTTACAAACAAGATGGAGACCGCTCTGCTGTTGGAGGCGGCATTGGTAACGAAGAAATTACTGATTTTACACCAACAATTGTTGTTTCGCTTCCGCTAAATGATGATGATGTTTTAACCATCGATGCAGGAATTTCGGCCTACACCTCGGCCTCGTCAAGTAATATCAATCCGTTTAACAACACTGGCGCTTCACGTGGCGGCAAAGACGATGATGAACACGAAGAGGACGACGATGACTTTTTTCCGGGAGCGAGTAACAATCAGCCGACAGGAACTCCCTGGCTGGCATCTACCGGAGCATCGCGCAGTGATGTTTTGACTTCATTACACGTTGATTACAGCCACAGTTCCAACGACCGTAATTTTATTTGGGGAGCTAATGTTGGTTTGTCTAATGAGTACGACTACACCTCTGTTGGTTTGGGTGGAAATGTAACCCGACTTTTCAACGAGAAGAACACGGAGATTGGGTTAAAGGGAATGGTTTACCTCGACAAATGGCGACCAATTTATCCTACCGAATTGGATGAGTTCGACATCTACGGAAACAGCTTTCTTTCAAAAGGCTATTTTCAGGGAGTAAACGTGCTTAATCAAAACGGAACAGTTACAAACAGCTATCTGCCGTCAGCTTTTACATCAATTTCCAATGATTCAAGGAATTCATATTCCGTTTCATTTTTCCTTTCGCAAATATTGAGTCGGCGTTTACAGGCGGCCATATTTTTCGATTTGGTAAGGCAAAACGGATTATTATCAACACCTTATCATCGTATCTATTTTGCTGATAAGCCGAATTATTATATTGGTAGGGCATCAGACATCCCCGTCTATACAACGCCGCAAAATACAGGAGTTTACCAGCTCGCCGACGACATTGAACGTTTGCCTTCGTCGCGTTTTAAAATACCAATTGGAGCAAGATTGAACTATTATATCAGTGAGACTTTTGTGTTGCGTACTTACTACCGGTATTACACCGATGACTGGGATTTAAATGCGCACACAGTGAATGTAGATTTGCCGATAAGGTTAAATCAGCGTTTTTCGCTTACGCCATCGTACCGGTATTACACACAGAGTGCGGTAAAATATTATGCACCTTACGAGACGCATCTTTCCACCGAGCAGTACTACACATCCGACCCTGATTTGGCAAAATTTAACAGTAACCAATACAGCATTGCTTTTAATTACAACGACTTGTTTAACGACTTTCACATCAGCAAATTCGGATTAAAAAATGCCAACATAAAATATAGTCACTACGACAGAAGCGACGGATTGAAGGCCAACATTGTTTCGCTGGGATTTAAGTTTATTTTTCAGTAAAGCTGTGTAACTTAGCCAGAAATATCAGTATCACGAACATGTTTTTTAGCAAACTACCACTACTGGTTTTTCTGGCTTTTATCGCCGCTTTGTTTTTCCGGGTTTCATCCCTGAAAAAGAAAGGTGTTCAAATACAAGCCAAAGCCGGAAACAGAAATAAGTTAACTCACTTTCTGTATCCGGCTTTTTCATTGGTGTTTCTATTGTGGCTTTTCGAGTTGGTGAAAATAACATTTAGCCTTTCTGTACAGTTACTTCCAAATATTTTAAGCGAAAAATTATCTCAGTACATTACTTTTCAACTTATAGGAAGCATTGTACTTTTATTAGCATTGGTTTTATGGATAATTACCTTGTTGCATTTTAAAAATTCGCTGCGTTTTGGCCTTGATGAAAGCATACAAGGAAAGCTAATTACCCAAGGTATTTTTTCTGTTACACGTAATCCGTTTTTTCTTTCTGTCGACCTTTATTTTCTGGGTGTTGCGTTAATCTTTCCTTCTTTGTTCTTTATCGGATTTACTTTAGCTGCCTTTGTTGGTATTCACTTTTTTATACTGAAAGAAGAACGGTTTCTGCAAAAAATATACGGCACGGAATATCTAAATTATCAGAACAAAACCAGAAGGTATTTTTAAGTTTTGTTTCATGCTAAGAGAGACCATGCAACAATTGCCAACGCACATTTTGCACATTCGCAAGCCCCAACTTACAACCTGACACTTAGCTTGCAAAAGAGCCAAATCTTTGTCAGCCCACGATTTCTGATTTAATATTGAGCCGTTGTTATTTTAGAGTGAAGAAATTTCGAGACTCTATGATAAAAATGTATTTTTGTTATTTAGATAATATTAAAATCGAAAAATTAATGCAATTATTTGAACAACAAATCATTAAATTGAATTTCTCATTTCTGGACGGTAGTGAGAATAATGGTGTATTGTTGACAAATGATTATGAAAACATCAATTCTAATATCGCATCCCCTGATATCCTTTTTGCACTAGAAACTGCAAAAAAGAAATTTAATGCAGATGCTGTATATTTCAGACATTTTCCAGATGGAAGAGGTAATATTCCCCAGCTATATTTGTTTGACTTCACTCACAAAAGCATTACAACTGAAGATAAAAATCGCATTCACATTCAGATGTGGAATGGTTATCAAGTTCCTGCATATATAATAATAGAAAAATCTTCAGTTAGCATTTTTGACTCACGTAAAAGGCCAAAAGAGGAAAATGATGATTATGCAAAAGAACTGCTTACTTTATCAGGACAAGCTTTAAAAGGTTTTCGTGCTAAAGATTTTGATAGTGGCATTTTTTGGGATGAGCAAGATGATAAAAAAAATTTTCGTTTTGAAGAGTCGGCTACTCGGGACTTAATTAGGGGACTTAAAGAAGTATATCTAGATTTTCAAAAAGAATCTGGGTTAGATAAACATGTAGCACTTAAACTTTTAGTTCAAAGCTTATTAATAAAGTATCTTGAGGAGAGGGATGAAAAAAGTGCGAGTGGTTATTTCGCTGGAACATATTTTAAAAAATATTTTCAATGTTCAAACTTTTGTGACACAATCAGAGCTGGTAAATTACTTGATTTGTTAGACCAATTGGCAAAAGATTTTAATGGGAAAATCTTTGAATGGGACAGAGAAAATGAACTTGAACAGCGAAATGCAATTCAACATGTCGAAGTAAGAAAATTAGCTGACTATCTGGATGGAAAAATCAAAAACAATCAATATGTATTGTAGCGATTATACTCATTTTCACATTTACCTGTAGAAGTAATAAGTTCAGTTTATGAGGAACTTTTAACCGATAGTAAGGATATTGTTTATACTCCAGAAATGATTGTTAGTACTTTGGTTGATGAGTGTATGCCTTTAAAACACCCAAAGGAAAATTTTAAAATAATTGATGTTAGTTGCGGTTCGGGAATTTTTCTTGTAAAGACCTACAAGCGTATTGTTCAATGGTGGAGATATAATAAGTGGAAGAAAACAGGAAAACTCGTCAAACCATCTTTATCCGTTTTAAAGGAACTCTTACTAAAAAGCATTCATGGTATTGATATTGAGCAGGACGCAATTCGCCTTTCTGTATTTAGCCTTGCATTAGCAATTTTAGATGAGGTTGATTTAGACCCTCCTACTTGGGGAAAACTAAAATTTCCTGATTTAAGCCGAAATATAATAACTCAGAATTTTTTCAATTTTATTACTAAAAAATCAGAGACTGATTTTGATTTAGTAATTGGCAATCCTCCATTTAATTTACCCCCCGTAAATGGAAAAGAGCCAAATCGTAAAAACTACTTTAAGGAATTGCTTGGTGATATTGGATATAAAAGTGAAATAAATATTCCTGATGAAAATCCAGCTTTACATTTTCTTGTACAATCTGTAAAACTACTTAAGCAAGATGCTCTTTTATGCTTAATCCAACCTTCGGGACCAATTCTTTATCAGAAAGACCAGGATTTTAAGCAAGAATTATTCTCGCAAAATAATTTAATACAAGTAGTTGATTTTACTAAACTAGCGGACAAGCTCTGGGGAAGAAAAAATGTTTCTACAGCAGCTGTTTTTATTCAGAATAAAAAGCCTGATGGCGAAGACGTTTTACATTTAATTGCAAATAAAACTTTTTCAAATTCGAATAGACTTTTCTTGGAATTTGACCATTATGATTTTCATTTTGTGCCAAAGAATTCAGTAATAAATAATCCTTATGTTTGGAAAACTAATTTATTTGGAGGGGGTCGCACTGTTCAATTAATTGATGATTTGTCGAAAATTGAAACGATTGATGATTTTATAAATGAGAAAAAATCCATTGGATGGGTAGCCGGTGAAGGTTTTATAGCGAGTAAAAATGGCACACCTTGTTCATACATTTCGGGCAAGAAGTTTTTGCCAACTAAAGCTTTTACAGAAAAAGGGATTGATTATTCTTTAGTTAATGATTGTGATTTTGAAGGGTTTCATAGGCCAAGAAATCGCAAAATATATGAAGCTCCCCATCTCCTAATAAAAGCAAACCTTGGAAGAAATAAACTATTGGCTGAGTTTTCTGATGAGTACTTAGTTTTTAAGGATAAGATTATTGGAATTCATTCTCCTGAAAATGAAAAGACTGAATTAATTAGGCTGTCTCGTTATTTAAATGATTATTCCAAACTTCTTAGGTTTTATTTAATCAGTACAAGTTCTCAGGTTGCAATAAGTAGAGCTACTGCTCTTATTAAGCAAGATATTATGCAACTACCTTATCCAAATGATTTAAATAAATTAAACCTATCAGAAGCTAATCAGATTTTAATAGATGACATTATTGAATATTATAGTGTAAATTCAGTTAAACTAGAAGGGGATGCGAAATCAAACAATGTAAAAAAGTTTTCTTCTATATTTTGCAAAACATTAAACAGTATTTATCAGCAAGATAAATTATTTCAATTATTTAAAATTATTGATACAGGTAATTACTATGCATTACATTTTGAATATACAAATGAAATTATAACTCCAAAACAGGAAGAAATTACTGATTTGGAACAATATATTGAAAATGTAATCCCAACTCGAAATGATAATCAGCCAAAAGTACATATACAAAGGATAATAAAAGCTTATGGAAAAGACTCTATCATATTAGCTAAGCCAAAACAACTGCGGTATTGGTTACCATCTATTGCATTAAGGGATGCAGATGAAACTTTTGCTGACTATATTAAATCCCGTTATTATAATGCTTAGAGATTCTTATCAGTCATATCAAACTCCAAGAGCAAATGATTTGAGTGTGGACTCAAATTTTGAGGTAGATTTAATATTGTCTTTTATTGATAAAAATATTTCTGGTTTTCCAGTTTATTATCAATCAGTTAAGGACTCAAAGAAAGAGAATCGGATAAGTGATAATTTGGTTCAACATTTCGAACTTTGTAAAAATGAATCAGAAAGTTACTTTCCTTTTAGATTTAGTAAAAATCCTACACAACCAGAATCAGATAAAGAAACTGATATTGGTGTCTTTGTTATGTCAAGGGCACGAAAGCCTATACCAATAATCGAATTTGAAGCAAAACGACTATCAGAATCATCTAATAATAAGGAATATGTTTGTGGAATTCGAGGAGGTATTGAACGTTTTAAGAGAGGTCATCATTCATCTCACTTGAAAGTATGTGGAATGTTTGGATATGTTCAAAACAGGACTTCTTCCGAGTGGATAGAAAAAATAAATAATTGGATTTCAGAATTATCAAAAGAAAACTCGGATTCAACCATTGATTGGACTGACAAAAAAGAGTTGCTGTCTGAAATAGAGTCATTTCCTTTAGTTGAGAAATTAAGTTCGATACACCACAGAACATCACAAAGGGAAAGTATCAGATTATGGCATTACTTAATAGATTTAATAAGTAAAAATTGATATTTCTCCGCAATGCCATCCCTCCACCATACTCTCACCATTTGACCTAGCTAACTAATCGCTTAGTTATAACTCTGTTAGTAGTGTGTCATCCGTATGCACAAAAAAATCATTCTCTTTACTTAGCCGGTAATCAAACCTTCCGTATGTAATTTTCGTGCTTTTCCCAACAGAATCTGTAACGCTAAAACCAAAAGTCCCGGAAATAACAGCGGTTGTAAGCGAATCATTTAGTTGAATATTTTTAGGATAGAACTGGCCAATTCCTTTGTATTTATACGCTTCCGGATTATAACTTCCTTCAACGTAATAAGCCGAATTTTCATTCCCGTCGAGTTCGATTTTCAACCCGGATAATTTTGAAATATCTCTAAAATCAGCAATGTCCCAATCTTTCAAATGGAACTCAATGTAGGTAGATTCGTCTCCGGTTTTGCCCGAAAACCGAATAGCTACACTGTCTTTTTCAGGCCAAACATAAAACTCCGGGGTATCAGAATAATCGTACAAACCCCAGTTTACTGTCGATTCCCAAACCTGGTTATTGACAAATGCTCCGGCTACATTATTCCCACTTTCGGTGTATTTTGGAAGTCGTGGATCAATTGGGTCCGGAACAAATATCCCGTTGCAGGCTAAAACAGCAAACGCAATTACCAAAACCAGCAACTTATTTATATAGCTTAACTTTTTCATTACTTAATTTAATTCTGATTCCCAACAAATAACAAAGGTTGTGTATGTCGTTTATATCGCCTGTAAAATTCCCTATTTCGTCCATTTCAACATAATCAAGCATGGGAAGCAAACCATAAGTTACCCGCGAATAAATGCTTATCCTTTTGTTGTCGAAAGCTGTGATACCGAACACCAAACCAACATCGAAAGTGTTGTAAGTTTTTAAGCCCTGTTTAATGTTGGTCGAAATCATTTTACTGAACTCAACACCTCCCTGCACCGACAAAAACGAGATCGGTGAATAATTCATCAAAACTGGCACTGCCAGGTAATTAAAATGAAAATCGTAATCCTTTTCAAATTGCTGCATGTAGCCTTTACGGGTAAAAATAAGCTCGTTAATTAGCGACCATTTTTCAAGGCTTTTTACCGGGTAGTATTGTAACTGGTAACCAAAATGATACCCGAAAATTGCTTTTTTATTTTCCAGTGTTACTTCACTTCGGACAGTGCTTAAATTTCCGCCTCCGATAACTGCTACTTGTGCCTCAGATTCTACCGGGATAAAAAAACCGAACGAAAGCAGGATGAAGCTATACAACCAATTGTGTTTAGAACTCTTCATGTTATATGTATTTACTCCGAACGTTTGTACTCTATTTCAACAATTGGAGAAACAGTCTCATCTGTAATTATTAAAGTTGAATTATTAACAAGCGCATAATTTACAACTACAGTATCGGCTTGTTCCGGTAATGGCGAAGAGTAAATAACAAAAGAGCTATCGGTGCGTTCGAAATAACTCTTATTCCTGATATTTACATTTGCTTCGGTTTCGTACAAGATTTTGCCATTGTTTGGCAATTTAAGGTCTTCATCAACATAATTTGTGTAAAAATGGAGTTGATTTCCGTTGTTTATACTTTGCCAATCCGACTCTCCGGTTTTGCTTCCGGTCTCGGTCCAGCTAATTATATAACCAAAAGTTTCAGGATCAATGATTAATTCATCGGCTTCATCGTCGTCTTTCAGGCACGAAGAAAAAACTACAAGCAGTAAAATAACTGCAATACTATTTTTTAGCATAATGTATATTTTTCAAAATAAGGTGAGGTACTATTTTTTACTCCAACGTAAAGCGAACTAATATGGAATATTCCAATTTTATTTTCTCGAATTCAATATCAGGATCTTCCATTTTCATTTTATCGTTGTAACCGTCGCCTCTTACCACAATATTCGACATATTGGCAACCTGCCCCTGCAAAGCACGATATACCTGGTTGTTCATTTCCTGAATATAAATGGCTTTCCCAATTTCCTGATCGATTGCCCCGCTTAAAGAAACAGCCTTTTCTTTGGCTGCTTTAATGGCCATAATTTTTACTTTTGTTTTAAATTCCTGCATTTGGGAATGATCGATCTTTTCAACCGAAATATTGGCTAACCCCAGTGCTTCGAGTTCGCGAATAACCTTACCTGCGGTTTTGGCACTTTCTACTTTCAGCTGGTATTCTTTCACCGAATTAATTTCGGTACCTTTTAACCAGTACCGCTGAAAATTACTGGCCATGTCTCTTATTTCAAGTTGTTTCGAGATATCAATACCAATTCCCGAAAGTGTTTCGAGCATCGATTTCTCAAGTTTCTGTAGGTCTTCTTTTCCTTTAAAATCTTTTTCGTTCACAATTATTTTCAGGTAAATCTCATCGGGAATAACCTCCAGTTCGGCACTTCCTGTTACCTCAATATAGTTCTGATCGATAAAATTTTTTTCTCCACTTTGGGCAAAAGAAGAAAGGGCAAAGGCGACAAACACAATTAATACAATTTGTTTCATGGATTTTCTGTTTTACATATTCTGTGTACTTCCACAAGATGAAAAAAACAGTTCTGAGGTTGCGTCAATTTTGCGCCTCTATAAAAATACTCTCCGGTTTAATTTTCAAATACTTTTTCGCCGGCGCTCCAGGTGCTTTCCACTTTTGCAGCCAGCACGTCTTCTGCCGAGGCATGTATTAAATCGGTATCCAGCACTACAAAATCAGCCAACATCCCTGGAATTAACTGCCCCTTTTCATCTTCCTCGAAAGAAGATTTGGCCGCCCAGGTTGTCATCGAGCGAAGTGTTTGTTCCCGGGTGAGCCCCTCATTGATGTGCCATCCTCCTTCGGGCCAGCCACTATGATCGGTGCGGAAAACAGAAGCGTAAAAAGTGTAAAGCGGGTAAATATTTTCAACCGGGAAATCGGTGCCGTTTGGTAGCCAGCCGTTTTGTTGCAATAAAGTTTGATAAGCGTAAGCACCTTTTATTCTGTCTGCACCTAAACGATTTTCAGCCCAGGGCATATCCGAGGTACAATGCGTTGCCTGAATTGAAGGAATAACAGAGTAGCGCCCAAACTTCTCAAAATCATCGGGATGAATTATCTGCGAATGTTCAACACGCCATCGCCGGTCGTTTTTGCCCTTCAGAAATTTAGCATAAGTATCCAATACCAAGCGGTTACCTCCGTCACCAATAGCATGAGTGGCTACCACATAATTATTGTCGTAAGCCAATTGGCAAATTTTATCGTAAAATTCCTGCGATTCTATTTGCAGACCGCTATTTCCGGGATCGTCAGAATAATCATTCAAAAGTAAAGCACCACGCGAACCCAAGGCACCATCGGCATAAACCTTTATGGTATTTACCCGCAAGCGGTCGGTTTCGTAGGTTCCCTTTTTTACAAAAGATTCAAAATTTTCTTCTGTAGGATTCAACATCGCATCCACGCGCATTTTCAACTTACCGGCCTTTTGCATTTCGTCCATCAGCAAAATCGTACTTTTATCTAAACCGCAATCGGTAACCGAAGTCAAACCCGCTGCAAAACAATTTTTTTGCGCTTCCAGCAGTCCTTTTTCCTGTTGTTCTTGGGTAATTTCCGGAATAAGATTCCAAATCAATCCCATAGCATTATCAACCAATATTCCAGTTGGCTCGCCATTTTTTACAACTACTTCTCCTCCATTTACTTTTGATGATGAAGTAATTCCGGCCAATTCGAGTGCTTTTGAATTGCACCATCCGGCGTGGCAATCAACCCGAACCAGGTAAACCGGAATATCAGGAAAAAACTCATCCAGTTTTTCTTTGGTTGGAAACTCTTTCACTTCCCAATCGTTTTGATCCCAGCTTCGACCCAAAACCCAATCGCCGCCAAATTTTTCGTGGTGTTGTTTTAATATCAGCAAAATCTCGTCTACACTTTTTGTATCGCGTAAATCGGCATATTGCAGCAGGTTTGTCGCATAACCGTTAAAATGGCAATGCGCATCATTAAATCCGGGATAAATAAATTTTCCTTTTGCATCAATTACATTCTCACTTTTATACTTGGCTAATATCTCGTTAGTAGTTCCTACAGCAATAATATTTCCCGAATTAACAACCATCGCTTCAGCCTTCGAAAAAGCATCATCAACAGTATAAATAGTAGCATTTGCTACAATTAAATCAGCCTCATTTTTTGAAGAACACGCAAACATGGTTAATAAAATTAAGATAAAAACTGGTAAATCCTTCATTGTCAAAAGTTCTATTCACACCAAATATAAATTATACTTTAATATTTAAAAACATGTATTAAGCTCTTTTGCAATTTATTATATTTTTAACTTTGCGTTTTCATAAAAAGCCGAAGCAAATGTTTTCGTTTGGAATATTTACGACACATCTCCCTTATATTGCTTTTGTAGCTTTCTATGCCTATTTTTTGATCTTTGGTATTGATCAGGCACAGGATGGAAAAATAAAAATTGCCGAACATTCAATACAAATAGAACAACAGCTTAATAGTTTTCAGCCTACAACCGTTTCTGTATTCGACATTCAGAAACAGATGTTTGCAGAACAGGCAAAACAAGCTGTTTACAGCTGCCGGCAGAGCAAACAGAAATGGAAACTTAGTTACCAACATTCGTTTCATATAAGCGATTATATTGGCGACAGTTTGTTTTGTCGCCCACCTCCGGCTATAGCATAATTTCATTTTTTCCGAGAACTCAATCGCAAACCCTACTGTTTTCTACCAGGGTTTAATAGTTATCATTTAAACTTTATAAAAAATGAGAATTTATGCCGCTTTTGTAGTGCTTTGTATTTTTAGCTATGCAACAAAAGCTCAACAACCAACCGCAAAACAGGATTCTATCAGACATTATCAATTAGAAGATATTGAGGTAAAATCGCCAAAATACAACCGTAATATTTTTGAAATTCCGGCAGCAGCCACTATGGTTCCTGAGCGCTTGCTGGAAAATAATAAAGTAGTAACACTAACCGATATTTCTTCCATCGTTCCAAACTTTTTTATGCCAGATTACGGCTCTAAACTTACTTCGCCGGTATATATCCGAGGTGTGGGTAACCGCATTAATACACCATCAATAGGATTATATGTAGATGGTATCCCGTATTTTGAAAAATCAGCTTTCAACTTCGATTTTTACGATGTCGAACAGATTGAAGTACTACGCGGTCCGCAAGGTACGCTATATGGCAGAAATGCTATGGGTGGATTAATCAACATTATTAGTAAACAGCCTGGTGAAAAACGAAAATCATATGCAGCAGTTGACTATGGCAATTACCAGCAATTAAATGCGCAGGTTTCGCACAACCAGCCTATTGGGAAAAAACTGGCAGCATTGGCAAGTATTAACGTTAGAAACAACGATGGCTTCTATACCAACGAATTTAACGGACAAAGTGTTGACGCTATCGAAAGTTATTCAGGCCGTCTGAAACTGGCTTACAAACCAACTGAAAAATTTCATATTGACGGAACCATTCAATACGAAGACAGCAAGCAAGTAGGTTATCCATACGCAATTTTTAATGACGAAACCAACGAAGCCGGAGACATTAGCTACAACCGGGAGAGTATATACGACCGCAAAATGCTTTCTAACGGATTAAGTCTGAATTATGCCGGCGAAGATTTCCAGATAAAAGCAGCTTACAGCTACCAAAAGCTAAAAGACGATCAGGAAGTAGACCAGGATTTTACACCATCCGACCTGTATTTTGTTACGCAGGATCAGGATTTGGGCATGTTTTCACAGGAAATAAATATTCTTTCGTACGAAAACGAGACCTACGATTGGTTGTTTGGACTTTTTGCCTTTAAGCAGTCGCTCGATAAAACGGTTTATTTTGAAATGGGAGAAGACCAGATAGCCAAAGTTCCTTACAACGATTACTGGTACACTAAAAACTACGATAACACCAACTCTGGTTTTGCATTTTTCCACCAATCAACCCTGAAATTTGGTGGCTTTTCTTTAACCGCAGGTATTCGAGCCGATTACGAAAAAGCTACACTCGGCTATGTATACGATCGTTCCATTAATGGAAAACTGGGCAATGTAGAATCGCTGGAAAGTGAAATGGATTTCTTTGAAATTCTTCCAAAAGTGGCTGTAAAATACAGTATTTCAGAATACTTTGTTCCTTATGCAACCATTGCAAAAGGATACAATTCTGGAGGATTTAATTCAACTTTTGAACGCGAAGAAGACCGTTCTTTCGATCCCGAACAATCATGGAACTACGAAGCCGGTATTAAAGCCAAATGGCTGCAACAACGAATTTATGCCAATCTTGCTTTCTTTTTGATTGACTGGGACAACCAACAAGTCTATCAAACCGTACCAAGTGGAACCGGATCGATGCTGACAAATGCCGGAAAATCAGAAAGTAAAGGAGTTGAATTTGAATTGAAAGCACTTCCTTCAAAAAACCTTGAAACCTGGCTGGCTTTTGGTTATAACGAAGCCAAGTTTGTTGAATACTTAAAAAACGAAGATGAAGACTATAGTGGAAATTACATGCCGTATGTTCCCCGTTTTTCTTTCAATATAGGTGGAAATTATTCGGTGGATGTAAATCAGAATTGGCTGGACAAAATTCGTTTTCATCTGACTTACAATGGTTTTGGGAAGCACTACTGGAAAGAAGATAACATCGCCTATCAGGATTACTACGGTTTGCTGAACGGAAGGGTGAGTTTCGAACGTAAAAACCTAACTTTGGCATTATGGAGCAAGAATATTTTAGATTCAGAATACAATTCATTTTATTTCCGGGCCTTAGGAAATTCGTATGCACAAATTGGTAAACCTGCAACAATGGGGGTAAATCTCAAAGTAGCTTTCTAGAAAACAGATGAAGCATAAAGAATTAAATAAATATTACACACTGCTTAGCCTGTATCTGGCGCAGTCAATTCCAATGAGTTTTTTCTCCACCGTAATCCCGGTGATTATGCGAATGGAGCACTACTCATTAGAATCTATCGGTTATATTCAGTTGATAAAATTGCCCTGGATTGCCAAATTTTTATGGGCGCCATTGGTCGATCGTACCAGCCAGTCGTCAAAACAATACAGAAAGTGGATACTTGGTTCTGAATTGTTTTATGCAGCCATAATTGTTAGCATTGGTTTTTTCGATCTGGCAACCGATTTTTCAACCATTATTATTCTGATGGTAATTGCGTTTACTGCCTCGGCTACGCAAGACATTGCCACCGATGCGTTTGCCATTCTTATTCTGAAAGATAAAGAACGTAGTATTGGCAACAGTATGCAGTCGGCCGGAAGTTTTATTGGGACTTTGGTAGGCAGTGGTGTTTTGTTAATTATATACCATTACTGGGGCTGGCTACCACTTTTGCATTGCCTTGGTGTTTTTGTGCTTCTGTCGCTTATTCCGGTAATGTTTTATAAAAACCACCGGAAAAGAGAGCTCGATAAATCGAGAAAAAACGTATCGCCAATTGAGTTTATTTACTTTTTTAAGCAGCGAAAAATAGGCGGACATCTTCTGTTACTGTTCCTTTTTTACGCCGGAATAATTGGTATTCTTACCATGATAAAACCTTACCTGGTTGACTTGGGCTACGATGTGAAAAAGATTGGTTTTATTTCCGGAATTTTCGGAACAGCATGTGGTGCACTAATGACTATTCCGGCAGGAATATTTATCCGTAAAAAAGGCCTTATTAAATCCGTTTGGATATTCCCTATACTGAACTTACTTGTGGCGGTATATTTCTTTATGCTGACGTATACCAACCACCAGCTTTACCTGATTTACATTGGCGTTGCTCTCTTGTGGAGCGCTTATGCAATGTCATCGGTATTTGTATATACACTCGGAATGCGGGTGGTACGGCATGGCCGCGAAGGTACCGACTTCACTATTCAGATTGTGATTACACATTTAAGCAGTTTGATAATTGCTGTAATGAGCGGAAAAATTGCCGATGCACTTGGCTACCGTGGACTTTTCGCGCTAGAATTTGGAATGGGTATACTGATTTTGATCCTTATTCCTTTCCTTTTTAAACACGATTTTTATAGTGATAAAGAGCCGCATTGTCCGGTAACGGAAGGCGTTGAAATACCCGATAAAACATTTTAAGATGAAGATTTCGCAACAATTAATCGATAAATACAACACTCCGGTACCGCGTTATACAAGTTATCCCCCGGCCAATTTCTTTACTACTGAATTTGGTTCTGATGAATACATCAAAGCATTGGTGCGTTCTAACAGCGAGAATCCGCAGAATATTTCTATTTACATTCACATCCCGTTTTGTCCGAAAATATGTTACTACTGTGGTTGTAACACGCATCATACAAAAGATATTAGCAAAATGCGGGCTTATGTTGATGCGCTGAAAAAGGAAATTCTGATGGCTTGCAAGCACCTCGATACAAACCGGAAAGTTTCGCAGGTACATTGGGGAGGTGGCACACCTAATTCGCTGCCTATTGAAATGATCGAAGAGATCATGGAACTGATTCATGCGAATTTTGAATTTATCGAGATGCCCGAAATTGCAATGGAATGCCATCCGGCAATGCTGGATAATGCGTTTATTGAAAAGCTGGTGGCATTAAAATTTAATCGTTTCAGTTTAGGCATTCAGGATTTTGATAACAAAGTGCTCGAAAATGTTAACCGCGATCCTTCGGTTATACCGGTTGAAGAACTGGTTCAAATGATTCGCAGCCACGAAAATACAGCTGTAAACCTAGATTTTATTTACGGACTTCCGTTTCAGGATGAGAAATCGTTTGCAGAAACAATTAACCGTGCCATTGGAATTTCGCCTGATCGCCTGGTAACCTTTTCATATGCTCATGTTCCCTGGGTAAAAAAAGCACAGAAAATATTGGAAAAGAAGGGTTTGCCGAGTGCCAACGAAAAACTGGCCATGTTCGAAACCGGCTTCCGTTTATTAACCGAAAACGGGTACGATGCCATTGGCCTTGACCATTTTGCTCGCCCCGATGATGAATTAAGCATAGCGTTCCGCGAGAAAAAACTACACCGGAATTTCCAGGGGTATTGCACCCGCGAAACCACCGGTCAGGTTTATGCTTTTGGCTCCACCGGAATCAGCCAGTTGGAAAATGCCTATGCACAAAATGCGAAGGATACTAACAGTTACATACAACAAATCAACGAAGGAAAATTCACGATTGAAAAAGGCTACGAACTCACTCCTTCGCAAAAAATAATTCGGCACGTAATTAACGAAATCATGTGCAACTACTACATCTCGTGGAAAGATGCTGAAGCACAATTAAATACGTCAGAAGCCGAAATCAGAAGTACAATCAACTACGAAATTTCAACACTCGAAGATTTTGCCAACGAAAGTTTACTGACTTTCAGCAACAACGAAATTGTTGTACTCAATCAGGGAAAATACTTTGTACGTAACATAGCAGCAAGCTTTGATCCGGCGATGAAAAACGCAACTCAAAAATTCTCAAAAGCACTATAAAGTGAAAAAAGATAATGCAAATATTGCCATTGTAGGCGCCGGTTTGTCTGGGCTAACTACCGCCTTTTACCTCAAAAAACATGGTTTTCGTGTGCATATCTACGAAAAAGCTGATCGTACTGGAGGTGTGATCAAAAGTACGCATGAGAACGGTTTTATATTTGAATCGGGGCCAAATACCGGCTCTATGTCGCGGGTTGAGGCTGCCGAACTTTTTGAAGACCTGAAAGACGACTGCACACTCGAAACTGCTGACGAATCGGCCAAAGCGCGCTGGATTTGGTTAAACGGAAAATGGTGCGTAATTCCTTCAGGATTAATAGGTGGTATTACCACTCCCCTTTTCAGTTTTTCAGACAAATTGCGCTTGCTTACCGAACCTTTCCGTAAAAGAGGAACCAACCCCGACGAAACCATTGCCGAACTTGTTCGACGGCGTATGGGTAAAACATTTCTTAGAAACGCTGTCGATCCGTTTATTTCCGGTGTTTATTCGGGCGACCCCGAAAAATTGGTTACCCGCTTTGCTATACCAAAACTTTACAATTTGGAGCAGAAATACGGCAGTTTTATCCGAGGCGGAATTAAAAAAGCAAAAGAGCCAAAATCTGACCGCGATAAAAAAGCTACCAAAGAGGTTTTTTCAGCTAAAGGCGGGCTAGAGAACCTGGTAAAAGCGCTGGTAAAACATATTGGCGAAGAAAACATTACACTCAACTGCAATCCGGTTTTCGTACAAACGCAGCATTCAACTTATAAATTTGAAGAAAAAGAATATACACACATAATTTCTACCGTTGGAGCTTACGCCATTCAGAAAGTATTTCCTTTTTTGCCGAAAAAGAAAACTAATGCTATCAACCAAATGCAGTATGCTAAGGTTACACAAGTTTCGCTGGGATTTAAGCAGTGGAAAAGCATTCCTATAAAATCGTTTGGAGGCCTGGTTCCATCGGCTGAAAAACGTGATGTACTAGGTATTTTATTCCTTTCTTCTTTCCTGAAAAACCGTGCGCCAAAAGGCGGAGCAATGCTTTCGGTGTTTTTGGGAGGAGTTCGGAAACCTGAATTTTTTGATTTAAGTGATGAAGAAATTCTAAAAATAGTAGAACGCGAAGTTAAAGATATGATGCAGCTTGAAACCTTTGATCCGGATGTTTGCAAGATCTTTCGTTACGAGCACGCCATTCCACAATATAGTTTTGAGAGCGAACAGAAACTGGCCGCCATTACCAGCCTCGAAAACGAATACCCCGGCCTTACTCTTGCCGGTAACATTCGCGATGGGATTGGTATGGCCGACCGGATTCGTCAGGGAAGAAATATTGCAGATAATTTAGCCGGAGTTAATACCATTTAATTTGGAAAGAATTAGAAATATCGCAGAAACCTTTTCCAACATTCAGGAAGAAATCTGCCAATCGCTAAAAATCGCCGACGGAAAAGGAAAATTTGAAAAAAATAAATGGAGTAAAGCAATTGGTGGTGGAACATCAAGAGTTATCCGAAATGGAAATGTAATCGAAAAAGGAGCCGTTAATTTTTCTTATGTTTCAGGGAAATTAACCGGCCAAATGGAAAAAGTACTGGGTGAAAAGGCCGATAATTATGCTGCAACCGGCATTTCTTCTATTTTGCACGCCCACAATCCGTGGGTTCC
The DNA here is from genome assembly GCA_963677455.1 of uncultured Draconibacterium sp. GTDB lineage: Bacteria > Bacteroidota > Bacteroidia > Bacteroidales > Prolixibacteraceae > Draconibacterium. Next base: position 5,043,946 of record OY781971.1, read on the forward strand.
AACCATTCATATGAATGTGCGTTACTTTGCACTCGATAACGGTGTTTCATGGTTTGGAGGCGGAATCGACCTCACTCCTTCCTATATAATTATCGAAGAAGCTACATGGTTTCATGAGCAGATACAAGCAATTTGCGATCGCTTTCATCCAAATTTTTATGCCGATTTTAAAAAGTGGGCTGACGATTACTTTTTCCTTCCTCACCGGAATGAAACACGCGGAGTTGGTGGAATTTTCTTCGACAGACTAAAACCGGGCGATAAATACAGTTTTGAAACCCTTTTCGACTTTGCGGTTACACAAGCCAAAGCATATCCAGATATTTATTCTGAATTCATGAAACGCAGCTCAAAACCCTATTCTGAGAAGGAAAGCAAATGGCAGGCATTGCGACGTGGAAGATATGTAGAATTTAATTTGGTAAATGACAGGGGGACAAAGTTTGGGCTGGAATCAAACGGAAATACAGAATCTATTTTAGTGAGTATGCCGGCTAATGCCGCCTGGGAATACAATTACATGCCTGAACCGGGTTCTTTGGAAGAAAAAACACAGCAACTCTTAAAAAAAGAGATAAATTGGGCGGAATTAAAAAACATTGAACCAAATATTTTAACCAGATGAAAAGAGCAGTATTACTGATGAATGTTGGTAGCCCCGATGCACCAACAGTTCCGGCAGTTCGTCGATACCTCACCGAATTTCTGAACGATAAACGAGTGATTGACCTGCCTTTTCTGTTGCGTAAATTTCTGGTTAACCTGATTATTATTCCGTTCAGGGTAAAAAATTCGACACAACTCTACCTGCAACTTTGGACTAAGAAAGGATCCCCGCTAATTTACCTTACCAAAGAACTACAGGAAAAACTGCAAGACAGACTGGCTACAGATGCGGATGTATACATCGGGATGCGATACGGCAATCCGAGCTACAAAAAAGCGCTGGCTGATATCAAACAAAAAGGCTACGATAAAATTGTGTTGGTTCCTTTGTTTCCACAGCATGCAATGTCTACTACCGAAACGGCTTTGGTTGCTGCCGAAGATCAGATAAAAAAGCTTGGAATAGAAGCTGAAATTCTAAATGTCGGTCAGTTTTATGATCACCCAAAATTTGTAGATGCTTTTGTTGAACAGGCAAAAAAACACGATCTATCTACTTTCGATCATGTTATATTCTCGTACCACGGACTTCCGAACCGTCAGGTTGAAAAATGCCACCCTGGAATAACGGTTGACACTTGTTCTTGTGCCGAAAACTTGCCGGAACACGGAAAATATTGCTACCGCGCAACCTGTTTCCAAACTTCGCGCCTAATTGCGAAACAACTTAATTTAACAACTGCTGATTATTCTGTAGCTTTTCAATCGCGCCTGTCGAACAACTGGCTTACACCTTTTACCGATGCTGTTTTAAATGAAAAACTAATTGAAGGCAAGAAAAGAATATTGGTTTTAGCGCCATCGTTTGTCACTGATTGTCTGGAAACTACGCTTGAAATTGGTGTTGAATATGCCGAGGATTTCGAAAAAAAAGGTGGCACGTTGCAGCTGGTTGACAGTTTAAATGCTGAAGATAAATGGGTAAATGCACTGGCTGAAATCATACTAAAAAAGCTAAACTGAATACATGCTCCTGTTGCACAAAATAGAACTACTAGAAGGTGTTGCCACAAATGAGTTGTGGTGGAGGGTTCTCATCACTTGTCTGGCAACTTTTATTATTAACCTGCCTTTTGGATACCTGCGCGGAAACTTCAGGAAACTCTCTTTCTGGTGGTTTTTCTTTATTCATTTGCCTGTTCCACTAATCATCGTCATTCGAAAATTCCACGATCTAGAACTCACTTGGGGACTTGCTCCTTTTTTACTGGGCAGCTTTTTTTTGGGCCAGTTTGTTGGCCGTAAGATTTATGCAAAATGGCCGTTGAAAAAGAAGAGGGAAACGGCTAAATAATGTTATTTATTTAACCACCACTGTTTTTACATTCATAAATTCCTTAATTCCACGTTCTGAAAGCTCGCGGCCAAAGCCACTGGTTTTTATCCCGCCAAAAGGCAATCGCGGATCTGACTTCACAAAATCGTTAACAAAACAAGCACCGGCCTGTAACCGCATTTCAGCTATATTTTCGCCCAGTTTTAAGTCAGAAGTAAATACGGCAGCTCCCAAACCAAATTCGGTGTCGTTGGCTACAGAAATGGCTTCCTTCAGGTCTTTTACCTTGATAACAGATGCCACCGGCCCAAAAAGCTCTTCGTCGTAAGCAGGCATTCCGGGCTGAACATTTTCCAATATTGTAGGCGGATAATAAGCACCGGGGCGGTCAGGAATTTCACCACCAATAATTACTTCTGCACCTTTTGCCACAGAATCAACAACCTGCTGGTGCAATTCATCGCGTAAATCGGGTCGGGCAAGTGGCCCCAAATCTGAAGTTTCTCCGGTTGGATCGCCAAACTGGGCAGCTGCCATCTCATGTGTAAACAGCTCTAAAAAGTGAGGATAAACTTTTTCTTCAACAATAAATCGTTTTGCACCAATACAACTTTGCCCGGCATTTAAAAGCCTACCGGAAGCACATTTTTTGGCTGCTTTTTCGATGTTCGCGTCTTCTAAAATCAGGTACGGATCGCTACCGCCAAGTTCGAGTACACATTTTTTTAGCTCTGCACCGGCCAATGCTGCCACACTCTTCCCTGCCGGAGTTGAACCTGTAAGACTTACCGCTTTTATTGCCTTGTGGCGAATAACTGATTCAACCTGTTTACTCCCAATTAACAAGGTTCGAAATACATTTTCAGGAAAACCGGCTTCTCTAAAAATTTCTTCTATTGCCATTGCACAACCCGGCACGTTGCTGGCGTGTTTTAAAACGGCAGTGTTACCTGACATTAAAGTGGGCGCGGCAAAACGAAACACTTGCCAAAATGGGAAGTTCCAGGGCATTATCGCTAAGACAGTTCCTATAGGTTGGTACGAAACATACGATTTTGTCGCTTCTGTTGAAATTGGCTCGTTCTCTAAAAAACTTTCTGCATTGTTCGCGTAATAATCGCAAACCCAGGCACACTTTTCAATTTCGGCCATTCCTTCTTTAAGTACCTTTCCCATTTCGAGTGCCATTAGTCTGGCCAGCTCTTTTTTTCGGGTTCGCAACAAGCTGGAAACACTTTGCATTAACTGACTGCGAAACATAAAAGATGTGCTTCGCCAGTGGTGCCAGCTTTTATCAACTGCATTTATAATCTTTTCGGTTCCTTCGTTGGTATGAGCTTCGTAGGTTTTTACAACTTCGCCTGTTGCCGGATTAATTGATTTAAGCATGCTAAAAAATTTCGAAATGACATCTAAAAGTACAAAAAAAGCAACCTTCAACGAAGATTGCTTTCCTATAATTTCGAGTAAATATTCTCTTAATCAACAATTCTGATTTCGGTTTCCATTTCCATGGCTTTAGCATAAACAGCGGTTACTCCACAGTATTTTTCTTCGGATAGTTTTACTGCTTTTTCCAGCTTTTCGTAAGGCAAATCCTTTCCTTTAAACTGGTAAACCACTTTCATTTTGTTGTAATGCTTTGGATGTTCTTCGGTAACATCGGCTTCAACAATAACGTTAAAAGCTTCAATTTCTACCTTCATTTTTTTCAGGATCATAATTATATCAACACCGGTACAACCTGCCAAAGCTGTAAGCATTAATTTTTTGGGACGAGGCCCCAAATCACTGCCTCCAACTTCTTTTGTGGCGTCAACAATTACTTTATGCCCATCCATGTCTGCTTCAAATGCCAGTTTATCGGTCCAGGCCATATCTACTACATGTTTCATAACATCCTTATTTTAACGAGTTTTCAATTTATTTGCAGTGCAAATATACAACATCCAACTATCTATATAAATTGTTTTCCGAATAATGCGGATAATTGTATTTTTGCTACTTATGGTACGCCTATAAAATCAATTCATAATATGTAAATTAAAGCCGAAAATGAGAAGTGCAATTAAAAGACCAACGGAGCAGGAAACAGATTTGAGTGGATTTCAGCTGTTTAAGAAACTTACTGAAGATGAGTTTACACGTCTGAATTATGAGAAGACCTGTTCTGTCTATAAAAAAGGTACGATCATCTATCGGGAAGGCAGTCGGTTAACAGGTTTTTTCTGCGTCACCAGGGGAATTGTAAAAATCTTTAAAACCGGAATCGACGGAAAAGAACAAATCATACGTTTTGCGAAAAAAGGTGAAATTATTGCTTACCGTTCGTTGCTGAGTCAGGAATTGGCCTGTACTACCGCAAAAGTAATCGACGAAGCTGCTTTATGCCATGTGCCTTATCAAACACTGCTTTATCTTATTCAAAGTAACTGGCAATTCTCGCACCACATGCTGCAAATTGTATGTCGCGAATTGCGCGAAGCAAACGATTATATTACCGACATTGCTCAAAAAACAGTTCGCGAACGTTTAGCAGAAGTCTTACTATTACTGAAAGAAAATTTTGATTTGGATAATCAGAATACTCTACAAATTTCGCTGACACGCGAAGAGCTTGCCAACATGGTTGGAACAGCAACAGAATCGGTAATTCGTCTGCTTTCTGAATTTAAAAATGATAAGCTTATCGAACTTCAGGGAAGAAAAATAAAGTTCCTTGATATTCCAACGCTTACAAGGGTCGCCAATTTATAAACAACACTATAACTTTGGAAACCGGCTTTTAGCCGGTTTTTTTATACCTGAAAATCATCAACCTGCCAGCTTATGAACTTTTCTACTCTGGATAAACTATCACTCGGCCAACTAACAGAACTGTTTAATAAAGCGTTTGCTGAATATTTTGTAAAAACAGAACTGACTCCCGAAATCCTTCAAGATAAAATTAAATATGAAGACATTCGCTTAGACCTGTCGATTGGACTATTCGACAATGAAAAACCTGTTGGATTTATGCTCCACGGATTACGCAATTTATCCAGTAAAAAAATTGCTTACAACGCAGGAACCGGAGTACTAAAAACGTACAGGCATCAAAATGCCACCGTTAAAATGTACGAACAGCAAATTTCTGTTTTGAAACAAAATGGCGTATCCGAAATTGAGCTGGAAGCAATAGCCCAAAATATTCCGGCCATAAAATCTTATGAAAAGGCTGGTTTCAAAAAGACAGCTGAACTTGATTGTTTTAAGGGAAAACCGTTGCTGCCGGAGAAAACAACATTCGTAACAATTAAGGAAATTGATAATCCTGATTTGGTTGAATTTCAAAAACTCTGGAACTGGCAACCAAGCTGGCAAAATGCAACAGAAACCCTGCAAAAATCCGGAAGATTTAAAACTTTTGGAGCCTTTGTTGATCATGAATTTGCGGGATATATTTCGGGTAGTTTGCATCGGGCGAGGATTCTACAATTCGCAGTTGTACCTGAATATCGAAATAAAAACATCGGAAATGCGCTTTTCTGCTATTTCTCAGATACTGTAGATACCGAAATCAGCGTTAATAACATTAATGATCCAACTCAGCAAACTCAAACTTTTCTGAAGAAAATAGGACTCAAATATGTGCTATCTCAGCATAAAATGAATTTAACAATACAAACAAACTAAAACAATGAAGGTATTAGGAATAAAAATGGATCGCCGAACTTTTATCCGGTGGAAAATTTACATCGACCGTGCACGGATGTATATCGGTTACATTAGTTTTATAATGATCGCTTTTATGTTTTTAAACGATTTTAAAGACCAGACAATCCGACATTTTCTGGACGAAAACAAGCTGATTACCTATCCGGTAATGATGGTGGTTTTTATGGTTTTTTCGTTGATTCTTGGGCGACTGGATACCAAACTTGGGCTTCGTCGTGAAGAAATGCGAAACGCCGCTACCGAAAATCCGGTAACCATGGAAATTTTGCAAAGCATTAAAGAAATAAAAGCAAAGCTCGACGAAAAAAGCTAGTGTAATTCAGTTATTATATTTAAGTACGTCATGCTGGACTTGTTTCAGCATCTGCATTTAAACAGATTCCGAAATAAATTCGGAATGACGATTCTATACATTAATTTGAATATAGACTAACGTCCAATCCAGTCTTCCGGATTCATTTTTTGGCTTTCGTGCCAAATCTGGAATTTCAGGATCGTTTTATTATCATCGTCGTAATCGGTAAACACCGTTCCGATAACTTGTTTTGTTGTTACCTTATCGCCTTTTTTAACCACCACTTCACGCAGGTTGGAGTAAACGGTTAAATAGGCCCCATGACGAATAATAACAGCCGTATTTCCGCCAGAAATACCAAACACCCGACTTACTTCGCCATTAAAAACCGCGCGTGCTTTGGCGCCAATTTCGGTAACAATATTTACACCGTTGTTTCGTACCTGAACGTTGGTAAGCACCGGATGTTGATGCACCCCAAAACGCTCAATAATTAAACCGCGTTCGACAGGCCATGGCAAGCGTTGTTTGTTTTGTTCAAAATTGTTGCCAATCAGCTTTTGCTCGGGTGTAAGTGCAAATCCGGATCCCGAATCTCCTGCATTTTTCTTGGCTTCTTCTTCAATGATCCGCTGAATTTCCCGCTCAAGTTGCTCTTCTATTCTTCGTTGCTGCCGAAGTGTTTGCTGTAATTTTCGCTTTTGCTTTCCGAGTTCCTGCAATTCATCATTTTGGCGGCTCTTTTCGCCCGAGAGTTGTCGCTGTTCTTTTCGGGTTTCATTTACCAGCTGTTGTTTTGCCTGTTTACGTTCTTCCAGTTTTTTAATGTTATCGTTTAAAACCGAACTCACTGCATCAATCACTTCCGCCTGATTTTGGCGATACTGAGTGTAACGCCTGAAATACAATAAACGCCGGTAAGCCTGGTTAAAATTTTCGGCAGAAAGAACAAAAAGCAACTCGTTGTAGGCATTTTTATTTTTGTAAGCCTGCCTTATCATTTCAGCATATTCTTTCTTTAAGTCCTCCAGATCATTTTGAAGCAATCCTATCGACAATTCACTATTGGCAACACATTCGTTGTATATCGCAATTTCGTTGTTTATAGTGGCTATTAAGGTGCTTCTGCGGCTTATTTGGTTATTAAGAAGATGAAGTTTGTTGAGCGAAGATTTTTCACTTTGCTGAGTTTCTTCCAAAAGCCGGGTTGTATACTCGATTTCTTTTTGGGTGTCTTGCTTCTTTTTTTGCAGATCGGTAATCGTTTGTGCCAACCCGGAAAAAGGTAACACAAGCACAAAAACCAATATAAAAGTCTGCATTCGCATAATTTACGAATGTAAAAGAATTTAGAACTTAATCCACGTGAATCTCTTCGTATTTTTCAGGAATTCTTATTGAGAACGAAGTAATTTCTTCCAATGAAAAACCGCTCATTCTGATCTTCATTTGAATTTCTTCTTCTTTCGAAAGAAAGTTCATTTCAATGTTTCCGGGATACGCTTTGTTACCCACTTCCGTAAAATCATCAAAACTCATTAAAATACTTCGGTTATTTGTTTTGTCCTGAATATCAAGTTGTGTAAGAGAAAAGTTTCGAGGCTCGAAATACATTTTCTGAAGAATCAGTGCTTCTTCATCCAAACGTTTTAAATGGCGTTCAATTTTCTGTGGATTTCCATTCTCCATCTTAAAAACCTTCCTGTTTTTCTCGGATTGCAAAACGTATTTACCGTCTTCTATGTACGAATAAAACGTTTTATAATCATCGCGCGGATCGTTACGATAGGAAAAAGCATTGTTGGAAATAATGGATTGAACGGTTTCAAAATCAATATCCATATTCAGAAAATCGCTGAGAAATGAATAATCATCTTTGAAATAGTTATGATCAATATAATTTACATAAATCACACTGTCGGGAGTAAGCAACACACGGCCTACAGGAATATTAAGTTTTTTTATTGAAACCAGTATTTTATTGTCGCGTTGAGCTTTTAAATTAATGGCAAACGAAGCCTTCGACTTACTGCTTGAAAACTGGCAATTTATTCGACGAATGGTTAAATACTCGTAACTAAAAGCATTCTGCTCTATGCGTTTCAAAAGCTTGTTCGTTCCTATTGGCTTTAAATTAGCAACCGCCAATTCTTTTGGTGCTTTACACGAACTAAGCAACGCAAAAATAAAAACCACCGCATACAACGGATACTGAAAACGCAAAAGCTTACTCATCTGGGTTTTCTATGTATTTCCCCTCTTTAATCTTACGCAATAGTACTTCAGAATCTCCTCCGTTGCTTTTCGCTTTTTCCCAGTAAGATTTAGCTTCATCCAGCTTTTTCAGCATAAATAAAATATCGCCGTAATGCTCTAAAAGTGTTGGATTATCTTCTCCGCCATTTTTAATTGCCGAATCCATATAAAATTTGGCCAATGCGTAATCGCCTTTTTTAAACAGCACCCAGGCATGGGTATCAAGATAAGTAGCATTATCAGGAAAACGTTCGATCACTTTTCCACTCATTCTTTCGGCTTTATCCAGATTTTTACCGGCTACCGAAAGGTAATACGCGTAATTATTCAAAGTGAGGTAATTCTCCGGATCAAGTTCAACGGCCTTATCAAACAATTTAAAAGCTTCTTCCTGATCATCCTGCTTGTAAATAGCTTCGCCTTTTAGCATCAGAAAATTGGCCTGAAGTTGTGGATTCTGAACGACATAATCCATTCCCTCGTCAACAATTTCAACGGTTTCCTCGTATTTTTCGAGTTGAACAGTTGCAATTGCTTTAAAGAAATATCCCTGTGGCTGGTTAGGAAAGAGATCGATAATATCACCGGTATGCTTGTAAAGTGCTTCCCAATCCTGCAAATCGTTGTCGATAAACATTAAACGCTCCCAAACAACATAATCATTTTTCTCAATTTCCAACGATTTGAGCAACTGCTCGCGGGCTTCTGCCAGCTTATTTTTCTTGAGCAGATTTTCAGCATAAACTGTATGAACCAAGGCTTCGTCAGGATGTTTCTCCATCAAAATATCAATGAGCTCAACCTGTTGTGCATCGGTTAAAGCTGATTGCGTTGAAGTCAGCATCATGTATAGCTGCAACTTGGTTTGAATATCTACGCTTTCACTCGAAAATCCCTCTTTTGTTTCTTCGAAAGACTTTTCGTTATCTCCGTTTTCAAGGTAATAATTGGCAAGTGAAAAGTGTACAAATCCATTTTCGGGATCTATTTCCTGTATTTTCTCGTAATATTTTAGGGCATTTTCTTTATCACCCTGACTTTGATACAAATCGGCAAGTAAACCGTAGTATTGCGGATTTGAAGGATCGCTGTCAATCAGTTTCTGAATTTCTTCGAAAGCTTTATCGACTTTACCCGTTGAAACGTAAATTTGCTGCTTAGCTACCGAAATTTGCTCGTTTATTCCGGTCTCCTTTTCCATTTTATCGTAAGCAACAATTGCTTCATCAAAACGCTCTGAATTAGCTAATAATGCTGCTTTCATGTACAAATATTCCAGGTTATCCGGCTCTTTTACCAATAAGGTATTGTAAATATCCGCAGCTTCAGAAAACTTGCGGGTTTTTTGATAAACCTGTGCCAGCAAAAGTTTGTACCATTTGTTTTCGGGATTTAAACTGATTGCCTTTTCAAGCAGCAACGAAGCACTTGTAAAATCGTTGTTTGCCGCGTGAATATTAGCCAACTCAAACATGGCTGCCGACGAGTTTGGATCAATTTCCAAGCAACTCGACAATAATTGTATGGCTTTTTGTGGATTTCCAAACATCTTCTGTTTCAGGGCTTCCACAAATAAATACTCAAATTCTTTCTGTTTTTGTTCAGCCAATTCATTAACTGGTTGATTAACCGCTGCTTCTGCAACCTGTTGTTCGGTTACTTGTTTCGGACCTGAACAAGATACCATAGCAGCTAAAAGCACTGCTGTCCCTATTCCTCTTAAACTATTTTTCTTCATTCTACTTTTTTCCGGTGTGACCGAATCCCCCGGCTCCCCTTACTGTTTCTTCCAGCACTTCTACCAAATCCCATTCCACTTTTTCATGAGCGGCAACAACCATCTGGCAAATGCGTTCTCCGTTTTCAATCACGAAATCTTCATGAGAAAGATTGATTAAAATCACACCAATTTCTCCGCGATAATCCGCATCAATGGTTCCCGGAGTATTTAAAACTGTTATTCCCTTTTTTAATGCCAATCCGCTTCTCGGGCGAACTTGAGCTTCGTAGCCTTCAGGTAATTCTATAAACAACCCGGTTGGAATTAACGCTCGCTCCAGCGATTTTAGTACAACCGGTTCGTTAAGGTTGGCTCTTAAATCCATTCCGGCCGAGTGTATGGTGCTGTAAGCCGGCAATTCATTCCTTGATTTGTTTACAATTTTTACCTGCATGCAATCTGTATTTTTAAAAGAACCGCTAAGATAAATAAATAATACCTTTGAGCGAGAGCTTTCCTATTATTTTCAAAAAACAGAAAGTGAATTTAACTTACTGGATAACAATCAAATAATCATTAAGTCGCTCATAATTTCATCGGAAACAAAAAGTCCTTCTCTTGAGAGTGTTATCGTTTCATCTTTTAAAATAACAAACCCGGATTCTTGATGTTTCGCTATCTGTTGCAAAAGATATTGATGATATGTTTCACCAAACTTCTGATTTACAAACGACAAGGAAACCCCCCATTTTGTTCGTATCCGTGTTAAAATATGTTCGTTGAAGTGCTCTTTCACATTAAGTTTTTCTTCCTCGAAATATTCCTCACCAGTTTCAACTCCATGAATATAGCGCTCAACATGAGAAACATTCCATCGTCTGGTGTTTTGGTTGTAGGAATGTGCAGAAGGACCTAAACCCAAATATTTTTTTCCCAACCAATAGGCGGTGTTGTGTTTGGAATATTGTTCGTCGCGGGCAAAATTAGAAATCTCGTATTGTTCAAATCCGGCTTTTTCAGCAGAATCAAGCAAAATGTTGAACTGATTTACACTTTCATTTTCTGATAATTCTTTCAGCGTTCCTTTTTTTAACCAGGTGTAAAATGCTGTCCCTTCGTGGTAGGTTAAATGATAAGCAGAAAGGTGTTGAACTGGCAAGTTGAAAACCCGATCTAAACTTTCTTTCCACTGTTTTTCAGCTAAGTCCGGAAGTCCGTAAATAAGGTCAACACTTATGTTGTCGATTCCGGTTTTTACCGCATTTCTTACCACCTTTTCTGCCTGTTCAGCATTATGCCGACGGTTCATTTTTTTTAAATGAACATCCTGAAAAGCCTGAATTCCGATACTTAAACGGTTTATTCCGGCTGATTTTATGGCATTTAAATAATCGGGAGTAAGATCGTCCGGGTTGGCTTCGAAAGTTGTTTCAAGCTGATTACTAAGCTTATAATTTTCAGAAATATGATTTAAAATAGCTTCGAGTTCGTTGGCTTTTAAAACAGAAGGAGTACCTCCTCCAAAATAGATTGTTTCAACAACTTCGTTTTGCAGGTAGTTTTTGCGTAATTTCGCTTCCTGTTTTAAACCGGATAGGTACTTTTCTGTCAGAGATGTGTTGACCGTTTTATAAAAATCACAGTAATAACACTTCTGTCTGCAAAAAGGAATATGGATGTAGATACCTGCCATGAAACAAACATAAACGACTGTTAACTCACTAAATTAATCATTGATAAAACAAAAATTAAGAAAATGAAAATAGCAAACTACTGGAGAGTGATAGGTTGGTTTTTAATCATGTGCTACTTACTTTTTATCCCAGCCAGCCAGATACCTTCTCAACCATTTTTCGATATCCCTCATTTCGACAAGATCGTTCATTTTGGTATGTTTTTTATTACGTGCATACTAATGTTCCGACCTGTAAAACCGCTAACGCCAAATTTCTATTTTTGGAGTCCGTTAGCTACGCTTGTACTAGCAGTGGCACTGGAATTTCTGCAACAGAAAATCTCTTCAACCCGACATACCGATATTTACGACCTTGTGGCTAATACTGCGGGCTTGCTAACTGCAACTGTTGTATATCGCTATTTTATCTTCGGAAAGAAACTGGAAAAACTCGTTTAAAGTTTTACCAAATCTTCATACTTATCAATATCCTTGCTAATTAGTTCAAGTGTAGTGCCCTGATAAAATGACTTAATCTGATTTCGAAGCGATTCGTACTGCGAATGAACCGGACATAATGGCTTTGACGGATCATGCGATTTGCAAGGTTCTAAACTGATTAAACAGTTAGTGAAAAACTCTTCGCCATCTACTTTTATTACAATTTCCCACAACGAAATTTCTCCAGGCTTTTTTGCCAACGAAAATCCGCCGTTTGGTCCTTTAGTAGAAACAAGTAATTTTTGTTTCACCATGTTTTGTAAAATCTTTCCGAGAAATGGTGAAGAAAGACCGAGATCTTCAGAAATCTTTTTAATTCCAATCCGCTTGTCGTCTGTCGAAAATTTACCAAGATAGATAAGCGCTCTCAAAGCATATTTACAAGTGTTTGATAACATGACATTTATTTTTTATTTGTACTCCAGATTTCACTAAAAGAATGCCTGGCAACAGGAGGAAATTCTTTCTGCTGGCCTAAAACATTTTTATTCAACTTTAACATTGTGTTCTTTAATTTCCCATCGAATATATCGAGGTTTTTCCGTTTCCCGAATGCCCACTTATAACCTTTCATCCCGGCATTCCACATTGCTCCGCCATGGTTTTGCTCAATACTTTTCTTACGGTTAAGCAATAACATTTTATGCAAGGGTATTTTTACCGGACACACTTCGGAACAAGCACCACACAAAGAACTGGCAAAACTCAAATGATCGTATTGATCAAATCCTTTCATAAAAGGCGTGATAACTGAACCAATGGGTCCGCTATAAGTAGTGTTGTAAGTATATCCGCCAACGTTGCGGTATATTGGGCAAGCATTTAAACAAGCTCCGCAGCGCAGGCATTTTAATGCTTCATGATGTTCTTTTTCGGCAGCAATTTTTGTCCGGTTATTATCTAACAGAACAACATACATTTTTTCCGGACCACTGGTTTCATTTTTACGTCTTGCTCCGGTAAACAGCGAATTGTATACTGTTACCTGCTGGCCGGTACCAAGTGCAGAAAGCAAAGGAAAAAACAGCGGCAAATCTTTAATTGAAGGAATGATCTTTTCTATTCCGGTTATTGCAATATGAACTTTTGGAAATGATACTGACATCATTCCATTTCCCTCATTTTCAGTTAATGCTACTCCCCCAACATCGGCTACCAAGAAATTTGAACCGGTTACTCCAACTTCAGCCGAAGTAAATTTCTTACGTAAAACACCACGAACAAATGCAGTGAGTTCTTCGGGCGAAGAATTTTCCGGAGTATCGAATTTTTGATGAAAAAGCTCAGCTACATCCTCTTTCGACTTGTGCATAGCCGGCGTTAAAATATGATAAGGTTTTTCGCCCGCTACCTGAACGATAAATTCGCCTAAATCGGTTTCAACAGGTTCAAAACCAAACCTTTCCAAGTTTTCATTCAGCTCGATTTCTTCTGATATCATTGATTTGCTTTTTACCAGAAGATGAGCTTCGTTTGCCTTTAATATTTTTATGATTTCCGAAACTGCTTCTTCTCCATTTCTTGCCCAAACTACTTCTATTCCGTTAGCTTGTGCATTCTTTTCAAAATCAAGAAGATATTTCGAAAGATTAGAAACGACTTTACTTTTTATATATGAAGCTCGTTGTTTGGCCAATTCCATATTTCTGTACCTAAGCTTTCCTTTTGCTACGGCTTCATCATACCTTGAGATATTAAACCTTAGGGTTTGCCGGTGCTTTTCATCGAATGCTATTTTGGAGTCTGTCAGAAATATGTTTTTCAACTCAGCCATTCATCATTTTATAGGAATCTGCTCAACACGGCGCTCATGACGACCACCTTCAAAATCAGCATTCAAAAAAGCTGATACGATTGCAATTGCTTCTTCATCGCTAACAAAGCGACTTGGTATTGCACAAACATTTGCGTTATTGTGTTTACGTGCTAAAGCTGCTATTTCGGTATTCCAGCAAACACCCGAACGAACACCCTGATGCTTATTTGCAGCAATGCTTATTCCCTGTCCACTGCCACAAAATGTAATTCCGATTTCGAACTCGCCTTTTTCTATGGCTTCGCCCATTTTATGCGCGTAAACCGGGTAATCAACACTTTCTTCAGTATACGATCCCAAATCCTCGTAAGCAATACCATTTGCTTCGAAATACTTTTTGATAACCTGTTTTTTGGAGAATCCGGCGTGATCGCTTGCCAGCGCAATTACTTTACCTTCTAAATGCTTCATGTCACAAATTTAATACTTTTTCATATTTATCTCATTCATTCTTTATTTTTCATACTTTTTGAAAAAATAAAGTCTAATAAAACAAACATAAATAATTAATTTTAAATGATTTATAAATTTATTTTTGTTTGCGAAATAATTTCATTAGTTCAGTTCTTTCGAGGCGAAAAACAGCCAATAAAAACACGCCAATAAAAATTGTATGAATGGCATATTTAATTAGATTGTTCATCTCGCCGGTAAAATTAGAAAGGACATATATGACCAGAGCAATCAGAAAATAAACAGCTATCCGTTTTAAATCGTAAGGAACGGGATAGAACTTTTGCCCAAGGAAATAGGAAACAACCATCATTATCAAAAAACATGTAAAAACTGCAATCGCCGATCCCATGTACCCTATTTCGGGTATCAAAACAAAATTCAATATCAGCGTAATTGCCGCTCCAATCAACGCTATGTAGGCACCATAACGTGTTTTATCAGTTAATTTATACCACAATGAAAGGGTAAAATATATTCCAAAAAACAAGTTTGCCAGAAGTATAATCGGAACCACTTTTAAGCCAACGTGATATTCCGGTGAAATGATCACTTTCACAACATCGATATAAAGCATCATTCCTAAAAATATCAGCAATCCAAATATCACAAAGTACTTCATTACTGTTGCATATATTTTGGGGTCATCTTTTGTTCCACCGCGTGCAAAGAAAAACGGTTCGAAAGCATAACGGAAAGCCTGGATAAACATATTCATCAGTACAGCAAGTTTGTAATTGGCTCCATATATACCAAGTTGAAACATAGGATCTTTACTTTCGGGTATTAAAAATGGAATCAATACTTTATCAATGTTTTGATTGATCATTCCGGTTAATCCCACGATAAGTATCGGAAAACCATAGCTTAACATCTTCTTCAGAAGTGCTTTATCAAATGTAAACGACATTCTGAAAATCTCGGGAATTAACAGAATAAGCGTAATTACGCTCGCCAGTAAATTAGAAATGAATACATAACCAACACCAATTTCTTTGGAATAAACCATGTTTAAAATCGAATTCGGATTGTTTTCGAGCACTTTTGGACAAAGTGAAATGAAAAACAAATTAAAGCCAATATTAAAACCAATAAATACAAATTTGACGAAAGCAAACTTTAGCGGTCGGTTATTTAAGCGTAAACGGGCAAAAGGAATTGCTGTAAAGGCGTCAATTCCCAAAATAAGAGCAAACCATAAGATATACTCGGGATGGTCGGGATAATGGATTACAGAGGCTATTTCGTGCCTGAAAACCGATGCCAGCAATACAAACGATACCGTGGTAAAGAAAAGTGAAACAAGCGAAGTGGAATACACTTTTTCAGGATCGTCGCTTTTTGACGCAAACCTGAAATATGAAGTTTCCATACCGTAAGTAAGCAAAACCAGGAAAAAAGCAACGTAGGCATACATATTGGTCACCACGCCATATTCTCCGGGTAAAAACATAAACGAGTAGTAAGGAACCAACCACCAATTAAGAAACCTTCCGACAATACTACTTGTTCCGTAAATAACGGTATCGCTAGCTAATCTTTTAAATGAATTCAATGTGTTAGTATTTTAGGCAAAGATAAAATTCATCAATTAAAATTGTTTGTTTTGTTTGGTATAAGATGTAACTCGCAAAACAAACAATATATTTTTCTGTACTTCAGTAATACATGATATTTTTCTGAAGATTGAAAATAACCTGTTCATTACGTTTACGGGCAAACGTTTATAGTTTTATATTTGAAAATCAAAAAAATCAATTTAATGAAACGCAGTTTTTTTCCTATAGTATTGATACTTTGTTTATTTATCACCTTTTTTTCGTGCTCAAACAAATCAAATAAAAGACCGCGGAAACCAGTAAGTTCTATTCAAATTAAGCCTTCAAAAAATCAATATATAATTGGAGACAAAATTTCAGCAGAAATAAAAACCAAACTGAAAGATGGTGAAATAAAATCAATTGCACTATCCTACGAAAATGAA
Organism: uncultured Draconibacterium sp.; assembly: GCA_963677455.1. Lineage (GTDB taxonomy): Bacteria > Bacteroidota > Bacteroidia > Bacteroidales > Prolixibacteraceae > Draconibacterium. The sequence continues at coordinate 5,060,305 of OY781971.1, forward strand.
ACTCTAAAAGAAACTACTGAACTTGATTTTACGGTTAACGAAATAGAATTGAATAAAGTAGGAAACAACCGGCTAGTTGTTAACGCTGAAAAAACTGACGGACTGAAAAATTCGCGATCAAAAACGCTTACCGTCTTATCTGATATTGAACCAAAACAACTGGTTTACAATGTAGTAAATAATTACCCTCACTTAAAAACTTCGTATACCCAGGGACTTGAATATTACAACGGATACTTGTATGAAGGTACCGGAGAACTTGGCCATTCTAAACTGATGAAAATTGATATTCAAACTGGAAATCCGGTGCAGTTGATTAGCCTTGATGACCAATATTTTGGAGAAGGAATAACAATTTTAAACAACAAAATTTACCAGCTTACTTATAAAGCTCAAAAAGGTTTTGTGTATAATCTGGAAACATTTGAAAAAGTTGATAGTTTTCGTTTTGCTTCAGCACAGGGTTGGGGACTTACCAACGACGGAACAAATTTGATTATGAGCGACGGAACAAACGTTTTAACCTGGCTTGATCCAAATGATTTCTCGGTTGTAAAAACGCTGCAAGTAGCTAATAAAGAAGCATTAATGCTTAATCTGAACGAACTGGAATATGTAGACGGAATGATTTACGCCAATATTTACACTACTGATTTGATTGTGAAAATTGATGCGCAAACAGGCAAAATATTGGAAGAAATAAATATGACCGGTCTAATCAATCTTTACCACAGGCCGGAAGATCGGATCGATTACTTAAACGGAATTGCATACGACAAAGCCAACAACAGAATGTTTGTTACCGGTAAGCTTTATCCAAAAATATTCCAGGTTGAATTTATTTCAAAATAGGGTGGGAGAGTCGCCATATTTTATCTTACCTAAATGTTTATAGGCCAATTCTGTAACTTCTCTTCCGCGAGGAGTCCGCTTAATAAATCCTTCTTTTATTAAAAACGGTTCGTAAACCTCTTCAATGGTTCCGGAATCTTCACCAACAGCTGTTGCAATGGTTGTTATTCCAACCGGGCCGCCTTTAAATTTATCGATAATTGAATTAAGAATACGATTATCCATTTCATCAAGTCCATGCTTATCAATGTTTAAAGCAGCCAGGGCATGACGCGTAATTTTTATATCAATTTTACCATCGCCTTTAACCTGCGCAAAATCACGAACTCTTCTCAACAATGAATTAACAATACGAGGTGTTCCTCTGCTTCGCAAAGCAATTTCGGTTGCTGCATCATCCTTAATTTCAACATTTAATATAGAAGCCGAACGTTTTACAATTTGCATCAACACATCAGCGTCATAATATTCTAAATGCGAATTTATACCAAAACGTGCACGCAATGGCGATGTTAACAAACCAGATCGGGTAGTGGCACCAATTAATGTAAACGGCTGTAATTCAAGCTGAACAGATCTTGCACTGGGGCCTTTATCAATCATTATATCAATCCTGAAATCTTCCATTGCCGAATACAAATATTCTTCAACAATAGGAGAGAGGCGATGTATTTCGTCGATAAACAGAACATCTCCGTCTTCAAGATTTGTTAATAACCCTGCTAAATCGCCAGGTTTATCCAAAACCGGGCCGGAAGTGAGTTTTAATCCCACGCCCAGTTCGTTGGCTATAATGTTTGAAAGTGTAGTTTTTCCTAATCCCGGCGGGCCGTGTAAAAGAACATGGTCAAGCGCTTCGCCGCGCATTTTAGCGGCTTTTACAAAAATTTCAAGGTTCTCAACAATTTGCTTCTGCCCTCTAAAATCTTTAAACTCCAGCGGCCGCAATTTTTTATCCAATTCCCTTTCGGTTTCTGCATAAGCTCCTCCCCTTATATCTAAATTGTCATCCATCTGCTAAATAAAAATTCTGATTTTATCAATCAGTTGCTCCGCTGTAAAGGGTTTTGATAAATATTCATTCATGCCAACTTCCAAGCATTTTTCGCGGTCGTTATCTAATGTATTTGCTGTAATAGCAATTATGGGTACTTCGTTCTCTACACCCTTCTCCTTCTCATATTTTCTTATTTCCTGGGTAATCTCATATCCATTCATTCCGGGTAACATAAGATCCATTAAAATTAAATCATAATTTTCAGCTCTTACAGCTTCTAACGCTTCTGTTCCGTTTCTAACAGCTGTAACAGTGTAATCGTATTTCTTTAAATTAAAAGAAACAACTTTCTGATTTAATATATTGTCTTCGACTAGTAGTATGTTCAAGCTTCTGTATTTATTATATATATTCTTTAAAACAAATATAAAAACTAATATTGTTTATTATAGCCTGTTAGTAACTGTTAATTAGTTTTTGTTACCTTTTGTTAAGAGAAAACTAACGGTTTTTTAAAGGCTTTGTTAACACCATTACTTTATTCTAAAACATTGCTAAATAGTATTATCTTAAATGTTACAAACAACTGTTAATAGCGATTTTTTATAACGCTTCTGAGATATAAACCGGTGTAAATACTGTTAAAATATTTAGCTCAAAAAAGTGGTGTATTAACAATACAATTTGTTTGTTGTTGTTATATGTAGAATTTTCTGAATTGAGCAAATAATAGATTAAAAGTTTATTTTTGTTTTTTTATCAAAATTCACACAGATTATTAACATTGAAGGAATTTATAAATGATTGAGAGTAAGAGGAAGACAAAAAATTTCGACATACTTGTTAATAAGCTGAATGCATTTAAGTTTAAATACTATTCGCATCGGTTAATCAAGGGCGTAGTTTTATCTGCAGTCGTGTTATTACTCACATATACAGTGTTTTCGCTGGTAGAGTATTTTGTGTATTTCTCTTCTGAAGTTAGAAAGTTAGCCTTTTTTGGCTTCATTCTTTTTGGCTTGTTGTTAATATCCGGTTTTATTATTATTCCTCTGCTTCGCCTGGCTCATATTTTAAAACCTATCAATTTAAAATCTACAACTGTACTTATTCAGAACCACTTTTCCGGAATGAAGGATAAGTTACTTAATGTAATTGAATTGTCTGAATATCAGACTTCTGATACTTCAAACGACATTGTGTTAGCTAGTATCGATCAGAAGATTGATGAATTGAAAGTATTTGATTTTAATGAGGCTGTTAGTTTTAAGAATGTAAAATTTATATCTATATATTTATTAATCAGTGCTTTATTTACAATTGGTTTGTTTGTTACTAATCGCGATATTTTTACTGAGTCGGCACATCGAATTATTCATTATAACGAGCAATTTGTAAAACCAGCACCGTTCTCGTTTAAGTTAGAGAATGAAAGTTTAAAAGCGAAGAAAGGCGACTCTTATACGATAAAAGCGAATGCTAGCGGAGAAGAAATTCCTCAAATTGTTTACATCAATATAGATGGAAACAATTATTTGATGAAAACCAGTAGTGAAGGATCTTACCAGTTTGAAATGGCTTCAGTTATAAATCCTGTTACATTTTATTTTACCGATTTAAAGTACAAATCCGATAATTATCAACTCGAGCTACTGCCCAAACCAGGTATTAATAATTTTAAAACAGAAATAGTACCTCCTGCTTACACTTCACTAAAAAGTCAGGCATTTGATAATTTGGGCGATTTACAAATACCAAACGGCACGAAAGTGAAGTGGACGTTTAGTGGAATTGATGTTGATTCATTGTATATAATGCTCGATGATTCTGTGCGCTTGGAAGCTGATAATAATGACAATACTTTTACGGTTGAGAATAATTTCTATAAATCAGCAAATTACAATGTTTTTATAAATAATAAAGTGACAGAAGCCGAGTTGGCTTTATCGTATTTTATTGAAGTGATACCCGATTTATATCCTGAAATTGAAGTTCTTGAAATGCAGGATTCAACTAAAATTACCCGGTTCTTTTATAAAGGTATAATTGGCGACGACTATGGTTTTTCAAGCTTAAAATTTCATTTCAATATTGAGAATGAAGATTCATCTATAAATATACCGTTTGTACGCTCTTTAAGCGATCAGGACTTTTATTACAGTTTTGATTTTAGTGATTTGCCAGACCCTGAAGGCGTTATTTCTTATTATTTTTCAGTAAGTGATAATGATGCTGTAAACCGTTATAAAACAACTACTTCAAAAAGTTTTACATTTCAATTTCCGAATAAAGAACAACTTGAAGAGTTTGATAATGAGCAGTTTAAAAATCTTGAAAATAAGTTGCAGCAGAGTAGGGAACTAGCTATTGATATTCAAAAAGATTTGAAAAATCTGCAGATGAAAAACATGGATACCAATATTTCTGATTGGGAAAAATCGCAGATGGTTAATGATATTGTTCAGAAACAAACGCAACTTGAAAAATTACATGATCAAATAAAGCAAGATAACGAACGATTGAATAATTATATGAATTCGTTCGGAGACGAAAGTCAGGAAATGCTCGAAAAACAAAAACAAATTGAGCAGTTGCTTGAGGAAGTGTTTACCGATGAGCTGAAAAAACTAATGGAAGAATTTAATAAGCTTGCCGAGGATTTTGATAGTAAGAAGTTAAATGAGTTGACCAAAAATATGGATTTAACCTTCGACGACTTACAGGAGCAACTGGATAGAAATATAGAGATGCTCAAAAAGATGAAAATTGAGCAGAAACTTCAGGATGCAATTGATCGAATTAGTGAAATGGCTGTTGAGGAAGAGCAGCTTTCTGAGCAAGTTACTGAGGATAGAAATTTTGAGGACGCTAAAGAACAAGTTGAAAAACATCAGCAAGAATTAGATGATCTTGAAAAGAAAATTGATGATGCTTTACAAATGAATAACGAGCTAAAAGAACCATTAAATTTCGATGATTTTGAAGAAGAGTTTAAAGATACTGATGAAAGTATAGAAAAGAGTAAAGAAAATCTGGATAAGAAAAATAAAAAGAAGTCGGGCAGCAGTTTAAAGGAAACGTCAGAAAAAATGAAAAATATGGCGTTTTCAATGCAACAGATGTTAGATATGAATTCATCGGAGCAGAATATGGAAAACATTCAGAATCTGCGCCAGATTTTAAGTAACCTGATATACATTAGTTTTACCCAGGAAGATATATTAAGTGGTTTAAGCGGTGTTGATGCCAAAGACCCGCGGTTGATTGAATTAAACCAATCTCAAAAGCGTATTATTGATCAAAGTCAAATTGTTAAAGATTCATTATATGCTTTGGCCATGCGAACTCCGCAAATTACAAGTACTGTTAATAATGAGCTTGTTACAATGGAATTGAATTTATATAAAGCGGCTTCGGAAATGGCAGAAGCACAGTTTCCGCAAGCTCGGAGCAGTCAACAATTTGTAGTAACATCAGCTAATAATCTTGCCCTATTGTTAAATGAAGCATTGGAAAATTTAGAAAAGCAACAAGCGAATTCTCAGCCAGGAAATCAACAATGCGAAAATCCCGGAGGTCAGGGAAGTTCAGGAATGCAAGATTTGAAAAAATCGTCAGAAGGGCTACAGAAGCAGCTCGAAAAGATGATTGAACAAATGAAGAATGGTAATTCTCAAGGTATGAGCGAGCAACTTGGGCAAAGTTTAATGCAACACGAAATGATGCAACAAATGCTCAGAGATTTAATGAATAATGGTAGTGTTGGTAGCGATGCAAAAAGTGCAATGCAGCAAATTGATCAAATGCTGGAGCAAAACAGAAAAGAATTAATGAACCGGTCAATAAGTGCGGAAACGCTAAAGCGACAGCATCAGATTACAGCGCGTTTGCTTGAAGCAGAGAAAGCTGAAATGGAACGTGAGTTCGAAGATAAAAGAGAATCACAAAGTGCTGAGGATTTTTATAGTAACCCTGTTGAGTTTTTTGAGTATAAAGAGAAAGAAAATTATTCAATCGAGTACTTAAATAAAAATGCGCATAAACTCAACAATTTTTACAACACAAAATACAAGCAATATTTAAACAATATTCGATCAAAGCAGTGATAAAGTCGCCTTCCCACATACTAGTGATAAAATCAAATCAGTCGGAAATTGAAAAAGTTGAAAGTTTTTTAAAGGAGATTTTTGACCAATATGAATTTGCACCTGAATGTTTTAATAAAGTATTTTTGTGTGTTTCAGAAGCTGTTGTAAATTCCATTATTCATGGTAATAAAAAGGTTGCGCATAAAGAAATAGAGGTTCAGGTTAATTGTGAGAAAAAGTGTATGATTGTAACTGTTACAGATGAAGGCGATGGTTTTGATATTAGTAATCTTCCGGATCCTACTAAGAGCGAAAATATTCTAAAGGAATCGGGAAGAGGAATTCACATTATTCGCACTTTGTCTCACTGTCTTAATTTTAATGAGAAGGGTAATAGCCTTCAATTTCAAATCAATTGTTAATGAATTCTATCGAATTTTTCTTTGAAGATGTAAAATCAGTTCCGATTCATGAAAAAATATTAGTTTTGCATCTTAATTCATTGATTAAAAATGAGTTAAAACTTTTAGGCGATATTTCAGTAGTGTTTTGCTCTGATGATTATCTGCTTGAAATGAACAAACAGTATCTGGATCACGATTATTATACTGATATCATAACATTTGATTATGTAGAGAATAAGGTGATTTCAGGAGACTTATTTATAAGTATAGATAGAATAGTTGAAAACGCTGAAAAGTTTAATACAACACTTTTGAAAGAGCTTTACAGAGTTGTATTTCACGGGGTTCTTCATTTGATTGGATATAAGGATAAGACTGACGGAGAAGTAAAATTGATGCGAGAAAAAGAAAATTACTATTTAGGGGAAGTTGATTTTAAGGAGTTGGAAAGATGATGCAAGAATATGACGTAATAGTAGTTGGTGGTGGACATGCAGGGTGTGAGGCGGCTACAGCGGCAGCAAATTTAGGATCTAAAACGCTGTTGATTACGATGGATATGACTAAGTACGGTCAAATGTCCTGTAATCCAGCTATGGGCGGAATTGCAAAAGGACAAATTGTTCGTGAAATAGACGCGTTGGGCGGTTACTCAGGAATTATTGCCGATAAGACAACCATTCAATTTAGAATGTTAAATCAGTCGAAAGGGCCTGCAATGTGGAGTCCTCGGTCTCAAAATGACAGATTTCGGTTTACCGAGGAATGGCGTTTAATTTTAGAGAGTACTGATAATCTTGATTTATGGCAGGATGCAGTTACCTCATTGATAATAGAAGATAGAGAAGTAAGAGGTGTCCGTACAAAAATTGGTATAGAATTTAAGTCTAAAACAGTAGTTCTTACCAACGGTACTTTTTTAAATGGGCTAATGCACATTGGGGCTTCAAAAATGCAGGGGGGGAGAATAGGAGAGGCTGCTGCATTTAATATTACTGAGCAATTGTTTGATCATGGTTTTAAGACCGGCCGCTTGAAAACAGGTACGCCTGTAAGAATTGATGGCCGAACAATAGACTTTAGCAAATTAATTGAACAGGAAGGAGACGCCGAAGAATCGAAATTTTCTTATTTGCCAGGAACAGAATCTAAACTTAAGAGACGTTCTTGCTGGATAACTTACACCAGTAAAGATGTACATTCAGAGTTAGAAAAAGGTTTTGATTTATCGCCAATGTTTGACGGAACCATTCAGGCAGCCGGGCCAAGATATTGTCCTAGTATCGAATCTAAGTTGATTACGTTTGCGGAAAAAGAAAAGCATCAATTATTTCTTGAGCCGGAGGGAGAAAATACAATTGAGTATTATTTGAATGGATTTTCGTCCTCTTTGCCCTGGGATGTTCAATTAAACGGATTACATAAAATTCCTGGGTTGGAGAATGCTAAGATTTTTCGTCCCGGATATGCAATTGAATACGATTATTTTGAGCCAACTCAACTGTTTCATACACTTGAAACTAAGTTAGTTAAGAATCTTTATTTCGCTGGTCAGATAAATGGTACTACCGGATACGAAGAAGCTGGTGCTCAGGGGATTATGGCTGGGATAAACGCGCATTTAAATGCTTCAGAATCGACAGAAAGCTTTATTTTGAAACGTAATGAAGCCTATATTGGAGTGTTGATTGACGATTTAGTGACAAAAGGCGTAGATGAGCCTTATCGGATGTTTACCAGTAGAGCAGAATTCCGTATTTTACTAAGGCAAGATAATGCTGATTCTCGTTTAACAGAGAGGTCGTACAAGCTAGGATTGGCCACAGAGGACAGACTTAATTTGTTAAAGGAGAAATATAAGTTAATTGAAGATATTATAGAGTTCGTTAGAAATTTTTCTGTAAAACCTCGGTTTGTAAATGAATTACTAAAAGAAAAAGGAACTTCTGAGTTGAAGCAAGGCGTAAAGCTAGTTGACATAATATTACGACCACAAATTTCTATATTCGACTTAATTGAGGTAATTACTCCGTTTCAAATCTTCTTAGAAAAGTTACCTGAAAGCAGAAGAAACGAAATAATTCAAGGAGCAGAGATTGCTATAAAGTATGAAGGTTATATTAATCGCGAACAAAATTTGGCTGAAAAGTTGGGCAAGTTCGATGAAATTGTAATCAAAGATAAATTTAATTATCAAGAATTAAAATCAATATCAACAGAAGCACGACAGAAACTAAGTAGTATCAATCCAAAAACAATCGGCCAAGCAAAACGTATTCCTGGTGTTTCGCCTTCTGATATAAATGTGTTATTGGTTATGATGGGACGCTAGTGTTTCACGTGGAACAATCGTTAAAAATGGATTTAAAAAAAGAGATCAGAGAAATTCCTGATTACCCGAAAGAGGGAATTAGTTTTAAGGATATCACAACCTTATTTTTAAATAAGGATGCAGTTAGATTTGTTACCAGCTCTATTGTAGATAAGTTTAAATCGTACGGAATTACAAAGGTTGTAGGCTTAGAAGCTCGTGGTTTTGTGTTTGGAGGAGCAGTTGCAAATGAGTTGGATGCTGGTTTTGTGCCAGTTCGTAAAAAAGGAAAATTGCCTTGTGATATTTTACAGGAAACGTATGAGTTGGAGTATGGGACTGATGTTGTAGAGATGCATTCTGATGCATTGTCTTCTGATGATGTAGTACTTATACATGATGATTTATTAGCTACCGGAGGGACCGCTTTAGCAGCATTAAAATTGGCGCAGAAGTGTGGGGTTAAGAATATTTATTTTAGTTTTATTTGTGATTTGGAGTTTATTGATACGCCAAATAAACAGGTTATCAAAGCACACGAAACACATGTTTTGGTAAAATATAACTAAGTAGTTGAAGTATAAAACCATAAATAGTAATATTGATTATTTAAAGTCCCTGATTGCTGTATTGCCACATCAGCCGGGGATTTATCAGTTTTTCGACAACTCAAATAATATTATTTATATAGGTAAGGCCAAGGATTTGAAGAAGCGGGTTTCTTCATATTTTTCAAAGCAACATGAGCACCGTAAAACCGCCTTGTTGGTAAGAAATATTGTCGATATAAGGCACATGGTTGTTCAGAGTGAGCAAGATGCTCTTTTGTTGGAAAACAATCTTATTAAAAAGTATCAGCCACGTTACAATATTCGACTGAAAGACGATAAAAGCTATCCTTGGATTTGTATAAAGAATGAGTCTTTTCCGAGAGTTTTTAAAACCCGAAATTTAATACGAGACGGCTCTAAATATTTTGGTCCGTATACTTCTATTTATACTGTACAAACACTGCTGGATCTGTTTAAAACAGAGTACAAGTTGCGTAATTGCAAGTTTAATCTGTCTGACGAAAATATACGTTCAGGCAAGTTTAAAGTTTGTTTGGAATATCATATTGGTAATTGCGAAGGTCCTTGTGAAGGTCTTGTTTCCAAAGAAAAATATGATCAGGGTATACAGGATATAACTGATATTTTAAAGGGAAATGTTTCAGGAGTAATTAAGCATTTAGAGCGGATAATGCACGAAAAGTCTGCGAACCTTGAGTTTGAAGAGGCAATAAAAATAAAGGAGAAATATGATTCTCTAAAACGTTATCAAAGCCGCTCTACTGTTGTATCTCCAGTAATTACTGATGTAGATGTTTTTGCAATAGATGAAGACGAAAATTTTGCGTTTATTAATTATCTGAAAATTATAAAAGGTGCGATTATCCAAACCTTTACCTTAGAAATAAAAAAGGGGCTTGATGAAACGAGGGAAGAGCTACTTTTAGCTGGTATCGTTGATATTCGTCAAAAGATTTTTAGCAATGCAAAGGAAATTTTGGTGCCTTTTAAAATCGAAAATGTTATTGAGAATATAACTTTTAGAGTTCCAAAAAAAGGGGATAAGAGGCAATTGTTGGATTTATCTCAGCGAAATGCAAAGTATTATAGACTTGAAAAGGAGAAACAGACTGTTTTAAAGAACCCTCAACAACGTTCAGATCGTATTTTAGAGACGATTAAAAAGGACCTTCAACTAAAGGAATTACCTGAAAGAATAGAATGTTTCGATAATAGTAATCTGCAAGGATCACACCCCGTGGCAGCTTGTGTGGTATTTAAAAATGCACGGCCGTTAAAGCGCGATTATCGACATTATAATATAAAAACAGTTGAAGGACCCAACGATTTTGCTTCTATGGAAGAGGTCGTTTATCGGAGGTATAAACGTCAGTTGGAGGAAGAGAAACCGCTACCACAACTAATTGTAGTTGATGGTGGTAAAGGACAATTGGGTTCTGCCGTAAAAGCACTGGATAAGCTGAATTTAAGGGGAAAGATTACTATTATTGGTATTGCAAAACGATTAGAAGAAATCTATTTTCCGGGCGATTCTGTTCCGTTATATATTAATAAAAGTTCCGAATCACTGAAAATTATACAGCAACTTAGAGATGAAGCCCATCGGTTTGGAATTACATTTCATAGAAATAAGCGTTCCGGTAGCTTTATTTCATCTGAATTAAATTCTATTCCCGGAATAGGAGAGAAAACGATGGAGAAGCTTTTAAGGCATTTTAAATCGGTAAAGAATATTCAAACACAAAGTACAGAGTCTCTATCTGCTGTTGTTGGAAAATCTAAAGCACAAATCGTATTTAATCATTTTAATAAAAGTGGCGCACAAAAATAGAGTTTTGTTGGGAATGAGTGGGGGAGTTGATAGTTCTATGTCTGCGCTATTATTGAAAGAGCAGGGCTACGAAGTTATTGGTATAACTTTCATTTTTAGTGGAGCCGACGGATCTGGTCATCATTTTGTAGACGAAGCGCGCGAGCTTGCCCGGAGATTGGAAATAGAACATCATGTAATTGATCTAAGAGTAGAATTTGAAACTGTTGTTATTCGTTATTTCGTTTATGAGTATTTAAAAGGACGAACTCCATTTCCTTGTGCATATTGTAATCCCAAGGTTAAATTTAAGTACTTGGAAGAGTATGCCGATAAGTTTGATTGTGTTTTAATTTCAACCGGGCATTATGTAAAAACCGGATTTTATAAGGATAAAAAATATTTATATCAAGGAGATGATCCCGAAAAAGATCAAACATTTTTTCTTTGGGGTTTGGAGCGAAGAATTCTGGATCGGCTAATTTTTCCATTGGGTGAATTTCATAAAAAGGAAATAAGAAGATTAGCACAAAAGTATGGGCACGAAAAATTGTCGGTAAAAAAAGATAGTCTTGGAGTGTGCTTTATTGAAGGAAAAGATTACCGGAGTTTTCTAAATAAAAATAGCATAAGTTCAAAACCTGGGAACTTTGTTTATCATAATGGTGAAGTTTTAGGACGGCATACCGGAATTACCAATTATACCATCGGACAACGTCGTGGATTGGGATTAAATCTGAATTTTCCACTCTTTGTAGCTGAAATTCGTCTAGATGCTAACGAAATTGTGTTGGCAAAATACGAGGATTTGTACCGAAATCATATTGAAATATCAAACTATTATTTCTCTGATAATGAGGTTTTTGATCGTGATTTGGAATTGATAGTTAAGGTGCGATACAGGCTTCAGGAAACGCCCTGTAGATTGCATATTTTAGACGAGACAAGGGCTAAGGTCGAATTATTAAAATCTGAGGCTATGATTTCGCCCGGACAAACAGCTGTTTTTTATGATGGAACAAGATTAGTAGGTGGAGGCTTCATCGAATCGGCTTCATAGAAATTATCGATCGAATTTAAAAAGCCGGTCGATACTTATCGTCACTTTCCAATAAACCCAAATAGCTCGTAAATCTGCTTAAAGCAATTTCTCCATTTTCAACTGCATGTTTTACTGCGCAACCGGGTTCGTGTGTATGTGAACAGTTATTGTACTGGCAGTTTTCTGAAATCTTAAAAATTTCGACAAAATAATGTGAAATTTCCCAGGGCTCCATTTCCAATACGCCGAATGCTTTTATTCCCGGTGTATCGATAATGTAACCTCCAAAATTCAATTTAAAGAGCTCAGAGTAGGTGGTGGTGTGTTTTCCGGTTTTATGTGAATCGGATATCTCTTTCGTTTTAAGATTAAGCCCTGGTTCAAGTTTATTGATAAGCGTAGATTTTCCTACACCGCTATGGCCATTTACTACGTTAGATTTGTTTTGCAGAGCCTTTTTCAAATCGTCCAAACCTTCGCCGGTTTTAGCGGAAGTAATAATGCATTTGTACCCAATGCTTTCATACAGGCTTTTTATTTCTTCCAAACGACTTAAATGCTCACGATTGTAGCGGTCAATTTTGTTAAATACAATAAGAACGGGTATGCGGTATGCTTCTGCTGATGCAAGATATCGATCGATAAACGTAGTTGTAGTGATGGGGAAGTTGAGTGTAGCCACCAACACCGCCTGATCGATATTTGCAGCGATTATATGCGCTTGTTTTGATAAATTGATAGAACGGCGTATGATATAGTTTTTACGCTCTGAAATGGCTGTTATTAAGCCAACCTGGGCTTCGTTTTCATCAGCGGAAACATTTTGGAGTGAAAAATTAACACGATCGCCAACAGCAATAGGATTCGTATTCTTAATCCCTTTTATGCGGAATTTACCTTTGATTTTGCATTCAAAAGTATTTCCGTTTTCGTCTTCCACTGTGTACCAGCTTCCGGTTGATTTTATGACGAGGCCCTGTTTCAATTCTATTTTGTTTAAACTTAGTGCAATATACGCAATCGTATATAAAATAATAAAGAAGGGCTTCATTTGCATGAAACCCTTAATATAAAATACTCTTATGTGATTTTTTTCACGTGGAACAGGTCTATTCCCACTCCAAAATTATCTTTCCGGCATCGCCTGTTTCCATAATATCAAATGCTTGCTGGAAATCATCAGCTTTAAAACGATGTGTGATAATTGGCGAAATGTCCAATCCTGAAGTAAGCATCATTTCCATGTGGTACCAGGTTTCGTACATTTCTCTTCCGTAGATTCCTTTTAAAGTTAATCCTTTAAATATTAGTTTACTCCAGTTTATTTGAGTGCTGTCAGGAAGCAGGCCGAGAAGACTGATTTTTCCGCCGTTGTACATGTGGTTTACCATGTCGTTAAAAGCAATTGGGGATCCGGAACATTCCAGACCGATATCGAATCCGCTAACCATATTATGCACTTTCATGGCTTCTACTATACTTTCTTTAGTTGGATCGACAACTCTTGTAGCACCCATTTTTCGGGCTAAATCACGCCTGTATTTGCTCAAATCGGTACCAATAATATTACGGGCCCCGGCAAATTTACAAATAGCGGCTGCCATTGCTCCAATTGGCCCACCAATGCCTGTAATTAACACATCTTCTCCTAATAGAGGAAACGAAAGTGCGGTGTGAGTGGCATTGCCCAGCGGATCCATAATGGCCATCATTTCATCTGAAATACGCTCGTCAATGTGCAAGACATTTTTTGCAGGCACTGCAATATATTCAGCAAATCCTCCGTCGCGTTGAACGCCAATGCCAACAGTATTGTCGCAAATGTGTTGTCTTCCCCGACGGCAATTTCGGCAGAATCCACAGGAAATATGGCCTTCAACGGTTACCCGCTCGCCTACTTGTACCCGATCCACCTCAGAACCAACTTCAACAACAGTTCCCATATATTCGTGCCCGATAATAACGGGAGTTTTTATGGTTCGTTGTGCCCATTCGTCCCATTTGTAAATATGAAGATCGGTACCACAAACTGCCGATTTTTTAACCTTCAAGAGAATATCATTAGGACCCGGTTTCGGAATTGGAACTTCTTCCATCCATAATCCTTTCTCGGGCTTACTTTTTACAATTGCCTTCATTTCCAGTACGTTATTTTGGGTGAATATTTAATTTTTCTATAAAGCTTATTTGTTCTCGTTTTAGTTGTTTGTTCAAAAAGATTAGTCAATTAGCAGAAAGAATTTGTTCTTTTTGATTCACCATATTTATGATACTTTTTAACAGGGCGTTTCATGTGGAACAATTCTAAAAGCAGGTGCTTTTAACCACTAATTTTGCTGCAAGTTATAACAAATTAGGGGGCGAAATTCTAACTAAAATCAGTTAATTGATATTTGAAGAAGATGTTTCTTTTACGGATATAAATTTTACCGGGTACCACGATGCAAGGAATCCAATTCCGAGAACAGCAGCAAAGGCAAGTAAAATATCGAAAAGCATGAGTTGAACGGGGTAGGCTGATATTACAAAAGAATCGTTTGCTCCGGGTAGTTTTATTAGTTCGAAACGGATTTGCAGCCAGCAAACAAACACTCCTAAAATGGTTCCTATAATGCCGCCTAAAAGCGAAATTAGCCAGCCTTCGTACAAAAATATGCGGTTAATTTTTTCTATCGACATGCCCATGCTTCGGAGGATAGAAATATCTTCTTTTTTGTCGATATACAGCATTGTAAGGTTGCCAATCATATTTCCTGATGCTAGCAGTAATATGAATACCAGGATAAAGTACACGGCCCATTTTTCCGATTTCATGGTTTTGAAAATCAGATCATGCTGCTGTTCCTTATTTTTCACGTGAAACCTTTTACCAACAATTTCTTGTATCTGGCTCTGAATCTTTTCAACATTGGCGTCATCGTTTAAATCCAGTTCTATAGCCGATATTTGATTTCCAGATTCAAAAAGTTCGGCGGCAAACTTATCCGAAACAAGAATATACTGTGCATCAATATCTTCCAAAACAGCAAAAACACCTGAAGGAAAGGCATAATCGTAATTTATTGACCGAGAAGGGTTTATTGATACTTGCTTTCCTTTTTTAGGAACATAAATCTGTATCGGATCTAAAAAAGAAACTCCAACTCTGAGGTAATTTGCAACTCCACGTCCAACCACAGTATAATCAATTCCCTCTTTTTCAAGGTAATATTCACCTTCAATCAGAAGATTATTGATATTAGTATACTCCGGATAATTATCAGGAACGCCTTTTACTGTTGCCGGATATTGTTGCTTACCGTACTTTAGCATGGCTACTTCTTCAATAACCTCGGCGTAATGAATAACGCCATCTATATTTTTTATTTCCTGAGTATTAACAAGCGATTGGTCGAACATTTTTCCCTCAACCGGAGTAATTTTAAGGTCGGGATCAAAGTCGCTGTAAAAAACACCGATTAGTTGCGTAAAACCATTCATTACCGAAATGATAATGATTACGGCCATCGTTCCCACGACAATTCCAGCCATAGAAATTCCAGATATTATATTAATAATATTCTGCTTCTTTTTCGAAACCAGGTAACGTTTGGCAATGTAAAACGGTAAATTCAACGCGTTTGATTTGAGTTAGAACGAAAAGTCTATCGAATTATTGACCTACGAATCCAGCAACTTGTCGATATTATCGATGTAATCAAGGCTGTCATCAATGTAAAATTCCAATTCAGGAATAACGCGTAAACTTTTGCCTACTTTTCGCCCCAGTTCACCTCGTATTTGACTGGTAATTAGTTTTATTTCTTCGACAATTTCTTTTGAAAACTCTGAAGGGAAAATACTCAGATAAATACGGGCTATTCCCATATCTTTTGTTACCCTAACCTGGCTAACACTTATTAGTTTTCCTGAAAATCTATCTTTATTCAGTTTTAAAAGAATGTCTGCCATTTCTCGCTGAATTAAACGCGATATTTTATTTTGACGAGTACTGTATTGTTCCATAATTAATTAATCTTGGTCAAAATTAATGAAATTGCACGAATTCGATCAAGAATTTGAATCTACTAACAATGAAAGTGTATTTTGACTTTATTGAGCCCCCAAAATCATTAACTTTAAAACAATAATTAATAGAAAAGTTATGACTTATTTGGCAGACGAGCGTCGTTACGACGAGATGAAATACAACCGATGCGGAAAATGGGGATTAAAGCTCCCGGCTGTTTCGTTGGGTTTGTGGCATAATTTCGGAGGTATAGACGTATTGGAAAACGGGCGTGCGATGTTACATCGGGCTTTCGATCTTGGCATTACACATTTTGATTTGGCTAATAATTATGGGCCTCCTCCCGGGTCGGCAGAAGAAAACTTTGGAAAAATTTTGAAACAGGATTTTTCAGCTTATCGCGATGAGTTGATTATTTCATCAAAGGCAGGTTATTTAATGTGGCCAGGACCTTACGGAGAGTGGGGGAGTAGAAAATACGTGTTGGCTAGTCTCGACCAAAGTCTGAAACGAATGGGATTGGAATATGTAGATATATTTTATTCACACAGACCCGATCCTGATACGCCGCTTGAAGAAACAATGATGGCACTCGACCGTGCAGTTCGATCGGGTAAGGCGCTTTATGTTGGCATCTCAAATTATCCGTCGGATATGGCTCGTGAAGCTTCTAAAATACTCAAGGAATTGGGGACGCCGTGCCTGATCCATCAACCCAAATACTCGATGTTTGAGCGTTGGGTGGAAGATGAATTACTCGATGTGTTGGAGCAGGAAGGCATTGGCTGTATTCCATTTTCTCCATTGGCGCAAGGCTTGCTTACCAATAAATATTTAAACGGTATTCCTGAAGGATCAAGGGCAGCCCGTGAGGTTTTTTTGAAGAAGGAACATGTTGATTCGGCGCATGATAAAATTGTTCAATTGAATAAAATTGCCGAACAGCGAGGGCAATCGTTAGCACAAATGGCATTAGCCTGGGTGTTACGTGATAGGCGAATAACATCAGTTTTAATTGGCGCAAGCTCGGTGAGACAGGTTGAACAAAACGTAGAAACTTTGCAGAAATTATCATTTTTTGACGAAGAGTTAAAAATGATAGAAGATGTATTAAGAAGTTGATTTATATTTATTTAGCAGACATAAAAAAAGCAGGCTAATTGGCCTGCTTTTCATTTGTATAACTACATTTATTACATTCCGAGTAATTTTTCTGCACCCCAAAAGAGTACGAAGATCATTGCCATTCCGGCAATTGCACCTGCTGCCAGTGTGAACATCATATTCAATGGCAACATTTTTTTCTCATTCGCAGGATCGGTTTTTATAACGATCTGGTTCTGATTTGTTTGTGTTTCCATTTGTTTCTGTTTGTCTTCCGGTATTTAAAACTCAAAGTTTCCGGATTTGTTTTCTTTTCTGTTTAAAAATAAATAAAATACCAAAAAGTATGCTGCAAAGATAGGGCATCTAAACGACATATGCTTTTTAACATGTGTTAATTATGCCGAATGTTAAATTGTTGTTAATCTGATAGTTGCGTTTTTTATACAAATAAAGAAGAAATCAATGCCAGGAATATCCCAGTCCGATTCCAAACCAGAGCCTTGTTTCTTCAGTATTAATTAGGGGAGTACAATTGAAATTAAAGAAGAAACCATTGTCGAGAGGTGTTAGCCGGATACCTACTTTTCCGTGATAAATGAATCCTAAGCGAGAATCGTCGCTTCTGAAAGTTTGGTTTCCTGTGTTTTGTTCGTCCGTAAACCAGGCAACAGAAATTCCTGCACCATATTCAAAAGCAACTTTGTTTTTTCCAATCAAACCGTTTAGTTCTAGGGGCAAAACGAGTACGTCGGGAACATAGCCAAACCCCACACGGGCACCCAGTCCGTCGTTTCCGGGTTTAAACCTGAAATCGTAGTTTACCGATCCGAGTACTGCGGCACCGCCTAATTCGGTGTAAACAGCCTGACGTTTTGTTGTTTCTTGAGCAAATGATATGGTAAACAGGCACAATAATACCAGTGTTGATAAGGTTAACTTTTTAATCATTATAAAATTGTTTTTTAATCGTATTAAGTAGCCGACTCAAATTGTTTCAGAAAACGTACGTCGTTTTCGAAGAAATGTCGGATATCTTTAATACCGTAGCGTAGCATTGTAATACGTTCTATTCCCATTCCGAAAGCAAATCCGGTATATTTTCTACTATCGATATTGCAAAGCTCCAATACGTTTGGATCAACCATTCCACAGCCCAATATTTCGAGCCAGCCGGTGTATTTACAAACGTTACATCCTTTGCCACCGCATATAGAACAACTCACGTCCATTTCGGCACTTGGTTCTGTAAATGGGAAATACGAAGGGCGCAGGCGGATTTTTGTGTCTTCGCCAAACAACTCTTTTGCAAATTGCAGAAGTGTTTGTTTTAGGTCGGCAAACGAAACGTTTTCATCTACATACAAGCCTTCTATCTGGTGGAAAATACAGTGTGAACGTGCAGAAATTGCTTCATTTCTAAATACCCGGCCAGGGAAAATGGCACGAATTGGCGGTTGTGTTCTTTCCATCACACGAATCTGAACGCTTGAGGTATGCGTGCGTAATAAAACATCGGGATCTTTTTCGATAAAAAAAGTATCCTGCATGTCACGCGCCGGATGCTCAGGTGGGAAATTCAATGCAGAAAATACGTGCCAGTCGTCTTCAATTTCCGGGCCTTCGGCAACCGTAAAACCAAGACGGCCAAAAATGCCAATAATCTCGTTTTTTACTAGTGAAAGTGGATGGCGGGTACCCAGTTTCATCGATTCGCCAGGCATTGTTAAATCAAGACCCGACTTATCATCTCCTTGATTTTCGAAACTATCTTTCAGCGAATTAATTTTCTCTAACGCAAAATTCTTAAGGGTGTTAATGGCTTGACCAACCTCCTTTTTTTGCTCTGGCGGAACATTTTTAAAGTCGCTAAACAGCTGGGTTATTTGCCCTTTCTTACTGATATATTTTATGCGTAACTCTTCAACTTCTTCTTTACTTGAAGCTACAATTTTGTCGATCTCTTCTTGTAATGCTTTGATTTTATCTAACATTATCCGATGTTTAAATGAGGGGCAAAGATAATGAATCCGATGGAAAGAAGAGGGCTTATACGATCGACATTAAGCTATAATTATCACTTGATTTGCCGGAGAAGCGCATTTTGTATATTTTTGCGCCGATTTGGTCCCGTAGTTCAACGGATAGAATAGCAGTTTCCTAAACTGTAGATATGGGTTCGATTCCCGTCGGGACTACAAATTTTAAAAAGGAACTTGTTTTTTGAGTTCCTTTTTTTGTTGTGACATATGCTCTGAACAAGCATCCAACCTCGCCGTTCACCCTTTCTGATGTCTTAAGTTTTCGAAAATTTGGAAATTTAGTCCGAAAATTAACATTACTGTTTTGACTTTTTTGCTTAGAAAAAATGCAAATTATTACAGAATCAATGCTGTGTAATGCAGAATATTAATTTACAAATAGATATATCTGTATATGTTTTTATGGAATTTTGTTTTTGGTTTATTACAAGCTATTTACATTAGTATTTCAGTAAGATAATTTCAAGATAAACAAGAATGAACATTTGTTTATATACTACATACGTGTCATAAACCATGTCTTAATTTTTCCAATTTATTTTTTCCAAAAATTTGATAACTCCGAACTTTTTTGTTCCTTTGTACAATCGTGCGTTCAGCACGATGTGTGTTTGGGGGTTAACATTAGTAAAAGGGCAGTTGTTGAACTGCCCTTTCTTCTTTTTATTATCTTTGTTTTACTCAACGCGAATACAAAAATGGAAATCAAACAGCATTTCTCGAATTTACTGATCACCTACCGGTGTTTATTTGAATGCTGGATCTTGTATATTTGATACCATTCTTACTCACCCATTCAATTCTTTTAAAAAACAAAAATCAATTTACTTATTGTATTATGTCAACGATTGCAATAAAGTCGCCGGAACGCGCGGCAGGCACCGAGGGTAATTTTTACAATCCAAAGAAAACTTCGGTTCCGGGCATGAACAAACGTATTCAGTGCTTGCGTAAACAAAGTGTCGAAACTCAGGAATCACTTTCAGTAGAACGGGCTTTAATTACAACCCGTTTTTACAAAAAAAACAACGGAAAATATTCAGAGCCGGTAATGCGGGCGAAGAATTTTCTTGAAATTTGTAAACAGAAAACCATTTATATTGGTAGTGATGAGTTGATTGTTGGCGAACGAGGCCCATATCCGAAATCTGTACCAACTTTTCCTGAATTAACCTGCCACAGTGTAGACGATTTTCAGGTGTTAAATACCCGCGATCAGCAGCTTTACTCAATTTCTCAGCAAGACATTGATACTTATGAAAAAGATGTAATTCCATATTGGCAGGGACGCACCATGCGCGAACGTATTTTTAGCCATGTTCCGGAAGAATGGAAACGTGCTTACGAAGCAGGTGTTTTTACCGAGTTTATGGAACAGCGTGCACCTGGGCACACCGCACTGGATGGAAAGATCTACCAAAAGGGAATGCTCGATTTTAAAAGGGAAATTAACGAGAAAATTCAGCAATTGGATTTTCTGAATGATCCCGAAGCCACCGGTAAACTTGAAGAACTGAAAGCAATGGATATTTCGTGCGATGCAGTTATTGTTTTTGCTGAACGTCATGCTGAACTGGCAGAACAAATGGCTGAAAACGAGACAGATTCAATACGAATAAAAGAATTAAAACGAATTGCTGAAGTTTGCCGATGGGTTCCGGCCAATGCTCCTCGAAACATGTGTGAGGCTATTCAAATGTATTGGTTTGTGCATTTGGGAACAGTAACCGAATTGAACGGTTGGGATGCAATGAATCCGGGGCATTTCGATCAACACTTAACACCTTTTTACGAGAAAGAGATTGCTGAAGGAACACTTTCCAGAGATGAAGCCAAAGAGTTAATCAGCTGTTTCTGGATAAAAGTAAATAATCATCCGGCGCCACCCAAAGTGGGAATTACAGCACGCGAAAGCGGAACCTACAACGACTTTACTAACATAAATATTGGTGGCCTTAAACCCGATGGAACCGACGGTGTAAGCGAAGTTTCGTACATTATGCTGGAGGTAATTGAAGAGTTGCACATTTTGCAGCCCGGAAATTCGGTTCATATCAGCAAAAATACTCCCGATAAATTTTTAAATGCAGCGGTGAAGTTGATCCGCCAGGGGCACGGTTATCCTTCTGTTTTTAATCCCGATGTTTATATTCAGGAACTGCTGAATCAAGGGAAAACGTTGCAGGATGCGTGCGAAGGCGGTTGCAGCGGGTGTATTGAAGTAGGGGCTTTTGGAAAAGAAGCCTACCTTTTAACCGGGTATTTAAATGTTCCGAAAATATTGGAAATAACGCTGAATAATGGAATTGATCCGCTAAGCGGAAAAGTTGCCGGAATTGAAACCGGAGACCCCAAAGTATTTAAAAGTTACGAAGAATTGTACAATGCGTTTCTGAAGCAGCTGAATTTTGTTGTCGATCAGAAAGTTAGGGTAAGTAATTACATCGATCAAATGTTTGCCAAATATGCGCCGGCACCATTTCTTTCGGTGGTAATTGACGACTGCATTTCAAAAGGAAAAGACTATTACAACGGAGGTCCACGCTACAATACCAATTATATTCAGTGCACGGGTTTGGGAACGGTAACCGACAGCCTTTCGGTAATAAAAAAGCATGTTTTTGAGGAAAAAACATTTTCGATGGAGACGCTACTTTGTGCAATTGCAAAAAATTACGAAGGAAAGGAAGTGCTGCGTCAGCGGATTTTAAACCGCACACCGTTTTTTGGAAACGACGATGAATATGCTGATTCAATTGCCTTGCAGGTATACAACGATTTACTGGCAGCTATCGAAGGAAAACCAAATACCAAAGGCGAGGTTTTTCATTTGAATATGCTATCTACTACCTGCCATGTTTATTTTGGTTTGGTTCTGGGAGCTACGCCCAATGGCCGTTTTTCGGGGAAATCTATTTCCGATGGAACTTCGCCTTCTCATGGTTGCGATACTCACGGGCCAACCAATGTAATTCGTTCGCTTGGTAAGCTCAATCAAACAAAATCGGGAGGAACGTTGCTTAACCTCCGCTTTGTTCCGAGCTTGTTGAAGCGTGAAAAAGACATGGAAAAACTTGGCCATCTTATTCGTAGTTATTTTGCGCTCGGAGGTCATCATATTCAGTTTAATGTGGTTGATACTGCAACGCTTTTAGCCGCTCAAGCTTGTCCTGAAGATTATAAAGATTTGCTGGTTAGGATGGCCGGTTACAGCGATTATTTTAATGATATGAATGCCGATTTGCAGCAAGAGATTATCGACCGAACAGAAAATGAGGTGTTGTAGTTATGATTCCTTTAATTTTCGATATAAAACGCTACGCTATAAGCGATGGACCCGGAATACGGATAGCCATTTATTTTAAAGGTTGTCCCTTGCGCTGTAAGTGGTGCCACAATCCCGAAAGTCAGCTTCCCGGTTTGCAGAAATTGTACACCGCGTCTAAATGTATTGGAGCACAAGATTGTATTGAAATTTGTCCCGAAAATGCCTTGAAATTAACCCTCGAAGGAATTGTTACTGACGGTGATAAATGTACGCTCTGCGGTTTGTGTGCTGATGCTTGTCCTACAAAAGCTATAGAAATGTCGGGCAGAGTTTACCAGCCTGAAGAATTGATGCAACTTATCGAGCGCGAGCGAATACATATTGATCAATCTGCAGGTGGCGTCACTTTTTCTGGTGGCGAACCATTGATGTATGCTGATTTTTTGATAGAAATGTTGAAGAAATGTGGCGAAAAAGGATTGCATCGAGCAGTAGATACTTGTGGATATTCTTCAGAAAATACCTTGCTGGAGGTAGCAAAACATACCGATTTATTTTTGTTTGATTTAAAATTGATGGATTCTGATCAGCATAAAAAATGGACAGGAAAAGACAATAAACTTATTCTTGCAAATTTGAAAGCACTGGCAAAAACTGGTACCGACATTAATATCCGGGTTCCACTCATAAAGAATGTGAATACCGACGAAAATGAGTTGTCTGAAATGGCCAGGTTTGTTGCAACTTTGTCGGGCAAAAAGCCACTGGTAAACCTGTTGCCTTACCACAATATTGCTGCTCATAAATATGAAAAACTAGGCACCAAGTACAACGAGTTTGAAATGGCTGAACCTGCAGATGAGGATTTGTTACTGGCAGAAAAAATCTTTACTTCTTATGAAATAAGGACAGAAATAGGCGGATAAAGTAAAATCTTTCTGAGGTTGAAATTTGTGTTGTAAACCAGTTGATTACGGCAATTCTGCTTTCTGTTTTTCAGCTTATCAATTCAAGTTTTTCAATTTTAAGAAAGGCTGCCTCTAAAAAGTTTTAATTTTAAGTGCTTCAAATAAATTTTTAAAATGAAACTGAATTTGCTTTGTGCGGGCATAGTTCTGCTTATTGGTTCTTCTGTAGCTTTTTCTCAAAAAACAGATAGTGATGTTGAGTTACTGAAAACATTTCATTCGATTTCAAGTCACGAGATTCTGGACTTTGCTAAAGAGTTGAGCTCTGACAAATATGAAGGCCGCTTATCCGGATCGCCTGAATATATGGAAGCGGCAAAATGGTGTGCGTCGAAATTTGAAGAATGGGGCTTAAAACCTGCAAACAGCGGTAGTTTTTTTCAGTATTTTCCGAATGAATATTCCGATGTATTGTCGTTGGGCGAAGTAGTTTATGTAAATGGAAATGAAAAGCGCAAATTAAAGTTTCCTGAAGACTATTTACCCGGCTCAAATTCCGATAGTGGAACATTAGAAGCCGAATTGGTTTATGTGGGATATGGAATTACAGCGCCTGAACTAGATTACGATGATTATAAAAATGTTGATGTAAAAGGCAAGATTATTATTCTTGAAACCGGTACACCTTACACAAAAAATGATCCTAATCTGGGGAAGTGGACACCTTATGCTTACCATCGTTATAAGTTCAGAAATACAGTGGAACATGGTGCTGCAGGAATGATTTATGCAAGTAAAATTGCCAATCCGAATACGGTTCATCTCGATAATTTTATTTATGCGCATGTTGAGCCCAAAATTGTTGCACAGATTATGGCTGACGCAGGTAAAGATTATGGACAAATCAGAGAGCAACTGAAAAATCAGGAAGTACCTTCGTTTGCACTTAAACCAGAACAGAAAGTTAAAATTACAGCCGAAACAAAGTATTTTCCGGATGCGCAGGCATGCAATGTTGTGGGCATGGTTGAAGGATCGGATCCGGTGTTAAAAAACGAGGTGATTATTATAGGTGGCCACCTCGACGGGCAGGGAATTATGGGCGATGTGGTTTTTCCAAGTGCTTTGGATAATGCTTCCGGAGTTTCGGATATAATGGGTGCAGCAAAAGCTTTTGCCAGTTCGGAAATAAAGCCAAAGCGTTCAGTGTTGTTTGTTTTGCTAGGAGGAGAAGAATGTGGTTTGTATGGTAGTAAATTTTATGCTGATCATCCGTTGTTTCCGATAGATAAAACGGTTTTAATGATAAATTTGGATATGGTTGGAAACGGCACATCTTTTTATGTGGCTAACGGAAAAACACACGCAAAGCTGTTTAAACATTTAGAAAACGCCAATAACAACTATATTCACCGTGAAATGCAGGCTTCAGAGTGGCGTCAAAATTATGGCCGGCCACGATCTGATGAATCTAATTTTGAAAATGCAGGAATTAAAACCTTTGGTTTGTGGACCCGGAATTCAGTATTTCCGGTTTATTACCACGATCCGCGCGATAAAACCAATGTGCTGACCCCCGAGATTATGGAAGATGCAGCAAAGTTGTTATTCCTTGGCGTTATGGGCGTAGCAAACGACGAAACACTATAAATCCACATTGTGCGAGCCAACTTTTAATTGGTTTTCATGTTAAACAACAAAACTCTTTTTTATGCAATACGAAGGAAACATCCGCAAAATGAAAACAGAACTGGATTCGCCGGTTAAATATTCTTTGGTAATGGGCGAAAATCTGGTTAATATGAATGAACTGATCGGATCGAAGATTAACATGAATTTTGCTGGGCAAATAAATTGTGTTTCATGTGGAAAACAAACCAAGACTTCGTTTGGACAAGGCTTTTGTTACAATTGTTTGCAAACCGCACCCGAAGCCAGCGAATCAATTATGCGTCCCGAGCTGTCGAAATCGCATTTTGGTATTGCACGAGATATTGAATGGGCTGAAAAACACGATTTAATCGATCATTATGTTTATCTGGCTGTGTCGAGCGAAGTGAAAGTAGGTGTTACCCGTAATCACCAAATTCCAACTCGTTGGATTGATCAGGGGGCAAGTTATGCCATTAAACTGGCACAAACGCCTAACCGCCATATTGCCGGTGTAATTGAAGTTTTTCTGAAAACCTATTTTACCGACAAAACCAACTGGCGGGCAATGCTGAAAAATGAAATATTGAAAGATTTCGACCTGATTGCTGAAAAGAAAAGAGTTTCTGAGTTACTTCCGTCTGAATTGAGAAAATATTTTGATGACAATAACGACGTGACTGAGATAATTTACCCGGTACAAAAATACCCCGAAAAAATTAAAAGCATTGGGTTTGACAAATTACCTGAAATAGAGGGTACTTTAGCCGGTATTAAAGGGCAATACCTGATTTTTGATGATAGCCATGTTCTGAATATGCGCAAGCACAACGGGTACTATCTCACACTTTCTAACTAGTGTCTTGTCAACCGTGAAACCTCGTTTCGTCATGCTGAATTTATTTCAGCATCCTTTAAATAACAGAGATTCCGAAACAAGTTCGAAATGACGTACCGGCCATTTAATACTTGACATGACACTAGTTATTTTTTTCGGGTTGTAATATAATTCATTAGCTCTACCAGTGAATCGCGGGCTTCGCATTCGGGAAATTCCTCGAGAGCAGTAACGGCTTTGTTTTTAAACTCTTCCATTCGTTTCTCGGCGTAATCCAGTCCGCCACGGTCAATTACCAGTTGAATCAGCTCTTTAACAACTTTGGTGTTTTTGTTTTTGTGTTTTACCAGTCGCAGTATTCGTTTTCGCTCGCTACGGTCGGCGGTATTTAAAACATGTAAAAGTGGAAGTGTAATTTTCTTTTCCTTAATGTCGTTTCCGATAGGCTTCCCGATGCTTCCTTTGGCTTGGTAATCAAAAATATCGTCTTTAATCTGGAACGCAATTCCGGCATCTTGTCCAATCCGGTACATTTTCTCTACTATCTCTTCATTGTCAGTTGTTGATGCGGCACCAATAGCCATGCTGGTGGCGATAAGCGAAGCTGTTTTTTTGCGGATGATTTCGAAATAAGTTTCATCGTCAATATCCAGCTTACGGCTTTTTTTCATTTGTAGGATTTCGCCTTCGCTCATGTCCTGAACAGCCCTGGAAATAAGGTGAAGAAAATTGTATTTTTTGTTTTCAAGCTGAAGCAGTAAGCCTTTCGCTAAAATATAATCGCCAACTAAAACGGCCAGCTTGTTTTTCCACAAAGCTTTTACAGAGAATGATCCTCGTCGTTCGTACGATTCATCAACCACGTCATCGTGAACTAGAGTTGCCGTGTGCAACAATTCAACAGAACAGGCTGCAAGCTTGGTAAATTCGTTTGAATCTCCGTGTAATTTGGCCGAAAGAAAGACAAACATCGGTCGAAGCTGCTTTCCTTTAGTACGGTATAAAAAATTTAAAACGGTCGCTA
The DNA here is from genome assembly GCA_963677455.1 of uncultured Draconibacterium sp. Taxonomy (GTDB): domain Bacteria; phylum Bacteroidota; class Bacteroidia; order Bacteroidales; family Prolixibacteraceae; genus Draconibacterium. Next base: position 5,087,224 of record OY781971.1, read on the forward strand.
AAAGCGGAATATCGCTTTGCAGAGATTTTTTAAAGTAGGGTTCAAAGTCTTTTAAATCTTGCTCTATCGGCTTTTTTATCTTGTTTATAATCGACATTAATTGGATTGCCCCGGTTAATATTACTAAACGAACATAAAACAATTTCTGCTAATACGAAGTAGAAATCATAAAAAATGTTTAACACACAGTAACTATAATATGTTTTGAGTAGCCGGATAATTTGATCTTATCAAATATTTATATATTTGTATCATTAAGATTACAGAAATGGTAGAAATCAAGGAGTTAAATGTTGAGCGACTGGAAGTTGCAGCGAGCATGCTAAAAGCAATGGCTCACCCTATGCGAATTGCCATATTAAAGCATTTGGAGGGTGGCAAGAAACGCACTGTTACAGAGATTCATGAGTTGCTAAATATCGAGCAATCAACTACTTCTCACCATTTAGGAATTTTGAAAGACAAAGGAGTGCTGTGTTCTCAGCGCGAAGGAAAGAATACTTATTATTACCTCAAATATGATGTTTTGAGTCGGATTGTAGATTGTCTGGAAACCTGCACTTGCGACTAATAAGTTTTATTTTTTAATATTTTGTGACCATCAAACAGCATATTTTAACCCGCTTTCAATTCCAATATCTAACTTTTTAATACTTAAAATTGGATACTTTTTTCAAAGATTGATAAAGTGATGGGGAGAGCTGTTACTTTTCTTTATTTTTATGCAAATTTAGTTGATATATGGATTTAGTATTTGCAACCAACAATCAGCACAAGCTACAAGAATTGCAGACCATTTTGGGCGATGAGTTTCGCTTGCTGAGTTTAAAAGACATCGGCTGTAACGAAGACATTCCTGAGGAACAACCGACACTTGAAGGCAATGCCAGCCAAAAAAGCCATTATATCTTCAATAAGTTCGGTTACAATTGTTTTGCCGATGATACCGGACTGGAAATTGATGCGCTTAACGGGGAGCCCGGAGTATACTCAGCACGTTATGCAGGAGAGGAAAAAAGTGCAGAAGCCAATATGGAAAAGGTTCTTCATAAAATGGCTAAAATAAATAGAAGAAAAGCCCGTTTTAGGACAGTAATATCGTTGATAATTAACGGAAAAGAAGACCTTTTTGAAGGCGTTGTAAACGGAGAAATTCTATTTTCGAAAAAAGGAGGATCAGGTTTTGGTTATGATCCCATTTTTCAACCCGATGGTTTTGAAAAATCTTTTGCAGAAATGGGAATGGACGAAAAAAATAAGATTAGTCACCGTGGCCGCGCAGTTCAGAAATTGGTTAATTTTTTAGCAGAAACTGAATAATAAACAAATGAAAATATTTACTTCCCTGGTAATTTTTCTTTTAATAACCACTCAATTATTTGGCCAACAGCAGGCTGGAGCATGGAAAGATTATCTTTCGTATTCAAATGCTATTAAAGTAGCAGATGCCGGCGACAAAGTGTTTTGCGCTACAGAAGGAGGGCTTTTTTATGTGGATAAAGACGATAACAGTTTGAATAAAGTTACTGGCTTATCGGATTTTGGAATTAAGACAATTGCATACAATAGCGAGGAAGAACTTCTGATTGTCGCCTATCAAAATGCCAATATCGATATCATTCGAGCAGGAAGTGTTATTAATCTTTCCGACATAAAACGTAAAACAATTTCTGCCGATAAAACAATTCATAACATCAGTTTTAATGGCAGCGAGGCATACATTTCATGTGGATTTGGCATAGTGGTTTTGAACCTGGAAAAACAGGAAGTGAAAGATACTTACATTATTGGCGACGAAGGACTTCCAATGCCAGTATATGACGTGGACTTTTTCCAGAATCGAATTTATGCGGCAACTGAAGAAGGTATTTTATGGGCTCCGGATGATGATACAAACCTTTTGGATTATTCAAATTGGGTAGAAGAAGTCAATGTGCCGCACGCAGGAGATCCCTTTACTTTATTGGCCGTTCACTCCGGACTTTTAATCGCTAATTATTCTGCAGGCGAATCAACAAACGATGAAGCTTATGCGTATGATGGGAATAGCTGGTCGGCCTATTTTGCGAGTTTACGTGTTGTTTTAGAACTGGAGTCTGATTACACTTATCTTACATTTACCGGATCACGAGAGATAGTATTGTTTGATCAAAATCACTCGAATATAGGAAAAATCAATGGTTATCAGTTCGAAGATGAGCATGTTGCTGGTATCCGTTCAAATAGTACGGCAGTTTCTGAAGATGGAACAATTTGGATTGCAGATCAAAATCGTGCGCTGATACGTTTTAACGGTAGCAATTTTGAAGCACTTCAGCCTTATGGTCCGCCAACAAATGATGTTTTTGATCTCGAAATTGCAAATTCTGTTGTTTATATTTCTTCTGGGGGGCGCACTGATGTATGGAATAATCGATTTATGCAACCTCGTTTTCAGCGTTATGATGATGGACAATGGAAAAATTTTAGTAGCCCTGATATTCCAGAGTTAACAGGTTTTTGGGATATTGTTAGTGTTGCTGTTGATCCATTCGACGAGTCGCATTTATTTATTGCAAGTTGGGGAGGAGGAGTAATTGAATTTCGAAACGATGAGTTTGTCAACCGTTATTACAATTTAAATAGTCCTTTAGAATCAGCTCTTCCTGATCAGCCCAATGAACCGTACACGAGAATTGGTGGTTTGGATTTTGACTCAGAAGGAAATTTATGGATAACAAATTCTGAGGTATCTCATAGTCTACATAAACTTACTCCAAATGGAGAGTGGGAATCATATATATTGAGTGGCATAGCAAACTCAACTGTTGGGCAAGTTCTTGTAAATGAAAATGATGATAAATGGGTGTTGGCACCTAGAGGGAACGATGCATATGTAGTTGATAAAACTGGAGACGGGAAACGACGGCTTCTTGTGACGAGTTATTTTAGCAATGGAAGCGATGAGTATACTACCAGAATGAATGATGTATATACAATTGCAGAAGATAAAGATGGAGCTATCTGGATCGGGGCATCAAATGGAGTAGCTGTTTATAACAATCCCTCACGGATTTGGGATTCTCAGTCCTTTTATGCTTCTCAACCGGGGCTTGATTTAAACGATGGGATTTATCACCCTTTGCTTGCTAATGAGGTAGTTACTGCAATTGAAGTAGATGGTGCCAATAGAAAGTGGTTGGGAACGAGCAATTCTGGTGTGTATTTGGTGTCGGAGTCGGGTGAGGAAGAAATAGCCCATTTTACAGCCGAAAACAGTCCGCTTTTATCAAATAACATAAAAGCAATTGCTGTAGATGAGAAAAGCGGAGAGGTTTTCTTTGCAACAGAAAATGGTTTAATTTCCTACCAGGGAGATGCAATCGGAGGAAAAGATAATTACGAAGACGTTTATGTCTATCCCAATCCGGTTCGTGAAACTTACGATGGTCCGGTTACTATTACCGGTCTTATTTCGGAAACTGATGTTAAAATTACAGACATTGCTGGTAACCTGGTATATAAAACAACTTCACTCGGGGGACAAGCAGCGTGGGATGGGAAAAATCTTAACGGAAATCGTGTGAAAACAGGTGTTTACCTGGTATTTTGTAACGACAAATTGGGGAACGAAACACAGATAACCAAGTTGTTGTTTATTCATTGATCTTAGCTGTAATTTGATAACATAAAAGTAAGCTTATGCTTGCAGCTACCGAAGGTATAGTATTGCACTTTATTAAATATGGCGAATCGAGTGTTATTGCAACCATTTTTACCAAAGATTTTGGTCGGCAAAGTTATATTGTAAATGCATCACGAAGTCGCAAATCAAAAAACAAAGCTGCGTTACTTCAGCCACTTTTCTTGTTAGATCTCGAAGTATATCAAAAACAAACGCGCGAACTTCAGCGGGTAAAAGAATTTAAAAGCCTTCAAACATATCAGAATGTTCCTTTTGATATTGCCAAATCAACACAGGCTATTTTTCTGGCTGAAATGCTTTATAAAACCATTCACGAGCAGGAAAGCTACCCCGAACTTTTTCATTTTATAAAAAGTGCCTTGCTTTACTTCGACCTAATGGAAGAAGGCTGGCAGAATTTTCATCTTTATTTTTTGTATCGGTTAACAGAATACTTTGGGTTTTTACCTGATACAAATAAAGTAGGATTCGAAGGGTGGTTTGATTTGAAAAAGGGTGCTGTTGTTACTTTTGAGCCAGCGCATCCTTTATATGCGAACAAAGAGGTTACAGGCCATTTAATTACGTTATCTGTGCTGAAGATCAACGAGCTGGATTCGTTTAAAATTCCGAGAAAAATGCGTGATTCGATTCTTCAAACGCTGGTTGATTATTATCAACTTCATTTTGAAAATTTGGGTGAGATAAAATCGCTGAATGTATTAAGAGAGGTTTTTTTGTAGTGCTTTTATTCTAATTACATATTTGCTTTTTGTTGTTTTAAAACCGAAAGATTGATATGGAAATCATCGAGATAGACTTCATTTTCATCATTATTTAAAATGTAGAAACTAAGAGTGTCGCCAGGTTTGAAATTTGAAACATCAATCACTTCTGATATATTAACAGGTATCCAATTACCGTATGCTTTTATTTGTTTTCTAAAATTTGTGCCTCGCCAGAAACCAGAGCTGGATGAAATGACAAAGCTTACTTCACTTTCTTCTTTTAAATACGCATGAAAGTTTGTCGTAACAATAAGTTGCTCCACTTTGTTCAAATTCAGAGTATCAATTTTAACCCTTAATGTCGATGAAAATTTCCCTAATGATGAAGAGTAACTTCCGGAATAAACAATTTTATTATTGGCTTGGAAATTTGACCAACCTATTGCGTCTCCTTCAAAATTATTTGTTTTATCTAAAATATCTTGTTCGATTGTAAGTGTATCAACTTTAAATACTTGAATGTCGAGGAGACTATTTTCGTATATTTTTTTGTAGTTGTTGGTTATTCGTACATAAAATGGTAGTTGTTGTTCGTTTAATCCGCTCAAGTATCTTGTGTAATAGTTTTTGAAAAGATAAATTGGTACGTTAGTTCTACTTTCTTCAGGGTTAAATTCGATGTAAGATTCAATGCTGCTTCTGTTTTCTTTGAATTTGTTAAGATAAGGAGCAAGATTCTTTTGAACTGGATTAGTTAAAATTAATGAAGGTTGATCAATTGTTGTAATTGTTTCTGTAAAAATTTTTTCTTGCGTTCTGAAACCTACTTTTTGGGCATATAAGCCCATTTGCAATAGGTTAATAGCCAATGCAATAAAAAAGGTGATAGAAAATACAACAGTATTGAAACGATATTTCCTCATTAAGAGTGAGATAATCAAAACAATAATTATTGGGAAATATAGTAGCCACGAAGTATCAGCCTTTATCGTAATAGTGACAAGAAAAGCACAAAGTGATAACAATAGTGAAAGAAACAAAAAATTTGGGAGTTGGAAATTGTCTCGAATCAAAAAAGTAGCAGCTATTCCTGTAACTGGAACGATAAATAAATAATGACGGGGATCGAGACACATTGGAGAATAACCACTGATCGAAATGCTCATAAAATTTGAAGACAATAGAAGCAGTATAGCAGCTAAAACAAAAAAGCCCAATTCTGTAGAAAAAAACAATGTGTTTTTATGAAATAACTGTTTTGGTTTGGCAAAAATGAATAGAAAGCTGGTAATTAGTGCATGGCTAACAAATAGTTGTAAGAGTTGATAACTGATTCGTTTAAGCGTAATAATAAATGGCTGTTCTGAGTAACTACAAAGATTTAGGTAGCTGTTTTGAGTTATTGACTTAAAGCGAACTAGCGCACTACCAAATACAAATTGGTAGAATATAAAATAAGCAGCAAGCAAAAAAAGTGAACTACCGATAAATACGAACCAAAACCTTAAATCCCGTTTTAATAATAGATCAACAATAAAAAAATAAGTAAGTAAAGGAAACAACAGAACAACGTTTCCTTTAGTATTAAAGCCTAAAAAGAGCGCTAAAGCCGCTATAATGGCATATATCAGATTCTGTTTCCTGAATTTAAAAATATAGATAGCGAAGAGAAACAAAAAGGAGAAAAATGTAATAAAAGTATCTGCCATCAATTTGTCAGAGTAAAACATACCCCATAGATTGAGACTAAAGAAAGTCAGCCCAATTGTAATTATTTCGTTTCTTTCTTTTTTTAGTACCAGGAATACTAATATCAATGTTCCTATTGAAACGAGCATTGCCGGTAGGGCAGAAGCAAAATCGTTTACCCCAAAAATCTTGTAGCTCAAAGCTGTTAGTCCAAGTAAGGTTATTCGAAATGAAAAGTGATCTTGTGGATCAAAGTGTCCGTTAACCATATCGAATGCAAGTTTTGCGTAATGCATATCGTCATACCCATAATGTCCTAGGTAACCCCAAAAGTGATGAAGTACAAACAGAAGGCAAAAAAACAGGAGAATAAAATACTTGGGTTTATTTTTTTTCATTGTTGTTATTCAATAGTTTGGTTGTTTTTCACAATTTTAAATTGTGAACTGAAGTCAAAATATCTTACAGGATAAATATCATAAAATTTAATGTAAAGTCCTGCTCTAATTTTAGACTTTTACATTGTTGATTTCTATATATGTCTTTTTAAATTGATGAATTCAGTGTAAAAAAACATTTAAATGATTTTTAGAAGTGTGCCTGAAAATCGGATAAAACCTTTATTCGGTTTAAATTTACAAGAACCAAGAAACGAAGAATGGACAGAAGCACACTTGATACTATTTTCAAAATACTTGCAAAAGCTGGCGACGCTATCATTAGTGTTTACAACGATCATAATCTACAAACCGAATTAAAAGCCGACAATACTCCAGTTACTAAGGCCGACAAAGCATCGAGCAAGATTATAAATAGGGGGCTTAACGAGCTATTCCCTGGAATTCCGATAATGGACGAAGAAAATTCTATCCCGGAATTTGAAGTGCGAAGCAAATGGGAGAAATACTTTCTGGTAGATCCGCTCGACGGAACAAAGGAATTTATAAAATACAATGGCGAGTTTTGCATTAACCTGGCTGTAATTAAAGGCACTTCGCCCGAAGTGGGTTGGATTTATCAACCCCTGGCAAAAACAGGGTGGTATTGTAAAAGAGGTGAGGGAATAGTTGAGTTTACCAGCGATGGAAAAACGCAGGTAGTTGTAGTACCTAGAATTAAAAGAGACGTTATTCGGGTTGCTGCGAGCCGATCGTTTTTTAAGCCACGCGAAGCAGAGTTAATCGAGAAAATAAAGCGATATTTTGAAGTTGAAATATTGCATTGCGGGAGCTCAAAAAAACAAATTCAGATGGTTAAAGGAAACGCCGACATGTATATGAAAGCTGGTCCTTGTTCTGAGTGGGATACTGCGCCCGGACAGCTGATGGTGGAAGAATTTGGCGGCGCGGTACTCCGTCACGATACTTTTAAAACGCTGGAATATAATCGTAGAAATCTGATCAATCCTTATTTTGTAATGTTGAATAAGCGGCTTAATAACCCGGAATTCGTTGGTTTCCTGCAACAAATTATTAACGAGTAAATGTGTTCCCGGCTGATTTTGCCTTTTTCGCTCAAACACGCTATCTTTTAATAAAAAAAGTGATGCGAAAAAGATTACCGTTTCTGATTATTTTGTTTGTTGCTTCCTTGGTTTTTGCTGGTTGTGCTACTCAATCGTTTGATAACATTGCCAATCCTCCCGGATTTTTAAAAGGCCTGCTACATGGCTTCATCATGTTGTTTAGTTTTATCGCCAGCCTGTTTACTGATTACGATATCTATGCTTTTCCCAATTCCGGAGGATGGTATAATTTTGGATATCTGCTAGGGGTAATGGCCTTCTTTGGCGGTGGTGGAGCAAAAGTGAAGTGTTGATTTGTTATTCCCGTATTAAAATTAATCTAAAGTTTCGAACAACATCCTGTGCAAAACTTGCGTTTTAATCCCAAATTAAACGAGGGCTTTCTGTGTATATTCGCTCTATTCAAACGAAGAAAAAATAACAGAAAATGAACAGAATAACTATCATTTTTGCGGCATTTATATTGGTTTTCTCAGCATGTAAAACCATAAAGCAGCCCGCGCAGTCGGAATACACGACTGATAACACAGCAGATACCAAGGTATTTACAGTTCCCGGATCAGAAACAACAACAAAGGTTGACAAACCGGTTCAGCCAACTCCTGTAGTCGACGAGAAGCCAATTGCAGTTCGTAAAGAACAAGTTTCTTTTACCGATCAGCAGGATAAAGCAATGAATGAAGCCAATACCTTCTTCGTGATAATCGGCTCATTCAGTCAGTTGGAAAATGCGAAGAACTACCGCACAACCTTGTTAGACGAAGGTTTTACTCCTATAATTCTCCACAGCGAAACCGGTTATTACCGCGTATGTGTGAATTCGTATAAAAACGAGTCGGAAGCCAGGAGCAGGGTAGCGCAAATCAGAACAGCTTTTGACAAATATGCCGATGTATGGCTATTGATTAAAGAATAACCCTTACGGGATTTGAATTTTTGACGCCGCAATTTTGCGGCGTTTTTTGTTTTTGTAAAACCCGGTATGGGTTTGAGTTTGGTAATTCATGCGGCGATGTAAATGAACAAGGACTCTGTAAGAGTTCGATAGATCGTAGCACCAGGGCACAGGCGCTCCAATTCTTACAGGATTGTTTTGTTTTAGTGCGATACGTATGATTACTAAAAGCCAACGCATACTGTGTTGTTTTTATTCCAGAACTTATTGCAAACACTTAAAAAACTTTAAATTAAAACCCGATTTGTTTCAGCTTGTTATAATAAGTGCGATTATTTAAAATCAATGCTAATTTTGTAATCCATTGTAAATATTTCTACTTATTAAAAATATACTCGGATATGGCCAAAGATGAAAAACAACGCTTACTTGATCAACGCTATTTAAGAATGGCGGAAATATGGGCGCAAAATTCGTATTGCAAACGCCGGCAGGTAGGCGCTTTAATCGTTAAAGACAAAATGATTATTTCTGATGGCTACAATGGCACGCCTTCGGGCTTCGAGAATGTTTGCGAAGACGAAAATAATGTAACCAAGCCTTACGTGTTGCATGCCGAGGCAAACGCCATAACAAAGGTTGCCAAATCGGGTAACAGTAGTGATGAGGCTACTTTGTATGTTACATCTTCGCCTTGTATGGAATGTTCGAAGTTGATTATACAGGCCGGAATAAAAAGAGTGGTGTTTACCGAAAACTACCGGGTTGAAGATGGGATTAACCTGCTAAAACGAGCAGGTATCGAAATTGAGCAAGTAGATATTTAAAGCAGAGAAAACAATGAACAGGAAAACAGTAATACTATTACCGATTTTGGTAGCTATGTCGGTAGCAATCGGGATTCTTATTGGGAATATGTTAAAGAATAATGCCAGCCCGGTGTTTAGCGGCGGCATGAATTTAGCACACCCGAACAAGATAGCAACCGTTCTCGATCTTATTGATCATGGCTATGTTGACAATGTTAATACCGGCGATATTATTGAGAAAACGATTCCTGAGATACTCGAAAACCTTGATCCGCATACCTCTTACATTCCGGCTAAAAACATGCAGGAAGTACAGGAAGAAATGCAGGGAAATTTCTCTGGAATTGGTGTTCAGTTTTCGGTAATGGAAGATACGGTACGTGTAATAGAAGTAATTTCCGGTGGCCCCTCAAGCCAGGTTGGTATTTTGCCCGGAGACCGGATTGTTACTGTAAACGATTCGCTTATTGCAGGTGTTGATGTGTCGAATAATACCGTACTTACTTTGCTAAGAGGCGAGAAAAACTCAAAAGTACGTGTCGGCATTGTAAGGAAGGGTTATGATGAGGAACTTGAATTTGAGATTACACGGGGCGACATCCCAATATACAGTGTGGATGTTTCGTATATGATTGACGACGAAACCGGTTTCATAAAAATAAACCGCTTTGCCAATACAACTTACGACGAGTTTATGCTCGGAATGGAAAAACTACAGAAGCAGGGCGCCCAAAAAGTAATAATCGATTTGCGGAACAATCCCGGCGGATCGCTTGTGGGGGTGTTGCAAATGGTGGATGAATTCTTACCGTCGGGCGAACCTATTTTATATACTGAAGGCACGCACCAGCCGCGTAAAACATACAATGCGTCGTCGAGAATGAGCTTTGCTGATATGGGGGTTTATGTAATGATCGACGAGTTTTCGGCATCGGCCAGCGAAATATTTGCCGGCGCTATGCAAGATAACGACCGTGGAATTGTGATAGGACGTCGTTCGTTTGGTAAAGGCTTGGTGCAAGAGCAAATTCCTCTATTGGATGGTTCGGCCCTTAGGCTTACTGTGGCGCGTTTTTACACTCCTAGCGGGCGTTGCATCCAAAGTTCGTACGAAGATGGCAACGAAGAGTATTACAACCATATTTACGAGCGCTTTCATAACATGGAACAATTAGTTGCCGACAGTATTCATTTTGTTGATTCATTGCGCTACGAAACCAAAGGCGGACGTGTTGTATATGGTGGCGGTGGTATTATGCCCGACTTTTTTGTTCCGGTTGATACGATCGGAAATTCGGAATATTACACCCGCATTTACCGAAAAGGCCTGATATACTCGTACGCCTATAATTATGCCGACCAAAACCGCGATGCACTTTCGGCGTTTAGTAATGCCAGTCAAATAAACAACTACCTCGATAAGCAAAATGTAATGCGCAGTTTTGTTGCTTTTGCCGAAGAGAAAGGCATTAAAAAAGACACTAAAGGTTTAAAAGTTTCCGGAGAAATTATTAATACACAGCTTAAGGCTTACATAGCCCGAAATATTATGGGGGAAGAAGGTTTTTACCCGATTATCAAGCAAATTGATAAAACACTTTCGAGAGCTATTGATATTTCGCAAAAGAATTTACTGGTACAAAACGTTGTAGCTACCGATACCTTGGCCAATACCACCGTTATTGAATAGCACAGCTTATTACCGAATAAAAAATGCCACCCGGGTTTGATGAAAAACGCAAACGGGTGGCATTTTTTATTGCAAGGTAATGTAATTATGATTATTCATGAAATGGGTGTTTTTCCTAAAATATAGATTGTAACTTTTAATGAAAAAGCTCTTATTCATAAAATATACAAGCTAACAGTTTATAACAAAGAGCTTTCTCCTAAAATATAGCAAATACTTTTTTAGAAAATAGTACTTTATCCTGAAAAATGAAGCCTGCTAGTTTAGTAAAAAGTTCTTTCTGATAAAGACTTGGGGCTTTCGTGTGTAAAAACAAATGAAATTTGCTAATTTTAAGAGAAAACATGCCATGGCCACAAACGCGGATACTTTTACGATTAAAAAATTTTGCTGCCGATTTCTTGCTGCGCCCGAAACGACAATAACTTCTACTAGCGGTTTTAAAACTATTTTGAAATTTCCAGCATGCGTTTAATCGGTACCTGGGCTTTTTCAATCACGTCCATAGGTAAATTAACCTCTGGTTGCTCGTGTTTCAGGCACACATAAAGCTTTTGCAAGCTGTTTAATTTCATGTACGAACAGTCGTTACAGGCACAGGTAGAATCGTTTGATGGCGCCGGAATAAATATTTTGTCCGGGCAAGCCTTTGTCATTTGGTGCAGAATACCACTTTCGGTAGCTACTATAAACTTTTTGTTGTTGCTTTTTTGTACGTAGTTCAGCAACGAAGTAGTAGAGCCAATGTGTTTTGCCAGTAGTAGTACAGGTTTTTCACATTCGGGGTGCGCAATAAATTCAGCATCCGGGTGCTGATCCATCAGATCCACAATTTTTTCTACTGAATATTGTTCGTGAACCATGCAGGCGCCGTCCCACAAAACCATATCTCGGCCCGTAATGCTGTTTATATAGTTACCCAGGTTTTTATCGGGTGCAAAAATCAGTTTCTGGTTTTTCGGAAAGCTTTCCACAATTTTGGCTGCATTAGCCGATGTACACACAATATCCGACATGGTTTTTAGGGCCGCTGTCGCATTAATATATGTTACCACCTTATGATCGGGATACTTGGCCTTAAAAGCAGCAAATTTGTCCGCTGGAGCCGATTCGGCAAGCGAGCAGCTGGCTTTTAAATCAGGCAGGATTACTTTTTTATTTGGGTTGATAATTTTTGCTGTTTCGGCCATAAAATGTACCCCCACAAAAACAATCATTTCTGCATCGGTTTGAGCTGCTGTTTGAGCTAAGCCCAGGCTGTCGCCCACGTAATCTGCTATGTCCTGAAGAGGGCCGTCAACATAAAAGTGACTAAGTATTACGGCATTCTTTTCTTTCTTAAGGCGCTGAATTTCTTCTACCAGTTTCACCGCAGGATCAATGACTTCGTCAATGTATCCTTTCTCTTCCAACATTTGATCTATCTGTAACTGCTCCATTTTCTTTTCTCCTGATTTCCCGGATAAACAGGGCGCAAAATTATAAATTCCTGTAGAAAAAACAGCTATTCTACTGAAATGTTTGCTGTTATCGGTTTTGCTTTAATGCGAAAGTTCTAAAATAAAAAAGCTCAGCCGGGCTTATTTGCCAAACTGAGCTTTTTTTTAAGACTATTGTTTTAATAAAATAGTTATCGGCTAATCACAAATTTTTTATGAATCAACTGGTTATTGTCGGTTGTAATATTCATAAAATAAATACCTTCAGTCAATTCTGAGGTGTTAATGGATGTTTCCGGTTTCTCAATTTTTTGTAGCAATTGTCCGTTTATTGTAAAAATTGAAATTGAATATATTTCTTCTGTAGCGGAAAAATAAAGTTGGTTACTGGCTGGGTTCGGATAAATAGTTATGCTATTTTCCTGCTCCGAAACAAATGGCGAGCTGGTAATAACCGGAGAGAAAGCGTCGATATCGTTTGGCAAAATCTGATATGTACCGTTGTATTCAGAAACAACGCCGGTTAAATTAACTTCCCCACTCGGAATTTTTTTGCCAACAAGTCTTGAGCTCCAGGATGAATACAGAACACTTTGTCCATAATCGTCAGAAAACGTAAATGAAGTATTCTCATCCGTTACAGTTGTTCCTGCATTTGCAAATGTTACATTTTTTATTGTAACCAGCATCCCTTCCAAATTCTCATTTAGCTCTTGCGTGTTGATAACCTGTGGTGTAATGCTGTCTGTGTTTTTAAAGTTGTAGAAATAACTGATATCAGATAATTCTGTTAAGCCAGCGTATTCGGCAACCGTCCCTTTAACGATGATACTGTCGCCAATATTTCCGGTTTTTAACGAATTATAAACACAAATTCCAGCTCTTTCATTGGTGTTTTTTTCCTGAATATAAATCGAGTTATCAAAGTTTGCAGTTATTCGGCCGGTAATGGTAACCTGTTGTCCAAGCAAAGGACTTTGCGAGCTTGTACCCTGAACGTCTGTTATTGGAGTTAGCTGTTCTACTGAAATGTTTTCAGGGAAAATGTAAGATCCTCTTATGGCCGATGTGTCGTTTCCTGAGAAAGCTTGAATTAAAAAATAAGCTGTTTCTTCGGCTTCTACGTTGCTAAATGTAATTTGTGCTGAATATTTTTCTGAACTCAGGCTTAACTCGGTTTTATTTTCTTTTGAGTCGTATGTATTTCCCCAAAATAGCAGAACGCTGTCAGGACTAGCTGGGGCACTTATTTCTACTGAAACTGTTGCATCCTCACCAATCTGTGGTTTTTCCGGTGTCATTTTCAAACCAGAGAATTGGATGTTTTTCAATGAACCGTTGTTCCAAATCAAATTTGCAAAATCTGGGTTGTCAACAAACGGATTCCTGTTTTGCTGAATTTCATAGACACGTTCGTTTCTTCGGCGTTCAAAGTCGCTTGGTGGATATTGGTTGTTCCATTCCAGAAGTGTTGAAAGTTTTCCGAATTCGGCCGATGGGTAATTGTTGAGTTGATCTGCAAGTTCCAGATCAATTTCATCGCCCTCATTTTCGTAACGGGTGGCCATATAAAATAATATGCGCGCCACTTGTCCTTTGGTTAACGGGCCGGGTTCCCAGGCGTTAGAACTGTACCAGCACTCGGTAGCTTCCGGGTGTTGGGTTCCGTTAGGTTGAACATTATCAAAATCCAGATTGCTGCGATCTTCGTTTACCGAAGCATCAGCCGGGCGAAGGTTTAGCGCGTCGCCATTCATCGAATATATATCCTCGAAATCCCCATGAGATTTGGCCCAAACATGTTCGCGGTTAATGTAGTCTCCACCGCTTCCGTAATTGTCTGCATCTCTGGAAACTTGCGAATAGAAGAGAATTACGTTGTTGGGATTGTTTGGATCTGCATCGGAGTAATTAATGATGTCTCGGGCATGTGAATACGAAAAGTCAACATGGTCTTTGATAATTTCATGTAGTGCTGACTTTAATTGTTCGCCTGTGAGATTTTCTGTTCCATTATAATACCCGATTGGTTGGGCTAAAAGAATTCCGTTTAAGAAGATCAAAAACGTGATGACAACTGATTTTTTCCAACTTATTGAGTGATTCATTTTTTAAATTTTAAAAATATTATCAAGACAAATAACAGAATTTTATCTAATTCGATTCTAAAAATAATAGGTAAAATTACTGTAACCAAAATAAAAAAAGCCGCACAAGGCGGCCTTTTTTATCTCAAATTCGAATCATATTTCTTATTCAACAAAAGTAAATTCAGGATTTGGACCCGATTTAGTACATTGGTAGGTATAAGTCTGTTTTCCATCCGTACCATCGTAGGTAGCAAATGATATAATGTACATCACGTCTACACCACTTACCTGTGCAACCGCATTCGGAAACTTGTTCGGTAACAAGCCTTCGGCAATACCGGCTTTTGCAGCTTCAAGGCCAGAAGCAAAGCTCGTGTCGTATTTCCCGTCACGTAAATCAAAATTTCCGTAATATGCACCGGCACCAAAGTAGAATTCTTGTGTACCGTAACTATCCAGTTTTTCTTCTCCGTACGTGGCTTTTACGTAATCAACAATAATTTGATAGTCATCAGAACTCATTGTGAAGATTACTGAAGGATCAAATAACCAACCGTCTTTTGTTTTTAAAAACTGATCGGTGCGTGATTCTGTTGAGCTATACGCTTCCCATCCGTTGGCAGTTTTTGTATATTCAATCGCCCTTTTTGAAGTTCCATCAGAGTAATATTTATAAATAACAGCAATTTTCTCACCTGTTGTTGCATAAGGAAATTTTAGCTTAAGGAATGTAGGCAGGTAATCCTCCGGTGGAGTAGATGAATCAAAATTGTTATAACGGCCTGGTTGACCATATTCTTCTCCCATTGAATCGTAATCATCTGTTGTTAATTCATATAGTGATACGCCTTCTGGAAGATCTATTTCTACAGCTGCCCACGCTGATCCGTCGAAACCATAATATTCGCTAACATTACTTACAGCCCCCGAATAGAATTTATAAGTAACCAGAACTAAATCGCCGTTTTCGGCATTTGGATATTTTGTTGCCATAAAATCAGGTAAATAATCTTCAGGGGGTGTACCAGAGTCGAAATTGTTGTACTTGCCGGGCTGGCCTGAACTTTCTCCCATTGAGTCGTAATCAGCGGTACTTAATTCGTAGCTGTCGGCGTTGGTTAGGTAATCTAAATAGTCGAGTCTGCCCATGTAGTAGGTGTAAGTTACGTTTACTGATGAATTTACATCAAGAGATGGGTATTTTTCGGCTAAAAAGTCGGGGATAAAATCGGCAGCAGGTGCGCTGCTACTGAAGTTGTAATAGTCAGCCGGGGCACCGCCCATCGATTCGTAATCTGCATCTGTTAAAGAGTATTCGAGGTTTTTTACCAACGTTATCGTATTGTCGTCATAGCCTTCAAACTGATCGTTATAGTCTTCGCATCCAAAGAACAGCAGTAGTGCTGTAGCGAAAAATAATATCTTTTTCATAATATGATAATTCTAATAATTTAAAATTTAATTCTTAACGCAACAGATCCTGTTCTACCAAACCCGTAAAAAACAAGAGCGTCTTCCCAAGTGCCTGATGCACCAGAGTCGGCATCTGTAATGTATTTATTGTCAAGCAGGTTGTGTACGTTTCCACGGAGTGTGGCATCTAATCCGGCAATTTTGAAATAGTAGGAAGCGTTAGCATCAAATGTTCCTGCACCAGGTACTTCCCATGTGTCTCTGCCATCCAGATTTTGAATATTTCCGGGGTCGGCAAATAGCCTTGCGTTGTATTTGTAGTCCAAACCTACTTTCAGATCTTTAAGCAGTCTGTAGTCTAATCCTAAATAAGCGTTGGTTTGGGCAGCATCACCCACGTGTACCCCACCAATGTTGAGTTCAATTTTTGATGCGTCTTCAAAACTTGAAACAATTTCTCCATTGTTGTCAACAAGTTTTCCATCACGGTTATAAACGTAGGCTTCTACGTCTTTATCCCATTTCCAGTCGCCAATTGAAAGCATACCTTTAATGGTTAATTTAGGGCTTATTTTAGCTCTGGCTTCCAGTTCTATTCCTCGGTGTATTGCGTTGACACCTAGCGCGTTGTATCGGCCGGCATCCGGATCTCTTGAATCTAAAGCTCCGGCTAAAGATTTGTCTTTCCAAACGGTGTTATAAAGGTTCAGGTCGGCAGAAAAAATACGTGATTTAAATCCATAGCCCAACTCAACTGAAAATACTTTTTCATTTTTAGCTCCGTCGTTTATTTCGTTGCTGTAATCGTCTGCAAGGAATACGTTCGAATAAAAAGGAGCGCGCGAGAAATAACCAATATTGGTAAACACATTGTGCCGGGCGTTAATATTGTAGTTGGCTCCACCTTTTGAACTCCATCCAATAAAACTTATTTTATCCGATTTCTCTTCGCCTGGTGCATAGTACATGTAATCGTAACGCCAGTAAGTAGTGTTTGAAATGGCTCCTGAATAGAATAGGCTCAGGTCATTTTTATTGTATTCAACTTGTCCGAAAAGGCCTTCCCATAAAACGTGCCCATCATAATCCCTGGTTACTACATCTCCTACTGATAACTTTTCGTTCAGGTAGGCATCGTTTCCTTCTTGATAAGCAATGTCTTCACGATCTGGATCGACGTAGAAGCTACCCCCAAGTAAATCAGTTAAGGTTTTATTGTGTTCTCCAATGTAGTAACGAAGGTCTAGTCCGCCGTAGAAATCTAAATTAGGAGAAAGTTCTCTTGTGTATGTAGAAATAGCACCCATCCATTGATGGCCGTTGTTTGAGCTTCCAAGTGCAGTTTGAGAACCTTCAAGATTTTCCGCATTATCTCTCTGGATTGCTGCATAGTCAAGATATCCGTTAATGGTTCTATCGTCGTCGTTTGAACCATATAATCTGGAACGTTCGTTACCTAATTGTGTACGGCCTCCACCTTTTCCAAAAGAGTAATAAGCTGATGTTGACAAGCTGGAAGTATTGTCGATCGTCCAGTAGTGGTTTAACGAAAATTGTGGTTTATGATAGTAGTTTTTGGCAGAAACAACGCGTTGCCCGTCAATTCCAAAACCATAGGTTGCATTAAACCGGTAACCGTCTTTAAATTGCTGCCATTCGCGAATAGTATACTTGTCAAAACGGCTTCGCTGGTTGTGCCATTGAGGAGCTCCAAATCCGGTAAGAGATAAAGTATGTTGGTCGTTAAACCGTTTCGAAAGGTTAAAAAAGTAGGAGTAGCCTTCAAACTCGGTACCCAAAATATAGCCGTCTCCCCAGGTTTTTGACCCTAAAGCAGAAAATGCCCAGCCGTTCTCTGTGAGTCCGGTAGAAACAGCAAATAACATTTTACGATAGCCGTCGTTTCCATATGCTGTTGAAACCGCACCGCCTTCTTTTACATCAGTTGTTTTCGTCACAATATTAACTGATCCACCAACAGAAGGAACTGCAACTTTCGAAGCTCCCAGTCCGCGTTGTACTTGTAAACTTCGGGTTACATCTGTCATGCCCATCCAGTTCGACCAATAGATACCTCCCCATTCCATATCGTTTACAGGGATACCATTAATCATTACAGCAACGTTTGGAGAATCGAAGCCACGTAGATTAAGGCGTCCGTCTCCATAGCCACCGCCTTCTTTGGTTGCGTATACTCCCGGTGTAGTTTGGAGGATTTCGGGAAATTCCTGAGTCCCGATTTTCTCTGTAATCAGTTCTGCATTCAAAGAAGAGATTGCTACAGGTGTTTTTCTTTGAATACCAACAGAAGCTAATACCATAACTTCGTTAATACCAACAGCGTCAGAGGCTAACTCAATTGTTCCCAGATCTTTTGTCTGATTATTAGACACTGTTGTCGTGATTGTTTGGGTAGTATACCCAATAAAAGACACCGATAGGTTCAGGTTCGAGGCTTTCACTGAAAGAGAAAAAGAACCATCAATGTTTGTTACTGTACCGGTGGTTGTTCCTTCCAGTACCACACTTGCTCCAATAAGAGCCTCATTGGTTTCGGCATCAACAACAACTCCGGTAATAGTTCCCTGAGCATAAGTTGCGAGCGAAAACAGGCTGAAAACAGCCAGTAATACAATCGAAAAAATTGCTTTTTTCATAGAATCATTAATTTGGATTAAGAATAAATATTGAATTAAATGCAAAATTCTTGTTTAATAATAGTGTTCGTAGTGTGGCTATTGCTACTATTAGTTAGTAACCCAACGAAGGTTGAATAGTTGTTGTAAGACCAAATCTCAAAAGGATATTGATTTTTCATTTTTGTTATCCCGATATTTAGTTCTTAAATTCTCGGCAAAAGAAAGTTTTCTTTTCCTAATTTGTATTAATTATAAGTTAAATTATAAGGTAATGTATTTCACATTAGTTAATTAGCTGATCTTCTTATTTTGTGAGACTAAAATTCTTATTTCTCGCATTGATTAACAAATGAATCTTTGTTTAGTTGTTAAACAAAACAGCATAGTTTTTAACAAGATTTCAAAACGTTATAAACAATTTGTAATTCCGTTTTGCCAGTTTCTTATTTAAAATCACAAACATTTTATTAAATAGGAGTGAACATCTTGAATACACGGAGTAAAAAAAATAGAAAATATTATTATTGGTAATATTCTTATTATCAGTTTATTGAATTCATTTTTTCGTTCTTATGAAAATAAATATGGTACTATGTGTTGCATGGTACCATAAAAAGACTATATATTTGTAATGCAAACAACAGTGTTAAAGAGAGTAGTTTTTTTTAAAAAGTTCTTTATGGTTTGTAACGAATAGAAAAAAGCAACGTCTTAAAGATGAATTCGGAAAGGAATTATTTACAGAAAACAATAAGCAAGCAAGAAAACAAAAACAAAAGCGAGATGAAAACAAAAAACAATGTTCAAAAAGCAGTTCTGAGATTTGCCGCCGTAGTTGTAAGTTTTATTTTATTGAGCTACACGGTTAGTGCACAGGATTTTTGGAAGCGTTTCCTGGAGAACAGTAGTTTTGGTCACATTGCTATGGCAATGGTTGAGACAGAAAATACTCTACCGGATGCGTGCTCTTATGATTCAGATGTATTAATGATGAATTTTGAGGCTGAAGCTGAAAGCAGCCTGGAATTAGAAAGCTGGATGCTGAATGAGTTTAATTTTATCAGATCAGCCTTTAACTTCGAGGAAATCTCAGACGATGCTCTAAATGTAGAGCCCTGGATGTTAAACCAGGATTTGTTTCAAACATCGACTGAAACCGAACTGTCGCTAGAATTGGAAGACTGGATGGTTTCAGACGCTGTTTGGAGTATTTAGAGAAGGTAGAAAACAGAAAATCAACAAAGCAATTAGAGAGGGACAAATAATGAAGATTGAAAACACAAAAGCACAGATGCGGAAAGGGGTACTGGAATATTGTATTTTGCTCGTTTTGGACGGCAAGCCGCTTTACGCCAGCGACATCATTGAATCGTTAAAAGCTGCAAAGATGATTGTTGTAGAAGGTACACTTTATCCTCTTCTTACCCGCCTTAAGAATGCGGGGTTGCTAGCCTATCGCTGGGAAGAATCGACCCAGGGGCCACCGCGAAAGTATTATGAATTAACCGATTCCGGGCGAAGTTTCCTCGGAGAGCTTGAAGGCTCGTGGAGTGAGTTGGTAGTTGCGGTTGATAAAATTAAATCAAATAAGGCGTAATCGTATCCGAATAATTTCAAACAAAAAACAAGATGAAGAAGACATTCACAATTAATATAAGCGGTACTGTATTTCATATTGAAGATGATGCATACGAAGTATTGCAAAAATACCTGATTAATCTGAAAAATCATTTTGGAACCGATGAGGAAGGCAAGGAGATTCTTTCGGATATTGAAGCGCGAATTGCTGAAATTTTCAGCGTTAAAACCGATGAGGACAAAAGAGTTATCACCGTTGATTGGGTAAACGAAGTGATAAAGACCATGGGTACACCCGAGGATTTTGCAGAGGAAGAAGGTGAAGCAGAAGAAAGCATTGCCGACGAAGCAAAACGTAAACGTCGCTTGTATAGAGATCCGGATCATCGGGTGCTTGGCGGTGTTTGTGGTGGTTTAGGAGCTTACTTTAATATGGATCCGGTAATCTTGCGCATTATTTTCGTCGTTCTTCTTTTCCCTACATCATTGGCCGCTGGTTTGGCTTATCTTGTATTGTGGATTGCAGTGCCTAAGGCGATTAATACGGCTCAACGTCTTGAAATGAGGGGACAGGAAGCTACTGTAAAGAACATCGAAAAATCAATTAAAGAAGAAGTAAGAGAAGTAAAAGAAAGTTACAGGAAATTCAAGGAGTCTGAGACTTACTCGAAAGGAAAAAAAAAGGCCGAGGGGGCCGGTGATGTAGTGTTTAATATCTTTAAGGTACTGCTTAAAGTTGTTGTCGTTATTTTCGGGGTTGTCCTCTTGATTTCTGGATTTTTTGGATTGCTGGGCTTAATTTCTTCAATGGTTATTGGGCACTCGCTTGTGTCTGGTTGGCCAATGGTTTGGAGTCCTGAGATTTATGTGCCTGGTGTTTTGAACAATATAGTTGAGCCCGGTACGGTTACTTTCGGTTTGGTTTTGATTGGAATTATAGCTGGAATTCCCTTGTTGGCTATATTGTATGCCGGAACAAAGATGGTTTTCCGTTACAAATCAAACAATGCGGCTATAATTCTCAGTATGCTGGCTGTTTTCTTTATTTCGCTTATTCTGCTGATTTCTGTTTCTTTTGATCAGGTCAAACATTTTAAAGATCGGTCGTCGGTAACCGTCAGTAAAGTCGTTGATTGCGATTCTTGTAGTACGCTTTATTTGGATATTGCTGAAAATAAGTATGAAGATTATGCGGAATTGGATTGGGATATTGATGGTTTTGAGGTGTACATGGTTGATGGAGAAGAAGTGTTTGTTGGCGAACCGGAACTGGACGTTGTGCAGTCGAGCTCAGACGAATTTGTGATTACTGTGAAAAGTGCTTCGCGCGGTGGATCAAGAGAAGGTGCAAAAATTAATAGCCAGGAAATAATTTATAACTACACGGTATCTGATTCTACGGTTGTTTTCGATCCGTATTTCTTTCTCGAAAAAGAAGGCAAGTGGCGTAATCAAGAAGTTTTTATTACGGTAAAGGTACCAGAAGGAAAGGCTGTTTATTTGGAAGAAGGAATGGAGGATATTATTTATGATATTGAGAACACATCTAATACCTGGGATAGTGAGATGATTGGTAAATTCTGGGAAATGAAACCCGAAGGGTTAACGCTTAAAAATGATTCTTTGCAATAGTCTGACGGAGAAGCTGGGGCACTTTTGAAAAACCGGTTTCTCTGCAAATTAAACAATCAAAAATATGAAAGCAATAACAACATTTTTCTTTGTATTAGGTCTGTTGCTGTCAAGTCTGTTGACTTCGGCACAGAGCAAATCCGATAAAATCTACAATACATTTGCCGATGAAGACGGAGTAACGAGCTTTACTTTCACAAAAGACATGGTTGATGCGTTTAACATCGATCTTGGTGATGATGGTGATGAAAAGAAAGTTGCCGGAGATTTGCAAAAGATCAGATTCATTTCTTATAATCCGCAAAAGGGAGCGGTAAGCGGGAAAAAGTTTCTAAACGAGGCCATTTCAATGCTTCCTGCTCGGTACAAAAAGTACGAAGATGACGACGAGGATTCAGATGCACAAGTATGGTTGCTTGGAAAAAAGAAGAGATATTCTGAATGCCATATTTTTGTGAGCAGTGATAATTCCGAAGGCAACTGTTTTATTGTTTCGTTTTTCGGCGATTTTAAGGTAAATGATCTGGAGGCTTTAAAAGAAACTGGCGAGGGAATGTCGCATTAATTGGCTTCGTAGAAGAATGTGTTAATCTCCATATTTTATTTGGAGTCTGATATCATCCCTTTCCTAGTCATTCCCAATATGGGAAAAAATCCCTATTTAGCATTTTGTTTTGCATATCTCTTTGTTAATTCTTTATTTTTGAGTTCGAAAAAGATGAATTAAGCGGATATTATATCTGTCGTTATTAATTAGCAGGTTTGCAGTTTGTTTATTCGGTCAACTAACCTTAACGCGATTCAATCCAAACTAAGCTAATATTGGCTAATCATACAAGATAAGGGTTTGTGTATAGATTCTTGTTGTTAGCCCAATTAAAAACAAAGGGGTAAAAACAGTGCAGGTAGTAACTGGGAGGAATATATTTGAACCATCCTATACTGGCAAGATGATTTGTTATGCTTCGCAGTTTGCGAGAGTAGTAACTGCTTTTGCTTTAGTGTTTATACTCCTCTCTTTCCATAAAACTATAAATGCACAGACAATCATTTGGAGTGAAGATTTTCAATATTCAGATGGAACATCCACTGGAGTTGGGGTTCCTTCCGGCGTTACGAGCTGGGTTGCTGATGGTGCAAACGGGAATAATCGCGGTATTGCAGTTATTGGAAATCAGCTACAAGCTCGTCAGTCGAATAATGGGAATGATACTTGGGAAATTAATGAAGGCGATCCTATTGATATATCTGGCTATAATTATGTTTCAGTTTCTGTTGATATTGCTTGTTTGGCTAACGGCGAATTAGAATCAAATACTGATTATGTTAGATTGAGATATCAGATAGATGGGGGAGCCTGGCAGCCATTTCCAACTGAATATTATTGGGGAGAATTTTCATCTTCAGTAGTGCAGGCATCAGTGCTTAACTTATCAGGAAATGAATTGCTGATTGAAATTACAATGTATAATACAGCTAACAATGAATATTATTATGCTGATAATATTGTTGTTACAGGCAATGACACCCCAACATATTGTATTCCTGTTGCGCAATCAAGCACAGGATATATTTCAAGGATACAATTTAATACTATCGACAATAGTACAGGGGATAATGATATTTATACTGATTTTACTTCAACAAAATCAACCGATGTTGTCCAAAATTCTGATTACAAATTAACTGTTACAATAGGCACGAATAATAACGAAAGACATATCTGGGCATGGGTCGACTGGAATCAAGATGGGATTTTTCAAGTTAATAACAATGAAGCCTATGATTTAGGACAAAGATTTTCAACCGGCAACTTGTCTACAACAATATCAGTTCCTTCAACAGCCTTGTTAGGGACAACCCGGATGCGGGTAATTATTAAGTACAATAGTGATCCAGAACCTTGTGAAATAGGTTCTTTTTATGGAGAAACAGAAGATTATGCCATAAATGTTATTTCTCCCTGCAATGCCCCGGACATCCCGGTTTTATCCACTTCTTCAACAACAGTATGTTCTGGAGAAAATGTTGTGTTGAATATTTCCGGGAATCTGAATGATGCCGACCATTGGGCAGTTTATTCCGGCAGTTGTGGTGGAACATTGGTTGGAACAACTACTTCGGGCTCATTTACCATAACCGATATCAGTGCAAGCACTTCGTATTATGTTAGAGGAGAGGGTACTTGTTCAGGAACAGTTTGTGGAAGTGTTGCAATTACTGTAAATCCTTCGCCAACCATTACAACTCAGCCTTCGGCGACATCAATTTGTGCAGGAGAAAGTACAACAATTAGTGTTGGTTCTTCTTCTGAAACCGATTTTGTTCAATGGCAAACAGCCACTAATTCTGCCGGACCGTGGAGTCCTGTTTCCAATCTCTTGAATTCTAACCCCGTATTCTTCGAAAGCGACTTTTCGAGTGTTCCGACTAATAGCGACGTTTATCGGGCAGCTTCGGTTACGGGAGGTGTTTTGCAGTTAACTCCGGCAGTTGGCACGCAGTACGGAGGTTTTGTT
Organism: uncultured Draconibacterium sp.; assembly: GCA_963677455.1. Classification (GTDB taxonomy): domain Bacteria; phylum Bacteroidota; class Bacteroidia; order Bacteroidales; family Prolixibacteraceae; genus Draconibacterium. Next base: position 5,111,534 of record OY781971.1, read on the forward strand.
ATTCAATCTACACCTGGCGAAAATTTCAATGTACTGAATGTAGGTTTCGATTACCGGATTTGGGGAGGAACAGGAGCTGATGGCTTTAGTTTAAGCTATGGACCTGACATTGCAAATAGTGCTGGTACTGGTGAAGTAGGAGAAGGAACAGGTATTATTGTTGAATTCGATACATACGATAATAATGAAGGAACTACAGATAGCCAAATACGAGTAAAATATAATGGTAATCAGATTTTCAATAATAATGTTGGAGATTTTAACCTGCGAAATGCAAACTACAGAAATGTAAATATACATGTGGATCAATCGGGTTATTTATCGCTCCGGATTGCCGGAACTCAGATTGTTAGTGACCTGCTGCTGCCCAACTATGTTTCAACTGCTAAACAAAACTGGAAGTTTAAATTTTCAGGAAGAACAGGTGGTTCTAATGATATTCATAGCATCGACAATCTTAAGATACAGTTTGGTAACGATCCTTCATTTCTGATAACTCCCACAGAAAGTACTTATTATCGGGCAATGGTTTCTTCGGGCGATTGTTCGGTTATTTCTGATGAGGTTTTGGTAGCCGTTAATACTCCTCCAGCTGCAAGTATATCCGGGAACAGCGGCCCTGCTTGCGAAGGTGAAAACATAAATTTTACAATTACCGGTACTTCCAATTCAACAGTAATTTATTCCATTAACGGAGGAAGCAATCAAACTGCTACACTAACCGGAGGGCAAGCTACCATTTCAAGTACCGCTACTGGTAGTAGTCAAACGTTAAATCTTGTTTCGGTTAGTATTGGCGGGTGCACAACAACTTTAAGCGAAAGTTCTACAGTGTCTGTAAATAGTTTGCCTGTCGCAAATGTTTCAGAAAATAGCGGAGCGGTTTGCGAAGGCGAAAATACAAGCTTCACAATTACTGGAACAAACAATGCTGTTGTAACCTACACTATAAATGGTGGAAGTACCCAGACTGTAGCTTTAAGCGGAGGAGATGCAACTATTAATGTATTGAATGCAAGCGTTGATCAAACGCTAAATTTGGTTTCAGTTGATGATGGAACTTGTTCTGTGTCTTTATCCGAAAGTTCAACTGTAAATATTGAACCTGCATTTTCGGCACCAATCATTGGAACTGTTACTCAGCCAACCTGCGATGTTTCTACCGGAAGTGTAGAATTATCCGGTTTGCCTCTAAACGAAATATGGGGGTTGATAAAGAATCCGGGTGCTGACACAGTTTTTGGAGCCGGCGCGAACACTACAATAAGCGAATTAGATCCAGGTAATTATACATTCTCTGTAATACATCAATCTGGCTCCGGACTTTCTGCTGAGTATTTCAATAACAGGACTCTTTCCGGTACGCCGGTTTTATCCCGAATAGATGAAACTGTAAATTTCGACTGGGATAATGGAGGGCCTGGTTCTCCTGTAGGGAATAATAATTTCTCTGTGAGATGGGCGGGGAAAATTCTTCCGCTTTACAGTGAACAATACACTTTTTTTACAGATAGCGACGACGGGATCCGACTGTGGGTAGATGGTATTCAGGTAATTAATAACTGGACAGACCATAGTGTAAAAGAAGATAATGGAACCATAACACTTTCGGCCGGAAAGTTGTACGATATTGTTCTTGAATTTTATGAAAACGGGGGACAGGCAGTTGCTCAGCTTTCATGGAGCAGTGCCAGCCAATCTAAGCAAATAATACCCAAGTCTTACTTATTTCCTGAAGAGCTTGTTTTTTCCGGCTGTCCTTCAACGGCTTCAACGGAGGTTACGATTAATACACAACCGCAGGCGCCATCGATTACTACGCAGCCTTCAACATCTGATGTTGCATATTGTGAAGGGGAATTAGCGAGTGCTTTAGGTGCAGTTGCAGTAGGCGATGACTTGCATTATCAGTGGTATCGAAACACGAACTCAACTACAAGTGGCGGAACCGCAGTTGGAACGGATAACCCTTCTTATACCCCGCTTACTACCGATGTTGGCACTTATTTTTACTACGTTATTGTTAGTGGAGACTGCACGCCCAATGCCACCAGTGGTATTTCGGGAGCGATAACAGTAAATGCATTGCCAAATGCACCAACAGCCAGTAATCTTTCTAACGAATATAATGGAACTGCGCAAAGTGCCTCAGCTACAGTAGCTGCAGGCGAAACGATTGATTGGTACACTGCTTCTACAGGAGGTTCGTTAACAACAGTACCTTCAGGAACTAATGTTGGTACTTATACTGCCTGGGCAGAGGCCAGAAATACTACGACCGGATGCTTAAGTACAACCAGAACAAAGGTTACGCTGACAATTACTAAACGTGCTGTAACAGTTACTGCTGATGACACCGGGAAGAATTGTACTGATGCCGATCCCTCGCTGACCTATGGAATTACAAATGGCAGCCTGGCTACCGGAGATAGTTTTACCGGAAATTTGACACGTGAATCGGGAGAAGTCCTTGGCGATTATGATATTTTACAGGGGACACTTGCTTTAAATTCAAATTATAATCTGGTATTTGTTCCGGGTACATTTACAATATACGATAATGAAAAGCCTGAAGTTTATTGTATTCCTGAGCTTGCGGTTTATGCTGATTCCAACGGTGAAGCCATTATTACTCCTGAAATAATCGATAATGGAAGTACCGATAATTGTGGTATTGATACCATGTGGGTAAGTCCAGCTGTTTTAGGTTGTAACGAAATCAGTGAAAGCGACATTCCGTCTGGCTACACAAAAGAGATTATATCGAGTGATGGCTATACAGTTAAAGTAAGCATAAATGATATTTGGATTGAACCAGCGACCACAAATTCAATTGATTGTGAGTATGGGTATGACTATAATATTGGATACAAATATACTGTTGAATTTTTAGGGTCAAATATTCCTGATAAGCTTTCGGATTTACGGATAATTAGTTTTGGTTGTAGTCAAAGTTTAAGTGGGGAGCTTCCGGAAGTTTCCGGATCAGGAACTGCATTTTCCAGTGGGGGATACTCGGATAATTCGGATTGTGCCACAGTAACAATCGACGACCTGAATTGTGGAAATATACAAGTTATTATTAGCGGTCCTGGAATAGATAACCAGACTGTTACACTCGACGAAATCGTATCAAGCAACAGTTCTAACTTCGTAACACTAAATGTTAAAGATAAATCAGGAAACGTTGGAACCTGTGAAACTGCAATTACATTAGTTGATACAATTTCGCCCTCTATTACTTGTCCGGGAGAGATACTTCAAAGTATAGACCCTGGCTCATGTGTTGCTACAGGAATTTCATTAGGTACGCCAGCTACATCCGATAATTGCGCAGTAGATACTGTGTTTAACGATGCACCTGCTTCTTTCTCAATAGGAACAACAGTTGTAACATGGACTGTTTCTGATGTTTCAGGAAATACAATTACATGTACACAGAATGTAACTATTGTTCCAGAAGAGGATGTTGATGTTGAAGTGGAAGATCTTGGAAACTCTTGTCAGAGTGGAGAAACAGGCTCGACCACAACAGTTACCTGGAACATTATTAAACAAACAGGAACCGAGAATTGGACATTTGATTACCAAATAAAAGAAGGCACAACAACCGTTGCCAGTGGGAGCAATATTGCTGTAAATGGAAATGCAGAGGTGAGTATTGAAATAGATAACGAAACAGCCAAAAACAAGACCCTGGTTCTTACCATTTTAAATGTAAAAGATGATTGTGGCACGAGCGAAACCAATGCCACAAACAATAGCGATACGGTAACGCTTATTGGAGTGCCGGATACAGGAGATATTATAACAAATTAGATAAATTGAAAAACAACAATTACACTTTAAAACAAACATTATGAAAAAGTTAGTCTTATTTATTTTCGCAGTAGCAATAACTGCAGTTAGTGCAAGAACTTTTGCACAAAGTACGGGAATAAACCCGATGATTGATTCCACGCATACGTATACAGTTGCAAACCATTCGGGAAGTGCTTATACTTGGACGCTAGAAGCTGATGCCAATGGTGGAGGTACTGATTTGTTTGGAAATGAATTGACTGATGTTGCAGAAATAACTGCAGGAGCAAACACAAATTCCATAACTGTGCATTGGTATAATCCAGCGGTTGATGGTACAATTTATTATTTACATGTTACAGAAAAAGATGATCAAAATTGTACTAACCGGAAAGTGTTGGCAATTCAACCAGCTAATAACTTCCGAATTGATGTTGTTAACGTCTTAGCCGATGGTTCGTTGTTTGTTGATGGAGATAGCATTGATTATTCAACCTGTGCCCCAACAATCGAAAATTCGATAAGTTGGAATGGATCGGATGATGTTGATGACCTTGCAGAAGCACAAAATTTCAACTATGATTATGGAACAGTATATTTCTATTACAAAGTTACTGCTTCGGGTATAAACTTTGAAACCACAAACTGGATTCCTGAACTATCAATAGCTCAGCAGGGAGGTTCTAATGCAACGGTTTCGATTGATACAATAATCGGCGGCGATTTGTCAGGAACACCATCATGGCAATCAACAGACTGGAACACCGGAACTACCTACACTCCAACAATTTCAGCTGGTACTTCAAATGTACTTTGGGTAAGAGTTACGGTTGAAAATGGAGTTGGAACTTCTGCAACAGCTAACGAAAATATCACGGACAATGATTATACATTCAGCATTGGAAGTGGTAGTAAGGATGAAAGCAACAACACAATTACCAATACACCTGATACGCCTGTTCAGACTCAGTCTGCCAGACCAGATACCGGTGGAATTAGTATTGACTAGTTAACTAATGCTCAAGGCATTTTTCATAATGATATTGACCCTCCTGGCTGCCCTTAATGGGGCAGCTCAGGAGGCTTTTGTCGTTTACGAAGGTGCCGAGAATAATTATTTTGTCAGTGATCATCCGGGAAGTAGTTATTCCTGGAATGTATTAGTTGGTTTGAATCCTGATATAAAGGCATCGCCTGACGATTTTTCTTTTACTTCCTCTGCAGATTTGGCGCAGGTAAGTATTCGCTGGAATAGCACTGGCTTTTATTTCTTAAATGTCTCAGAAACTGATTATCTGGGTTGTACCAACCGAAAAGTTTTGGCGATTCAGGTACTTGAATTAGATCCTGGTGATGGAGGTAAAACCGTTATATATGCAGGCCCGGATACAACTATTGGAAGTTGCGAACCGTATTATTTTGCTGATGTGCTTCCAGTAGCCGATACTTTCTCCTACGTGTGGGAGCCTGCAACAAGATTAAATGATCCTACTATTCCGAATCCTGTGTTTACTCCGGGAGAAACAACAACCTATGTATTAACTGTTACCGATAATTCGGGAGCATCTGTCCGGGATACTGTTACCATTAACGTAGCAAACATTGTTGCAAATGCTGGCGACGATGTGGTAATGGAAGAAGGTACAACGATAATGCTGGATGGTTCGGCAAGTGTTGGCGATTCTTTGTCATATCTCTGGCGAACGAACAGCGGCGACATTAGTAGTGGAGAAAATACGGCATTTCCAGTAGTCTCCGAGCCCGGAACTTATTATCTCGAAGTAAGCAACTCTTTCAATTGTTCAGCTTACGACTCTGTTGTGGTAAGTGAATATATATTGGCACCTGTTATCGAAGATATTTACGATACAACATCTTATCAGAAATCTGTAACTATCCAGGTAGTTGTTGAAGAGGAAGATCCGCAGAAAAGGCTTGATCCGTCTACTTTGCAAATTGTGCAAGATCCGGTTTTCGGAAGGGTAATGCTCGACTACTTTCTGGGTTCTATTACTTACACGCCCAACGATGGCTACCTTGGTAAAGATGCCTTTGAATACCAAGTGTGTAACTTCTCGGAGAAATGCGATAATGCCCACGTTTACGTTTATGTTGCTGCACTTGAATTCCTTATTCCCGAAGCATTTACGCCCAATGGCGATAACATAAACGACTATTTTGAAATTAAGGGAATTGAAATGTATCCAAACAACTCAATTACCATAATTAACCGATGGGGTAAGAAAGTTTATGAAGCGAAGAGATACGGCTTCGATACAATGCCAAGATTTTGGGATGGAAAATCTAACCAGGGAGGAGGAAATGGCGATTTACCTACCGGAACTTACTATTATGTACTTGAGTTAGGAAACGGAGAAAAACCAATTGCAGGTTCGGTTTATATCGATAGATAGATGTTGAAAATTGGAAAAATAATAGCCTTTTTAGTTGTTCTGCTGACAATTGTTGTTAACAGCAAATTGTCGTATGCGCAGCAGGATCCGCTTTATACGCAGTACATGGATAATTTACTGGTGATTAACCCGGGTTATGCAGGAACAAAAAATATTGGGAATGTACTTTTTGTAGCCCGAAGTCAGTGGGTTTCATTCGATGGAGCGCCGGCAACCCGTTCGCTGGCTTATAATACTCCTGTTGAAAATAAGAATGTTGGTTTTGGTTTGTCTTTGCTTTCTGATCAGATTGGACCAATGAAACAAACCGGATTTTATGCCGATTATTCCTATCATTTACAGCTTTCTCAGAACTTTAAACTCGGATTAGGATTAAAAGGAGGGGTTAGTTTTTACCGCGCAAATCTTACGGATTTAATTACAATTGATCCGAATGATCCGATTCTTGATAACGATATTTATGAGAATTTTCTTCCAAATGTGGGAGTCGGTTTCTTTCTTTTTTCAGATAAGACCTATTTTGGTTTGTCTGTTCCGCGTTTAATCGAAAACAAAATTACACGAGAAAGTGTGTCAACCGAATATGTGAATAAACAGCAACTCCATTTGTATTTTGTTGGCGGACACCAGTTTGATTTAAACGACGATTTTCAGCTTAAGACAAGCGGAATGTTTAAGTGGGTGCGTAATGCCCCTGTTTCGTTTGATGTAACTGCGCTAACCGGTTTTAAAGAAAAATTTTGGATTGGCGCCATGTATCGTTTCGACGCCGCTTATGGCTTTCTTACTCAATTTAAACCAACTCCGGCCTTAACCATCGGTTATTCGTACGATATAACAATTACAGAACTAAACGGCTACCAAAATGGTTCGCATGAGATTATGCTGAGCTATGATTTTAGTTTGTTTGGTGGCAGGTCTTCTGCCCGCTCAACAGACGAAAGATAAAGCCTTTCCTGTTATTTCTTAATGATTTTTTGAGTTTCTATTCTGTCTTCAAAAACGGTTTGTAAAATATAGACACCCGGAAGGCAGTCCTGAATATCGAGTTTTGCCCTGTTTTGATCAATATTAAGAAGTTGCTGGACCAACTTTCCTTCCAAAGAATATAGTTGTATTTGCTGAATTTCTTTATCAGCCTCAATAGTCACATTACTTTTAGTAGGGTTTGGAAAAACGCTCATTCCTGTTTGTCCGTTGTCGATATCTGTAATGTCTGTGACAATGCGAGGCTCACTAAATTTCGCTGTTGAGTAAAGACGGTATTCGCCCGGAGCAAACAAGAAAGATTGGCTCGAAGCTGTAACGTTAATGGAGTCGCCAGTGAAAAATTCGTAGTATTTTCCGGTTGAGGGAAAGGTAACAGCAACATTATTTGCGACAACATCGAAATTTCCAAGGCCAACAACATGATTTTCTCCCTTGCTTAGTTTATACCATTTGGTTATGCCAGCCAGGCTATAACTGGTATTGTCAGGAGAAAACACATCGTACTGTTGCTTTAACTCGTTTAGCTTAGCCATTACCTGGAAGAGATCTGTTCGGTCGGTATTATCAAGGTAGTTCCAGTAGGGAGGCTTTTCTGCCAGACGGCAATTATTATTTATCGTACCATCAACGCAGCGGTTTATCGACTGGTCGTAACCTCGTTCACCAAATTGCCAAATCATTTTAGGACCCGGAAGTGGAAGGAAAAACACCGAGTTAAGTTCCATTCTATCCAGCGCTGTTGATATGTCTTTTGTGTCATAGCTACCTTCAGCTTTTCCGTAAGCCAGGCATTTGTATGTAAGTCGCTCTTCGTCGTGGCTTTCCATGTAAGTAACAAGGTTCGGTTCGTTCCATCCTCGGTTCGAATAAATTCCCCAGTTTAAATTGTCGTTGTAGCCCATGGCGGTTTCTCCGTACGAATAGTTTAGGTTTCCCCAAAGCATAATGCCGTAGTTGGCCAGTTCTGTTTCTTCAGAATTGTCTGCCAAGTGCTCAAAAATAACCAGTGCATCCGGATTGCGAGCCCATATTTCGTCGCTCATGCGTTTCAGATTAGCAATACGTGCAGCGTCGTAGTCGCTTCCCCAGCTCGACGTGCTATATGGGGTGTTTGAAAAACCTTTTGTGAAATCAAAACGGAATCCGTCTACCTTGTACTCATTCATCCAAAACGAAGATACACTGTCAACCAGCGCACGGGTTGCTGTACTTTCGTGGTTAAAGTCGTAACCCCACTGCGCATCAGGATTTTGAAAATTGCTTTGCTGGTTATACCAGGGGTTATTGGCTGCGGGGCGGTTATTGCTTGCATCCCAGTACATTTGCACAAAAGGACTTTGCCCGTAGCTGTGGTTCAAAACCATATCAATTACTACAGCAATTCCTCGTTTGTGGCATTCATCAATTAACCTTTTCAGTTCGTTTTTAGGGCCGTAATATTTATCCGGAGCAAAGTAAAACGAAGGATTGTACCCCCAACTGCTGTTTCCTTCAAACTCGTTTACCGGCATTAATTCCAGCACATTTATACGCAGGTCTTCCAGATAATCGAGCTTTTCAATAACTGCAGCGTAAGTGTGTTGTTCGGTAAAATCGCGAATAAGCATTTCGTAGATTATCATTTTTTCTTTTGCCGGAGTTTGAAAGCTGTTTACCTCCCACTGATATTCATTTTGGCCGGGTTGAAGAACAGAAACAATGCCTTCTGTTTTTCCCGAGGGATAAACTTTTAGGTTGGGGTAGGTTGTTTCATCAATGTAGCCGTCGTTCCAGGGATCTAATATTTTTTCGGTGTAAGGATCAGCAATTTTCAGATTGCCATCAATTAAATACTGAAAAGCGTATTCTTTCCCTTGTTGAAGACTTGGGATATCCAGCCAGAAGTAATCACCATCTTTTTTCATCAAGTAATCAGCGGATATTTCCCAGTTGTTGAAATCGCCGAGCACATATACAAATTCCTTTTCCGGAGCCCATAAAACCAGTGCTACTGAATTGTCTGTCGGGTAATTGATCCCGGTTTTGTAGTTGGCCGGTTTTGTTTCTGTAATGACATCTTCACGCACAAAAACAGAAACAGAGTCGCGAAGAGTAGCTCCGGCTGAGCTTGCTTCTGCAATCAGCCAGTTGTTGCCTCCTTCGGTAAAAGTGTAGTTTGTTGAAATTGTATTTCCGGTGTTTTCAGCGATAAGACTTTCATTTAAATAAAGTTTTAGATCTGCTTCGATAGACGAACTTGCCAAAATGTTTACTGGTTGATTTTTTTGTAATATCTCGTTGTTTTTCGGTTGTGTAATTTCAACCACTAATCCGGCTTCATAAACATCAACGAAAATATCGGCGACTCCGCTTGCTTTTCCTTCGCGGCTGCCATCGGCACTACGGAAAACAAAAGCCATTTGCTCTATTTTTTCGGAAGAAGGCACTCCATAAAATGAAGCAATATCCGGAGTAATTAGAAGCTCATAAATATTTGTTGAAACGCGTGTTAGCTTTGCTTTGTCGGTATTTACATTCCAATCGGCTATTACATATTTCCAATCTGATCCAGACGTACTTTGGTCGGTAATAACGCCGGTGTGTGCGTATATATCGCCCGTATAGTCTTGTAATCCGGCGGTTCCTTGTGTGGCATCAAAAATTATTTTGACAGCTTCGCCAGCTACTGGAAATTCCGGATCGGTGGTTACTTGAGCCAAAAGGTTTGTGAAAACCAAACCTGCTATTAACAAAGAGAATAAGCGTTTCATTCAATTAAAATTTTGTAGTAAAAAAAGCAGAAACCTCTTCGAATTAGAGAAGAGGCCTCTGCTTGAAGCTATTAAATTCTACTAGTTTTTCGTAACAGTTGCAGTCAATCCCCAAGGATCGAAAGTAATTGTATAGTTGCCAGCTTCGGCAATCGCAATATTGTCACCACCGGCGTTTAATCCGTTCAAGTTGCCACCATAGTTGACATCCCAGCCATCGTTTGCTCTGAATTTGAATGATCCGGCAACCAGATCGAGTGTAACGGTGAAAACAGTATTTCCGGCATCCCATGTCATGTTGGTATCGTCGTTCCAACCTCCCGGGGTAGCATCGCCAATCAATCCCCAACGATTCAACGTGTAGGTGTATTTGTTGGGCGTGCTCAGGTCGAGAATGATTACATAATCCGACTCTACTTTAACAGGAATGTTTGAACCTCCGTCCTGGAGTGTACCGTCAGCAGCATTGCTGCCATAGTTATAGGTCCAGGCGGGATCGTGGTTTGCACGGAATTTAATATCAGCTGCTGTTAAGTGCATGACTCCTTGCCATCTTTTATCTTCAGGAGAATAAGTTAGCGGTGTTTCATCGTCCCAGCCTAGTGGTGAAGCACTTCCAATAACGCCCCATACAGTTGGTACGGCAGTAAATGTTCCTGCATCGGCATCAGCAGTTAGCTTGTAATATCCTGAAGGTGAGTGGATATTGTCGGCATTGGCATCCAATACTCCACCGCCACCGTCGCCGTAATTCGGGCCGTTCCAGTTGGGTTGGGTAGCAAATTTCCATGCGTTATCAGTATTCGCCATGTAAACATAACCTTCAAGGCTGCTGCCGTTGTCGATAGTACTCATAATGTATGGCGAGTTGCCAGGTGTCCAGTCGGTTAATCCTGAACCGGGATAGCTAGCTGTAACATAATCGCCCGGAATATACCAGGTAAGAATATTGGCAAGCGTTGTAAATTCGATGTTTTCGCCATAGCCAGTACCTGCACTGTTTGTAGCAAATGCACGAACATAGTAGGTTGTATTTAATTCAAGATCGGTAATATCGATAACAAACGAATCCATTTCCATGGTGCCTTCTATTGTATTGTCTGCAGCAGTTGGCTCAGGATTCATTCCCCAAACAATACCATAACTTGTGATTTCGCCGCCACCGGTATTTGTTACCATTCCCCCGCTTACGGCAGATATTTTGGTAATTTCCGTAACTTCCGTTGTGGTAACTTTAGGCAAATCAACCAGTGTTTTAAACGACACCTGTGAGCCGTAACCTGTACCTGCAATGTTTGTCGCATAAGCACGAACGTAATAGGTTGTGTTTCCCTGAAGTTCGCTCAGCATACTTTCAAATGCTCCGGTACCGTCACCATCGGTAGTTATACCGTCGGCAGTAGTTGGATTTTCTGAAGAGCTAAAACAGATACCACGTGCTGTTACATCTGCACCTCCGCTACCTGTAACCTCACCGCCTCCTGTTGCCGAATTTCCGGTAACATCGGTAATTGCAGCTGTAGTTATAAATGGAACAACAGGATCTGTAGTAAAAGTTACTTGTTTTCCGTAAACAGTTCCTGCTTCACCTGTAGCGTAAGCTTTTGCGTAATAGGTTGTGGCATAATTAAGTCCGGATAAAGTTACATGGAAGGTAGCAGTTGCCGATTCTTCGCTGTAAATGGTTCTGCTATCATTAACTGTTGGGTTTTCTGATGTACTGTAGCAAATACCGCGTTCAGTAAAACCATCACCTTCGGCAATTACGAAACCAACTACAGTTGCAGAATCCGAGGTAACATTTAAGGTGTTTGATGTCGACAAAGTGGGTTCAAGTCTGACATCTGCTGTATCTTCAGTACAGGCTGAAAACATTGCAACAGCCACGAATAATGAAGCAAATATGGTTAATATTCTATTTCGTTTCATTTTCTTAGTTTTTAGTAATTGTTGCACTATAAGTACTTCCAATCGAAAGTGTGATGGTATAATTACCGGCTTCGCTAATAGGGATGTTTTGACTGCTTCCGCTGTTCCATAAATTGTCGAGTGTATATTGCGGATTATCATCGTCGCCTAAACCAAGGTTGATAGAACCATTCCAATCGTCGTTAATTCTGAATTTTACAGTTCCTACAACCAAGTCGAGTGTAATGCTCCATAACCCCGTTTGTGGATTGTATTCCAATTTCTGGTCAGGTGCATCCCAACCGTTTGGAGTTGCGTCGCCAATTAATCCAATTCTGTAATCCAATAGCTCATAGGTCATGTCATTCAGGTCAACAGATAGTTGGTGCCATCCTGTTGATATCGGAGAAATAGCGGCACCATTGGCTTCCAGAACACCATAGGTACCTCCATAGGTAATTGCATTGTCTGGTTCGTAAACATTAAAAGGCATAGTTTCATCTAGCTTTACAAATCCAGAGTATTCACCATTACCCAATGGAGATTCAATTTTCTGATCAACACCGGAATTGGTCAAGTCTAAGCGAGGCAATCCATATAAGGTAACATTAACCGTTTGTATTTCTGAGCTATAATTAAAAGCGCTACTACCAACTCCAGGAGCACCGGTACCTGCATCAACAACCAACTGGGCACGAAGCCTGAAGTCTAACGATGAGGACTCGTCTGCCGGAAATTTCTTCAGAAGTAACGCATTAAGGTCACTTTCTGAAATTGTAAATGAAGTTGAACCGTTTGAATTAGCGATTTGCGTTACATCGCTAAAATTATCACCGGTTGCACAAGCTTCCAGAAAATACCTTACAGAAGCCGCGAACCCGGGATCAACAGGAGTTCCTACAAATTCTAATATGTCTGTTCCGTTGTTTCGCTCGAGTGTTAAATCGGGCATCGAAACAATTGTTGGAGCTACCGGATTGTCCGGCAGGAATATTTGTTCTCCATCTTTTTCACAAGCAGAGAGCAAGCCCAAAAGCCCAACGAAAGTTATATATATTAATTTTTTCATCTTATGATTCTTTTACAATTAGTTATAACCATTGTTTTGTGATATGTTGTTGTTGGCAGAAACTTCGTCTCCCGGAATTGGGAAAAGATTAAGATGGTTACTAGTTGCAGCACCTTCATAAACTCCGCCTTTCCATTGCCAATGGTAATCTCCGTCGGTATATTGGCCAAAACGAATTAAGTCTGTTCTGCGTTGTGCCTCATAGTAAAACTCGCGCGCACGTTCGTCAAGAATGAACTGAGCATTAAGGTCGCTTGCCGTAATATTTCCATCGGTACTTCCATAAGCACGTTCTCTTATTTTGTTGATGTCAATCACTGCGTTAGGCACATCGTTTAAGTTAAACAATGCTTCTGCCCGCATTAAATAAGCATCAGCCAAACGGAAAATTGGGAAATCGGTACAAGCAAATTCTGAGTTATAATTTGCAGGCCTTGAACCATCGTGGTTGCGAGCAGTAAATTTGTAAACGCCAATACCGTAGTTTCCACTAGAAGATGGGCTTGGAATGTCAATGGTTTGTTTCATTTTCAGAAATACACGGCCGTCTTCAACTGAAGAGAATTCTTTGTCAGTTAGGTCGATTGGGCCACCGTAAGTTGCCAATGTATCCACCAAAATATTCATGAAATTTTTTCGGGCACGGTTTCCGTTCCAGTTCGGGTTGCTCGGAAGATCGTGATAAATTTCAGCGTCAATGTATTCCGGATCGCTGCTCGACTGAATAATAAATGTTGTACCTACTGCTCCCTGTGTGTTGATTCCGTCTTGTTCCCAGGCGAAAATCATCTCCGGGTTTGTTGGGTAGTGGTTGTCGGCACTAAAATTCTGACGGTAATCTGTAGCCAAAGAGTAGGCTCCGCTGTTGATTACCAAATCACAGTAAGTTTTACAGTCTTCCCAATGAGGAGTTCCGGTATAAACTTCAGCATTTAAATATATTCTTGCCAACAGCATCCAAACTGCTCCTTTATCGGCTTGTGGATAGTTTCCCTGGCCGGCATCCGGAAGCAGATCTTCAATTTCGTTTAGCTCTGTAACGATGTAATCGAACAACTGTGCACGCTGAATTTGTTCCGGGTAAAAATTACCAACTCCGTCTTCTTCTGTTGTAAACGGAGGATTTCCGAATAAATCCATAAACCAGTAGTATGCCAGTGCCCTTAAAAAGCGGGCTTCTGCATTGTAGTGCATAACATCTGCATCAGTATTGTCTTTGGTCAACGCAATAAAATCGTTGGCATAAGTTATACTTAATCCTAAACGTTGGTAAACTGCAGTAAGGAAAGGGTTACTAGGACTCCAGGTTTGAGTGTTTAAATCTGCAATACCTATATCGCCCCATCCGCAGATGGCTTCGTCGGTAGTAATTTCCTGAAGGTTCCAAAGTGCCCTCATTGTAGTAAAGAAGTTCTCGTCAGAAGCACTGATATCGGCGCCTCCGTTAGCTCCCTGACCTGCGATAATGAAACTGGCGTAGATTTTACCTAGCACTTGCTTCATGTATTCAGGATTATCGTTCAGGTTACCTGCCATGATCACATCCGGATCTTTTGGGGTAACGTCAAGATCATTCACACATGCAGTAAACACAAGTGTTGAAATGAGTATTGTAAAAATTGATATTAACTTTTTCATGTTACAATTCATTTTTAATTGTTAGAAGGTGAATCCTAATCCCAGCATATAGGTTCTTGGTCTCGGGTAGAAATTGTTATCAATACCGCCCGGAACTTCAGGATCAAGGCCTTCGTAGTCGGTAATCGTAAATACGTTTTGTACAGTAAAGCTTATGCGTGGAACCATTTTCCCTTGCATTGCATCAAATGTATATCCTGCACTAATGTTGTCGAGTTTTAAGAACGATGCGTTACATACAAAGTAATCGCTGGTAAACTGCCGTTTTACAAATTGCGAATCTTCAAGATACTTCGACATGTTTTTCCAATAACCGATCTGGTACATTTGATCGAACGACGCACCAGCTGCTATTTGATTGTATACATAGTTACCAATGCTGGCACGCATCGATGCTGAAACATCAAGGTTTTTGTATCTAAAGCTGGCTGAAAAGCCTATTAATACATCAGCAACAGGATTGTGGTAAATATATTTGTCGTTATTATCACCGTTAACAGTACCACCAGCTCCTGAGATATCTTCGTACAATCCTTCGACAGGTGTTCCGTCAGGATAGTAAATTTGGCGGTTTACAAAGAATGAGTATGCCGGGTATCCAACTCTGGTTACTTGTTTTACTCCTGTCATACCATCACCGTAAAGAATTCCGATGTAATCCGGATCGTCGTTTAACAACAACTTGGTAATTTTATTATCGTTGTAACTTACGTTGAAACCAAAATTCAGCCCCATGTCTTGTTTGGCAATAGCACGCCATTCCAGTGAAACTTCGATACCCTTATTTTCAAGGCTTCCAACGTTTGTTAGCAAGGTATTAGAGAAGTTACTTCCTGTAGGAACGGTAACCGTATTTAGCAAGTCTTTTGTTTCGCGTTTGTAAACGTCAACAGAACCGGTGATTTTGTCGCCCATAAAACCAAAGTCGAGACCAATGTTCTGAGTAGTTGTTTCTTCCCATTTTATATCCGGATCGTAAGCGTTCGGACGCAAAGTCGGAATATATTCTCCGTCAATCATATAATACGAACCCGGCGATGAAGTTATGTAGGTAGCCTGTGCCGGATAATCATTACCAATATCTTGTTGGCCGGTAACCCCCCAGCCTAAGCGTAATTTCAAATTCGAAACAAAATCAACGTTTTTCAGGAAGTTTTCGTCGCTTATTTTCCAGGCAAAGGCTGCCGATGGGAATAAACCCCACTGGTTGTCGCCTGTAAAACGTGAAGAACCGTCGTTACGTAGAGTGAACGTAAGCAAGTATTTGTTTGCCAGTGAATAATTTAGGCGTCCGAAGAACGAAACCAGATAGTTTTCAGTGATGTAGGAAGAGTTAACGTCTATTTGAGAATCGTCTATTAAGCTTCGTGTAAAGCTACTGCCTTCGCGCTCAAAATGCTGCCAGGAGTAACCTCCGGTAAGGTCTATTTTGCTTTTTATGCTTTCAAAATCTTTTACATAGTTTAAATAGAATTCCAACAAGTTGTTTTTATTTGTAGCATCATAATCATTGAGCTTCCCGGTGCGGTTTTCACTGATATTTCCGGGAGAAATAACCGGACGGTTGTTGTAGCCTTCTCCTTTTGAATAGTCGGTTGCCAGGTTTAAGTTGGCTTTCAATCCAGAAACAAAAGGAATGCTATAATTAAACTGTGCATTGGCAACAACCCTGTTTACATCCGACTTGTTATCGGCTTGCATCAAACGTTCAACAGGGTTTGGTACGCCAAGAGAAGCGTTGTAGTTTTCCCACTGAAAATATCCACCCGAATTTTGTTGTGCAATAGCACTGTTGTCGTAAACAGGTTTTGTAGGATCCATTTCGATTGCTGATCCAATGGCACCGGTATCTCCAAAATTATTATCGGTAGTCATTCCTTTTACATTCAGGTTAACTTTTAAAGAACCGTCCAGCAATGTAGGGTCGATGCTTATCGAACCGGTTAGCCTTTTCATGTATGTATTTTTTAGGATACCGTTTTGGTTGGAATAACCTACAGAAGCACGGTAAGGGATATCGGCCATAGAGCCGGATACACTCAAGTTGTGATCTTGCGAAACAGATGTTCTGAATATCTCATCTTGCCAGTTGGTGTTTGCATTCCATAGCAAATCGTAGGTCTCTTTAGAATACAATTCAGGCCTGCTGTTTGCGATTTGTCTGATTTCATCACCCGAGTATACGTCAATATATTTTATAGGAGAAGAAACCGATGTTTTCATGTCGTAATTAACTTGTAACGGACGACCGGCTTTTCCTTTTTTTGTGGTGATGATAATTACCCCGTTTGATGCGCGCGAACCGTAAATAGCGGTTGCCGAAGCATCTTTCAGGATACTCATTGACTCAATATCGTTTGGATTTATGAAGGCCAGGAAGTTGCTGCTACCTGAAACATCGTTGTTATCAATTGGAATTCCATCGATAATAATTAGCGGATCGTTGGATGCATTCAGCGACGAACCTCCGCGGATGCGGATAGTAGCACCGGCTCCCGGAGCACCTCCAGCAGATGTAATAACAACACCCGAGGCTTTACCAACCAGCAAATCCTGAGGCGATGTAATATTTCCCTTATTAAAATCGTCAGCACTAACGGCTGTTACTGAACCTGTAGCATCTTCTTTTTTTACTTGTCCGTAACCGATTACCACTACTTCATCAAGGCTTTCTACCGATTGGGCTAGTTGCAGATTTAGCACGCTTGATGCATCAACAACAACTTCCTGTGCGGTATAACCAATAAATGAAAATGCAAGAGTTTCACCCTCTTTCACATCAATGCTATAGTCACCATCGAAATTGGTAATAGTACCATTGGTAGTACCCTTTACCACAATAGTAACACCAGGCAAAGGTTCGCCATTGTCGGCGTCCGTAATTTTACCTGTAACTGTTTTTACCTGCGCATAACTTAGACTAAAGCTAAGCATGGCAACCAAAAACAAGACTACTTTAAGGTTTTTTCGAATAATGCTCATGTTAAATGTTATTAGTTTGTGAATTTTTTTTTTTTTGCTTAAATAAATTTCAACTTTCAAGTGGCATAAAATCAATAATTTACATTGTGTATTTATTCAACAAAATCAAATTCTGTGAGCGAATGTATAATAAATGTTAAGAAATTTTCAAGCTTTTTAGCATATAGCGAACTGCAAACGTTTGCGGTGACGTTTGCGCCCAATGTGTTATAGAACAGGTAGTTACTGGTAGGTGTGAAACATTGAACCTGGACTTTGTAGAAATTACGCCAAAATATGTATTTTTATGCTGGCAAGAAGCATATGATCAAAATCCCTTAAAAAGTTCTTGTTCAGAAGCAGACATGAAAAGCGGACTTGTAACCATAAAAGATCTGGCTCGTGAGTTGAAAATCTCGGCGTCTACTGTATCAAGAGCACTAAAAAACCACCCGGATATTAGTGAAGCAACTAAGCGTGCAGTACACGAATTGGCAGAAAAGCTGAATTACCAGCCCAATGCGGTGGCTTTAAGTTTAAAGCAACGGCGCAGTAATACCATTGGCGTGATTATTCCTGAAATTGTACACTATTTTTTCTCGTCGGTTATTAGCGGGATAGAAGACGTAGCCTACGATGCCGGATTTAATGTGATTATTTGTCAATCGAATGAGCGGTACGAACGGGAAGTGGCCAATACAAAAACATTGCTGGCTAGTCGTGTTGCTGGCGTACTGGTTTCCATTTCAAAAGAAACAGATGATTTCAAACATCTTTTCAACTTGCGCGATAATAATGTACCACTGGTTTTTTATGATCGTATTGTTCCGGGTTTACAAGCCGATCAGGTAATAATAGATGATTTTGATGCTTCGTACCGTGTTACACGGCATTTAATTGATAGTGGCAGAAAACAAATTGCCCATTTTGCCGGGCCGCAAAAACTCTTGATTGGGAGAAACAGAAAAGATGGTTACATAAGGGCGCTCAATGAAGCAGGTATACCAATTGATGAAAAGCTTATAATTGAGGCGGATACCTTTGAAAAGGCAAGGTTGGCGGCAATGCGCCTGATCAACGAAAAAAGAGAGTTTGACGGCATATTTGCGGTAAACGACCTTACGGCTATTGGGGCGATGCAAACGCTTCAGAAGCGTGGAATTAAGATTCCGGACGAGGTTGCTGTTGTTGGTTTTTCCGACGGACGTTTTTCTGGAATTACTGACCCAACGCTAACCTCTGTGGATCAGCATGGTTACGAAATGGGATCAATTGCTACTGAAATGTTGCTCAAAAGAATTACGGCAAAAGATAACGACTATCCTTTTGAAACCAGAATCTTAAATGCGAATCTTATTATTCGTGGTTCTTCAGTTTAATTCTCGATTTTTCTTATCATTTCAGAAAATATGTTTTAAAATATGTTTTGATTTCCGCAAACGTTTGAAACAACCCTTTTTGTCTGAAAACCCATGTTATAAGCCTTTTGAAAGCTTCTTGCATTTGGATTTCAGAAAGTTTCTGTTTTATATTTGTTCCGGCATAATCAATATTTACTTTCCAATTTATTCAACAGCGAGGTTCAATTGCTGTAATTTCTGTTGTAATTTTTACAGCTTAATATTAAAATGTTCGTTATGAGTAAAAAGCCTAAACTCAGTTTTTGGCAGATATGGAATATGAGTTTTGGTTTTCTGGGTATCCAGTTTGGATTTGCACTTCAGAATGCCAATGTCAGCCGTATTTTCGAAACTTTGGGAGCCAATGTAGAAGCAATTCCTATTTTATGGATTGCCGCACCAGTAACAGGTTTAATTATTCAGCCAATTATTGGCCATATGAGTGATAAAACCTGGAATCGTTTGGGGCGTCGTCGCCCGTACTTCCTCTTCGGGGCCATCTTCGCCTCTTTTGCTTTATTAATGATGCCGAATTCGCCAAGCCTATGGGTAGCTGCCGGAATGCTGTGGATTATGGATGCATCGATCAATGTTTCCATGGAACCTTTCCGGGCCTATGTTGGCGATATGTTGCCAAACGAGCAACGAACCCGGGGATTTGCCATGCAAAGCTTTTTTATAGGGACTGGTGCTGTAGTAGGTTCTGTGCTTCCATACGTAATGACTAACTGGCTAAATATTCCGAACACTGCAAGCGAAGGAATTATTCCTCCGTCGGTACGTTGGTCGTTTTATATTGGTGGTGCCGTATTTTTAATGGCGATTCTTTGGACAATTTTTACATCAAAGGAATATCCGCCCGAAAAGCTGGCTGAATTTGAAGCCGCCGAAATACAAGACAATAAAGGCGGAAATAAAGCGGAAGAGAAAGAAGTGCCCGGCAAAAGGTTCAGAAATGTAGGCGCCATTTTCGGCTTGGTAGGCTTGGTGATCGTAGTAGTTACCCGGCTAATGAACCTGGAAAAAGAGCTTTATATTCTTGGAGGTATTCTCTTATTATTCTTTGTTTTAATGCTCTTGGCATCAATTTTAAAATCGAACAACAAAAAAGAGGATGGTGCACTGGTAGAGATATTTAGCGACATGCTACGAATGCCCGGAACAATGAAACAATTAGCGCTGGTGCAGTTTTTTACCTGGGTTGGACTCTTCTCGATGTGGATTTATACAACTGCTGGTGTTACCAGTCATATTTACGGAGCTACCGACCCAACTTCGCAACTTTATAATGATGGCGCCGATTGGGTAAATGTTCTGTTTGCCGTTTACAACGGGATTGCCGCATTAGTTGCTTTTGCATTGCCTGTTTTGGCAAAATATACCAGTCGAAAAGCAACTCATTCCATCAGCTTGGTTTTGGGAGGTGCAGGGCTGGCATCAATGTATCTTATAAACGATCCAAACTGGCTGATTTTGCCGATGATAGGAGTAGGTATAGCCTGGGCCAGTATTTTGTCTATGCCATATGCTATTCTCACCGGCTCGCTGCCATCCAATAAGATGGGGATTTACATGGGAATCTTCAATTTCTTTATTGTGATTCCGCAAATTCTTGCAGCAACAATACTCGGTTTTATAGTAAAAGACCTGTTTGGTGGCGAGGCTATTTTGGCCTTGGTTTTTGGAGGTGTTTCAATGGTTGTTGCAGCAGTGCTTGTGCTGTTTGTAAACGACGTGGATATAAAAAGTTAAGAACAAACTAAAGAAATTAGGATGAAGGATTACATAATTCATCACGATTGGAAGATAGTAGAGGAGGGTTTTAATCCTGAACTCAATCGCATTTCCGAAAGTATATTCAGTATAGGAAACGGGAAAATGGGGCAACGCGCCAATTTCGAGGAAAAGTATTCCGGCGATACCTTAAACGGAACTTATGTTGCCGGTATTTATTACCCGGATAAAACCCGTGTTGGATGGTGGAAAAACGGTTACCCCGAGTACTTCGCGAAAATTATTAATTCCACCAACTGGATTGGTATTAACGTAATAGTTAACGGAGAAGAGTTGGATCTGGCAACCGCCAAAGTTTTGTCGTTTACACGCGAGCTTGATATGCAGCATGGTTTGTTGTCGCGCCGTTTTGTGGCCGAACTTACCAATGGAAACCAGGTAGAAGTGAGTTCACATCGTTTTGTAAGTATAGCTGCAACCGAAATTGGCGCAATACGCTATGCAGTAAAGGCACTGAATTTTTCGGGCGAAATTGCATTTACTTCGTATCTGGATGGAGATGTTAAGAACGAAGATTCTAACTACGATGAGAAATTCTGGACTGAAATTTCACGTGCAGTGGGTGGAAGCGAAGCTTATCTTACAGTAGAAACACTGAAGACACAATTTCAGTTATGCACGGGAATGTGCTTCCAGTTGTTAAAAAATGATGAGAAGGTAGATTCAACTATTACAAGTTCCGATCGGGAAAAGTATGTTGAATCGTCGCAAACCGTAAGTGTTAGAATAGGAGATGAAGTTGTTCTTGAGAAACTATCGGCAACAGTTTCATCGCTTTATTACGAAAAAGAGAAGCTGGTTGAAAAAACAAAAGAAGCTATCGATTTGGCAGCTGAGGCAGGTTTCGATGTATTGTTTGAAAGCCACAAGAATGCCTGGCTTAAAAAATGGGAAACCAGTGATATCAAAATCGGTGGTGATGTGGCGGCACAGCAAGGTATCCGCTTTAATATTTTTCAACTAAACCAAACTTATTCCGGCGAAGACGAACGACTGAATATAGGCCCAAAAGGATTTACCGGCGAAAAGTATGGAGGTGTAACATATTGGGATACAGAAGCCTATTGTTTGCCCTTTTATCTTAGTACCGCTTCGCAGAAGGTATCTCGAAACCTTTTGGTGTACCGACACAAACACTTGACGAAAGCCATTGAAAATGCAGCGAAACTGGGATTCAACAACAATGCTGCGCTTTATCCAATGGTTACTATTAACGGCGAAGAGTGCCACAACGAGTGGGAAATTACGTTTGAAGAAATTCACCGAAATGGTGCAATTGCTTATGCCATCTACGATTATGTAAACTATACGGGCGATAAAGAGTATCTGGCACCTTATGGTTTCGAGGTTTTGCTCGCTATTAGCAGGTTTTGGAGCCAGCGTGTAAACTGGTCAGAACACAAGCAGAAATACGTAATGCTGGGTGTTACCGGGCCAAATGAATACGAAAACAACGTAAACAATAATTTCCACACCAGCTACATTGCGGTTTGGACCCTGAAATATACGCTTGAGGTTGTTGAGTATCTGAAAAAAGAGTTTCCGTTTTTATGGGAAGAGTTAGTACACAAGTGGAAATTTAACGAGCTGCAGGAAACTGAACGCTGGATGAATATTATTAATAAGATGTATTTCCCGCGCGATGAGAAAAAAGGTGTTTTTCTTCAGCAGGATGGTTTTCTCGATAAAGATTTAACGCCTGTTTCGGAATTACCGGAGGAAGACCGTCCGATAAATCAAAAGTGGTCGTGGGACAGGATTTTACGGGCGCCATACATAAAACAGGCGGATACGCTGCAAAGTATCTATCTTTTTCAGGAAGATTTTACAACAGAGGAAATAAAAAAACACTTTGATTTTTACGAGCCTTTAACCGTTCACGAATCGTCGCTTTCGCCTTGTGTGCATTCCATTTTGGCTGCAAAAATCGGTTATCAAAAGAAATCATACGAGATGTATTTACGCACAGCCCGTCTTGATTTGGATGACTACAACAACGATACTGAAGACGGCTTGCATATTACCAGCATGGGCGGAACCTGGATGTCGTTTGTAATGGGACTTGGTGGCATGCGCGTGGTTAAGGGAAACCTTATGTTTAATCCCTTCCTGCCTGATAAATGGTCGTCGTATTCGTTCAAGGTAGATTTTGGAGGGGCTCACCTCGAATTAAAAAAAGAGCGCAACAAGTTTACGGTGCTTAATCACTCAAAAGTGGATGTTGAAGTCACAGTTTGGGGCAGAAAAGCTCTGGTTAAAGGCAACGGTAGTGTGCTTTTTGATAAATAATTGGCAAAACTTTAAGAGACTTAAATTGCTAACCAAAAGGTTTTAACCATGAATAACAAAATTCAGTTACTTTTACTATTTATAGCAGCTTTTTCATTAAATGTTGCGGCACAAAAAATTGACAGAGTAGAACCTCCAAACTGGTGGGTTGGAATGAAATCTTCCGATTTACAACTAATGGTTCATGGTGATGATATCGCAAATCTGGACGTTGTTTTTGATTACCCGGGAGTTGACTTGGTTTCAGTTACCAAAGTGGAAAATCCCAAATACTTGTTTGTTGATTTAAAACTGGCAAAAGATGTTCAGCCCGGAGAATTCAATATCGATTTTAAATCGGGCGATGAGGTGGTTTCATCATATTCTTATGAATTATTGGAGCGCAAAGCAAATTCTGCCATGCGCGAAGGTTTTAATTCTTCGGATGTAATTTACCTGATAACCCCCGACCGTTTTGCGAACGGCGATACCAGTAACGATGAGGTAAAAGGAATGAAAGAAGGGCTTAACCGGGACGATAAATGGGGGCGTCATGGCGGCGATATTCGTGGAATTATCAATTCTTTAGATTATTTGCAGAACCTGGGATATACCGCAGTTTGGTTAAATCCTGTGCTTGAAAACGATATGCCAAACTCATCATATCATGGTTATGCAACTACCGATTTTTACCGGGTTGATCCGCGCTACGGAACAAACGAAGAGTATGCCGAATTGAACCGCGAACTAGACAAAAGAGGTATGAAGCTGATTATGGATATGATTTTTAATCATTGTGGATCGGAGCATTGGTGGATGCACGATATGCCCATGAAAGACTGGATCAATAATTATCCAGATATCCAGATTACGACGCACCGCAGAACGGTAAATCAAGATCCGCACGCTTCGGAATCAGACATCCGAAACATGGCCGACGGGTGGTTTGTAAAGGAAATGCCCGACATGAATCAGCGGAACCCATTTCTTGCAAAATACCTGATTCAGAATAGTATTTGGTGGGTTGAATATGCTGGATTGGAAGGAATTCGTCAGGATACCTGGCCTTATCCGGATAAATACATGATGAGCGACTGGACTAAAGAACTTTTGGAAGAATACCCCGATTTTAATGTAGTTGGCGAGGAGTGGAGCATGAATCCGGCAATTGTTTCGTACTGGCAAAAAGGAAAATACAACAGCGACGGTTATAAAAACTATGCACCAAGTATGATGGATTTTCCGCTGCAAAGTGCTGTTGCAGAAGGTTTAAAAAACGACGAAGGCTGGGATAAAGGATTGATTCAGATTTATGAAATGCTGGCCAACGATTTTCTTTATCCGCATCCCAACGATTTAACCATTTTCCCGGATAACCACGATATGTCGCGTTTTTATGTGCAGGTAGGCGAAAATGTTGATCTGCTGAAAATGGGTGTTGCTTTTTTTCTGACAACACGTGGAATCCCTCAGATTTATTATGGTACCGAGATTTTAATGCGCCACGATGGAAGCGAACACGGCGATATTCGCGCCGATTTTCCGGGAGGATGGAAAGGTGATACGGTGAATGCGTTTACAGGAGAAGGCTTAAGTGCGCAGGCAAAAGATATGCAGAAATACGTTGCCACGATTCAGAACTGGCGAAAGACTGCCACAGCAATTCATCATGGCAAATTAATGCATTTTGTGCCCGAAGATGGTATGTATACCTATTTCAGATATACCGCTGATGAGGCCGTAATGGTTGTGCTGAATAAAAACACAACTGAAAAAACGCTTAAAACCGACTGTTTTAAAGAAGTTATTTCGCCTTATTCGGCAGGTAAAGAAATTATTTCGGGCCGCGAAATCAGTGATATTTCAGAACTGAAAATTCCGGCACGCTCTGCTGCAATTATTGAACTTAAAAAATAGTTTGGTAAACATTCTTGATTTTCTCTGGCTATTTGTAGGCGGTAGCTTGAGGCTAAAAATCACACTATCGATGTCCGTCTGCTAACTGAAAAAATTGTAACTTAAATAGAAAAACAAACTCAACATGAAGAAATATTCTTGGTTTTTAATTGTTCTGGCTTTTCTTGCAGGAGCCTGTTCAAATGCTCCGCAAAAAGGAGAAGTAACTACCGAAATCGACAACCCGCTCGCATGGAGCGAAGATGCGGTTATGTACGAAGTTAATGTGCGTCAGTTTACGCCCGAAGGTACTTTTAATGCTTTTGCCGAAGAGTTGCCCAGGCTGAAGAATTTGGGCGTAGAGATACTTTGGTTTATGCCCATTCATCCTATCGGAGAAGAAAATCGCAAAGGAACTTTGGGGTCGTATTATTCTATTAAAGATTATAAAGCGGTAAATCCTGAGTTCGGCACTTTTGACGATTTTAAGTCTTTGGTAACTAAAGCGCACGAAATGGGGTTCAAGGTGCTGATTGATTGCGTTGCCAATCATACTGCCTGGGACCATGTTTGGATGAAAGATCATAAAGACTGGTACACACAGGACTCACTCGGAAATATTGTACCTCCGGTTGCAGATTGGAGCGATGTGGCAGACCTGAACTACGATAATCCGGATATGCGTGCAGCAATGCTTGATGCCTTGAAATACTGGGTTGCTGAAGCAGATATTGACGGTTACCGTTGTGATTATGCTGGCGGTGTACCCACCGATTTTTGGGAAGAAGCAAGAGCTTCTCTAGATGAGATTAAGCCTGTTTTTATGTTGGCAGAAGACCAAGATCATTTGGACTTGCTGAACAAAGCTTTCGACTGTAACTACGGATGGACCATGCATCATTATATGAATGAGATCTATAGCGGCGAAAAATCAATTTCTGATATTAAAAACTATTTTGCCCAGGTAGATTCTACTTATCCTGAAGGGAAATATGCATTGCAGTTCACTTCAAATCATGATGAAAACAGTTGGAATGGAACAGCTTATGAACGTTTGGGCGATGCAGTGAAAACCTTTGCTGTGTTGTCATTTACTGTTCCGGGAATGCCGTTGATTTACAACGGACAGGAAGCCGGACTTAACAAGCGACTTGAGTTTTTTGAAAAAGATGAAATTGACTGGGAACGTGATCCTGCGATGAGCGAGTTGTACCGCGAATTAGTTATACTGAAACAGAGTAACGAAGCCTTGTGGAATGGCGATGCAGGAAGCGACATTCAGTTTGTAGAAACATCTTCGCCAGAAAAATTACTGGTTTTTAAACGTGTAAAAGGCAACAACGAAGTTACGGTTATTATGAATCTTAGCGGCGAAAAGCTGACCGGAACTGCAAACATTGGCAAAGGTATTTACGCTGAGTATTTTACCGGCGGCGAAACAGCGCTGGGCAACGATGTGGAGATGGAGCTTGAACCATGGCAATACATGGTTTTTGTAAAAAAATAAAAATCAGTAAACCTTTTATATAAACGGTTGTTTTATAGTGGTAAAGATTATAAAAATACTTACCATAGAGATGGTTTGGTTTTTGGTTTAGTTTAGGTTTAGGTTGATTGAGAAAAGGTTGGTATTTCTACCAGCCTTTCGTTTTTATTTGATTCCCAGTTTCTTTTTTTCGTTTAGCATTTTTATTGTTTCGTTGGTTCGTCGCTCGCGTGTTTCCGGCTTTTTAGCCGTTTTTATCCAAATGATATATTCTTTTTTGTGCGACTTTGATAAGCTTTCGAAAAAAACTGCAGCTGTTTTATTGGCTTCAAAAGCCTGTTTCAGTTCGCTAGGCAGGCTTAAATCTATTTTTGTTGGATAAATCATCTGGTTCCAGATCCCATTTTGTTTGGCAAATTCAACCTTATCAAGGCCTGGCTTTTTCATCTTACCGCTTTTTATGAGCTCTTCCACGCGCGCTTTGTTCAAATCAGACCAAATACTTTTGTTTTTTCGCGGCGTAAACCTTCTGGCATATCTTTCTTCGTCAAGTTTTTTCATCAACCCATCAATCCAGCCGTAACAAAGCGCTATTCTTACCGAATCATCATAGGAAATACAAGTTTTGCCTGTATGCTTTTTATAATATACCAACCACAATTCCTGCTGCTTTTCGAAATTATTTTCGAGCCAGTTTTCCCACTCTTTTTCCGTTTTAAACAATTTAGTTTTCATTCTATATAGTTTCTATCAGGCAAGTTATAAAAAAACACCCACGAGCATGAGCCAATGGGTGAACCAAATGATTGTAGTTTTCTGCTATTTAGTTGGATATACGCTCGCTAGAGAGTATAACTCTTCTAATTAAATTCAACAGGGAGTAAATATTTTACCGGAACGGCTTTGCCTCGCTGTTTTCCCGGAGCCCAGTCGGGCATGTCAGAAACAATTGCTACAGCAGCTTTTCCTGCAGCATCATTGTCTTTCTCCACAATTTTAATATCGCTTACCTTTCCTTTTTCATTTACAGTAAACAATATTTTAGCACTTCCTTTTATCTGTTTTTCTCCAGCTAATTTTTTTTGCCTCTTTTGGACAAATGTTGCCAAAGCAGACTGGCCACCGGGATATTTCGGTAAATCTTCCACAACGTAGAATACTTCTTTTTCTCCGCTTACAGCAGGTGGAGGAGGAGGTGGTGGCGTAGTATTAGTATTTGCCGGTTTCACTTTTCCCGGAGCTGTTGGTGGCGGTGGCGGAGGAGGAACAAGCGTTGAAATAACGATAATCTCGTCTTCCATCTCAAAAGTATACTTTGCCTTATCTGCAGCAGAGCCAGCCGCAGAAATTGAGTTGACAATTGTTTTCCGCCCCACAAACGAAACTACCACTTCAGAACTCAGACTTCCATCAGTTTTTATGGTTGGATTTTTATCAACCAGGGTGAAAGTTCCATCGCGGTCAGATACTGTTCCGGTAGTAGTCCCTTTTATCACAATTGAAGCACCGGGAATTGCTTCGCCGGTTTCTTTCGAAACAACTTTTCCATTAATGGTAAGCTGTTTTTTCGATTGATTTTTAGCAGGAATAATCTTATTCCTAACTAATTCTGCTTCTGTATAACTATACTGTGGTTCAGCAAAAGCAAAGAGCAGGAGCGCAAGTACAGGCATTGCCCATAAAAATTTTACCCCGAGTATTCGGGACGTTTTCTTTTTCGTCATCATTTTTAATCGATTTTTGTTAACGGCAAAATTCAGGTTGTTGGTGATGCCAATAACTTGCATGCCCATTAACTGGTTTACTAATAAAGCCTGGTAGCGGGCTACAGCGTGTCCCTGCGCAAGAACACCTTTGTCGGCCAGATACTCATGATTTTGTTTAATTGATCGTTCAAAGAGCCAAATAAATGGATTGAACCAAAAGATGACTGTTAACAGTTCTATAAAAAGCAGGTCGAACCAGTGATTCTCACGAATGTGCACTTTTTCGTGAGCCAGAATTTCCGGCAGGTCTTCCTGTGTATAAAATTTCGGATTGATAAATACAAGGTTGAAAAAAGAAAATGGCAGGTCGTACTTTTCGTTTTCGATAATGCGAAACCCATTTTGGGTTTTTATTTTGTTTTTAAATATTAAGCGAATAAGCGAAAATGTTTGCAGCAACAGGCGAAGCAGGAATATTACTGAACCTGCTAAATAAACCAGTAAAATAGCATCTTTCCAATGAAGAGAAGTCCCTTTTTCCAGATTTCCCGCAGCAACGGGCAGGTTTTTAAATGTATCGGAAATGGTTTGAAAAGTAGTTTCACCAGCGCTTTCTACGAAAACAGTATATCGGAGTGGAAACAGTGGTAAAAGAGCTGCCACCAACAACGAAAGAAACAGAAACCAACGATTTGCTTTGTGAAACGTTTCTTTTCGAAGGAATATCCAGTAAACTGCGTAGAATAGCACTAATCCCGCAGAGGAATTTAACAGGTATGTTAAAAGCGCTTCCATGGCTTTTGTTCTTTTGTTTTCTTCAATTCGGCTTCGGTAATTTTTAAGATCTCTTCCAGTTCTTCTATGCTAAGGTTGTTTTCGCTCGCAAAAAATGTGGCCATTTTAGGGAATGAGCCATTAAAATAATTTTTTAGCAGAGATGTAAACTGAAAGCCGGTGTATTCCTTTTTTGAGATAAGTGGCGAGAAAAGATTTACATTTCCTACTTTTTTGCTTCGCACAAAACTCTTTTTCTCGAGCACTTTTAACACCGTAGCAACTGTGGTATATGCAGGGCGGGGTTCTTCAAACTGATCAACAACGTCTTTTACAACGCCATCATTTAAGTCCCATAAAATTTGCATTACCTGCTCTTCAGCTTTTGTTAATTGTTTCATGAATTATATTTGTTTAATTTTATTTCTACTACAAACATAGTAAACTATTTTTAATTCCAAACTATTTGGGTAATAAAACTACTAATAAAATAGTAATGTGTTTGTTTGTACAAAAAAACCGCCTGATTAACAAGCGGTTATTGTAATGTGTAAAAGTGCTTTATTAATTTCCCCAAACAACTTCGGTTGAAGCAATAGAAATGTCGTTTACATTGTAAAGTACATCGTTTCCACTAGCTCCATCTTCATATTTATATGCATAAAGCTCTACATTATAGGCTTTTTGTTCAGGTGTTTCTATCCAGCCATTTGAAGATGCTTCGATTAGATATTTATCAGCCGTATTGGCAAGTAAAACTCCTGAGAAAACAATTTTATTTTCAGAATCTACTAATCTTACTAAATAACTATCCGGCTTGCCTGTAGTCGGGATTTCCCAGCCAATATATATTTTCTGATTCGAATAACTTACTGAGTCAATAACCGGTATTGCAAGATCATTAAATTTCAGCGTCTCGGTGTCGAAATGTTCAATGTCTTCATTAACAACCGTAAATTTAAATTGTCCAACCGGAGGAACTGTGTCAGTGAAATCGGCTAATTCCGGCAGGTCGTAATATGTATGTTTTTTTTGGTCTGCTGCACTTAGTGTTGAGGTGTCTCCTTCTGGAAGATCGACTTTAGCAGAAGCCATAGGTTGGTTGCCGTAAGCATAAAAGTAGCGCGCGTATTGCGTTTCCTGGTTAATCACACGTTTTACAATTATTGCCTCTCCGATAACTTGAAATGGGGCAACGTCATCGTCATCGTTACATGATGCTAATCCTGCAACAATTAAGAACAGGATAAATAATTTTCCAATTTTCTGAATAGTAACCATCTAAATAAATTTTAATCTGTTATAAAATAAATAAGCTTTAACTTATTTCTCTTTCTATTATAACTAATGATGCTGAAAATTATTATTGGTTGCGTGCTCCTCAAATAATTTTTGGTTTAAAGTAAACAAGTTCTTTGCAAGTTCAATTTAATGATTTAAATATCAGGAATTAATACCTTCTAAGATATCTTTTAAAATATAATCGGCAGTTTCGATATTTGGGGCATTCGAGAAAGTTAGGGTGAGCTTTCCATTTGCTTCTTTCATTTTCCCTTTTGTTTTTCCTTTGTGGATGTGCTGTACAATTTTTAGAAACAACTCGGATTGATAGAAGGAGGAGCGCTGGTCGGAAACAAAGTAACAGATCATCTTTTTGTTTTTCAGAATGATCTTTTCCATGCTCAGATCAATTGCTTTCCAGCGTAGAGGAAGCACATCGAGTAATTCCTTGCTTTCGTGCGGAAGTTGTCCAAAACGGTCTTCGAGTGCTTTTCTGAAACTATCCAGCTCATCACGATTCTCAATATTATCCAATTCTCGATAGAGCATCATGCGTTCTGAATTACCGGGGATGTAATCTGCAGGGAACAACAGCTCCATGTCGGTATCAATTGCACTGTCGTTCACATATTTTATATTTAAGAAAGCCTGAGATTGTTTTTTCTCCTCTTCTTCAAACAGGTCTTTAAACTCATCCTGTTTCAATTCCTGAATGGCTTCGTTTAAAATCCGGTGGTAAGTTTCAAAACCAATATCGGCAATAAAACCACTCTGTTCGCCACCAAGCATGTTTCCGGCACCGCGAATATCGAGGTCTTGCATAGCGATGTTAAACCCACTGCCCAGTTCCGAAAACTGTTCAATAGCCTGAATCCTTCGCCTGGATTCGGCGCTAACGGTAGAAAGAGGTGGAGTGATGAGGTAACAAAATGCTTTTTTATTTGAGCGGCCTACGCGCCCGCGGAGCTGATGCAAATCACTCAAGCCAAAGTTTTGAGCCTGGTTGATTATAATTGTATTGGCATTTGGAATATCCAGACCCGATTCAATAATAGTAGTTGCGATAAGCACATCAAATTTACCGTTAATGAAATCGAGCATCACTTTTTCAAGTTTCGGGCCTTCCATTTGCCCGTGCCCAACCACGGTTTTCACTCCCGGTGCAATTCGTTTTATAGTGGCTTCAACCTCGTATATATTCTGAACACGGTTATGGATAAAAAATATCTGCCCTCCGCGATCTATTTCATAGGAAATGGCCTCTTTAATTATTTGTTCGTTAAATCCGTGTACTTCGGTAACAATGGGGTAACGGTTGGGCGGTGGTGTTTGAATAATCGAAAGATCACGCGCTCCCATTAGCGAGAATTGCAACGTGCGCGGAATTGGTGTTGCTGTTAAAGTTAAGGTGTCAACATTCACCTTAAACTGTTTAAGTTTTTCTTTTACTGAAACGCCAAACTTCTGTTCCTCGTCAATAATCAGTAACCCAATGTCTTTAAACTTAACATCTTTGCTTACCAAGCGGTGCGTACCAATTATAATATCTATTTTTCCTGCTTCCAGTTCGCGGAGGGTTGATTTTACTTCTGCTGTTGATTTTAGACGACTTACGTATTCTATCCGGGCCGGAAATCCGTCGAGTCGCTCAGAGAAAGTTTTGTAATGCTGAAGTGCTAAAATAGTTGTTGGTACCAAAACCGCTACCTGTTTGCTGTCGGCAACGGCTTTAAAAGCTGCACGTATGGCAATTTCTGTTTTTCCGAAACCAACATCACCACACACCAAGCGATCCATCGGAATGGTTTTTTCCATATCTTCTTTAACCGCAGTGGTCGCCTTTTCCTGGTCGGGCGTGTCTTCGTAAATAAACGAAGCTTCCAGTTCGGTTTGCAGGTACGAATCGGGCGAAAAAGCGAATCCTTTCTCTGCACGGCGTTTAGCATAAAGCGCAATCAATTCTTTGGCAATATCTTTTACCTTCGACTTGGTGCGGTTTTTCATTTTCTGCCAGGCACCTGTTCCGAGCTTATTAATATTCGGTTCGCCGCCATCTTTTCCCTTGTATTTCGAAATACGGTGTAGCGAATGAATGCTTACCAACAGCGAATCGTTGTCGCGATAAACCAAACGGATGGCTTCCTGCATTTTTCCGTTTACTTCGGTTTTTGCCAGGCCTGCAAATTTCCCGATACCATGATCGATGTGCACCACGTAATCGCCCGGATGTAGTTTGTTTAATTCTTTTAAAGAAATGGCTTCACGTTGTGCTTTCCTGCTTTTTAGTTTAAAGCGATGATAACGTTCAAAAATCTGGTGATCGGTGTAAAAACAGGCTTTTAAATCGTGGTCGATAAAACCTTCGTGCAAGGTAAAAAGAACGGGGTTGAAGCTTACTTTTATGTTTGAATCCTGAAAAATAGACTGCAGACGCTCAATTTGCTTTTCCTGGTTGGAAAGTATATAAAGCTCATAACCATTTTTGTGGTGTTCTTGCAGGTCTATTCCCAAAAGTTCGAAGTTTTTATTGAAAACAGGTTGTGCTGCACAAGAGAAATCAATTCGGGAAGTAGGATCAAATGCAAGATCGAAACCAAAATCTAATAACGAAATGGAATTCAATTCCTCCTGCAATTCATTTCCCGATGCAATATGATCTGCAATATTTTCTTCTTCGCGCGATACTAATGTCTGGCGGTGAATCTCATTAACACGATCGAAAAACTGGTTTAGGTTATTGCCAATCCACGCGGCATTTTCACCAATAAATTCAACCAGCGAAATCCGTTTCCCTTCAATTGCATCGTTTTGTATATTCGGAACAATGGTAATTTTATCGAGCTGCTTTTTCGACAGCTGCTTTTCGATATCAAAGCTTCTTATTGAGTCAATTTCATTACCAAAAAAGTCGAGACGGTATGGGTCTTCGTGCGAAAAAGAGAATACATCCACGATACTTCCGCGAACCGAAAACTGTCCGGGTTCAAAAACAAAATCAACCCGCTCGAAACCGTATTCGTATAAAAACTCGTTAATAAACTCGATTGAAATTTTATCGCCGGTTTTTACCTGCAAGGTGTTGCTTTCAAGGTTGTCGTTTGAAATTACTTTTTCAACCAGTGCTTCGGGATACGAAATTACAAGATGCGCATGATCTGTTTTCGAGAGCGAATTTAAAACTTCGGTGCGTTGAACCACGTTTTCCTGGTCGGGTTGATCGTACTGAATAGAGCGCTTATACGATGCCGGAAAAAAACGGGTGTTTTCTTCAAAGCCAAGGTTTACCAAGTCATCGTAGAAATAGGCTGCTTCTTCTCGGTCGTTCAGCAGAACCACCAGGTTTTTATCGCTTTTCTGAAGAAGATGAGTGAGTAAAATGGTTTTAATAGAGCCAATAAGTCCATGCAGGTGAAGCTTTTCACCCGGGGGGGCATTCAATTTTGCAACAACCTCATCAAACCCGGTATGCCCCTCGAAATATTTTAGAAACGAAGCGGTTTCCAAAAATCTAAATTTTCGACAAAGATAGCTTTTGCAAGTTTTACGGACATAAAAAAAGGAGCAAAACTGCTCCTTTAATAATATCGTCTTAACTAATTTACTTGTCTTTATAAATTACATTGATTTTAAATTGTCCGGTTGGGGTTAATACTGTTCGTTTATCCCGAACTTTAATATCGTATTCTCCGTCGCCATCAAGATCAATTTCCAGCGAAATTCTTATAAATGCGTAAGAGTTAGCATAGATCATAAAGGGATGCTCATCGGGGTCAAGTTGAAAATTGAGAGTCCTTTTAAATACACCAGAAGGAGTAATTTTAATTTCCTCAAGACCTCCTGTAAAGACGTAAGAATCTCCGTTATCATTCGAAATTGTTAGTTCGAAATCAGGGGTCTCAGATTTTTCTGTTTGTGCAAACGTTTTGGGAGTAAAAAAAATCATCATCAAAAGGACCAACAATAGTCCAGTAGTTCTTATTTTTTTCATAATAAACAACTTAATGGGTTTGCAATTCATTACAAATTAAGAATTGTTTTTGATGAATTCCAAAATTTGCTGTGAATCTTTACCTGCATCAACTTCTGTGTTTTTGTATGCAATGTTTCCCTGTTTATCAATAATAAATG
This sequence comes from uncultured Draconibacterium sp., assembly GCA_963677455.1. Lineage (GTDB taxonomy): Bacteria > Bacteroidota > Bacteroidia > Bacteroidales > Prolixibacteraceae > Draconibacterium. Next base: position 5,145,798 of record OY781971.1, read on the forward strand.
TCCAACGGCTTGAGGTAACTCCTCTAACCAAGTCAAAACTTTTTCCGTCGATTTCGCGCGAAATTGTTCCTCCATCTCTGAGCGGAACACCAAACTTTTTGGCAATGTTGCCCGATTCGTCTGACAATAACGGAAAATTCAGATTATTGGCTTTTTTGAATAATTTCAATCCCTCAACATTGTCACCACTTATTCCAACAACAACAGCATCGGCCGATGAAATCTCGTTTTTCATATCACGGTAGGCACATGCCTGTGCTGTGCATCCTCCGGTCATAGCCGCCGGGTAGAAATAAACTACAACAAATTTATCTCCGATATAGTCACTTATATTCCATTTGGAACCATCGTCGGCCGTAGCACTAAATTTTGGGGTTTTGTCGCCAACTTTTAATTCCTGCGAGTTTGCCTGGCCAATTATTAATAAGAAAGCAAATAGTGTCGCGAATATCGTTTTCATGTTCTTGATTATTATAATTTGAAATCAAGACAAATTGGAGCCTAATTTGTTTAACATCAATTTGGTTTGTTGGAATTATTCTTTTGTACAACATAAAGCATTTTTATTCAGACGGGAAATGGTTAATTTTATGAAAACAGCTTTTTTATGGGGCATGCATACACATATCGCTGCGATCATTGTGGATATTCAGAGAACTTCAACCAAGGGCACGGCTTTTTGGTGCATTCTCAGCCGCTCGGTGAATACCTGAGACAACCCCAAAAAGTATTTCACTACAAAACACGTGGGGTGCTTCAGCGACTTTCGCAACAAAATCAAGGTTTGTACCTAAAAGCCGGCTTTCAGGTTTACAAATGCCCAAAGTGTAAAACCTTACACGATAAAATAGAAGTAGTAGTTCTCGATGATGAAAAGGTTGTGCATAAAAATGAATTCAGGTGTGCGCGGTGCCGGTCGCGATTAAAATTGACAAACATCCACCGCCTGAAAAAAGCTATCTGTCCGAAATGCCGCCAACGTACTTTCCGTCGCTCGAATACGATGAAAGCATTGTGGGATTAAATTTTTTCTTCACATTCCTTCCGGTAGGTTGCGAAGGTTTTGTTGGTTGGAAATTGTGCTGTCAGAATCTTGTAGTGACTTAATCCCGTTTCCGGTTCCTTTTCAACTTTTTGATACATTCTGGCTAAGAAGAAATGAGCAACAGTGCTTAGCATGATGTTGTCTTCGGCAGCAAATTCTTCCATCCGGTCGAGCAGCTTTTTTCGTTCGTTTGAATTATCCTGCCCACCAATAAAATTAATATCTTCTATGTATTGAAACATAATTACGTAGGCCTCAAAAAGCTTTAGCTCTTCTCCTTTTAGTGGGAGTTCATCAAGTTTTATCTGATCGACCAGCTCTTTCATATCAGAGCGCGTTGAAAGCATGCTAATAAAACTTAGCCGGGTTTTATCGTAACGCAATTTGTACGATTTTACCAGCAGTTGTTGTATTTTTTGCCAGTTGTTTTGGGCCTTGTCGCTGTCGAGACTTTCAATAAGCGCATCAATTGCCTGCGCATCTTTTTTTGTATCGATTATGCGGTATTTCCACCAATGCAGATCGAGGTTAAGCAACAGGTAATAAAACTCGTCGAGCTCTGGTTTTTCTGCTGCCAATAGCTTTTCTGCCGACTGCAAATCGTGTTGGTAAATCAACGTAAAAATGTTGCCAGCAATGCTGTCGGTTTTATTGGCAAAACCAATGTGCACAGTTGAGAGGAGGAAAATAAGCGATAACAACCTTTTTATCATATTTCAGATTTTGATGCAAAGAAAGAATGTTTTCAGTATTCAGCGGACTATATTTTTGTTTTATTCGGCAGATCAGGATTCGCATTCCTCAAACAACTCTTGAAACCTTTTGTTTTCGGGATAAGTATTCTTTAGCCAATCAAAATATGTCTTTCCGTTTTCCGGAGTTTTTTCAAACCTTAAATAAATCTTTCCCAAAAAATAAGAACTCAAAGTTTTTACGATTAATTGCTGCGATTGCGTTAGTTGGTTAATTTTTTGGATTGCTTCGTCCATGCTTAGTCTTTTGTTTCTCGAAAAAGGTGGCTTCATGTAGTAGTCGAAATAAGTAATCAGCGATTGATAAAGTTCGAATAGTTCGCGCTGATTCTGATTGAGTTTGTATGCATTCGGGCTAAGCTCGTGGAACAAATCGAGCGCTTTTTTTCGTGTTGAAATGGCACTGAACAACCGCAAACGTTTTAATTCGTAGCGTAATTGGTAGGACAAAGTAATAAGTTCTATGATTTTTTGATCTTGAGTTTCTGTTGCTTCAGGATGGTATTTTTGCAGGAGGCTTTCGAACGATTTATAACCCGTTTTTTCTTTATCGCTAACGTTTTTCCAATAGTTCATATCGATATCCAACACCGCATAATAAACCGGGTTGATATTGGATTTATTTAAGTGAAGCAAAGTTTCGGCCGAATCGAATTTTTGATTGTATATCAGCGAAAAAGCCGAATCGGGTACACTTTTCTGGGCGTTTGAAACCAATGGAAACCCGATCAAGATTAATATGAATAGGAGGATTTTCTGCATTAAAATTTGAATTCGAGTAACATCCCGAAATGCGGAATTCCATCTTCGAGGTATTCTTCGGTGACGATAACAAAACCAAGGTCCTCGTAGAATTTGCGCAGGTATTTCTGGGCGCTTATTTTTATTTTATCCGCTTTCCAGTTTTCGCGAATGTAAGTTTTTGCTTCCTGAATCATTTGTATGCCCAGCCCGGTACCACGCTCGCTTTCTTTTACCACAACCCGCCCGATGGAATAATCGTTAAAGCGGTTCCCGGGTTTTAAAAGCCGGGCGTATGCGACAATTTCGTCGTCTTTTATCAGGAATTGATGAACTGCTTCTTTGTCGTGCCCGTCAATGTCGTTGTAAACGCAATCTTGCTCTACTACAAATATCTCGGCTCTAAGTCTTAAAATCTCGTAGAGTTCGTTGGTAGTAAGCTCCGAAAAATGTTTGAATTGAAATGCCATCTTAAAATACGAATAAACTGAGTTTGCAAATTTAAAAGAATAAACTCACCAGCAAGGTAAAAACAAGGCCGCAAACTGCGATTATGGATTCCATAACAGTCCACGATTGCAGGGTTTGTTTTTCATTCATTCCAAAATATTTACCAACCAGCCAGAATCCGCTATCGTTAACATGCGACAAAAGTGTAGCGCCCGATGCAATGGCAAGCACAACCAACGCCCGATGCGGATCGTTTAAACCGAATTCGCTCATTACGGGTGCAATTATCCCTGCAGCTGTTATCATGGCAACTGTTGCCGACCCTTGGGTGACGCGAACAACAGCAGCGAGCAACCATGCCAACACAATAGGTGGTAGCGCAGAATTCGACATCGATTCTGCCATTATTTTGCCAATTCCGCTGTCAACCAATACTTGTTTTAGTACCCCACCTGCTCCTGTTATCAGAATAATAATTCCGGCAGGACCCAATGCTTTTGTACTTAAATCGAGCACTTCTTTTTTGCCCATCCCGCGTTTGATACACAAAAAGTGGATGGCAATTAAAGTAGCAATTATAAGTGCCGAAAACGGATGACCAATGAATTCGAGAATATCTGTCCAGATAGATTGAGGTACGATCTCTTTCTGCACGACGAGGTTTGTGAAGGTGTTTACCAAAATAAGGAAAAGAGGCACAGCAATAATAATGGCGATTAAGCGAAACGATGGAAGGTTGTTTTCGTCGTATTTTTTTTCTGTGGCTATTTCAAATTCAGCCGGAGGATCGAGGTGAATTTTTTTAGCGATATATTTCCCCCATACCGGGCCGGCAATAACCGCTGTTGGAAAACCAACTATTATTCCGAGCAGAATTACCCAGCCCAACTGAACGTTAATAATGTCAGCTACTGCAACCGGCCCGGGAGTTGGTGGGATAAAACTGTGAGTAGCCGCTAATCCCGCTAAAAGTGGGATTCCGTAATACAACAATGATTTTTTTGTGTCGCGCGACAAAGCATAAATTATAGGAACCAGAATGATAAATCCAACATCAAAAAAAACGGGAATAGCCACAATAAAGCCAGTAATTACCATTGCCCAGGATGCACGATCGGTGCCAAACTTTTTTATCAGATAATGTGCCAGCGACTCAGCTCCTCCCGAACTTTCAAGCATTTGTCCGAAGATAGCACCCAAACCAACTACCGTTGCCACAAATCCCAAAGTACCGGCCATTCCGTTCTGAATTGCAGTTGTAACATCTTTTAGTGGCATTCCCGAAACAATACCCACATAAATGGCAGTGATAAGTAGCGATATAAAAGCGCTAACTTTTAGCTTCAACACCATAAAAAGCAAAAGTGCAACGGCAGAAATCACAATAAAGCCCAGGAATAGAGTAGTCATAAGTTTAGCGTTTAGAATGTGTTAAAGTTAGAATTTAAGTGGTTTTTTGCAAAGTAGCATTTGGATAATAAATATTTTGTTCGAGCTATATATAGTACCTGCCCGGTATGATTTTTTGTTTGTAGTTTTGCTGCACATGAGCCAAATACCTTTTCATATTATTTCTGGGTTTTTAGGAAGTGGAAAAACCACTTTATTGAAACGTATTATCGAACAAAACGCCTCGGTACAGAAAATCGGAATTGTTCAGAACGAGTTTGCTCCTGCCAACCTGGATGGTGTTGAGTTAAGAAAATCAGGAAAGAATTTTGAATTGCTTGAAATAAATAACGGTTCGGTGTTTTGTGGTTGCCTGTTTGGCGATTTTACGCGTTTGCTCGAAGAGTTTATCAAAGAACATCAGCCAGATGTGCTTGTAATAGAGGCTTCCGGACTGTCTGATACAACTTCGATGTCAGAAGTGCTTTCGGCAGGAGCGCTTTCCGAAAAAATATTTCTTGCGTCGAACTGGTGCATAATAGATGCGCAAAATTTTGGTAAGCTGGGTTTGATGAAGCAGCGTGTATGTCATCAACTGCGGATGGCAGACGTTGTTGTGCTTAACAAAATAGACCTGTGTAATTCGGATATCAAACATATAGAAGAAGAGATTCGGACAATTAATCCATTTGCACAAATTAAGCAATCTGTTTTTTGTGACATCGATCTTGCGTTGGGAGAAATAGCTCTTTCCAAAATCTATTCTGCAGATGTTAAAACTCTTTCACGTCCCAATATCAACTCGATGCTGATAAAAACTTCCCGTAAAACACGGCTAGATAGCCTGTTGAGGTTTTTAAAAGAATGGGCATCAAAAGCCTATCGGATAAAAGGTTATGTAAACATAAAAGAAGGAGGAACAGTTGCAGTGCAATGTACATTTGATTCAGTTGAGATCAAAGATGTTGAAGACAGGTTTCAGCCTACAGAATTAATCGCGTTAACCGATCAATTTACTCTGCGGGAGTGGAATAAAGCTTTTCGGGAAGCTTAAGCAGAACAAGCCTGTTTCAAGGATTCCGAGATTTAGTTTTTAACCTTTTCTGAAACTTATTGCGAAAGCCCCAATATCGTAAAATGCGGGCAGTAAAAATCTTCAATCTAAACCCAAGATTAAATCATTTGTAGAAACATTTTAAATTAGCTATTTTAGACAGCCTTTTTTGGCGTTAAAATCGCGTTCATCTACATTTGTGATACTCTAAAAAAGGAGTAAAAATTCAACTTAAAATAAGATTAGACTATGAGCAAATTTTTGACTGCCTCTATCGGAAGGAAGTTTGTAATGAGTATTTCAGGTATTTTCCTGATGGCATTTATTGCAGTTCATTTGGGCCTGAATATCTTGCTGATTTTTGACGACAGTGGTGCATTATTTAATGAGGGAGCTCATTTTATGGCAACCAACCCATTAATTAAAATTATGGAGCCCGTCTTAGGATTGGGTTTTATTATTCACATTATCTGGGCTTTTTTCCTTGAATTCCAAAACTGGAAAGCCCGCCCGGTTAAGTACGCAAAAAAGAACATGAGCGGAGCCAGTTCGTGGGCATCCAGAAACATGCTTGTTCTGGGAGCTTTGGTATTGGTATTCTTAGTGATTCACATTATTAATTTTTTCTGGGTGATTAAGTTCAACCCACACGAAATGTCTACAGTTACTGTGGGAGGTCAGGAAATGGAAGACACCTACACGCTGGTAGCCGACCTGTTTAAAGGTAGCATCGCGTATGGTATTTTTTATATTCTTGGTGGTATTCTTCTGGGGCTGCATCTTTCACATGGATTCTGGTCATCATTCCAAACTGTTGGTTTGAATAACAAATTCTGGTTGAAAAGATGGCAGATTATCGGACAAATCTACGCAATTGTTGTTGCTTTAGGTTTTGCCTGTATACCACTTTATTTCATGTTGGGACTGTACAAATAAAAAGGAAAGATTATGAGCATATTAGAAAGCAAGATACCGGAAGGACCGTTGGCTGAAAAGTGGAACAAACACAAAGCAGCCATTAAAGTTGTAAGTCCGGCAAATAAACGCAAACTCGAAATTATTGTAGTAGGAACCGGTTTGGGTGGTGCTTCGGCAGCTGCCTCACTGGCCGAATTAGGATACAAAGTAAAAGCATTCTGTTATCAGGATAGTCCGCGTCGTGCACATTCAATTGCAGCGCAGGGTGGTATTAACGCTGCCAAAAACTATCAGAATGATAACGACTCGGTATTCCGCCTGTTTTATGATACCATTAAAGGTGGCGACTACCGTGCACGCGAAGCCAACGTTTATCGTTTGGCAGAAGTTTCGCCAAATATTATTGACCAATGTGTGGCGCAAGGTGTGCCATTTGGTCGCGAATACGGCGGTTTGTTAGATAACCGTTCGTTTGGTGGTGTGTTGGTAAGCCGTACGTTTTATGCACGTGGGCAAACCGGGCAACAGTTGTTGATTGGTGCATACCAGGCTTTAAACCGCCAGATTGCAAAAGGCAATGTTGAAATGTACAGCCGCCAGGAGATGTTGGATGTTGTTAAAATTGATGGTAAAGCCCGTGGTATTATTGCCCGCGATTTAGTTACCGGCGAAATTAAACGTTACGGAGCTCACGCAGTTGTTGTAGCAACCGGTGGATACGGAAACGTTTTCTTCCTGTCGACAAATGCAATGGGAAGTAACGGATCGGCAGCATGGCAGTGCTACAAAAAAGGTGCTTACATGTCGAACCCATGTTTTGTACAGATTCATCCAACTTGTATTCCTGTTCATGGCGATCAGCAATCGAAACTGACTTTGATGTCGGAATCGTTGCGTAATGACGGCCGTGTTTGGGTTCCGAAGAAAAAAGAAGATGCAGTAAAATTGCAGAAAGGCGAACTTCATCCGAATGATATTGCTGATGAGGATCGTGATTTCTATCTCGAAAGAAGATATCCATCGTACGGGAACCTTGTTCCTCGTGATGTTGCATCGCGTGCAGCAAAAGAACGTTGCGATGCAGGTTTTGGAGTAAACACTGAAGGAAAAGCAGTTTTCCTCGATTTTAAATATGCCATCGAGCGTTTGGGTAAAAGTGTAATTGAAGCACGTTATGGAAACCTTTTCCAGATGTACGAAAAGATTACCGACGTTGATCCGTACAAAGCACCGATGATGATTTACCCGGCTATTCACTATTCAATGGGTGGTACTTGGGTTGATTACAACCTGATGACTTCGGTACCTGGCTTGTATTCGATTGGCGAAGCTAACTTCTCAGATCACGGTGCTAACCGCCTTGGAGCTTCTGCCTTGATGCAAGGATTGGCCGACGGTTATTTCATTTTGCCATACACTATTGGTGATTACCTGGCAGATGAAATTATGACTCCGAAAGTAGATGTAAAAGCTCCGGAGTTTGATGAGGCTGAAAAGGCAGTGACCGCGCGTATCGAGAAATTGTACAATATAAAAGGAACTAAATCAGTAGATTATTTCCATAAAAAATTAGGTCATGTAATGTGGGATTACGTGGGTATGTCGCGTAATGCAGAAGGTTTGAAAAAAGCTATTGAGATGATTAAGGAGATTCGCGACGAGTTCTGGAAAGATGTTCGTATTCCTGGAGAGTTGGATAACCTTAATCCTGAGCTGGAGAAAGCAGGCCGTGTAGCTGATTTCTTCGATATCGGCGAACTGATGGCCCGCGATGCACTTGACAGAAACGAATCATGTGGAGGCCACTTCCGTGAAGAATCGGCTACTGACGAAGGCGAAGCAAAACGTAATGATGAGAAATTCACTTACGTTTCATGCTGGGAGTTTAAGGGTGAAGGCGCAGAGCCGGTGTTACACAAAGAAGATTTGGTGTTTGAGAATGTGAAACTCACTCAACGTAGTTACAAGTAAAAATCACATCTCAGATTTATTCATTTAAAAAATCGAAGAAAATGGCTGATATAATTTTGAAAGAACTCAAAATAAAAGTTTGGAGGCAAAAGAACGCCAAATCCAAAGGAAAATTCGAAACCTATATTATCAATAATATTTCTACAGGCTCTTCATTTCTTGAAATGATGGATATCCTGAACAACGATCTGATTGAAAAAGGAATCGATCCGATTGCTTTCGACCACGATTGTCGTGAAGGTATTTGCGGAACTTGTAGTTTATACATTAATGGTCGCCCACACGGACCAGACACTGAGGTTACCACTTGCCAATTGCACATGCGTAAGTTCAAAGATGGCGAAACCATTACAATTGAACCCTGGCGTGCTCGTGCATTTCCGGTAATTAAAGACCTTGTGGTTGACCGTGGTGCTTTCGAGAAAATTTTGCAGGCTGGTGGTTTTGTATCGGTAAACACTGGTGGTGTGCCTGATGCGAATGCAATTCCGGTTCCGAAAGAAGATGCTGACGAATCAATGGATGCTGCAGCCTGTATTGGTTGTGGAGCTTGTGTGGCAGCTTGTAAAAACTCATCGGCAATGTTGTTTGTTTCGGCAAAAGTATCGCATTTGGCTAAATTGCCGCAAGGTAAAGTAGAAGCTAAAACGCGTGCTATGAACATGGTTTCCAAAATGGATGAGTTAGGTTTTGGTGGTTGTACAAACACCAGAGCATGCGAGGTTGAGTGCCCTAAAAGTATCTCGATTATGAATATTGCGCGACTGAATCGTGAGTATCTGAAATCGCGACTGAGCAGATAAGACTGTTAATTAAAATACTTCGAAGGCCTTTTCTTGATTGAAAGGGCCTTCTTTTTTGGCGTTAATCCACACCAGTATGTGCATAAGTTGAATTGCGAATAACAGCATTTAAGTTGTCGAATCTTTAAATTCGCATGAAAGATTGAGGATTTATGCCATACAGAAGATTACCAACAACGGACAAAGCACGCTTACGTGCACTGGAGAAGGCGCTAGAGAGAGTTGGCGAAATCAGTGTAAAGAATATTCCATTTACTAAATATTCTATAGAAGAACTGCAAAGTGCTAAGAACCAATTCGATAATACTTTAAGACATTACGAATTAGACATTAAAAAACAGTCGGAAAATAATAAACACTACAAAGAAGTGTTTGAAACGGCTCGTTTATACTTGTCTCATTTTATGCAGGTTTTGCTTTTTGCTTCAGAACGCGGCGAAATAAACGGAGGTATTAAGTATTACGGAAACCTGAATGAATACCAGGGACGAACTCCTTCATTAAATTCAGAACAGGAAATTCTGGAATGGGGGAAAATAATGGTTGATGGAGAACAGCGCCGTGTACGCGAAGGAGGAAGTGCTATTTACAGTCCATCTATTGCTTTGGTTAAATTTAAGTTGCAGGAGTTTAACGATGCTGCCATTTTCCAGCAAAACCTGAAGCGAAATACCTTGCGTACCTTCGAAAAGATGCAGGCACTGCGAAAAACAACTAACGAATTCATTGCTCAGCTTTGGACCGAAATTGAAAATCATTTAGAATTGGAGGCCGGGTCAGCAGAAGAAAAAAGAAAATTGGCCGAAGAATTTGGGATTGTTTATGTTCTGCGCAGGAAAGAGCGAAAATTGTTGGAGAAAAAGTCGCAGGAACCGATTGTTGAATCCACTTCAACTACTGAAGAAGAGATGCAAGAGCAGGTAAACGAAGACGAAAAGCCGAAAATTATTCAGCAGGATCTGTTTTTTCAGTTTAACTAATGATCTGATCCGGTGTAATTTCTTTGTCACTATTCTGCTTTTTAATCAACCATAGTAAAAAACCTACAATTGTAAGGCTAAGTATTGCTGCGTAGTAGCTCTCGGAAGTTGAACCGAATTCCTCAACTGCAGGAGTAATCGTTCCCTTATCTACAAAATACATTGCAATAACCGCGAAGGCGTTGTTTAAAAAGTGTCCCAGAATTGGTAGCCACATTGAGCCACTCCATACCAGCAGGTAGCCAAACACGGCGCCAAGCAATAACCGTGGTACAAAGCCGTAAAACTGTACGTGCATTGCACTAAAAAGAAAAGCAGAAATCCATATTCCCCAGTGCGTGTTTAAGGTCATCCGGGTAAAAATCTTTTGCACAACTCCTCTAAAAAGCAACTCTTCGCCAATTGCCGGAAGCAAAGCCACCATAAAGAGGTTAAAAGCAAGTCCTGAAGGCGATTCAACTTTTAGGAAGGCTTTGGTAAGCCGTGCTGCGTCGTCTTCAGCATTTCGCATCCATTGTTCAACTCCGCCCATCCAATCCGGCAGGCTCATGTTTCCGTTTATTTCACCAAGGAAATTGATAAAAGGAGCCATTGCAAACATTAAAACAAGCAAGAGCAGAAATGTAGAAGAGTTAAATGATTTATTCAGGTACAAATATTCTTTTATACTTCCCTGAAAAAGATAGCCAAGTATTAGCGGAGGCAAAATAAACAGCCCAATGGCTTGTACCGTTTGGAAATATTTGAGGATTACAATGCTTTCAGGGTTGCCAAGGTCGTTGATGTTTGGCATATCCAACAGCGAGCTAAATCCAAAAAACGGAATGGCAATAATTAGCGATAAAGCAAAAAAAGCTATAAAACTAACCAGTATAACAAATGCTGAAAATAGTAGTTGGGGGAAAGGTTTCATGCCCCGAAATGCGGTAATTGCCATAATCAGAATTTTAAGGCAAAGATATAAGAATTGAAATTTATAGTGATTAATTGAGACCGATTGTAAATCGCCACAACAATCTCAACTATTCTCTATTATTTTATTTCCCTGATTTTAATATTTCGAAACATGGTTTGCCCGCCGTGATCTTGCAGTCCGATATGCCCGGTTTTTGCTGCGCCGTAATGTTGTGCGTCAGCCCATTTGCTTTTTTGCTTTTTTGCCAGCCAATCGGGTGTCCAAAGTTCGTATTTCACTACTTTTGTGCCATTTAACCAATGCTCAACATGCGGGCCGTCAACAATAATTCGTGTTGTATTCCATTCTCCCAAAGGTTTAACTTCTGCATTTTCAGGGGCATTCATTCCATAGTTAGAACCACTGTATTGCGAAGCTTCAAGTTGGGTAGGCCAACCTTTACCATCAATTAGTTGGTATTCCGGTCCCGATTCATAAATGGCGTCTGTCAGTCCTTCCTGTACGTGGTAAAAAATACCCGAATTGCTTTGAGAATCAACTTTCCACTCCAGGTATAATTCAAAGTTAGCGTAATCTTTCTTTGTTATAATATCGCCACCATGGTCAGAGCCTACTCCCGAATTGTATAATACTCCGTCAATAATTTTCCAGCCGGTAACAGCACCGCCGTTAAACGTCTTCCAGTTATCCAGTGTTTTGCCGTCAAACAGCAATTCCCAGCCCTCTTTTGTTTCTTCTTTTGTTAGGCTGTTTAATTTTTCTTTTGGTGAACAAGAGAGCAACAATGTCGTAACTCCAAGTAAGAACATCAGGGATGCATTTCTCATTTTAATTGGTTTTAGGTACAATGCAGTAAAAGTAATAAAATCAACAGGAGTTGTTATCTTTAACTGTATGAATCTTAGACTTCGAAGGATATTCAATATCTCGTGTTATAATATTCTTTAAAAGCACAAGGTTATTTCTGATAATCGGGTTAATTTTATCTCTTCGGAATTTTTCAAAAAGAAAAGTGAATAAACACAAGCAAATAATTGGGATGGTGCATGTGGCAGCTTTGCCCGGAACTCCTTGCAATAAACTCAGTATTGACGAAATTATAGCGAAAGCACTTTCGGATGCGAGATTATTGGATGAGGGTGGGGTAGATGCTATTATGATTGAGAACATGCACGATCGGCCTTATCTTAACCGGGAGATAGGCCCCGAAATTATAGCCGGAATGACTGCTGTTGCCTGTGCGCTTAAGAAAGAGTTTTCTATTCCGTTGGGTATTCAGATTTTAGCCGGAGCGAATAAAGCGGCGTTAGCGGTAGCATTTGCTGCCGGGTTCAGTTTTATTCGTGCTGAAGGCTTTGTTTTTGGACATTTGGCGGATGAGGGCGTAATGAATAGTGATGCCGGCGAGTTGCTTCGATACCGAAAACAGATTGGTGCTGAGCATATTCAGGTTTATACCGACGTTAAAAAGAAACACTCTTCGCACGCCATTTCTGCTGATGTTTCGATTGCAGAAACTGCAAAAGCAGCTGAATTTTTTCTCGCTGATGGCGTTATTGTTACCGGAAATTCGACTGCCCAAGAAGTTTCGGTTGAAGATCTGAATCAGGTAGCGGGAGCCGTAAAAATACCCGTTCTGATAGGCTCCGGAATAACAATAGAAAATATTGGTAATTACTGGGATATTGCTGATAGTTTTATTGTAGGTTCATCGCTGAAATATGGAGGAAACTGGGAAAACGATGTGGATCAGGAAAGAGTGAAAGCATTTATGCAAGTAGTTCGCGATTTGCGCAAACCGAAAAAATACTGAGGATTTTACACTCGAATCAATAGTAAACAGAAAGTTAGTTTTAAATTTATACGTAAAAATCAACAAAAATAATTTCAACATGAAGATTTCAATTGCAGCCATTTTATTAGTTTTTTTATTTGCCTGTGCTCAGGAGAAAAAAATGCCCGAACTTATCCCGGCAGAAAATTTTAAGAAAGAAGTAAACGGAAAAGCCATAGATCTCTACACGCTTAAAAATGCCAATGGCGTGGTGGCTCAAATCACAAATTTTGGAGGAAAGGTTGTAAATCTTTGGACTCCGGATAAAGATGGCAATTTCGATGATATTGTTTTAGGTTTTGATAACATCGACGACTATCTGGTTACCAGTGAGAAATACTTTGGTTCTTTAATTGGCCGTTACGGAAATCGTATAGCTAACGGACAGTTTTCATTAAATGATACAGTTTATACGTTAGCCCAAAATAATGGTGAAAATGCACTTCACGGTGGTATTGTAGGTTACAACAACGTTGTTTGGGATGCCGATCAGAAAGATGATCAGACCTTGGTTCTTACTTATCTTTCTGCTGATGGTGAAGAAGGATATCCCGGTAATCTGGAAGTAAAAGTCCAGTATCAGTTAACCGACGATAATGAACTAAAAATTGAATATTGGGCAACTACCGACAAAGCTACACCGATAAACCTTACTCATCATTCGTTTTTTAACCTGAAAGGTGAGGGAAACGGAACAGTAAACGACCACATTGTACAAATTAATGCAGATAAATACACTCCGGTTGATGCAGGTTTAATCCCAACAGGCGAGCTTGCTCCTGTGGAAGGAACTCCGATGGATTTTCGTGAGCCGACAGCGATTGGTGCACGCATTGGTGCTGATTTTGAACAACTTAAATTTGGTAATGGTTACGATCATAACTGGGTTTTGAATGCAGCTGATGAGGGACTTACTTTTGCAGCAAAAGTAAAAGAACCTGAAACAGGTAGAACAATGGAGGTGTACACCAACGAGCCCGGAATGCAGTTCTACGGAGGTAATTTCCTCGACGGAACAGTTAGTGGTAAAAAGGGCCTGCCTTATGTTTTCAGAGGTGCTTTTTGTATGGAGACCCAACATTTCCCGGATAGTCCGAATAAACCGGAATTCCCTTCAACTATTCTTGAGCCGGGTGACGAATATTATTCAATTTGTGTATACAAATATGGAGTAGAATAATTTTTTGCAAAAAAGATAATCGAAAGGCTCGGGGAACCGGGTCTTTTTGTTTTATTTTCGAACTAGTGTTCCTTCCTCGGGCTGTCCCGTCTGTTTTGCGGCAAGGGAGTTCATCTTTAAACCTTTGTGCTTTTGGGTGTGTAGTGGCTTTGTTGCGTTTTAAAATGTTAAAAATCAGAAGGTATAACTCACGTTTTTTTCTTGACTGAGTTCATAATATTTTGTAATTTGAAAAGAGACCTGTATTGGCGTATTATAATCTATTTTAATAGTTACATAAATCGCATATATACTGTTTATTGTAGGTTTGATTATATAACAATCTAAAAAAATATAAGATGGCACACGAAACAGATTCTAATCATGGAGCTTACGAAACGAATAAAGAAGGAGGAAAATGCCCGGTAACCGGAGCGGGAGGAAAACATACATCTGGCGGAGGAACATCGAATCAGCATTGGTGGCCCAATAAGTTGAATCTGAAAATTCTACGACAAAATTCATCGTTGTCGAATCCGATGGAAAAAGATTTCGATTACGCAAAAGAGTTTAATTCGCTCGACCTGAAAGCAGTAAAAAAAGATTTGGAAGCCTTAATGACTGATTCTCAGGATTGGTGGCCAGCAGATTTTGGCCATTACGGGCCGTTGTTTATCCGTATGGCTTGGCACAGTGCAGGAACTTACCGTACCGGAGATGGCCGCGGTGGCGGTGGAACAGGTCAGCAACGGTTTGCACCACTAAATAGTTGGCCGGATAATGTAAGTCTGGATAAAGCCCGAAGATTAATTTGGCCGATCAAACAGAAATACGGCAGCAAAATTTCGTGGGCAGATTTAATAATACTCGCCGGTAATGTGGCACTCGAATCAATGGGATTTGAAACCTTTGGTTTTGCCGGTGGTCGTGAAGACGTTTGGGAGCCAGAGGAGGATGTATATTGGGGAGCAGAAAAGGAATGGCTTGCAACAAGCGAAAATCCGGATAGCCGATACTCCGGTGACAGGGATTTGGAAAATCCGCTTGCCGCTGTGCAAATGGGATTGATTTATGTGAATCCTGAAGGTCCTGATGGGAATCCCGATCCGGTAGCAGCTGCGAAAGATATTCGTGAAACCTTTGCACGCATGGCAATGAACGACGAAGAAACTGTTGCATTGATTGCGGGAGGTCACACATTTGGGAAAACTCATGGAGCAGGTCCGGCAGACCATGTTGGGGCAGAACCCGAAGCTGCAGGGCTGGAAGAACAAGGACTCGGTTGGAAAAGTACTTTTGGAACTGGAAAAGGAGGAGACACAATTACCAGCGGACTGGAAGTAACCTGGACAAAGTCGCCGACAAAATGGAGCAATAATTTCTTTGAAAATCTTTTTGATTACGAATGGGAGCTAACCAAAAGTCCGGCAGGAGCCTACCAGTGGAAGCCCAGGGGACAGGCGGGATCAGGTAGTGTTCCTCACGCGCACGATCCTGAAAAACGTATTGCACCCGCTATGCTGACAACCGACTTGTCGTTGCGTTTCGATCCTGAGTACGAGAAAATATCTCGGCGTTTTTACGAGAATCCCGATGAATTTGCTGATGCTTTTGCGCGTGCATGGTTCAAGTTAACACACCGCGATATGGGCCCTCGCTCGCGTTATTTGGGACCGGAAGTGCCCGAGGAAGACTTAATTTGGCAGGATCCGATTCCGGAAGTTACCCACGAGTTGGTTAATGCTGACAATGTTGCGGCTTTAAAACAAAAAGTTTTGGAATCAGGA
Source organism: uncultured Draconibacterium sp. (assembly GCA_963677455.1). Taxonomy (GTDB): domain Bacteria; phylum Bacteroidota; class Bacteroidia; order Bacteroidales; family Prolixibacteraceae; genus Draconibacterium. Next base: position 5,161,597 of record OY781971.1, read on the forward strand.
TTGTCGGTTTCGGAACTGGTTTCTACGGCTTGGGCGTCTGCTTCAACCTTCCGTGGATCAGATAAACGAGGCGGAGCCAATGGAGCACGTATTCGTTTGGCACCTCAAAAAGACTGGGAAGTAAACAATCCCACTCAATTGGCAAAAGTATTAAGTGTGCTCGAAGAAATTCAAAAAGAATTTAACAGTGGTGGTCAGCAGATTTCGTTAGCCGATTTGATTGTTCTGGCCGGGAATGCCGGTGTTGAACAAGCTGCAAAAAATGCCGGTTATGATGTAGAAGTCCCTTTCAACCCGGGACGTGGCGATGCAACAGCAGAACAAACCGATGCAGAAGCATTTGATGTGCTCGAGCCGGTAGCCGACGGTTTCAGAAATTATCTGAAAGGAAAATATTCAATACCTGCGGAAAAGTTGCTGGTTGATAAAGCGCAGTTGCTAACGCTTACAGCACCTGAAATGACTGTGCTTGTTGGCGGAATGCGTGTGTTGAATACAAACTTCGGACAAGCGAAACATGGCGTGTTTACTGATAAACCGGAAACACTGACCAACGATTTCTTTACCAATCTGCTTGATATGTCAACGGTTTGGCACCCGGCTTCAAAAGATGCTGATTTATTTGAAGGGCGCGACCGTAAAACAGGTGAAGTAAAATATACAGGAACACGAGTAGATTTGGTATTCGGATCAAATTCAGAGCTTCGTGCTGTGGCTGAGGTTTATGGCTGTGCCGATTCGGAAGAAAAGTTTGTTAAAGACTTTGTTGCCGCGTGGGCAAAAGTGATGGATCTCGATCGTTTTGATCTGAAATAAATTTTAGTACAGTTTAAATATTATCGAAAGAGGCTGTCCAAAAACTAGGAAAAGACGTCATTCTGAATTCATTTCAGAATCAGTCAAACCTGATTGCTAACAATTAAAGATCCTGAAACAAGTTCAGGATGACGAAGCAAGGATTTTTTGGAAGGCCTCTTTTTGTGTACCTCCTTTTTGATGTTTAACGGTCGTTTAAACTTTTACCGGCCATGATTTTCGAAGTGCTTTTTTCAATTCTCGATTCGCGGGTTTTCGATTGTTTTGGCTGAGAAAAGAAAAGCAAATAACCGCGTTGCCGGCCCGGTGTTAGTGCTTCAAATGCTGTTTTAAAAGCAGGCGATTCGTCCAGCTTTTTTTGCAACTCCTTTGGAACCGGATAATCAGATGTTTTCTTCAGGCTCACTTTCAAACCGGCCTTTTCAACTTCGATGGCTTCGTAGATATAAGCTTTAATAGTGGCTTCCATTGCAGCGATTTCATCAACATTTGTAAAACCCAATTGGCGTGTTGATTGCGAATTTTCTCCCGGGCTGACTAAAATATTGTTTGTGTCTTTTAGCAACGATCCTTTAAAAAAACTTAGCGTGCAGCGCTCTTTAAATGCGCTTATTATTAGAATGTTGTTGTTACTATAAGTATAGCGGGGTTGCTTCCACTTAAATTCCTCTGTTAGCCCGCAGTCCAATACAATTGAGCGGAGTGCTATCAATTCATTGCGCCAGATATTTACTTTGCAATCGGGAGTTTTATACAAAGAGCAGCGCCCGCAACCATCTTCCAGGTAAGCATCAACTTTCGAATTCATTTGGCTTGTTTATGGATACGCAGAAACAACAATTCAGCAAAGGGATAGTTTAATTGGGTTTTAACGTATGTGTATGTTGTATTTTGCAATGATATCGTAGCTTTTATTTGCAAGAGATTCATTCGTGTATCTGGCATTTTGTTGGTTTATAAAAGTAAGCAACTTTACAAAATCAAACAATGTGCTTAACAATATCAGGAGTTTGGTTGATTCGCATTTTCCGCGTAAAAAATTAGCCAAAGATTAAGGAAGTAACAGAAGGTGTATAAAACCCATTTTTGATTCCTGCCCCTAAAAAATTTTCTATATTTGCATATTTTTTAAAATCAGCAGATTAGGAAGGTTATTATATGAGCAATAAATTCAAGGAATACAAACAATTAGATTTATCGCAAGTCAATAAAGATGTACTGGCACGTTGGGAAAACGACGACACTTTTCACAAGAGTATTTCTACCCGCGAAGGACACGAAACATTTGTATTTTACGAAGGCCCGCCATCGGCAAACGGAATGCCTGGTATTCATCACGTTATGGCGCGCGCTATTAAAGATATTTTCTGCCGTTACAAAACCATGCAGGGCTACCGTGTTCACCGTAAAGCCGGTTGGGATACCCATGGATTGCCGGTGGAATTGAGCGTGGAAAAAGCGTTGGGTATTACGAAAGATGATATTGGTAAAAAAATTACCGTTGAAGAATACAGCCAGGCCTGTAAAAAAGAGGTGATGAAGTACACCCGCGAATGGGAAGAACTTACCCGTAAAATGGGCTACTGGGTAAATATGGACGATCCGTACATTACCTACGACAACCGTTACATCGAAACCGTTTGGTGGCTGCTGAAACAGATCTATAATAAAGATTTGCTATACAAAGGCTACACTATTCAGCCTTATTCGCCGGCAGCCGGAACTGGTTTAAGTTCGCACGAGCTAAACCAGCCGGGTTGTTACCGCGATGTAAAAGATACTACGGCAATCGCACAGTTTAAGGCCATTCGCAACGAGCGTTCAGAATTTTTATACGACGGTTTGAATACCGATTTGTATTTCCTGGCCTGGACAACTACTCCATGGACATTGCCATCGAACACCGCACTTTGTGTGGGGCCAAACATTCGCTATGTAAAAGTTCGCTCGTTTAATCCCTATACCGGCGATCCGGTAACTTTGCTGCTTGCTAAAGACCTTTTTGCGCAGTATTTCAGTGCAAAAAATGCCGAGTTGGCACTGGAAGATTATAATGCAGGCGACAAAAATATTCCGTATAAAGTTTTGGCAGAATACGGAGGCGAAGAATTAAAAGGTGTTCAATACGAGCAATTAATCGACTGGGTAAAGCCCGAAGGCAAAGCTTTTGAGGTAATCACCGGCGATTTTGTAACCACAGAAGACGGTACCGGAATTGTTCATATTGCGCCAACTTTTGGTGCCGATGACGACCGCGTGGCAAAACAAAACGGTATTTCTCCGCTGATTGTAAAAGATACTGAAGGTAAAAATCAGGCACTGGTCGACAAGAAAGGACGTTTTTATCCGCTTGCCGATCTTGACTCTGGCTTTGTTGAAAAATATGTAAACGCCGATACTTATAAAGAGTTTGCCGGCCGTTGGGTGAAAAATGAATACGACGAAACACTCGACGAAAATGCACCGACTGTTGACATAGATATCTCGGTGATGCTGAAGGGGCAAAACAAGGCGTTCAAAATAGAAAAACACGTACACAGTTATCCTCACTGCTGGCGTACCGATAAACCGGTGCTGTATTATCCGCTCGACTCGTGGTTTATAAAATCTACTGCGGTTAAGGATAAAATGGTGGAGCTGAATAAAACCATCAATTGGAAACCGGTTTCAACCGGAACAGGGCGTTTTGGCAACTGGCTCGAAAACCTTGTAGATTGGAACCTCAGCCGTTCGCGTTTTTGGGGAACCCCGCTGCCAATCTGGCGTACCGAAGATGCTTCGGAACAAATTTGTATTGGCTCGGTAGAAGAATTGATGAACGAAATACAAAAATCAATTGACGCGGGTGTGATGAGCGAAAATCCTTTTTCCGGATTTGAAGTGGGCGACAATTCGTTGGAGAATTACGACAAAATCGACTTACATAAATCGCATGTTGATGGTATTGTTCTGGTTTCTCCAACTGGTAAAAAAATGTACCGCGAAAACGATCTTATCGATGTTTGGTTCGATTCGGGGGCGATGCCGTTTGCACAACGTCATTATCCTTTCGAGTGGAAGGAAAATTTCAATGATGTGTTTCCGGCCGACTTTATTGCTGAAGGTGTTGACCAAACACGCGGCTGGTTTTTTACATTGCATGCAATTGCCACAATGATTGATGACTCGGTGGCTTTCAAAAATATTATTTCGAACGGGCTGGTGCTCGACAAAAACGGCGTGAAAATGTCGAAACGTTTGGGCAATGCAGTTGATCCGTTCGAGGCAATTGACAAATACGGTTCCGATCCGTTGCGTTGGTACATGATTACCAATGCACAACCGTGGGATAACCTGAAGTTTGATATTGCCGGGGTGGAAGAAGTGCGCCGCAAGTTCTTCGGAACGCTATACAACACGTACAGTTTCTTCTCACTTTATGCCAATGTTGATGGCTTTAAATATACCGAAGAAGAAATTCCGGTTTCGGAGCGTCCGGAGATCGATCGCTGGATTATTTCCTTACTAAATTCGCTGGTGAAAGAAGTTGGCGATAGCTACGAAAATTACGAGCCAACCCGTGCAGGCCGTGCTATTTCGGAATTTGTTTCCGAGAACTTAAGCAACTGGTTTGTGCGTTTAAGTCGTAAACGTTATTGGGGGGGTGAATATTCGCAGGATAAAATTTCGGCTTACCAAACATTATACTCTTGTTTAACAACTGTGGCAAAACTGATGGCGCCAATTGCTCCATTTTATGCTGATCAGTTGTATTCTGATCTGAATAAAATAACCGGAAAAGAAACAGACCAAAGTGTACACTTGGTTGATTTCCCTGCTTTTGATGAGGCTTTGATCGACAAAGATCTGGAAGAAAAAATGGACATTGCTCAGCGTGCTTCTTCCATGATTTTAGCGTTGCGCCGTAAAGAAAAACTAAAAGTGCGTCAGCCGCTGGCAAAAATTATGGTGCCGGTTTTAAATCCGCATTTTAAAGAGCAGTTTGATGCTGTGTCAAGTATTATTTTGGCCGAAGTTAACGTTAAGGAAGTAGAGTTCCTGACAGATACTGCCGGGGTAATCAAGAAAAAGATCAAGCCGAATTTTAAAACGCTTGGCCCGAAATACGGTAAAATGATGAAACAAATTGCTGGTGCTGTAAATCAGCTCGATCAGGCAGCGATTTCAGCATTTGAAAGTGCCGGAGAATATGAAATTACTGCCGGAGACGAAACGATAAAACTGGCCTTGGAAGATGTTGAAATTCAAACAGAAGATATTCCTGGATGGACCGTGGCTACAGAAGGTCAGATGACCATAGCACTCGATATCAATGTAACGGAAGAACTGAAGGAAGAAGGAATTGCACGCGAGTTTATCAACAAGATTCAGAACTTACGTAAGGAAAGCAATTTTGAAGTAACCGATCGTATAATGCTGACAATTGAAAAAAATGAAGCATTTAATTCAGCACTTGAAAACCATAAGGAATACATTTGCGTACAAACGCTTGCCGATTCGCTAAGCCTTGTAGATTCTGTGAATTTGGGTGTTGCAAAAGAAGCTGAGATTGACAAGGATGTGCTTGCCAAAATCGAAATAAAAAAGATATAGTCCTAAATAAGAGATGAGTCAGAAAAATATATGGTTTTTTTGATTATTTTAGGGCCTTCTTGATTAACAGGAATGAATAAATACCCGACGTTATGGGAGACAAAAACAGATATTCGGATGAGGAGTTGATGGAATTCAGAGCGATCATCATGAAAAAGCTTGAAAAAGCTCAGGAAGATTACGCTATTTACAAGAATTCTATTACTCAGGGTGATGGCAATGATATCTCAGATACATCGCCAACCTTTAAAGTATTGGAAGAAGGAGCAGCGACCCTTTCAAAAGAAGAAGCTGGAAAGTTGGCGCAACGTCAGCAAAAATTTATTCAGCATTTGCAAGCTGCTTTGGTTCGTATCGAAAATAAGACCTACGGCATTTGTCGCGAAACAGGTAAGTTGATCGCCAAAGAAAGATTGCGCGCTGTTCCTCACGCCACACTTAGTATTGATGCCAAGAAAGGTCAGAAATAAGTAGAAGAAAATGTATGTTTTTGCTCTTCGGAACCTTATAAAATGGAATTTCGGAGGGCATTTTTATTTTAAAAACTTGTTATGTCGCGTACTGTAAAATCGCTTTTTATCATTATTCTGATACTGATTGTTGACCAGGTTTTAAAGTTTTGGATTAAAACGCATCTTTCTATCGGCGACGAAATTGTTGTTTTCAAAGATTGGTTTATCCTGCATTTTGTAGAAAACAACGGGATGGCTTTTGGCTTTGAGTTTGCCGGAGAATACGGGAAAATGTTTCTGAGTGTGTTTAGGATAGCAGCTGTCTTGGCAATTGGTTGGTACCTTTTTAAGCTTACGAAACAGGAAAAAGCTCCGTTTGGTTTTATCGTTTGTATTTCCCTGATTTTTGCCGGAGCTATCGGAAACATTATCGATAGTTTGTTTTACGGAATGATATTTAATGACAGTTGGGGACAGGTAGCGACACTTTTTCCGGAAGAAGGCGGTTATTCCAGCTTTCTGCACGGAAGAGTGGTAGATATGTTCTATTTCCCGCTTATTGAAGGTCGTTATCCGGAATGGATTCCAAGAGTTGGAGGCGATCCATTCATCTTTTTCAGGCCGGTTTTCAATGTTGCTGACTCGGCGATAACTGTTGGTATTTTCTCAATCCTGTTGTTTTACCGCCAGTATTTCAACAAGCACGAAGAAAGCGAAAAAGAAGAGTCGGCAGAAAGTACAACTGCCACCGAAGCAGAAAAGCCGGAATAGCTTTGTTACGAAATCGGTAGATAGTACCGAAAATCCTTGATTTATCTTACCTTTGCACCATTATTTCGAATGTAAAAAACATGGGAAATCCGCTCTTTATTTACAATACACTAACCCGCAAAAAAGAAGAGTTTAAACCGCTGGTAGAAGGCAAAGTTGGTTTGTACGTTTGTGGGCCTACAGTTTACAGTAATTCGCATCTCGGACATGCGAGGCCTTATATTACTTTTGATCTCTTGTTTCGTTACCTCACTTTCCTGGGCAACAAAGTGCGCTATGTGCGTAACATAACCGATGTTGGCCACCTGGAAGATGAAGTAGAAGGAGCAGGTGAAGACCGGATTACAAAAAAAGCACGGATTGAGCAACTGGAACCTATGGAAGTAGTTCAGAAGTACATGAACACTTTTCACCGGAATATGGACGATTTGAACATTATTCCTCCCAGTATCGAACCGCGTGCATCGGGGCACATTATCGAGCAAATTGGAGTGATCCGGGCAATTCTTGAAAATGGTTTTGCCTACGAAGTCAATGGCTCTGTTTATTTTGATGTAGAGAAATACAACGAAAAATACAAATACGGAAAGCTTTCGGGACGGAATCTGGAGGATATAAAAACCAACACCCGCGAACTTGATGGTCAGAGCGAAAAGAGAAACTCGTTCGATTTCGCCTTGTGGAAAAAAGCAGCGCCCGAGCATATTATGCGCTGGCCTTCGCCCTGGAGTGACGGTTTTCCGGGCTGGCACCTCGAATGTTCGGCAATGAGTACCAAGTATTTGGGTGATAAGTTTGATATCCATGGCGGAGGAATGGATCTGACTTTTCCGCATCATGAATGCGAGATTGCACAGAATACAGCAAGTAACGGAGAAGAAGCTGTGCGTTACTGGATGCACAACAACATGATTACCATTAACGGGCAAAAAATGGCGCGTTCGCTAGGTAATTTCATTACACTCGACGAGCTGTTTACCGGAACTCATGAGATTCTGGAGCAGGCTTATTCGCCAATGACCATTCGCTTTTTTATACTTCAGGCACATTATCGCAGTACCATTAATTTCTCAAACGAAGCGCTGCAAGCCTCGGAAAAAGGACTGGAACGTTTAATGGCAGCGATTTTAACTTTGAACGAACTTACAGCCTCCGAAAAATCTTCTGTTGAGATAGCTCCTCTGAAAGAAAAATGTTTTGCTGCCTTAAGCGACGACCTGAACAGCCCGATTGCTATTGCACATCTTTTTGATGGGGTAAAAATGATCAATTCGATTAAAGCAGGTAACGAAACCATTTCTGCAGCCGATTTAGATGATCTTAAAAGCTTCTATAAAACTTTTGTATTTGATGTGCTGGGTTTAAAAGAGGAACAAGCAGCAGGTAGCGGAGATAACCATATTTTAGCGGAAACGATGGAGTTGTTGATTAATTTACGGAAAGACGCAAAAACCAACAAAGACTGGGCAACGGCAGATAAAATCCGCGACGAATTAAATGCTATTGGTATCGAATTAAAAGACACAAAGGACGGCGCGGAGTGGAGCCTTAAATAGCAGCCCCTCCCAACCTCTCCGAAGGGGAGGAGTTAGGGAGAATGGTTCTTATAATGGTGAGTTTTAATATAAAATAGATAATAAATCTTCCCCCTTGGGGGAATTGAATTAAAGGGGGCTATATGTTTTCAGGAATAGTAGAGGAATACGGAACAGTTACGGCAATTGAAAAAGATCAGGAGAACGTACATTTTACACTTACCTGTTCGTTTGCCGACGAGTTAAAAATAGACCAGAGCTTAGCGCACAATGGGGTGTGTTTAACCGTAGTTTGGATTGATAAAGCTGAGAAGAAATACAAGGTTACTGCCATTAAAGAAACGCTTCTGAAATCGAATTTAGGTTTGTTGGAAGTGGGGTCGAAAGTAAACCTGGAACGCAGCATGATGATGAATGGCCGTTTGGACGGGCACATTGTTCAGGGGCATGTAGATCAAACCGCTGTTTGTAAAAAAGTAGAGGAAGCCGACGGGAGCTGGTACTATACGTTTGAGTACGACTTTGATGTTGAGAAAGCCAGACAAGGCTATATGACAGTTGAAAAAGGCTCGGTAACGGTTAATGGCGTAAGTTTAACGGTGGTAAATTCAAAAGACAATTCTTTCCAGGTAGCTATTATTCCGTTTACACACGAGGTAACCAATTTCCACACCTTTAAAGAGGGCAGCGTAATAAATATTGAGTTTGATATTATCGGGAAGTACCTGAGTAAGTTGAATTCGTATAGCGCCTGATTTTAGAAATATTTGATAGCCGGATTTCCGATTTTTTTGAACATAAATAAAAGCCATTCTGTTTCTTTTATAAAAGAAATAAGTAACTTTTGGCTATGAATCAATCTGCATTAATTACAGGCGCATCAAAACGAATTGGAAGAACAATTGTTGAACATCTGGCAAAGAATGGATGGAATGTTATTATTCACTATAACAGTTCTGCAGAGGATGCAATTGCACTGGTTCAGGATTTGAGTACGAAATACCCAAAACAGCTTTTTTCGTCGGTAACAGCTAACCTGGAAAACAGCCACGAGGTACAAAGTCTTATTCCGAATATTGTAGAAAAAAGAGGTCCTTTCAACCTGCTTGTCAATAATGCTTCGGTTTTTACCAATGGCGATTTTAAAGATACATCAGAAGAGTTGCTGAATAAGCAGCTGGAAGTGAATTTTAAAGCGCCTTTCTTTCTGATGCGCGACTTTGCCAATTTTTGCAAAAAAGGCAACATCATTAATTTTGTCGATACACGAATCACTCAAAATAAATCGGATTATTCAGCTTATTCACTTTCAAAAAAAGCATTGTGGGAAGCCAGTAAAATGGCGGCTCTCGAATTTGCTCCCGAAATCAGGGTAAATGCAATTGCCCCCGGCGTTACGCTCGCTCCGGCCGAAAAAGGCGAGGAATATTTGCAGCAACTGGCGCAAGGCATTCCAATGAAAAAGCCGGGAGGAACAGAGCCGATTTTGAGAAGTATTGACTATATTTTGGGAAGCGATCATTTAACCGGGCAACTGTTGTTTGCCGATGGCGGTGAAAACCTTGGAACAAACGAATAAAAAATGGCTATAATACGCGTTAAGGATTTACTGATCAGAACCTATATTGGTTTTAATCCTGAAGAACTGGTGAACAAACAGGATGTTGTTATCAACCTTGAAATTGAAACTGATATACCCGAAGCTGCACTCGAATCGGATGAACCCGATGGAATTTTCGATTACAAAACAGTAACCAAAAGAATTATTTCATTGGTACAGGAAGGGCGGTTTAAACTGCTTGAGGTGTTGACAAAAAATATTCTTGATCTGATAATGGAAGATGAGCGGGTGCAACGGGCAAGAGTAGAAGTAGACAAACCACATGCACTGCGTTTTGCTGAATCGGTATCACTTGAAATGGAGGCCAGGCGCTAATGTATCATCTCCCGACTTGAGTTCGGGTGATGGACTTGAAACAAGCTATGGATTTACAGCTAGGATATTATTACCACATTTATAACCGAGGTAACAACTCCCAAAAAATTTTCGTCAAGCAAGAGAATTATCTTTTCTTTTTAAAGAAAATGAGGGAACAAATCACTCCGTTCGCTTCTATTATTGCGTGGTGCTTGATGCCAAATCATTTTCACATTGTAATTTTTTTACATAAAGAAGAAGTTGAAGTAAATATTGATACCCTCACTCAAAGTGAGGGTATCAATAAAACCAGAACTGTTAATCAATCTATAGGTATTTTACTGCGTTCATATACAAGAGCTATTCAAAAGCAAGAAAATAAAACAGGATCGCTTTTTCAGAAGCATACAAAAGCCAAAGCGTTAGTTGATGAAATTAAAATTGACCCTGCTTATTGGAATACTACATTTGGTACACAAATCGATATTTCAGAAGGTAAGAGTTATTTGGAAACCAGTGTTGAGTATATTCATAAAAATCCGGTTTATTCTGGTCTGACGAAAAAGGCAGAGGATTGGGAATTTTCTTCGTATAGAGACTATTTGGAACAGAGAAAGGGGACTTTATTAGATTACGAGATGATAAAAAAGGAAGGTTTGATGTGGGGTAGTGATACACTCACTTCAAGTAAGCGTATCACTAAAAATACATGTATTATCGGCATCGGATCGAACATTGATGCGGATAAAAACATTTCCAGTATGTTGGAGATTTTGAAGGACAGAGTGGAGGTGGTAAAAGTGTCGCCAATGTTGCAAACAAAACCAATTGGTATAGAAAATCAGCCTGATTACACCAACGGCGCGGTTAAAATAAAAACGGAACACGAACAGAAATCGCTCATCAAACTATTAAAACAGATTGAAGACCAACTGGGACGCGATCGTACCGGGTCAAAATTTGGGCCGCGTACAATTGATCTCGACATTGTAGCCTGGAACGGTGAAATTGTCGATCAGGATTATTATACCCGTGACTTTATCCGGGCAAGTGTGCATGCTGTCGACGACGGACCTTTTCCGGATTAAGCCTGATTTCTCAGAAATAATGCATTAAGTCCTTCAATTCCACCAATTTCTTCCAAGTCGGTAACAACAAAGTCGGCTCCGTTTTCAGCCAACTCTTTTGTGTTGTTTTCGCGTGCAATCCCCAGTGTTAAACCAAATTTGCCTTTGGCACCAGCTTGCACGCCCGAAACAGCATCTTCAACAACAATTGATTTTGCAGGAGTAGAACCAAGTATATCACAGGCGCTTGTAAAAATATCCGGCTCCGGCTTTCCGTGTAAACCCAGTTCTGCTGAAACCACGCCATCAACGCGGGCTTCAAAAATATTCAGCAAATTAACCGCTTCCAAAACCGGTGCACAGTTCTTACTTGACGATGCTACTCCCAGTTTTATTCCGGCTGTTTTTAGGTCGGCCAGCAACTTCGCTGTCGATTCGTACACTTCTACACCATCGCGTGCAATAACTTCGTTAAAAGCAATGTTTTTGCGGTTTCCAAGCGCACAAACCGTTGTGTCTCCGGCTTCGTCGGTTGGGTCGCCAAACGGAAGTTCTATATTTCTTGATTTCAGAAACGAGGCAACACCTTTGTAGCGGGGTTTCCCGTCAACAAAAGCCAAGTAGTCTTTTTGGGTGAATTCCTGAAAAGCTTCGCCATTTTCCGTAGCTCTTTTCTGAAGGTACTCATCAAACATCTTCTTCCACGCCGCAGTGTGAGTAATCGCGGTTTTTGTAATTACACCGTCCATATCAAAAATTACTGCATCAAATGCCAGTTCTCTCATTGCTCATTGCTTTTTAATTCAGCGTAAAATTAGGTCTTTTTTACTTGCCCCACAAAACTGTAAAACTGATATATGTCCTTTCTAAAATTGAAAATAGAACGTTAACTTTGTTGAAACTTTGGGCGATGATTAAGTTTTTGATGGCTATATTTCTTCACAACCGTAGTTTCCTGAATATCAAAAACAGGGATGCATTTCCATGTCTGTAGTAAATCCCACAGCACTTTCTTAGTTTATTATTATACCGAATATTACGGTTAATTTTTCATTTAAATTATTTACCGACATGGAATTACCATTTGCAGAATCGTATAAAATTAAAATGGTTGAACCCATTTACAGAAGCACGCGCGAACAACGCGAAGAATGGATAAAAAAAGCGAATTATAACTTATTCAACCTGAAAAGCGAGCAGGTTTATATTGATCTTCTTACCGATAGCGGAACCGGTGCTATGAGCCACAACCAATGGGCGGCACTTATGACAGGCGACGAAAGTTATGCCGGCTCTTCTTCGTATTACAACCTGAAAGAAGCGATTCAGGAGCTTTTGGGTTTTCAGCATTTTTTGCCCACACACCAAGGGAGGGCAGCAGAGAATGTTCTCTTTTCTGTTTTGGTGAAAGACGGGGATGTGGTTCCTGGAAACAGTCATTTTGATACCACCAAAGGACACATTGAATTCAGAAAAGCCAGCGCTGTTGATTGTACTGTTGACGAGGCTTTTGATACCGAGTCGTTGCACCCGTTTAAAGGAAATATTGATTTGAATAAGCTGGAAAGTGTTTATTCAAGTTACAATGCCGATCATATCCCGATGGTAATTGTAACGCTTACCTGCAACACCTCGGGCGGGCAGCCGGTTTCGATGCAAAACCTGCGCGAAGTTCATCAACTTTCAAAAAAATACGGCATTACGGTTGTTTTCGATTCGGCACGTTTTGCCGAAAATGCCTGGTTTATTAAAACGCGTGAGCCCGGATATTCAGAGAAATCTATTCGTGAAATTGTAGCAGAAATGTTTAGTTATGCCGATGCAATGACCATGAGCAGCAAAAAGGACGGGATTGTAAATATTGGCGGTTTTATGGCGATGAAAGACGAAGATTTGTTTAAGCAGGCTTCTGTATTCAATATCATGTACGAAGGTTTTAACACTTACGGAGGAATGGCTGGCCGCGATATGAATGCACTGGCGGTAGGCTTGCACGAAGTGACCACTGAAGTCTATTTGGAGAACCGGATTCAGCAGGTTGCCTATTTGGGCGAAAGGCTGATTAAATGGAATATCCCGGTGCAAAAGCCAATTGGAGGGCATGCGGTTTTTATCGACGCGAAAAAGTTCCTTAAGCATGTTCCAAAAGAAGAATATATTGCACAAACACTAGCTATTGAACTGTACCTGGAAGCTGGAGTAAGAGGCGTTGAGGTTGGTACTTTGCTGGCTGATCGTGATCCGCTTACCAAAGAAAATCGTTATCCGAAACTGGAGATGTTAAGGTTGGCGATTCCGCGCAGAACTTATACTAACAATCATATGGATGTTGTGGCGGTGGCGCTTAAAAACATTTTCGATCGGAGAGAGGAAATAAAACGTGGTTATTCGATTGTGAACGAAGCGCCAATAATGCGGCATTTCTCGGTTGATTTGCAGAAAATAGATTAGGATTTATCTTTAAAAGCTTCGATAAACTCATTGAAACTCATGCTGAATTGTTCCCCCATACTTTTTTTATATCGGGTGCAAAATGCCTCGAAATGGAATTTAGCAAGATGCGTGTTCCGGGCCATTCGTTGCGACCATATTTGCAGGTAAACAGCTTCCTCGCTTAGGTTGTCGTAATCAAGAATGCGTTCGGCCACGTTTTCAACGTCTTTTAGCTTGGTTTCTTTTTTGTAAAACATGGCCAGCTTTAGCAGGTTATCGATTACCTGGTTGCCAATGTAACCACGTATTTCGTCGAGCCACGGCCAGTCGATGCCTTTTAGCAAACTTCCTCCTTTTACAAGGTGGAAAAAGGTTTCGAGCTGCTCGCGCGTCATTCCTTCCGGAATCTGACAAAGTTTAAAGGCTTCAAAGTAATCGCAGAAAAATGTATTCTCTGTTTTCAGGAGTAGATAACCGTTGTTTGAAACAATCTCGAGTTGATCAAACTGAACCAGAATTTTTCGGAGTTTATTAAGTGTAACTGCACGGTTGTTGGCGACTTTTTTGGCTGCAATGCCTTCCCAAAGTGTGGCATCAATTTCGGGGATAGGCGCTCCAAGATTTTTGTTGCGAAGGTTGTGTACAATTGTGAATATGAGGAGTTCTTTCACCTTCGGAGTAAACGATGAAGTGATATCCTCGCCTTCTGTGTTTACAGCCTTGAATTCCCCAAACAATCGGATTTGATTTTTTGCAGGGAGCGGATTCTTTTCCTTCTTGGTAAAAGCAGATATTTCCTTTTTTCTTCGGAATATCAACCAGAAGACAATCAGTGAAAGGAGTATTCCGGTTGAAGCCACAAATAGCATCAGCAGCCCGTCGGGCAATTGCGATTCTTGGGGTTGATCATTCGTAACTTGAATCTCTTCGTCAAGCGAAAGCCGATTGATCTCCTCATTTCCAAGCGGGCGGTCCCAAATTAACAGATCATCAATATAGCCTCTCATGCTTGCACCGGAAGATAGTGCACTGCCGATGTGCAGATTATTAGTTCCTGAGTAAGGTGGATGTCCATCGGATCCACCCACATTTTTTCCATTCAAGAATATGGTTTGTTGACCGGTTTCGATAATGTAACGCCAGGTTAAATGATACCAGGTGTTGTTTTCAAGTTTTGCTTCTGAGATAAAGTCGTTAGACCACAAACCGAAATAGGGGTGTCCCGAGCGTAAAACGAGGTGTAGCCCGCGGCGATAGCCCTGCTCGTTATTTCCCAAAATTGCATTATCGCCAAATTCAAGAATGTCTGTAAACTTTACAAAGCAACTTACTGTGAAACTACTGTTTGGCAGGCCGTATAATGAGGGATCTCCAATTACGATATTAGCATTTTCGGGCAGTTTCAATACGGTTCCCCGATCTATATCTTCAGTAAAGGAGTAGTTTACTCCTTCAAAATTCCGGTCTGCATTTACCCGGTCTGTTACAACTCCGTCGAAGTCGAATGCTGCTGTAATCCCCGAACTCAAACTAAGAGGATGGGCCATTACCGAGAATTCTTCAGGCATTGACATTTCTGCTGTTATAATGAGTTGAGCGGGTGTCATGCTGTACCCCGGAGCAAATGGGGATAAAATAATCTCTTCCCCTCCACGTATCGGGAAGCTGAATTTTCCTCCAGAAATTAGAATGTCAGGATTTTTCCAGTAAACACGTTCCATGTTTTTCCCGGGAGTTCGAACCAAGCCCTTTACCGAACTAAACGAGTTGAGTTGATCAATAAGGAAATCGAAACTCATGCTGGCGTTACCAACATCAATAAAGTTGGGTTTTTTCCCATATTTCTGCCAGCTGTCAAGTAAGAAGTTTACATAATCAGGAACCATGTTTTTACCTAATCTGCTTGAAATATTTCCGGTAGGCAAGCGGTTAAATTCATTGATTTTAAACAGCTCTTTATTGATATTTGATTCACTGCTGAGTATAACCGAGTTCGGAGTTATAGTGCTTGCTGATATTTGCAGAGCATAATTCTGAATGGGATGTAAGATCCTACTTTCATTATCAACGTCTCCATCAATAAAAAAGATGATGCGGCGGTCTGCTTGTACCAGGTATTCTGTTGATGGCCAGGTTTCTCCCTGAGGCAGGTAAAAAATACGTCTCGAAACCGGCGAACTACCGATTATTGAGTCCAGAAAATGAATGTTCCCGGAGTAATTGATAAATACCGGAATTATTTTTGAGTCCTTGACATCTGTTAAATGTGCGATCTTATCCAGTACGTCTCTGAACTTCATATCGCTGTCTTTTATCGAGGCATCTCCGCTAGTAGTATCAATATCAAATTCAAGAGCTACCCAGTTCTTTTCCTCAATGAATCTCCAAAGCCTGTCATTAGCGTAATCCGAGGAACCGATATGAGCAATAAGAAACGTATTATCGGAGAAATCGCTAGCCTTGCAAATAACCCCTGAAAATACCAATAGAATAACAACTAATATTCCTGTTTTTCTGCTCATCCTTTCGTCAAATTAAGTATGTGGAACACTTAATTTTAAATTATTTTCGTTTCAAATATATCAATTTGTATATTCAATCAAATCATTTTTATAAAATATTTGTTGCATAAAATCACTTTTTAATCAATGAGTTACAAATTAAATTAAGAATATATTAATATTCTGATAAGAGTTTAGTGGGTTTGCTATTAAGCCTATACTAATAACACGCGCGTATAATTGTGTTTCTAATTGCTTAGGAATGACCAATAGGACAATAAAAACAAAACATTACCTGATTTTTATTACAGGGGGATTGAGTGTAATTCTTTTTCTCATGCTTTTTAATAAAACCGTTAATTATACTTCAACAAACGAGTTTTGCGCTTCTTGCCATGTGCATCCGCATGCCGAGGCTAGTTGGCGTTTATCAGTACACAACAACACTCCTAGTGGTGTTTCTGTGAAATGTGTGGATTGCCATTTGCCGCCGGAAGATCAGCCGGTGCGTTTTCTAACTAAAAAAGCATATCACGGTTTTCATGATTTGTATGCTTACATGACCATGGATACCGATCAGATTGACTGGGCTGCCAAACGTTCTACCGAGGCAGCGCAGCGTTTTGTGTACGAGGATGGTTGCGTAAAATGCCACACCAATATGTTCCCGGCTACATTAAGTGCCAAAGGAAGTGAGCAGCATATCAAATATTTACGGGAACCAGAGAAAAACTCCTGCATTCAATGCCATCATAATGTTGGTCACTGGCGTGGAGAAGAAAACAGTTTTGCGGAGGAAGAAGAAGCTTCAGGGCCAAAAGAAGTGTTTAGAGAACTTACAGAAGTGAAGACATTTGAAAGTTTTGAAGAAAAGCTTCCGGGAACCGATGTTTCTTTCAAAATGATTGCAATTCCCGGTGGCCAATTTAAAATGGGCAGCCCTGCAAATGAGGCTTACCGCAGATCGGATGAAGGGCCGGTACGTGATGTATTGGTAGATAGTTTGTGGATGGCAGAGATTGAAGTGAGCTGGGACGAATACCTTGCGTTTTTTACCGCTACCAGTTCGCAGGGAAGAAAAGAGGCAGTTGAAGAAGAAGAGGAAACCGATGGTGTTTCAGGAGCAACTCCACCGTGGGGTGCACCAGATCAGGGCTGGGGTAAAGGGAGCCGCCCTGCGATAACAATGAGCCACCATGCAGCAGAGACGTATTGCCGCTGGTTGAGTCAGGTTACAGGAAGAAACTACCGTTTGCCTACTGAAGCTGAATGGGAATATGCAGCGCGGGGAGGCACGAACACACCATACTTCTTTGAAGGTTCGCCAAAAGACTTTGAGGTGTCCGGATTTATGGATAAGATATTTAAGCCCGATACAGAAGTATTTGATAATTATGTGATCTATCACGGGAACAGCCCGGATAAAACGCAACAGCCTGATGCGGTTGAAGCCAATCCTTTTGGACTGAAAAACATGCTAGGTAATGTTGCTGAATTCTGTGCCGATTATTACGATCCAGGTGTTTACGGTAAATATCCGAAAGGATTGATCCGAAACCCAAGAGGGCCAAGAAACGGAATGGAACATGTGGTAAGAGGAGGTTCATTCAGAAATACGCCAAAAGATTTACGCGTAGCTCGCCGCGACTTTACCAGAACTACCGATTGGTTGGTAACCGATCCGCAAATTCCGAAAAGTATTTGGTGGTATTCTGATGTAAAAAGTGTTGGGTTTAGGGTGGTTTGTGAATATCATCCTGAAGAATTAAAAAACGAAAAAAATTAAAACTGAACCGATATGGATAAAAATCAACTATCACGCAGGAATTTTCTTGGAAAATCGGCACTAATTGGAGCCGCCGGAGTAATTGGGGTAAATGCACTTTCTTCCTGCTCGAAAAACACAAAAGAAGTTGATTATGAATTTCCGCCGCTGCACGACCTTGCTCCCGACGGAAAACCGCTGAAGGCAGGACTGGTAGGCTGTGGTAACAGAGGAACCGGAGCTGCCCTGAACTTTCTGGCAGCCGGCCACGATTTACATTTGGTTGCGCTTGCCGATGTTTTTGAAGATAAAGTTTGGGATTCGCGCGATAAGCTGATGAAGCAACGTGTTGAAGTTCCTGAAAAAAATTGTTTCTGGGGTTTTGACGCTTATAAGAAATTACTCGATCTGGATATTGATATCGTAATTCTGGCAACACCGCCGCATTTCCGGCCAGAACATTTCGATGCCGCAATTCAGGCCAAAAAGCATGTTTTTCTTGAAAAACCTGTTTGTGTTGATCCTGTTGGCGCCCGCAGAATTATGGCAACGGCCAAAAAAGCCGAGAATCTTGGACTGACAGTAATTACTGGAACTCAACGCCGTCATCAACGCGATTACCTGGAAACATACAAACAGGTAGCTGCCGGAGCAATTGGCGAGTTAAAATCGGCAAAAGCTTTTTGGATGCAATCGCATGTGTGGTTTCGTACCCGCGAAGAAGGCTGGAGCGATATGGAATACATGTTGCGAAACTGGAATAACTTCTGCTGGCTTTGTGGCGATCATATTCTGGATACACATGTACATAACATCGATATTGTAAACTGGTTTATGGGTAAACACCCGCAGGAAGCCGTTGGTTTTGGCGGAAGAGCGCATCGTTTAACCGGTGACCAGTACGATTTTTTCAGTATTGATTTTGATTTTGGCGATGGAGTATTTTCGCACAGTTTCTCGCGACAGATGGATGGTTGCGCCAACCAGTTAGGCGAACACATTGTTGGAACAGAAGGCTACACAAACTGCAAGAATACAATCTATAATTTTGATGGTTCGGTAAAATGGACCTACGAATATCCGAAAGATGAAAATGGACGTTCTACCGGCGTGGTAAAAGTTTCGCCATACGTTCAGGAACACATTCACTTAGTAACGTCAATCAGAACAAATAAACCGGTTGTGGAAGCAGAGCGCACAGCAGTTTCAACGCTTACAGCCATTATGGGACGAACAGCTGCTTACACCGGGCAAAAAGTTACATGGGAAGAAATGATGACTTCGACCATGCGATTAGGCCCCGATAAATACGAAATGGGGCCTGTTGATATGGAATTCCCTGTTCCGGTTCCTGGTACTGCACATAAAGCGTGAGAATGAAGATTTCTATCGTCATACCGTTGTTTAATGAGGAGGCTTTGGTTGCGTTGCTTCTTGAGGAAGTAAACCGAAATACCAAAGCAATAGGAGCGCCTTTTGAAATAATTTGTGTTGATGATGGAAGTACAGATAAAACACTTGAAAAACTGCTAAAAGAGCAGAAAAGTTATCCGGCGTTAAAAGTAATCTCTCTGTCGCGGAATTTTGGACTGCAACCGGCAATTAATGCGGGTTTAGATCATGCAAAAGGAGAGTTTGTTGTTATCATGGATGGCGATTTACAAGATCCGCCTGAATTGATTCCTCATTTATATCGAAAGATCAGCGAGACAAAAGCAGATGTTGTTTCGGCAGTTCGCAGCAAGCGTAACGAGAAGGCAGGGAAGCGCTTTTATATCAATGTCTTTCATAAAGTATTTCGGAATATTTCTGAAGGCGATCAAGTAGAACAAAGTGGTAATTTCAGCATACTTAGTCGGAAAGCCGTTGAAGCTGTACTTCAGTTTAAAGAACACAACCGTTATTTCCCTGGCATTCGCAATTTTATAGGTTTTAAGCACGAGCAAGTAACTTACGAAAGGCCCGACCGTACAGAAGGTCAGCCAAAAATGAGCCGCAAAAAATTGTTTGCACTTGCAGCCGATGCCATTTATTCCTTTTCAAAATGGCCGATTAAAGCTTGTTTGTATTTGGGCTTGCTCGGAGTGCTTGTATTTTTCATCGCAATCGTGTACACTTTGGTTTCGAAGTTTACGGGATTGGCTCCGTTTGGTTGGTCATCCACATTTTTGGCTATCAGCTTTTTCGGATCGGTGCAACTCACTTTTCTTGGGTTGATTGGCGAATACATTTTCAGGATTTATAAAGAAGTTCAGAAACGTCCGATATACCTGGTGGCAGGTATTTACGAATCTGATGCTGGCGAGAATGAAACAAATAATTCAGAGTAATAGTTAATGCGAAATATATCGGACATATTCACTGCAAAAAATGCATTTTATGCCAGCCTTTTACTGGGGGCGGTAGTAATGTTTTTTTTGGTGCCAAAAGTAGCCGTGAATGTCGATGAGCTTTTACATTATCCACACGCTAAAAAGGTAGTAAACTGGTATTTTACAGGAGGAGAGGATGCTTCTTGTTTAGATACTCCGGTTCATAATTTAAAATATTACGGACAGTCGGTTGATAATCTTACAGCACTGATCAACCGCGTGTTTTCTATCGAAAATGAATACCTGACAAGGCATTACACAGGCGCGTTTTTCTTTTTGTTATTACTATTTTTTGCCGGACTTTTAGGAAAAGAACTCAGTGGTTCATACTGGGTATCCGTTATTTCTGTCTTAGGAATTTTATTAACACCACGATTGTTCGGACAAGCTTTTGGAAACCTGAAAGACATTCCGTTTGCTGCCGGTTATGTGGCAGGAGTATTGTTTATTCTTCGCTTTCTCAAAGAAATGCCACAGCCCAAGTGGGAAACTACTATTTGCCTAGGTTTAGCCATTGCTTTTACCAACTCGGTGCGTATTGGTGGATTGATCTTGTTTGCCTATCTCGCGGCAGGTTTGCTCGCAATAATTATTTTGAAGCCTTTTTTACTTAGATATATTGTTTCAACTAAATCTTTTTTTGTAAGGTTTTCGGGTCAGATTTTAGCGATCATCCTCATAGGGTATTTCCTTGGATTGCTATTCTGGCCCTATGCCTTGCAAGGGGTTTTTCGCAATCCGCTCGAAAGCTTGTCGGTAATGGAACATTACAAGATTAGCATCAAGCAAATTTTTGAGGGCGATGTAATTTGGAGCACGCAGCTACCCTGGAATTACCTGCCCAAATGGATCTGGATATCTACCCCGGAGTTCGTTCTGCTGGGGTTCATATATTTTATAGCCTTTTTAACCTATAAGTTTACTAAGCCTCAATGCGAACAACTCTTTTACGAGTTGTTCGCTGCTTTTACGCTTTTGTTTCCGGTGGTTTATGTAATTATTATCGGCTCTAATCTTTACAGCGGAGTCCGGCAAATGTTGTTTGTGGTTCCTATTTTGGTTGTGCTGGCTTCGGTGGGCGTGTACCACTTTCTGAGATCAACATCATTGGCAAAGGTTAAGATTTCGGCAGTTGCGCTGTTTTTTGTGTTGATGTTTTTACCGCTGGTACATCAGGCTAAAACTTTTCCGGTTGATTATGTGTATTTTAATGCTGTTTCAGGCGGAAACAAAAATGCATGGAGTAACTACGAGTACGACTACTATTTCCATAGCATGAAAGAAGCCACGGATTATCTGACTGCCAAAATTGGAGATGATAAGGCTGTAGTGGCAATGAACTGTCAGTTGCCGAATTATTTCGAAAAAATTCCGAACCAGAAGTTTCAATACACACGCTATCTTGAGCGTAGTTCGCAAGACTGGGATTATGCGGTTTTTGGTATCAATTACATACATCCGTATCAATTGAAAAACAATACCTGGCAGAGTTCGGAAATCATAAAAACCTTCTACCACAAAGGAAATCCGTTAGCAGTGGTTTTAAAACGAACAGATAAAACCGATTTTGAAGGCATTGAAGCTGCTAAACAAGGGAATTGGGACGAAGGCGAGAAACTAATGCAAGAAGCGCTGAAATCGGATCCGAATAATATCTGGTTATTTGTAAATTTGGCGAACTTAAAATTGGCACAACGCGATTATGCAGCGGTTGATAATTACCTGGAACGAGGCAGGGTAATACAACCTTATTATGAGCCGTTGTACTTGATTGAAGCACAAAAATTATACGATCAGCAAAAATATGCCAGTAGTATGAAAGTACTGGATGAGTTGATTAAAGTGAATCCGCGCTATAAAAATGCGGCTTCATTATTGAGAAAAGTAAAAGAGAAATTAAATAAGTAGAATTAAAACCGAGAAAAGATGAAAAGATTTATTGGAATGATCGGATTGTTTATCATGGGATTACCAGCATTATTAATGGCCCAGGATCAGGGAACATACATTGATAACCTTGGTGCGCAAGACAGTTCGTACATGGATGAAGCTCCTTTGGCGCCAGTTGAACAAGCATCTGGTTCAAACACTGTAGTAATCGTAATTATTGCTGTTGTTGTAATCGCTGCAGTAGCTTTCTTTCTTTTGAAAAAGAAAAAGAAGTAAACCCCGTAAGTGATTGAAATAAAAACCCGGCTCTAAAGGCCGGGTTTTTATTTATCTGTACACTTGATTTTATCCTATTTTTTCGATGGCCGTATTTATGCGGCTAACAGTTTCTTCTTTACCGAGCAGTTCGCAAATTACAAACAGATCAGGTCCCATGTTTCCGCCAACCAGACTTAAACGAAGTGGGTTCATAATCACGCCAAATCCCCATTCTTTTTCATTCATAAACGAAGAGAAAGCTTCTTTTATGGCTTCGGCATTCCATTCTGAAACGGTTCCGAAGAGGTCTGCAATTTCTTTCAACTTATCCGATGTATCTTCTTTCCAGCGTTTTTTTACCGTTTTTTCATCGTAGCTTTCCGGTGCTTCAAAAAAGTAAGAGCTTTGTTCCCACAAATCGGAAACAAATTCACAACGTTCTTTAATTTCGGCTACTACCTTATTTACTTTTTCGCTGGTAGCTACTACTTCTTTTTCCCGCAAAACAGGTAAAAACAATGCGCTCAACTCATCCACCGATTTTTGCTGAAAATAGTGCTTGTTGAACCATTTTGCTTTTTCAGGGTCGAATCGCGAGCCCGATTTTACCACACGATCAAGGCTAAATAATTCACTTAACTCTTCAAGTGAGAAAAACTCTTGCTCGGTTCCGGGATTCCAGCCCAGTAATGCCAGCAGATTGATAAATGCTTCCGGAAAATAGCCGTCTTCGCGGTAACCTCTTGAAACATCTCCGGTTTTAGGATCAATCCATTTTAACGGGAATACCGGAAATCCTAATTTGTCGCCATCGCGTTTGCTAAGTTTTCCTTTGCCAACAGGTTTTAAAATAAGCGGTAGGTGTGCAAAACGAGGCCTGCTGTCTTCCCATCCAAGTGCTCTGTAAAGCAACACGTGCAAAGGCATCGACGGTAACCACTCTTCTCCGCGAATTACGTGAGAAATTTGCATCATATGGTCGTCAACCACGTTGGCAAGGTGGTAGGTTGGCATTCCGTCCGATTTAAAAAGCACCTTGTCATCCAGACTTTTTGTGGTGTTGAAAGTCACGCTGCCACGAATAAGGTCTTCTTCGGTAACATCGGTGTCTTCCGGCATTTTAAAACGCACAACAAACGGATCGCCGTTTGCGATTTTTTGCTGCACTGTTTCTTCCGAAAGGTTGAGCGAATTATTCAATTTGTCGCGGGTTCCTATTCCGTAAGAGAATGTTTCTTTTTCGGCTTCGGCTTTTTTCCGCAAAGCATCAATTTCTTCTGGTGTGTCAAAAGCATAATAAGCCCAGCTGGTTGCTACCAATTGATCGGCATATTTCTTATACAAATCTTTTCGTTCGCTCTGGCGATACGGGCCACATTCGCCACCAATTCCCGGGCCTTCGTCAGGAATTAACCCGCACCAGTTAAGGCTTTCAATAATATATTCTTCGGCACCCGGCACAAAGCGGTTTTGATCGGTATCTTCAATACGAAGCAGAAAATCGCCATTGTGTTTCTTGGCAAACAGATAGTTAAACAATGCAGTTCGCACGCCACCCATATGCAATGGGCCGGTTGGACTCGGGGCAAAACGTACTCTTACTTTTTTATCGCTCATGATTGTATTTCTTAAATCGCTGCAAAGATAGAAGAAAATAGGTTTTTGTTGGCCGGATTTTGATTACTGTATTTTATCACTATTTATTTTCTGTTGATTGGCTTACTTTGTATAAGTAAATACTTCAAAACCCGAAAATATGTACGGAAAAATAAAACAAGATCTGCAGAATACGTTAGAGGAACTTAAGGAACAAGGGTTGTTTAAAACCGAACGAATAATCACTTCCTCGCAGAGTTCAGAAATAAATGTTGGTGGAGGCGACTCGGTATTAAATTTTTGTGCCAACAACTATCTTGGTTTGGCGAACAATCCGGAGGTTGTAAAAGCTGCGCAGGATATAATGAATGACTGGGGCTTTGGGCTTTCGTCAGTACGTTTTATTTGTGGTACACAGCAGATTCATAAACAATTGGAGGAGAAAGTTTCTGAGTTTTTGGGAACTGAAGATACCATTTTGTATGTGGCAGCTTTTGATGCCAATGGAGGTGTTTTTGAGCCACTGCTAGGATCTGATTCAGCAATTATTTCTGATGAACTGAACCACGCTTCAATTATTGATGGTGTGCGTTTGTGCAAGGCTCAGCGCTTCCGTTACAAACACTCGAATATGGATGAGCTGGAGCAGTGTTTAAAAGATGCAGCCGATGCTAAATACCGGTTGATAGTTACCGACGGCGTTTTTTCAATGGACGGAGATATTGCGAAACTACCTGAAATTGTTGAGCTTGCCGACAAATACGACGCACTGGTTATGGTTGACGATTCGCATGCTACCGGTTATATAGGGAAACATGGTCGCGGAACTGCAGAACACTATGGTTTGCTTGGTAAAATCGACATTATTACTACAACCTTTGGAAAAGCAATGGGTGGCGGAAATGGCGGTTGTGCCTCAGGCCGAAAAGAAATTATCGAAATGTTGCGTCAGCGCTCTCGCCCGTATTTGTTTTCGAATACACTGGCTCCTGCAACAGTTGGTGCTACTATGAAGGTTATCGAAATGTTATCCGATTCGGGCGACCTTCCTGCAAAAACGATGGCTAACGCAGTACATTTCCGCACAAAAATGGAAGCTGCCGGTTTCGACCTTGTAAAAGGTAACACGGCCATTGTTCCGGTAATGATTTATGACGAACCACTTGCCATAAAATTTGCCGATGCACTTTTAAAAGAAGGCGTTTATGTAATCGGCTTTGTTTTCCCGGTAGTTCCTCGCGGAAAAGCAAGAATTAGGGTGCAACTATCTGCTGCGCATTCAACAGAACAGATCGATAAAGCTGTTGATGCGTTTATTAAAGTTGGAAAAGATCTTGGGATAATATAAAAATTATATAGATAAGTAGGAGTTTTTATTACTGGGGTAATTCCTGTTTTTTGCCTTGTTTTTTACTTTTTGGAGTATGGTTTTACGATTTAGGTGCTAAACAAAAGGTCAAAGTAGAGACATTTGTAACCGATACTTGCAAAACAAGCAGTAGTAAGTTTTACGAAGATATTCCGGAGTTTATGAACTTATTCTTCCCCGAGTAAGGACACTAAAAGCCGACCCCAAGGAATGAAACTAAATGTAAAAAAGGTGGTTGTAAAACCACCTTTTTTATTAAGCTTCAAATGCATCTACTTTTCGATAGGCTTCAATTAAAGCCAGTTCTCCTTCTTTTCCTGATTTACTTTTCCCGTGTTCGCAACAAAGTGTTCCATTGTAGCCTTTGTCGTAAATGTGCTTGAACACATTCAGGTAATTGATTTCGCCTGTTGTCGGTTCTTTCCTTCCCGGATTGTCGCCAATATGGAAGGCACCGATATAGTCCCAGCATAAATCAATATTCATAATCAGGTTTCCTTCAGTAATTTGCTGGTGGTACATGTCATCTACAATTTTACAGCTTGGGTGACCAACCGCAACGCAAATCATTTTTGCCTGTGCCATTTTTGTCAGGAATAGTCTTGGGTGGTCTACCTGGTGGTTTAGCGGTTCCAAAACAAGTTCCAGACCTGTTTTTCCGGCGATATCGCAGCAAGCCCGCATGTTTTCAATCACATTCAGAGTTTGGTAGTCCCAATCCATTTTTTCATCGTAAATACCCGGAGTAATTAATCCAACTTTTGCACCGGTTCTTTTCTGTACTTCAACAGCCTCGGCCGTTTTTTTCTGCAGTAACTTTTTTACCTCCTGGTCATCTGTCACCATGTATTTGGCTCCGTGGTCGGCATAAACAATAAATGGCCCCAGATCCATTCCAAGTCTGGCTAGTTCATTGCCAATCTTTTCCTGCATTTCGGGAGTTCTTCCTGCCAAGCCATTGTCAAAAACAGCACGGAATCCCTGGTCTGCAATAAACTTGATGTTTTCTATAGGATCGTTTCCAACATGGTTGCTAAACATGCTTAAATGTGGTGCGTACTTTAATTTGAATTTAGCGGAGTTTGACGATTCCGAATCGTTTGCAGTTGCGTTAGCAACTCCCGCAAAACTTGTAAATGCGATACTACCTGCAGTGGTATTTCTGATAAAGTTTCTTCTTTTCATAGGAAAATATTTGAGTTGTTATTGATTGTCATTCAGATAATTGTTTAGTCTATAGTCGTTTTACTTCCCCACCAGTTATTTCCAGGATTGAAATCAGGCGATAACAATTCAAGCCGTTGTTTTTCGAGTCGGGGCCAGCGTTCTTCAATAACTTTTTTGATGTGAGCAGCTTCTTTTTCTTTTGTCCAAAGTGGATCGCGTTCGGGATATCTTGCTCCCATTTCATTAAGCATTGTAAAAAGCTTTTTGCTTAACTCGGTTGTCCTGTCTGGATATTGAGTTGCCAAGTCGGTTGTTTCACTGATGTCGTCTTTTAAATTGTACAGTTCCTCGTGCCCGTCTTCGTAATAGTGAATCAGTTTCCAATCGCTTTCTCGGATAATTGAAGAAGGCTCTCCTCCTTGATTTCCGTAGTGCGGATAATGCCAAATAAGTGGCCGTTCAGCTATAGTTTGCCCTTCAAGTATTGGCAGCAGACTTTCACCATCGTTGTGTTCTTCGGGTTTTAAATCTGCTCCAACTAAATCCAGAATGGTGGGGTAAAAATCTGTTCCGCTAACCGGAATATCAGAGTGCATACCATTTCCTAAACCCGGTACTTTTATGAAATAAGGTTCGCGGATACCGCCTTCAAACTGATAACCTTTTCCTCCGCGAAGTGGCAGGTTGGAAGTTGCAAAAGCATCGCCTGCCGCTACCCCGCCATTGTCGGAAGTAAAAATCACGATCGTATTGTCTGCCAAGCTAAGTTCATCGAGAGTATGGAGAACATAACCAACAGCATCGTCCATAGTTTCTACCAAACCGGCGTATATCGGGTTGTCTTGTACCTGTCTGATTGGCAAGAAATGTCCCATCTTAAACCCATTTTCGGCTATGCCTAAATCTTTTGCTTTTTCGCGATACTTGCTCCATTTTTCTTGCGTAGTTTGAATAGGGCCATGCACAGCGTAAAATGACAAATAGGCAAAAAAAGTAGTGTCCTTGTTGTTTTTTATAAAGTCAGCTGTTTCTTTTGCCAAGCGCATACTCAGGTTTTCTCCATCCGGGCCGCTTGGGAGGTTTGGATTTTCCCAGGGAGAGAAATAACCACCTTTTGGACTTCCAACATCCCAGCCACCCTTGTTAATATCAAAACCATGATCTTCCGGCCACGAACCTTTCTCTCCAAGGTGCCATTTCCCGGCAAAAAATGTAAGGTAACCGACTTCCTTCATTGCTTCCGGTAGTGTCACATATTCCTTGTTTAGTGCGTGTTCATACTCTGGTGGAAGCAACTGGTTTGATCGCCCGGTTTTACGCCAGTTTTCACCTGTTGGAGCACCAATCCAGTCGGTAATACCGTGCCGTGCAGCGAATTTTCCCGACATAATACTTGCCCGCGACGGACTGCAAACCTGACAGGCCGCGTATCCATTGGTAAATATCATGCCTTCTGTTGCAATGCGGTCAATATTTGGTGTTTCGTAATATTCTGAGCTCATCACACTCATGTCGTGGTAACCAAAATCATCCGCCAGGATAAACAAGACATTCGGTCGAGTTTCTTCTTTTGATTCAGGGGAGCAAGCAATAAGCAATGTAAATGTTGTCGCTAAAAGATATGTTAGTGCCTTTTGACTCATAATTTTACTATTGATTTGTACTATTCAAAAGGAAAGACTTCTGATTCCGTGCGAGCTTGTTTCATTAATTGCTGAAGTTCTTTAACCAACTCCGGATTTTCGTCTGCCAGGTTGTTTTCCTCTCCCAAATCGGCGCTCAAATCATACAATTCAACCGTTGTTTTTTCGGGATTATTCACGTTATAACTAATGAGTTTCCAATCGCCTTTGCGTAGCGCTTTTCTTCCGCCTTTTTCATGAAACTCCCAGTATAAATAATCGTGCTGTTTCTGGTCTTTTTGTCCAAGCAGCGTTGGCAAGAAAGAAATTCCATCGATATTATCGGGGGCAGTGACTCCGGCTATTTCTGCAACAGTTGGCATTACATCCCAAAAAGCAGAAATGTGATCGGTTTGTGTGCCTGCTTCAATTTGTTTTGGCCACCAGGCAATCATCGGTTCACGTATCCCGCCTTCATATAAATCACGTTTATAACCCTGCAGTGGGCCGTTACTGTCGAAGTAATCAGGGTCGGCACCTCCTTCAAGATGAGGGCCGTTATCGGAACTGAATATTACTATTGTATTTTCGTCCAAACCCAGTTCTTTCAATTTTGCCAGTACCTCACCTACCTGCTTGTCCAGAAGAGTTACCATAGCGGCAAAAGCTGCATGGCCCTCAGGTTGGGTACCGTATCCACCAATCCTGAAATTCTTGTCACCGGGTTCCGCACCTTTGAATTCCTTTTCGGGGAGGAATTGTCCGCGAAATTCAGACAAATTTTCTTCGGGCAGCAGAAGTTCTGCGTGAGGAATCACATTCGGATAATACAAAAAGAATGGTTTGTCTTTGTTGTCCTCGATAAATTTCAATGCCTGTTCGTGAATCATTGTAGGAGCGTAAGTTGCAAATCCGTCGTCGGAGTTTCCTTCGAGTGTAATTTTTTTTTGATTGTGCCACAAATGTCCTGGATAGTAATTGTGGGCCATTCGCTGGCAGTTATAACCATAAAATTCATCAAACCCTTGTTTGTTCGGATCGCCTTCAGTGCCAACGAAACCAAGTCCCCATTTTCCAAATGCGCCGGTTGTATAGCCAGCTTCTTTTAGTAATTCCGCCACGGTATATGTCTGATCCGGTATTGGCCATTGTCCTTCCGGTTTCCATTCCTTATTTCCCCGTATTGGAGTATGGCCGGTGTGCTGGCCAGTCATCAAAGCCGAGCGTGACGGAGCACAAACTGTTGTCCCTGCATAATGCTGAGTGAAAAGCATTCCTTCGCCAGCCATTTTATCGAGATTTGGTGTGTTGAAGTGTGTTTGACCATAGCAACTTAAATCGCCATAACCAAGATCGTCAGCGAGAATATAAACAATGTTTGGTTTTGATACTTCTTGCTCATTATTAGCTGGTTTCGTTTGGCACGAAACAACTACTAGAATTATCAGGAGGAGAAGAATTTGATTTTTCATTTTAGTTGGTTTAGAATATCAAGTTATTTAAATCGATTCAAGTTCAATTGTTCCAGTTTCCAAATTATCGCCGGTAACTTTCAGTGTAATATTGCCCGCTTCTTCTAAAGACTGAACAGTTACCACAAGTTTTCCATTGAAAGCTTTCATGGTTGGCAGATGAAACATCTCTAAAGATGTGGCATCACCGTTGCAAACCACTTTGTATTTGCCAGCTCCGTTAATTTCAAAGTTTAACTGGTTGTCGGCATTCGGGCAAAGATTTTCATCCTTGTCAACTACTGAAACCGTAATATAGCTCAAATCTCTTCCATCTGCCAAAATTTTATCACGGTCGGCTTCCAATTTTAGGTGGTGTGGTGCACCGGCTGTATGAATTTCTTTTTCGGCAACCGGATTTCCTTCGTCGTTAAAAGCAACTACTTTAATTGTTCCCGGTTCGTATTTCACGTCCATCCACATCAGGCGGTTTCGGTTGAGAAGGGTTTCTTTATTTTTTTTCTGAACGCCCATGCTTTTTCCGTTCACAAACAATTCAGCACTGTTGTAATTGGTGTAAACAAACACCGGCGTTTGTTCGCCTTCGCGGCCTTTCCAGTTCCAATGAGGAAGGATGTGCAAGGTCTCATCTTTGGTATTCCAACGACTACGATATAAATAGTAGCGATCTTTTGGAAGCCCAGCCAAATCACATATTCCGAAGTATGAACTTCGCGATGGCCAGTACTCATCGTAGGGCGTTGGCTCGCCCAGATAGTCGAAACCTGTCCAAACAAATTCTCCGATTACCCAGTCAAAATCATCTTGCCAATAAAAATCTTCATCGGGAACATTCGACCATCTGCAAGCTTCCAGATCATAGGAAGAACATTGGGCATCGTCGTATGTCTTATGTTTGTATTCCTGCACCGGGAATTTATATACTCCTCGCGAGCTAATTGTTGATGCTGTTTCTGAACCAAGAATAAATCCCTGGGGAAAACGATCGTAAGCTTCCTGGTACAACGGCAAGCGATAATTGAGCCCGGGAATATCCCAGATGGCACCAAACCCATTTTTTAATGTGTTCGCCACCTGATCCATTCCCATGGTTACTGGTCGGGTGGGGTCTTCTCTGTGGAAAAGGTTTTGTAACCATACGGCACGTTTCAAGCCTTCGTCTCCCCATTGATCCGGAACTTCATTTCCGGCACTCCACATCACAATGCAAGGGTGATTACGGGTTGCCCGAACCAGATTTACCACATCTTTTTCAGCCCAATCGTTGAAAAAGCGGTTGTAGCCATTTTTTACTTTCGGGCGTGCCCACTCGTCGAAACTTTCTGCCAAAAACAGAAAACCCATTTCATCGCAAAGCTTCAGCTGCTCGTGAGAAGGCATGTTGTGTGAAGAGCGGATTGCATTGCACCCCATGTCTTTTAATATGGTAAGTTGGCGTTTTAAAGCGGCTTTGTTAACTGCGGCTCCTAAGGGACCCAGATCATGATGAAGACAAACGCCTTTAAATTTGGTAACTTCGCCATTTAGCAAAAGGCCTTTTCCGCGTTCGTAAACAGCACTTCTAATACCGAAACGAATGTTCTGTTCATCTTTTAACGTGTTGCCTTCATAGAGTTTCATGTTGGCCGTGTAGAGAACCGGTGTTTCAACTCCCCAAAGTTCAGGGTTGTTAACCGGAATATTTTGCTCAATCTTTTTGCCAAAAAGTTGATCTGTGCTTTCGGTGGCAACAACATTTCCATTAGCATCTTTTATTTGAGTTACCACCTTAATGTTTGCTCCGTTAACTTCCGATTTTATATTAATTTGGGCGATTTCGTTGGTTAGGTATGGAGTTGTTATAAAAGTTCCCCATTGATTAAAATTCACATCGTCTTTTACAATGATTTGTACTTTGCGGTATATTCCTGCACCCGGATACCAACGCGACGATTCTCCATGATTTTCAAGTCTTACGGCAAGTAGGTTTTTTCCTCCGGCGTTTAAATAATCTGAAATATCAAAATAAAAATAGCTATAGCCATATTTCCATTCTCCAACCTTCTCTCCATTAATAAAAACTTGAGGTTCGCTCATTGCCCCGTCAAAAACTAACAGTGCTTTTTTGCCCTTCTGGAAATCTGGTAGTTCGAAGGTTTTTCGATACCAACCGACTCCGATATATGGAAGAGCACCTGTTCTCCCGGTCTTTTCGCTAGCTGTTTTCTCCTGATTCTGTTCGATTAGAACGGTTTGTTTGTCTATTTCTTTGTCGAAAGGACCTTTTATCGCCCAATCGTGAGGAACATCAACCGTTTCCCAGTTTTGTGTATTGATTTGAGTTGCCTGGCCATTTGCGACATCTTCGCGAACAAATTGCCAGTTCTTTTCGAGCGTATAAACAGATCTTGTTTGCTGATCTGTGGTATTACATGCTGTGAAAGATAAAATAAGAAGGAAGAAGAAAACTGTTATTTTCATCTGTTATGGTCGTTTTATCTGGTTAAGTTATTTGCCGACTAAACTGGTAGGTACTAGTATGCTTTGTTACAAATATGAGAAGATTTTAGTAATTATTTGTAGCAGCGTTGTATTTCATGTAACATAAATTAAATGTGGGGAAAAAGTTAGCGAAGCAAAAAGACTTTACTTGTGCTTAAGATTTGTTTCGCGGAAGTCCGAAACTAAAAGCGCTTCCTTCTCCGGGCGTACTTTCGATGCGGATGGTGCCACAGTTCTTCTCAACGAATTCTTTGCAAAGTATCAGACCTAGTCCAGTGCCTTTCTCGTTTGCAGTTCCATTGTATTGAACCGAATATTCTATTTTAAAGAGCTTATCTAGAATATTTTGGCTCATTCCTATTCCATGATCCCGGATTGTGCATGTTAGCACATTGTCTTTTGTTTCTACAAATACTTCAATTTTGCCGCCTTCGTAAGAAAACTTAATCGCATTGTTCAAGAGATTTCTGAAGATGAAGTTTACCATGTTGTAATCAGCGAACACTTTTTCCTTGCTGTCTGGCCATGAGATGCTGATATCCTTTGAATTAGCGGCTTCTTTGAATAGTGACTTATTGGCGCTGAAAACTTTTTGTAAAAGAAAACTCTCCGGAGAGAATTGTATCTCGTGAGTTTGAGTGCGAGACCATTCCAACAGATTTTCCAGCAGGTTATAGCCTGAAGTTGCCGCCTGAAACATACCTTCTGTTAACGACTCAAATTCTTTACTATTCTTTAAATCGGCGTTAGATCGCATCAAATCTGAAATTCCGATCATTACGTTGAATGGATTTTTCAGGTCGTGGGCAATGATAGAAAAGAATTTGTCTTTTGTTGCATTCAGTTTTTGCAGCTTTTTTTCATCTTCTGCAAGTTGTTTCAGGTTTTCTTCCAACAGTAATTTTTGGCGGTTAATAGTGTTGTAGTTTTCTTTTAAAACTGCGGCATGTTTCTTTCTTAGCAAAGCGTAATAGCTAAGAATAATTACAACAATCACTAAAAGTATAGATGAAAAGATAGCGATCTGCATCTTTACTTTGCTTTTGTATCTGGTGCTTCGGTCTTTTTCTTCGAGCAATTGCTCCTGAAGTTCTCGTTGACGAATTTGTTCTTTTAATTGCTCTTGAAGCTCAAATTCTCCGAGTGCCTGGGCAATTTTGTTGGGCTGAATAATTGCGTCTGACTCATCTTTCTCTTGTTCAACCCGGTACGCTTTTTCGTATTGACCGATATTGGCATATACTTCAGCTTTGTCGGTAAAAATCTCGCCAAGAATATCGAACCTGTCTAATTTCCTGCTTTCGTCTATCGCTGTGTTAAAATTAAATAGGGCAGTTTGGAATTCACCCTTCTTCAAATGCGATTTTCCCATAAGGTAAGCAATATCAGCATGAAGCCGTTCAAATCTCTGTTCGTGCACCATTTGATGCGCTTTTTGCAACACAGAATCTGCTTCTGCAATATGGTTGATTTCTAAGTAATAGTAGGCAAACAGTATCGACACCTCGGTTTCCCGGTGAAGGTCTTTAATCTGAGGGAGTAATTCTTGAGCCGCCTTCAGGTTTTCAAAAGCTTCGTCCAGTCGGTTTAGTTTAATGTTCATGTAGCCGAGTGCAATATTCGACATACTGATATTGTCAGTATTGTTCGCCTCAATCTCGAGCTCCAAAGCTTTTTCATAGTAGCGGTAGGCACTTCTGTATTCTTTTAGATATTCGTACAAAGAACCTATGTTGGTAAGTGCTTCCGAAAGTCCAAACTTGCTGTCGGTAGTTTCTGCCAGATTTTTTGCTTTTATAATATATTCGAGTGCCTTAACCTGTTGTGTTCCATAGGAATGTAGTATTCCTATGTTTAGGTAGGAAGCAACCAGTGATGTGGTATCCTTAACTTTCTGAAAAATAGTTATGGCATCTTCCAGATTATCAATAGCTTGTTTCCAGTCTCCTGTTTGGTCCATCGCATAACTAACATAAAATAGGGCATCTCCAATGCCTTTGGTGTAATTGTTTTTTCGGGCAAGCTCCAATGCTTTTTGAGAATAAAACAATAAGCTATCAATGCTAGAATATGCATACAGACTGGAAATACGAATATAATTGTCTGTTAATTTAACTTCATCTTTTTCCGCTAGACATATTGTCTTTAACGAATCGATCTGCTCTTCCATCTCTGATGCCGAAAGTGTTTTTGCAAATCCAGTCGAAAGTGCTACAACCAATAATATGTATAAGAATTTAATTTTCATCCATGAGCTCAAATATAATAAAATCAGCATGATACATGATTTTCAACACCCGCTTAATTATAAACATTTTTGTGGATGATTTTTGATAACGAGTTGTATCTCTACAGATAGGTTGTAACGAAAATATTATGATAGATATTGTTTTTTATTCTCCTTAGAATTATTTCTCTTTTTCAAAAGACAGAAGATTTATTATATTGTTGATTGAAACCATGTAGTTATTATATGAAGAACCGTTTCATTTTAGGCATTTTTCTGTTGATCCTAACTTCACTGGTCGCTTGTAATGGCTTAGAGCGGAAAAAAGATAAAAAGAGACGCGTTGCCATTGGCCGTGATCTTTCGGAAATAAAGGAAGAAGGCGTTCTTCGTGCAATGACAGCTTACAGCAGTACCAGTTACTTTTTGTACAAGGGGCAGCCAATGGGCTACGAGTATGATCTTTTAAAACGTTTTGCAAAAGAACTAGATGTAAAACTTGAGATTACGGTTTCAAATAGTATTGATACCATGTTTCAATCCTTGCTCGACGGGAAAGTTGATATTATTGCCCATGGGATTACAATCACCAATAAACGCAAAGAAACAGTTACATTTTCCGAGTATCTTTATCTTACTCACCAGGTTTTGGTGCAGCGAAAACCCGAAAATTATCGAAAAATAGGCTGGAGTAAATTACAGGCTTCGCTTGTTCACGATCCGATTGAGCTGATCGGCGATACCGTTTCTGTAGCAGCTAATACTTCGTACATGTACCGTTTAGATAATTTAAGCGAAGAAATTGGTGGCACGATATACATCGACACACTTCCGGGCGAATTAAGTACCGACAAAGCAATTGAAATGGTAGCAAGCGGAAAGATAAAATACACTGTTGCAGATAATAATATTGCAAGTATAAATGCTTCCTATTATCCGGAGTTGGATATCAGGGTTCCTGTTAGTTTTTCGCAGCGTATGGGCTGGGCATTGCGGCCTGAATCGGTGGAATTGGTCGACAGTCTTAACAACTGGATAAAAACAATGAAAGAGGGAGTGGAGTATTATGTGATTTATAACAAATATTTCAAAAATGAACGCGATTTCAGACGTCGTGAGAACAGTGAATTATTCAGTATAAATCATAATAACATCAGTGATTATGATGACTTAATAAAAGAAGGTGCAGATTCGCTGGGTTGGGATTGGCGCTTGTTTGCTGCGATGGTTTTTCAGGAATCAAAGTTTCAACCCGATCTGG
This sequence comes from uncultured Draconibacterium sp., assembly GCA_963677455.1. Taxonomy (GTDB): domain Bacteria; phylum Bacteroidota; class Bacteroidia; order Bacteroidales; family Prolixibacteraceae; genus Draconibacterium. Next base: position 5,197,163 of record OY781971.1, read on the forward strand.
AATCATGGGCTGGTGCAAAGGGGTTAATGCAGCTGATGCCTCGTACTGCAGAGCGTTTTGGAGTTACTGATCGCACTGATCCGGTACAAAGTATACGGGGAGGTACCGAAATTCTTGAATTACTTTGGGGCCGGTTCGTAGATATTCCGGATTCTGTGCAGCGAATTAAGTTTACTATGGCCTCTTACAATTGTGGATATGGCCATGTTGTAGACGCCAGAACTCTTGCATTCGAAGAAGGGCTTGACATGTACCGTTGGGACAACAATGTAGAAGAATCCATTCTGAAATTGAGCTATCCGGAGTATTACAATAAACCAAGTATAAAATACGGGTATGTGCGTGGTATTGAGCCTTATACTTATGTCCGGCAGGTTTTCGACCGATTTGTAAATTACTCGCATTTTATTGAAAAGGATGATGGCGAGGAAATGGCGGAAGACTAACTGGTTTTCTCTTCTGTAGGAAAGACTTTCAACAAAATTTTTCAGAATTACAAGCATAAAAAAACCGTCCCACAAGTAGTGAGACGGTTGATTGTATGATATATAGAATCTATGTTTAGATAGAGTCAATAGCGTTCAAGTCGTCAAATGCAACTTGTAAACGGGCGATTACTGATTCTTCGCCTTTTCTTACCCATGCGCGAGGATCATAGAATTTTTTGTTTGGTTTTTCGTCACCTTCAGGGTTCCCGATTTGTCCTTGCAGGTAATCGTGGTTGGCTGCTTCGAAAGCACGAACACCATCCCAGTATGCCCATTGTGTATCGGTATCAATATTCATTTTAACAACGCCGTAACCAATTGCTTCGCGAATTTCTTCGTGCGAAGAACCAGAACCTCCGTGGAATACAAAGTCAACAGGTAATTTTTCATCTAAACCAAGTTTCTCAACAATATATTTTTGTGAGTTGTCAAGGATTTTCGGAGTCAATTTTACGTTACCTGGTTTGTAAACACCATGTACGTTTCCAAACGACGCAGCAATAGTGAAGTTAGGAGAAACTTTCAACAATTCTTCGTATGCATAGCAAACTTCTTCTGGCTGAGTGTACAATTTAGATGAGTCAACGTCGCTGTTATCAACGCCATCTTCTTCACCACCGGTAATACCCAATTCAATTTCAAGTGTCATACCCATTTTGCTCATTCTTTCGAGGTATTTTTTGCTGATCTCGATGTTCTCTTCAAGTGGTTCTTCACTTAAATCCAACATGTGTGAGCTAAACAGTGGTTTACCTGTTTCTTCGAAATGTTTTTCACTAGCATCAAGCAGCCCGTCAATCCAAGGCAATAATTTTTTTGCAGCGTGGTCAGTATGTAAAATTACATGAACACCATAAGCTTCAGCCAAAGTGTGGATGTGTTTTGCACCTGCAATAGCACCTAAAATGGCAGCTTCCTGGCCTTCGAGTTTTAATCCTTTTCCGGCGTTAAATATTGCACCTCCGTTTGAAAACTGAATAATAACAGGAGCTTTGGCAATTTTAGCGGCTTCCATTACGGCGTTTACCGATGAAGAACTAACAACGTTTACTGCCGGAATGGCAAAGTTATTTTCCTGAGCTACTCTGAAAATGTATTGAACGTCGGCACCTGTAACTACTCCAGGTTTAACGTTTTCTGCTATTTTACCCATAATGTTTTGTTTATTTGATATTTAATAATTGTATGCTGTCTTTTAAAAGCGAAACAAAATTATAATTTCCGAACGGGGTGTACAAGATTGCTCCGTTAATGATGTTTAAATTCTTTATTATTTAATATTTATGCAGTTATATGTAGACAACCACTGTTTTGTCAATTCATTTCTGTGTCACAGAATTATATCTTCAGTAGGAATCTCAAAATTGATCAGATGTGATAATGCGCGACTGCTCTCAAAACACTATTTGATATTCCTTAGCTTTCGTTCTACATTTTTAATCTCATCTTCAATTTTATTGATCTCTCTTTTGAGTTTCTTTTGTTTCCCCGAGTTTCTGTCTGCTTTTTTTGCATACTTTTTTATTGCTTTTTCTTCTTTCTTTATTTCTTTCAACCGTTCTTCAGATTGCTCCAAAGAACTTGTTGCTGTTGAGTTTTCGCGATGAAAACTTAAATTCGATTGACTTTCTTCAGATTTTCTGTTCAGTTTCCGATTATCTTTTTCGTAGTTTGTCAAGTCTTTTTCTTTTTTCTTAAGCTCCTTCTTAAGGTCGTCAAGTTCGTTACCAACTCCCTGTCGATAAAGTTCAACTGCATAGTTTCTTACGTATTCTTTAGCATTTTTAGCCTCGTTGCTGTTATTTCCGATAAAGCTTCCGTAATTATCGAACAGCGCTGCAAACGTGATACGATCTTTCGTTTCGTTTATTCGTGTATAAACATCTAATGAGTCGGGGCAAACCTCGCTAATAAGTACCTTGTGAATTACCCATTCGTTTTTTTCTTCTTTTTCCATCTTGGGTAATTTTTTAAAAGTGTCGAAAATGTTTTTGGGTACTAAAGTTTTTTCCCAAAGATTAATTGCGTCTTTGGCATTTGTTTGAGGAACTTCTACTATAAAAGCCGGTTGCATTTTATCTCCAACAGCCCATTCTTTTTGCTGAACTTTAATTTCTTCCTGGGCAAATACTTGTATTGTGTTTAGTAGGATTCCGATAAATAAAAGTCTTTTCATTTGTCTTCAATTTTTCATTTTAAAATATACTAACAAATGCAAGTAGAAAAAGATTTCGGGATTAAAACAAAGAGGCGGGAAAAATCGAAAAAGAGTCATAACGAAACATTTCTTGATGATGGTAGACGTTGGATTTATAAGATTTTATGGAATATGCTCTTAAAATGAAGAATGGCACTCGTATGTTTACAAGTGCCATTAGAAAATCCCGGTAAATCCGGAATTAACTCCTCCCCGAGTTAATATATTTACTATGAGAATTGAATGAGTTAAGCCTGGCTTACTTCAAATATTTCAAAATCTTTTTCAACTTCTGTAATTCCGGCTATGCCAAAGTTTTCTACCAAAACATTGGCTACATTTGGCGAAAGGAAAGCCGGTAATGTTGGCCCTAGGTGGATATTTTTCACACCTAAATGAAGCAATGCCAGCAGTACAATTACCGCTTTTTGTTCGTACCACGCAATGTTGTAGGCAATTGGCAATTCGTTAATATCGTTCAGTTCGAAAACTTCTTTCAACTTAAGTGCAATTACAGCCAGCGAGTAAGAGTCGTTGCATTGACCAGCATCAATTACACGCGGAATGCCGCCGATATCGCCCAACGGCAATTTGTTGTAACGGTATTTTGCACAACCGGCAGTAAGTATCACAGTGTCTTGCGGAAGTTGCTCGGCAAACTGGGTGTAATAATCGCGGCTTTTCATGCGGCCATCGCAACCAGCCATCACAAAGAATTTTTTAATAGCACCTGTTTTAACAGCATCCACAATTTTGTCGGCCAATGCAAAAACCTGAGCATGTGCAAACCCGCCAATAATTTCTCCGCTTTCAATTTCTTGTGGCGCAGCGCATTTTTTGGCGTGCTCAATAATCGCACTAAAATCTTTCATTTCGCCCTCTTTCCGATCAGGAATGTGAATTGCTCCTTCTAAACCAGATGCACCTGTGGTGTAAATGCGATCGGTGTAAGTAGCGGTGTTTTTAGGCGGAACAATACAGTTGGTAGTAAACAGGATTGGACCGTTGAAGCTTTCGAATTCAGTGTTTTGTTTCCACCATGCATTTCCATAGTTTCCAACCAGGTGTTTGTATTTTTTGAATGCCGGATAGTAATGTGCAGGCAACATTTCGCTGTGGGTGTACACGTCAACGCCAGTTCCTTCGGTTTGTTTCAGCAGGTCTTCCATGTCGCGCAAGTCGTGACCGGAAATCAAAATCGCAGGATTTGTACCTACACCGATATTTACTTTTGTGGCTTCCGGGTTTCCATAAGCCGAAGTGTTGGCAGCATCCAGAAGCGCCATTACATCAACGCCGTATTTTCCGGTTTCCAAGGTAAGTGCTACCAATTCATCCACCGAAAGATCTTCCGTAGTTGCCACAAGTGCACGTTGCATAAAAGCAAAAATCTCGTCTTTTTTGTTTCCAAGGTTCCAGGCGTGTTCTGCATAAGCAGCTAAACCCTTTACACCGTAAATGATCAGTTCGCGCAATGAACGAACATCTTCGTTTTCGGTGCTTAAAACACCCACTTCCTCTGCTTTTTTCTCAAATTCATCAACATTTGCGGCTGTCCATTTCGCACATTCAGGAAGTATATCGGGTAAAACAACGCCGGTGCTTTTGCACAACACCAACAATTCATTTCTTATCTGGAGTGCTTTAATAATGCGGCGTTCAAATACTTTCTTGTCGAAATTGGCATTGGTAATTGTGCTAAACAAACCATCAAAAACAAACTTGTCAACTTTTTCGGGGTTCGCATCGATTGCCCGTAATTTCTCGTTGTACCAGCTAATTCCTTTCAACACAAACAAAAGTGTATCCTGAAGGTTAGCAACATCACTTGGTTTTCCACAAACTCCGGCAATTGTACAACCGGTTCCTTTAGCCGCTTCCTGGCATTGGTAACAAAACATACTCATATCTAAATTTTTTATTGATTGTCGAATAAAGAGGACTGGTTTTATCTCAACTTAATTGGTTTTTTAAATCCATTCTTCCGAGAGAACATCTCCGCGAATACTTATCACAACTTCTTTTACGGGTACCTTTCTCGATGCCATTTCAGCGGCCATGCTTACCATTTGCGACAATCCTCCGCAACACGGAACTTCCATAATTACTACGGTAATCGTGTTCACACGCGAATCGTCGATTAATCGTACCAGTTTTTCAATATAAATTTCTCGTCCCTGATCGAGTTTCGGACAGGCAATTACCATTTTACGGCCTTTGATAAAATCGTTATGAAAGTTTCCGTAAGCAAAACCTGCACAGTCGGCCGCCACCAAAAGGTCGGCTCCCTGAAAGTACGAAGCAGCCGGATTGATCAGGTGCATTTGCACGGGCCACTGTGTTAATGCCGAAGGAACATCGTTTTCGGGCGCTGCCATTTTAAATCCCGAGGCATCGAAAGCTACCGGTGCCGATCCCGGACAACCACCACTGGCGCAACCTGAATCCGAGTTGCTTTCTTTTTTGCTGTGCAGCAGTTCGTGGACTTCGCTAATTTCAAAAGGCATGGCTTCACGATTGGCTTTAATAAAATCAAGTGCCTCCCGCAAATATCCGGTTTCGTTATGATCCTGTAAATGTTTCAGGTGTGCAAAAACAGTTGCTTTGCCTGCTTTTATCATTTGCGAAATAGTAGCTACTTCGTCGTAAGCATCGGCTTCACGTTTCTCGATGGTAATTGCACCTTCCGGGCAATGTCCGATACAGGCACCCAGTCCGTCGCACATCAATTCGCTAACTAACCTTGCTTTTCCGTCGATAATTTGCAGTGCTCCTTCGTGGCAGTTCGGCACGCATTGTCCGCATCCGTTGCAAAGTTCCTCGTCTATTTTTACAATTTCCCGTATCATAATTTTTTGTTTTGCTGTTCCTGTTATCTTTGGATTACGCAACAAAAGTAGGTGTGTGGTGTTTCGTAAAATGTATCAATTGTTACAAAATGATAGATTATTCACTTTTATCCCAATGCCCTGTTTTTCGGGGAATTTCTGAAGACGAGTGTAAAATGCTGTTGAGCAAAATACATTTCCAGGTAAAGAAATTTCAGAAAGATGAAGTTGTTGTAATGGCGGGCGATTTGGTTGCTAACCTGCTGATTGTTTTGTCTGGCAGCGTGCGTGGCGAAATGATCGATTACTCGGGGAAAACGGTGAAGATTGAAGATATTGAAGCGCCTAAACCTTTGGCAACGGCATTTTTATTCGGAAAAGAAAACCGTTTTCCGGTAACAGTAACCGCCAATAATAAAGGAAGTATTTTGGTTATTCCGGTGGCGGAGTTTCTGAAAATCCTGCAAATGAATACGATGCTCTTGCGTAATTATTTGAATAGCATTTCGTCGAGAGCGCAGTTTCTTTCGCAAAAGCTTCATTTCCTCAGTTTCAAAACCATTAAAGAAAAGGTAGCCCATTTTTTGTTGCAACAGGCCGGCGACCGCTTTCATTCGTTCGAGTTAAAAAATACGCAGCAGCAACTGGCCGATTTGTTTGGTGTTACCCGCCCCTCGCTGGCGCGTGTTTTAGGCGAAATGCAAACCGACGGATTAATTAAAATTGAAAAGAAAACAGTGACCTTGCTCGACAAAAATGCACTTAATCAATTGCTGAGAAATGGATAACAAAAACTTTGTTCGTTACAAGATATTCCAGGAGTTCGCAAACATTGAGGCTTTTACCACCACAAAGCAGAGTTTTCAAAAAGACCGGGTACGTTTTACCGGCGATGAGGAAACTGTTTATTCCGATAACCGGAAAGAGCTGGCCCGTTTACTGAGTCTTGAAGTTGGTCAACTTGTTTTTCCACGGCAAACTCATTCTAATGCAGTGTGTGATATCGATTCGGTTCCCAAAAGCGAAATCTCAGATACAGATGCGCTGGTTACCAATAAACCCGGCATTTGTTTGTGTGTGCAAACGGCCGACTGCGTGCCGGTTTTACTTTTCGACCCGCAAAAGAAAGTAATTGCAACTGTACACGCAGGTTGGCGCGGTACCGTAGCAAAAATTGTTGCGAATTCTGTTCATGTGATGAAAGAAAAATACGACTGCAACCCTAAAACGATTTTAGCAGCAATCGGCCCGTCAATCAGCCCCGAAGTTTATGAAGTTGGCAATGAAGTCGTGCAGGCAGTGCGTCAGTCAATTCCTAATGCAGAAGCAACTTTGCAGAAGCATCATTCGGGTAAATTTCATGTTGATTTATGGGCTGCGAACCGGAATGTTTTGCTCGAATGCGGAATTCCTGTTGATAATATTGAAGTGTTGGCAGAATGCTCTTTTCAGAGTAAAGAAAAGTACTTTTCAGCTCGCCGCGACGGGATCGAAACAGGAAGAATGGTTTCTGGGATAATGATGATTTGTTAAGAACGATATTAGTGAAAACCATTTATATTTGTTTCGAATAAAAACTGTTAATCATGAAAACTAACAGCCACAAGCACATTGTATTAAAGCTATTTGTTGTTTCGAGCTTTATGTTGCTTTTTTTAAGTCAAAAATCTTTTGCTCAGGAAGGCGCTTATTGGATGGGCTTGTCAACTAAAAATCCGGCAGCAATTGGCACTCCTTCTGATTGGTTGTTTGGTACATATCATCAAATGAATTACCCTTATGGTCAGAAATTAGAGGGTTATGGCTTTTTTGTCGATACAGAAATTAGCCCGCGTGTCGGTACAGTTGGCCTCAGTTATATGAATGAAAAGTTTGATGATAGCAAAACAACTTTAATCGAGTTGAGTTACGCTTATACTTTTAAGCTTTCGGACGCAAGAGAAATACATGTGGGTATTTCAGGTGGTTTAAACCGCAATGAGGATGGTTTTTCGGGTTACTCAACCATTCCTGAGGTGGATATAAATGAAGGTTCTAAACTCACGCTCTTAAAGACAGGTTTTGGAACCTATTATAATTCGCGGAAACTGGAGGCAGGTATCAGTTATAACTTTTACAACGAGATGAAGAGTAATCTGAATGCTGAATTAGACTACTCAATGTTGAAATCGCTGACAGTTTTGAGTGCTTACCGTTTTTTTATTCTTGATGAGGTTGTTATAGAACCAAATGTTTTATTTGACTTTCGGGAAGAAGACTCGGATTGCTACCTTGGTTTACATTTTACTTTTGATAACATGATTTGGGCTGGTTTCAGTAGTAAAGATTGGAACGAATTGTTTTCGCTAAACTTTGGGATTGATATTGTTCCCACCAGGTTGAGGCTAGCCTACAGTTTTAGTTTTTCTAAGCGATATAATATTATGTACGATTTGGATAAACGCTTAACAGCTCACGAGTTTGTTCTTGGGTATAGACTGCACTGAGAAGACAATAGAAGTCAGAATTTATGATGTTCTCAAATGACTGTTGTGTTTTTTAGTCGTATAAAATCTGCAATAGCTTGGATATTTATTCAATATAATAATATATTCGCCTCTCAAAATAACTAATGGTAGCCAAAGATGAATACACAAACCACTAATTTATCCCTCAGGGTAATTCCTGTTATTTTAATTATTTCTCTTTGTTTTCAGTATGAAGGTAATGCTCAGGAAAAAGCATATTGGCTGGGCCTATCGTCTAAAAATCCGGCACTTATTGGCACTTCGTCGGATTGGGTTTTAGGAGTTGCCGGGTTTGCAGATATTCCAGATTATGATGAGGAATACAACAACTTTGCTTTAATAGCAGACTATACTATTTCGCCAAAAGCAGGCAGTATAGGCGCAAATTTTATTCGTACCAACAGTGGAGATGAGACGGCGTATTTGGCCGAACTACTTTATGCTTATACTATTCCGCGGAAAAAGAACAGGCAATGGAGTTTCGGGGTATCAACCGGTATTGAAGCGCAAGAAAGTGATTATACTCGTTATGGTTACAATAATCTAAGAGCAAGTTATTTGAAAACAAACGTTGGTACTTTATATCGTTCTCGGAAATTAGATTTAGGGTTTAGTTATGCTTTTTTTAATGAATTGAAAAACGAATATACTTCTACCAGTTTAATTGAAAACTATCTTACGATTATTACTGCTTATCGTTTTTATATTAAGGAAAAGTTTGTAATTGAGCCCAACCTCAGAATGGATATTGGTGGTGGCGACGATGCTTACGGAGGGCTGCACTCTGAGTATGATAATATAGCCTGGTTGGGGTACGAAACTTCGGGCACCAGTGGGATAACTTCTGTTTATGCCGGAGCAGGTTTTGCAAAACGTTTTCAGCTAACATTAAAATATTCTTATTCGGATTATTATCCGTTTGGGCAAGCTAAATTTTATCAATTCACATTGGGGTATAAACTAAAATAGCAAAGCCGATATTATCGAATCTTCAATAATTCCTAAATAGTTTTAAAATCCCTGTCAACGGTTTCAATTTATACCAAAACCCTTATCTTCGCAACTGTTAATATTTTGGAGTATCCATATATTTCTGAAAACGTAGTAAAATGAAGCAATACAAACTATTTAATAGGATATTTGGCTGGGTAAGTTTTGTCGTAGCCGCAGTTGTTTATTTGATGACAATTGAACCCACCGTAAGTTTTTGGGACTGTGGTGAGTTTATCACAACAGCCTTTAAAATTGAAGTAGGACATCCGCCAGGTGCGCCTATTTTTATGATATTTGGCCGCATGTTTACATTGTTTGGCGGGCCTGAAAATGCTGCCAAACTCGTAAATATAATGTCGGCGTTGGCAAGTGCTTTCACCATTATGTTTTTGTTTTGGACGATTACGCACCTGGCGCGTAAAGTATTGGAGCAAAAAGCTGAATTGACTAAAGGACAAAGTATTGCAGTTATTGCTGCAGGTTTGGTTGGAGCTTTGGCCTACACTTTTTCCGATACCTTTTGGTTTTCGGCGGTTGAAGGCGAGGTTTATGCCAGTTCTTCGTTGTTAACAGCAATAGTTTTTTGGGCAATTCTGAAATGGGAAAATATTGCCGATGAAAAGTACGCCAACCGCTGGCTAATTTTTATCGCCTATATTGTTGGTTTGTCAATTGGAGTTCACTTGCTGAACCTGCTTGCAATTCCGGCCATTGTTTTTGTCTATTATTTCAGAAAGTACGAGGTTACCCGAAACGGAATTATCTGGGCTTTGGTTATTTCAGTTGTTATGCTGGGGGTTATAATGTACGGCATAATTCCGGGGGCAGTAACCGTTGGCTCGTGGTTCGAGCTGATGTTTGTTAATTCGTTTGGACTGCCTTACCACTCAGGAGTTTTGTTTTACGTTGTGGCTTTGATTGGTGGTTTTGTGTACGCTTTGTATTACACTTACAAACACCAAAAAGTAGTTCTGAATACGGCTATTTTAGCGGTGGCAGTAATCTTGATCGGCTATTCTTCGTTTGCAATTATTATAATCCGGTCGTCGGCAAATCCGCCAATGAACCAGAATACACCAAATAACACCTTCTCGCTTTTAAGTTATTTAAACCGCGAGCAATATGGTTCTCGGCCACTTTTTAGTGGTCAGTATTACAATTCGCCGCTAAAACAGGGAGACCGTTTTACAGAAGGAAAGCCAATTTATTCGCAGATCGATGGTAAATATGTGGTGACTCATCATCGTTACAATGCCAATTACGACGAACGCTTTACTACAATTTTCCCACGCATGTGGAGTTCGGTAGATCCACAACATGCTGAAGATTACCAGCAATGGGGAAAAGTGAAGGGACGACGTATCCAATATCAAAACGAACGTGGCGAAGCAGAAACAATTATTAAACCAACGTTTACGGAGAACCTTCGCTTCTTTGTGAATTACCAGGTAAAATGGATGTACTGGCGTTATTTTATGTGGAATTTTGTAGGTCGCCAAAATGATATCCAGGGACACGATGGTATTTTACACGGTAACTGGTTAAGTGGAGTTAAATTTATCGACGAATGGCGACTGGGGGATCAGGATAATCTGCCTGCCAGCTTAGCAAATAATAAAGCCCGGAATACCTATTTCTTCTTGCCCTTTTTACTTGGATTACTGGGAATCGCTTTTCAGTATACAAGAGGTAAAGAAGGTAAAAAAGGTTTGTGGGTAGTCTTCCTCCTTTTTATATTAACCGGTTTGGCTATTGTTGTCTATCTGAATCAGTATCCACATCAGCCACGTGAGCGTGATTATGCTTATGCCGGCTCGTTTTATGCCTTTGCAATTTGGATTGGTTTGGGAGTGCTTACGATCTCGGAAGCATTACGGAAATTTATTCCGGATATTTTGGCGGCCGGTATTACCGGTGTTGCTGCATTAATATTAGTTCCCGGAATTATGGGAGCTCAAAACTGGGACGATCACGATCGCTCGGGCCGTTACACTGCACGCGATTTTGGTGCCAATTACCTGAAAAGTGCTAAAGCCGACGGAATATTGTTTACTAATGGCGATAACGATACTTTCCCCTTGTGGTACAACCAGGAAGTAGAGGGTGTTAGACAGGATGTTAGAGTTTGTAACTTAAGCTATTTACAAACCGATTGGTACATCGATCAGATGAAGCAAAAGGCTTATGATTCGGATCCATTGCCATTTTCGATGACGACTGATCAATACAGAATCGGAACACGAGATGCCGTTTATGTTTTAGATAATCCTCGAATTAAACGTGAATATGTGGGGCTGAAAGAAGCAGTTGATTTTATTGCTGATAATAATCCGGCAACAAAATTGCAGCAGGCCGATAACGCAGCTTACATCCCGAAAAAGGAAATCCGTTTCAAAGTAGATAAGGAAGCAGTAATCAGAAATAACGTGGTTGCTCCGGAGGATTACGATAAGATTGTCGATGAAATTGTAATTGATCTTTCCAACAAAAATATGCTCTCGAAAGACGAGATGATGATTCTCGATTTAATTGCCAATAACAATTGGGAACGACCAATTTACTGGGCTATTACCGTTGGACGGAGTAAGTACCTTAACCTGTCGGATTATTTCCAAATGGAAGGTTTTGCGTACCGTTTGGTTCCGATAAAAACAGAAAGTTCGCCGCAACAACTGCAGTTTGGTAGAGTAGCTACGGATATTATGTACGATAATATCATGAATAAATTTAACTGGGGGGGAATGAATCAGCCAGGTGTTTACATTGATGAGAACAATGCCCGGATGATGACAAATATTCGCAACAGTTTTAATCGTTTGGCTTCAGCCTTGGTTGAGGAGAATAAAAATGATTCTGCTATTGCAGTGATCGATCGTTGCCTGGAATTAATTCCGAATGATGTTGTTCCTTATGAGTATTTTGCTGTTGAATTGGCTGAAAACTATATCAAAGCGGGTGCCAACGACAAGGGAATTGGAATGGTTGAAACTGCCTATTCGAACTTTAATGACGAGTTGAATTATTATTTCTCACTTGAACCAAAATTCCTGCTAACAGGCGGAATAAACGAAGAAATCCAGCGCAACCTGTTCTATTTGCAACGTTTACAACGTGCGGCAACCACAGCGGGAGATACTGAATTGTCGGATAAAATAGGCGAAACACTAAAATCGTATTTCGAGCGGTTTAGAAACGTATAAAACAGGTAAATCGATAATAAAAAACAAGAAAAGATGAATGTTTTGATAATTGGCTCCGGAGGAAGGGAGCATGCATTAGGATGGAAAATAAAACAAAGCCCCAAAGTTGAAAAACTCTTTTTTGCTCCGGGTAATGCCGGTACAGAAGAGCTGGGTGCCAATCTTGATGCCGGTGTTTCTGACTTTCCCAAAATAAAAACACTTGTTCTTGAGAATAATATCGATTTGATGTTGGTTGGTCCCGAAGTTCCGTTGGTAGAGGGATTGCATGATATATTTGCTGCCGACCCGGAACTGAAGAACCTAAAAATTGTTGGGCCGAAAAAGGCAGGTGCAGAGCTCGAGGGGAGTAAGGATTTTGCCAAAGCATTTATGGCCAGGAACAAAATACCTACCGCAAAATATTTTACAGTAACTCCCGAGAATCTCAGCGAAGGATTGTCTTTTCTGAATGAAATGACAGCACCATACGTTTTAAAAGCCGACGGTTTGGCTGCCGGTAAGGGAGTGTTGATTATCGATTCGCTGGAGGAAGCAAAACAGTCTTTGGAAGAAATGCTTGGCGGACAGTTTGGAGCTGCAAGCAGTAAAGTTGTTATTGAAGAGTTTTTGAGCGGTGTTGAGGTTTCAGTGTTTGTAATTACTGACGGGAAAGACTATAAAATCCTTCCGGAAGCCAAAGATTACAAGCGAATTGGAGAAGGCGATACCGGGCTGAATACCGGTGGAATGGGCGCGATAACTCCGGTTCCGTTTGCCGATTCAGTTTTCATGCAAAAAGTTGAAGAGCGAATTATTAAGCCTACTGTTTCGGGACTGCAAAAAGAAGCAATAGAATACAACGGTTTCATATTTTTAGGTTTGATAAACGTAAATAATGAGCCGTATGTAATTGAATACAACGTTCGTATGGGCGACCCTGAAACCGAAGCGGTAATGTTGCGTGTTAAATCTGATTTTGTTGATTTGCTGGAAGGTGCTGCGGATGGAAATCTGGCCGAAAAAGAAATCGAAATTGATGAAAGAACTGCCGTTACAGTGATGTTGGTTTCGGGTGGTTACCCCGGAAGCTACGAAAAAGGGAAGGTTATCAGCGGAACTGCCGATGTTAAAGGCAGCATTGTTTTTCATGCCGGAACAAAGTCTGATGGCGAGGATGTTGTTACGGCTGGCGGACGTGTAATTTCAGTTAGTTCTTATGGCAGGGATATGAAGCAGGCGTTGGCAACTTCATTCAAAAATGCCGAATTGATTGATTTTGAAGGGAAATACTACCGGAAAGATTTGGGCTTCGATCTGTAATCCCATTTGATAAAGTTCTACCACATTTCATTCTTTTGGGTAGAAGCCGATAGATCAGAGAAAAAGTGATTTGGCAGAGTTGACAATACAACAATTTTGAAGCTAATCGGTATAACACATGATTTTAAGAATATTAAAATCGAATAATTTCGCGAATTTATTTTTTATTCCGTTTGCAGTTTTTGCATTCTGGGCAGAGAAAATATTTGCTCCTTTTGTATATCCGTTTGCTCCCGGAGAGCCATTGAATGTGCTGTATAAACCAATTTTCAGTTTTACCGGCGATGCTCCTTTATTAAGTGTGATTCTGTCCGCTTTGCTGGTTGTGATTCTGTCCATTCTAATCGAGTTTATCATTGCACGTTACCAGTTTATTCGAATTAAAACCCGATTACCCGCCATTCTTTTTGTTTTGCTGGTTGGTGGTTTAATTCAATTACATTCGTTACACCCGGTTTATTTTGCAGCGCTGTTTTTACTGTTTTCCATCTACAGACTTTTCGGAATTTTTGAACAGGCCAAAGCTTACAATATCATTTTCGATGTTGGTTTTCTTTTCGGAATAGCTTCGCTTTTTTATGTGAATTTGGTAACAGTTCTGCCGGCATTTCTAATCGGAGTATCTATTTTAAGTCACCGCACAGGTTGGCGCGAATATGTAATTCTTATTCTCGGGTTTCTTTTGCCCTTTGTATTTGCTACGGGGTACTATTTTTATACCGATCAGTTTAATGAAGTAATTACTTTGCTTATTGATTTTATAACGCAAAGGATTGGGACTTTAAAAGGAAATTTGTTTTTGCAAATCTACCTGGGAACACTCGTCTTGCTCACAATTGTTGCAAGTATCGATATTGCCCGGCATTACGATACAAAAAAGGTGAGCTCCAGAAAGTATTTTTTGGTGTTTTTCTTTCTGTTCCTTTTTTCAATAGCAAGTTTTGTTTTGGTTCCTGCAACTTCACAGGAAATGCTTATTATTACTGCGATTCCAATTACATTTCTGCTTTCTAACTTCTTTGTTTTTCTAAAGAGTAAGTTTTGGGGAGAATTGTTTTTCTTCTTTCTGTTGGCGGTTGTGGTAGCAATACAATTCTTTGGCTGATGGATAAAAGTAAAGCAACACTGGCCATCTACGGTATTCAGGATCGTTTTGATTATGAGCATCCTTTTTATGTGCACGACCATAACCTGGCGATAATGCAAACCGGACGGGTTAAATACTTCTTACAGCAGGAACGGATTTCCCGAAGGAAACGAGATAACACCCTGCATATTCATTTAAAAGAAATCTTAAAGCACGAGAAGCAGCTTGGTTTTGATTACGATATAGTTTTTGTAGATAACGTGGTAGGGCGCACGTTTCTCACTTCCTCTGGAGTTGTGCGTTTTGAAGCACCATTAAACACTAACTTGGCAACAGGTATGGAAAAAGGCCGTTGCTGGTGGTTTGGAAAAGAAGTTGAAGCTTATGCACTGAATCACGAATTGGCGCATATGTGCTCGTGTCTGCCATTTTTCGGTAATTTTAAGGAGAATAGTTTGCTGGTTCATTTTGATGGAGGAGCCAGTTTAAGCAATTTTTCTGCGGCGGTATACAAAAATTGCAAGATAGAATGGCTGGAATATCACTGGGATCTTAAACCATATTCTACAATTTATAATGCCAATGCGCTGGTGTTTTCTATAATTGGGGCAAAGCTTTCTGACCAAAATTCGGTTCCCGGGAAATTCATGGGTTTTGCCGGCTGGGGAAATTATCGTCCGGAGTTGGAAGAGTGGTTGATAAAACACGATTTTTTTCAAGATATATGGGGACAAACCTCAGTGTTTTTCCATCAGGCTAAAAAAGATTTCGGAGTTGAATTGCGCTCATTCAATCAGAAAGATCCTTTTATACAGGATGTAGCAACAACTCTGCAAAAGATTTTTATCGATGCTATTTTAAATAAACTTACTCAGTTGCAACAACAAACCGGTGCTGAAACACTTTATTATTCGGGAGGTTCGGCACTGAACATTGTAGCAAACACTTGTATTATAGAAAGCAATATTTTTAAAGAGGTGTTTATTCCTCCATGTACTGAAGATTCGGGTTTGGCGTTAGGGGCAGCGTCTTTTGTAGAGTGGCAAAAACATGGAAAAGTCGAGCCTCATTCGTCGTATTTAAATAATTGGGGAATTACCGGACTTCAAGCTGAATATAAAAAAGAGACAGTCGAGTTAGTTGCTGATTTATTGGTTCAGAGCAAGGTGTTTGGCATTTGTAACGGATATGGAGAAGCCGGGCCGCGAGCACTCGGAAACCGTAGTATTATTGCGCAGGCAAATTCAAAAGCTTTGGCAAAAGAAATAAGTATGGAGAAAAAAGGCCGGGAATGGTATCGTCCGTTGGCGCCAATTGCTCTTGAGAAAAACACCAAATATTTTACCGGGCAAAAAGAAATTCATCCGCTTTCGAAGTTCATGCTGCTCGATTTTAAGGTATTGCCCGAAAAACAACACGAGCTTGCAGGTACTATCCATGCAGACGGGACTGCGCGTTTTCAAACAATATTTGATCGTGACGAGAATCCTTTTATGTTTGATTTATTAACCCGTCTCGATGAAAAACACGGGGTGAAAGCGTTGATAAATACATCGTTCAATGCCGGTGGCGAGCCAATTGTACACACTGCCGAAGATGCTCTGAATTCAGCCGAAAAAATTCAGCTTAATGGATTGGTATTGAACGGAAAATTAATCTCACTTTAACTATTTTTGCAAAACATTGTTACAAAGATCATGGCAAACATATTAAACATTGAAACCTCAACAGAGGTATGTTCGGTGACGCTCGCCAAAAACGGCGAAACGCTTTTTCAAAAAGAAAGCAGCGAAGGGTTGAATCATTCGCAAATGTTATCGGTTTTTATTGAAGACCTTTTCAAAGCCAACGGTATTGGTTTTGACGAATTAGATGCAGTGGCGGTTAGCAAGGGCCCTGGATCTTATACAGGTCTTAGAATTGGAGTGTCGGTAGCAAAAGGACTTTGTTATGGCCTTGACATTCCTTTGATAAGTGTTGGTTCTATTGAGTCGATGGGGCATCATGTCGCTTCAAATGTGGCCGAATTCAGTAATAGACAGCAAGATGACATGCTTTTTTGCCCGATGATTGATGCACGCCGCATGGAAGTTTATACTGCACTTTTCAATTTGAAAGGCGAACGGCTTTTACCCGTAACGGCCGAGATTATTGATGAGAATTCGTTTGCAACATACCTCGACAAACACCCAATCCTATTTTTTGGAAATGGAGCAGAAAAATGCCGGGCGAAATTAACACACCCGAATGCCTTGTTTACAGGGCCGGAGAAAACATCGGCACGATTTATGCAAAACCTATCGGAAACAAAGTATAATAAGCGGGAGTTTGAGAACGTTGCTTATTTTGAACCTTTTTATCTGAAGGATTTTGTAGCAACCATTCCGAAAAACAAAATATTAAAATGAAACGAAATTTATTGATAATCATATTAACGCTATTTATTGCGCAGGTGAGCGATGCAAAAGAAGAACGCATCCGTTTTAACCTAAAATTTGGTTTTTTAAAAGGAGGTGAGGCGGAGCTGACCGTTACAGACACTGTTTTTAATGGGCGACCAGTAATTCATTATCACATGCTCGGTGAGACGACCGGGCTGGCAGATAAGCTTTACGGAGTTTATGACATTTACGAAACTTATGTTGATGCCGAAACTCATTTACCGGTGAAAACCATTCGAAATGTAAAAGAAGGAAGTTACCGAAAGTATAACGAGACCTTGTTTTACCACGACAACGACTCTATTTTTAGTCAGCGGAGTGGTGGGCGAAAAGTACCTCGCAACTTGGTAGATATTATTTCGGTGTTCTTTTACTTTGTACACACACAATCTATAGATCAAATGGTACCGGGTGATGGAGTCTCTTATCCAACCATAAACGCAGACAAGATTTCGGATGTAACTATTCGTTTCTTGCGCGAAGAAAGAGTTAATACCGACATTGGTAAAATAGATTGTTACGTATTGAATCCTTCTGTTCGGAAAGGTAAGGTACTGGAAAAGTCGGATGGCATTCGTTTCTATATGTCGAAAGAAAAAAAGCTGCCGGTTTTAATTTCTTTTGAGATGCGTGTTGGTGCCTTAAAGGCCGAGATAAAAAGCTATACGATTGACGGAGTGGAGCAGGTAAAAAAATAGATTCTGCATAAAATCTCCTCAAAACTTCTTGAAGGGATTGATTTTTAATGGATTTGATTATTTTTGCAGCGTTAAAAAAATAGTAAAGATTTAAAAATGGCTTCAACAGCAGACTTTAAAAACGGAATGTGCTTTATGTTCAAAGGTGAAATTTACACCATTGTATCATTCCTTCACGTAAAACCGGGTAAAGGGCCCGCTTTTGTTCGTACCAAACTTAAAAATGTTAAAACCGGGAGGGTTATTGAGAATACGTTTAATTCAGGAGTTAAAGTTGACGATGTTCGTGTAGAACGCCGTCCATATCAGTTTCTTTATCGCGATGATATGGGCCTTAACGTAATGAATACCGAAACGTACGAGCAAATCTCAATTCCTGAATCGATGGTTGAAAACAACGACTTGATGAAAGAAGGACAGATTATTGAAATTCAGTTCCACGCAGAAGAGGAACTTCCTTTAACAGCAGAAATGCCTGATAAAGTTGAATTAACTGTTACTTCAACTATTGAAGGTGAAAAAGGAAACACTGCAAGTTCAACTGCACTGAAACCTGCAACTGTTGAAACTGGTGCTGAAGTTATGGTTCCGATGTTTATTAACGAAGGAGATGTAATTAAAGTTAGCACCAGCGACCGTTCTTACAGTGAGCGTGTAAAGCAATAGAGCAGCAAGTACATTCTACAAAATATTTTGAAGACCGGCCTTGTTTACCCAAAGCCGGTCTTTTTGTGATTAAATTGTAGTAGTGTAGCTGCATAATCCCGAAGTGTTAAGGGGATTCTTCGGTAATTGAGTTATTCGTTAAAATCTCGAAAAGAAAGAAGAGGAGCTTTTCTGTTTCACAGCAATCTTATTAATTACCTCGTTTACTCCTTTAACATGCAAAGCTTTTTCTAGCTCCTTTTTTATGGTTTCATCGTTATTCACCATTTCTGGCTGAATTTTAATTTGATTATCTACATGAATCACTCCTTTTGTAGAGTTGGCAATTTTTTCGGCAGCAATACTTTCGCTTTGTTTAGATACAAAGCCGGAAAGAACTACTTCTCCATTGTTTGCGTCTATTTTTACATTGGATGGATTAATGCTATTCTGCCACTTGAAATATTGCATAATATTTTCGGCGATCTCATGATCGGGAACAGAGGGGTGGTTGGTTTGAAAATGTACTTGTAGTTCGTTTATCACAGGAAAACCTTTAGCTGCTTCTGTGGCATCACGAAAAGCTTCAATCTTTCCGCTGTAGGTTGAAATATGTCCTTCAAGGAATACTTCGTTGTTTTTAACACTTACATGAATGTTGTTTATGTTAACAGCATCATTATTAGTGAGCCTGTCAATAATGTTTTTCTTTACAATTTCTTCTGGTAATGGTTTCATAACTCCTACTCTTTTTGATTTTATGAGTAGGATACCATATTCATACCAAGCTTGCTCAACTTCATAAGAACTTTAGTTTTTGAACAAGTTGCAGTTATTCAGCACTTTTTGAAGGGGTGGCTAATCCACTTAAAGACGCTGGCGTTTCCTGATGTGCAAGAAGTTCCATTATGTGTGGAACTTTCACAGAGTTTGCATCTCCAAAGTTTGTTTAGAGCTTTCTAGCGTCTATAAAAGAGCCGCTGTCATATTTCACTACTTCCTGAATTGCTAAAGCATTGGTTTTTGCGGCTTCTTCAATTGTTGGCATTTTGCCCGATGCTCTTACCTTTTTTAAACGCTCAATTGTTGGGAAATCCAATTCTTCGGATACTCCTGAAATATACTCTTGCATACCTGTATTGATTAATCCCGGAGCCAGAGCACAGAAGTGGGTTTGTGGTTGTTCATTGGCATATAAATTTATTAGCATATTTAATGTTGCTTTCGAAAGCGAATAAGCATTCCATCCGCGCGCACCACTTACTGAAGCTCCCGACGAAATAGCAACTATTTGCCTGATACTTTTTAATTCAGAAAAGAGGATGTCGATAATAACTTTGTTCGACCACACATTTACATCCATCACCTTTTTTATTTCATTAATACCGGTGTCTTTCATGTCTTTGATCTCATTCAATATCCCGGCATTTAAAATCACAAGATCAAGACTATTCGTATCTTTTAAGAACTCAGCAATGTTTCTCTCCGTTTCTTCAAAATCAGCAAGATCTTTAGGTAAAAAGGAAAAGTTACTGAACTTCTCCAAATCTTTATTCAATCGCCGGCTGATACCATAAACTGTATGGTTGTGTTGCAAATAATATTTAGCAAGGCCAAAACCTAATCCCGAGCTGGTTCCGGTTATCAAAATTTTCATAATAATCTTGTTTTAATGCAAGTGAAAGTTAGAACAATCATTTTTAATTTGGAAAATAAACCAACGCCGGTTTTTTAATTGAATCGAGTAATTCAACAGTATCCGGAACCGACAATTTGCTGTTTTCACTGTCGTTAACCAATAGCAACATATCACGATTGTTTCTTTTAAAATAGTTGCTAATGGTTTCATTAAATGTCTCGCCCTCCAGAATGTTTGTTTTCAGGTTGATATTCGGAAGATATAAACTGGCAAGTGCATCTTTCCAGGCAATCAATTTCAGCTCCATCTCAGCATAATCTCCTTTCGAGGCTACGCTAACTCCGTCAATTGTCATTTTTAATCCGTTAAAAAAGAACTTCAGAGCCGAAAGTGCCGTAAATTCGACCTCTCCCGGATCGAGGGGCGTCAACGCAGTGATGTCTGATTTAAAAGATTCTCCGGGCGGAACAACAACCAAGGGCACACCTGTTTTTCGGATCAAACGCAAAACTTCCTCTATCGTGTCAATCATGTCCTGATCTACCTCCGAATTAACCAACAGAAGCGTATTGGGGTTTTGAGCCGTTAGCCGCTCCAACTCCTCTTCTAAGCTACTTTCTACAATAACCCGATTGATTTTTAACGGATAGTTTAATCGTGACCCTTCTGCACTTAGCAGCTTATCTAATTTAATACTTGCCCGGTTTTTCTCGTGTTGAATTGTTTCGGCATGGCTCAGGGTGTCGCCCGGGCTGATACTCTGAGAATCGGATAATGAACTGTAGTACCCCAGATGAGTTCTTGGATCAATAACATGCAGAATATCTACTTCAGATTCCAATTCGCGTGCTAACCTTAATCCGTATGGGATTATGGATTCGGCCGAATTATTAATGTCGCTTAAAATAATTGTTTTCATAGTATTTCTATTGTCTGATTTTAAACTACTACTGAAAATAGTATGCCACAATATAAGTGTCTGACAGTGAGGGATATGATTGGTGGTGGTGTGTATTATTTACACAGATGGTGAACCTATACCACAATAGATGAGTTCGTAAAAATAAAAAAGCCGATTCTTTCGAACCGGCTTTTTGTAGCGGGAGCAGGACTTGAACCTACGACCTTTGGGTTATGAGCCCAACGAGCTACCAACTGCTCCATCCCGCAATATATTTTTAATTCAAATGAATTTCTCTGTGAACGCGGGTGCAAATATAATAGCTTTTTTATAATCTGCAAAAACTTACCACAATCATTCTAATTTTTATTAAAGTTATTTTGGGTTACCGGTTTTGAATTATGCATGAAAAACCAAAAGTGGCGTAGTACTGTGAAAAACCATCTCGCGGGCAAAGCTCGGGTTGAAAAGCCGGGCGATCATATTTCTTTTCCGCGTGGTTAACGACAGCATATCAACTCCCGATTTTTTAATGTACTCATCAATCGTATCCAACGAATCGTTGCCTTCAAGCAGCATGCACTGGAAGTTTTTCTTATCGTATTTCTTTTTCAGTAATTCTCTCATTCCTTCCAGACGTGCCAAATCCCAACCATTGCGTCGCGGTTCGCCAACATGCACGCAGGTTAACTTAATGTCGAAGGGTTGGAGCAGATCAAGTAACTTTTCGATCGAGGCGAAATCTTTCTCATCAAAATTAGTAGCGTATAAAACTTCAGTGATTTCTGACACTTTTTTATCCGGTGTTTCTTTGGGAATAACAAGTACCGGCACATTGGCGTTGTACATAATATCGGCGGTTACACTGCCCACAATTCCATGTGGATAGTTCTCGCCGCCGCTTCCGATTACAATCAGACGGGGATGGTTTTTTCGCGAATACGCCAGAATATCCTCTTCAGCATAACCCGATTTAATGATGTAGTCGGTTTGAAGTGACTGCCAGATATCGTCGCCTACCTCCTTGGCCAGGTTTTTTATGAATCTCTTAAAATTTTTGCGGGCATCTTCTTCGGCATGTTCAATTTTAAAAATGGCAGAATTGTCGAAGGCATACACGTCGGCATACGGAATAGAATGAATAATTGGGTTAATAAAACTGTGGATGAAAAGCACATTTGCACTGGTGTGGGCAGCAATATCAACTGCTACCTTTGCTGCACGCATAGAGGCCTCAGAGAAATCAACCGGGACAAGAATTTCTTTTGTTTTCGGTTTTTCGGTTTCCTTGTCGGTTGCGCGCTTGCTTCCCAAAAATTCTTCCAGTTCATGCACAGCATCCTGAATGTCGGTTTCCAGGATTTTAAACCTGACTGTGGCGGTGGTATCTCCCTGGATTAGGTTAACATATTCCAGTTCGTATTCAATTCCTTTGTTTTCAAGCTGCACCTTAAAAAATTGTGCCGATGAAAACGGTAAAACTACGAGGGTGACAAGTTTTTCGCTCATGACTTTTAGTTTTTTAGTTACATAGTTTTCTTTTAGTTATTCGAAAACAAAAAGGCTTATGTTACATAAAACGCATAAAAAAGGCGGCCTGTCTGCTGACAAACCGCTTAAGTGCGTATTATTAACACTTACCCTCGGAATTAAATCCCGAAAGTTTCTTTAATAAGATCGACAAAATTAAGTTTTTCCCATGTAAATAACTCTACTTCGGTATCAACTTTTCCCCAATATTGCGATTCGAAAGTTTTGGTAACCGTTCTGGGGGTTCTCCCCATGTGTCCGTAAGCTGCCGATTCGGTGTAGATTGGATTGCGAAGCGACAAGCGTTTTTCGATAGCTGAAGGACGCAGGTCGAAAATACTTTTTACTTTTTCAGCAATTTCGGCATCCGACAATTCAACGTTCGATCGTCCGTAAGTATTTACAAAAACACCTACAGGCTCGGCAACACCAATTGCATAAGCTAACTGAACCAGTATTTCGTCGGCAACGCCGGCAGCCACCAGGTTTTTGGCAATATGGCGCGCGGCATAAGCAGCCGATCGGTCAACTTTCGACGGGTCTTTCCCCGAAAAAGCACCACCTCCGTGTGCGCCTCGACCTCCGTAGGTATCAACAATAATTTTACGTCCGGTAAGTCCGGTATCTCCATGCGGCCCGCCAATTACAAATTTCCCGGTTGGGTTAACATGGAAAATAATATCGTCGCCGAATAATTTCTGAACCCGTTCCGGGAGTTTGGCTTTTACTCTCGGAATAAGAATATTGATTACGTCTTCCTTGATTTTGGCGAGCATTGGCTCGTCGGCGTCAAATTCATCGTGTTGAGTAGAAACCACAATCGTGTGAACTTTTACCGGGTCGTTGGCTTCGTTATACTCAATAGTAACCTGCGATTTTGAGTCAGGGCGCAAATAGTCCATCTCTTTTTGTTCGCGACGGATAACTGCCAGTTCCTGCAAAATTACATGCGACAATTCCAGCGACAGCGGCATATAATTGTCGGTATCTTTTACTGCATAACCAAACATCATTCCCTGGTCGCCGGCTCCCTGGTCGTCTTTATCTTCCTTATCAACACCGCGGTTAATGTCGTCGCTTTGTTCGTGAATAGCAGTAAGAACACCACACGATTCGCCATCGAAACGATAGGCTGCTTTGGTGTAGCCAATATCGTTAATCACTTTACGTGCAACTTCCTGCACATCAACATAGGTTTGCGATTTTACCTCGCCGGCAACAATTACCTGGCCTGTAGTAACCAGTGTTTCAATTGCCACTTTTGAGTTGGCATCGAAAGCCAGAAACTGGTCGAGCAAAGCATCCGAAATCTGATCGGCAACCTTATCGGGGTGCCCTTCGGAAACTGATTCACTTGTAAATAAATAATGCATAAGATCCCTTTTTTAGCTGAAAACCTTCAGCGCGTTAAACACTAAATTAAACT
Source organism: uncultured Draconibacterium sp. (assembly GCA_963677455.1). Classification (GTDB taxonomy): domain Bacteria; phylum Bacteroidota; class Bacteroidia; order Bacteroidales; family Prolixibacteraceae; genus Draconibacterium. The sequence goes on from OY781971.1 coordinate 5,221,045, forward strand.
GCGGGATGTTCGATTGATATTGAAAAATGCGATTGTTTTAGCGTTTTTTTCATGTGGTTGCAATCAATCTCAAATCTTTCCACGTAGCGGGGACAAATGTAATGGGTTTATTTTGAATAAAAAAAGGCTTATTTGAATTTATTCTGAATAGGGAGTAGAGCGCTGAGAACACGCGGAAACTTTATTTACAATTCAAACATCGTCTTAATTTTATTGTAGTAGCTTCTTCCGCTGGTTAATTTGCTTTGATTGTAGTCCTCGAGAATCAATACGAAACGGTTATTGAAATGTTTTCTAATCTCCTTTAGCAAGTTTTTATTGATGAGGTACGATTTATGAACCCGGACAAAATAATCGGGGAGTTTTTCCTGCAATCGTTTTAAACTTGAATCCAGCGTGTACGATTTTGCATGTTTGGTAACCACCGACACATATTTTTCATCGGCTTGGAAATACGAAACCTCATCGAGCCTTATAAAGATTACTTTGTCGCCAACTTTAACCGGAATTGAGGTAGCATCGTTTTTTTTGTATTCGCGGTTGAATTGTTCAATTAAGTTTTCAATGTTGATGGTAGATTCAACGTCGTTAAACTGATCAATCTTTTCAATGGTTTTAGCAAAGCGCTCTTTTGTAAGCGGCTTTACCAAATAATCGATGCAGTTGGTGTCGAAAGCCTGCAAGGCAAACTCATCGAATGCAGTGCAGAAAATTATTTTTGGAAGGTAGTCGAGTTTTTTGAGCACATCAAACCCGTTGATTTCCGGCATTTGTATATCCAGAAAAATAAAATCAGGATGCTGCTGGTTTATTTTTTCGATCGCTTCCTCACCGTTTTCGGCTTCGCCAATTACTTCAAACTTTTCGGGATAGCCCGAAATTAAAGTCTTCAAACGCAGGCGAGCCAGGGGCTCATCATCAACAATTATTGTTTTGTATGCTTGTTTGCCGGTCATCGTTAAAATTGATTTTTCAAGGTTATTCTTACGTGTTTATTGTCTCCGTTTTCCCAATTTATGCTGGCGTTGTTTCCATAAATAATGTTCAGCTTGTCGTGCAAATTCTGTAAGCCGTAACCACTAACCGGTTCTTTCGGGAAATCAGGTCCATTGTCAAAAATTGTGATAGACAAATCTTTCCTTTCCTGTTTTATTTCTACGCGAATTTTACCATCTCCTTTTATTTTCGAGAGCCCGTGTTTAATGGCATTTTCTACCAGTGGTTGAATCAAAAACTTTGGAATTTGCTTTTCCATTGAATTTTCATCTACACTTATCTCGAAGCATAGCCGGTCGCCAAAACGAGTCTTTTCAATTTCGAGGTATTTTTCTACCATTTCCAGCTCTTCGGCAACCGTTACAAAGGTTTTATTTTCTTTATTAATCGAGTACCTGAAAAGCTCGGAAAGTCCGGTGGCCATGTTTTCGGTTTTATCGGCGTTAATGTGTGCCAGGCTTGCAATTGAGTTTAACGAATTGTATAAAAAATGTGGGTTAATTCGCGAATGCAGTGCATTTAATTCAGCCTGGTTCTTTAGCTCTTTCATTTTGGCAATTTCAACGTCTTTTTGGTTTACCATGCTTTGGATGCGGTATTTTATAAGGTTATAAAATACCCGTATTGCAGAGATAGCGGCAATGAAATATATTCCTGAAGGATTTAATATTTCGAAATAGACAACGTCACGCATCTGGTCTTTTGCATTCATGTATACGAATGGGGCTGACGTAATTATATAGCTAAGAAAAATAGTAACAAACGTTGAAATGAAGATGAAGATTTGCTTTTTGAGAAAATTGTCAAACTTATTTAGGTATTTAAATTCTAGAAAGTACAGCATTGGGGGAGCTAGAATTACATAAAGGAAAAGAGACAAATAGTTTCCTAGAATAAAAACCCATAATTTGAAATTGAACTTTATTGCAGGGGTAAAATCAGGGATCAACCAAATTGTGACAGAAAAAGCCAGCCATAATATAATTAGCCAGCTTTTTTTCTGATAGTCCCAGAACATGGTTACTTGCGTGTTTCTTTGTTTCGATAATAAGTATAAAAAGCCAGAAAAAAGTAAAATAATACTAATTGAGGTAGTTACTATTTTCAACCAGTTTTTCCAGCGTAGCATGAAATAATACAGATATCCAGAATTGGAAACCACATTTTTTTTGAGATTATGGTAAAATTTTTTTGAGTAAAGTTTCCTGATTATGTCTTTGTCTAAATCTGACAATCTATTGAATTGTGGGAAAGTATTGGCTTCAAAGACTCCATTATAATCTGTTCTTCCATAGTCTGGTTCAAATATTTTTGTCAAGTTTCTAAATATGAAATAATAAAAGTATTTTTTCCTTTCTTCAATACTTTTAAGATTTTCTGTTACAATTTCGAGTTTAACTGTTTTTATTTCTCCTCGAAATGAAAACATCATTGGCTTTTGATTGATCTGATGATTAAGAGTAAGAAGCGAAATTGAGAAATTTCCGTAACTATCAGTGAGCCTTACTTCAACTGTTTCTATTAAATCGTTTAATTCTGCAATAATTTCTTTTAAAATAGCAGAATCTTGTGGTGTTGCTCCTGTAATCCTAAGCTCAATATCTTCTTCAAATCGAAAAGCGTTTTTATTGTCTCCGTTGAACAAACGTTCGGATATGATATCCCAAGTTATGGCTTCTTCCGATCTTTCTTTGGCGAGTGTATTGATAACAAGTAGAAACGTGAAAATAATAAATAACAACTGTTTCATTTTGTGTGGTTTTAGTTTTTAGGGTAAATAAACAGTGTTATCATTTGGTAATTCAGCTTTTTCCGATGAAGTGCTGAATTTAGGGAATATTCTGCTTTTCTTTTTGTGAGAATTAGGTTTTCTTCAACAGGAAAGTGGCAACTTACGAAAGGCTATCTAAGCATAAAAGAGAAAATAATTATGAGATTACAGACCCAAATCGCAAGTTTTTATTTCTTGCGACTTACTACTAATGTCTCATTTTTTATTCTGCGTTAATTGATGAAAGACGTTTTCCAAGTTCTGTTGTTTCTGAAACAGGGTCAACAAAGTAAGCTTGTTTTCAACGGCAAAAGCATAAACTGCCGGGCGAATATCGACATCTGAAATAGCTTCAATTTCCCACAAGTTGCCTGATTTTGAAACATGATTGACACCGTTTAATCCCATTAACTGTGCTTCGTTTACAGCCTCTTTAAACTCAGCAATAACTACCTGTTTTTGCGACAAGCTGCCTGATTTTACTTCTGCAATTCCGCCGTCGGCAACAATTTTTCCACGGTTAATAATGATTACCCGGTTACAAACCGCCTCTACTTCCTGCATAATATGCGACGACAGAATAACTGTTTTCTCCCGGCTGATCATCCGAATCAAATTTCTGATCTCTTCCAGCTGGTTGGGGTCGAGGCCAGTTGTTGGCTCATCTAAAATTAAAATCGACGGATCGTGAATAAGCGCCTGTGCCAATCCAACGCGTTGCCTGTAACCCTTAGAAAGTGCACGAATTTTTTTGTGTTGTTCAATGCCTAATCCAGTTAGTTCAATCATTTCAGCTACACGTTTTTTCACATTTTTCAAACCGTAAAAGCCGGCGCTTATCTCCAAAAATTCCTTGATATAAAGATCGGGATAAAGAGGATTATGTTCAGGAAGGTAGCCGATGTCTTTTTTATAGTTGAGGCTTTCGGTAGTTACAACGTTCCCGTTAATCAGCACTTCGCCGGAGTCGGGAGGTAAATAACCGGTAATAATTTTCATGAAAGTAGACTTTCCGGCACCATTAGGCCCAAGAAAACCAACGAGTTCGCCTTTTTCAACAGAGATGCTCACCTTGTCGAGGGCGCGCTGCTTCCCAAACAATTTGCTTATGTTCCGTGTTTCAATGCTCATACCTAATAGGTGCGAAAAACAAAAATAGCTGAATCTTTTTATTTTAGAAGCATTAAGCTAAATTTGCAGTTCAGTTTAACAGACTTAATTAATGAAAGACCGTCACTTCAATTACATTAAAGACCTAACTAAGTACCAGAGGCAAAAGACTTCGGAGGTGATGATCGGGAGTGTGCCGGTTGGTGGGAATAATCCTATTCGCATTCAAACCATGACCGACACCGATACAACTGATACCGAAGCTACAGTAGAGCAGATAATTCGTGTTGTAAAAGCGGGGGCCGACTATGTGCGGGTTACCGTAAAGGGGATGAGCGATGCTGAAAGCCTTCAGGTAATTAAAAAGGAATTGGTGGAGCGGGGTTATAATACGCCGCTGATTGCCGATATTCATTTCAATCCGAGGTTAGCAGAAATTGCTGCGAAATACGTATCGAAAGTAAGGATCAATCCCGGAAATTTCTACGATAAGCGCGCACAGTTCAAGAACCGGATTTATACCGATGAGGAATATAAAACGGAACTCGATAATATCGAAAAACAGTTTGTGCCTTTCCTTAATTTGTTGAAGGAAACAAATACCGCACTTCGTATCGGTGCGAATCACGGGTCGTTATCAGACCGTGTGATGAGCCGATTTGGAGACACACCTGCAGGTATTGCTGAGTCGGTTTTGGAATTTCTTCGTATTTGTAAGAAAGAGAATTTTACAAATGTAGTAGTGTCGATAAAATCGAGCAATACACGTGTTATGGTTTACACCGTGCGTTTGCTTAATTTCAAGATGCGCTTAGAAGATATGCAGTTCCCTATTCATTTGGGAGTAACCGAAGCAGGAGAAGGCGAAGATGGCCGCTTAAAATCAGCAGTTGGCGTTGGCGCATTGTTAGCCGATGGAATTGGCGATACCGTACGGATTTCGCTTACCGAAAGCCCCATCAACGAGATACCGGTGGCAACAAAACTGGTAAATCATTTTAAGTCGTACCAAAATCATGAGCCTATAACGGCACCGATGATTGCTCAGACCAATCCGTTTGAGTACGAACATCGTAGCACTCGCCCTGTCTTAAATATGGGAGGAAAGCAACTGCCTGTTGTAGTAGCAGACCTTGGCGACCGTAGCTTGCGTGAGATGATACCGATTCGCGGAAAACTGGTGCCGGAATACTTTCTTTCAGGAAATAAAATTCTGGATATTGAAGGCGAAGAATACCCGGTTATTACGCTCGGAGAATATTTATTTGAAAGTACTCGCTGGGGAAGGATGAAATTTATCCGAACCAATAAAGCCGAGTTTGACCGTTTCATGGATATGCATCCGGAAATTATCATGAAACTGAAACAAACCCGGAAAACAGTACTGATTCTGGAGAGCTACAATGCGAACCCGATGGCTGAGTTGAGAGCCTTTTTTATGGCACTCGAAACGCACATTTGGAAAGTGCCTGTAATTCTTTATCGGAGATACAACGAGAGCAGTCTGGATGATTTGCGGATAAAGTCTTCGGCCGATTTAGGTGGCTTGTTTATCGATGGTTATGGTGATGGTATTTGCCTGTCGAACGACAGCGAAGAAATTACTTTTACGGAGTTAAAAGATTTGAGTTTTGGTATTCTTCAGGCCAGCCGGATGAGGGTAACAAAAACCGAGTTTATTTCGTGCCCCGGTTGTGGACGTACCTTGTTCAACCTGCACGAAACCACACGCCAGATAAAAGAGCATTTCAAACATCTCGATCATTTAAAAATCGGAATTATGGGATGTGTAGTTAACGGACCCGGCGAAATGGGAGATGTTGATTATGGTTTTGTTGGCGCAGGTAATCAAAAAGTAAATCTTTATAAAGGATTGAAGCCCATTAAGCGTCATATTCCATACGAGAGTGCGGTTGAAGAACTCGAGCAACTGATTCGCGAAAATGGCGACTGGAAAGATCCGGAAGATTAGTGGATATAGAACATTGAAATAATAAAAACAGGGAAGTTTCCATAGGAGGAGCTTCCTTGTTTTGCTTTAATTTCAAACCAATTCACATATCCTTGGTTTTAGCGACAAATAAAATACACGATATTATGGCACGAACTTACTGGAAACCCGGAACAATAATTTATCCATTACCTGCTGTAATGGTAAGTTGTGGCGAGACTCCCGAAGAATACAACATTATTACAATTGCCTGGACGGGAACAATTAACAGCGATCCGCCAATGTGCTATATTTCGGTGCGCCCCGGCCGGCATTCATACGATATTATTAAGCGAACCGGGGAATATGTAATTAACCTTACCACCGAAAAACTGGCTAAAGCAACCGACTGGTGTGGTTGCAGATCGGGGCGAAAATTCAACAAGTGGAAAGAAATGAACCTGACTCCTGCTCCTGCCAAATTTGTGAAAGCGCCGATAATTGAAGAGTCGCCGGTAAACATAGAATGTCGGGTAAAAGATATTGTAGAGTTGGGTAGCCACCATATGTTTATATCTGAGGTGGTAAGCGTTTCGGTAGATGATGCCTATTTAAACGAAAAAGATGCATTTAGCTTTTCAATGGCAAATCCTTTGGTTTACAGCCACGGGCATTATTTCGGAATGGGGAAAAAGATCGGGAAATTTGGCTGGTCGGTTGAAAAGAAAAAAAAGAAACGGAAATAAACAGAGAGTGTAATGAATAGACATAAATCGATACTTAGATATAAAACAAATAATTTTGAACGAATGAAAAAGATTTATGTTGTAGGTTTAATTTTATTAATGATTTCAGGAATGACTAAGGCACAGAATAATCCGTTGTTAGGCGATTTTACTACGCCACACAACGCGCCACCTTTCGATAAGATAAAAAACGAGCACTATTTACCGGCGTTGGAAGCCGGTATTAAGCAAGGCGAGCAAGAGGTTGCTGCCATCAAAAATAATCCGGAAGAACCAACTTTCGAGAATACAATTGTAGCACTCGATCAGGTTGGTCGTTTATTGGGTAGAAATGCAGGGATATTCTTCAATTTGCTGAGTTCGGAAACCAACGACGAGTTGCAGAATATTGCGCAGCAGGTTTCGCCGATGCTCACCAACTTTCAGAATGATATTTCGCTCGATCCGGTTTTATTTGAGCGCATAAAAGTGGTTTTCGATCAAAAAGATCAGTTGGAGCTGACACCGGAACAGGAAATGTTGCTTCAGAACAGTTACGACGGTTTTGTTCGTTCGGGAGCAAATCTTTCAGACAAAGACAAGGAGAAATTCAGAGAAATAAGCACCGAGTTATCAAAGCTTTCGCTTGATTTCGGAGAGAATGTATTGAAAGAAACTAACGCTTACGAAAAGCATATTACCGACAAAGATATGTTGGCTGGTTTGCCCGAAAGTGCATTGGAAGCAGCAGCGGGAAAAGCTAAAGCAAAAGACAAGGAAGGTTGGCTTTTTGATATCTCAATGCCGAGTTATCTGGCAGTAATGAAATATGCCGACAACCGCAATTTGCGTAAAGAGTTGTACATGGCATATGGCTCTAAATCTTTTAAAGGAAACGAATTCGATAACCAGGAAAATGTTAAACGCATTGTCGCGCTTCGTCTCGAAATGTCGAAATTGCTTGGTTATGACAATTATGCCGATTATGTGCTCGAACAGCGTATGGCCATGAATCCTGATGGTGTTTATGGTTTGCTAAACGACCTTTACGAGGCTTCGTATAAAGTTGCTTTGCAGGAAAAACAGGAAGTACAGGATTATGCCGAAACACAAGGTTTTGATGGTGAGCTGATGCCATGGGACTGGAGCTACTATAGCGAAAAGCTTAAGGTTGAAAAATTTGACCTGAACGACGAGATGCTGAAACCTTATTTCGAGCTCAGCAACGTAGTGGATGGAGTTTTTGGATTGGCTACCGATTTATATGGAATTACTTTCAAGGAAAATAAAGACATCCCGGTATATAACGACGAAGTAACTGCTTACGAAGTGTTTGATGCTGATGGAAAGTTCCTGTCTGTTTTTTATACTGATTTTCACCCGCGGCCGGGAAAACGTGGTGGTGCCTGGATGAATGATTTTAAAGGCCAGTGGAAAGAGGGCGATGTGGATTCTCGTCCGCATGTAACCATTGTCATGAATTTTACGCGTCCAACAGAAACCAAGCCGGCGTTGTTAACTTTTAGCGAAGTAGAAACGTTTATGCACGAATTTGGGCACGCCCTACACGGGATGCTGGCCAATTCAACCTATTCAAGTTTATCCGGAACTAATGTTTACCGCGATTTTGTTGAGCTTCCTTCGCAAATTATGGAAAACTGGGCGGTTGAAAAAGAGTTCCTTGATCGTTTTGCAAAACACTACAAAACCGGCGAAACCATTCCCGCCGAGTTGGTTCAGAAGATTGTTGATTCTCAAAACTACCTGGCCGGTTATCTTTCAACTCGTCAGTTGAGTTTTGGTTACCTTGATATGGCGTGGCATACGCTGGAAAAACCATACACAGGCGATGTAAAAGCCTTTGAAGAAAATGCCTGGAAGAAAACACAGATTTTTGAACCGGTTGACGGAGTTTGTATGAGTACCCAGTTTGGCCACTTGTTTGCCGGAGGTTATGCCGCCGGATACTACGGTTACAAATGGGCCGAAGTGCTGGATGCCGATGCTTTCAGTGTGTTTAAAGAAAAAGGGTTATTCAATAAAGAAGTGGCAGCCTCATTCCGCGAAAACATTCTGGAAAAAGGTGGTACCGAGCATCCAATGGAATTGTACAAACGTTTCCGGGGGCACGAACCAACGGTTGATGCTTTGCTCAAGCGTAGTGGACTACAATAGATTCATTGCTAGATAATAAAATAGAATAGCACCTCAAGGGTATTGAGGTGCTATTTTTTTACCTGAGTACTGTGCCTCAAAAGGTTTTTCCAGCTGTTCGAAAGCAGAATATTTTGAAGGTCATGCAGGAGTAGAATTTATATCTTTACAGGTAAAGATCACCAATATTAAAAAATGAAAACCCACAAAGGTCAAATGCGCCGAGGTCTTACAAAGGCAGACAAAAAAAATCTGAGGAATCAATGTAGAATGGGATTGAGTTTATCCTTGCTGATATTTGTTCTAACTTCATTTATTGGAGTAATGATTTATGAGTTATTTTTTGATTTAAATCCCAATGGTTTGAATATCAAAGTTATGAGCCTGTTCCTGATTGGGGCGCTGATCTTTTCAATTCTACTTAACTTCCTGATAAATCATAAGTATTATCGTGATTTCCAATTCAATGAAAAGATTCAGATAACAAAGACATTGATACGAAAATCTAAATCTACAGACTATATTGCTTCCTTGCGGGGTGCTTCCTCACGGGGTAATGCTATGTCAAAAGCTTATATTGAAAGGTTTGAGTTTATAGTAGATGGCATTGCCTTCGATGTTGATAAAGAATTATTCGAAAGTTGTGCCGAAGGCGATAAACTGATTTTTAATTATGCCTTGAGAAGTCAATATTTATTGAGTATCGAAAAAGATCGGTAGGAATATTATTATGAGATTTTGCCAAGTTTGATACTACGAATTTCGAGAGCAAAAACAGAAAATGTTGAAAGGCTAAAAAAATTTCTGTTATTTTCAGTTTATGAAGAATTTCTTTTTGATTGCGATCGGTTTTGTTCTGCCGGTTTTTACGAACGCTCAGCTTTTGCCTGGTTTTACAAAAACAGACTCATTTAATGAGCAACAGATATTGTTGGAAGATGATCCTGCCAACACAAGGATTCTGATCAATGCTCCACTTGATGGCTTTGGAATGAACAATCAGGTTTTATTGATTTTTTATGCGCTTCCAAACGGAAATACCATTGAACAGACTTTTGGAAAAAAGATAGGCGTTGGCGACAATTGGCATTTTAACATTCAACACATCGGTGCGCAAACGCGTTTTCTCAGACGTGTTGTTGCTGATAGAACAGTTATTGTTACATATCTCGAAAACCATTGGAAAAGCTGGCCTTTGTGGAAGAAAAACAACTCTCATTTTTTGTCGGATACTAAAAAGATAGTAGGCAGAATTGCCTCCATGTTTTCGGTATGGAACCCGGAGGTAGTGCTGAATGGGCACAGCGGTGGCGGACGATTTATTTTTAGCTACCTGGAAGCCAATAAAAGCATTCCCGACAATGTAAAACGAATTGCTTTCCTTGATAGTGATTATGGCTATGAAGACTCCATTCATGGTTCGCAACTAACCGAATGGCTAAAGGCTGATGCAGACCGTTATTTAAGTGTGCTTGCATATAATGATAGCGTGGTAAAGTATAACGGAAAACCACTGGTTTCTCCAACGGGCGGCACCTGGTACCGAAGCAAGATGATGAAAAAGTATCTTTCCGGTTCCTTTCAGTTTGCAGAGCAACAGACCGATTCTATTTTATGGTATAGTTCTCCTGAAAGTAGAGTAGAGTTTATTTTCAAAACCAATCCCGAAGGAAAGATTTTTCATACAGAACAGGTGGGACGAAACGGTTTTATCCACAGTATCTTGAGTGGAACAGAGCATGAGCAGAAAGGATACACTTATTTTGGAAAAAAGGCCTATGAAAATTTTATATCCGATTCGCTAACGCTTCCGATCCGACAATTAAATATTCCTCCACGGGAAAGTGATGCTGAAACCGGCTTGGCTTTTATGCGGCGGATCGAGAACTTATCTCTCGAAGAAAAAGAAGAGGAAATATACAGAGCTTTAGCTGCCGGAAATCTGCCCGATTTTTTACGAAAGACAGTTACTATGAAGTCGGATTTTACCGATGCTGAAGGCGTTGTTCATAAAGTAGAATATCAAATAATACCCGATTATCTGGCGGTTGGGAATGATGACGATTTTTGCCGGATACCAATGAACCCGAGAACTGCTCAGCGACTGGCAACTCTTTTCGGGGCTTCACTAATTACCTCTAAAATCAGCGACGACATTTACCAAAAGGCAGAGCTTAAGTTAGCCCCGTTTCCTTATAAACCAGTGGGTAATGCGAATGAAACTATTCAAAAATTTATCGACCACAATACACAGATCGAACGGCAAAAAGCTGAAGCAGGAGGAAAGAACGGCCAAATTATCGCGGGGATAAAAAAGGATGTCATCCTTTCGAGTCGAATTATAGAACTGCCCGATAAAGTTGTGATTTATGGTTGGCACAAACTTGATGGAAATCCGATTCAGCCGGTTTACAGCGGGCATATTTATTGGTATGTCGACTACAGTCACGGAATTAGATTGATGAACAATCAGGTTTTGCTGGATGGGCAGCCTGCCTTGTTGTCGGATATTTTAAAAGATCCGTTGCTTTTTAAGGTTTTCAGCAACGAAGACTCGCCAATGCTTCAACCTGTTTATCTTAGCAAATAAGAAACTATGATTGAACTTTTACGCCAACGCCGAAGCATCCGTAAATATCTTTTCTACCCTCTGTTTTTATATGAACCCGCCAGGGTAATTTCCAAACAAAAAGTATATTTAACATGTGTTTATAACAAATTCGATAAAACACATGACATTGTTTATTTCAAGCCACATGATAAAAAACCGAAAAAAGAAGCTAGCCGAACATCTGATTCAATCATATGGTAAAATAAAAGATGATACCTTCAGATTCGAAGAGATTGAAAAATATTTCCGGGCCAAAGATAATTCGGAAGTCTTTCATGTGCTTTCGGATAAAACCTGTAACGATCTTGATTTTCAGGAGCTGTTTATGTTTGTCGATCGTACCCATTCAAAAGTAGGTCAGCAGTATTTATATCAGAAACTCCGGGCTATTCCAAATTCATCTAATACGGTTAATGAGAAACTGGTAGAACGTTTTTCAACGGATGAAAACTTCAGAATAGCTACCCAAATACTTCTGGATAAACTTAAAAGCAATGAAGCTGCCTATATCACAGCCCTTTTTCAGGAAGAACACCTGAAACCCCCGAAATGGTTTTTTATCACGCGAATATTGTCTTTTACTAGTTTGCTTTCAATTGTGTTGATGATTTTTAACCCGGTAATGGTATTTGTTTTACTTGGTGTTTTTCCGATCAATATATTTATTCATTTCTGGAATAAAAGGAATTTGAATCAATACATCGTGTCAATTCCACAGTTGTTACGCCTGGTAAACGTAGCCAACGAGTTGTTCAAAAAACATGCTTTCAAAGAAATAAATCCAGAGGTACTTAAATCGCTTGAAACAATGTCGGGCATTAAAAACAGGATGCTGTTTTTCAGGTTAGAGTCAAAAATAGATAACGACATGGCAGCACTTGTTTGGGGGCTGATAGAAACGTTTAAAATTATTTTTCTTATTGAGCCCTTGTTCCTGTTTGGGGTTCTGAAACAGCTTGATACCAAAAGAAAGGAGATAGAAAACATTTTCAGTTTTGTTGGCGAAATTGATATGCTGATTTCCATTGCTTCGCTAAGATCTGGCCTTTCCATGTTTTGCAAGCCCACCATTTCAGAAACACAAAAATCGTTACTGGCGCATAAAGTTTATCATCCGCTAATTTATAACTGCATAGAAAACAGTATTGAAACGAATGGAAAATCGATTCTTTTAACGGGGTCGAACATGTTGGGGAAAACTTCATTTATTCGCACAATAGGAATAAATGTTATAACCGGGCTGACAATTAATACGTGTTTTGCACAACATTTTACAGCTCCTAAAATGCGCGTGTTTTCTGCTATCAGAATCAGTGATGACCTGCTAAACGACAAAAGTTATTATTTTGAAGAAGTGCTGACAATAAAAGAAATGCTTGATAAAAGTGACGATACAAAGCCAAATCTGTTTTTACTGGACGAAATATTTAAAGGAACCAACACCGTAGAGCGAATTTCGGCGGGCAAGGCGGTGCTTTCTTCTCTTAACAAAGCCGGGAATATTGTTTTTGTGTCAACACATGATATTGAATTGGCTGATTTGTTAAACATTGAATACGACTTGTATCATTTTAGTGAAAAGGTAGATCATAAAACCGTTGATTTCGATTATAAATTAAAAGAAGGCAAACTGAAAACCAGGAATGCAATCCGGATACTTCAAATTAACAACTATCCTGAAGAAATAATAAAAGAGGCAATTGATATTTCGAAAGAATTAGATGCCGATTTCTTGTTATAAATAAAAGAGCCGTTCTTTTTTTAAGAGAATGGTTTCTTTGATTGTTGCAGTCCACTAAAAGAACTCATCAAATTCTGCCGGAGTTTTCGCTTTTCCATCGTCGTCGCAGTCAAGATTAATGTTGAAATTGGCCGGCTTTTTAAACTGCATGTCTTCCTCATTAATTCCCAGCGATTTGTCAGCCAGCACTTTCTTGTAGAAATAGCCCCAAATAGGTAAGGCCATATTAGCACCCTGTCCCGAAGAAATTGTGCGGAAGTGGATGCTTCGAAGGTCGGCTCCCGTCCACACGCCTGCGGTTAATTTTGGTGTAATCCCAATAAACCAACCATCGGAGTGATTTTGTGTTGTACCTGTTTTTCCGGCAATCGGCATCTTGAAATTTCCGTATTCTTGTGTCACTCTTTCGCGGCTTAAATTTGAAAAGCGTAAACGAATACCTGTTCCTTCATCAATAACACCTTGCAACAAATTCAACATTAGGTAAGCTGTTTGTGCATCAATTGCTTCGTGCCTTTCTGGATAAAAACGTGCAATTACGTTTCCGTAACGGTCTTCAATACGAGTAACAAAGTAAGGTTTTGTATAAACGCCAAGGTTAGCATAAGTATTAAAGGCTCCTACCATTTCGTAAAGTGTAACATCTGAAACACCAAGGAACATCGAGTTTACCGGATCGATTGGGCTTACAATTCCGAGTCGTTTCATCACTTCAACCACAGCCGACGGGTTGTATTGTTTTAATACCCATGCAGAGATTCGGTTTTTAGAGTTGGCAAGTCCCCATTTTAAGGTTACCATTTTGCCGTCCATTTCCTTGTCAACATCCGAGTCTTTTGGTTCGTAAATAGAGCCATCGGGTTGAATAAACTGCTGACTTACATAGGGTACCTTCGTACAAGGTGTTAGTCCGTTTTGCATGGCCAGCGTATATAAAAACGGTTTAACTGTTGAGCCCACCTGGCGTTTTCCGTCTTTTACCATGTCGTACATAAAATACTGGTAATTGGGGCCGCCAACATAAGCTTTTACTTTGCCCGATTCGGTATCTACAGCCATAAACGACGAGCGGAAATAACGGAGGTAATACTTAATCGAATCCATCGGAGTCATTGTTGTATCAACTTCGCCTTTCCACGAGAATATTGTCATTTCAGCTGGTTCGTCAAAGCGTTCTTTTATTTGATTGAAACTTTTTCCTGCCTTTCGCATCAACCGATATCTTTCGCTTTTTCTTATTTCCCGGTCGAGAAGGTCTTCCACTTCTTTCGTACTCATATTATTCGCAAAAGGCGGGTTATTCAGATTCCCCATGCTTTCGTCGAACAACGGTTGTAAATTATTACTCAAATGTTCATCAACGGCTTCAACAGCATATTTCTGCATGCGTGAGTCGAGTGTTGTATAAATTTTCAGGCCGTCGTTATAGATATCATAAGGTTCGCCATTGGTTTTTTTGTTTTTGTTGCACCAGCCAAACAGGGGATTGGTTTCCCATTCGGCAAGATCTTCAATGTATTTTTGGCCTTGCCACGACGCGTAATTTTCCCGCTCCGGTTTTTTGGATGAAAGCGTAAGTCTCAAATATTCGCGAACATAGGGTGCCGGACCCAACTTGTAATCTACTTTGTTGTATTTAAGATCGAGAGGCAGCTGCTTTGCAGAATCTCTTTCAGCTTTGGTTATGTAACCGTATTTTTCCATTTGGGCAAGTACAACATTCCGGCGTTGCTGAACCAATTCGGGGCGTCGCACCGGGTTGTAGAGCGATGAGTTTTTTGCCATTCCAACCAGCATTGCTGCCTGGTGTAATTTCAAAGAATCGGGGGGAATACTAAAGTACACATTTGCTGCCGACTTTATCCCCACTGCATTATTCAGATAATCGTACTTGTTCAGGTACATTAATATAATTTCCTCTTTGGTGTAGCTTCGCTCGAGCTTAACTGCAATAACCCATTCTTTAAATTTACGCAGAACCAGATCGAATTTGCCGGACACTCCTGTACGTGGGAAAAGCATTTTTGCCAACTGCTGGCTTAAAGTACTACCCCCACCTGAACTTGAATCGCCGGTAACAAGCCCTTTAAACACCCGTATCAACCCCCGAAAATCAATTCCTGAATGATTATAAAAGCGAACATCTTCTGTGGCAATCAACGCTTCTACCAAATGTGGTGGAAGGTTATCGTAGTCTACATAAGTACGGTTTTCGCTTACAAAATACTTGTCGAGTATTTTTCCGTCTTCAAAATAAATTTCAGATGCCAGTATATTTTTGGGATTTTCGAGTTCTTCAAAACTTGGCATAAATCCCAGCCTTCCGTTTGCAATCATTACAAAAAGAAGGATAACTCCACCAACACCTAAAACGAACAATGACCAAAAAGCGATCAGATATATCTTGAATTTACTTGTGTTTTCTGCCATGAATTCAGCGTATTATATTCGAACAGCAAATATAGCTGTTAATATATTTTCAGCATTGTTTTAACGTCTTGATCCGCAATAATATTTTCGGCTTGCAAAAATAAAATCATCATTTTCAAATAAATAGAAACGTAAAAATAGCAGAGTAAATTTTGAACTTAGCGCATGAAATGCTTTAATTTGCAGAAATTTTTTGAACGGATTAGAAGAGCATGCATAAAAATCTGGTAATTGTTGAGTCTCCTGCAAAGGCCAAAACCATCGAAAGATTCCTTGGTGAAGACTATTTGGTAACATCAAGTATGGGCCATGTTAGAGACCTGGAGAAGAAAGATTTCGGAATTGATATTGAGAAGAAGTATAAGCCCAAGTACATTGTCACTCCCGATAAGAAAAAGATAGTAACAGAACTGAAAAAGATGGCGAAGGATGCCGAGATGGTATGGCTCGCATCCGATGAAGACCGCGAGGGAGAAGCTATTGCCTGGCATTTAAAAGAGGTGTTAAAGCTTGATCCGGAAAAAACGAAGCGGATTGTTTTTCACGAAATTACGAAGGATGCAATCACAAATGCGATTCAGCATCCAAGAAGTATAGACGACCATTTGGTAAATGCCCAGCAGGCGAGGCGAGTACTCGACCGCATTGTTGGTTTTGAGGTGTCTCCTGTACTTTGGAGAAAAGTAAAACCATCGCTTTCAGCAGGAAGGGTGCAGTCGGTTGCTGTGCGTTTAATTGTAGAGCGCGAACGCGAAATCAGGGATTTTAAAAGCGAATCTGCTTTCCGTGTTAATGCATTTTTTTTGGTGCCCGGCGAAAATGGCAATGTTACTGAGTTAAAAGCAGAACTTTCGAAACGATTTAAAACCCGCGATGAGGCAAATGCTTTTCTCGAAAAATGTAAAAGTGCTGATTTTACGGTTAGCGACATTGCCAAGAAACCTGGAAAAAGAACGCCGGCACAACCTTTTACAACCTCAACTTTGCAACAAGAAGCCAGCCGCAAACTGGGCTTTTCGGTTTCGCAAACTATGGCGGTTGCACAGCGGTTGTACGAAAGCGGTAAAATTACCTACATGCGTACCGATTCTGTGAACTTGTCGAATCTGGCGCTGAATACTTCAAAGAATAAAATTGAAGAGTTGCACGGCGAGAAATATGTAAAAACACGTAAGTTCCGTACCAAATCAAAAGGAGCACAGGAAGCGCACGAGGCCATCCGTCCAACGTATATGGAGAATGAAACGGTTGACGGATCATCACAGGAACAACGTTTGTACGAGCTGATCTGGAAACGTACCATTGCATCGCAAATGGCTGATGCAATTATGGAAAAAACAACGGTTACAATTGATGTTTCCAATGCAAGCGAAAAATTTGTTGCAACAGGTGAAGTAATTGTCTTTGATGGTTTCTTGCGCGTTTATATCGAATCAACTGACGATGAAAACGGGCAGAACGGGAACGGACAAAGTATTATTCCGCCATTGCACGCGAAAGATGTTTTGAAGTTTTCTTCGATTGTTGCAACAGAGCGTTTTACACAGCGCCCGGCACGTTACACAGAGGCATCGTTGGTTAAGCGGCTGGAGGAATTAGGTATTGGGCGTCCGTCAACGTATGCGCCAACAATTACTACTGTTCAAAACCGCAACTATGTGGTAAAAGAAGAGCGTCCGGGGGTTGAGCGGAATTATAAAGTGCTTGAATTAAAAGACGGAACATTAAAAGAGGAAGATAAAACAGAGATAACCGGCGCCGAAAGAAATAAGCTTTTTCCAACAGATATTGGCATTGTAGTAAATGATTTTTTGGTTGATAATTTTGACGAGATCATGGACTATAATTTTACTGCCGATGTAGAAAAAGAGTTTGACGAAATTGCGGACGGAAAGATGGTCTGGAACGAAATGATTGACAAGTTCTACAAGCCTTTCCACCAAAAAGTAGAAGATGCAACTCAAAATGCCGAGCGGTCTAAAGGAGAACGTATTTTGGGTGTTGATCCGAAAACCGGCAAACAGGTTTCTGTAAAAATAGGCCGCTTTGGTCCTCTTGCTCAACTTGGCGAAGCTTCAACTGAAGAGGGAGCGGAGAAACCGCAGTTTTCAAGTTTGAGAACCGGACAACACTTGGAAACGATAACGCTGGAAGAAGCATTGGATTTGTTCAAGCTTCCACGCGAACTTGGTGAATATGAAGATAAAAAAGTAACCGCAGCAATAGGCCGTTTTGGCCCGTATATACGTCACGATAATAAGTTTGTATCGCTTGGAAAAGAAGACGACCCGTATTCTGTAGAGCTGGACAGAGCGATAGAACTGATTGAGGCTAAACGGGAAAAAGACCGCAAAGCGGTTTTAAAAATCTTTGATGAAGATGCCGAGCTTCAGGTTCTCAATGGAAGATGGGGACCCTATATTAAGTATAAGAAGAAGAACTTCAAGATACCGAAATCGGTTAAGGCTGAAGAGCTTACTTTTGAAGCTTGTATGGAGATTATCGAGAAGGGGCCGGCTCCAAAAGCAAAACGAAGCCGAAAAAAATAATGAATTGAGGCAGGTGATATGATCATTTGCCTTTATTTTTGCTGAAAAAATATGAACCTGACTAACTATTTCGATCCAGTTGATTTTACTGCATTTAATGCAAATTCGCGTCTGAATCTAAAATATTTACTTGGTGCCGGTATCGAGAAAAATACATTGGCACTTACCGAATCGAACTTAGGCAAAGTGGATTTGGTAATTATCGGGGTTCCTTTTGAAACCGTGGATAATGAATGTGTTGTTAATGCTATACCTGATTTAATTCGTAACAGACTTTATCAGCTCTCTTCTATTGATAAATTGAATGTGGTTGATTTGGGTAATGTAAAGCAAGCACAAAGTCACAAAGGGAATTACTACGCATTACGCGATATTGTGGATTACCTGGTAGAGCTTGATGTTCCGGTTCTGGTACTTGGAGGAAGCGAAGATTTTGCCTACGGTATTGCTCAGGCATTTAGTAGCAATAAGTTTTTTACTTACAGTACAGTTGATTCTTTTCTCGATGTAAAGCAAGGAAAAGAAGCTTATGTTCCCGGTAATTATTTATCGCGAATATTTAGTAAGCAACCTGATATTTTTCAGTTTAGTCTGATAGGTTTTCAGCGACATCATACTCCTGAACCTGCTTTTTCGAAAACCAAAGGAATTACATACAATGTTAGTTTGGGCGAATTGCGGAAAAATCCACTGGCAGTGGAGCCTATTTTCAGGAACAGCGATTTTATTTCTTTTGATTTTGGCAGTTTCAGGTATTCAGAGTCTTACGGGAAAAAGAGATTGCCTAATGGTTTGTCGAACGAAGATGTTTGTCAGCTGGCGCGTTATGCAGGCTTGAGTAAACGCGTGAAAGCCCTAGCTTTTTTTGAAGTTAATAACGATGAAACTTCAAACGGGATGAATGTAGCATTGGCTGCTGATGCTGCCTGGTATTTTTTGGAAGGTTTAAAGCAGCAAATTCCGTCGGACCCGAATGACGAGGAAGGTTTTATTATTCATAAAGTGGAAATATGGCAGGTAGAGACGCCTTTAGTTTTTCATGAAGATAGAACCACTGGTCAATGGTGGATAAAGCTCCAGTCGATTGGTAACTCATTTATCTTTCTAGCATGTTCAGAACAGGATTATATTGAGGCTTCACACAATGAAATCCCTGAAATCTATCTGAAATTTGTTCAAAAAATTGATGAAATACTAAAATAATACATTTAGAAAAACGTTCTTTGCATACCTTGTTAACAGAAGATTGTTACAAACATCATTTTTTTTATTTCTTTAGCGAGGTTAGAAAAGGCTAAATTGCCAATTGAAAGAAAAGTATGAAGAAAACGCTATCTTTTCTATGTTTGTTGTTATTTGTTAATATCGTGACCGTTGCGCAGCAGGATCCTCAGTTTACAAACAATATGTATTATAAATTGGGTGCTAATCCTGGTTATGCCGGCGCTGACGATGCAATAAACGGACTTTTGCTAAACCGTTATCAATGGGTTGGATATGGAGGCGGAGAACCTAAAACATTAGTGTTTAGTGTTGATGCTGCGGTTAATGCTTTTGGAGCTCCCGGTGGGGTAGGTATTAATATTGTAAGCGATGAGTGGGGATATTTTAAGAACAGGTGGGTCAATTTTAATTATTCCTATAAGCTGGAAACCAGTTTAGGAACACTTGGAATAGGGATAGCACCTGGTTTTTTTAACTTTAATATTAATCCTGATCAAGGTTGGCTAACTTCTGAGAATGTTTGGGAAGGTAGGTATGATCTTGGAGCTGATATGGGCGATCCTTTTATTCCGCAGGAGCAAACAAGCCAGTTGGCTTTCGATGTTGGGTTCGGAGGATATTTATATACGAACAAATATTATTTGGGTGTGTCAGCGAACCATTTAAATCAGGCACCAATAAAGTATGATGATTTGGAAATATACTATCTAACAAGGAATTATACTTTAATGGGAGGTTACAATATTAAGCTAACCGATCCGTTATTTGAATTGCAACCATCGTTTTTATTTAAGTCTGATGTTGCTTCATGGCAGCTTGATTTAAATACAAATGTGGTTTATGATGATCGGCTGTGGGCAGGTTTGAGTTACCGATTGCAAGATGCTGTAGCCTTGCTTATGGGCGTGGAATTAATGAATGGATTACGAATCGGCTATTCGTTCGATCTGGTTACTTCATCAGTGAGAAGATATAGCTTTAGTTCGCACGAATTTTTTGTTGGTTATTCAATTGATTTGGAGCGAAGCCGTAATCAAAAGTATAAGAGTATTAGGTTTTTGTAAAAATTACGAAATAAATTTATGGTTTGGATTAAACATTAATATTTTATTATTTTATTGTCTTAAGTGTTTAATACCAAAACGAGACCCAAGATCCAAAATAAGAGAACTATGAAAAAACTACTTTTAATTGCAGTTGTATTCACTTTAATAATCAGTTTGTCCGGCTGTTTTGGTGGAGGAGCAGGAGGAAACGGAGAGCTGGTTGGAGTACAAAAAAGGCCGCGATTTAGAGAAACTCAACCTAATGGAATGGTATACATTCGTAGGGGAAGTTTTAACCTTGGGCCAAGCGATCAGGACGCCAGTAGAGCAGGTATCGCTACAAAAACAGTTTCTCAAGACCCTTTCTGGATGGACGATACAGAGATTACAAACAACGAATATCGGCAGTTTGTAGCTTGGGTAAAGGAAAAAATGGCTCGTGAACTATTAGGAGAGCAATATCCCGAATTCCTAATTACTGAAGATAGAGATGGAAACCCAATCGATCCTCCACAAATAAATTGGGACGAAAAAATTGATTGGGAGGATCCTGACTACCAAATGGCAATGGAAGATTTATATATTCCTGAAAACGAGCGTTTCTTTGGAAAGAAGTCAATTGATGCGCGTAAGTTGGTTTATGAATATTGGTGGGTAGATCTAAATCAGGCAGCTAAAAGAAGTAATGCATATAACTACGAAACTCAACGTTATGAAGGCAATGTTTATAATGTTGACGGTGATTTAGTACCCATTGAAAACCGCTCTTCTTTTGTTATGCGCGATCAGGTGCATGTCTATCCCGATACACTTTGCTGGATCAGAGATTTTACATATTCGTACAACGAACCTTTGGCAATGCAATATTTTTCTCATCCTGGATTTGACGAATATCCGGTTGTGGGAGTTACCTGGAAACAAGTAAATGCATTTTGTAATTGGAGAACAAAAATTCAAACAGATTTCCTCACAGAACGAGGAGAACCTACTCTAATGAGTTATCGTTTGCCTACAGAAGCTGAGTGGGAATATGCAGCACGTGGAGGCAAGGAATTTTCGATGTATCCTTGGGGAGGTTATTATCCACGTGATGAAAAGGGTGTATTTCTTGCCAACTTTAAGCCTTTGAGGGGTAACTATGTTGAAGATGGTGCTATTGCAACCATGAAAGTTGGAAGTTATGATCCCAACGAATATGGCTTATATGACATGGCGGGTAATGTTGCAGAGTGGACTAGCACAGCTTATGATGAAGCTGGTTATAACTATTTCAGTGATTTGAACCCAACTTTTACTTACAACGCCAGAAAAGATGATCCACCAGTGATGAAGAGAAAAGTTATAAGGGGCGGATCTTGGAAAGATATTTCGCAATTTACTCAAGTCTCAACTCGTACCTACGAGTATCAAGATACCACCAAATCGTATGTAGGATTTCGTTGTGTACGTTCAACCTTTGGTGAAGAATTTTAGGACAAAATATAAACTTTATACCACTCCATTATGAACCTCGGAGAACTTTTTAAAACAAAACGCTGGAAGACATTCATGGGATTTGTGTATGGCTGGGGAGCATCTGTTGTACTTATCGGTGCTTTGTTCAAACTTGAACACTTGCAATATTCCAGCTTACTACTCACCATTGGTTTATCCACTGAAGCATTGATTTTCTTTCTTTCGGCATTCGAGCCTAGTGTGGAAATACCCGATTGGGGAAAAGTATATCCTGAATTACGCGAGGATTATGAGTTGGCAGAGATTGAAGAGCTGAAACCTAAGAAAGGTTTAGATCAGATTTTTGGTAGCTCAGAGCTTACTCCTGAGCTTTTGGATAAAGTAGGTAAAGGATTAGACGAATTGAGTAATACGGCTAGGGGGATAAGCGATATATCTTCGGCAACTTTGGCTACCGATATGTATGTGAAAAATCTGGGCTCTGCTTCAGAGTCAATGAGTACTTTCGCACAAATTAATGGTAAAGCCAACGAATCAATAGATAAATCGGTTTCGGTTTTGCTTAACTCGTATTCTGATGCTGCAGCGCAATTGTCGCAAACCGGGACCAAACTTTCTGAGACCTACAACAAGTCTAACGATGTTATTTCAGAAGGCTTACAAAGTATAGGGAACAGTTCCAAGCAATATGCATCGAGCATCGAAAAATTGAATAAAAACCTGGATTCCCTGAATACAAGCTTTGAAAGTCAGTTGCAAGACTCTAAAGCACAGTTCGCAGCAAGTCAGCAGTTTAATAAAGACTTTACAGAAATGAATTCTATTTTGACTTCATCAGTAGAAGAACTGAAAAAATACAAGGAAAACGCAGAACAGCTAAATAGAAACCTGGAAGCATTAAATACCATTTATGGTAATATGCTGGGGGCAATGAGTTATAAAAAGTAAAATCCTGAAGAACTAGCATATGGGTGCAAAGAATTGCCCGGAAACCCCGAGGCAAAAAATGATAAACATGATGTACATTGTCCTCACGGCACTGTTGGCATTAAATGTTGCTGCAGAGGTTCTTGAGGCATTCAGGGTTGTTAATTCAAGTCTTTTACAAACGCTTGACGCCGTAGATATGCAAAATGCGCAGATTTATGCTGCATTTGATCAGGCTTATCAGGAAAACGCAACAAAAGTTAGGGAGTGGAAAGAAAAAGCTGATGCTGTAAGGAAACAGACTGACGATATGGTTGGTTATGTTGCGCACCTGAAAGATGAATTGGTAAGGTATTCAGGAAGTAAACCCGTTAACGAGGATAATGAGTTGAATGACGAAGATTATTTTCACGTAACAGCCGAAGGAGACACGCTTGAGATTAGTAAAGTTGATGACCTTAACGGCCCGTCTGAGTTTATGATAACACAGAAGAGAGCGGAGGAACTAAAGGCTAGAGTTGATAATTACAGGAAGTTTCTTATTCAGACAATGGGTGATGGCAATCAGGAGTTGAAAAGTACAATTTTGAGTGAGTTAAATACTTCAGACTCGAAAGGAAATTTTAAAGAAGGAACCGAAAAAAAATCATGGGAATCTGAACATTTCGAAGACAAGCCATTGATTGCCGTTCTTACTTTGTTATCGAAGATTCAGATTGATGTTAAAAATTCGGAATCGAGTGTAGCTAAATACCTGTATTCAGAAATTGATGCCAGCTCGTTTAAGTTTAACCGTTTGGGTGCCCGTGTTATTGCAAATTCGAGTACTGTTTTAATGGGGGATGAATACAAAGCGGAGGTTTTTCTTGCAGCAGAAGATACTACCCAGCAGCCTGAAATCGTTATTAATAACCGAGAGGCAGACGTAAAAGACGGAAAAGCAATCTTTATCGGTAATACCGGTAAGCCAGGTTTCTTTAAATGGAGTGGCTTGATAAAATATAAAACTCCGGGTGGAGTTATTAAAGAATATCCTTTTGAACAGGAGTATCAGGTGGTTCAACCCTCAGTAACCATGTCGGCTACAAAGATGAACGTTTTTTACCGGGGGCTTGATAATCCTTTCGAGGTTAGTGGAGGGGCAATTCCAAATGAAAACCTGGAAGTTAGCATGTCCAATGGAACCATAAGGCGAAGTGGTAATGATTTTATTGTTAAGCCCAATGAGCTTGACGAGCAGGGAAGAAAAACAAAGGTAACGGTTTACGCCAATATTAATGGAGAGCGAAGATTAATCGGGACAACAAATTGGCGTGTGAAAAGGGTACCCGATCCTGTAGCACAGGTTGCACAACAATCAGGAGGAAACATTCGTAAGGAATCGTTGGTTGTTCAGGATGGAGTATTAGCGGTACTAAAAGATTTTGATTTCGAGTTTAAATATACGGTTACCGAGTTTACAATGGAAACAAGAGATGCCGGGGGATACACGAGTCGAATGCCAGCGAGGGGAAATAGGTTTACGCAGGAAATGAAAGATGCACTAAAGAGAGCGAATATTAATAGTAAAATATATATTGGAGATATTAAAGCACTTGGAGATGACGGAACAACAAGAAATCTTGATCCAATTACGTTTACGATAAAATAATGAAGTTATGAGAAAGTTAATAATATATTTTGGCATAGTCGCTTTGGTTTTTAGTATCAGTAACAAAAAAGCTGAAGCGCAAATAGTAAACGGGGCATACAAGCAAAATGATATTTACGAGAAAAAGCCAATGCCATTGGTTTCGGTAAGAGAAGCCGATGTGTTTTGGTCGAAAAAAATCTGGCGTATTATCGATTTGCGCGAAAAAATGAACATTCCGTTGTACTATCCAACGAGAGAAATGGACGGTCGGATTAGTCTTATTAACCTGCTTCTTCAGGGAATTGAAAACGGGCAGTTAACACCATACGATGCTCAGGCTGACGATGATTTTAAAATTCCGATGAGCTTTGCACAGGTGAAAGATCGTTTTGGAGCTAAAACCGCTATGCAGGAAAAGATAAATTTTGATACCGGAGAAAGAGAGATGGTCCCTGTTTCGAGTGATGTTCGGCCAAACGAGATCAAACAATACATGCTTAAGGAAGAATGGTATTTTGATAAGCAAACTTCGGCATTGCATGTTCGCATTTTGGGTATTTGTCCTATTCGTGAATACGTGCGCGAAGGTGATACTTCCGGAGAAATTCAAAGTCAGAAATTATTCTGGGTATATTTTCCTGAAGCAAGACCTTTGCTTGCTACTAACTTAGCTTTGAATCCATATAACGATGCTCGTCAGCAAAGCTTTGACGATATTTTCATCAAAAGGATGTTCAACAGTTACATTGTGAAGGAGTCGAACATGTATAACAACCGTGATATCAGTACTTATCTGGTTGGAAAAAATGCCATGCTTGAGTCTAAACGGATTGAAGAAAAAATCTTCAATTTCGAACAAGATCTTTGGGAGTACTAGTTCTGACATAGAAAATATGCAGCCTTATGGAAACATAAGGCTTTTTTTTGAGGCAATTTAATCAAACACAAAGCGTTTATTTAAAGCCTTTTTTAAGAAGATATATTGATGAGAAGATTGATAACATATTCACTTTTGATAGTTGCTGTGTTTATGCTATTGTCTTCTTGTAAGAAAGATAAACAGAACCAATACTTACTTCTGGGAAAAGGTACCAGCAGGAAGTATTTCGAACCCACACCTTTCGGGATGGCCTACATTGAGCGAGGCTCTATAGTTATTGGCGAGAACGACGATCAACTTCAGGGAAATAATTCCGCAAAAAGGATTTCTACCGAAGCTTTTTGGATTGACGATACCGAAATTACCAATAATGAGTATCGCCAGTTTGTTTATTGGGTGCGCGACAAAAGAGCGCGTGAACTGTTAGGCCAAACATTTACCGATTTTCTGATAACCGAGGATGAATATGGATATCCGATTGATCCGCCGGAGATAAACTGGGATGAACGCATTGAGTGGGGTGACGTGGAATACCAGAATGCAATGGAGGAAATGTACCTACCTGATCAGGATCGGTTTGGATTTAAGAAAATAATTGATACCCGCAAGTTGATTTACGAATATTATTGGATTGACTATCAGCAGGCTGCCAAAAGAAGCAATGCATACAATTACGATACTCAAAAGTATGAAGGTAACCTAGTAAACGAAAAAGGGGAACTTGTTCCGGTTGAAAACAGAAGTTCGTTTTTAATGCGTGAATCAGTACCTGTATACCCCGATACTCTTTGTTGGATTCGGGATTTTGCATACACTTATAATGAGCCCTACACATTGAAATATTTTTCTCATCCGGCTTTCGATGATTATCCGGTTGTTGGAGTAACCTGGAAGCAGGCAAAGGCATTTTGTAATTGGCGGTCAACCTTGAAGAGTTTTGCGCTTGAGAAAGAAGAAACAGCGCCATCACATAGCTATAGATTGCCTACCGAGAGTGAATGGGAAGTGGCGGCCCGTGGTGGAATGATGAATAACAAATACCCATGGGGAAGTTATTATGCCCGAAATGTAAATGGATGTTTTGTTGCAAATTTTAAACCTAACCGGGGAAATTACGTCGCTGATAGTCAAACATCGACAAATACGATGAAGGTTGGGCAGTTTGATCCAAACCCCTACGGTGTTTACGATATGGCCGGGAATGTAGCAGAATGGACTTCTACTGCTTATTTTGAAGCCGGCTATGATATGATCCACGATCTAAATCCGGAGATTCAGTACAATGCCCGCCCCGATGATCCTCCGGTAATGAAACGAAAAGTAATTCGTGGTGGTTCGTGGAAGGACATTGCTTATTTTATTCAAACTTCAACCCGTACTTTTGAATACCAGGATACTGCAAAATCTTATGTTGGATTTCGCTGTGTTAAAACTTCCTTCCGGAACGAACTTCAAAACCGCTAAATATTTATTTCTAGAAAGTAACATTTAAACCTGCAAATACTGTAGCTCCGGGCATGGTATAAAAACGGTTCACTTCGTAATCGGTATCCAGTAAGTTTTCTCCACTCAAATAAGCTTTTAAATTAGGTGTAATTTGGTACATCGCTTTTGCATTAAGCAGTGTATAACTTTCGTTGTTTACAGCAGGGCTTGGCTCGTTGTCGAGATCTGATATTTGCTGCAGATTTGCTAAAATTGTTAACTTATTAAGCCGATAACTTGCACTTAAAAACAGGTGATGTTTTGGTGTTGCAAAAACAGGACTCTTCATGTCGATGTAGCTATAAGTTGCATCCAACGAAAGATTGCTTGTTGGTTCAGCCTTTAATGCAAATTCAAGTCCTTTATTCGATATTTCACCACTGTTCAGGTAACCATTTGGAGGGCCAACATTTACGATCAGATTGTTTCCTTCAACTAGAAACACCGTCAACTCAGCCTGCATTTTATTGTTGGCAAAAGTTTTTAGGATCCCTGTCTCGTAGTTCCATATTGTTTCAGGATTAAGAGCAGGATTTGGCCCCCACATAAAGAGCTCACGCATGGTCGGGCTTCTAAATCCTTTAGAGACGTTTCCTTTCCACGCCATTCCTTCTTCAATACCATATGAAAAGCCAACCGAGGGTATCCAAATCTCACCATATTCACTGTGATGTTGATAACGCAGTCCGGCGTTAAGAACCAGTTTCCCAAATTCCTGTTGGGTAAAAGCATATAAACCGTATTCAGTAATTGTTGAATCGGCAAACACAACTCCATTGCCATTTGCAAGTATTTCGTTTTCGGCCAGTCCGCCGTAGTTCATAAAATCGAAGCCGGTAGTTATGGTGTTTCCTTTAAAAAAATTAAACGCTTCATACATGTTAATTCCGTAGTTGTGATCGTTGGAATGAAAACCATCGGTAATTTCGTGTTCACCAAAATTGTAAAAGAGTTTTAACGCTCCGGAAGCTTTCTCGTATTCATTTAACAACGAAAAAGCCCAGTAGCCACGCAGTATGTCAATTTTCTCGCCTGGCGAAGCATTAAGTGTATCCGGTCCTGGATCGGCGGCTTTAAATTTGGCTACACT
Source organism: uncultured Draconibacterium sp. (assembly GCA_963677455.1). Taxonomy (GTDB): domain Bacteria; phylum Bacteroidota; class Bacteroidia; order Bacteroidales; family Prolixibacteraceae; genus Draconibacterium. The sequence goes on from OY781971.1 coordinate 5,248,802, forward strand.
CAAATCCGTTGTTGCAGAAAGATGAGCGTTAATTTCGTATGCAAGTTTCAGATAGCCATTATTGATTTTAAAATCGGAATGTGGCCGGTGTCCATCGGTTTGGTCGTGATTTGCTGAAACGAAGGCACTGAATTTATCCTTTTTAAAACCCAGTGAGCCCATATATTTTTGTGTATTGTACGAGCCGTATGAAAGCCTTGCATTGCCATGAATTCCGTCGGTATTTTGCTTCTTCGTAATAATATTGATCACACCACCCATTGCATTCGATCCGTAAAGAATGGATGCCGGCCCACGGATAACTTCAACCCGCTGAACATCTGATGCTACATAAGAATCGGGCAGCGGATGTCCCATTATTCCCATGAACTGCGGATGTCCATCAATCAACATCAGAACTCCTGTAGTTGGGTTACCTCCAATTCCGCGAATACTAATTTGCCCGGCAGAACCAGCTGCAACACCAAAACCGGTGACACCCCGTTCTGTAACAAATAAACCGGGCACCCGGCCATTTAAAATAGGAAGGATTGCAGATTCGTCCGATGCTTCAATTTGAGCCTGGTTAACGACCGAAACAGCCATCGGAACGTTGTTGCGGTTGACTTTCACTGGTGAACCGGTTACTACAACTTCATCAATTTGTATGGTGTCTTCTGTCATTGAATACATCTGTGCAAGAGAAAACTCATAAACAAAGAAGAAGAGAACCAGTGGAAGTAATTTTTTCATAAGATTAAATCGTGTTACTATTTTAAAATTTGGTGTTACTCTTGGGCCAAAAAAATTATCCGGCTTTGCTCATTACCAGCTTCCCGTGTTGAATGCCTTTCAGACTGATCAACTTTTCGGAAACTTCGGTTAATATTTTCGACGGTCCTTTTACCGAAATAACTTCCATATAGTTTACGTCGTTCAGGAAAAATCCTTGATTTGACAAAACTATGTCTCTGTATTCAGACTGAATAGCGGATGATTTTTTTAGAATCTCGGTTTTGGAGTAGCTAAAAACCAACACAATTGCACCTGCAACAATGTTATCGCATTTCCATTTTTCTTCCACCATATTTTTTTCAATCAGGTGTCGAATAGCCTGCGACCGGTTAGAGAAACCATTGTCTAACACATAGTTATCCAAAGACTTTAACAGCTCTTCATCTAATGAAACCCCAAAACGAGAAACCGACATAGTGTTACTTTAATTGTAAAAGGTGCCACGAATATACGAAAAAACGTGTTCTATTTCTGTTATGTTGTACCTACAAATAATTTGGAGATGAAATGAATAGGAGTGCATGTAGTGATTAATGTTCCTTTTATAGGAAAATGAGATCAATTGCGAGTACAGCTTCTAAGCCTCGGCAACTATGGTGATATGAAAATATTGTATCTTTATATGCATTGAAAATAGAGAAAGATGACAACAATTAAAACGATTTATTTGGGCGAACTCCGTACTGAAAACGAGCATTTACAATCAGGAAATAAAGTGATTACTGATGCACCAACCGACAATCGCGGGAAAGGCGAGTTCTTTTCACCCACCGATTTGTTGGCAACTGCTCTTGGAAGTTGTATCATGACAATTATGGGGATTAAAGCACGAGACAATAATATTGATATTGAAGGAACTCAGGTTGATGTAACAAAAATAATGGCTTCGGATCCGCGCCGAGTTGGTGAAGTTATTGTGGAGTTTACTTTTCCTAAAAAAGGTTATTCTGAAGAAGAGAAACAGCTGGTTGAAAGTGTTGCAGGAATAAGTCCGGTGCCGCTAAGTCTGCATCCTGATCTGAAACAAACGATCCGGTTTAACTGGTAGTTAGTTCGTTTTTACAATCTTATCTGTATAAATTCCATTGTTAGTTTCTAGCAAAAGTGTATAAATTCCGGCAGATACTTGATGAATATCCAGCGTCGTTAGTTGTCCGGAGAATCGTTTCACAATAGTTCCATCCAACGAATATAATTTTACTGAAACGATTGTTGTTTCGGACGGCAATGAAATGAATATTTTGTTGTGTGCCGGATTTGGATAAACAATAATATTACCCAATTTTATGCTGTGAACATCAACAACTTGTTCGTGTTTACTCAGCAGCCAGTAATCCGGATCAAATTCAATTGCGGCAACTTCAAATCCCGGATTCACAGTAAAATTCTGATTATTATGCGTGCTGTTAAGCCTGCAGTCAGCAGACTGCGTTCTGTCTGCATTATACAGACGTACCGGAACGGGCATCTCGAAGAAATCAACAGAGCTGTGTGAGGTGGTTTGCGAGAGTTCTATTGTTACTTCGTTATTTTCCTGCTGCTCATATTTCAAAGTATAAATCGGATATCCTTCACCATAATACCAATCTTCAAAGAACTCTTGTAGGGTTGTATCTCCCGCAGTTTCCAGATGTTGAATAAGTTGGTCGGTTGTAGCAAAGCCGTTCGCAATCTCCGGGTCGTTAAAATAGCTTCGAATTCCGGCGAAGAAATCATCATCACCCAGTACCCATCTTAGCATGTGTAATAAGTAGGCTCCTTTATGGTACGAAAGGCGAGTATTAAAAATACGTCCGACAGAAGTTGTATCTGTTACGAATACCGAGCCACCCGGCGAGCTCAATATACTTTCGGCCCTCGTTTTTTTCCAAACGGGCCATTCGTCTGGCAAAAGATGTTCGTATGAGAGTGCATTGAGATAGGTAGCAAAACCTTCATTAAGCCAAATATCCTGCCATGAACCAAGCGTAATATAATCTCCAAACCATTGGTGAGCAAGTTCGTGCGAAATCAACATAAAACTAAAATATCCCATAAAACTCATGGTCTGGTGTTCCATTCCACCTCCCCGGCCAAATTGTGCGTGGCCGTATTTTTCGTTAGCAAAAGGGTATTCTCCAATTAGTTCATTATAAAGCTCCATTATTTCGGCTGTAACCGGAGTTTGTGATTTGGCAGCGTCTAAATTTTCAGGATATACATAGTTCAGGATATCTATTGTACGATTGTCGTCCAGAAACAAAGTATCCGAGTATACTGCATAATTTGTTACCGCAATTGCAATCAAATAGGTTGCGATAGGGTAGCGGTGTTTCCAATGCATGATTCGTTTATCGCCTACAATTTGGTTTTTAACCAGAATGCCATTGCTGGCAGTTTTGTATGCCAACGGAATTGTTACAATAACATCAATCGAGTCAATTTTATCGGTAAGCGACTGTTTGCAAGGCCACCATTCCATTGCGCCGTAAGGTTCTGAAAGTGTCCAAAGTACCGGTGTTTGATTTTCCCCGTGTACATTGGTTTCAAAAGATCCAAATCCTGAACTTGTTGGGATTCCGTGGTAGTAAACTGAAAATGAATCGATTTCTCCTTGATGGATAGGTTCAGGAAAGAAGATCGAGATTTTATTATCGGTATGTGAAAAGTCAAGTGTTTCTACGTTTCTTGTAATCGAATCGATTCCCATATTCCGATGAAGATCGATCTGAATTGAATCGAGGTGTTCGATATTGCTTTTAAAATAACTGGTTACTTTTCCTGAAATGTACCGGACGGCCGGATCAACTTCCCATTCCATCCGCTGGTATAAAAAATCGGTTTTTTTATAGCTGCTGTTCTCCTTAAATGTCTGTGTTTGGATAAAAGTTTGTTTCTCTTTTTCAATGAGCCCCTTTTCCCCCAGAAGAATATCCTGTCCTTTTACAGAGGAAAGCAAGATGAGCAGAAGAAATGTTATCCAAAGTGAGCGAATCATTTGCTAAAGATACAAAACAGAAGTGAGCATGAGAAGACACAAAAAAAGGCGGAGTTTTAACATTCCGCCTTTGTGTAATATATTGGATCAGATTACTTTTCCAGTTCTTTCCAAACCAATGCACTTGCACCAACAATTGCCGCATCGCCTGATTTTAGTTTAGATGGAAGAATTTTAATTTTATCCTTGAAAATAGGAAGAAGGAATTTTTCCATGTATTTCTTCGTTGGTTTGAAAATGTAATCGCCGGCAGCTGTTGGGCCTCCAAAAAGGAATATAGCTTCAGGACTCAGGTAATGAACAGTATCGGCCAAGCCTTGTCCCAGCCATTCGCCTGTTTTCTCGAATACTTCGAGTGCGATTTTATCTCCTTTTTCTGCTGCATCAAAAATCATTTTCGAATCCAATTCTTTGAACGATTTGTCAGCAAGCAAACTGTCGGTTGCATTGTAATGAGCCATCAACTCAAAAGCCGTTCTTTTCATGCCCGGAGCAGAACAGTATGCTTCTAAATGTCCCAGAGCAGAACATCCACAAAGTCTGCCGTTTGGAATTAAAGTAGTGTGTCCGCATTCGCCGGCAAAACCATCGTGGCCATAAACTAAATCACCATTAACAACCAAACCACTTCCTACACCTGTTCCAAGTGTGTACATTACGAAGTTTTTCATGTCTTTGGCTCCACCATAAATCATTTCGCCAAGAGCAGCAGCATTTGCATCATTTGTTAGTGCAATCGCTTCCATGTCTGGGAAATGTTTACGAAGCAATTCAACAAAAGGTACCATCCCTTGAAACGACAGGTTTGGCGCATATTCAATAGTTCCGCTATAATAGTTGCCGTTTGGAGCTCCAATTCCAACTCCAAGTATTTCAATGTCTTCGTTCAGAAGTTTAACCGATTTTGCCAATTCTTTAATGGCTTGTGCCAAATCAGAGATGTATCGATCAATATCTCCGTGAGAAGGTGTTGAAATATTGTCCTTTACCATCACATTTCCTTCCGAATCTACTACCCCAATGGCAGTATTTGTACCACCAATATCAACACCAATTGTAACTTTTTTCATTGTGCAATTATTAATTAATTTTTTAAGATTTAGCGATTAAGCTGTAGTTCAGCAAATTTAAAAATATTATACAATTCTCTAAAGACAAATTATCGGTTTGGGGTAAATTCTGAGTAAAAAAAGACGTGTTAACTTTTATTAAGACAGATTCTTAGTAATTTTCGGCACGCTTTGATTTTTAGTGAAGCATTTTCTGAAAAATGAATAAATTGAAACAAAAAATATTGCTGGTTTTGGGATGGATACTTCTTATTCCGATTTATATTTATAAGTATGCCATTTCGCCGTGGACACCTGCTTCGTGCAGACACATTCCAACATGTTCAGAATATGCTGTTCAAGCGCTTAAAATTCACGGGCCTTTTAAGGGGTTTCTACTGACTGTCAAACGTATTTCGCGTTGTCATCCGTGGGGGACTCATGGTTATGATCCGGTTCCACCAAAAGAACCGAAAAAAAGAAAGTCGTGAAAGAATAGGGGGTATTTCAAAAACATAAAACTAAATTTGTAAATTATTGTTTTTAGAGGAATAGTAAAAACAGAATCTCATGAAACAGTTTACAATTGTATTGATAATCTTAGGTTTCCTTGCATCATGCGGAACTCAAAAAGATAGAAAAGACGAAGCCGGTGCCGATGTTATTACGGTTAGTATTTTACCGCAGCGAACATTTGTTGAGAAAATTGCCGGTGATGATTTCAAAATAAATCTATTAATTCCACCTGGATCGAGCCCGGCAGCTTACACTTTGCTTCCTTCGCAATTAAAAGATATTGCAAAGTCGGCGATATGGTTTCGAATTGGCTACATTGGGTTCGAGCATTCGTGGAAGGATAAAGTGACAGAAGCTAACAAGAACATGAAAGTGGTGAATATTTCTGAAGGCCTTGATTTAATTGCCGATGAAGTTGAGCAACATGGCGACCATGTGCACATGGATGGGATTGATCCACATACGTGGCTTTCTCCGGTTATGGTAAAAGAGATGGTAAAAACTATTTTGGATGAGTTAGTAAAGTTAAAACCAGAAAATGCAGAAAAATATAAGGCCAACTATAAGAAGTTTGCAGGAGAATGTGATGTGCTTAATGCCGAATTAAAAAGCAGACTTGAGCCTTACAAGGGCAGAAAGTTTATTGTGTTTCATCCCAGCTTATCTTACTATGCGCGCGAATATGGCTTAGACCAGTATTCGCTGGAAACGGGAGGAAAGGAACCAACCCCACAACATTTAAAGTCTGTGGTTGATATGGCCAATGCCGAAGACATTCATGTAATCTACATCCAGAGTGAATTCGACCGTGACCATGCTCGTGTTTTTGCCGATGAAATTGACGGAAAAATAGAACAGGTTTGGCCGCTTAATCCGGAGTGGGAAGAAAACCTAAAAAGTATGACTGATCTCTTGATCTTAAATTTTTAATGGAAGAACTCGTAAAAATAGATAACCTAAGCTTTGGGTACGACAAAACACCCGTATTGGAGAAGGTAAACCTCAGTGTTTTTGAGAAGGATTTTTTGGGTGTAATTGGCCCAAACGGTGGAGGGAAAACGACTTTGCTGAAATTGATTCTTGGTTTGGAGAAACCCTCCCAGGGAAAAATATCGTTTGGCAGAGATTTGAATGGACGAAAGAAACCGATTGGCTATTTGCCACAGGTTCGTTATATCGATCGAAAATTTCCGATAACAGTATTGGATGTGGTTCTGTCCGGTTCAATCATGGTAGGAAAGAAAAGATCGAAGGCAGAGAGCAACGAGAAAGCGATGCAGTTGCTACAAGATATGGGGCTAACCGAAATTCGGAAGAAAGCCATTGGTGAATTATCGGGAGGGCAAATGCAGCGCGTGTTTTTGTGCCGGGCACTTATAAGCGAGCCCAAATTGCTAATTCTTGACGAGCCAGATACTTTTGTTGATAACCGTTTTGAGGGTGAATTGTACGAAAAGTTGTTAAAGCTGAACAAGGAAATTGCCATTATTTTGGTGTCGCACGATGTGGGTACAATAGTTAGCCACGTAAAAACGATAGCCTGTGTAAATAAACAATTACATTATCACCCGAGTAACAATATTACGGCCGAGCAACTTGATTCGTATAACTGTCCGATTCAGGTTATTTCGCACGGAGAGATACCACATACCGTTTTAAAGCATCATCATCATTAATATGAGCGCACTTATTGAACTTTTTTCCTACGATTTTTTTCAGAAAGCATTTTTAGCTGCAGTTTTTGCCAGTATTTCTTGTGGTATAATTGGCAGTTACATTGTTTCGCGCCGCATTGTGTTTATCAGTGGTGGAATTACGCATGCTTCTTTTGGCGGAATCGGGTTGGCATTTTTACTAGGTTTTAATCCGTTGGTAGGAGCTGTTTTATTTGCTGTTGCATCAGCACTTGGTATTCAGTTTTTCACCAAAGTTGCCGAAATTCGTGAAGACTCGTCTATCGCTATCTGGTGGTCGCTGGGAATGGCACTCGGAATTATTTTTGTGTTTATGACACCCGGTTATACGCCAAATTTAATGAGCTATCTTTTCGGAAACATTCTTACTGTTACCAACTCGGAGTTGTGGTGGATGTTTATATTGAATGTGGTAATTATTTCTTTCTTTGTCCTCTTTTTCCGGAATATCCTGTATGTCGCTTTCGATGAGGAATTTGCGCGCACTGCGGGCTTGCCTGTTCAATTGTACAATTACTTGATTATTATATTGATTGCGCTAACTGTTGTGTTGAATATCAGAGTGGTAGGGATTATTCTGATCCTGTCGCTGCTGACTATCCCACAAGCATCGGCCAACTTATTTACCAAAGACTTTAAAAAGTTATTGATTCTCTCGTCTGTTTTCGCCTTTGTCGGAACAATTGCTGGCCTGTTTATTTCCTACTTTATGGATATTCCATCGGGTGCTGCGATTATTTTTACACTGGTACTTATGTTTGGGATTTTGCGTATCGGAAAATCCTTTGTTTAATGCTAGGTCAACGTCGGGAGAAATATTATCGTTGCGAAGCTTGCGGAATCGAATTTTCGAACTTGGACGGGCCCCGGATTTGTAGCAATTGTTTCGCCTGTACTGGCTGCGAAATCTACAATTGTCCATCATGTAAGGCAGAAGTAGTTATCAAACCGATGAAGTCAATCAAACCCCGGGAATAGCCCATTTTTACTGCCCTCTTACTTTTGTTTAAATTCTGAAATATTGCACATAAAACATGTTGTTTGAAAGCTAATAATAATGTATTTTCGGTTCGTGTTTACACCAATCAATTCGGGATTACTTATCCCAAAAGAGCCTTGGCTATTAAGTCAGGGCTCTTTGCTTTTTATGAAATTATGTCAGTCTTTTTTAAGGGGGGAACTTTAAACGAAACTGCGAAATGATAAAGGTTAATACCGATAAAGAAATGAAGAAGCTTAAATGAGTTTAAAGCTCAAATTAGTTGTCAATTGGTACTATTTTTTGTGAGAATTACGGTTGCATAAGTAAAACCATTTGTATCTCTAACCGGAAATGCATGTATATCGAAAACATTTTCTTCAATACGAATTTCGCCGCTATTAAACATCCCTTTTAATGCCCGGTTAACAAAAGGGTAAATTCGTTTGGCATATTCCGGTATGCAGGCATTAAACAGGTTTTTCAACGAAGAATCATTCTGAGTAAATAACCTGTTTTCAGCGCCTACCCTGTCAATTAGTTCATATTCGCGGCCAAACAACAGCAGGCTTATTCCATTTCTGCGCAAACATTCGTCGTCCTCAAATCCCCATAGCGGGTTAGAGTTGTTCTCTCCCTGAGCCTGGATGTTTTTTATCGACATCAGAAACTGTCGTTTGTGCGCCAACGGCATAACTTTAAAAATTACCCTAAACCCCAATAACTCTGAAAGCTGAATTCTTGTCTCGTATAAAAACATGAATTCACTCGTTTGGTTCATGTTAAAAAAAGATAAGAATTCGGCTTTGTGTGATTCTTCAATAAAATCCAGGAAGCTGTAATTAAAAGGCGTTGCTTTGCTTAACGCAAAAATGTAGCTAAAAAAACCGGTGCTTTTTATTACATTAAAATCATAGCTGGTTATTAACACCGAGTTAAGGCAAATGGCATCAAAAATCTGTCGGTTATAAATTAAAGGTTTTTTACTTTGTTTAAAGTTACGTATTCGGGTGAGCTGCTCATTCAGCCAGTTTTCATATAAAGAAAGCTCTTCAGAGATTTCGTCTCCAGCCATAAGGTCTCCTATTCTAATCGAAATCTCTTCCATTTTTTTCATATTTTGCAATTTAGGGTTTTAACAGAAAGGGTTTATCATGTTCATATAAAACAAAAATTGGTATTTCATGCTTAACCACAAGCCGTATAAAATTTTAAGTTTGGCCTGTTATTATTTGTCTTTCTTGCTCTGATTATTGAGCTATTTTGATAATTTTAAATCTAAATTAATAGAAATCTCATGAAGGACTTTGAACTCACCTTTTCGAGTTACAAATAAACCCGATTGAAACATTATGTATATAAAAAGTGCATAGGGAAAAATGGAAATAACCTTAACTACCTTTGAACCCCAGGGCGTTATAAAAACTCTTTCGGAGAAATACAGAGTAAAGTTGCACTGCGAAGGCGCCGAAATATGCATTTCGTTACCCAAGCGAAGCGGAGAGGGAGTAATTAAAGGAATTGACTTTTTAGATGGTATTGGGTTTACACGAATTAACTGTACCTTTTTTACCGATACTGTTTTTAGATTTGAATGCGGAAAAAATCAACCGATTCGTTTTATTTTCTGTGAAAAAGGCGAGCTTATCCATGTTTTAAATGCAGATAATTTTCGTTATAAACTGGGTCCCATGATTGGATCGATTGCTGCAAGTGCAAATCAAAATTCGCAAATGATTATAATTCCGCCACATAAAAAAATATCTTATTTCGCACTTGATATTGATAGAGAAAAGTTCCTGCCGAAAATTAAAAAAGATTTGCATACAGTTCCGGATAAGCTTTCGGGCTTGTTTAAAGACACAAAAAATACCGACCATTTTCTTTACCAATCTGATTATAGCCTGAATATTTCGGAATGCCTGAATGAAATTGAAAACAATTCGCACAACGGAATGGTCCGAAGAATATTTCTGGAATCGAAGATTTTAGATTTGCTTTGGATGCAGATTAAGCAATACCGGGACGATCAAAAATCAATATCTAAACAGGCCATTCTCCGAAAAACAGATGTAAAACTTATCTTAAAAGCAAAAAATATACTTACGCAAGATCTTCAGAACTCTCCCAGCATAGAAGAGTTGGCAGAATTAACCGGCACCAACGCAACCAAACTAAAAAAAGGCTTTAAGCGTTTGTATGAAATGACCATCAACCAGTACCTTCGCAACGAACGGTTAAACCATGCAAAACTACTTTTAGCCGAAGAAAACCTCTCGATAAAAGAAGTGGCAGAAAGCGTTGGGTATAAAAACAAAAGTGTTTTTTCAAAGCGCTTTAAAGAGAAATTTGGCGTTTTGCCAAGCGCTTTCTTAAACCGCTACAAAAAGTAAAAAATAGGTGAGCCAAGGTTTTGCTTCTCCCATTTTCAACCATCAAACATAAAGTGCAGGCAACTCCTTGAATAAAATATTCTGTGTCATTTTATCTACACAGAGTGTGCTTTTCCACACAATCTGTTACACCCCGCTACAATTCTTTTGGTTTTTAATGATCTGTGAAACAGTGATTTATTCATTATTGGTGTTCTCCGGTAATTTTGGAAGGATTATTTCATATACATTATCAGAAATGCTTTTTCAGACCTTTAAAATCGGGTATTTCTTAGCATTTGCTTACAAAATAATCAGGAACAGAATTGGAAACATTGATAAAAAAGAAAGTTATGGACAAAAAAAAGTTAGCTGAAGACATGCAGAAGATTCTTGACATTTGTAAAGACGGAGCTGAAGGCTACGAAAAAGCTGCAGAAAAAATTGAATACAACGATTTAAAAACTTTGTTTTTACGCCTTTCTCAACAACGAAAACTATTTATTGAGCAAATAAAAGACGAAGTTTTGAAACTCGGGATCGAATTAAATACCGACGGAACCATAAAAGGTTTTTTTCATAGAGCTTGGCTGGGAGCAAAAGCAACTCTTGGCACAACCACAAATGAGAATGTGATTGAAGAAAGTATGAACGGAGAGCAGGCCGCGATTGAAACCTATAACAAAGTATTGACCGATCCGGCGCTGCCAAGTTACCTGCACGAAACCCTTGCCGAACAACATTTTTTTATTAAAACCGCAATTAAACAATTGAGCGATATCAAAAAAGAAGTTGCCTAAAACAAATAATTTAGTATTAACCATTTAAAATTTATAGTATGAGTGCTACTACAGACAAAATGAAAGGAAATTGGAATCTTATTAAAGGAAAATTGAAACAAGAATACGGAGATTTAACCGACGATGATCTTACCTATACTGAGGGAAAAGAAGATGAGTTAATCGGCCGTATTCAGAAGAAAACAGGTAAAGCGAAAGACGAAATCAAGAAATTTATTGATGAAGTATAAGTAAAAAAATATTATTCTGTAGCGTTGCAGAGTAATACCTTTTATAACAGATACCTTGTTAGAGTAAAATCCGCAGCTACCCAATTGGGGACAGTTTGCGGATTTTTTTAGCATTATCTAATTTGCCATATCTTGTAGAAAATTGGTTAGATTTTGGGACTTATGTTTTCGACAGGGAGAGTTAAAATGTTTTTTAAGTTAGCTCAAAAGAAACATTGAAATTATCTAGAGGGCTTAGGATTAAAGCTAGAAAAGGCGCAATACAAAAACAGCCCTAACCATAAGTCAGAGCTGCTTGCATTCAATTATCTGTTATTCAGATTGATTCTTTAAAATATTTTACTGTTCCGACTTTTAGCTCCATAGTAGCCTCTTCGTCGCAAACAATTATTCCGTTGGGGTGAGCTTGCAAAGCAGAAAGTGTCCACATGTGGTTCATTCCGTTTTCAACGACATTCTGCAGCGCGCGGGCTTTTTTGTAACCGTTTACCAGAACAAGAACTTCTTTTGAGTCGAGTACTGTTTGTACGCCAACTGTTAAAGCTTGTTTTGGAACCTGGCTCAAATCGTTGTCGAAAAAGCGAGAGTTGGCAACAATGGTATCGTAATTCAGGTTTACCAGTCTGGTGCGTGATTGAAGTGACGATCCTGGCACATTAAACGCCAGGTGGCCATCGGCTCCCATTCCTCCCATGAACAATTTAATTCCACCGAAACTTTTTATTTTCTCTTCGTATTCTTCACATTCTTTATCTAAATCGGCTGCATTTCCGTTCAGTATGTGAATGTTCTCGCGAGGTATATCAATATGATTAAAAAAGTTTTCGAACATAAAGCTGTGGTAGCTCTCTGGATGATCTTCAGCAATAGCCACATATTCATCCATATTGAAAGTAACTACGTTTTTAAACGATACTTTTCCGGCTTTGTACAGTTCAATTAACGCTTTATAAGTACCAATTGGTGTTGAACCTGTTGGTAAGCCCAGTACAAAAGGATTGTTAGAGGTGGGGTTGAATTGGCTAATTCTTTCGGCAATATGATCTGCAGCCCACTGGCTAAGTTCTTCGTAGTTTTGATGTATTACTAACTTCATTATTATTTAAATTTTATTAATCGTCTTAGTTCTCCATTGCTTTACCAAGTTTTTGCGATTCTTCAAGGAATTGCTCAACTGTAAGTTCGCGGTGGTAAATCATTCCGTGTGTAGCACGTAAAAGTGGCGATTCGTTTTGGTAGAAATAGTTTTTACCCAATAACAACTGAATTTGCTTGTGTTGTTCTACCCAAACACGTTGTGTAAGGTCGCTAAATGCACCATCAAGCTGGTAGCTGGGGAACGAGGCATTAACCTGTGTAATGTAACATTCTTTAAACGATTTCTCGAGAGTTGCTAATGAATTCAACGACACCGGAACCAATACCTCAACATCCCACGGGTTATATCGGAACCACACATTCCGGTATCCAACAATACGCAAGTTACTCAGGTCTTCTTCTTTGCTCCATGCATCAACTGCTTTAGAAACTGCCTGCAAAACTTTATAATGGGTGTCAGGTCCACTTCCCTGCGGATCCATGGCCAAACTAATTACCGTTGGTTTATATTTTCTGAAATCCTCAAGAATTGGAAGTACATCGTTCTCGTAACTTGATTCGCCACGGTAGAATCCAAGGTGAAGGTGGTGTACATTTTTCACCATTGTTCCGTAGTGTGCCCAAACCAGTTCTTCCTCAAACTCACGGATCATACCTTTTAGCTTTTGAACTTTTGGTGGGTTTGGTCCTCCATCGTAGCAGTTTTGCAGAACTGTTACAATTTCATCGATTACCGCCAAAAGATCATCTTCATTTTTTATATCCCAAATAGTAACCAAGGCTCTTACAGCTCTGTGGCACACTCCTCTGCGTTTTTCTTCGTCGTTTTGTGCAGCAATACTATCCAAGTAGTGGTAAATGTCTTTGTCCCATTTATAAAGGTAGCCTTCGTTGAAGAAGTCGGGGAATTTTACCATTTCTATTTTGTTGTGCTCCAAAAGGTCACGAGTTTCAATAAGCAATTCACTCAGAAATGTATTGGTAACAGCAGTATAACCCGAAGTCATTACCGAGAAGTGCATCTCGTTACTGGCTTCGCGCGATTGGCGGTTGGTTGTTGGCATAATTCCCAACATAATATCGTCGTGGTGCGGACCAGTATGATAGTAAATCTGGTTTTTCTCGCGCTCCATACCTTTTTTAAGTTTCGCTTCAATTGAATCAATTACAGATTGAACCGTATTCTCGTTCAAATCCGGAATCATGCTGCAATATTTATCAGCTTTCAGATCAGCAAGTTCCAGTTTCGAACCAAATTTGTTGATCTTCTTACACAGCTCAATAACAGCACGCTCTGTTTTCTGATGGTTCCAGGGGGTACATTTGTAATAGCAATCTATCGCATCGTCGAGTGTTACTGCTGCGCCTTCTGTCACATAAAAGCGGGCATTTTCGAGCCACTGCAATGATGTTGCCGGGTAATTAACAGTTGGTTTACTTTCCAACGACTGCTTGATAACGTCAGCAATTGCTTCACCGGCTGCGTAAATTATAGCTTTGTTTTTCGAATTGGCTCTTAATGTTCCCAATCCAATTGTAATTACAAGTCGTTTTCTCGAAACTTCAATACCTCCAAGATCAACTGCTGTTACAGCCTGAGTTTCAAAATTGGTCTCAGTAAGGCGGGTTGCAGAAAAATGATCCGATCCGCGGGTATTAAATGCAATGTGCCCGTCGGGACCAATTCCGCTTAAAAAGAAACCTATACCACCTTTTTTCCTGATTTTATTTTCGTAGGCATTACACCAGTCATCAATTTTAAAGATTGAAGCTTTTTGAATTTGTTCCTGTTGCGTTTTTGCTTCGCGGTAGCGCAAGGAAAGGTCAATTTTATTATCCGGGAATACTTCTGAATAATGTAAGCCGTTGGCCAGCTCAATTTCGTCAGAATTAATCAGTAAAGATTTTTCTTTGTCGAAACCAAAATCCTCAATATAATGCTTAACCGCATAGTTGTACAAACTGTTGTGTTGTTTCGGGTCGATTGGGAAAAATTCTCCCATTTGTACATAAGAGATTCTACTTAAATCGGGTTTCGAAAGTTCAGACAATCCGTATTTTTCGCGCAACGCTTTTCCTTCTTCGTTGTTCCAGTTGTCGAGTAAAAAATGAGTGTAATACTGGAAATACTGTGCTGTTTTTCCTGTAGGAAGACTTACCATGCCTTCTGGATTGCTACTTACCCATTCTAAAAAACTTAGTGCGGAAAGCAGGCCCAGTTTTGGGAAGCTATCTGTAGCTATATAAGGAACTTTGGTTGTAATTGCTTTTAAATTTGTTTCCTCAACAAATGCTTGTTCTACTGCCGTTAAATTCGTTTTCATCTTTATATATTTTCAATCTTGGCTTTTGTTTTCTGCTTATACGATAAAACAAGCTCTCTTTTAAAAAGTACTGCAGACTTTTACTTTCTGCAATTTAACCCCGTTAGGTTTTTTGTTTCGAGATTTGTTCCAAAGCATAAGCTGCTGCACCCATTGTACCGGCTTTTGCTCCCAGTTCAGAGAATTTAATTTCAGAATCGTTACTAATGTCTCTGTTGCTGTAAGTGTTTATAGCCTGCTGAATTGGCGCTAAAATAAATTGGTTTGCAACGGCCACTTGTCCGCTGATAATTATTAGTTCGGGATTAAATATCTGAATCAAAAAAGCAATTCCTCTTCCGAGCCACTTACCAACCTCCGAGAAAAGAGAAATGGCAAACTGGTCTCCGGCATTGGCTGCCTTAATCACTATTGTAATATCTATTTTATCCAGATCGTCGTGTACCAATTCCTGGATCAACGACGATTTCCCGGATTGTATGGCTTCTCTCGCCTGGCGGGCAATTGCTTTGGCCGAAACCAATGTCTCCAAACAACCTTGTTTCCCACAAACACAAAGCGGCCCATTGTCAACCAATGGTATGTGCCCGAATTCTCCCGAAAAACCTGATTTCCCGGAATACAATTTTCCGTTAACAATAACTCCTAATCCCAGTCCCCAATCAGCCTGAAGTAGCAACACATTTTTCTTGTCTTTTGCCAGTCCGAAATGCTGTTCGGCAAATGCCCGTACTTTGGTGTCGTGGTTAAAAAATACCGGAATTCCGAATATTTTTCTCAGCTCATCAAGCAGGTTTTTAACATCGGGGAAGTAGGTTTTGTTAGTTCCTTCTTCCAGGTTTATCAAGCCCGGAAGTTCGAGTCCGGCAACAAGGATCTTCTCAGAAGGTATATTGCTTTCTCGCACAACCTCCTCCAATTTTTCATTTACCTGTTTGAAGATTTCGATATCAGATTGCATCTGAATCGGGAAATGGTGTGGTCCGCTAACTTCCTGGTTGCAACTGTTAAAAATTGAGATAATTGTGCGGGTAATATTTATGATTATTCCAACTACATAAAATCCATCTTCTACCAACCCGTAGATATTTGGCCGGCGGCCACCACTGGAGTCTCCGCGTCCGAGTTCTTTCACCAAGCCATCGTCAATAAGCTCAAGTAAAAGACTATTTATTTTTGGGGTACTGAGTTTAATCTGTTTTCCCAGTTCGGAATTAGAAAGCGGTCCGTTAAAATAGATCGCTCGCAAGATGTGTTTTTTGTGAGCCGTCTTTTTTAATTCTACCGCCTGACTCTGGTTTACTGGATATTTAAATAGTCTTTCCATAATAAAACGATGTAAAAATCTGAATAAAATTCAAAATAGACAACAGTCTTTTTAAAAAATTTAAAATATAAGAGTTCTTTCACCTAAAATTAACCATTGATTTACAATTCATAAAAAAATAATATGAAAATCTTTTAATGTTGTCTATTTTAAGAGATATTTGAGTAACCATTTTTAGAAACAAAATATTCTCGGACATGAATTTTAAAAGCCTTGGTTTCCTGTTATATACTCTTGTTCTGTTTCAGGTGGCAAACGCGCAGTCACGCAGAATAATAGGTATCCCAAATATTGAAGGTTACAAAACGCTAAAGTGTGATTTTCATATGCATACTGTTTTTTCTGACGGAACAGTTTGGCCAACCGTTCGGGTGGAAGAAGCCTGGCGGGAAGGATTAGACGCAATTGCTATTAGCGATCATATTGAATACCGTCCGCATTCAAAAGATATGACGGCAGATCACAATCGTTCGTTCGAAGTTGCAAGTCCGCTGGCAAAGCAATTGGATATCATTTTGGTTAAGGCTGCTGAAATTACCCGTAGTATGCCACCGGGACACCTTAATGCTTTGTTTATAAAAAATGCGAACCTGCTGGAGCGCGAGGATGTTAATGATGCTATTAAAGAAGCCCGCGACCAAGGTGCATTTTTACTTTGGAATCATCCGGGTTGGAAAGCACAGCAGCCCGACACAACGCTTTGGTTTGATGAGCACACTGCTCTTTTAAATGCCGATCGGTTACACGGTATTGAAGTATATAACAGCAACGAATATTACCCGGAAGCAA
Source organism: uncultured Draconibacterium sp. (assembly GCA_963677455.1). Taxonomy (GTDB): domain Bacteria; phylum Bacteroidota; class Bacteroidia; order Bacteroidales; family Prolixibacteraceae; genus Draconibacterium. The sequence goes on from OY781971.1 coordinate 5,265,731, forward strand.
TTGATTGGGCCGTTGAAAAGAAACTTACCATGTTTGCCAATTCCGACGTGCATGGACCGATGGATGTAAATAACGGGCACCGGCCTCTAACGCTGGTTTTTGCCAAAAGTCGCACGGAAGGCGGAATTAAGGAGGCTTTGTTTAATAAGCGCACAGCTGTTTATTTTGATAATACACTAATGGGCAGTTCTGCTTTGCTCGAACCATTGTTTTTTGCTTCGTTGAAGTTTGAAAAGGCTCCGTTAAGACTGAGAAACGGTGAAAGCAAAGTGGTTTCTATAACCAATAACTCTGATGTGGATTACGAGCTGGAACTGATACAACCGGGCATTGGCGTTGATGCTCCCGAAACGGTTGTGTTGAAAGCTCACCATGTAACTCCGCTGCGGTTAAGTGGTAACTCGGATGAAATTGCCGGCGCAAAGGAAATCAACTTGTACTATAATGTAAAGAATATGTTTACCGTTTCCGATGAAAATCTGGCAATAACATTTTCTTTTCTGAACAATTAGGATCCTACAGCGTTGATTTCTCGCAAAAAGATTTCATCATGCCAAAACCAAATCGCAAAGAGTTTCCTTTATTTGAACAAACAATAACCAACAACGAAGAAATTTCTCCGGGGGTACATGTTATCTCTTTTCGGCGCGATACTGATTTTCATCCGGGGCAGGTTGTTAAAATTGCTCTCGATACGGTAACTCCTCCCCGAATCTATAGTATTTGTAGCGGCAACCAGGAAGACGAAATACGTGTTCTTTTCAATATAAAAGAGGATGGTTTGCTTACACCTAAATTATCGGGAGTTATTCCGGGCGACAAAATTCTGGTCTCAAAACCTTACGGAAGTTTTTTGGGAACAAAAGAACCGGCGTGGTGGATTGCAACAGGTACCGGTATTGCTCCGTTTTATAGCATGTATCGTTCGGGGCTGGGCGATAATAAAAAGCTGATACATGGTGTAGCGTATCTCAACCAGTTTTATTTTGAAGACGATCTGGGATGGGCATTGGGCGATGAATACGTTCGTTGTTGCTCGCGCGAATCATCTTGCGATGTGGTTCCAGGGCGTGTCAGCGACTTCCTTTCCGGGATAGATAAATTACCTGACGTAAAATATTATCTCTGCGGAAAGGCGTTAATGGTGGTAGAAGTACGTGATCTGTTGATTGAGAAAGGAGTGCCCTACGAGAATATTCTGGGCGAGATTTATTTTTAGGCTGAACTTGGTTCGAAAGGTATTATTTGTAATTTAGAAAAAAATTATTTTCAACTAATACATAAAAAAATGAAACGCATTTTAATTTTAACCGCCCTGGTTCTTTTTGCATTCATCGGCACACAAGCTCAAACACTTGACGAGGTACTCGCGAAACACTATAAGGCAACCGGACAAGAAAAAATTGCAGACGTAAAAACATTTTACGTAAAAGCAAAAATGAGTATGATGGGTATGGAAATGCCTATGACTATTCAAATGAAGAAGCCGAACAAGTTTAAAACGGAAACGGAAGTAATGGGACAAAAAATTGTTACTGCTTTTGACGGCGAAAACGGATGGATGCTGAATCCAATGGCCGGAAGTGGAGTTACAGAGCTTAAAGGACCTGAATTAAAACAAGCAATGAGTCAGGCTGATTTTGAAGGAGAGCTGTATAAATATGCTGAAAAAGGGAAAACTGCCGAGCTTATCGGAAAAGTAAACCTGGATGGAAAAGAAGCTTACCGCATAAAATTAACCGATGCTGATGGACAAGTAAAAGACTACTATCTGGATGGTTCTACTTACCTGATTTCGGCAATGAAAGCGAAAATTGAACAGATGGGACAAACAATGAACATTGAAACCAAAGTAACCGACTACAAAGATATTGACGGTATAAAATTTGGCTGTAAAATGGAAATTGAAACCCCAATGGGAACGCAGTCGATGGTGATGGAGGAAATCAAATTGAACGAGACCATGGATGATTCTGTTTTCGCAAAACCAGCAGAATAGAGAAGATATTTCATTAAAATATACAAAGGCGGTTCGGGAGTTAACGAATCGCCTTTTTTGTGTCTATTAACCTCGGTGTCCGTTTTATTCTTCCGTTTAATAAACCAACAATGCCGTTCAATAAACCTTGCTTTTAAATCTCAACTTTTCCTGCCAAATTTGAAAAAACAAAATACCAGACGAATGACTTTAAAATTAACTACCTGGACATTATTCTTGTTTTTTCTTAGCTCTTCAGTTTTGGCTCAAAAGAAAGTTATTGAATTGAAATTGGAAGAAGGACATGAATATGTATTTGAAAGAATTGACGAAACCTATGGACTTAGTGACAACAATTCTAAATATGTTTTCTCCGTTTCAGAAAAATCTGTCCGGCTTAATGTTGAGAAATTTGTATCTGGTGAGAAAGCAATCGTTTCATTATCTTTTCTTAAGAATTCATATGATACTCCCATAGAGTCAGATAAAATAAATAAAGTAGATTATTTCTTTCCCGATTATAGTGCCGTAAATCTTCAGCGCGGAAGCAGAGGTTTATTCAACATGTACCTGTGCCGGTCAGGCATCAAATTTTTACTTGATTTAAAAACCCGCAAAGTGGAAATCCTGAACCGTGTTGAGTTATTGGAAGGCTTCTTTCAATTTCTAAAATTACAAGGAATAGAAAGAAAAGAAAGAGAAGGGATAATAAATACTGTTAGCAGTAAAACTCTTAATGAACAGGTTGATTTAGTTGATCACCTTCTTTGGTTTCATAAATCCGAAATTGATAATGACAGTACCCTGAATAACAGTTTAATAAAAGATAAACTTAAAGTGAATAAAAAAGGTGCTCAGTTTTTAGCTTTCAGTGATATCGATTTTAATAGCCTTATTTCTGGCAAAACATACAAGAAATATTGGGTTGAAACAGATAACGGAATAGTTTCTGAATATACTACAATCCGGAGGGATTCATTGCCCCAGAACTATTATAGCTTTAACAGAAGCAGTAAAATAGACTGGCAGGTATTTGAAACACATTTTAAACTACTGTATTCAAAACCAGTAGCGGAGAGAAAGCTTGTTGTTTCTGGAAGTATTGAAAAACCACTAAGTAACATTATTCATATTAAAACACTGAATGATCCTTTTGGAACAATAATGAAGGACAGAACTATTCTGTTGGATGACAATGGATATTTTGAAACTAAAATCGATTTTCCACAAGATGGTTTTGTGTATGTCGAGAATGAAAACAAGAACAAACACCAAGGATCTAAAATGTTTGTGTTTTACGCAGAAAGTGGAGATACAATTGGTTTTATCGCAAAAGGCGAGGAAATGCCTTGGGACATTTCTTTTAGCGGCACAAGGGGGGCTGAATCTGAATTGATGGCAGAAGTAAGCAAGAAGATTGACTTTAGACAAGACCCGGGATTTATGTATAGATACCTGTTAAATGACGAGTTAAACGGAAAGAATGAATTGTTGGCAACTTACGATAATATCAAAAAGATAGAAAGATTGATTTCAGCATACAAAACAACGATAGATGAACGAGCGCTTACCTTTATTTCAAATGAAGTCAAAAGTTACATCTACACCGGTTTTTACATGTATTTTAGCAGCGCACGAATGGCAGTAGTTAGAATAGTTGCGCAGGATGCAGATGGGAATTTGATGGCTATCTCCGATGATGCAAACATCGAGGATCCGGAACTCAGAGAGTTGGAGAACCGCATTGATAAAGTCAATATTCAGGATACGTATAATGACTATGGTATATACTCGCGAAGAATGGTAGAAAGTTTTTGTGCCCATCAATTCAATAGAATTAGGAGAGTGAACAACAACCGTACAGCAGGATTTGGCGTGGATTATAGCAGAGATATGGAAAGCCGGATACAGTTTATGCGATTAATGCTTTCAGGTTCTGCATTATACCGCGAAATTGCAAATGTACTGGCAAGTGTAATTGTGGTTGATCAAAGAGTATACATGAGAAATGGTGTTGATGATTACTGGATCAATTATGCAATCGAAAATGCCGAATTGTTTAATAAACGATGCAACGATTTAAGCCTTGTTTCCAGTATGGAAAGTATAATTGGGCAGCATCAAAGATTAGAATCGGATAATTTTTTTCCTGAAATTTCATTTTTAGATTTGTCTGGCAAGAGGGTTACAATTGATGATCTTCCGAAAGGTAAACCAACCGTAATATGTATTTCCGAAGGATTTGGACATAACCGTTATCTCTTTGATGATTATGCGCAGAAAAATCAGGAAATTGATTTTGTTATGGTGTGTGAGAATACCAGTTTTGATTGGTGGAAAGAATACACTTCCAGAGCAGAGCCTGTAGCTAAACAATTGCTTTTTGTTAGTGATAGTGCATCAATCCGCGAGATGTTTCAGAAACCCTATGTTTATGCTGTTCTCGACAAAAATGGGAAAATGGCAGGTTATGCGAATGAAACAGAGAAAGCAATTAAAAAAGCTCGTGCAACTCTTGAACCTTCCAAAAAACAACTCAATAAATCTCAGCTTTGGCTGATCATCCTTTTACTGGTGATAACCTTAACCGTAATTATTTTAAGTTGGATTGTTTGGAAATGGCGTGTTCGGCAGAAGTTCAGAAAGGAACAAAGGCAGCGCAGGTTGCGGGAACTGGAGTTAACAGCAATTCGATCCCAGATGAATCCACATTTTCTTTTTAACAGTTTGAACTCGGTGCAAAACCTGGTTCAGCAAAACAAGGGCCGCGAGGCCCATTTGTATTTAAGCGATTTTGCCGGACTAATTCGAAAAGTATTAAACAATTCAGAAAAAGAAGAAGTGTCGCTTGCTGAAGAATTGGAAATGATCAATCAATACCTGAATCTCGAAAAACTTCGCTTCGATTTTGAATACACGATTTCATTGGATAAAAGTGTTGATACCCATAATACAATGGTTCCGTCGATGTTAATGCAGCCTTTCGCCGAAAATGCGATTATACACGGCTTACAAAATAAGTCTGAAAACCGAAAATTACAGATTGAAATTGCAAAAGAAGAATCGGGCGTGAAAATTTGTATTGAAGACAATGGAATTGGGCGTACTGCGGCCCGTGAAATTTCGAGAGAGAAAAATGGGAAAGGAACAAAACTGGTAAAAGAGCGCCTCGAAATTCTTCAACAAAAGAACAAGGAAAAATATGAATTAAAAGTTATAGATTTAGGAGATCATTCAGGAACAAGAGTTGAAATTCTGATCCCCGAAGAACTTTAAAATGATGCTAAAAGCGATATTGGTTGACGACGAAAAACATAGCCGCGAAAACCTTGGCGGAATTTTGCGCGAGCATTGCCCCGGTGTTAAAATCATTGGTGAAGCTGATTCGGTTAAAAGTGCGGCGTTGTTAATCGAAACGAATAAACCAGATCTCGTTTTTTTGGATATTGAAATGCCAAATGAAAATGGCTTTCAGTTGTTTCAGCATTTCGATAAGCCCGGTTTTGAAGTCATATTTGTAACTGCATACGACAGTTACGCGATAAAGGCAATTCGGTTTTCTGCCGCCGACTATATTCTTAAACCAATAAATTACAAAGAGTTGGTTCAGTCCGTAAATAAGGTAGGTGCGCAAATTCAGCTTAAAAATGAAAACCTGAAAATGCGCGAGTTACATCGTAATTTACAGCAACCCGAAAATCCGAGAATTGGCCTGCCGGTTGGCGACAGGATTGAGTTTATTGAGATCAGAAAGATTATTCATTTTAAAGGAGAGGGAAATTACTCGCACATTTACATCGAAAATGAAAAACATTTTCTGGTGGCTAAAACGTTGGTCGAATTTGAAGATTTACTGCGGGAATATTCGTTTGTTCGAACACATAAAACACATTTGGTGAACCTAAAACATGTAAATGCTTATATAAAGCGCGATGGAGGATTACTGAAGCTATCAAATGGCGATATGGTTTCAATTTCCCGTAGAAGAAAAGAGAGTGTCGTGGAAATGTTAAAAATGTTCTCTGAGTAGTTCAACACTAGTTTCTTTTATAACTTGTTGAAAAAATATCAATTAAATATTTATACAGATGAAAATAACTGGTGTAATCCTCCTCATATTTATAAGTTTTAGTGTTTTTGGGCAAAAAAGTGTTTTACCTCAGTCGCTTAAAACGTTGCCCTCCATTAAGCCTTTAATTTTAGGCGAAGAATGCAATTCAGCACTGATTAAGCCGTTTCATGTTGATTCTATTTCAGAATATAGCTTTCTGAAACCGAATAACTTACTCGCAAGTAATGCAACAAAAAACAGCTTTGTTTTAAATCCTCTGGTTGAACGAAAGGGAGGAATGCCGGTGCTAAATCCAGAACCACTTGTTGATCTTTGGAATATGCCGGTTGCCGTTCCCGATTCAACTGTTGAATATTACATTAAAACCTTTCCTCCGCGATCAGGATTACATGAAAAATAAGGGAATACAAGGCTTTCTTTTTTAGTTTGTTAACTTACCTGTGTTCGTTTTTTAACGTTTCTTAAAGCGGTGGTCGTCATTGTTAATTTACTTTTGTTTACACCAAAAATAAAAAGAATGAAGATCCGAATTTTACTATTGTTTTTTGTATCAGCATGTTGTACTGGCCTTTCAGCCAGTGCGCAAACAACACTGAAAATTGGCCACGTAAATATACAGGAGCTGGTGCAGAAACATCCCGATACAGATAGTATTCATGCAGTGGTTGAGCAAGAGGCAAAAGACATGGAAGATGTTTTTACCGATATGCAGAGACAACAACAGGAGAAAATGGCGGCTTTTGAGGCCGAGAGTGATGGATATTCCGATTTTATGCGGCAGACAAAGCAACAGGAATTACTCGAGCTTTCGCAAAAAATAGAACGTTTTAACCAAACAGCACAGCAGCAAATCAGAAAGCGAAACATTGAACTCCTTCAGCCAATTTATAATGAAGTGAACGAGGCTATTAAAACTGTTGCCAAAGAAAACAAATTCACTTACATATTGGATGTTAGTGCCGGGTCTGTTGCGTATATCTCGGCAGATAGTGAAGACATTACGGCACGGGTTCTCGAAGTGCTAAATTCGAAGTAGCACCGATTTTCAGTAAAAACTAATTCACTTGTTTAGAAAATGCCAGATGCTGTTTTTATGATATTTATTTGTAAAAAGGTAAAACCAGGTAGGTGTAGATAATGCATCCGATGCATATTGCAAGGGCAAATTCCAGCATTGCAAAAAGTACAAATATACCTCCAACGATCATGGCTGGTGCTTGTGCTCCTGTCAGAAAAAGGATATTGAGCACCAAAAGTAGCAGAAAGCCTAAACGGGCAGCAAAAATTTTGGGTGCTTTGTCTATCTGTTTATCTCCTAAACGCATTGTGTTTGTAATCCAATGGCTCACAAAACTAATGGGGCTAAAGCGAGCCGGAGTAAAGGCCCGAATAAAAAAGTCGCTCATTAAAAAAAGCATGTAGAAAACAGAATCAAATGCAAAACCTGCAATTACCAGTAAAACTCCAATGATCGCATTTAGCCTTACGACCTGCTCATTTACTTTGTCTTTTGAAATTGGGCAAACTATCTGTTTCATATTGCTATGTTATTTTACAACTCAAAATAAATACAAAAAACTCTTTTATTGGGCATGTAACTCAGATCACATAAATCGGTTACAATTAATTAATAAATGCCCCATAAGTCATAAGGTGCTAGTTAGCACTTAACTATATTTGACATCTTTAGGAAAGAATTCAATTTTCGGTGAAAATATCTATCCGTAGTCAAAAAATAAAGTATTGCATTCAAATGAGGAATTACGTAAAAAGACTGGACACTATTTTGTTGTTTTCCTTTTTGAGCCTGGTAGTTGGCGCTCAGGAAAAACAGCAAGTAAAGCCATTTTTTGAAAATGGGGAGGCACAAGTCGTTAAAGCATTTGAAGATCCTGATCGTTGGATCAGAGAAGATTTGTGGGTAGAAACAGAATTTGATAGTGATGGCGATGGCCGTTTGGATCGCATGCACGTTGATGTGACGCGTCCGCGTGAAACAGAAACTGAGGGGCTGAAACTGCCTGTTATTTACAACTCGAGCCCCTACTTTGCCGGCACCGCTGGTAATGATCCATCTTATTTCTGGGATGTGAATCATGAACTGGGAGAAGAGCCAAAACCGCATGCACATCCAACAGAGATTCGACGAAGAGGTGTGCGTCCGATTATTTCAAAAGGACATGTTAGTACCTGGGTTCCGCGTGGGTATATTGTTGTGCATTCTTCTTCGCCCGGAACTGGCTTGTCGGATGGCGTGCCAACTGTTGGCGGCGACAATGAATCACTAGCTCCGAAAGCTGTTATAGATTGGCTTTGTGGACGAGCAAAAGGATTTACAACGCGCACAGGCAACGAGGCGGTAAAAGCCTATTGGTCGACAGGGAAAGTGGGAATGACAGGTACTTCCTATAACGGAACACTGCCTCTTGCGGCTGCCACAACCGGAGTAGAAGGCTTAGAAGCTATTATACCCATTGCACCCAACACATCTTATTATCATTATTATCGTTCGAATGGCTTGGTACGTTCTCCCGGAGGTTATTTGGGTGAAGATGTTGATGTGCTTTTTGATTTTATTTACAGTGGCGACGAATCGAAACGTGAATATGCCCGGAAAACAGTTCGTGACACCGAAATGAAAAACGGTCAGGATCGTATTACGGGCGATTATAACGAATTTTGGGCCGGCCGCGACTATCTTAATAAAATGGATAAAATGGAAGCGGCATTGTTAATGTCGCATGGCTTTAACGACTGGAATGTGGTGCCTGAACACAGTTTCCGTATTTACAAGGCTGCAAAAGAGAAAGGGCTTCCGGTTCAGATTTATTACCATCAAAATGGCCATGGGGGCCCACCACCTCTTTCATTGATGAACCGTTGGTTTACGCGTTATTTGTTTGGTATAGAAAACGACGTGGAGGACGATCCGAAAGCGTGGATTGTTCGTGAGGACGACGAGCGCGAAAATCCTACATCATATGCCGATTATCCAAATCCGGATGCATCGCCCGTAACGTTCCATCTTACAAAAGGAGCGCCTTTAAAAGGTGGGTTGACAATGGAAGAATCCAAAGTGCAGGGCAGAGAAACGTTGGTCGACAATTATTCGTTTTCATCAGAAACCCTGGCAAAAGCAGAAAATACGGAGCATCGTTTGATTTATGTAACACCGGAATTGAAACAAGACGTTCATCTTTCAGGGGAAACGATTTTTACCATAAAAGCAGCTAGTAGCAAGCCGGCTGTAAACCTTTCAGTGTACCTTGTTTCGTTGCCGTGGACAGAGCACCGTAGTTCGAAAATTACAGACAATTTAATTACGCGTGGCTGGGCCGATTTGCAGAACAATAAATCGTTATGGGAAAGCGAACCACTTAAGCCGGGTAAGTTTTACGAAATGACATTTGAATTGCAACCGGACGATCAGGTTATCCGGGCCGGACAACAAATTGGCTTGATGATCTTCTCAAGCGATCGAGATTTTACGCTGCACCCGAAGCCAGGAACGGAGTTGACCGTTGATTTAGATGGTACATCGATCGAATTACCAATTGTTGGTGGAGTTGAAGCCTGGAAAAAGGCTATGGGGGAGTAGGATTCTCAAATCAGAGAGATTCTATTATTAAAAGGTTACTGAATCCGGTGAAAATACCCTGAGTTGTATTAGGAGTTATTTCTTGTATTTTTACGCGAAATTTAAAGGGTGAAAAAATTTCTTGCCATACTTTCTTTTAGTGTATCTTCTTTGCCGCTTTTTGCGCAAAGCGAGATTGGGCCAGAGGGGAATAAATTATTTTGGGTTGGTCTTGTTTTATTGGCATTTGGGGCTGGTTTTCTGCTTGCCAAGAAGCGCTTTCCATCTTTTCGGACAAAACCTATACAGAGTCTTTTCTCAAAAGAGAAAGTGCATGTTTTGTTAGAGAAGGACGCCAAATATTATCCCGATAATTTAAAACTGACGGTTAAGAATACCGGAAATGCAGATGTTGATTTGGACCAACCATTGTTGGTTTTTGACAATTTCTGGTTAAAGCGGAAATTTAAAATAAAAGGTTCGGATAAACGGCAATTTTATCCACTGTACCTCGATAAAGGGAGAACACATGTTTTGGATATTGATATTTATCGGTTTTACCGCCATGATAAACGCTTGAAGAAATTTCCAAAAGTAAAAGTCTATATCCGAAATGTGAAAGGTAAGAAGCTGGGAAGCCGCTCGGTGTTTTTGCGAAAAACTTTGATAAAATTTTAATGAGAAGCTGGAAATTCAATCATATCGATTTCTCAACCTACCCGGATTACACAGAAAATGATCTGGGGGTATTCTGGGCTCCAGAAAAAACTACGGTTAAAATATGGGCTCCAACTGCACAGGTTGTAGAATTGCGATTGTACAAAGACGGAGTAAGGGGGGAGGCTTTTTATAAAACCAATCTTCAGAAGATAGGTAACGGCGTATGGTCGACTGTTTTGCCTGGCGATTACGACGGGAAGTATTATACTTTTCGAGTGAACGATGGCGATTGGCTCGACGAGGTTCCGGGAATAAATGCGCGATGCGTTGGCGTTAATGGTTTGCGCGGACAGATTTACAATCCCAATACAACCAATCCTGAGGGATGGCTTGAAGACCAGGGGCCGCGTTATAAGAGCTTTACTGATGCCATTTTATACGAAACCCACGTACGCGATTTCTCGATCGCATCAAACTCCGGAATCGAAAATAAAGGGAAGTTTCTTGGGTTTACTGAAGCAGGAACAGTCTCCGATTCAGGAGCAAAAACAGGCATCGACCACTTAAAGGAACTTGGAATAACACACGTCCATCTTTTGCCTGTGAATGATTTTGCAACCGTTGACGAAGAAAAACCGCTTGAGAAATACAACTGGGGCTACGATCCGTTGCATTACAATGCGCTGGAAGGCTCTTATGCGACTGATCCTTACGATGGAACTAAGCGAATTGCCGAGTTTAAGAAGCTAGTGAAAGCGCTACACGATAATGGTATCGGCGTAATTCTGGATGTGGTTTTTAATCATACCTATTATGCAAAAGAGTCGGTATTCAACCAAATGGTTCCCGGGTATTTTTACCGTCAGCTTCAGGATGGAAGTTTTTCGAATGCTACAGGGTGCGGAAACGAATTCGCAACGGAACGTTCTATGGTGCGTCGCTACATCATTAATACACTTAGGTACTGGGTAGAAGAATTTCATGTTGATGGTTTTCGTTTTGATTTAATGGGAGTTATTGATTTAGCTACCATGCAAGAAATACGTACTGAACTAAATAAATTGGATGCCGGGCTTTATTTATATGGCGAAGGTTGGGCTGCAGATCAAAGTCCGATGCCAGAGGAAATGCGTGCGGTGAAAAGCAATACCGCCAAATTGCCAGGAATTGGCAGCTTTAACGATGATTTTCGCGATGCTTTAAAGGGAAATCATGGTGATAAAAAATCAAAAGGTTTTGTAAGTGGCCTTTCGTTACGCGAAGAGGCAGTGAAATTTGGAATTACGGCGGCAATAATGCATCCGCAGGTGAATTGCGATTATATAGAAACTGTTCAGAAACCCTGGGCTGCCGAACCTGGTCAGTGTATCAATTATGTATCGTGTCACGATAACTACACGCTTTGGGATAAGCTTCATCTGAGTTTGCCAAAAGCCTCTGATGAGGAATTGAGAAAACGGGTTAAGCTGGCTGGGGCGTTGGTTCTGACTTCGCAGGGAGTTCCGTTTTTGCATGCCGGAGTAGAGTTTTGTCGCACGAAGAATGGAAATGGCAACTCTTACAAATCGCCCGATTCTGTCAATCAGTTGGATTGGAACAGAAAGAGTGAATATTCTGACGTGTTTACCTATTTTCAGCAGTTAATTGGTTTGCGAAAAAATCATCCTGCTTTTAGAATTCCAAACGCTGAAGGTATTCGGCGAAACCTGAGTTTCTGCACAGAATATAGTATTGGTGTAGTTTCCTATTGCATTAACGGAGATGCATGTAGCGACACTTGGCAAAAAATAGTTTTGGTTTTTAATGGAAATAGCGAGCCTGCTAATATCAAACTTCCTGAGGGCAATTATACGGTTGTTGCAGAAGGAAGCAAAGTCAGTGAAAATGGTTTTGAGGAGCAGGTTTCCGGCGAAATTGCTGTAGAGGGTGTTTCAATGTTAATGCTTGTGGAACAAAACTAGTTTTCCGCCGGTTTTAATCTGTAATTATCTGTAGGCGATTTCTTAAACGTGCCGAAAAATCGATAAGTGAATATTCAATATTCTCCAGCATTTTGTTTTTTTTGAACCCTGTATCTAGAAAACTAGCCAGTGTTTTGTCGTCGATAAGCTCTTTGAGTGCCCCATTAAAATTGGGATGAGGAGTGTTTTTCGTGCTCCAAACAGGCGCTTCATTTAAATCGCTCTGAACAATGATTTTTTTCTGAAAAGAATTGCACCGGGTTGCTACATCGGTAGCTGATTTTATCTGGTTTTCGCTGGCTTTAACAATTATCAGATCAGCCCAGAGAATGTCTTTTTTCTTCAGCTTTTTTTGGTTTAAATCCACCAGTTTCCTTTTCCACGGAATAGGAAGTTCAATCGATATTTCAACAAGTTCCAGAGGATCAGTATTTTTCCGTCGAAGGTTCAGGCCAAGGTTGTATAAAAAGTTTCGCGTATTATTTTCTTTTTCCGGGTAAACAAGAAGTATATTCATTTTCGAATTTATTTGCAGTTTGTTCGAATCAAAATAACGCTTGTTTCGCGAGATTAAAAAGTAGTTGGGATTAGCAGCTAAAATATGTTACAAAAATCTCAATTGTGGGATAAAACCCAAAAATTTGGGATAAACGTCACCTACACTGGGATAAAATGCATGTAAATTATTTGGGGTAATTTGGGAAAAGTGCGCTTTTACTAACTATGCTTCTTTTAACGCTTTTTTTACGTTTACTGCATATTGGCGGGAAACATGAACTTCATTCGGGAAATCAAATAACTCCAGAACTAAGCCGTCGCTGCCGCTTTTTAGGTTTTTAATGAAGTTCTTGTTCACCATAAAAGAGCGGTGGCATCGTATAATTTCCGGGTGTTTTGATAGCAGTTGCTCGGTTGACTTCAGCGTATTGCGAATGAGTTTCTTCTGAAGCTTGTTTTCCTCTTTGTAATAAATCTCGATATAATTGCTTGCCGACTTTATAAGTACCAGTTGGTCGGCAAGTAGCCTGAAATATTCATTTTTGTTTACTGAATCAAATTCAATTCGGGCATTCTTCTGCGGTAATTTGCCAAGCTTCTCCGGAACCGCAGATTTCAATTCTTCAACCTGTAATTTCAGCATGTAAATCCGATTGATTGTAACAATAACAGAAGCGGCTACTATCGAAATGATTACAATCAGAATAACGGTTAAGAATGAGATAGGAACCTTACCTACGTAACGTGCAAAAAAGGAAAAAGCCACTGAATTAAATATTACGAATAAGAGATTGATGATGATCTCCTTTTTTATATTCCAACGTTCTTCTGAAAAAGCTAGGGTAAAAATAGAAGGGATTATTAGTCGGGCAATACTCATTAAAACCAGTGTAATTGCGCCAAAAGTTGCCAGGATAATCAACCGGTTATTAAAATCCGGATTTTGAATATTGAAAGGTTGGAAAAAGAGCAGGAAGAGGAAAATGCCCAGACTTACCGAAAAAATCGACCGAGCGTTGATTTTCAGGTTGTCGTTAAACGGGTATTTTTTGTTTAATGAGTTTAGCATTTTCAATTACTTGTTGCTTAAAATACGGCAAGTAAAAGATTTATATCTTTTGATGGTATGCTGAAAAGCCGGCCAATATCAGAATTTGTGAGGATGCCATGGTAGATATACACGCCCTTTCTGAATCCTCTTGAAACTTTAATGTAGTTATCTACACCTCCGTTGTCGCCAATCGCTAGCAAAATGGGTATAAGTATGTTGCTTAGCGAAATAGATGCAGTACGTGCAACCATTGCCGGACTATTCGGAACGCAGTAATGCACAACGCCATGTTTTACGTATGTCGGGTTGGTAAAGTCAGTGCATTTTGATGTTTCGAAACAGCCACCTTGGCTCACATTCAGGTCGATAATGACCGAGCCTTCTTTCATTTGTTTTACCAAATCTTCGGAAACCTTAAACTTGGGAGGTTTGTTAAAATCAGTTGCTCCAATAACCGCATCTGCAGAAACCAGCGCTTTTCGTAATACTTTCGGATAAAAAACAGAGGTAAATATTTTCCGGGTAAATTTTTCTTCCAGCTTGCTGAGTTCGTAAACCGAAGTATCAAATACTTTTACAAAAATGCCTAAGCCTATTGCTGCACGGGCAGCATACTCAGCAGCGGTACTTGTTCCGATAATAACCAATTCGGCCGGTGTTACACCGGTAACCTCGCCAAACAAAACACCTTTACCATTTCGCGAATTACTTAGGTATTCGCTGGCAATGGTAATTGCTGTTACTCCGGCTATCTGGCTCATCTGGTGAACGAAAGGTAAAAATCCGTCTTCGTTTTCGAGTTGTTCAAAAGCAACTGTAGTAACTTTTTTATGAAGTAGCTTTTGTACCGTTTCACGGTTGTAGGCATATAATTGCAGGCTCGAAATAATTACCTGGTTGCCTCTCAGCGAATCGATTTCGTCGTTTGTAAACGGCGCAATTCGCAGAATAACATCGCATTGAAAGGTTTCTTCTTTGGTGTCGACAATAATACCACCGGCTTTCTTGTAATCTTCGTTGCTGTAGCTGGCCGATTTTCCGGCATCTTTTTCAATCAATATCTCGTGTCCGTACGAAACCAATAAGTCTACAGCCTGCGGAGTAAGCGGAACGCGGTATTCAACTTTGGAAAAATCGGAGGGCATGCCAATTTTTATTTTCTGCCCTTTTTTTCTTACTTCCAGCATTTCTTCCTGCGGAAGTAACATTGACTTAGGTATCGAAACCTTTTCTTTGGCTTTTTCCATTGCTGAATGTCGGATTTTACGGATTCTTTTGAGTACAGCAATTTACAAGCAAAAGGGGATTTTTCAAAATGAAGAATTGAAATACTTGTTGCGTTCTTTTTAAAAGTAGCAGGGATGTATAACTGTTAGATCAATAGTGAACTAGCCCGGTTTTTGAGCCGTAATCAGGCGCGATTCATCGTCCTGAACTTCTATTTTTACTTCTACGAGGTTTTCCGGCAGCAGCGATTCAATCATTTCCGGCCACTCAATCAGGCAATAGCTGCCACTGTAAACATAGTCTTCGTAACCCAGATCGTAAGCTTCTTCCAGCTCTTTTATCCGGTAAAAATCGAAATGAAAAATGGATTCCATCTCAGGTGTATTATATTCATTAATCAGTGCAAAAGTTGGGCTTGTAACATTATCATCAGAACCCAGTGCGCGGCAAATAGCCTGAATAAAGGTCGTTTTCCCGGCTCCCATTTTGCCATAAAACGCAAACACCCGTTCTTCTGAAAAGGTTGCTACCAGTTCGTTTGCAGCACTTTGCAATTCGCTTAATGAATTAACTTTTGTTGAAAACATGTCTTAAATCAAATTTTTGCAATAATACAAAAAGCCTTAGATAAATTTCGGCATGTGTCTTGAAATAACGATAAAAATCAGGAAAATGGATGTCTGCACAGGTTTTATATTCATCAAAATGTTTTAATTTTATCCAATATTAAAAAAATCATCTTTACGGAAAGAATTGCCGGCATTCCGGCCTAATAGCTAGCAATAATTTAAAAAATTAATGATATGAGTATTCCTGCTGATTTGAAATACACGCAAGACCACGAGTGGGTTCGTGTTGATGGCGATGTAGTTACTGTTGGAATCACCGACTTTGCCCAGGGCGAGTTAGGTGACATTGTTTTTGTTGAAATTGAAACTGAAGGTGAAGAGCTGGATAAAGGCGAAACTTTTGGTACTGTTGAAGCGGTTAAAACTGTTTCGGATTTGTTTATGCCTGTTGGTGGCGAGATTACCGAATTTAACGAAGCACTGGCTGACGATCCTGAATTGGTAAACAAAGACCCTTACGGAGAAGGTTGGATGATTAAAGTTAAAGTTGCAGATACTGCAGAACTTGACGAACTTATGGATGCTGATGCTTACAAGGCAATGGTTGAAGCTTAAAAGTAAATATCAAAATATTGAGAGGCGTAACTTAAGGTTGCGCCTTTTTTTGTTTTATCGGGGTAATCTTGCTGTATTGTATGGCGCGTTAAGTTAAAATCTGATGCACTTGGCAGCAGTTTGAGGCGTGTTGGATTATTGCGTTTTGTGGCAGCTGGAATATTATGTTCTTTTGATTCTTAATCTATAAAAATCAAAATAAATGAACACTATTATTGCCGGATTTATTGGTCCTCAGGAAATCATCGTTATTTTTCTTTCAATGGGTTTAGTATTATTTATCCTTGTTGTCGTTTTTATTATTTTCAGGAGCACGAAACGTTCAAAGAATAGAACGGATGGTATCAACTATTACAAACAACCAAATAAATGAATATTATTATTGCCGGATTTATAGGCCCTCAAGAGATCATCATCGTTATTTTAATTGTAGTAGTAGTGTTTATCTTTCTCCCGATCTTTCTCCTTTTTAAACTTATTAGAAATTCTAAAACCAGGAAGATTAATAATACGAAATGGTCTGGCGAGGAAGTAGAAAAGCAGTTTCAAAGGTTTCAGGAAGATGATTTTGCCAAGCAGAATATTCGAGAGTATTTTCCGGTAAAAGAAGGGAATAAAATTAGTTTGATTCAGTTTAGCGAGATTGTAGATTTTTCAACAACCAACAACTATTTGTTTTTAACCGATGTGAACGGGAAAGATTACCTGGTAGATTCGAGCCTAAGTACTCTGGAGAAAAAATTGCCGGATGATTTTATGCGGGTACATAAATCTACAATTATCAATAGTAAGTTGATTAGCGAAGTGAAGAAGCTGGATAATGGCAGGTATGATTTGGTTATGAAATGTGAGAAAGAGCGAGTAATTTCTTGCAGCAAAAGTTATAACGAGAAGATTAAATCGATAATTGATTTTTAGAAATAATTTGTTTAGTGAGCTGATAACGAAAAGCCCTGACTGAAACAGCCAGGGCTTTTTTATTTGTAAACTTTATAATTGCTAATTTATTGGATCAGGTTACAAAGTCTAGGTATGGTTTATTGATTGATTATCCGCATTTAGATGATCCGCACGACAAACATGTCAGACATCCTTCCTGGTAAACCACATCGTCTGATCCGCATTCGCCGCATTTTGCATCGTCGGCCAAAGTTCCGTCAGGAATATACTTTTTAAGCGCGCGTGCAACACCAGCTTTCCACGAATTAATGGTGTCGTTATCCAACTGAAGGCTGGTAACCAGTTCAACCACTTTGTGGATTGGCATACCGTGACGTAAAGTTCCAGAAATTAATTTGGCATAATTCCAATATACCGGATTAAATTTATGAGACAGCCCTTCAATAGTTGTTTTATAGCCGCGTTTGTTAATGTATTGGAAGTCGTAACGCGAGTTTTCTTCGTCCTCGTAACTTTTGATGATATAACCTTTTGTTATCGAACGTGGAAGAAGGATACCATCTTCATCATCGTGTAAACCGGTGAAGATTTCGTAAGGTTTGTTACCCGCCAGACCAATAAATGCAATCCATTTTTCTTTGTTGTTTTGGAAACGTACAACATCAGCCTCCAGTTTTTCTGGACGTTTGGTTGGAAAAGAGCCTGGTTTTTTCTCTTTTTCGTTGTTCGAAATCAGTACACCCGAACGTGATCCGTCGCGATACACAGTAACACCTTTACATCCGCTTTTCCATGCTTCAAAATACAACTGACCTACTAATTCTTCTTTTACGTCAGCAGGTAGGTTAATCGTAACTGAAATACTATGGTCAACCCATTTTTGAATACGGCCTTGCATACGTACTTTATTCAGCCAGTCAACATCATTGGAAGTTGCTTTGTAGTATGGCGATTTTGCAACCAACTCATCCAGTTGTTCCTGCGTGTATTCTTTACTGGTATCGTAACCGGCAGTTGTCATCCATGTTTTAAAGTGATGGTGGAACACGGTGTATTCTTCCCAGTGATCGCCAACTTCATCTACAAAATCAACCCGAACATTTTTATCGTTTGGATTAACCTTACGACGACGTTTGTAAACAGGAAGGAAAACAGGTTCAATTCCCGAAGTCGTTTGTGTCATCAAACTTGTAGTTCCGGTAGGAGCAATGGTTAATAAGGCGATGTTTCTACGGCCATATTTTGCCATTTTTTCGTAAAGAGCCGGATCTGCTTCTTTGATTCTGTTGATGAGCGGATTATTTTTCTCGCGTTCAGTGTCGTAAATAGCGAAAGCACCACGTTCTTTTCCAAGATGAACCGAAGATCGATATGCCTCGATAGTAATTGTTTTGTGCACTTCTTCAGAGAAATCGGTAGCATTGTCGCTTCCGTAACGCAAGCCGAGAGCTGCAAGCATATCGCCTTCAGCAGTTATACCAATACCGGTACGACGTCCTTCGTTGGCTTTGCGTTTTATGTTTTCCCATAATTTACGTTCAGTATATTTTATTTCTTCCTCTTCCGGGTCGGCATCTACTTTTTCGAGAATGGCATCAATTTTCTCGAGTTCGAGGTCGATAATATCATCCATAATGCGTTGTGCATAATGAACGTGTTCTTTGAATAGATCGAAATTGAATTTTGCATCCTTGGTAAATGGATTTTCTACATAAGAATACAAGTTAATTGCTAATAAGCGACAGCTGTCGTATGGGCAAAGAGGAATCTCGCCACAAGGATTTGTTGAAACTGTGCGGTAGCCAAGGTCGGCATAACAATCCGGTACCGATTCGTTAATAATGGTATCCCAGAATAAAATTCCCGGTTCGGCAGATTTCCACGCGTTTTTCACAATTTTTTGCCAAAGCTTTGTTGCGTCTGTTTCTTTAGTGTATTGTGCTTTTCCGCTAATTGGATATTGTTGCGTGTATGTCGTTTCAGCTTCAACTGCTTTCATGAAATCATCCTGAATTTTTACCGAAACATTCGCTCCGGTAACTTTTCCCTGCTCCATTTTGGCATCGATAAAGCTTTCCGAGTCGGGATGTTTTATGGATACTGAAAGCATGAGTGCACCACGGCGTCCGTCCTGGGCAACTTCACGTGTTGAATTTGAATATCTTTCCATAAAAGGAACAATACCGGTACTTGTAAGTGCCGAGTTTTTAACCGGTGATCCTTTAGGGCGGATATGAGAAAGATCGTGGCCAACACCGCCGCGACGTTTCATCAATTGAACCTGCTCCTGGTCAATTTTCATGATTCCTCCGTACGAATCTGAATCTCCGTCATTACCAACAACAAAACAGTTGGATAGAGATGCGACTTGATAGTCGTTGCCAATTCCGGTCATTGGCCCACCTTGTGGTACAATGTGCTTGAAATCCTTTAATACCTTATAGATTTCTTCTTCAGTGAGAGGATTAGGATAGCGCATTTCAATTCTGGCTATTTCTTTTGCCAGCCTCTTGTGCATATCGTCTGGTGTAAGCTCAAAAATATTCCCGAAAGAATCTTTCAGTGCATACTTATTAACCCAAACTCTTGCTGCTAAATCATCTCCTTTGAAGTATTTTAGCGAGGCATTTATCGCTTCCTCTTGCGAATAAATTTTCTTGCCCGCCGGGGCTTTTACTGATACTTCGTTTAATGCCATTTTTCTCCTAATAAGTAGATTAAAAATTAAAAAAGATTGTAATCCTGATTTTCTAGTTTCCTGATTGCGAAATTGTGTAACGCAAGATAAAACACAAATCAAAATATTGGAATTTTTTCGAGGATAAAATAGATAAAAGTTATCAACTTTGAAATGTTATTGTGTTGATTTTTAATGTATTGTATATTTGATAGTTAAGAAAAGTTTACCAAAAATGAAAATTTTAGTTATCAGTTCAAAAGATTTTTGCATAGAATCTTTGAGGAGAATATTCAATTTTTTGAAAGAAAAATTGCTAACAAAAAGCGTGCTAAATCGGATTATGTGTTAAAAACTTTTTTTATGATAAGTTTTGTCGAACCTACATTTTTTTCTACGTATTTTTCACATACTTCTGCTGCATTTTTTAATGCCAATTTATCCTGTAGTAGCTTATTTAGTGCACTATGTAAGTCGTCAAAATTTTGAATAGAGAAGGCTCCATTTTGTTCGACAAGATCAACTGCTTCTTTGAATTTTTTGTAGTTAGGGCCGAAAATAATGGGTAGCTTAAAAGTAGCGGCCTCCAGAATGTTGTGAATGCCAACTCCGAAGCCTCCGCCTATGTATGCTACGTTTCCGTATTGGTATAGCGAAGAAAGAATGCCGATAGAATCAATTATTAACACATCGTAGTCCTCTATGCCTGAATCTTGCACTTTGCTGAACGAAATTGCCGGCTTTTTCAACAATTGGTGAATTCTGTTAATATTGGAGGGGTGAACTTCGTGTGGTGCGATAATGAATTTGATGCCTTTGCTGTTGTTAATAAACGCTGCAAGCAGCTCCTCATCAGGCTTCCATGTGCTTCCGGCAATTATAGTAAGTGAATTTCCTTTAAACTTTTCAACATTTGCAAATGTTTTTGCACTTTTTGCAATAGCTGCTACTCGATCAAAGCGGGTATCGCCTGCGATAGTGAAATTTTTGATGCCAATGCTTCTTAGTAGTTCGGCCGATTTTTCATTTTGAATAAAAAAGTGTTCGAAGCCCAAAAGCAATTTACGATACCAGCTACCCCAAAGACTGTTTTTAAAGAAATGCTGGTTTTCTCTGAAAATAGCAGATACAATGTATAGTGGTGTTTGGCGTTGCTTGAGTTGTGTGATGTAGTGATACCAATATTCGTACTTTACAAAAAATGCTTTCTCTGGTTTTACGATGTTTAAAAATGCTTCAGCATTTTGTTTTGTATCCAACGGAAGGTAGCTGACGATATCTGCACCATCATAATTCCTGCGAATTTCGTAGCCCGAAGGAGAAAAGAAGGTGAGTATTATTTTGTACTCCGGGAGTTTTAACTTGAGCTCCTCCATAAGCGGTCGTCCTTGCTCGAATTCGCCTAAAGATGCGCAATGGAACCAGATGTAGCTTGCATTCGGATCAATTTGAGATTGAAGTCTTTTCTTCCAGTTCTTTCGCCCGGTAACGAAAAACTTTGCCTTTGAATTGAATAGCGCAGCAAGGCGAATTGCTATTCCGTAGAAAAATATGCCAAGATTATAAAGTATGCTCATTGTTGTTTAGTAATAACGCCGTTCGTTCAGGTACTCGTAAATTGTGAGGTTTATCAGTAACATCAGAAACAGGTATGCGAATTTTTCGAAAGGAACAGCAAAAATCGACAGTCCCATTATCTGATCTGCACTATAGGCAATAATAGGTAGGTTCCCGATAAATGCCGAAACAAAAACAAATGGAATTAGCATTATCAGGAAAGTCATATAAAACGCGAAATAATGACTTTTAAACCGGTTGCGAAAAATAGTGTAGCCCAAATAAATAGCCGAAAGAAAGTAAGTGAAGAAGCTAAATACGTTTTTTCTGAATATGTATGCCAGAACTGCCAAAACAACAAATATTACCAGGCTTATTGCTATAAAAATATTTGATTTATCAGAGTTTTCGGTTTTAACCTTTAGGCCTTCGTAGATGTAAGCTCCCGAGATTGGTATTATAGCCAGCGAAAGCCACTTTTCAACAGGAATATTCAGTAAATTTATTCCTGTCAGGTATTCAGGATTGTAAGTCCATATTTCGAATTCAGTAAAGCGGATGTCCCACATTATAAATATGGCTCCGGCAAAAAGTACTGCCGGAATTAAGTAGCGGAGACGGATAAAAAAGCGGATATTGTTTTTGAAACTCATTACTACCGGAATAATCAGGTAGGTAAGGAGTAGTAAAAGATAAACCAGTTTCTGTAATTCCATCTGTCAGAATTTTGTATAAAGATACCCCAAAAATGCTGTTCAAAAGTTGTCCCAAACAAGAGGATTTAAACGGCCTAAAAAAGTTTTGCTACTTTTTGCTTAACTTCTTCTTCGTCGGGATTGATATCGAAAATAATTTCTGGTTTTAAGTAGAAGGGGGCTTTTTCTCTTTTGAATTTCTCCTCGCCACCACCGGTAATGTTAAGCATTATCAGATCGTCTTTTTTTACTAATCCTGTTTTCACGGCATCGATAAGTGTGGCAGTTGCAATTGCAGAAGCCGGATGAATATCATTGCCTTCCAGTTCTAAAAACAGCTGGCCTGCTTCGTGTGCATGATCGTTTGTTGCAAGTAAAACATCACCGCCGGCGTCTTTTAATGCATCGTACAAACCACCGGCAATTGGGTAGGGCGGTTTACGGTTCGAAAGCACCTTGGCAATAATCTCTTCTACTTGTTTGCGAGCCAGATCATCGTCAAGCGGTAGCATATGGCGCGAGTCGGCTTTCCATGCATCGTGAATCGGTTTAAACGGCAAGTTTTGCGAAATCATCAGTTTCATTTTGTTCGATCCAAAACGTCCGTCTTCTATTAATCTCAGGTTGGCTTCCCAGGCAGCAATTGCACCTGTACCACTCCCAATAGCCTGGAAATAATAATCCGGGATTCGGCCAATGGTTGTTGTTGCCGATAACATTGTTGTTGCCATCCCGTCGCGACGGGCTACGTTTTTAGCGCCACCTTCAGGAATAAAACCGTTCATTCCGGCCGCAATGTTCGATAAGTGAATGGCGTCAAAATAATCGCTCCCCGATTTACTGCAAATCAGTTTTACGCAATCGTTAATTGGTTCTTCAAGCCAAAGTGCCCCAATGTTGTCTTCTGGAACACATATTAATAGTGGTATATTATTTTCTGAACAAACTTTTGCAAAAGCACGCGATGTATTTCCGGCAGACGCAACTACCAACACCTGATCCATTTCGCTGTGCATACGTCCGCAAACCGAATAAGCTTCTGTCTCTTTAAATGAGCAGGTAGTCATGTTTGCTCCCTTTTCGGGCCAATAACCACTAAACGTAATCCAAAGGTTTTCAAGGCCCAATTCTTTTGCCAAGCCTTCACTCTTGTAGGTTACCGGTGCTGACGATCTTTCGAGAATTCTACCGATTGGCAGCCAGTCGGCAAATTTGTACAATCCCCAGGAGTCGTCTTTTACTTCAATTTGTTTTTTGTCGTAGATAGCTCTGATCAAGCTTGGCTCCAGTTCTCCGGGCGCATCAAGTAACCAGCCGGTATCATTAAAAATTTTACCCGTTTTTACAGATTTTAGCTGGTACCTGGTTTTTTCAAATGTTTTACTCATTGTCTCAAAATTGAACAGAAGCACAAAAATAGTATTTTGAGTGGGCTTTAAAATAAACATTTATCATTTTAATCAATCTCAAAACAATGGATATTAACATAATGAAACGCCGAATTTTAAGTTTTACAGCATTAGTAAAGGAAACAGAGTGGCACTGTAACACCTCTTTTTGTATATTTGAAAATCATTGACGGCATGATATACAGCGATAAGAGTCTACATAAAATTGTAAAAGACCTGCGAAAAGGAGATAAACAGGCTTTGGATGAGATCTATAAATTCTTTTATCCGAAACTGTATGTTTTTGCCAAGAGCTTTTTAAAAGTTGAAGATGATATTAACGATATTTTGCAAGATGTTTTTGTGAAGTTGTGGTTGAGTCGGGAAAAGATAGGCAAAGTAGAAACTTTTAATTCGTATTTATTTACGATCGCAAAAAATGTTATCGTTTCTTATTTCCGAGAAAAGAGTAAAGATCAGAAATTTGAAGCCAGAGTAAAAGAAATTCTGGTAAGTGCTGAAAATGAGTACAATGATGAGTTAGAGTACAAAGACCTCAAACAAAATCTGGAAAGCATAATCGACCAGCTCCCCGACAAACGAAAGCAAATATTCAAACTCAGCAGAGAAGAAGGCCTCTCAAATAAAGAAATTGCCGAGAAATTGGATATTTCTGTAAAAACGGTTGAAGATCACATGAGGCACGCGCTTCGATTTATTCGTAAACACCTTAAAACCATTGAGATATTCACTCTCTTGTATGTCTCTTTATTCTTCTAAAAGATTCTTTTTTGTAAAAGTTTTGTGCATTGAGCAGGGGTAAGTAACCGAAACTGCGTATTATAGGTGAAAAATACATTAATGCACCAGAAATTTAAAGCATACATTAAGAATAGCTGTTCAGAACAGGAGTACGAAGAGGTAAAACAGTTTGTTGCTGATAAGAAGAACGATTTGTTTATTGATGGCCTGTTGCGTGAAACCTGGAAAGAGAATTTGAAAGAAACTCAGGATGTCGAGCCTGATAATCATCTTCTTAATCGGATTCACCATGAGATTGCATTAGCAGAGAAAAGTCCAAAACAGGCCATTCGGATGTACCAATTGATTTCCGGGGTTGCGATGGCTCTGGTAGTGGGGCTTCTTTTTGGAATTTTGTTGGTTAAGCCATCCTCAAACGAGATATTAACACAAACCATAACAACTCCCTATGGAGGAAGAACCAATTTTACGCTGTCTGATGGAACAGAAGTTTGGCTGAATGCTGGTTCTGCAATTACCTATCCCACGCAATTTGCCGATACCAGAAAAGTAGCTATAAAAGGTGAAGCTTATTTTAAGGTCGTTCACAACTCGCAACCGTTTATTGTAGAAAGTAAGTACGGATATGTTGAAGTAATGGGAACCGAGTTTGATGTGAAGGCGTATGATGACGAAGCGTTTGTTACAACTCTTGTAAACGGCTCTGTTGTTTATCGCAGCAACAATGACAAGGAGGTGTTTTTAGCCCCGGGATATCAGGTGACTAACAGCTCGGAGAAGCTTGTAACTCGGAAAGTAGAAACTGAAATTTTTACGTCGTGGAAAGACGGCAAATTGATTTTTAGAGAAGAACCACTCGAAAATATAGTTAGCCGACTTGAAAGATGGTACAATGTTGATATAAGGCTGGAAGGCGATAATATCAGAAATCTTAAATATAACGGGACTATTGAGCTGGAAAGCTTTAGCGAAGTACTGGAGCTTATAAAAGTAACAACACCTATAGAATATTCATTTGACCGAAAAACAAGAATACTAACTATTACATCGGTAAGATAAATTAATAATTAAACCAATAGAATATGAGAAAGGAAAAAACTACCTACGGCTGATCTGGCTGTAAAAAAAGGTGGAAACTGCCATTTCCACCTTAAAACGACCAATTCGTAATTTAAATTAGTCAAATTTCAAACTCAAATTTATGAAAAAAAATCAAACCGGGGATGGTATTGTGCCATGCCGTCAATTACTTATGAAAATGAAAATAACGTTGTTATTGTTAATAGTCTCGGTTGTATCTGTTTTGGCAACTGAATCTTATGCACAATCAACCAGGCTTACTCTCCAGCTTAACGATATGGCCATTAAAGAGGTACTTGAGCAGGTTGAGAATCAAAGTGAATTCCGTTTTTTTTACAATGAAAAAATAGATGTAAACAAAAAAGTGTCTTTGAATGCAAAAAGGCAAACTGTTTTTGAAATACTCGATGAAGTATTAAGTGATACCAATATTGATTATCATGTTATTGGTCGACAGATTGCACTTTTTAGCAAGGGCGAAAACGAAAGCTGGAAAACCATTTCGCAGCAAATGCAGATTTCGGGGACAGTGACAAATGAGCAAGGAGAGCCACTACCCGGTGTTTCTGTGGTAATTAAAGGAACAGCAATAGGAACAGTTACCGATATTGATGGTGCCTATAACTTAACCGCTGAGCCAGGCGATGTGCTGGTGTACTCGTTTATTGGTATGAGAGGGCAGGAAGTTTTAGTTGCCAATAAGTCTACCATAAATATAGTAATGGTAGAAGAAGTGGTTGGTGTTGATGAGGTCGTTGTAATTGGTTACGGTACTCGTCAGAAAAAAGATTTAACAGGTGCTGTTTCCCAAATTAGTTCTTCAGAAATAACCAAACAAAATACCTTATCGCCGGAGTTTGCCATGCAGGGAAAAATGGCGGGAGTTTATATCAGCAATCCTGGAAGTGATCCTACTGCCCGGCCAACAGTGCGTATTAGGGGAGTCAGTACACTGGGGTACAGCGATCCTTTATATGTTATTGATGGTATTCCTTTAACCGAGGGAGGAGCTGCTTCTTCAGAAAGCCGTACACAAGATTTAAGAGGTTCTGTAAACGTATTCTCAATGATCAACCCAAATGATATCGAGTCAATTTCGGTATTGAAAGATGCTTCTGCAACAGCTATTTATGGAGTTCGTGCATCAAACGGCGTAATTCTTATTACAACAAAACGGGGAAAAGAAGGAAAAGCGCGGATTGATGTTTCGGCAAAATATGGTGTTCAGAATATTTACAAACGCTATGATATGTCGAGCATTCAGCAGTTTGTTGACTGGAGTATTGAAGCGAAAGAAAATAACCCATCGTACGTTCCCGATCAGTATTATCCATTGTTCGATTCTTCTTCGGAATATTACATGGGAAACAGCCGCGATTATACCAGCGACTGGGTGGATGCAGCATTGGTAGAAAATGCGCCCATACAGGACTATAATATCTCGGTAAGCGGAGGCAATCAAACTTCAACCTACGCAGCAGGATCGGGCTATTCAAGCCAGAAAAATGCGTTATTCGATAATCAGTTTAAAAGGTACTCTCTGTTTTTTAATTCCGACCATGAACTAACAAAGTGGTTAAAGATTGGAGAATCTTACAGGTTCATCTATACAAAAACCGATTCGGAATCGGGATCTGATCTTACAACAGCGTTTGGTGTGCCATGGCAACCTGTTTATGATTCCTCGAGTCCTGATGGTTATGCTCCAACCGGGAGAGATATTGACGGAACATTTTATTCTTATGGATACGGTGCAGCTACAAGAACCAACTTCCTGGGGCGCGCGAAGTATATGGAAAGTAAGCGTGGTTTGCTGAGAAATTTGGGAACTGTTTATGCCGAATTCTCTCCGCTTGATGGACTTCGGGTTAAAGGAACAGTGAGTTTCGACTATTATACAAATACTCGTGATAGTTATTCTGAAATGAATCGCGGAATCTATGAAGTAGCCCGAGGGGTTGTATATCCTGAGAGCACTGGGAATACCTATGGAAGAAGGCTAAATGAAAACATTAACATTGTTAAGGAATTCCTGATTGGTTATAACAATAGTTTTGGCAAACACAATGTTGATCTTGTTCTGAATGCGATGGACCAGAAAGTAAAATGGAACAATTTGCAGATGGCGATTAACAGTCAGTCGCCTATTACAAGTTGGGATCAACGAAGAATTGAAGAGGGGTGGCCAAACGAAAACAAAGGAATGTTTTACGAGAGAAACATCTCTGGCTTGCAAGGTTACATGGGACGATTGAGTTACAACTTCGACAGAAAATATTATTTCGATGCAACTGTTCGACGTGATGGAACATCAAAATTTGGCCCTGGGTATAAGTGGGGAACCTTCCCGTCATTTGCAGCAGCATGGCGTATTTCTTCCGAGAAATTTATGGAAGACATTGAGTGGCTCGATGATTTGAAAATCCGTGCTGGTTGGGGTGAAACCGGAAATCAGGAAACTCGCGATTATGCTTTCTTGTCATTGGTAAATATGAACCCTAAAGCTGGATTTGGAACTACAGATGAAGCCGGTGAAGGAATTATTTATCCTGCATCTACCTTGGGAGATTTCCCAATTGAAGATATGAGTTGGGAAACCGTAACTACTTCTAACCTGGGCTTTGATGCGGTAATGTTTGATAACAAATTAACTTTTACTGCAGAATACTACAATCGCTTAACCGACGGAATTTTGCAGACCATCAGCATCCCCAAGGTAATCGGGGCTTTAAACAATCCGGTGGTTAACCTTGCAAAAGTTGAAAACAAAGGGTTTGAATTTCAAGCGTCGTATGCCGATAAGATTGGAGACTTAGGTTACAGTGTATCAGCCAACTTAACTACGGTTGATAATATTGTGAAGAAATTGTACAACGGGCAACCAAGTACTAACGGAAATGTGAGAATAGAAGAAGGGTATTCGATAAATTATATTTATGGGTATAAAACAGATGGCATTTTCCAAAATGATGATGAGGTGACAGAGTACCAGTCGAATATCACTGATGCAGGTTACGATGCTCAGAAATCACCTGGTGATGTGCGATTTATGGATTTAAATGGAGCCCCGCTCGACACAGATCCGGAAGGCACTTATGTGCACAATGAGCCTGATGGAAAGATCGATGCTTACGACAGAACTTATCTTGGAAAAACAATTCCTGGTTACTACTACGGATTTAGTTTCAATTTCGATTATAAAAACTGGGATATGAATCTGGATTTTAGAGGTGTTGGCGATGTGCAAAAGATAAATACTCTGGGTAAACAAAGTATCAGTGGATTCGGCAGTAACTTTCTTCAGGATTACGAAAACAGATGGACGGAAACAAATCGCACGAACTCTATCCCGCGTGCCGTACAAGCCGACCCATCAGGAAACAACCGTATTTCCGATCGTCATGTAGAGGATGCAGGATTCCTGCGTTTCCAGAACTTCCAGGTTGGATACAATTTTAGAGGAGCGTTTATGAAAAAAATTGGGGTTAGTAATTTGCGTTGCTACTTCTCAGGCTCAAATCTCTTTGTGATTTCTCCTTATTCTGATCTCGATCCGGAGGATATTTCAACACCAACAACTTTTTCTCTAGGTGTCAATTTAAGTTTCTAACATCCAATAAGATTACGAATATGAAAAATATAAAAATATCATACAGCTTATTGTTGATCTTCCTGATTTCTATGATTTCCTGTGACGAATCAACGATTGAACTGGTCCCAATCGGTAATACTGAAGGTTCTTACTTTCAGAACGAAACTCAGATGGAAGAAGCCATGCTGGGTGTATATCAAAAGCTTGCCTTTTTCTACGCATTTCGCGGCGGACAAAATAATAATGTTGCTCCTGTTTGGAACCTTCCGAGCGATGATTTAACAACTGCAGCTACTTATGCTCTCGAAAATTTCTCTGGATTAAACGGAAGCAACGGACAGCTAAGTCTTTACTATGATTTTTCTTACCAGTTAATTGCAAGGGCAAATACCATGTTGCAAAAAATTGAAGAAAACGGAGATTTTGCATATCCCGACAGGCCAGAACTGAAAGACTATCACAAAGGTGAGGCATTGTTTTTAAGGGCTTATGTGTACTTGCAACTTTGGAATGTATATGGAACTGCGCCACTTATAACAGAGCGTATTACCAATATCGATGAGGCTTACCCTGCCAACACAGAGGGAACAGAATTGCTGGATCAGGCAATTATAGATTTACAGGAAGCAGCACAGTTATTGCCCGACAGCTGGTCGGCAGAGATGAAAGGGCGTGTTACTAAGAACTCTGCTCATGGACTTCGCGGAAAATGTTTGGTTTTTAGAGGTATGGTGAACGATGCCAACGAAGATTTTACCACTGCAATTACTGATTTTGAAGTACTTGCGGGTGTGAGCTTGATGCCAAAATATAGCGACAATTTTAATGTTGAATACGAAAACAACGAAGAGTCATTGTTTGAATATCAGGCAAACTCGTCTCCCGGTGATGTGAACCCATTTGTTGGAGGAGCCGGAGGTAATGATGCATTTGCGGTTATCGGAGAAATTGCTGCTTATTACGGCTACTTTACCAAAAAACCATCGTGGATTGGTAATTCTTACTACACCGCCACTCAATCGATTCGTGATGCTTATGAAGATGGGGATCCAAGAAAAGATTACAATTTGAGTGCGGATGAAAGTGAACTGTTAAACGTAAAAAAATACATTAAAAACACAGCTTATGCACAAGGATGGGGTGGTGCTGGAAACGAGATCAGCACCAATAATCCACGCATCCTTCGCTATGCCGATGTATTGTTGTTAAAAGCTGAAGCGATTGTTCGTTCGGGTGGAAACCTGAGGGATGCTATTGGCTTAATTAACGAGATTCGTGAACGTGCGAGAAATTCCGGCGATGAAGTTTCAGCAGTGCCGGCTGACCGGGATATAACAGAATCTGATCCTTCAGTGGTTTTGGAATGGATTTTTCAGGAACGTCGTTTAGAGCTGGCCTTCGAAGAAGGACATCGCTGGTGGGATCTTCGTCGCCGTCATATGGCGGGCGAAATTGATCTTAAAGATCTTGATTTCCAGTCGCTTGATTTGAATTTTGAATTTGAGGACGATAATATCAACTTTCCTCTTCCCGAAACCGAAGTAGTTGAAAATCCGAATATGGAACAAAACACCGGTTATTAGTCTTTTTAGTTAGGTGTAAAAGGGGGCAGGTAGGCCCCCTTTTATCTGACAGCATTAATTGATCAAAAATCTTTCTTATAAAGTTGAGATTTTGTAATGTCGTATTTAGTCCTTTGAAACTATGTTTGCCTTTTTGTTATTTTGATACCTAAACCAATTAAACCATAATGAATCAACTAATAAAATCATTTCTTCTTTGGGCGATCCTGTTATTAGGAGTTGGTGCTTTTGCGCAAAATGCACCTTGGATCTCCTATCCTTCAGCCAATAACACAATTTATGGCGTTTATCATTTTCGCAAAACTTTTGATTTGAATGAAGCGCCTGAGAAACTAATCATTCACGTTTCTGCCGATAATCGTTACAACCTGTTTGTAAACGGGCAGCGTGTTTGCTACGGCCCGGCCAAAGGAGATTTGCAAACTTACAAATACGATGTGATCGACATTGCACCATTTTTGAAACCCGGTAAAAATCAGTTAGCTGCGTTGGTTTACAAT
This sequence comes from uncultured Draconibacterium sp., assembly GCA_963677455.1. Lineage (GTDB taxonomy): Bacteria > Bacteroidota > Bacteroidia > Bacteroidales > Prolixibacteraceae > Draconibacterium. The sequence goes on from OY781971.1 coordinate 5,296,673, forward strand.
GGTGGTGCCGATAAACCATTGACTTTCATTTCAGTACAAACAGCTTTTATGTTGCGTGCTGAAAATGAGGAGTTTAGTGGATTGAATGCCGGCGACAGTTGGAAAGTCTACAAAAACCCGGCTTACAAAGTGATTTCATATAACGAAATGCTTTTTAAAGAACGTTGGGTTTATGGATTTTATGCTTGCGGAGGGGGCGATGAGGTTTTTGCCGATAAATATCCGTGGGGTTGGGAAAATATTGATTTTGATGATCGTGACTGGTTAAATGCCGAGCTATTGTTTTTCGAAAAGCAAGCGCCGTGGAATTTGGTTCCGCGTAACATAGCATTCATGGATAATCATATTGAAAAGCCAGCACGGATTCGTAAAACAAAAGGGCTTGATATCCTGCCTCAAGAATGGGACGGGGAGTCTAGACTTATAATTCCTGCAAATACCAGAGCTTCGGTTTTGCTTGACTTTGAGATTTTTACAATGGGCTACCCGGAACTGACAGTCGATAAAGGAGAAGGGAGTTCAATGCAAATAAAATATGCTGAAGCTTTATACGAAGCAGTAAACATTAAAGCGCATCGTGATTCGGTAAACGAGCTGTCGATGTTTGGCGTGTGGGATATTTTTCATGCTGATGGCGGTTTACGAACTTTCCGGCCGCTTTGGAAACGCGCATTTCGCTATGTTCAATTTAATGTTGAAACACAGAATGAACCGCTCGAAATTGTTTCTTTTCATAATGAATACTCCGGTTATCCATATACGGAAATGGCTACTTTTGAAAGTAACAACGACAGTCTGAATGAGATTTTTGAAATCAGTAAACGCACTTTGCGTATGTGTTCGGGCGAAACGTATTACGATACTCCTTATTACGAACAGTTAAGTTATGGCGGTGATAATCGCCCTATTTCGGCTATTTCAACCTACAATTCAACAGACGATCGTTTGTTGCGGGAAGTACTTCGTTTATATCCCCAATCGGAAAATAAAGAAACTGGATTGATGCATTCGGCCTATCCTTCAGCTCGAACATGGTGGGACATGGGAAGCTGGTCGATGGCATGGATACAGACATTACGCGATTATTATTTTATGCGGGGCGATTCTGCTTTCGTTGCTCAGTTTGAAAGTAAAGTTGACGGGGTGCTGAAATTTTTCGAGCAACACCTTGATGAAAAATCCGGGATGATAGGTACTGTTTCAAATTCAAACTTTATTGATTGGAGCATATCCAAAGGAAGTATTCCTCGTTCAAACGAAGAAAAGGAGATAAAGCAATCGGCTTTGCTTACGTTATATTATGCTCATACCCTAGATTGCACTTCGGAATTGTATCGTGAGCTGGGCCTAATCAACAAAGCTGACTATTGGCAGAATGTTTCAAATGGAATAAAAGTAGCAGTTTATGCAAATTGTTGGGATAGAGAAAAACAGTTGTTCCGCGATTACGCTGACGCAGAAATTTATTCGCAGCACACCAATGTTTTTGCAATTCTTTGCGATGTTGTACCACCTTCTCAACAAAAAGATTTGCTTAACCGGGTTTTAAACTTCGATGGTTTTGATGAGATTGCGAGTTCTTATTTCTCCTTTTTTCTATTTAAAACCATGCAAAAAACCATGCAGGAAGATTTGCTGCTCGACCATCTGGATTTTTGGTACAATTTTCTGAGTCGTGGACATACCACTTGCGGCGAAACTGGTTTTGCTTCACATGATCGTTCCGACTGTCATGCCTGGAGTGCCCATCCTGCTTATTTTCTGTTGAGTTCAGTTTGCGGAATTAAGCCAGCTGATATTGGTTTCGAAGCGGTGAAAATCACGCCTCATTTGGGTGTTCTTACTTCAGTAAAGGCCGATATGCCACATCCAAAAGGGAGAATAACTACAGAATACAAAGTGACAAAAAAGGGCATGGAAATCCTGATTATTTTACCAGAAGGAATGGAAGGAAGTTTTGAATTGAACGGTAAGAGGAAGAAATTAAAAGACGGCGAGAATAGTTTTATTTTTTAGTTTATTGTAGCAAAGTATGCCAAGAACACGAAGCGTAATTAGGTCTGAGATTTGGTATTTGCTTGTCTGGGCTTAATTTTTTTTAAGGGCGTTTTGTTGAGAAGAAATAATCTAAATAATGTTTGTGCTGAAGCTCCATGTTTATATATATCTTTAAATGAGTTAGATAGATTTACTTTAAAAGGTTGTTTTAACCTAGCAGATATGAACTGGAAGAAACTTTCAATAACGTTTTTCAGAGTTGCAATAGGTTGGCATTTTCTCTATGAAGGTTTGGCAAAACTGTGGATGGAAAATTGGTCGGCACATCCTATTGAAAATCGTGTTCCTTTTGAGGTTGATGGCAAAAACTACCTGGATCACAATAAATTTCACAATAATATTTTCTGCCTGTTTCCCGATAGAACAGTTGAATTTGTTCAGCGGGCAAAAGTACCGGTAATGGGTTTTAAAGTTCTGGCTGCCGGGGCAATTAAGCCTGAAGACGGTTTTAATTGGGCGTTTAAAAACGGAGCCGATTTTATTTGTGTCGGGATGTTCGATTTTCAGGTGGTAAACAATGTAAACATTACTAACAACGTTTTAACCAATCTTGAGGGCCGAACACGGAATTGGTTCGGATAAAACAATCAAAAAAATATAAAAAACAATGAAGAATCAAATAATCAGCATCTTAATCATTTTTATGACAACGGGAGTATTTGCACAAAACGATGACCAGATTAAACTAATCGTTCGGGTCGACGATATTGGGTCGTTTCATGCAGCCAATGTGGCTTGTATTGAAACCTATGAGAGTGGTATTGCACAATCGGTGGAATTAATGGCGCCATGTGCCTGGTTTTCGGAAGCAACAAAAATGCTCAACGAAAATCCCGGTTTTGATGTTGGTATTCACCTGGTTTTAACCAGCGAGTGGAGCAATGTGAAGTGGCGTCCTTTAACCCAGTGCCCAAGTTTGGTAGATGCAGATGGTTATTTCTTTCCAATGGTATGGAAAAATGATAATTTCCCGGAAGGTTCGTCGATTCAGGAGTCGGTATGGAAACTGGATGAAATTGAAAAGGAGTTGCGTGCACAGATTGAAGTTTCGTTAAAACATGTTCCGCATATTTCTCACATAAGCACGCACATGGGTTTTCAATCGCTGGATTCAAAGATTGCCGATCTGGTAAATAAATTAGCCAAGGAATATGATTTGGACGTTGATCTTAGAGAAGTAAAACGTTTTTCGGGCTGGAGTCGTGAAACAGCATATCAAGACCGGATAGAACAATTCTGCGAAAACCTGGAAAAGCTGACTCCCGGAACCTATTTGTATGTTGAGCATCCCGGCAAAGAAGGTGGTGAAATGGAAAGCGTTGGACATACCGGGTATACAAAGGTTGGTACCGACAGAGAGTGGGTAACCCGCGTTTTAACAAGCGAAAAAGTAAAGCGCACAATCGAAAAAAAGAATATTCAATTGGTGAGTTATAAAGAAATGAAAGGTAAGTCGTAACCGTCAGCATTTAAAATAATTTGCCACTTTCCGGCCCTCTTATTTGTAGGTGTAGTTTTTCGTTTAGTTTTTGGATAAAATAAGTTGATAGCAGCGGAGATTCCTTTTCAATATTCTGATGTACAAAAAAGTAGAGATTCTCAAGCCCATTTTCAAACCAATTCCCTGCTCGTTCAACCCAGTCATCAAGGCGAGTATAATCAGATGGATGATTAGCTCCGACATACCTAATAAAAGCTGTTGATGTTGTAAGGCGCATATGAAGCAGGTCGCGACGGCCGGCTGTATCTACAATAATGTTTGTTATTCCTTTTTCTTCGAGAAAAGAATAAAGCTCAGTGCTAATTTGCTCGTCGTTAAACCACGAGTAGTTTCGCAACTCTACTGCTAGCGGGATTCCTACCGGAAACGAGGTGATAAATTCTTTTAGCCGATCGAAATCTTTGTGAGTAAAATTGTCGTGCAATTGAAGGAAAACCATTCCCAGTTTTTCTTCGAAGTGGCTCACATTTAGGCAGAACTCATCAACCAAAGAACGCACTTCTTTTAGCCTTTTATAGTGACTGATGGTATTTGTGATTTTTGGGAAGAATTTAAAATCTTCCGGCGTTTTATCGCGCCAGGTTTCAACTAGCTGAACGTCAGGAATACGATAAAATGTAGTATTCAGTTCAATACTGTTAAACTGGGTTGAATAATAAGTCAGTTCGTCTTTTGTTCCTCTTGGGTAGAAACCTTTAAGGTCTGTCCTGTTCCACTTGGCACAACCGACATAGATTTGAGGCTTTTTCTTCGACTGGCGTAAAGCTTTTCGGGTACCTGCATGATCAGCTGGCAGCGTAAAATCAACGATCGAAGGATCCTCTACTTTTCCAAAAATCATAATTGTTATCTTAATTCAGCAATAAACAAAATTCGTGTTTATTTGGCTCAATCCAAAATAACTTATTTTTATAACGGCTTCTGGTTTTGTTCAAACATTTATGATTAGCGTCTCCAACCTTTTTCGGGTACCTTGTTAAATCTCCGGTTCATTTTGTGCTCGTCGTTTACATATATTTCCATCACATAACGCCCCTCTTCCAAGTGTCGGAGGTCGAGGCCGGTTTGCGCATCTTTAATATTGGTAAATTCGTGCGTTTCTATGTACTCACCATCTTTTGTAATTCTGATTTTTAGTGTCGATGGTTTGTTTGTAGTAGTGTATACAGTGGCATAATCGCGAACCATTCGCGGGTAAATATTCACAGAAAGATGCGGAACTTCCGGGTCAACTTTTGTTTCGTTATCAGTTCTGAAACCATAAAACTGACCATTTCCACAATCGCTTTCAAAAAGATGAATCAGGTTTCCTTCTGTGTCTTTTAAACGAAGTCGGCCATAGCCTGCTTGTGCTAAAAACCAGAATTCTAATCCTTCGCCGGCGGTGTCAACCAACTGCATATAATAGTTTCCTTCAGGAAGAGTTAGCGTGTCAAGATAAGTTGTTGCTGTGTCCAACATCTCAGGTGTTTTTGCATAAACAGTATCGTATTCGCTGTTTACAATGTATAGCCAGTTGTCTTTTGGTCGGTTGTTGGTCATAAAATCAACCACAAAGGTTGATGGGATATTTGGAATATCTTCAAAGCTTGTTTCCAGGCTGTTATCACCATCCCATTCGTCGGCCACTCCATTTGGATCGTTTAAAGTAACCACAAAAGTATTGGTTCCGGGCTTGGCATCAATTTCACCGGGGAGTGTAATAACTGCACCTTCGTAAAAGCCCAGGTTGCCTTCCCATTTATAGGTTTTCTCAGTAAAGCCTACAGTTTTATATACAATCTCTAAACTGGTAAGATCTTGTTTTCCGAGGTTTCTTATGGTAATGATCGGACTAAAACCTCTTGGATTAAAACGGTTGTAGTTATCCTTGTTGTTTGGTGCGATAATTTCTTCGATAATTACATCGTTGTTCAGGTTTGGTTCTCCATATTGAAAAAAGTAAGATGTAATTTGTTCGCGAGGTTGTTCGATATTGTTCGCCACAAACGGCTCCATATCTAAATCAAGCGTGTGTTTTGATTTGGTGAGTGGAATGTCAATCACATCCGGAACTTGCAAATCGCCCGGGCACCAATAGGCGCGATCGAAAATCCAGGTTCCTCCTTGAGGATAAAGTGGGTTGTCGCCACAATCTTTCCACATGTTTCTGTGATCAACCACTTCGCCGTCGAAAATAAGTTCTCGCCAGCGGCTACAGAACTCACTACAACCACTTGGCTGATCCATTCCATGTCCGGTATGCTGAATACGAAACCTTCCGAAGGCAGCACCTTTTTCAGTTTTTACTTTTATCGGAGCCAACTGCTTTTCTATATCGTTTTCGGGGTTTCCGTACTGATAGCTGTCGTCCCACATTTTGTCAACCGAAATAAAATCGGCAACCTGTGGGCCATAGGTAATATCAAAATCAATAGTAAGGTCCCATCCCAGATCAGGCGATTCGTAACCGGAGTGCACATATTCCAACTCTACGCTATCACGTAAGAAAGCCTGAAAATCAGTTACATCAATACTCCATGTGTATCTCCATCCCTCTTTGAAATTACTTCCGTAAGGGGTTAGCATTCGGCCAATTTCATAGTTGATCTTTTTACCGTTTTTACCGCCCTGGCGTAAAATTTTCACACGATCCATGTAATCCCAATGAGCAATTGCCCTGTCTTTCGGGTAGGCTAGTGTGAGATTCATTACTATCCGTCGAATTTCTTTGTCGGTAGAAGGAAATTCTCCCCATTTCACAAAACTTTTTACGCCTTGTGACGGATCAGTATTAATCAATATTTCGTCGTGTGTGGTAACTTTGGTTTGGGCAAATGCTGTTTGCAAAGCAAAAACGGCAAGAATAAATAGTGCGATCTTCTTCATTTCCGAAATGTAATTTTACTTTAAAATCAACTGAATGTCCTGCGTATCGTCGTTATTTGTTTTTATGGTAAACGACTGGTTAATTTCCTGTTCCGGGTTGGTAACAACAAATTGGTATTCTGTTGCTTTTTTTAGTTTGAATTGTAAAAACTGGTTCATATCGTCGGTTTTTCGGGGTGAATAACCAAAGCTTACAGCTTTATCGTCTTTTATCACATCAACCCGGCATTTCAGCCTCGATTCACTTTTGCTTACATCCGAATCGGCAAACACAACTACATTGGCCCAAAGCTCGTCGTCTGCCAGTTTACTGTTTTTTAGCGATTCTTTGTAAAGTGCGATATAGCGTGGTGTAACATTATGTCCGTAGGCAAATCTTTTAATTTCACGATCTTCGCCTCTTTCTTTCATTCGTTGGAAACGAGACTTCATTTCCTCGGGCAATTTGTTTACATCAACTACTTCCATAACACTTTCATCGGGAGCCGCATAATAGGGTATTTCGGTAGGTTTATACGACGCTGCGTAAATCCAGTGCAACATATTCTCAGGATCTGCTTTTCCGGCATCTGCCACAAACCATGATTGGTCGAGCGTATCAGGATAATATTCAATAAAATGCCAGTTGCCGTCAATCCAAACTTCATTCCAGGTGTGGTTTCCTTTGTAGTTGGTCCACATAGCGGTTCCCGCAAGCCGTGATGGAATACCAACCGCGCGGTAAGCATCGGTAAGTAAAATTGAAAGTCCGGTACAGGTAGCCATGTGCTCCTTCATCGCTTGAAAAGGACTGATATCCACTCTCGACCGTTTGGTGTTGTACTCCACATCCACCTCTTTCTCAATGTTTTTTGCGATGGCCATTATCGCATCCACCATGTTGGTCTTTCCATCTGCGTATTTGGCAAATCGTTCGTAAAAGTCTGGGCGCCAGTTATCGCGAACTTCCGAAATATTAGCATAAGGAAGTACCTCATTCAAAAATATTGAATCGGGTAGCGCCGTACACCAGGCATATTTCTCGCGGGCTTTGTAGGCGTAATCTACATTTTCGAGCAGGAAATCGGCGCTTAAACTGGTCAGGTCACTTTCAGGCATATAGCTGATTAAAAAAGCAATGCCTTCCTTTTGTTCCTGTGGTGCTTCTGTTAAAGCCGTCTGCAATTCGTTTGCATTTTCGCCTGCTTTCACAAATGCTGAATCCAGCAAAACGTAGTACTCTTCAGAAACCCCGGGGTATTTCGATTGGCAAGCCGTAAAGATAATTGCCAAAATGACAAAGAATAAAGACTTGTTCATGATTATCTTCTTAAAATATTTTAATAATAAACAAATCTAATTAAAATTTCTGAATTATTCGAAATCAATAACAATTCATCTTCCGGGGTTTCTTTTTACATTCTTCTAAATTGTTTTGCTATCTATCAGTTGCTGAAACATTTCATTCATAGAGTCTTCCAGCGGACGGTAATTTATATTCAACTCCTTTTTACTTTTCGAATTATCGGCGATAAAGGGTAGCCCCATATTCCGGGAAACGAATTTTCTGGTGATAGCTTTATTTATGCTGGGGCCAACCAGCCAGATTAACCACTTGGGCATTGCTTTCTTCGGTATCGGGTATTTTGTGCCATAGTTTGGAAGAAGTGCTGCCGCCATTTCTGGTATTGAAGAGTTGTGGCCGGAAACGATGTATCTGCCACTGGCTTCGGGGTTGTATCCTGCATTGAAATGAGCCAATGCAACATCACGTACGTCAACTACTCCCATTCCGGTTTTCGGAGCACCGGCTTTCATTGATCCGTTTCCGAATTGTTTTACAATATTGAAGCTTTCAGAAGTAACGTTGTTAGGATTAATTGCCGGTCCCAAAACTAAACTTGGATTGATGACCACAAGATCCCATTGTGATTGTTCTTTATTGATTTTCCAGGCTTCCTGCTCCGCTACAGTTTTTGAATAGGAATAGGGTTGATGATCAAGCGAAGAGCTTGTATTCCATATTTCTTCAGTAAAAGTGCCGTTTGGAGTGTCTTTCAAATCGGCATTGTCGCCATAAATGGCAGCGCAACTACTTGTTAGCACCACTCGTTTTACCGATTCGGTTTTTGTAGCTTGTTCCAATACGTTGCGGGTGCCGAGTTTTGCCGGATCAATCAATTCTTTCTGCGGATTTTTTATATCCATAGTAAACGGCGAGGCAGTGTGAAACACCAATTCGCAACCTTTCATGGCTTCAGCATAAGAACCTTCCTCTAGTAAATCGCTTTTAAAATAAATAATCTTTCCTGGTAGTTGTTCTTCCAACTGGTCGAGAAATTTTAGTTTTTCTTTGTTTTTAGGATCACGAACTGCTGCATGAACTGTTATTCCTTCTTCCAGCAATTTTCTTACTAACCAACCGGCAACGTAGCCTGTCGCTCCGGTTACTAAAACGGGTTTCTTTTTGTCAATTGTTTTCATTTTGTATTGTTTAAATTGTTATTAAATCCATTCTATCATATCGAGCCAAAAATGTTGACCAAGTCCTACAGCAAATATGAAAAATCCGAACACCGAACTTAGATAGACGATACTCCCGCTGTAAAGCAGGAACAGCGGAATTCCGAAGAATAAAATCAGGAATTCGATCCAGTACAGTAATTTTGCGTGTGCCGGCTTTCATTTTATTTTGATAAAGTGATTATATCTTTGGGGCGTAAAATATTATCCGTATAGCCATTAAACACCGAATTAATCATTGCCAGTCCAACTTGTGTTGTAGTCACAACCGAATTTGGGGCCAGCAATTTTATCAGTTTTACCAACCACATAAAATAATCGTACATAAACTGGTATGCTTTGGTACGAGACTTTATTCCACGCAGTGGAATAATTGCACCTGGACGGAACATAAAAGTTTGCCTGAAACCGGCATTTATAATATCGTTTTCCGTTTTGCCTTTAACGCGTGCCCACATGCTTCGCCCTTTTTCTGTTGAATCGGTTCCTTCGCCCGATACATAATTGAAGGTCATTTCCGGATTGATACTTGCAAGTACGCTTGCCAGTGCCAATGCAAAACTATACGTTACCCGGCTGTAATCGGCTTCCGACATCCCAACAGAACTTACGCCCATGCAATAAAAACAGGCATCGTAGCCTTTCAACTGATCTTTAACGGAAGAAAAATCAGAGAAATCCTTGTGAATAAGCTCCTTTAGTTTTGGGTGCTGAATGCCAACCTGATTTCTGCCAATAACCAAAACCTGTGTTACTTTTTCGTGATCGAGGCATTCAAGCAGAACCCCTTTACCTACCATTCCGGTTGCGCCTGTTATAATTACTTTCATTGCTATTCGGGTTTAAGTTTAAATAGTGTTATCTCGCTAATTGTTCCAACGCGCATTGGCGGCCCATAAGCGCCTGTACCTTGCGAAACATATATGTTTGTTCCGTTATAATTATGGAGTCCTTTATTGTATTTGTACACCATTTTTACAATAAAATTGAACGGGAACAACTGTCCGTTGTGGGTGTGCCCGGCAAGGTATAGATCAACGCCATGCTGATTCGCGTATTCAATTCCATCCGGACTATGGTGTAATAAAATTGTTGGCTGATCAGGGAAAATATTCAATTCATTTAATACTGATTTTATTGTGGGTTTGTTTGCCGATGCATGCATATTTGCAGAACTGTAATCGGCGCGCATATGATCCAAGCCAATAATTTGAAGCTGGCTAAAATGAGTTACTTCGTTTTCGAGCACATTAACTCCAATCTCTCGTAATATCTTTTTTATTTCCGGTGCACCGGAGTAGCCATCGTGGTTACCTTCAATAAAGTAAACCGGAGCTTTAAGTTGTGTCAGAGGCTCAACGCTTGTTTTGTTTAAGCGTATTTTTCCATCAAATAAATCACCGGTAATAAATACCACGTCCGGATTAAGTGTATTGGTTTTATCTACAATGTTTTGAAGGGTTTTTACGCCCCAGAAGTGCCCGATGTGAATATCCGAAAGTTGCACAGCGGTAATTTCCCTGCTTAATCCTTTCATGGTAATATCAACTTCGCGAACCCTTTTGTACATGGCATTCCAAACACCTAAGCCTGTAACCAGGAATGCAAGCGAAATTGCTGCGATGCCCAGAATTTTTGGCTGCGTTTTCACAAATAACCTGACAAGATCGATTGCTGCAACCGATAGTAGCAGATAAAGCAGGAAGCCCATAATTATAGCTGCGATACTGTAGACGAGGTTAGCCATTGTTCCTTCGGCGTTTGTAAAAACAGCAATTCCGGCAATCATAAATACGGTGAGTGCGCCAAAACCAAAATAGAGTGGCCTCGCGCTTCTTAAATCGAAATAAAAGGCGAAACGCTTGGCAAGGTAAAAGTTGGCCCAGCCCAAAAAGGCCAGGAAAAGAACGAGTATCAAAATTGGTATAAATTGTCTCATGTTTTGAAATTCTTGTCTTTGTTTAATGTGAGTACTTACTTTTTTGTTCAGGAAAAAATTATAGATCGTATTTTTTGAGAAGAAAACCGACCATTTCTCTGTCGTTCAATTCAGAACCTTTAAGAACAGCAGTACTCAATCCGTCGATAAATAGCAGAAGCAATTGTGCTTCTCTTTCCGGAAATTCGTAACTAAGTTTGCTAAAGGCGTTTGTAAGTGCCATTTTTAGCGGCTCCATCTTTTTGTCGGCATCAATTTCAAGTTCCCATTTTAGTTTAAACTGAAGCTTCCAGAAATCGTATTCTTTCTTATCAATCTTGTTGGTTATGGTAATTGTTTTTCGGATTACCTCTTTTGGATCAGTTTCCAGAACGATGTCTGCAAATAGAGATTTGAAACGTCTTTCTCCTTCGTCTAAAATAGCATGCATTAATCCCTCTTTGTTTTTGAAGTGCCTGAAAATAAGCCCTTCTGATACATTTGCAGCTTTGGCTACTTTGCTGGTTGACGTAGCGTGGTAACCTTCTCTGGCAAAAAGTTGTAATGCCGACTGTAAAATTTTCTCTTGTTTTTCTGTCATAATAAAAAGTGAGTAGTCACTTGCAAATATAAAACGTATTTCTGAAACGACAAAACCGGATATTTCGGTTTTTTGCTACGCCTAAAACATTTCGCCTTAGTGAACAAAAATGTCTGAAATGTATTATCTTTTATGTAAATCTAAATCAGAGGTTATGAGTACTTTATTCCGATCTTCAAAACGCATATTCCTTGTTGCCATTTTTTTTAGCTTTTCGTTGGCTGTTTTGGGCCAGACGGGCGCACAACTTTATCAGCAAAACTGTGCTCAGTGTCACGGATCCGATCTCGACGGAGGAAATGCTACCAGTTTAATTGATGGCATCTGGCAGTTTGGCGCCGAAAATGGTTACATCTTCCGAAACATAAAATTTGGGATTGCGCATCTTGGAATGCCTTCCTACGAAAAAACGTTAAACGACAGTGAAATTGGTGCCTTGGTGGAGTATATAAGGGAGTCGGAAAAAAATGTAGGAGCAGAGAGGCCGCCAATTGTTGACAATTCTGAAACACTGGATTATGATTTGAATGTTGAAGTATTTGCTGACGGACTTGAAATTCCGTGGGCTATCGATTTTACAGATAAAAATACTGCCCTAATCACAGAACGGCCGGGAAGACTTCGGGTTGTAAAGAATGGTGTTTTGCTGGAAGAGCCTGTAGAAGGTACTCCCGAAGTTTTGCATGCGGGGCAGGGAGGTTTGCTGGATGTCGCGATTGATCCGGATTATGCGAATAACGGCTGGATTTATTTAGCTTACAGTCATGTTCTAAAAAATGAGGGAGGCCAGCGTTCTCCGGCAATGACGCGGATAGTACGTGGTAAAATTAAAAATAACACCTGGATTGATCAGGAAGTATTGTTTGAAGCACCACATGAAACGTATCGAACCACGCGTCATCATTATGGCTGCCGTATTGTTTTTGATCCCGACGGGTATTTGTATTTTGCAATTGGCGAACGCGGTTATCAGGATATGGCGCAGGATTTTACTTTGCCAAACGGAAAAGTTCACCGCATTTATCCCGATGGAACTGTTCCTACAGACAATCCTTTTTACAATGAAGAAAATTCAATTAAATCGCTGTATTCGCTCGGAAACAGAAATATCCAGGGAATGGCGATTCATCCTGTAACCGGCGAATTGTGGGCTACTGAACATGGACCGATGGGTGGCGACGAGCTTAATCTTATAAAGTCGGGTAGAAATTACGGTTGGCCGGTGATTACCTACGGACGAAATTACAACGGAACTATTATTACAGAAGAAACCCGCAAAGCAGGAATGGAGCAGCCAAACTATTATTGGAAACCTTCTAATGCCGTTTGCGGGCTCGATTTTTATCGAGGCGATTTATTTCCGAAGTGGAAGAGTAAACTGTTGGTTGGTGCTTTAAAATATGAGCAGGTAAGTTTGCTCGATATTGAGTCTGACCGTGTTATGCACGAAGAGGTAATCCTGAAAAATCAGGGACGTGTACGCGATGTATCTACCGGACCGGATGGTGCTATTTATGTGGTATTAAACCAACCCGGAACAGTTTTGCGCCTTACTCCAAAAGGGTAGTAGTAATAAAAAGTAATTGTTTTCTTGCCTAGATGCTAAAAATCGTATCTGTTAAGCTCTCGTTGTGTTCAAGGTTGAGTTTTTTTCGCAAGCGATAGCGGTGGTTTTCTACGCCTCGTACCGATATTCCCAGCAAAGGAGCAATTTCTTTCGATGATAAATTCATTCGGAGATAGGCGCAAAGTTGCAAATCTCCCGAAGTTAAATCGGGATACTCGTCTTTCATTTTATTAAAAAACTGTTCGTGTGCCCGTTCAAAATTGTTTTCAAATACTTGCCAATCGTCGCGGCTCGATATATTTTCGTCGATCTTGGTATTCAGGTAATTAAAATATTTATCGGGGTAACGCGTGCCCAGCTCGTTCTTTTGCTTTCGGATAATGTTTTTCAGATCAAGCAGAAATTCATTTTTACGGATATTTGCCATAGTAGAGTTGGCAAGTTCCTTACTTTTGTGACTCACCTCGTTACGAAGTTTTTCGTTACGCAACCGGATTAATTCCTGTTCCCTGATTTCATGTTGACGCTGCTCTTTCTTGCGCGTTTGTCTAATCCCCCAACTTCGGAATAAAAATAGTGCTGAGATAAAAAGCAGGTTGTAAAATAATATGGCCCAGCGCGATGAAGCAAAAGGCGGTAGCACTTCAAACGAAAATGAATAAACCTTGCTTTCTTTTCCCCACAGATCAACGGCTTTAACTTTAAGTTTGTATTCTCCGCGAGGCAAACGTTCAAAACGAAATTCCGGTACTGTAGTGCTTTCCGACCATTCCTGGTCAAGTCCTTCTAAAAAGTAGCGATAAGTGATAGGTAACTCATTAATTAGCGGAAAAGAAAAATTAAAAGCGAGGCTGTTAAAATTGTGTTTTACAACGGTATCATTTGTATATAGCGGCAGGACAATGGTTTTGTCGTTGTTATTTTGTAACTCGATATGTCTGACTATTGGCGCATAGTTTTTTATGATGTCGGTTCCGGGATTTGTAACCGCAGCATCCAGTAAAGCAATCCCGTTCTGAAGACAAAGTATTGCTGAATATTCGTCAATGGGCATAATATTCTCGAAACCTTCAACCAATAAGGGATTATTGAAAAGGGAGGCCGGAAATTCCTTTAGTAGTTTAACCTCATCCTGTAAAATAGAAAACAAACCAATATAATTTTGGCCGATAAACCAGTAATGGTGATTGGGTGCAGCTACAATTCGGTGCGAAGTGGCATATTTACCTAGTTTGTTGTTGAGTACATCGTATGTTATTATCGAATCGCTCAGGTCATCGTAGGTGTATAGCTTTTCGCCGGTAGTAAAAACAATCCGTTTTTCAACACTAAAAACATGGATAGAGTGGTCTTTGCCGAAGATATTTTGTCCGAAATATTCAGTGCTTATTACTTCCCGTCTGTCGTCATCAACCTGTATTTTATATATACCGCGATGCATATGACTCGCCCAAATGTTTCCTAAATGATCAAATTCGATGTAGCGGATCAGGTCTGTAAATCCGTTAATTCGGTTTCTGAATTCGAGACCTTCATCTGTCTTTTCATAAACTACAAGGCTGTTGTAAGTAGATTGAATAACAAGATTTGGATGATACGGATCTTGAATAAAGTTGAATGCGCCCGTTTCCGACGATATTTTTGTTGTTTTCCCGTTTTTAACCGAAAACGCTCCCTGATTGTGCCCAACCAGCAACTCGTTGCCAATAACTTTTAAGTCCCATATCTGGTCTTGCGTTTCGGGAACCAGCGTAACAGAAGGATCGTCGAGATCGAGTGATTTTACAAAAAGCCCCTGGTTTGTTCCGAGGTACATTTTGTTTTCAAAAATCGCCGTAGAATAAATAGCTCCCGTTCCCGGTAATTTCTTAATTACAAAACTTCTGTTTTGGTTGTCGGGAATAAAAGCAATTCCAATGTCGGTTGTCAGCCAAATATTTTGCCATTCGTCAGTATCAATGCCTAAAATGGTATTATTTGGAAGCCCGTCTTGCATGTTCGCTTTTGTCAGTAAACTTCCATCGCTGTCGAAAACAAGAATTCCGTCAACAAGGGTGCCGATAATAATTTTGCCGTTGCTGGTAGCGTAAGCCCTGTTTAGTTCATTGTCGATAAAGTAGCTTGTCCAGTCCGGGTTCCACTCATTTAATTTATTTCCATCCCAAACAAGAATTCCGTGTGCAGCAGTTCCTATCAGTAATTGATTGTTTTGAAAGGGAATCAGAAATTTAATGGTTTTGTCGTTTAACAAATCATCCTGGATGTACGGAAGAACTTCGTCGTGGTTTATTTCAAATATGCCATTGTTTCGAACCGACACCAGTATTTTATCACCAACTTTATTCATTACCGAAATTTGGCCGTCAAGTTTTGCCGGGTACACACTGTCATTATGGAAAGTAAGAACCTTGCTAAAAGACTGGTAGTAAACGTAGTCATCTTTTGTGGCAATGTTCCAGAATTCGATATTGTTTGATAAGTAAGCTGTTGCTTTTGGGTTTAATGAGTGATAAATTAGATTCCCTCGCTGGTCGGGAAGCCAGTATCCAAACTCCATAAAACCACCAGAATAAACTACAGAGGAATCATTGCGTGTTTTTACAGCACGCACTATTGTGTTGTTCGGCAGGTTGTTAAGTTTCCAGTTGGTGCCGTCAAATTCAAGTAGCCCCGTGTGGTTGGCAAAATATATTTTACCGTTTTTACCTGCACTAACGCTCCAATTTTGTCGTGCACCCTTGTATACGTTTTGTTCGAACTTAATAATGCCTTTTACAGCATTGTTTGCATGTGTAAAAAGTGGGGTTAAAAACGATGTCAAAAGCAGATAACCAGCGACTAATGCAACTTTTCTTCCTTTCATTACTAAGCTATATTTAATGAAAGTTAAAAAGATTTTGAAGGATTTTTGAATGTTTGCCCCTCATTTTTCGAAATATGTTGGGGAATACATTTTTGGAAAATAAAATTATATCAAAACTGTGTAGCTATTAAAATGTTGGTATATAGGTGTTTATTTTGATACTAAAAACAAGTGATGAGGTAATAGTGAGGTATAATTTTCGCTTCACTTTTAGATGAGAATGAATAGTGTATCTGTTCGATTGTTTTCAGTAATCAGGTCGTCGTAACTTTACACTCAAACTAATTCAA
The DNA here is from genome assembly GCA_963677455.1 of uncultured Draconibacterium sp. Taxonomy (GTDB): domain Bacteria; phylum Bacteroidota; class Bacteroidia; order Bacteroidales; family Prolixibacteraceae; genus Draconibacterium. The sequence continues at coordinate 5,312,841 of OY781971.1, forward strand.
ATTTTAAAGTTATGCGGAAGACATTCTTTATCTTAATTCTCCTATTATCTTTTTCATCCCTCATGGCTCAGGAACAGGTTTCTGTTTCGGGTACAGTGGTTGATAATACAGGAGTGACACTGCCAGGGGTTTCGGTGTTGGTGAAAGGCACTACCAATGGCACAATAACAGACATTGACGGGCATTATACTTTGTCTGTCAAACAAGGGGCTACACTTGTTTTTAGTTACATTGGGTTTCTATCCCAGGAATTTCCGGTTACGCAGGCAGGAACAATTAATGTAGAACTTCAGGAAGATGTTGTTGGCCTGGAAGAAGTTGTAGTGGTTGGTTATGGCGAAATGAAAGTGAAAGACCTTACTTCATCGATTTCAACTGTGGGAGCTGATGAAATTTTAAAGACACCTTCTTCTAATGCGATGCAGGCATTGCAGGGAAAAGTTGCCGGGATGCAGGTCGTGAGCAGTGGTACCCCCGGTGGTTCTCCAATAATACGAATCAGGGGGATTGGTTCTTTTCCTGATATTGGCGACACTAACCCTTTGTATGTTGTTGACGGTATGTTTACAGATAACATTGGTTGGTTAAACTCTTCTGATATTGCCAGCATTTCTGTGCTGAAAGATGCATCGGCTGCTGCTATATACGGTGTTGAAGCAGCAAATGGAGTAGTGCTGATCGAAACCAAATCGGGAAAGAAAAATCAAAAAGCAGAAATAACTTACGATGGTTATTTCGGAATTCAATCGGCGCAGAACATGGTAAAGATGGCCAATTCTGAGCAATTTACTGCAATGGCGATGGAATCGGGCTCAGCGCCTGATGTTACTTATATACTTAATGCCATGCAGCGTTACGGAAGAAGCCGGGTAAACCCCAATGTGCCGGATGTTAACACCGATTGGTACGACGAAATTTTACGTCTAGGTAAAAAGCAAAACCATAGCTTAAATGTATCCGGAGGAAGCCAGCAAGCATCCTATGCAGTAGGGGCTAACTATTTTTCGGAAGAGGGAATTCTGGATATGAAAAATGAGTACGAACGGTTTAACCTGCGTACAAAAGTGGATTTTAATGCTACAGACTGGTTTACTATCGGAGGTAATATGTTGTTTAGTAATGCGCAGCAATATGCTCCTGATAATTCGGCGTGGAGCCGTGCCTATTGGGCGGTGCCGGTTGTTCCGGTTTACGACGAGTTAAATACTAACGCCTGGCCGACAAATTACAGCGATGCTCAGGTTCTTGGTTACAGAGGCTCGCAAAATCCTTTTAGTAGTATGGATTTTTCCAATGATCGCGCGAAAACACGGAAACTGCTAGCCAATTTTTATGCTCAGGTGCAGTTAATTCCAAATAAGCTGTCGTTTAAAACATCGTATAATTCAACATTTACAAATGTTGCAGATAGAAATGTTCGGCTTCCTTATTATTTCACCGACAATTTTAAGCGAAGTGTTGAAGATGCTTCGGTTACTAAAATATCTCAGAACTGGTTCAAACAGATATGGAATAATGTGGCTACCTATACCGATAGTTTTGGTGATCATAATGTTACGGTAATGGCTGGAACAGAATATCGCGATGATGCCTGGGACAAGCTTCAGGCAAAAGGTCTTGGGTTTCCTTACGAAAATGAAGAATCGTGGTTTATTGATCAATCGCTCACGAAGCCGGAAGAAGATGTAAAAGATGATGGAGCGAGGTATTATGGTTTGTCGTACTTCGGACGTATTTCTTATAATTATAAGAATCGCTACCTGCTTTACGGAACTTTTCGTGCAGATGGCACCTCGAAATACCAGGAAAAATGGGGTTATTTCCCTACTGTTGGAGCTGGTTGGGTTGTTTCTGAAGAAAACTTTATGGCTGGTGTTAATTGGTTGAACTATTTGAAATTACGCGCCAGCTGGGGAGAACTGGGAAACAACAGCGTACCTGCCAGTGATGGTGCCAGTACCACCGAAGTTGTTACTGTTGCCATAGGCGATCAGCTTGTTTCGGGAACTTCAACAAGTAATAACTTTTCGTACCTGAAATGGGAGGTTACAAAGGAAACAAACTTTGGACTGACCGCGAACTTATTTAATAGCCAGTTATCGGTTGATGCCGATTATTATACGCGCGATACCAAAAATGCAGTAATTAAAATTCAGGTGCCATTGATTGGAGAATCAGTACGGCGCAGCTTGGGAGTTATTCGTAACTCAGGTTTCGAGCTCGGGCTAAACTGGTCGAAAAAGGTTTCGAATGATTTTAGTTACCAGGTAGGAGTGAATATTTCAACCCTTAAAAACGAAGTGCGCGATTTATACGGACAAGAATATATTGACGGAGGTTCTGCCGAATTCCGGCAACGCACTATTGTGGGAGAGCCGTTGTTGGCTTTTTACGGATGGGAAACCGACGGTGTTTACCAATCGTGGAATGAAATAAATGCCGATCCAGTAGCAGTAGCCAATAATCTGGAACCTGGAGATTTTAGGTATAAAGACCAACAATCTGAAGGAGAAGAAGGGTATGGAGTTATAGACGCAGACGACCGTGTTGTGCTGGGTTCGTACCTGCCATCTTTTACCTATGGAGGAAATTTGGGTATTCAATATAAAAACCTGGAATTCTCAGCAAGTATTTTCGGACAATCAGGGAATAAAATTTTGAACCGTAGAAGGGGCGAGATTATCTGGACTCCCGATTTAAATATGGATGCCGACCTGGCTACCAATCGTACCCAAGTTGAGTTAGATGCTAACAATGATGTAGTTAGTGTTATTAGAGCCGGGAAATATCCTTCCTCTAAAGGATTACGAAAAGGATGGAACCAAAAAATGAGCGATTACCTGGTTGAAGATGGCTCTTTCTTTCGCATTCAAAATGTGCAACTTGCCTACAACTTTAAAAACAAACAATGGTTTGGTGCAGATATACCCGATTTTAAAGTAATGCTTACGGCAGAGCGACCTCTTTCTGTATTTAAATACAATGGCTTCAACCCGGAAATTGCAGATGGGGTTGACAGGCAAACCTATCCTGTGCCAGCGGTTTATACTTTGGGGCTAAACGTTAAATTCTAATCAAAAAAGAAATAACAATGAAGACAATAATAAATCTATTTAGAATAGCATGTGTGGCATTGGCACTGGTTGTTGCAACATCTTGTGACGATGTTTTGGATGAAAAGCCCTTAAATACATCGTTTACCGAAGACATTGACTACAATAATGCGGATAATATGATTCTTCCACTGATTGGCGCCTATGAAGCATTTTATACCCGAGGATGGGAGGAATTCCCCTTAATTTCGGTGCGGGGCGATGATGTAAATCATGGAGGCTTGGGCGATCAGCAGGATTTTGCCGAAACAGATAATTTCAATTACAACAAAGATTACTGGATGTACAATTCAGTTTGGCAGAATCAGTACAGGGATATATTTACATTTCATTCGGCAATAGACGAAATTGAAAAGTACAAAGAAGCCGGAGCTAGTAGTACATTGGCCGATCAGTATATTGCTGAGGCGAAGGTTCTTCGTGCTTTTCTGTTGTTTAATATTTCGCTTGTTTGGGGCGATGTTTATATTCCATTAAGTGCAATCCCAACTGATTTGCTTGTTGCAGAAACTGCGTCAAAGGCGGAAGTGATGCAACATATTTCGGATCAAATGGATGAAGTCATATCAGATTTGCCCGATATGCGTCCAAACCAACGGACTGATATCCCCGGAGGAATTACAAAATATACTGCTCTTGCTATAAAAGCGAAGGCAAATTTAGAACTGGAAAATTATCAGGAGGTGGCCAATGCCACAGCCGGTATTATTAATTCGGGGCTTTACGATCTGGAATCAGATTTTTACAACCTGTTTAAAATTCCGGGTAAATTGAGCAAGGAAAACATTTTGGAGATGCAATATTCTGACTTTGGACAAGGTTCGGGCGACAGTAAAGGATATTCGTTTGCTTTTTTTGGACCACAAGGTGCTTTTTACCAACCCAAAGTTGAAGGAGTTGAGGGAGGCTGGGGGTTTTATGAGCCGAGTTTGAAATGGATTAAGTTTATGCTTGACCGTGGCGAAAAAACACGTTTGCAAACCAGTGTGTTGTTTACCCCTCGTGGAATTAATGAACTAAAATCTGATCCGAACTATGCGAATCTGCCTGCCTGGATTTCAAATGAAACACCTTCGGGAGATGTGGTGCTGGATTATCCACGAGCCATGTTTGCAAGTGGAAAGCATTATTTACCATCTGACCAGCTAATCGAGGGACGCAAAACTTATGGATCAAATAATAACTTCCGCTGCATCAGGTATTCTGAAATTTTGCTGATGTATGCCGAAGCATTAACCCAGGGGGCTTCAGGATCTGAAATGACTGCCGACGAAGCAGTAAATAAAGTGCGAACAAGGGCCGGTCTTGGTACACTTAGCGGAGTAACCAACGATCAGGTTATGGATGAGAAATTTGCCGAACTGGCAATGGAATGGGGAATCCGGTTTTACGATATGATTCGTTTGGGAAAAACCGGCGAATTGAGTTATGACGGAAGAACATATACCAATGATAAAGCTTATCTTCCTTATCCTCAGGCTCAGGTTGATATACTTCCGGGTTTGCAGAATAAATAATTAATCATTTTCAAAATAACGAAACAAAATGACACGATATAAATCATTAATATTACTTGGGCTATTTGCAGTTATTGCATTTGCCTGTAAAGACGGGTATATCGACGGAATATCGAAAGTTGATCCCGGAACTGACAACGGTGCACCAATAGTGGAAATTAATTATCCGATGGAAGGGGCTTTGGTTCAAGACTCTCTGGAAATATCACCAATAGTCTTTAAATTTACTGCAACCGATGATATTGAAGTCGAAAATGTTGTGGTAGAGCTTGATGGTACTGAAATTGCGAACTACTCGACGTTTACCGACTATAGAATTGTTAAAAAGGATGTTGACTATGCAACCCTCGAAGTAGGTTCTCATACTTTAACTGTTACGGCTACTGACCTGGAAGGGAATACATCGGTAGCATCAGTAAACTTTCTGCGGGTAACCGATTTAGGGATGGTTGCTCCATTACCCAACGAGATTTTCTACATGCCTTTCGACGGCGATGATGTTAACCGGTTTGCTTATCGAATTAATAATGCAACCATTGTTGGCTCGCCCGGGTTTGATGCAAACGGTTGGCAGGAAGAAGCCTATAAAGGAGCCGAAGATGCTTATTTGACTGTTCCGTTCGATGGATTGCAAAGCGATGAATTTTCGGCAGCTTTCTGGTACAAAGTAGATGCTACTTTGGCGCGTTCTGGTATTTTAGTAGTTGGAAACGATATTGCCGAAAACCGCAATCAAGGTTTCCGCTTGTTCCGCGAAGGAAATGAAACAGAGCAGCGAATAAAGCTAAACGTAGGAACAGGAGAAGGAGAAACCTGGAACGATGGCGCCACAATTGACCCTACTGCGGGAGAATGGGTACACGTAGCTTTCACTATTTCAGGTTCCGAGTGCGTAATCTATTTTAACGGAGAAGCTGTTAATACGGGGACACTGGCAAATACAATCGACTGGACCGGGTGTAATGAACTTACTATTGGTGCAGGCGGCGAAACGTTCAGCTATTGGGATCACTTGTCGGATTTAAGCCTTTACGACGATTTACGATTGTACAATACTGCGCTTACTCCTGAAGAAATAAAAAGTGTTATGGCCGATGTGCCCGAAGTACTTGAAAGCGAAACCTTGTACATGTCGTTTAACGGAGATTATACCATTCAGAACGTGGCGGAAACGGTTGGTACTCCTTCTTATACCGATGAGAGCGTTTACCGTGAAGCATATCAGGGAGCAACAGATGCTTACCTTACTCTTCCTGTTGTAGGAATGTTAACATCTGAATTCTCCGGCGCATTCTGGTACAACGTAGATGCAACAGCAGATCGGGCCGGGATATTAACTATTGGAGCCACAACCGATAATCGTGAACAAGGTTTCCGTTTATTCCGCGAGGGAAATGCAACCGAACAACGTATAAAACTAAATGTTGGAACAGGAGGAGGAGAAACCTGGAACGATGGAGGACTGATTGATCCTACTGCCGGAGAGTGGGTACATGTAGCCTTTACCATTTCCGGGACTGAATGTGTAATTTATTTCAACGGAGAAGCTATTAATACAGGCACGCTGGCAAATCCAATTGACTGGACAGGGTGCTCCGAACTTACGATTGCTGCCGGTGGTGAAACATTTAGTTACTGGGATCATTTATCCGATAATAGTATATATGATGAATTGAGATTCTTTGGTAAAGCTTTATCGCAGGCCGAAGTAAAAGCTATTTATGAAGCTGAAAAATAATCTGATAGTAGTGTTTAGTTAGATTATATCAAAGGTTGCCTGGAGAGTTCCGGGCAGCCTTTGAATTCAAAAAAAACAATTACACCATCACTCTTATCCGATTTATAATGAATAAGCTATTTCCAATGTTTTTACTGTTGTTGCTTTTGTTTTCATGCAAAGATGAGAATGAGCAGCCAAGAGAATCTGGTGAATTAGAGATCACTTTTGTTTATGTTGGCGATAGCAGGGTTACAAGCGGAATCAATGAAAACATTGCAATTGATAAAACCATCGATATTCAGTTTAACAGTCCGCTGGATATAAGCTCTGTTCAGCAAAGTATCATGCTTAAAAATGCTGAAAATCAAACGGTGGAAATTGATTTTGCTTACTTTAACCAAAACAAAATGGTTAAGCTTTCTCATGCTGATTTTGATGAAAATGCTACCTATACATTAATCCTCTCTTCGAATCTTAAAGGTATAAACAACGAAACTTTCAGCGAACAAACATACACGTTTTCTACCCTTACAATTCCTTTGGTTCTGGAAACAATATTGATTGATGGTAACGAGGTTAACCTGCAGGCAAGAATAAAAGATATTAGCCGAAATCCTGTGGTTAAGTTGCAATTTAATACTCCTGTTTCGGGGAACGATATTTCGCAGTATTCTACATTAAAAAATGGCGGGGTAAATATTCCTTGTACCGTAACCCGCTTAGATGAAAAAAGCTTGTCGGTAACGCCGGAACAAACGCTTAACGGATATAGTAAATTCGAATTCAGTATATCATCTGAAATTGAAACCCAAATAGGAAAGCCTTTTGAAGGGCTGGATCTGAATTTTTATACACAAGTTGATTCTTCCTATAAATTTCCTGAAATAAGCGACGACGAACTGTTAACGCTTGTTCAGCAGCAAACCTTTAAATATTTCTGGGATTTTGCACATCCGGTAAGCGGAATGGCGCGCGAACGAAATACTTCTGATGCTACTGTAACCAGTGGCGGTTCGGGGTTTGGTGTTATGGCTATTGTTGTGGCTATTGAGCGCGGTTTTATTTCTCGCGAAGAGGGAGTTGGCCGACTGGAAACCATTGTAGACTTTCTTACTGAAGCCGATCGTTTTCACGGAGCCTGGCCACATTGGATGAATGGTACTTCAGGAAAGATAATCCCGTTTAGTGCGGATGATGATGGCGGCGATTTGGTAGAAACTGCCTTTATGATTCAGGGATTATTAACGGCAAGGCAATATTTAAATGCCGCAGACACTCAGGAATCTCAACTCATTAATAAGATAAATGCATTGTGGAAAACAGTTGAATGGAATTGGTATACACAAGGCGGACAAGATGTGCTGTACTGGCACTGGTCGCCCAACAACGGCTGGAAAATGAATATGCCAATTAAAGGTTGGAACGAAGCATTGATAACTTATGTTTTGGCGGCTTCGTCAACCACGCATTCTATTGATGCAGATGTTTATACAAAAGGTTGGGCGCAGGAAGGTGTTATAAAAAATACGGGCGGTAACTCCTATTACGGCTATACTTTGCCTTTGCGATCGGATATGGGCGGGCCGTTGTTCTTCTCGCATTATTCATTTTTGGGCCTCGACCCGCGGAATTTGTCCGATCAGTTTGCGAATTACTGGACACAGAACGTAACGCATTCAAAAATAAATAATGCTTACTGTGCTGATAATCCGCAAAACTATGTTGGCTATTCTGCTCGTTGCTGGGGACTAACTGCCAGCGATGGTTTTTCGGGCTATTCTGCTCACTCGCCCAACAACGATAAAGGAGTACTTACACCAACGGCAGCCTTGTCGTCTATGCCATACACTCCCGAAGAATCGATGGAAGCATTGCGCTTCTTTTATTATATATTGGGTGATAAACTTTGGGGTGAATATGGCTTTTATGATGCCTTTGATGTAACAAATTCGTGGACAGCAAACTCTTTTCTGGCTATTGATCAGGGGCCGATTATTGTAATGATTGAAAACTACCGCACGAATCTGCTGTGGGATCTGTTTATGTCTTGTCCCGAAGTTCAATCCGGGTTAACAAAATTAGGATTTACATATTGATTGAATGATGAAGAAGAATTTACCATATATAGTCCTTTTAATTTTTATAACTGTACTTTTTTGTGCTTGCAACACGGGGAACAGACGATCTGTTCAGCAGGTTGAAGCAAGCGAGGAAAGTCTTGAAGACTCGTTGCTTAATGTGGTTCAATACCAAACTTTCCAGTATTTCTGGGAGGGTGCTGAACCGGTTTCCGGCATGGCCCGCGAACGTATTCACATGGACAATGTTTATCCTCAGAACGACCAAAATACGGTAACACTTGGTGGTTCAGGTTTTGGTGTTATGGCCATTCTTGTTGGTATTGAGCGAGGGTTTATAAGCAGAGAGGAAGGATTGGAACGCTTTCAACAAATTGTAACTTATCTCGGAAAAGCCGATCGTTTTCATGGAGCATGGCCACACTGGCTTGATGGCCCAACAGGAAAAGTGAAGCCATTCAGTAAAAAGGATGATGGTGGTGATTTAGTAGAAACCGCTTTTATGATTCAGGGATTGCTTGCCGTTGCCGAATATTTTGATGGTGGAAATACCGAAGAACAAAAGCTGGTAAGCGATATTCAGAAACTGTGGGAAGAGGTAGAGTGGGACTGGTATACAAAAGGTGAAGATATTTTGTACTGGCACTGGTCGCCAAATTATGGTTGGGAGATGAATTTTCCGGTTGGTGGTTACAACGAGTGCCTGATCATGTACGTGCTGGCAGCATCGTCGCCAACTCATCCGATTGATGCAACTGTTTACGATAAAGGCTGGGCACGTAATGGTGCTATTACAGAAGATACGGTTTATTACGGTTTGAATACGGTTCTTGATTTTTATGAACATAATAACGATCCAATAGGTCCACTTTTTTGGGCTCATTATTCTTATTTGGGCTTAAACCCGAAAGGCTTAAAAGATAAATATGCCGATTACTGGAAATTGAATGTCAACCAGGCGCTGATTCATTATCGTTATGCACTTGATAATCCGAAAGGTTTCGAAGGTTACGGAGAAGATCAGTGGGGCTTTACATCAAGTTATTCAACGAACGGATATGCAGGGCATCATCCCGGCGATTCTGATCTGGGAGTAATTTCGCCTACTGCGGCACTTTCTTCTTTCCCATATACACCAAAAGAATCTATGCAGTTTCTGAAATATTTGTATCTGGAGGCCGACTCATTGGTAGGAGAATATGGGCCGTATGACGCTTACAGTCAAACCAGCAATTGGTATTTGCCGCGTTATCTGGCTATCGACCAGGGCCCCATTCCAGTGATGATTGAAAACTACCGTAGCGGTTTATTGTGGAATTTGTTTATGAAAAATAGTGATGTGCAAACAGGACTTAAAAAACTTGGTTTTGACAGTCCGTATCCTACCAAATAACAAGAGTTAAGATGAACCTGAATCCGATAAAACATAGAATTATATTGTTAGTTGCTGCACTTCCATTTCTTCCAAAATTTGTATTTGCACAGGAAGTAGTTCCGCAAACATATTGTAATCCGCTGGATATCGATTATACTTACATGGTTTACAATTCGAGCCGGAATATCTCGTATCGCTCCGGTGCTGATCCGGCAGTAATCGAATTTCGGGGCGAATATTACATGTTTGTAACCCGCTCGTTTGGTTACTGGCATTCTACTGATTTGGTTAATTGGAATTTTATAAAACCGCAACAGTGGTTCTTCGAGGGATCTAATGCACCAACGGCTTTTAATTACAAAGATTCGCTCGTGTATTTTGCCGGTGATCCGGCAGGTTATGGTAGCATTCTTTATACCGATAATCCTAAAAGCGGAAAGTGGACACCAACGGCATCAATTTCCAATAATCTTCAGGATTCGGAATTGTTTATCGACGATGACGGAAAAACCTACCTGTATTGGGGCTCCTCAAATGTATATCCAATCCGGGTAAAAGAATTAAATAAAGACGACCGCATGCTCGAAACCGGGGTAAAAAAAGACCTGATCAACCTGGAAGAAGAAGAGCACGGCTGGGAGCGTTTTGGTGAAAACAACTTTCATCCAACCATAAAAGAAGGGTACATGGAAGGTGCGTCGATGACTAAGCATAACGGTAAATATTACCTGCAATACGCCGCGCCCGGTACACAATTTAATGTTTATGCCGACGGTGTTTACATTGGCGAAACGCCGCTGGGGCCATTTACTTATATGAAAAGTAACCCAATGAGTTTTAAGCCGGGCGGTTTTACAAACGGTGCCGGGCATGGAATTACGGTAAAACAAACCAACGGGCAATACTGGCATTTTTCCACGATGGCATTGGCATCAAATTCGCATTGGGAGCGCCGTTTGTGCATGTTTCCAAGTTATTTTGATAACGAAGGACTAATGCACTCAAATACGGCTTATGGCGATTACCCGCGTTTTGGTCCCGGTCATCCAACAAAGGCAGGCGAGCATTGCGGTTGGATGTTGTTGTCGTATAAAGGAAAAACTACGGTTTCTTCGTCGATGATGCAGATTGTTAAAAGTACTGCAACCGACAACGATTACGACATTACTGAAATGCCCCTCGAAAAAGACGGTACAGGAGAAATAATAGCTAAAGTGCTTACCGATGAGAATCCAAAATCGTTTTGGGTGGCCGATGCAAATAACAATCAGCAATGGGTAAAAATTGAAATGCCAAACCCCGGAAATATTTATGCTTTCCAGTTAAATTTTCACGATTACGAATCCGGCATTTATACACGTGTTGAAGGATTGCGTCATCGTTTTATCCTGGAAGTTTCGGAAGATGGCAAAAAGTGGGAAACAGTGGTTGACCGCAGCAATAGTTACAAAGACTCGCCAAATGCCTACATCGTACTTAATCAGCCGGTAAAAGCAAGATTTGTGCGATACAAAAACATTGAAGTACCCGGAAATAATCTGGCTTTGTCCGAGATTCGGGTATTTGGTTTGGGGCTGGAAAAAAAGCCAGCCGGAGTGAAAGGTTTTAAAGTAATCCGTCAGGCTGATCGCCGCGATGCCGCTTTCTCGTGGAAACCCGTAAAAGGCGCACAAGGTTACAATATTCGCTGGGGAATAGCACCCGATAAAATGTACCAATCCTGGTTGGTTTATGATGTTAACAAGCACTTTATGCGTTGTCTCGATCGGGATACGCCATATTATTTCTCGATTGAAGCTTTTAACGAAAACGGAATCTCAGAAAAAACTGAGCCGATTAAAATTGAGTAGAAAATTATAAAACACTTTAAATATGTCACGCTTTTTATTTTTTGTTGCAGCGATACTTTTATTTGCCGGATGTGGAAACCCGACAAGCCAACCGGACAATTCAGAAATGGATACATTTATTTCTGACCTTATGGGGAAAATGACGGTTCAGGAGAAAATCGGGCAGTTGAATTTGGTTACCCCCGGTGGTGGAGTTTTAACAGGGTCGGTGGTTAGTACCGATGTTGAGTCAAAAATAAAAGAAGGAAAAGTAGGTGGCATTTTTGGTGTTTATGGTCCTGAAAAAACCAGACAGGCGCAAAAGCTGGCCGTGGAAGAAAGCAGGTTGGGTATTCCGATGCTTTTCGGATCAGACGTTATTCACGGGTATAAGACTACTTTCCCGTTGCCGCTTGGACTTGCCAGCACCTGGGATATGAACCTGATTGAGAAAACAGCGAAAGTTGCCGCAAAAGAGGCAACTGCTGACGGGATTTTTTGGAACTTCTCGCCAATGGTAGACGTTTCACGCGATCCTCGCTGGGGGCGTATTTCTGAAGGCTCGGGCGAAGATCCGTTTTTGGGGTCTGAAATTGCAAAAGCGATGGTAAAAGGTTATCAGCAGGATGATTTGAGCAGCAATACCACAATGATGTCTACTGTAAAACATTTTGCGCTTTATGGTGCACCGGAGGCTGGCCGTGATTACAATACGGTTGACATGAGCTACTTGCGAATGTTTAACGATTATTTCCCACCATACAAAGCTGCTGTTGATGCAGGTGTGGGTTCTGTAATGTCATCGTTTAACGATGTTGACGGTGTGCCAGCCAGCGGAAACAAATGGTTGCTCACCGATGTTTTGCGCAACAAATGGGGTTTTGATGGCTTTGTGGTTTCTGATTATACATCGGTGAACGAAATGATTGCCCACGGAATGGGCGACTTGCAAGCAGTTTCTGCACTGGCACTTAAAGCCGGGTTGGATATGGACATGGTTGGCGAAGGCTTTTTAACTACGCTCGAAAAATCTTTGGAAGAAGGAAAAGTGAGCGAGCAGGATATTGATAAAGCCTGCCGCAGAATTTTGGAAGCAAAATACAAACTAGGACTTTTTGACGATCCTTATCGTTATTTCGATGATGCGCGCCCGGCACAGGATATTTTAACTGCTGAAAATCGAGCTTTGGCGCGTGAAGCTGCTGCAAAATCGATGGTTTTGTTGAAGAATAGCACCCAAACTTTGCCGCTATCGAAAAATGGTACCATTGCTTTGGTTGGTCCGTTAGTCGACAGCCGTAGTAACATGCCGGGAACCTGGTCGCCAACCGGCGATTTTAACAACGCTGTTACCATTCTTGAAGGTTTTAAAAATGTAGTGGGAAATCAGTCGAATATACTTTACGCAAAAGGTGCAAACATTAGCGATGATCCTGAGTTTGCAGAAAAAATAAATGTTTTTGGCCAGAAGATTTTTATTGACGAACGTTCGCCGGAACAAATGTTGAGAGAGGCTGTTGCTGTATCGAAAAAGGCCGATGTTATTGTCGCAGTTGTGGGTGAAGCTTCTGAAATGACAGGAGAATCATCAAGCCGTTCAGATATTTCAATGCCTGATCCTCAGAAAAAACTTTTGAGTGAACTTGCTAAAACCGGCAAACCACTGGTGGTGGTAAATTTAAGTGGACGCCCGATGACGATTGCACCTGAAGTGGAACTTGCCGATGCCTTTTTACAGGTGTGGCACGCCGGTGTTGAAACCGGAAATGCTTTGGCCGATGTGGTTTTTGGTGATTACAATCCTTCGGGAAAATTAACAGCAACCTTTCCGCGAAATGTAGGGCAAATTCCGATTTATTATAGCATCAGAAATACAGGCCGTCCGCAGGGCAGCGACACTTTTGCCAAGTTTAAATCGAATTACCTGGATGTTCCAAATACGCCTTTGTTTTCTTTTGGCTATGGTTTAAGCTACACTTCTTTTGAATATAAAAACTTATCGCTAAACAAAAGTACAATGACCGCTAACGATGAAATAACTGTTTCAGTAGAAGTAAGCAATACCGGCGATTTTGATGGCGAGGAAGTGGTGCAATTGTATGTGCGCGATTTGGTTGCTACGGTTACTCCGCCGCTGCGCCTTCTGAAAGGTTTCGAGAAAGTATTCATCAAGAAGGGTGAAACGAAGAAAGTTGAATTCCAACTGGGCACTGATGATTTGGCATTTTATCATCCCGACCTTTCTTTCTACGCCGAACCCGGAGAATTTTCTGTTTTTGTTGGTGGCGATTCTAATGCTGCTTTATCTGCAAATTTCAATCTTGAATAAAATTAAACGATAGCTGATATGCGATTAAGGTCAATATCTGCGATTGTTGTGGTGCTCATTTTTTTGAGTTCCTGTAGTACAAAGCAACAGGAATCCGCTCGTCCGAACATTATTTTTATAATGAGCGATGACCATGCTTATCAGGCCATCAGCGCGTATAGCGATAAACTGATTCAAACGCCAAATATCGATAGGCTTGCCGACGAAGGGATGTTGTTTACAAATGCATGTGTTACCAACTCTATTTGTGCGCCGTCGCGTGCTACAATTTTAACCGGAAAACACACGCATATTCATGGAAAAATAGACAATAATTTTCCGTTTGATACGACCAATGTAACTTTTCCACAGCTGTTGCACGATGCCGGTTATCAAACTGCAATGTTCGGGAAACTGCATTTTGGAAATAATCCGAAAGGCTTTGATGAGTTTATGATTCTTCCCGACCAGGGTGATTATTACAATCCTGAATTCATTACCAATAAAGGCGATACAACCATTCAGGGTTACGTTACCGATATTATTACCGACCTGACACTTGGTTGGTTAGATAAACAGAAAAAAGCAGATCAGCCTTTTATGCTGATGTATTTACATAAAGCACCTCACCGCGAGTGGATTCCGGCAGAACGCCATTACCGCGAATTCACAAAAAAGACTTTCCCGGAGCCAGAGACCTTGTTTGATAATTACGAAGGCAGGGGAAGTGCAGCACATGAAGCTGAGATGAATATTTTGAAATACATGACCGTTTCGGCCGACAATAAAATTTATCCGGAAGTGGCTGAAAAACTTGGCATAAAAGAACCCAGCGACTGGGGAAAACACGTATTTGATCAAAAATATAAAAGACTTACTCCTGAACAAAAACAAAGCTGGGATGCGGTTTATAAACCAATAAACGAGGAGTTTGCCAAAATGTATCCGAGTATGAATGACTCCGCATTTATGCGTTGGAAATACCAGCGTTACATGCAGGATTACCTCGGATGTATTGCTGCAGTTGACGAAAATGTGGGGCGCTTGTTGGACTATCTGGATGAAAAAGGTTTAAGTGAGAATACAATCGTGGTTTATACTTCCGACCAGGGATTTTACTTGGGCGAGCATGGTTGGTTCGACAAACGTTTTATATACAACGAATCGTTTAAAACACCACTTTTAATTCGCTGGCCAGGGGAAATTGCCCCCGGAACAAAACGTGATGAAATGGTGCAAAACCTCGATTTTGCAGAAACCTTTTTAGATGCTGCCGGGGTTCCAATTCCGGGTGACATGCAGGGCGAAAGTTTGATGCCACTTTTGTTAGGTGATACTGCGGCCTGGACACGCGATGCGGTGTATTATCATTATTACGAATATCCCGGTTTTCATATGGTAAAACGCCACTATGGAATTGTTACCCGCGAGTTTAAGCTGGCGCATTTTTATTACGATGTGGATGAATGGGAATTGTACGATCGTAAAAAAGATCCGCTAGAGT
Organism: uncultured Draconibacterium sp.; assembly: GCA_963677455.1. GTDB lineage: Bacteria > Bacteroidota > Bacteroidia > Bacteroidales > Prolixibacteraceae > Draconibacterium. The sequence goes on from OY781971.1 coordinate 5,328,285, forward strand.
TACATAGTGTCTATGACGATCCGGCTTATGCAGATGTGTTAAGCACTTTAAAGGAGCAACTTTCTGACATTCGAAAAAAATACAAAGACTCTGACGAACTTGATCAGAAATACATTCAGATTTATAAAGAAAAAGGGCTGATTAAAGAATAACAGTGGTTTTGTTTAGTAATAATCTTACTCGAAATGAAGGTACGACTATTTTTAGCGGATTGTTTCTTTTCTTCTTTTGAAAAAGATATACTTTTATCCTCATGAAGATCGGAAATAAGCACTATCATACCATCTGGCTCAAAGAAAGTGACTCTACAGTTGTGCAGGTTATCGACCAGCGAAAACTTCCTTTTCAGTTTGAAATTTTTGATTTAAAATCGCTTGAAGATGCTTATTCTGCCATTAGTGAAATGGTAGTTAGAGGAGCGCCTTTAATTGGAGTAACTGCTGCTTACGGTATGTACCTGGCTTTGCTCGAACATAAATCGGGAGATTGGCAAAAGCATTTGAAAGAGAAGGCTGCCTATTTAAAATCGTCGCGGCCAACAGCAGTAAATCTGGCTTTTGCTGTAGACGAAATGTTAGACTTTATCCTGGCCAATCAAGAAAAAGGAGATCTTGTTGAGCAGACGCTTCAAAAAGCACATTTATTAAAAGAAGCGGAAATTGAGTTTGGCGACAGGATTGGAGAAGCGGGCTTAAAAGTTATAGAAGAGACTTACCAAAAGAAAGGTGAAACGGTAAATATTCTTACCCATTGTAACGCCGGTTGGCTGGCGTGTATCGATTGGGGAACTGCAACTGCACCCATTTACAAAGCACATCAGAAAGGAATTCCGATACATGTTTGGGTGGACGAAACCCGGCCCCGAAACCAAGGTGCACGTTTAACGGCTTTTGAGTTGGGTGAAGAAGGTATTTCGCACACTGTAATTCCTGATAACACCGGAGGCCATTTAATGCAACACGGAATGGTGGATATGGTAATTGTAGGCAGCGACCGCACAACAATTGGTGGCGACGTAGCCAATAAAATAGGAACCTACCTCAAAGCACTGGCTGCAAATGATAACGGCATTCCTTTTTACGTAGCTTTACCATCGTCTACTTTCGACTGGCAAATTGAAGACGGAATAAAAGACATTCCTATTGAACAACGAAATGCAGATGAAGTGGCAAGCATTGAAGGCTGGGACGGCAGCGAAATCAGAAATGTAAAACTTATTCCCGAAAAAAGTAGTGTTGCTAATTATGGTTTTGATGTGACACCGGCAAGGTTGGTAACTGGCTTAATAACAGAACGCGGAATTTGTAAAGCAAACAAAGAAAGTATTTTAAACCTCTTTCCTGAATATAAAGAATGACAAAAATTGCAATAATTGGAGGCTCGGGATTAGAAGACCCGGCCATTTTAAAAGACCCTCAAGACATTTCTGTTGAAACACCGTATGGTGATCCTTCCTCGGCATTTAAGTGTGGTAAAATTTCCGGTGTTGATGTTGTAATTCTATCGCGGCATGGTCGGGATCACGCTATTCCGCCAACACAGGTAAACAACCGTGCCAATATTTGGGCTATAAAAGAACTGGGGTGCACACATATTATTGTAACAACCGCCTGCGGAAGTTTGCGTGAAGAAATTGATCGCGGACATATGGTAATTCTCGATCAGTTTATAGATTTTACGCGTCATCGGCAAATCACTTTTTTCGAAAGTTTTGAAAATGGGCAGCTAAACCATACGCCAATGGCAGAACCTTTTCATGCTGAATTACGTGAGAGGTTGATAGGCAAAGCAGAGGAACTAAATCTGCAGTACCACCCAAAAGGAACTGTTGTTACGATTGAAGGGCCTCGTTTTTCAACTCGCGCCGAATCGAATATGTTTAGGGCATGGGGTGCCGATGTAATTAATATGTCAACAGCGCCGGAGTGTATTCTTGCAAACGAGTTGGGAATTCCTTATGCCGCAATAGCACTTAGTACCGATTACGATTGCTGGAAAACCGATGAAGACCCGGTAACATGGGAGGAAGTACTTAAAGTGTTTAACCAGAATGTGGAAAATGTAATTAAGTTACTACTTAAAACCATCGAAACATTTTAATACTTGCTGAATTGGAATTTGTGGCATAGCGTTTGCAATATTTCATGCAAATGCTTCAAGGCCATGAATGCAAGATTTTCATAACCGTTCAGTAAGTACTATATAAAAACAACCAACAATAGTTGGGGTAAAATTTTGGCGGCTTCTTAACAGGAGCCGCTTTTTGTTTTAAACAAATGCCAAACGTCCAATCACAATAAAACCGGCAAGTAAAAACAAAATAATGTTGCTTATTAATTCGTTTTTTTCGTCGCGGTTGAGGTTTGTAATGGCAGCAAAAATCATAATTATAGCCAGCCCGGTTGCTGAAATTGGAATGATTAGTTTGTTTATCGGATACAAGCCCGGAAAGAACAAACCAAATCCGCCAAGTGTTTCCAAAACGCCAATTATGCGCACTTTTCTGCTGTCAAATGCATTCACCCAATTCATTGCTTTTTGTAGGTTTGAAAAAGGAGCAACAGCTTTGGCCAGCCCCAATGTTATAAATACAGCGGCCAAAAAAATCTGAAGGATCCAAAGGAGAATGTCCATATAATTTTTAATTTAGGGTTGCGTCATCATCAAAAACCTAAAGGTAAAAAAAGGAAAAGTAAATCCTCTGTAACTATTTTATTTCTATGTTATTATATGATCTTCTATATAAACGTCAAAGTGTTCGGAAATATTTGCCCAAAGCGGTAGAAAAAGAAAAGATCAATGCAATTGTTGAAGCCGTGCATCTTGCGCCTTCGGCCTGTAATTCACAGCCCTGGAAACTTATTATTGTTGATGAACCTTCGTTAAAAAATGAAGTAGCTGAAGCAACTTTTGGCGATGGTGTAGGTTTTAACCGATTTACGCTTGAAGCTCCGGTTATAGCGGTTTTGGTAATTGAAAAAGCAAAATTTATTGCCCGGATTGGAGGTGCTTTAAAAAACCAGGAATATCCGCAGTACGATATTGGCATTGCTGCAGAGCATTTTTGCCTGCAGGCCATCGAATTAGGTTTGGGTACCTGTATGATCGGTTGGTTCGACGAGAAAAGAATTCAACAGCTGCTGAATATTCCCAAAAAGCGGAAAATAGGTATGTTGATTACCCTTGGTTATCCGCCTGAAGGCTACAAGCTCCGAAAGAAAATCCGCAAACCAATCGAGCAGATTTTTAGTTTTAATACTTACAAATAACTTTTATTTCTCAAGTACCCAAATGCCCGAATCCGGACTTTTGTCAAGAAATTCGCGCTTGGCTGCAATCGCTTCTTCTTCTGTGTTGTAAGCTCCAATACCCAGAATATAGAAGTTGCCATACTTACCCATTTCAAACGGCTCAAAACCTTTGTCGCGCAGCACCTGCATGTAGGTGGCAGCATTTTCTTCTTCTTTAAAACTACCGCCAATCAGGTAAAATTTAGTTTCGCTTGTTCTGGTAATATCTTTATCGTCGGTTTGTACTGTATCTGGTTCTGTAACAACTGAATTGTTTACAGGAACTATAGTTGCAGAATCTTTTGCTGTAGAATCCGCAACTGCCATTGGCTCTTCTTTTATTTCGGGCTGAGAAGGTTGTTCTTTATTTACAACAGGAGTAGCACTCTTCTTCTCTTTCATCAACAGAAAAGCGGATACAGCAATTAATGGAATTAACACAGCCAATATCCAGATCCAGCCGCCTTTTCGCTTCTTCTCTTTTTCCGGTTCATGTGCATCTTCAACCAATGCAGGCTCTTCTTTTAGTGTTTCCTTTTCGACTGTACCTTCTTCCGTTTCTTCTTGCTGAACAGTTACAGGTGGCAGGATAACAGTTTTCTCTGTCTCCTCCGATTCCTGATTCTCTTTCGTTTCTTCAACTTCCGTGGAATCTTCTTCGGAAATCTCGGTTTCAACAGGTTCATCTATTTCTGTTTCTTGCTCCTGTTCACTACTCTGCTCTTCAATTTCTTCATTGTTGTCAACGATAGCATCAGGAGTTTCGTTCTCTTCTTCAATCTTCTCTGGTTGTTCTGGCACCGTTAATGAAATTGACTCCAGCCCAAACGACTCGTGTGAAATATTTTTATCCGATTCCGAAATAAATTCTATCTGATTATCTGCATTGTAATACAGGGTGCCAAGATCTTCCAGTTCAACTTTTTCCCCTTTATCCAGCTGATAGATAATGTTGTCGCGCTCTTTCTCAATTTTCTGAAGTGCTTCAAAATGTGAATTTCGTGTAATTTCTGCTACGTACCCAACCAACAACCCGTCGTTGTTTCTTATTTGTGGATTGAAAATCAATCGGGTTGATGGCGGTTTTATTTCGTCACTGGCATTGTCAATTTCTGCGGACTGATATTCAGAGATAAAAGCTCCAAAACCCGGAATAATTACCATCTCATTATCAAGAAGCAGCTGCTGGATATATTTGCTTAATTTCACGTTTGAATGATTTTGTCGGTAAAATTAATAAAAATAGCTATTTCACTATTTCAAGATTAATTTATTGAACTCTTCCTGCTAAGATCGGACAATTGACAAACGAAACAATACGTTTTTTATATTTTTACGGCTCAAACCAAAAACGATGGCAAATAAAATTTTAGTTACAGGCGGAACCGGCTATATTGGTTCTCACACAGTTGTTGAGTTACAAGAATCAGGATACGAAGTAATTGTGGTAGATAACCTTTCGAATTCAAGTATTGATGTACTTGATAACATTGAGAAAATTTCTGGGATAAAACCAGTATTCGAACAGTTTGATTTAGCTGATGCGGTAAAAACGGACGATTTTTTTAGTCGTAATTCAGATATCGACGCAATTATTCATTTTGCAGCTTCCAAGGCAGTTGGCGAATCAGTGGAAAAACCATTGTTGTATTATAGGAATAACCTGGTTTCGTTAATGAATTTGCTCGATTGCCAGCTAAAATATAATGTACCAAACATTGTTTTTTCATCGTCATGTACGGTTTATGGCCAGCCGGATGTTTTGCCGGTAACCGAAGAAACACCCCGGAAAGATGCAGAATCGCCTTACGGAAATACAAAACGTGTTAATGAAGATATTTTAAATGATACCATTGCAGCCAATCCTGTTTTAAAAGGAATTGCACTGCGTTATTTCAATCCGATTGGGGCGCATCCATCTGCATTAATTGGAGAGCTTCCATTGGGCGTGCCTCAAAATCTGGTGCCTTTTATTACTCAAACAGCTGCCGGTTTGCGCGACGAGCTTAAAGTTTTTGGCGACGATTACGATACTGTAGATGGCTCGGCGGTTCGCGATTATATTAATGTGGTTGATCTAGCGAAAGCGCATGTTGTAGCTATCGAACGCTTGCTTGGTAACAAGAATAAAAAGAACTACGAAATCTTCAACCTTGGAACCGGAAACGGAGCATCTGTTTTGGAAATTGTAAATGGTTTTGAAAAAGTAACCGGCGTTAAACTCAATTACAAGATTGTTGACCGACGTGCTGGCGATATCGAAAAAATTTGGGCCGATACTACTTTTGCCAACAAGGAGTTGGGCTGGGAAGCTGAAAAAGGATTGGAAGAAACACTACTTTCGGCCTGGAACTGGGAAAAAAGAGTAAGGGGAATTCAATAAATACTAAGCTTTCTATTATTGTTTCTTTTGTTGAGGATACTGATAAGTTTGCTCAAAAATAGCATTTAAAACAGCAGGTTTTAAATGCACAGCGTCGTAAAAATCATCGGGCTGAAATTGGAATTTTTGTGAATCGGTGCAATCAATTATGTTTATGTTTTCTTGATTCTTAAATTGCATGATATACTTACTTGCCTTTTTAAGTCCCGAAGCTTTTGGATTGTTCGCATAGCTTGTCGTGGCTAAAGGATGAAACGGTGGAATAAATAGTGTGATCTTACATTGCCTTTCCTGCAAAAGTTTCAATAGGTTTTCGAATAGTTGGCACTGTTGGGAGGAAAGCACCGAAAAATGCTCATCGTTGCTTGTCCGAACATAATTTTCAACGGATTGGTGCAGCTCTGATTCTGATGGGCAGGATATTTTTTCAGGAAGATAACGAGACCCGTCGGGGAAAAGGTTCATTTTTGTTGAGTCGATAGTAGCAACCACTTCAAATTGAATAGCTTTGTCGTGATAGCGAAGCGATCTAATCAGGTATCGAACAGAAAACAGTTCTTTAATCCATTCTTTTTGAAAGCTCCATTTTGATGGATAACTTTTTTTTGACAGCGAGGTTTGTTGCAACAATTCAAAGAAATCATCACGATTCTGTTGCCATCGTTTTTCAGTGAAATTTTTGTTAAATAGCCATTGATCGACACAAATAATAACTTCTTGTGGGAAAGGCCCATCTTTCTTATCAAACAAATTTATAAAGGCATACATATCCTGTAATGTACAGTTTGTGACCGATGCATTGAAAAAGGGTCTATTTTCAAATGTCGCTTTGTTAAGCGACAGTGTTCTACTCGATCCTAAAACAATCATCTCAGGTGAATATGGTAATTTCTCAATCCATTGTTTCTTTAAAATTCTTGAATTAACGTTTATCGGTCCACTTATTATTTTGTTATTTACTAATTCCCTCGTCAATCCTGAAATGTAATCTTTCCTGAGAGTATAATCCGGATCGAAATAGTAATTTATCGCAGCAATTATTAGAAGCGGCAGAATCAGGACAGTTAATATGCTGTAAATGATTTTTTTCATTTAACTTAAAATTGAAAGTAAATAAAAATTCGGTCAGTCTGAAAGCTAAACAGCACCGCAAAAATTATGAGATAGTAAATCAGATATCTTATAGGCTTTTTGTATGATACAATATCCAATGCATGTTTTTTGTTTTGAGTAAACCATTCAGCAACAAACAAAACCATAGAGAAGAAAACTGCCGGAATTATTTTTGTAACCTCTGAAAGTTGCAGTAATCCAACACCCTTTTTTAACAAAACTATTCTCGACAAATAGTCGAATGCCTGTGTAATGTTTTCAGCTCTGAAAATTACAAGAGCAAAAGTTACCAGACCAAAAGTGAGGAAAATCGATGGCAAGTGCTTCAGGCTGGCCTTTTCTGTTGATTTTTGCATTTGTTTAGCTGTTGTAAGTAAGTATAGCATACCGTGAAGAAACCCCCAGGTTAAAAAAGTCCAGTTTGCACCGTGCCATAAACCGCTAGCTGTAAAAGTAAGAACAATATTAAAGGCATACCGCAGTTTCGAACAGCGATTACCCCCAAGCGGTATATACACATAGTCGCGAAACCAGGTTGAAAGGCTAATGTGCCAACGCGACCAGAATTCACGGATGTTTCTAGAAAAGTAAGGGGTTCTAAAATTTTCCATAAGGTTGAATCCAAATAAGGATGCTGTTCCGATGGCAATGTTCGAATAACCTGCAAAATCTCCAAAAATTTGGATTGAAAACAGTATTGCTCCAAAAACTAATGTCGGGGCGTTTACGTTGGCTTCCTGAGTGAAAATGATATCCACAATTGGAGCTATCGAATCGGCAACAGCTACTTTGGCAAAAAAGCCCCAAAGAATTTGACGGAATCCGTTGGCAAGTTTTGAATAATCAAACTCTTTCACCAAGTTAAACTGTGGAAGCAGATGCGTTGCTCTTTCAATAGGCCCGGCCACCAGTTGCGGAAAAAAAGCAACATAAGTGAGAAATGTTATTAAATTGTGTGTTGGCTCTATTTTTTTCCGGTAGATGTCAATGGTATAACTTAGCGATTGAAAAGTATAAAAACTAATTCCAACAGGTAGCACAATTTTTAAGTCGATAAAATGTAAACTAATGCCTAGTTTTGCCAGTGAAGCCTCCAGTTCAGTAGCGAAAAAAGCAAAGTATTTAAAGAAAAATAGAATTCCAATATTTATGGTCAGGCTAATAAATAATGCAGTCTTTCTTATGGCTTGTTCTTTCGCGTAAGAAATCCATATTCCACAAATATAATCAACGACCGAACTTAGAATAATCAGCCCCAAAAAACGGTAATCCCACCAACCATAAAAGAAATAGCTGGCGGCGAGCAAAAAACCGTTTCGTGTTTGTATTGATCCCCGGTTAAAAACTTTCCAGTAAAGGAGTAAAACCAGCGGCAGAAAAATAAGGTATTCAATAGAATTAAAAAGCATGTTCAGGTTTTAGGTTTGTACTTGCTTTAAAATCATCAAAATAAATGTATTCTTCTTTATCCGAAGACCAGCTTAAGTCGTCTCCACCCAGAAAAACATTGTATAAAATCTGATCTATTTTGAGGTTTTCATTGTGGTGGAATAAAACAGAATCGCTGAAAAATGCTTCTTCTCTATCATACCACGCCTGCACTATCCCGTTTGCAACTCCGGGAGTATTCATTTTTACTGGTTGTGTAATTGTGTGCCACTTGTCTGTTGTAATTTTGAGTGTGTCCACTGCATTTGTGGAAAGGAAGAATTTTTCACCAAATTTTCCACTCTGCTCGGGGAAATACAGATAGTAGCTCAATTTTCCGTTTTCCCAAAACATCATTCGGGCGCTCCAGCCGTCGTAGCCATCGGGAATATTGCCTCCGGTATTTGCTGTCCTCCCTGCCAATTCGGGAAGTTTCCCTCCTTTAACAAAGTCAAATCCTTTTTCAAATTTTATCCGGTATTGTAAATAATACTCGTCTTTTTGTTTTAGCGGAATTGTCCACTTTGCTCCGGTAATCGGGTCAACAAACTGTGCCGGTATTTTTACTTTCAAAAAGGCATTCTCGTTCTCCTCCGCAATAAAATGAGGGTGGGGAGTTATTCCTGTTTTATAGAAAATATAGTCTTTCTTTCCGCATAAAAGTTTTGCTCCTGGCCATGTTTTTTTTGTTGTAGCATCGGTAAGCTTTCCGGGTTTTAGCTGTTCAAAATCAAAATATAAAGAATCGCTTACATTTTCATGCTTGTTACAAGCCGAAAATGAAAATACAATCAGAAGATATATCCACAAGATTTTGCCGCTCATTTTCTATTAATGTAGGATAAAGCTAATGGGCAACTAAATTAGAATTATTGAAAGCAAATCTGACTGTTTTTTGTGGTTTTTAAAAGATCTCGGTGTTTTATTAAAGAGTGAGGAGTAGAAAATTTTTAAAAACAATTGAAGTCAGGATTATTCTGTGGAGTCCACTTTTTGTAAAAACAATTCTTTCGATCTGAAAAGGGAGGATAAGTACGGAATATAAAATAATAATTATGCTGATTTTATCGTTTGTTTGAAAAACCATCATACATGTTCCGACTCTTAACTCTTTTGATTACACTTACACCTTTTATTAGCAAATGCCAGGAAGCAAAGACTTATCTTTCTATCGAAGGGGGTGGCGTTGGGTTAGTGGCTTCGGCAAATGTGGGTAAAACCGTTTTCACCCATGATCGGTTTAAAATTATTTCGCAGTTGGGTTTAGGTTGGACACCAAAAGCCGCACATTCAAAGTGTCCATTTAATGTCCCGGTTCAGCTCACATGTAATTTTGGCGACAGTAACTTCTTTTTCGAAGCGGGACTTGGCTCTACTTTGGTTTTTAATAGTAATGTAAATCACCCTAAATCAGAAGGTTATAAAACTGCTTTATATGTAAGTCCTGTTTTCGGTTTCAGACATGAAGGTGAAAGGGGGTTTGGAAGGATTTATGGCTGTCTGCCGGTAAGTGTAACCAGTAGGCATTTGAGTGATGATGTTACCGCTGATTTCATTAAATTTGGTGTTGCTATTGGAACACGTTTAAAGTAAACTGAAATATTCACTGAATAAAAATAGAATGAAAACTATATTAATTACCGGTGGCGCAGGCTTTATCGGATCTCACGTGGTTCGGTTATTTGTAAATAATTATCCCGAATACAAAATCATTAACCTCGACAAACTAACTTATGCCGGAAACCTGGCCAACCTGAAGGATGTGGAAAACAAGCCTAACTATGAGTTTGTAAAAGGCGACATCGTTGATTCCGATTTCATTGTCAAGCTATTTGAAGAAAAACAATTTGATGGCGTAATTCATTTAGCTGCAGAATCTCATGTTGACCGGTCAATCTCAAATCCAACGGAATTTGTTTACACTAATGTAATCGGTACCGTTAACTTACTGAACGCTGCAAAACACATTTGGAAAGACAATTCTGAAGGCAAAAAATTCTATCATATTTCTACTGATGAGGTTTACGGCTCTTTGGGCGAAGAAGGAATGTTTACCGAAGAAACAGCTTATGACCCTCACAGTCCGTATTCGGCGGCAAAAGCCAGTTCCGACCACTTTGTGCGGGCTTATCATGATACTTTTGGTTTGCCAACAGTTATTTCAAACTGCTCGAATAATTACGGTTCGTACCAGTTTCCCGAGAAACTGATTCCGCTTTTCATTCACAACATAAAAAACAACAAGCCGCTGCCGGTTTATGGCAAAGGCGAGAACATTCGCGACTGGTTATGGGTGGTAGACCATGCGCGTGCAATTGATGTAATTTATCACAAAGGCGAAATTGGCGAAACCTATAATATTGGCGGTTTTAACGAATGGACTAACATTGATTTGATTCGTGTAATGTGCCGTAAAATGGACGAAAAGCTGGGTCGCCCTACTGGTGAATCTGAAAAACTGATCACATACGTGAAAGACCGCGCCGGCCACGATTTGCGTTACGCGATTGATGCAAGCAAGATTAAACGCGAATTGGGTTGGGAGCCATCATTACAGTTTGAAGAGGGTATTGAAAAAACCATCGACTGGTATTTGGAAAACACTGAATGGTTGGAGAATGTAACTTCGGGTGATTATCAGAAATACTACGAACAACAATATGTGAAGCGATAGGAAGAAATAAAATACAATGATGGAACCGTTCTTTTCTTTAGAGAGCGGTTCTTTTCGTTTATAAATAATTAAGTAATACTTTCAGATACAGAATTTTGTACTATCTTTGCGCGACATTTTAAAAAACAATAAAAGTAGAGTTATGCCAGTAAAAATGAGACTCGCGCGACACGGTCGCAAACGCTACGCATACTACCACATTGTAGTAGCTGATAGCAGGGCGCCACGAGATGGCAGGTACATTGAACGGATTGGCACTTATAATCCGAACTCTGATCCTGCTACTATTGATCTCGATTTTGACAAAGCTTATGATTGGCTGGTTAAAGGCGCACAACCTACCGACACCGTACGTGCAATTTTGTCGTACAAAGGTGTATTGTACAAAAAACACCTTATGGGTGGAGTGAAAAAAGGAGCTTTCGATGAAGCCGAAGCTGAAAAACGTTTGGACAATTGGATTGCAGAAAAAGAAGCAAAAATTCAAGCGAAAATCGATCGTTTGAAAGGTGATGCTGATGCAGAAGTTCAAAAACAATTGGAAGCTGAGAAGAAAATCAACGAAGAAAGAGCTGCTGCAATTGCCGCCAGAAATGCAGAATTAGTTGCTGAAGTTGAAGCGGAAAACGCTGAGGCTGAAGCTGAAGAAGCTGCAGAGGAAGCAAGCGAAGAAGTTGCTGCGGAAGTTGAAGAAACTCCTAAAGCTGAAGAAACTGAGGCACCTGCTGCTGAAGAAGAAACTTCAGAAGACAAAGAAAAAGGTGCTGAATCTTAAGAAAGAAATCACATCTTAGTATAAAAAACCATTCGTTGTAAAGCGGATGGTTTTTTTATGAGCTTGTTTTTCAAATCCCTGATTTTGAAACAAAAAAGGGTTGACCGAAAGTCAACCCTTTTTTATTGTATTGTTTTGATTTTTTATTTCAGATATTCAGAATAGGTAATAATTAATTTTACCCCATTTTCTCTTCCTGTACCTTCAAGAACTACGCGTTGTGCATTGCTGCTCCGTCGACCTGTAGTAAGGTAGAACCCTTGGTTTCCAACATAATTTTTATCTTTCGGATCAGACACATCAATTACTCTTTGTAAATGCTGTGTAATGTTAAAATGATAGGTATAGTCCGCTCTCAAATAGCCGTCATGAAATACCGGGTGAAAGAAATAATCTATCGGCCGGTACTCTGCAGAATCCGTTGCTAAGAATGTTAATATCAGTTGTGATGGTGGAGGATAATAGTCAATATTACTTTCTGTTGTATCTACCTGAAAAACCAGTTCTGCTTTATTAATAGCGATATTTGTTGAGTCTCTCCAGCTTTCAAGATCATCAATTGTAATGTGCGATTTTAATCCGCCGGTAGGCTGAACATACAGTAACTCTTCCTGCTCAATTTCCTGATCTATGTCGTTAGCAAAGTCTTTCCCGCTGTAATCATGCTGAATGTGATTTACTCTTGCACTGTACTGGGTTATATAGAACTCAGTGGTTGCAGTATCTGTATCACTTTTGTAAAAAACCTGCAAGTCGGAAATAAGAACAGTATCTTCGTTGTAATAACTACCAACGAAGTTGCGGTATTCTGCAGCAGAAGAAAGCGTTATTAGGGTGCCGGATTCTGACGTAGATAGTTTCTCTGTTTCGATATATAAACCTTTAAAGTAGCTTAAAAAAGCATCATTTGATATTAGATCCAAAGAATCTGCATCCAACAATCTTTGTCCAAGAGAATTATCAATAGGAATTTTTACAACCTGAAATAGTGTGTCTTGTGAAGCCGAATCCAATTCAACTTTTGGTGTAAACGTATATTCTCCAATAGGCTGTGTAGATGCCATTGATTTCAAATCAACGTCTTGAGTATAATCGATATCGGCATTTAAAGGCGCCTCCAGCTCGTAAATTTTTATGTTTTGCGGAGTAATTGTGTCTCCATAAATAATACGGTAGTACAAGTATAGAAAAGTTGAATCCGCAATTGGATTTGACCCTATTCCCGGATATTGTACAATTCTGTATTGTGTTGCATAGTCAACAGTTGTATTTCCAAATACAGGGTCGTTAATACTACCGAGTAGGTTGTAACTTTCCCGGTTTGTAACAATTCCCGATTCGCTGTTTACATAGGCACTAATTTCATCCTTAATCACTTTATTTTTAACATTGATTAAGTCGGTGCCCGGAAGAATTTCCAAACCAAGATCGTTCGGATCGTCGCAAGCTGAAATAGTGACCAGCAAAAAGAAAATACCTACTGAGAATTTTAGAATGTGCTTTATGTTATATTTCACCTGATTTCTGATTTTATGTTTATGCTCTGTTTCTGAAAAATTACACAAACGTATGAAAAAACAACGAGAGCAATTCGGCAATCATCGTAAAATCGTACTTTTTAAAATTAATTTTGATCTTTTAACAAAAGTACAGGCTTAAACCTTGTCATAAAATTCGTTATAAGCTTCTATGTAGGTTTCTTTTTGTTGGTAATCAAGGAAAAGTTTTCCGGATTTCTGGATGTATTCCTTCACTTCCGGGTTAATATTTTCGGTTCCCTGAATTACGGCGTCAGAATAATCAATAGCCATTTTATTGACATTTACATAAGTTGGGTCCTTAATCGCCTCAACATCATCGGTTGTAATGCCTTCAAGAAGTAGCTTCTGATTAAATTGTGTATTCAGTGTGTTTTTAAAGTCGTCGTTATAAGCAGAATAAACTACTTTCGATTGGCTAAACAACGGATCGTTGTAATAATATTTTTTGATGTAAAGTGGCACAAGTGATGTTAACCATCCGTGACAGTGGATAATATCCGGAGCCCACCTTAATTTGATAACTGTTTCAAGTACGCCGCGGGCAAAAAATATAGCTCGCTCGTCGTTATCTTCGAATTCTTTTCCTTCTTTGTCCGTTAAAACGGCTTTGCGCTGAAAATAGTCTTCATTATCAATAAAATAAACCTGCATGCGCGCTGCTTGTATAGAGGCTACTTTTATGATAAGCGGATGATCCGTATCATCGATAACCAGGTTCATACCTGATAGTCGAATTACCTCATGTAACTGGTTTCTACGTTCGTTAACACAGCCGTAACGAGGCATAAACGTTCTAATCTCTCTACCTTTTTCCTGAACGCCCTGAGGTAAATAGCGTGCTATTTCCGACATTTCGCTTTCAGGTAAATAAGGTGTAATTTCTTGTGAAATATAAAGGATTCTTTTCTTTTCCATCAACCTATGTGCAGTTAAAAACAGTGGGCAAAATTAATAAAAATAAACTTAATATTCAATTTAAGTTGGTTACTCCCAGTTGGTATCATCATTTTTTGTGTGGTTATACCGAATATAATTACTTATTTTGCAGCCTCAAATTTCAAAAGGGATGAAACTGGTTCATACAGTCAGCAACTTACAATCTGAACTACAACAGTTGGGTTTCGATTCAACAGTTGGGTTTGTACCAACAATGGGTGCTTTGCACCAAGGGCATTTATCGTTGGTGAAGCAAGCTGTTGCCGAAAATACAGTGACAGTAGTCAGTATTTTCGTGAATCCAACACAGTTTAACGATACTAAAGATCTTGAACGTTATCCACGAACATTGGAGGCCGATTTAAAGCTGCTTGAATCTACCGGTTGTCAACTGGTTTTTGCACCTTCAGTTCAGGAAGTTTATCCTGAACCAGATGCCCGAAAATTTAATTTTGGCGATTTGGAAATAGTTATGGAAGGAAGGTTTCGTCCGGGGCATTTTAATGGTGTAGCACAGGTGGTTAGTCGTTTGTTCGACATGGTAAAACCCGACAAAGCTTATTTCGGGCTCAAAGATTTTCAGCAGTTGGCTATCATAAAAAACATGGTAAAGCAACTGCAACTTCCGGTTGAAATTGTACCTTGCGCTATTGTTCGGGAAAAAAGTGGGCTGGCAATGAGTTCGAGAAATGAACTGTTAACTGCGGAACAACGGGCAAATGCAGCTCTAATTTCAGAGACACTTTTCCATGCAAAAAAACTAAGCGAACAAAAAAACGTACAAGAACTTGCAGATTGGGTGATTGCTGAAGTCAACAAGAACCCCTTTCTGGATGTTGAATATTTTGAGATAGTTGATGACGAGCAATTGCAACCCATAAAAAGATGGGACGAAAATTCTACTAAAGTCGGTTGCATTGCAGTTTATTGTGGAAAGATCAGATTGATCGACAATATTGTTTTTAATTAGAAAGGCAAAGCCATGCAAATTGAAGTTTGTAAATCAAAAATTCATAAAGTAACGGTTACAGAAGCTAATCTTCAGTATGTTGGAAGTATTACCATCGACGAAGATTTAATGGATGCTGCTAACCTGATTGAGAATGAAAAGGTTCAGATTGTAAATATAAATAACGGCGAGCGGCTTGAAACCTATGTAATAAAAGGTGAGCGTGGTTCCGGAACAATTTGTTTAAACGGACCGGCAGCACGAAAAGTAGCGGTTGGCGATGTGGTAATTATTATTTCTTATGGAATAATGGATTTTGAAGAAGCGAAAGTGTTTAAACCCAGTTTGGTTTTCCCCGATACGGAAACCAACAGTATTGTCTAAATTGAGTAACATAAATATTTAACCTTGTAGTTTTTTTGGCTGCAAGGTTTTTTTATTTTTATAGGAATGAACTTAACGACCAAAGCAAAGATATTTCGCGATTTCGAATCCTTCTCTCCACTGCTTCAAATCTGGAAAGGAAGTAACAATACAATTGTTTTTACCAACGGTTGTTTCGATCTTATTCATCATGGGCATGTTGATTCGTTGCAGCAATCGGCATCAAAGGGTACAAAACTTATTGTAGGTTTGAATTCGGATAAGTCGGTACAAATGCTGAAAGGAGAGAAGCGCCCGATATTGGGAGAAATGGAACGTGCAAGTGTTTTGGCTGCTTTCGAATGTGTGGATGCTGTAATTATTTTCAATGAAGAAACGCCTGCAGAAATTATTGCAGAAATTATTCCTGATGTTTTAGTAAAAGGAGCACAGTACGAGATTCACGAAATTGCCGGGCACGATACTGTTCTGAATAACGGAGGGACCGTTGAAACCCTCGATTTGGTGGACGGTATTTCAACCAGCGATTTAATTGAACGCATTAAAAAGCTTTAAGATTTTTTTATAAAAAAAAGCGCTAAGCGGGTGATTCGCTAAGCGCGTTAGCTCAATTGAAATGTCGAAAACAAAAAGTATATATACCTGCCAAAATTGTGGTGCGCAATCGCCAAAATGGATGGGCCGCTGCACAAATTGTGGCGAGTGGAACACTTACGTTGAGGAAGTAGTTGCTAAAAAACAAACTGCCAGCAAGCTTTCGGTACAGTTTTCGGGTAACCAGCCTTTAACGCTCGATAAAGTTGAGATGGTAAAAGATAGCCGCATTTTAGTTGGCATTGAGGAATTTAACCGCGTGCTGGGTGGTGGAATTGTTCCGGGATCATTGATTCTTTTGGGCGGCGACCCAGGCATCGGAAAATCTACGCTGGCTTTACAAATGGCGCTTAAGCTGCAAGGTAAAAACGTACTTTATATTTCTGGTGAAGAAAGTCTTCAGCAAATAAAACTCAGGGCCGAGCGCTTGAGTAACGAAACCGGTACCTGTCTGTTTTTAAGCGAAACTTCGCTCGAAAATATTCTGGCACACACAGAACAAATAAAGCCCGATTTGCTGATAATCGATTCCATTCAAACTATTTCAACCGAACTTATTGAATCTTCACCTGGATCTGTGGGGCAGGTGCGCGAATGCGCTTCGGCTTTAATGAAGTTTGCGAAAAAGAACAATGTTGCTATGGTTTTAATCGGACATATTACAAAAGAAGGTAGCCTGGCCGGGCCAAAAGTGCTGGAACACATGGTGGATACGGTATTACAGTTTGAAGGCGATACCAATTATGTATACCGTATTTTGCGTTCGAATAAAAACCGTTTTGGTTCTACCAACGAGTTGGGCATTTTTGAAATGCGCAGCAATGGGTTGATAGAAGTTACCAACCCGTCGGAGCAGTTAATCTCTAAAGTAAACGACGATGTGAGCGGTACTGCTATTGCGGCTACTGTCGAAGGTGTCCGCCCGTTTCTTATTGAAATTCAAGCGTTAGTGAGTTCGGCAGCTTACGGAACACCGCAGCGCTCGTCAACTGGTTTTGATTTGCGCCGCCTGAATATGTTGCTGGCTGTGTTGGAAAAAAGGGCAGGCTTTAAACTTATTGCAAAAGATGTGTTTCTGAATATTGCCGGTGGCTTGAAGATCAATGACCCGGCTACCGATTTGGCCGTAATTTGTTCCATCCTTTCATCGAATATTGATATTCCGATCAACCACAAAATTTGTTTTGCAGGTGAGGTGGGATTAACCGGAGAGATTCGTGCAGTCAGCCGCATTGAACAACGAATTTCGGAAGCAGCTAAACTGGGTTTCCAACGCATTTATGTGCCATCGCTTAACAAAGGTTTTGACCCCAAGAAATTTCAGATTGATATTGTAAGGGTTGCACGTGTTGAAGAGGTTTTCAAAACAATTTTTGCCTAAGAATCTTGTTTGTCTTTTCTGTTGATGATAGTAATTTTTAACGAAAGTTTTTTGATTTGTGACTCAACTATTTATAATTTGGCGCTCTGTTATGAGAAAGAGATTTCAAATAGTGCTTTTCCTGCTTGTCGTGGTTCTTTCGGCCTGCGATAAGCCTATTGTTCCGAAGCCTGAAAAGCTTGTTCGTGAAAAGCAAATGATTGATATGTTGGTTGATATTCACCTGGCAGAAGCTACTTACAATAAATTTCGCTACGATTCGATCATGCGCGACAATTCCTCGGTAGATTTCTACTACTCTGTATTGGCGAAATATGAGGTAGCTGATTCTGTTTTCGAACAATCGTATGTATATTACGCCAGCCAACCCAAAAACTTTGAAAAAATGTACCGGAAGGTGATGAGCAAGTTGAGTGAAATGGAACAGAGCTTTTCCGGTAGAAAAGAGGAGCTCTTGGAGTTTGAGGAACTGGATGATTCCAAGAAAGCTAAGTGAGAAAAATTGCTGCAACATACCTTTTTACACCACAATCCCGACTTCAAAAAAATGCCATACTGGTTTGTGAAGATGACGGTACAGTTATCGATGTGATAATAAAGAACGAGCCGTTTCGTGAAGAGGCGGGTGTTGAGTTTTACAGTGGTATTCTTGTGCCGGGTTTTGTAAACGCGCATTGTCATCTCGAGCTTTCTCATCTTTACCGCAAGATTGAATCCGGTCAGGGATTGGGGAAATTCATTGGCAGTATAAACCATTTGCGGGAAACTAACGAAGAAGATTTGCAGCGTGTCATGCAGGTTGCCGACCGAAAAATGTGGGCTTCCGGAATTGCAGCGGTCGGTGATATTTCGAATTCGACCGGGGCGTTGGTAACAAAGAAACAAAGTAAAATCTACTATCATACTTTTGTTGAAACTTTTGGTTTTCACCCGTCTCGCGCTGAACGAGCCTTTGCTTTGGCAGAAAAAATACAAACAGAGTTTATCGATTCAGGTTTGAAAGCATCAATTGCACCGCATGCAGCTTATTCCGTATCAGAATCCTTATTTGAAAGAGTTTCTGCTAAAGCGGATGAGGATGGAGCTATTTTATCCGTTCATAATGAGGAAAGCCCGGAAGAAGAGCGGTTCTTTAAAGATGGTAACGGGCCAATCCTCGATCATTATCAGCAAAATCTGAGGCTTGAAACTTCACATTGGCATGCTCATGAAGAAGATTCGTTGGAGTTTATTCTGAGGCGGATTCCAAAGCAAAACCGACTACTTTTAGTACACAATACTTTTATAACCGAAAGTGATTTGGAGGTGCTCAACAAAGAGCGGTCACCGGAAAACACGTTTTTGGTAGTGTGTCCGAATTCAAACCTATACATCGAAAATCAGTTGCCGCCAATTGATTTGCTGCGGAAAAGTGGCTTTCCACTTTGCATTGGAACCGACAGCCTGGCCTCTAATCACCAGCTTTCAGTCTTGGAAGAAATAATTACCATTCAGAAATATTTCCCGGAAATAAAGCTTGAAGATCTACTCGATTGGGCTTGTTACAACGGAGCCTGCGCATTGGATATGGGCAATACTCTTGGAAGCTTCGAGCGAGGTAAGAAGGCCGGTGTAAATTTGATTAAGGGGCTAGACTTAAAATCCTTAAAACTTTCGTCTGAAACCAAGGTAAAACGCCTTTTGTAGAGCTTTAATTCTAGGTAAATAAATTGTTTAACTTTGCGTCGTTTCAGATGCTAATTTCATGATGAAAATCGGTAAAATAGACTTGAAAGGTACACCCCTGTTTTTGGCACCCATGGAAGATGTTACGTATAAATCGTTTCGTTGGATGTGTAAAAAGTTTGGTGCCGATGTTATGTACACCGAGTTTGTTTCGTCGGAAGCTTTGGTTCGAAACATTGAAAAATCAAAGCAGAAAATGCATTTGTTTGAATTCGATCGCCCGGTTGCCATTCAAATCTACGGTCATAATATCGATTCTATGGTGCGGGCAGCTCAGGTCGCTGAAGAGTTTGCTCCCGATTTTATTGATATAAATTTTGGTTGCCCCATGAAGAAGATTGTGCGCCATGGTGCCGGGGCAGCCATGCTGAAAGACTTGCCTAAAATGCAGGAAATGGCTGCCGCAATTGTAAAAGCGGTAAATATTCCGGTAACGGCAAAAACACGTTTGGGGTGGACAGAGAGTAACAAGCCAATAATGGAAGCAGCTGAGCGTTTGCAGGATGCCGGTATTCAGGCGTTGGCAATTCATGGCCGAACACGCGAACAATTATACACCGGCAAGGCAGACTGGACTTTGATTGGCGAAGTGAAAAACAATCCGAAAATTAATATTCCGATTATTGGCAATGGCGACATTAATAGTGGCGAAATGGCAAAGAAGCTGCTCGATGAAACCAATGTTGATGCATTGATGATTGGACGTGGCGCAATTGGAAGGCCGTGGTTGTTTCGCGAAATAAAACATTATCTCGAAACGGGTACGAATTTGCTTCAACCAAATGTTGCCGAAGTTGTTGATATTTTAAAAGAGCAAATGCTGATGAACCTGGAATGGCGGGATGATGAGCGGGTAGGAATTCTTACGATGCGACGGCATTTTGCCAAATATTTTCCGGGTCTTCCAAATTTCAGGGATTTAAAGATCAGCCTTTTGCGCGCGGAATCAAATGAGGAAGTGAATCCTATTTTGGATCAAATTGTAGATCAATATGGCGATTTTGAATTGGATTTTACTAATGCTAGTTTAAAATGACAGACAAAAAATACGCGGAGTATTATTCAAAAGAGTCTCTTTGGGAGAAACTTAAATCGAATGCTAAGAAAGCCGGCGTTAAAGTGGTTTATGCTTCACTCATCTTGTTTTATGCAATGGAATCGAAAAATGTTGGATTGAAAACCAAGGTTAGTATCGCAGCTGCATTGGGTTATTTTATTCTTCCAACTGATGCCATTTTCGACCTTACTCCGTTGATTGGATATTCCGATGATCTCGGTGTTCTGTTGTTTGTTTTATCGCAGGTTGCATCAAGTATTACTCCTGAAGTAAAAGAAAAAGCCCGTCAAAAAGTGGAAGAGTGGTTTAGCAGTGTCGATCCAGAAGATATTGCTGAGATTGAGCTCAAAATCGAATAAAATCAGCTACGTTAATAGAAGTTAAAGTTATTGGCGTTTAAGTGTCTGGCATATAAATTGTATTATGTAGATATATAGATGCAAGGAATCTTCCATGGAGAAGGCAAAAAGGGAAGAATGGAAGTTTAGCAGCAGGCACCTTGCTTTTTGTTTTTTGTTTTTTGTGAAGGAGCATACGCTTCGAATTGTTAGCTTGGGTAGCCCCGTTTCGGCGGGGCTATTTTTTTGTCCTTATTTCAGGCGTTTCGAATATTTTTTGGATACATTAGCTTCTTCAAAATTATTTTATGGTTTTACTCGATTTCTCATTGTTACAATGGATGTTGTTTGCCGTTTGTGCAATGCTAATCGGTATGTCAAAAGTTGGTGTGCCGGGCGTATCAATGCTGGTTGTGCCAACGCTGGCTATTATTTTTGGCGGTAAAGCTTCTACTGGAGTCTTACTGCCTATGTTAATGATGGCCGACATTTTTGGTGTTAGCTACTACCACCGGCATGCGGAGTGGAAATACCTTTGGAAATTACTCCCGTGGGCATTTCTAGGAGTTGGGATAGCGCTTTGGGTTGGCGAGGTTGTAAACGACATTTGGTTTAAAAATATCATTGCCATTTTAGTGTTTTTATGCATTGGATTAATGGTGTGGCGAGATCGTAGGAGCTCAAATCAACTGCTTCCGGATACTTGGTGGTTTGCTGCGTTAATGGGAGTGTTGGGCGGTTTTGCGACTATGATAGGGAATGTCGCTGGCCCTATATTCGCCATCTATTTGCTGGCTATGCATTTTCCAAAGAATGTTTTTATCGGAACCGGAGCATGGTTTTTTCTCATCATCAATTTTTCGAAATTTCCGTTACATATTTTTGTGTGGAAAACCATTAATTGGCAGACCTTGAGTCTTGATGTAATTTTGCTGCCCGCTATTGCTTTAGGTGCTTTTCTGGGCATACAACTTGTGAAACGAATTTCTGATAAACTATACCGAACAGCAGTGATTATTGTTACAGCATTATCGGCCTTTTTATTATTGATATGAAACAACTGAACGATTTTTTTGCCAGCAAGAGTGTAACGAAAGTGTTAGATGTCGGAACCGGACCGGGGTATTTTATACATACTTTGTTGAATATCTTTCCCGAAGCTGAAATAACAGGAGTTGATCCGGATGAAAAATCATTACAGGAAGCGGCAGTGGCTTTTCCGCGTGCTGAGTTCAAAATAATGAAAGGGGAGAAGATCGATTTCCAGGATAGTACATTTGATCTCGCGTCAATATCTATGGCTTTGCACCATTTGAGCGACATTCAAAAAACACTGAAAGAAATGCAGCGCGTTGTAAAGCCTGGTGGTTGGATAATAGTAAATGAATTGTATAGCGATGGCTTGAGTCCTGCTCAGGAAGTGCATAAACGTATGCATCATTTTAGAAGCAGAATAGACCGATTAAATGGTATCTGCCATAATGAATCGTTTACAAGAAAAGAAATCTTGCAAAAGATTAATGATTCAGGGCTGAAAGTCGAACTTTATTTCGAGAATAGCACAGTATCGAATCCCCCAACGCCGGAAGAAATTAGCGAAAGAAAAGAAAAGCTAAGTATCGCTCTCGAGCAAATAAAAGACAAACCCGAGTACAAACATCTGGCGAAAGAAATTCCGTTGATTGAGGCCGAGCTCGATAAATATGGATTTGCAATGGCAAGCAGGCTGGTTGTAGTTGCCAAAAAAGAATAGAAACTCTGTCTTCCATGAAGAATGGACAGAATGACTCTGATTAATGGATTTTTAGAATCTATTTTAAAGTGAATAATGGCTAAAAGAGAGAAGAAGTTAAGAAGTAAAGGATCTGCAGGAAATAATCGCAAAGAAGGAGAGGATTTTCTAAGACAGAATATGATGAAACCCGGGGTAGAAGAAACGGATTCTGGGTTACAGTTTTCTGTTGTTGAAGAAATGGCTGGTGAAAGCCCCAGTCTGAATGATAAAGTAAAAATACACCAGCGGGCACTTTTGCTCGATGGTAAGATTTTAGAGGATACTTACCGTCAGAACCGCCCCGACGAAGTGCTGGTTGAGGAGCTTATTGAAGGCTTGCAGGAGGGGTTGCAGTTGATGTCGGTTGGAAGCCGTTATAAATTTTGGGTTCCGGCAGATTTAGCCTGGGGTAGAAAAGGAACCGGAAATAAAATCCCCCCGAATGCGGTTCTCCGTTTTGATATCCGTTTGTTGGAAATCATCAGATAATATTCCGAATATTTATGCGCAAATAAATGGTACAAAAAAAGCCGTTCAAACTGAACGGCTTTTTTATATCTTTTGTAATTCTATTAATAGAATTTCGATCTCTTGTCAACAATCTCAACAGCATCGCGATGAGTTTGGAAAACTTGCGAAGCAGCTCTGTTATTTAATGTCTGAGCTAAACGGGTTTGTTCTGCTTCAACATTTCCTACAGGATTCTCAGAAACTGAAGTTACTGAAGCAACATAAACACCATTGTTTCCTTCAATTGGTGTTGATATTTGATCAACATCCAGAGAAGTAACAGTACCAATTACTGCAGGCTCGAGTCCCATTCCAGGAATAGAGAACGAGTTAAAGTTAACAGCGCTTGCGCTTTTTACTTCAGTATCCAATGCATTGGCAGCTTGTGCTAAATCCGAATTTCCGTTAAGCATAGTTTTTGCCTTTTCGATAAGAACTTCTGCTTTCTTTTGTTTTGCTACCGCTAATTCAACACGTGGTTTTACATTTTCCAGCGGAGCAATCCCTTTTTCTGTAGTCTGTGTAAGAACAGCAATTACAAAGTTATCGCCCAACTCAAAAACAGGAGAACCTTGAGTTGTTTTCAGAATGTCATTTTCTTCAGCTTCGTATGCAGCTCTGATTAATGTTCTGGCGTTTTCAAGGCCTGTAATCTGGAGGTCGTTTTCACCAACGTTTGCAACACGTTTTGTAAGCTTTTGTTCTGCCACAGCAGCATCAAACTCGTCACGTGTAGTATTGTTGCCCGCAAATTCGCTAGCTTTAGCATAAGCATTTTGGTAGGTTTTAGTACTCGGAACAACATTCCGAACCAAGTAAGCAACCTGAACTTGTGGAACAAGTTTTCCGCGGTCTGTTGTTTGGATAATATGAATTCCAAACTGTGATGTTGCAATACTTACTTCGCCTTTCTTATTGTTAAATGCAGCTTCTTCAAAAGGTTTAACCATTTGATTTCTACGGAACCATCCCAAGTCGCCACCGTTAATAGCTGAACCTTGGTCTGTAGAGTTTTCTCTTGCAAGAGCTGCAAAGTCTGCTCCTTTTTCTATTGCAGTTTTTAAACTGTCAGCCAAAGCTTGTGCTGCAACTAATTCGGCCTGAGTGTTCACACTCAACAAAATATGACGTGCTTTAACTGAGTCTGGCATCATTTCATACTTATGAAGTTTAGCCAATTTGAAAGTTTCGCCGTCAGCATACGGGCCAAATACATCGTTAACTTCAGCATCTTCTTCGAAAATCCATTGTGCAATGTTTTCAGGAAGATCAGCTTGTTTTTCCCAAACATTTTCGAAGTTCACATCAGAGTTCGCATTTACAAACTGTACGTTATCTTCTGTTTCAGCGAAGTCGCTTTTAATATCGTTGATCCACTTTTCCGCATCAGCATAATCTGCTTCAGAAGGAGTTACAGGATAGCTAATATATTCAACTTTTCTACTGGCGTTTAATTCGTAGTCTTGTTTGTGTGTTTCGTAGTAACTTTTAAGATCTTTTTCAGTAATTGTAATATCTTCATCAGATACAGAGCTGTAAGGTAAAGCAATGTAATCGAAGTTTACACTTTTGCTCCCGGCTTGCAAGCTGTTTTCTGCTTCCAGAGAAGTTACATACAATCCTTTTCCAACCATGGCCGCATATTTCGATTGTGTACGTTCGTCAACAATCTGTTTTTCCAGATTAAGCCAATAAGCACGATTTTCTGCTGTAACGGCACCATTCTCCAGTTTTTTAAGAAAACTAACAACGGCTCTGCGGTCGAATTGTCCTGTTTCCGGATTGCTAAACAGTTGGCGAACAATTGGGTGAATGTTCGAACCTTGAAGCATATCAAATAGTTCATCAGAAGATACACCGATACCCAAATCCTTGTAGGTGTCTCCCATAACTATTTCTCTTATCTTTTGTTGCCAGGCTTGCTCTCTTACCTGTGCCCACATATTGTCGTTGAGTTGGCTAACGCCGTAGTTCTGTTTGTATACTTCACCTAGCTCTTCAACTTCCGTTTGAAATTCAGGATATTGTACCGACTCACCATCAATTACTCCGACCTCCATCCGGTCTCTTTGAAACATAGACGAGCCGCTTTGTAACATATCTCCAAGGATAAATGCGGCCAATGAAAGACCGATTACAATTGCGACTAATAATCCTGCTTTCGTTCTGATTTTTTGTAACGTTGCCATTGATCTACAGTTATTTTAATGCAAAGTTTGTTAATTTTTTTCGAGCTACGAAGATAACAATTTTAAAAATTTAACCGCTTTATTTATTTATTTTTTGACCGAACGAAAATATGCCGAATAAATAGTTGAATTTGAGGGGGTTATGAAACATGTTATTTGGCAGTTAATTCTCTGAAATAGTTAGTTTTACGAGTTCTATTTTCGTATTGGTAGCCTTTAGTATTTTAAAATGGAATTTTCCGATTTTAATTATCGAATTAATCTTTGGTATACTTTCGTGGTAATAGAGGATATATCCCGCCAATGTTTCAAATTCTTCAGTTTCCGGAAGTTCAAAAAAGTACTTTTCATTTAGCAGGTCAATTTCTGCTCTTCCAGAGAAAATATATTCATTGTCGTTTATTTTCCGCTCGATAATGTCGCGAACGTCGTGCTCGTCTTCAATTTCACCAAATATCTCTTCTAAAATATCTTCGCTGGTAACCATTCCAGAAGTTCCTCCAAACTCGTCAACAACAATGGCAATACTACGATGTTCCTGAATAAAAGTACTTAGCAGTTTGTTGGCCGGCATTGTTTCAGGTACAATCAACACTTTTTTTATAAAAGGTTCGAATGATTGCGGGTTATGAAACAGAACCGATGAATGTACATACCCGATAATATTATCCGAGTTTTCTTTAAATATAAGAATACGCGAATAGCCTGTTTCAACAAATTTTTGGCGTAATTCACTAATTGAAGTGCCCATTTCCAGCATCTCAATTTCGGGACGGGGTACCATAATTTCACGCAACTTTACTTTCGAAAAGTCTAGAGCATTTTTAAAAAGCTTGATTTCTGTCTCTACATTTTTTTCAAGCTGTTCCATGTTGTTTGAGTCGCTTTCTCTTACAAATTCATCCAGATCGACCCGGCTAAAAATCGGATTTTTATTTACTGCGCTTAGTTTGGTCTTTAAAACTCTTCTGAGCAGAATGTTGGCAATACCTATTGAGAAGCGTGATATCGGATAAAAAACAACATAGAAAAACGCCAGGGGAACAGAAAATATGTTTAGAAAGGTGTTTGGAAATAAACGGAATAAAGTTTTTGGCAAAAACTCCGAAAACATCAGGATTATAAGTGTCGAGATAAGTGTTTGCAGTAAAAGTACGATTGATTCCGACAGAATAAAGTCTTTTAATACCGGTTCCAGAATGCCGGCAAAAGCAATACCATAAATAACCAGGGCGATGTTGTTACCAACCAACATTGTGGCGATGTATTGTCCGCCGTTAGCTGTTACAAATTTTAATATGCGAGAGGTAAAAGGTTCGGATTGTTTGTCGAGTTCGAGCCGTAGCTTATTTGCTGAAACAAAAGCTATTTCCATCCCCGAAAAAAAGGCAGAAAGTAATATTGTTATTAATATCAGCAGGTAAAGATTCATACTCCGGCATTCATCATTTAAACTGAATTACGTCGTTCGGTTTATTTCGTTTTGGCAGAGCAGGAGTCTCGTTTTGTTCAGGTTCTTCAACGGAACCTTCTTCCGCAGTTGTATTGTTCTCCTTTACCGTTACCCAAACGTCTCCCTGAGGTTTTTTGATTTCCCAATCTTTCATTTCCTGATCAGAAACCAGACCGGTTCCGGTAATTATTTTATCTTCACTAATGATCTTCACGAACTCTTCAGTGTGAATTTTTCCATTTTTTCTATCCCAGATTAAATAATCTGTTTTTAAAGTATCTCCTTCAGCATTTGTTACAATCACGTTGTTTTTTGCTTCCCATTTCTCTTCTTTAAGAAATTCTTTAGCGTAATCGGCCGTAATACTGGAAACAATATTTTTTTCAGCATCAAATTGTCTGATTTCTACTCCAAAAGGAAATTCGGAGAATGTTTTGCCATCATTTTCAAAACGGAGAAGTTTGGGTGCTTTTAGTGTAAAACGAACAATTCCTGAGTCGGTATACGTCGTTTCAAAGTTTTCGGCTTCCATAACCGGAAGTTCGTTTGGGGCAGAGATTGCTTTTATCTCTTCAAGATTATTGTTTTCGCAAGCATAGAAAAGTATTGCAGCCCCCGAGAAGAGAACTGCAATACTTATTTGTTTTATTCTTTGAATGGTATTAGAACCTAACTTTTGTGCTTTCATTTATCCATCCTTCCACACGGTAGGTAGAGCCTTCCTGAAGTCCTTCCATAAAAGCTTCTTCCTTATTTGGGAAATATTTTCTGTATTTCGACAGGTTTTCTGAGGCTTCAATTGAACAATCATCTCCTCTGCGGGCTTTTGCGAAGTAATCGCATGCTAACCAGAAAATCGCTGATTTTTCCAATTTGGTACCTTGAAATTTTTGTGATGCACTTACATAAATGTTTCCGATTAACATATTTGCTTCACAATTATCTGACTGAATATCCAACACTTTGCGGGCATAAGAACGAGCGTCTGAATAAGCGCTTTCTGAGTACAACACTTTTGCGTATTGCAGATAATAGGTAGCAAGCAGTTCCTGATCGGTTTCTTGCTCCATTGCCATTTTATAGTACTCTTTTGCTTTAGCAATATCTCCGCTTTTAATGGAACGTCTGGCCATGTTGTAAGCTGCCTCAGCAGATGGGTCCAGTTCGTATAATTTTTCTGTAGCGTTGGCAAAAAGCTCAGACTCGGTACAGTTTGCTCTACTAAGTTTACGTAACATTGTTTTAACGTAATCAATGTCGTCGCTGTTTTCTTCATACTCTTTTGAAAAGATCTTTACCAGAACGTCGCAGTCGGCAGCACCCGATTTTGCAAAAATTTCTTCAATGTAAGGCAATACAGTTTCTTTAGTTACTTTAACCGTGTTTGCATCGTCGCTTTCAGCAATAATTGCATTGGCAATTTGTGTTGTTTTCTCATAATTCTTAACCACTTGTTCTTGCGGAAGTTCTCCAAATTTGAAAAGCGCAACGGTTGTTTGCATTAACAGAATAAGTACCGGAGGCTCTGTTTCATTACCTCTCAGCTCTACTGATTTACTAAGGTATTCATATCCTGCTTTATGAATTTTTTTCAATTCTTCGCCTGACGGTGGATTATCGTTGTCAGCGTTTAATTTATATTTTAACCAAGCTGTTCCTTTTCTTCCCAGTACATTGCCTTCGTCTCCAAAATATTTTATCCTCGCATCGTACATTTTCATGTATGCACCTAACAATTTGTCGATTTCAGCATCTGTTTTGGCGTTTTCAAGCATACTTTCGTACATTTTTGCTCCTTGGATATAGAGGTTCTCTGTTGATTTTGGATAGGTGTTTACCAAATGTTTCCAGTGAGGCATTGCTGATTTGTAATCATTTTGCTTATAGAATTCTCTGTACATCGAGAATTCGTTCATAAAATCCTCATTTTGCTCTTTAATCAGTTTATCGGCAGGGCTGAGGTTTACCTCGCCGCTAGCTCCTTCATCTTCTCCGTCACCCGATGGAATCTCGCCACTAAAAGCAAAATCGAATACATTTCCTGTTTTTCCTTCAATATCCAGCTTCTTGCTTTCATCAATAAAAGTGAATTTAATCCACTTCGATTTTTCGTTAGCAGGTAGTTCATACTTCCCATCAAAACCGGTCATCATTGAACCACCTTTGTGTACTTCTACTGTTATCCCGGCAGCAAGTTCTCCGTCTTTGTATACGGTCCCGCTGATAACTCTTTGCGCCTGTGCAACTGACATGCCGGCTAAGACAATTGCTGCGAATAAGAGCGTTATGCGTATTAAAGCTTTCATAATAGTTTTATTTTTTTCCTTAATTTTAATCTATCTTACGTTGAATGAACCACAAGTCGTGCAAATTTGCACTGAAATTAACTTTAGCATAATCCTCACGTACTAATGAGTATTTCGTTGTTCCTCTTCTGCCAAACTCTGCAGATATGTTTATTGTTGAGTTAGAACGGTATACTGGTAACCCCAGACCAAAACTTATGCCAAAACTGTTTATCTGATGCCCATCGAACGAATGGTACGTTTGTTCGTAGTTAAATCCGGCCCGGTAGGCAACACGTTTTAATGCACTACGGATAGACGTTCTATCCGGAATCCATTCAGCACCAACCGCAAATTTATTTAAATCTTCCATTCCATCAAATAAATCACCTTCTCCAATAGGAGCACTTGCTTTTGACCAATTCTGATGGTAGTAATCGACATTTATTTCGTAAACATTTTTCTTTGAAAATGATACGCCAAGACCAATTGATGTTGGAAATACAATCTTTGATTTCTCCTCTTCAGCCGAGAACAACGTGTCCTGATCAAGAATCTTCGCAAAGTAGACGTCCTTTAAAACGAGGTCTGATGTTATGCTTGTATATTTAGGCTTGTTTTCTAAAACGGCAGCAAAAACTATCTGCTTGTCATCTTTCAACGGCAGTGTTACCTGCGCGCCTAATTCAATTCCGAAATCCCTGATACGTAGTCTCGAATACCTCTGCAACAGGTACATCGTGGGATCGGCAAATCCTAATTCGGAGTTTCGGATGAGGTTCCCAAAACGGTAGTTCACATTTATTCCTAATGATATGTTTTTAATCGGCTCAATTGCAAGTCCCATGTAGGCATCAGAAATAGTCCCTTCGCCAAAATACCTTGTATTGTAAGCTCCGGTGTTTTCCAAATCGTCGTTGGCTTCTACATCGTAGCCAACGTTTGAATAAGGAAGCAGTCCTAAACTTGTTGCCATCCAGTCGTTGATACGGAAACACATTGCGAAGTAGTTAAAATTGACATCATTAGATTCCATGCTGCTGATATCGGTTTTATACTTTGAAAAGTTTCCCTGTAGTCCAAATTCAAATAAAAAATTTAAGGAATCAGTAGCAGTGTAGGAAGCCGGGTTTGCAGTATTAATCTGTAGGTTGTACCGGCTGGCTAAAGTGGCTCCTCCCATCGCAGCAGATCGGCCGAAACTATATGATTCAAGGTCACCTAATCCATATCTTGAATAGGGTGAAGTTGTACTATTATTGAATTGCGCAAACAGCATGGCCGGGAAAAATATTAACCCGACGATTATTATAAATCTTACTCTATTATTTCTCCCCATTATATTGTAGAATGCGGTTTAAACCTAAGCTCGTTAAATTAAAGTGTACAAAGAAAGAATTTTTTAATTTGTTATCAAAAAATTCAGCATCACCTCCGGTTATAATAACTTTTAAATTATTATAAAATTCTTTAAATGTACTGATTGTTGTATCTGTCTCGTACACAGTTCCGTTTTGAACTCCTGCACGAATGGCTTCTTCAGTTGTTGTTCCAAACAGTTTGTTTTGGTTGGTCTGTTCAACTTTTGGTAATTTCCCGGTGAAATGGTTTAGTGCTTTTAGGCGCATTTCCAGTCCCGGCGATATGTTACCTCCCAGGTACTTTCCTTCGGCAGTTAAAATGTCGTATGTAATAGCAGTTCCTGCATCAATTACCAAAATGTTCGTATTCGGGTATAAGTCGAATGCACCAACAACGGCAGCAATCCTGTCTTTCCCCAGTGTTTGTTTCGTCTGATAGCAATTTTCGATAGGTAGCGGAGTGTCAGCATCCAGTTCGATAAAAGTATCAAATTCGTTTTGCAATAAGTCGCGCAGTTCTTCAGGATAATCTTTTACTGCAGAAACAATAACCTTATTAAGATCGTCGTATTCGCGTTTTAGGATATGAATATCAGAAGTGTTTAGCTGATCAAAAGGGATCGTAATAAGCACTTCGCCACGATGAAAAATCGCAACTTTTGTTCTTGTGTTTCCTATATCAATTACGAGGTTCATTAATCGATAATGCGTTGGCTGATGTCAAGAGCTGTTACTGAATGTGTAAGTGCGCCGATAGAAATGAAGTCTATGCCTGTTCTTGCAACTTCATGGATTCTTTCGAGCGTCATATTTCCGGAAGCTTCAACTTTTGCTCTGCCATTTATGTATTCGGTACATTCCTTCATTTGCTGAATATTCATATTGTCGAGCATAATAATATCAGCACCAACTGCAACAGCTTCTTTAACTTGATCGAAAGTGGTTGTTTCCACTTCAATTTTAATACTTTTCGGAAGGTTTTTCCGAATTGCTTCCACTGCTGGTGTAATTCCCCCCGCAACCTGAATGTGGTTGTCTTTAATCATTACCATATCGTACAATCCGATACGATGATTTGATGCACCTCCCATTCGAACGGCGTATTTATCAAGAAAACGATAACCCGGCAAAGTTTTTCTGGTATCAAGAATTTCTACTTTAGTGCCTGCAACTTCGTTCATGCAAAGACTGGCGTAAGTAGCAGTTCCCGACATGCGCTGCAAAAAATTAAGTGCAGTTCGTTCGGCGGTTAACAAAGCACGGTAACTTGTCTTAAAAGTGGCGATTATATCTCCTGCTTTTACTTTGCTCCCGTCAGAGAAAAACTCCTGCCATTCAAGATTTTTATCTAATCTTCTAAAAACCATTTCTGCCAAAGGAAGTCCGGCTATTACACCATCGGCCTTAGCAACAAAGTTTGCTGTTTTGGTATCGTCAGCGTTTATAAGGTTGTTGGTTGTTATATCGCCGTCGCCAATATCTTCGGCAAAAGCCATGTCGATAAGCACTTCTGCCGATCTCAATGTTTTTTCGTCCATCATATTTTTTAGTCTCTTACGGTTTCGAATTGATAATTTTTATCTTTTTCCTGAATAATATGAACTTTGAAATCAGGATTTTCTTTCTGAAAGTCTTCTCTGATATGCCCCCCGCGGCTTTCTTCGCGAAGTAGTGCCGATTGTGTAATCAGTTTGCAGATTGTAGCTGCATTCTTGATTTTCATTTTGTTGTATTCGTTTGCATTATTGAACGAATTTTCAATTTCAACAAATCGCGCCAGTGCTTTTTCAAGCGAAGCTTTATTCCTTACAATTCCAAGGTTTGCAGACATTAAGGCAGCCAACTCGTTTTGGTATTGCAAGAACAGGTCTTCGTTTTTCTCTTCAAGGTAAACAGGTTCGGGCAAAACAAAATCTGAAGGCGCGACATTTTGATTCGCAACTTTCTCACTGGCTCGTTTGCCAAATACCAGGCACTCAAGCAAAGAGTTGCTGGCAAGCCGATTGGCACCCATCACTCCGGTTGATGCAACTTCGCCACAAACAAATAAGCCCGAAATATTAGTTTCTGCGTTAAGGTTTGTGCGAACACCGCCTACCATGTAATGTGCTGCCGGTGCTATTGGAAGCAAATCACTTGTTAAATCAAAGCCGAATTCCTTTAGTTGTAGGCCGATGTTTTTAAAACGCCGGTTAATCTTTTCTTTGTCCAGATGCTGCAGAGAAAGGAAAATGTGTTTCTTCCCGGATTTCTGTATCTGGCGAAAAATACTGTAAGCTACCACATCGCGTGGGGCAAGTTCCGCCAGCGGATGAATATCTTTCATAAAACGTTCGCCTTTGTGGTTGAGCAACCATGCTCCTTCACCGCGCACTGCTTCACTAATCAGGAAAGCTGCTTTTCCGGGAATGTACAATGCCGAAGGATGAAACTGAATAAATTCCAGATCCGCAATTTTTGTCCCTGCCTGGTAAGCCAGTGCCACTCCGTCGCCGGTTGCCGTATGCGGATTTGTAGAACGTTCGAAAACGCGGGACAATCCCCCTGTTGCCAGAATAATAGCTCCGGTTTTGAAAACAATATTCTTTTTTGAAGCAAAATCATAGGTTTGAACTCCCTGAATTTGATTGTTTTGTTGTAACAGTTTAATCGCTGTTACAAACTCAAAAGCTTCAATGTTTTTTTCTTGTTTAACAAGGTTAAGCAGAAAGCAAGTTAGTTCTTTCCCCGTAGCATCGCCACCGGCATGCAAAATCCGGCGCTTGTTATGTCCTCCTTCAAGGCCTAGCACAAATTTCCCATTCTCTTTGTCGAAAGGCATTCCCATTTCAATTAGCTCCAGAACGCGCTCTTTGCCTTCGTTAACCAGAACCTCCACGGCATCGCGGTCGCATATACCGCGCCCGCTGATAATGGTATCTCTAAGATGTTTTTCGGGAGAATCATTCTCAGCAATTGCGGCAGCAATACCTCCTTGTGCGTAATAAGAATTGCTTGTGTCGAGCTGAGATTTTGTGACGATTGCAACCGATCCAGACTTTGCAGCATGATAAGCCGCGGTTAGTCCAGCCAGACCACTTCCAATTACAACCGTATCAAATTCAAGTACTTGCATTATTTTCTGTTTCCTGCAAACAAGCGTGCAAAGTTAGCATTTCTTTCATGCAATTGCATAATATTTGTCATTAACTAAATATCTCGGGGTGTTTAAGTTCGAATTTGTAGTAGGTATTTCGTTTTCAGTAATTAAACCTTTGCCTAAATTTGGGGTCTTTTTTAACGGCTGTTTGTTTTAACTGAACAAATTAACGTGCTTAATATCATCTTGTGCTTAAAGTCTGTAATCATTGATTATTTTTGAGAACTAAATAAAATACGCTGGAAACTAAACTTTAGTAAACCATGAGCTGGAGAAAAATTACTTTTATTGTTGTTGCCTTAATTGTTTTAATAGGCGGGTCAGTGGTACTTTCCGAATTATTTGTTTCGATGAAACCCGAACCACCAACAAGGCCATCAGAAGACCTGAAGCGTTTTGTAAAGGCTGAGGCTGTAAAATATACCGATGTTGTTTCGCCTTTAACACAAGAAGGCCGCGCGGTTTCGGGAAGCGAAGTAGTGCTTGTAGCAGAAGCTGCAGGAAAGATTGAACCGGGAACAGTTCGTTTAAGAAAAGGAACAAAATTTCAGCAAGGACAGCTTTTGGCCGAGATATACAAAGATGAAGTGGAGCTGGCATTGAAAGCCCGAAAAAGCAAATTCCTGACTACCATGATCTCGTTGCTACCGGATTTAAAGGTCGATTTTCCAGAAGAGTTAGATACCTACGAAACTTTTTTCCGACAGATTGATTTGGATAAAGACCTTCCGGAATTGCCGGAGATCAAGAATGAGAAACTCAAAATATTTTTGGCCAGCCGTGGTGTATTCAGTGAATATTATGACATTAAGCAAGATGAAAAAAGACTTAAAAGACACTCATTATATGCGCCGTTTTCGGGTACTTTTTCGCAGGTAAATTACGAGGTTGGTGCATACGTTAATACAGGCGCACAAATTGCACGAATGATACGCACCGATAATATTGAAGTTGAGGTTCCGGTTCCAAACGACCAAAGCCAATGGATTAATGTTGGAGATAAAGTCGACGTTTATGAAAATCAGGGAAATGGAGTGTTAACCGGGAAAGTGGTTCGTATCTCTAATTTTATTGATGAGGATACACAATCGCGAAGCATTTTTGTACAGGTGCTCAGCAAACCCGGACACGAGTTACTTCCCGGCGAGTATAAAAAAGTGAGTTTTCCGGGGCAGAAAATTGAAGGTGCCATGGAAATTCCGCGAAATGCAGTTTTCAATTCGAATGAAGTATATATTGTAGTCGAAGGAAAATTGAAGAAACGCGAAATAAACGTCCTAAAAACAAACGAAACTTCGTTGATCTTTAACGGGCTGAAAGAAGGAACTAAATTAGTTGTACAACCACTTATTAATGTAAAAGAAAATACGCCGGTTGGTATTCTTGGAGAGGAGCAACCGAATGCTCCGCGAAGCAAAAAAGCTAAATCAACCAAAGAAAAGGCATAGTTATGAAGAAAGCGATTGAATTATTTGTTCGGTTCCCGTTCTATGCTAACCTGATTCTTCTCTTCTTCATCATTGTAGGAGGAATCAGCCTCTACTCAATGAAAAAATCATTTTTCCCCGAACGGGAATCACACTATATTAATGTAAGTGTGATGTATCCGGGGGCCTCTCCGGTTGAGATGGAAGAGGGGATTACATCGCGTGTAGAGGAGGCTGTTCGAGCCATTCCCGGAATTTACGAGATTAACTCCGTTTCTTCTGAAAATAGTTCGCGGGTCACTATCGAGTTTGAACCCGGTTATGATATCGACGAAGCATTAATTGAAGTAAAAAATGCGGTTGATGGTATTTCTGCTCTTCCTACAGCAGCTGAGCGACCAATTGTGGCTAAAACACGAACAACCTCACCGGCGGCGCGAATGGAGGTGACCGGAAATGTTGACCTGATGACGCTGAAAAGTTATGCCCAGCAGGTAGAAGAAGACTTTTTATCTTCAGGATTAATGAGCCAGGTTTCGATTTCAGGTTTTCCTGCGCTGGAAATTTCGGTAGAAGCGAACGAAGAAGACCTGTTGCGTTATGGTTTAACTTTTTCCGATCTGCAAAATGCAATTTCGAACAACAACCGGGATGTATCGGGCGGTCAAATTCGTTCGACAGAAGAAGAGTTGCTTATTCGTCTTCGCTCACGAAGTTCTGACCCGAATAAAATTGGCAATATTATTTTACGTGCCGACCCGGATGGCAGTGTAATCCGGATTCGTGACATTGCAAGCGTTAAAATGAAGTTCTCGGATGTTCCGAGCAAAGCTATTGAAAAAGGAAATCCGGTAATTAATCTTCGGGTACAAAAACTGATAACAGAAGACCTCGATGAGATTGATACTTACATTAAAGATTATGTAAAAACATTTAATGGAAAGAATTACGGCGTTGAACTGAAGCTTTCACGCTCGTATCTTGATGTTTTAAAATCGAGACTGGCACTTTTATATACCAACGGTGGACAGGGATTGATATTGGTTATACTTATTCTTGGCATTATGCTGAGTACCCGGCTTTCGCTTTGGGTGGCATTCGGAATTCCTGCATCCTTCCTCGGCATGTTTATTATCGTTAATGCGATGGGGGTAACAATCAACATGATGTCGTTGTTCGGAATGATCCTGGTAATTGGTATTCTTGTTGACGACGGTATTGTTATCGGCGAAAATATATTTCAGCATTTTGAGTTAGGGAAAAGTCCCATGCGCGCTGCTGTAGATGGCACACAGGAAGTGGTCCCGGCAGTTATAACATCTGTTTTAACTACAGTCGTTGCATTCTCTCCGCTAATATTCATCACCGGAAGGATGGAGATGATGTACGAAATGGCACTTATTGTTATTTTTAGTTTGGCAGTCTCGTTATTCGAAGCCTTTTTTGTTTTGCCCGCGCACCTTGGAAATAAACACGTGCTGAACCGTAAGATAATGCACGCTAAAGCAAAAGGTCTGCGTAAATACATCGAGAAATTTTTTAGCTGGATTCGAGATTATGCTTACGACGGGGTATTGAAACTTGTGATTGAATGGCGGTATATTGTGATTGCTGTACCTGTTGCAATGATTATCATCACAATAGGCTTAATTGGAGGGCAAATCATTAAAACAACATTCTTTCCCCGAATGGAATTTGACGATTTCAACATAAACATCGCATTTACACCAGGTGCCGGGGAAAAGAAAACAATGGACTACCTTACCCGTTTCGATAGTGTCGTTTGGGTGGTGAATGAGGAGTTAATGGAGAAATACAACGATACTTTGCCCATCATCGAAAGTAGTATTATCAACCTGGGAACCGGATTTAACCGGTCGGAGAGTGGAGCGCACACCGGAAACGTTGATGTTTCACCTCGTAATTCAGAAGAAACCGGAATTAGTTCGTTCGAGATTATTGAGCGCATTCGAAAACACATAGGGTCTGTTCCTGAAGCTGAAAAATTTACAATAGGTGCACGCGGGCGTTTTGGTTCGCCGGTTTCTATAGGTTTATTATCCCGAAACATTGAAGAACTTGAAGCCGGGCGCGATTTTGTGATGGACAAGCTACACGAATATCCGCAGCTAAAAGATATTGTAAATACCAACGCCATGGGTAAAGAAGAAATTCTTTTGGAACTAAAACCCAAGGCATACATGTTGGGCTTAAACGAGAATATAATTGCCAATCAGGTTCGTCAGGCATTTTATGGCGGGCAGGCGCAGCGACTTCAGGTTGGCCGCGACGAGATTCGGATATGGGTGCGTTACCCGGCTGAAGGGCGTGCCAAACTCGGGCAGCTCGAGAACATGAAAATTGTTACGGCGCAAGGCGAGTATCCGTTTACCGAATTGGTTGACTACCAGAAAAAGCGTGGTCCGGTAAACATTAATCGTTTTAATGGCCGGCGCGAGATTCGCGTAGATGCCGATTTGGTTGATCCCGATGCTTCGGTAACCGAAATACTTAATCAGATTAAGGACGACGTGATTCCTGAACTGCAGGTGCTTTATCCCGGCGTTAGAGTTGAGTTCCAGGGACAGCAAAAAGAAAGTGAGCGAAATATGGGCGACTTAAAGTTCTTATTTCCAATGGCATTCCTCGCAATCATTTTCATTTTAATGGTGAATTTCAAATCTTTTGAGCAACCCGTTATTATTCTGATCATGATTCCGATTTCAATACTCGGGGCTGTTTGGGGGCACGGAATTCATGGTAAACCTCTTTCAATTCTGAGCTTGTGGGGAATTGTAGCACTTACCGGGGTAATTGTTAACGATGCAGTGGTGTTTCTGTCAAAATACAATCTGTTGATTACTGAAGGATGGAAGGTTAAAGAAGCAATTATTGAATCTGGAAAATCAAGATTGCGCCCAATTATCCTGACGACTTTAACAACGGCTTTCGGGCTGTTCCCACTTATTCTCGAAAAAAGTTTTCAGGCGCAGTTTCTAATCCCAATGGCCATTTCTTTGGTGTATGGTGTGGCCTTCGGTACGTTCTTTATTTTACTGTTCTTTCCGGCACTCATTATTGTTCTGAATGATATACGAAGATTTGTTCGTGAGACCTGGACGGGTAAAAAATATGAACGAGAAGAGGTGGAGATTGCCTGGATTCACTCTCAACGAAAGATTGATGATACCATTGATGTAGAACACGAAAACAAGGAACATGAAAGTCATTAAAATAATTACAATTTTTCTTTTCAGCAGCTGGTTGGCAGGAGCACAGCAACCGCTTTCACTTACCGATGCTATTTCAAAGTCGCTCGAAAATAACTACGGGGTTATTATTGCCAAAGGAAACCAGCAGATTGCAGAAATTCAGAACAACTGGGGAACTGCAGGGCGTTATCCTTATATTAGCTTTTCGGCCAGCGACAACAACAGCTACAATATTCTTGAAGAAGATAACAGTGTAACCAACCGGTTTACAGGAGGTGCCTCCGTAAACTGGACTATTTTCGACGGCTTTGCGGTGCGGATCAATAAAACCAGGCTTGAAGAGCTTGAAAACCTTTCGGAAAGCAATACGGCTCTTTTAGTTGAAGGTACTATTCAATCTGTAATACTTGCCTATTACGATGCCTTACTTCAGAAAGAAAAAATGGCAACGGTTGAATTGGTTATGGAATTGTCGAACGACAGGTATGAGCAGGTAGAGCAACGAAAAGAATACGGTTCTGCAGTTACCTACGATGTTCTTCAGGCGCAAAATGCTTATCTCGAAGACCGTGCGGCTTATTTATTGCAGCAAGTAGCTTATAAAAATGCCAAACGTAACCTGGCGTATTTAATGGCCGAGAAAGAAAATATTGACTATGAATTGACAGAGGCTTTTGAACCGGTTTTAAAAGATTATACACTTGCCAGTCTCGAAACACAAATGATGGCCAACAACAAGAGTTTGCAAAGTCAGTTTATAAACCTGCGACTATTAGACAATGCAATTGCTGTAGCCAAAAGCGACTATTCGCCAAGTGTGAGTTTTAGCGGAGGTATAAATGGAACGAGTACGCGTTTAAACTCCGAAAGTGCAGATGCAAGCTGGAGCAAAAATGCCAGTTTGTTCGGTAATTTTACATTAAGCTGGAACTTGTTTAGCGGCGGTAATCGAAAAAGAGCAGTTCAAATTGCCGAAATCGACCGCGAACTTGGCGATGTTGATACTGAAGAAATACAACACGATCTTAGCAACCGACTGGCAAATTTGTACGAATTTTACGAAGTACGGAAAGAACTATTGGTTTTGGCAAAGGAGAACATTCAAGCGGCAAAACTTAATCTTCAGATTTCGAGAGAGAAGTTTGAATCGGGAGCGATAAATTCGTTTAATTTCAGAGATGTTCAGCAAATTTATTTAAATGCCGCGCAGGGTGAGCTGCAGGCTATATATAATTTTATTGATGCGCAAACCTCTTTGTTGCGCATGACGGGGGTAATTGTACAGGAATATGAGTAGGACAAAATTATAACGGGCGCGCTTCGGTTCGCCTGTTTTTTTTACTCTGAACTTACATTTGCTGAATCATTTCCCAGGTTGATTTCTCAACCGGAATCCCGTGTTTTAAATTCTTGTTTCGGGTAGTAATAACCCGTTCTCCCGGATAGCGAATTTGTGTACCGTCAGTAATTGTTGATGAGGCTTTAAAATCATCAATTATCCCAGAGATTGTTTGATCGATTGCCGGATAGTTTTGCAGCTTTTTTAGATCAATGCAAATGAAAACCTGAGAAATTCCATACTCTGCTTCATGTTTACTCACATCTTTTGTGGCCAACCCGGCTGATAAAATGGTTGCCAGAATATCTAAAAGCAGCGATAAGCCTGCACCTTTCCAGTAGCCAATCGGCAATCCGCGCATGGTTTCCAGAATCTCGTCGGGCGAATTGCTTAGTTCATCATTTTTGTTAAAACCTCCGGGAAAGGGCAACTTCTCACCTTCTATCTTGGCTGCTTCTATTTTTCCGTATGCAAATTGTGTCATTGCAAAGTCGAGGACGATGGCTTCATTTCCAAATGGAATGGCAAGTACCAGTGGATTATTTCCCAGGCGACTGTCTTTCGCACCCCACGCCGGCATGTTGCCTTCGGTGTTGGTCCAGCCAATAAATACAAAGCCGTGTTTTGCAGCTTGCCACCCGTAAGTTCCGCCTCGCATCCAATGGTTGGTGTTGGCAATTGCAATGCATCCAATTCCATTTTCCGAGGCCAGTTTCATTGCTTGTTTTGTACAAAACTCTGCATTTAGAGGGCCGGGACCGAGATTTCCGTTCCACTGTTCAATGGCTCCTGCGCTATTAACTTTTTTAGGCTCAGCATCCGGTTTTATAAATCCCTTTTTCAGGTATTCCACAAAACGAGGGAAACGATAAACGCCATGCGAATAAATTCCTTCCAGACTGTTTGTGGCAAAGATGCGGGCACATTTTTCAGCTTTTTCCTGCGTAAAATTATGCTTCAACAGAATTCGTTTGAATGCTTCCTGCATTTCTTCAAAAGGAACTTTTATACTTTCCATTTATACCGTTTTCCAGGTTCGTGTTTTGTTCTTTTCTTCCTTAGCCCGAAAAGCAGTTTCCAAGTCAATTCCTTTCCGGTTGGCAATAGCACAGAGATAAATGAAAATATCTGTTAGTTCGTCGCCTATTTCGCTAAAACTAGAGTTGGAGTCGATCAGCAAACCTTCGGTTTTTCGAACGGCTTTAAACAGTTCACCTACTTCTTCGCCCAGCAAAAGGCATTTGTCGATAACCGTTTGTGAGGCAAAGCCCCTTTCTGTTTCGAGTTCTGAAACGTATTGCTGAAAATTTTCCAACGTAGGATTATTCTTTAATGTTGGCATAAGATTTTTAGTAAAAATAAGAAATCTTCAAATTATAGTACCAAGGTATATACTATTGTTGCAATATCTGTACTTTTGAAGGCAGTTAAAAGAAGCAACTGCTTTAAAAGTATGAAAATATGAACAACGAATTTCTCGTTAGTCGGTTGGGCAAATGTTCAGTAAAATCGCCCCTGAAGTTATCGAATACTGAGGGCGATGGTATGTTGGATTTTGTAAAAGATGACGAGCGAATTCTTTACGATAATTCGCTGGTTAAAATAAAAGAACAATTAGCGCAGGGAAAAGAGCCTTTGTCGTTTGAAGGTGCTGGGCCTAAAGAATTTTTGTATTTCGAACCAGCCAAAACAAGGGTTGCCATTGTTACCTGTGGCGGTTTGTGTCCAGGGTTGAACAATGTAATCAGAGGTATTGTAAATCACATCTGGGAACGATACGGAGTTCATAAAATTTACGGCATACAATATGGTTATTCCGGGTTTATTCCGGAATATAATTTTCCTTATATTGAGTTGAATCCCGATATTGTTGACGATATTCATAAAGCAGGAGGAACCATGCTGGGAGCATCGCGTGGATTACAACCTGTTGAGACGATTGTTGATACGCTGGATCGCTTAAACATTAATATTCTTTTTACCATTGGAGGAGATGGAACGTTGAGAGGAGCTCATGCCATTTCGGAAGAGATTACCAAACGAGGATTGAAAATATCCGTAGCCGGAATTCCTAAAACTATTGATAATGATATTAATTATACGGAAAGATCGTTTGGTTTTGAAACGGCGTTTTCTATTGCTATGACTATTATCCAGAATGCGCACTATGAAGCTAAAGGCGTTTATAACGGGGTTGCAATTATAAAACTGATGGGGCGCGATTCGGGTTTTATTGCCGCCAATGCAGCACTGGCTTGTCCGGATGTGAATTTTGTATTGATCCCTGAAATGAATTTCGACCTGGATGGAGAAAACGGTTTCCTTACCGTTTTAAGAAAACGTTTGGAAAGGAAGCAACATGCCGTAATTGTAGTAGCCGAAGGGGCAGGGCAGTATTTTTTTGAAGATAACAAAGACAAAGATGCCTCTGGGAACAAAAAATACGAAGACATCGGCTTGTACATCCGCGATAAGATAAAAGAAGAGTTTACGGCTTCAGGGTTTCCGTTTAATCTTAAATATATCGATCCGAGTTATACGCTGCGAAGTACGCCAGCCAATGCCAACGATAGTAAATTCTGTTTTCAACTAGCACAAAATGCGGTACATGCTGCCATGGCCGGGCGAACTAATTTTGTAGTAGGAGTTTGGCAAAATGAGTTTACTTTACTGCCTATTTCTCTCGCAACGGGCAAACGCAAGAAAGTTGATCTTGAAGGCAGTTTATGGGGCAGCGTATTGGAAGCGACTGGCCAGCCGGTTTGTATGAAAAACGATTCGATTTAGAAAAAGCATCCATATAGCCGGTGCTGTGCCTTGTTAATAATTGAATATAAATTTATCTTTTGGATGGATCGGCGGGAAAATTCAGGGGAAAGGTCGGGGTTTTCAAATATTTCGTTTGCTACCCTGTTCTTGCCAGTCCTTTGGCAATAGCTTGTCTAATTCCTTTACCCGCACCGGTTATTAATGCGGTTTTTGTTTCCAAGATCATACGAATGTTTTGTTAAAGATACGATCTCAAAAACGGAAATAAAAATGAAAACGAGTAGCCTTTAGCTGTTTTTAATTTCGAGTAAAAACCCGCTTCCGTGTATGTTTTTTATCTCGATGTTGGGGTCTTCTTTCAGGTATTTGCGCAATTTGGTAATAAATACGTCCATGCTGCGTGCGGTAAAGTAACCATCTTCGCCCCAAATTTTTCGCAGTGCTGTTTCGCGACTGAGCAATTCGTTTTTATTCTGACAAAGCAATTTTAGCAGGTCGGCTTCCTTGGGCGAAAGCTTTTGTTTTTCTCCGTTGCGAGTAATGCTTCTTAACTTTGAGTCGAATTCGTAGCTGCCAATCGTAAAAGTTATTTCATCCGGAATTTCCTGTACCGACTGCCTTTTGATAATAGCCTGAATTTTGCATAACAACACTTCGGTATCAAAAGGTTTGGTAATGTAATCGTCAGCACCCAGATTGTAGCCTTTTAGAATATCTTCTTTCATGCTTTTGGCGGTAAGAAAAACCATGGGAATTTCTTTGCTGATTTTACGGATTTCGGTGCCAACTGTAAAACCGTCGACGTTGGGCAACATTACATCTAAAATACAAATGTGGAATTTGCCGGCAAGAAACCTGTCTACGGCCAGTTTCCCGTCATCAACCCATGTTACATCGTATTCGTTTAGTTCGAGATATGATTTGAGTACCGCACCGAAACTGAGGTCGTCTTCTACTAAAAAAATGTGTTGTTTTGTTGCTTTCATTTTTCGTCATCCTGAATTTATTTCAGGATCTTTTTTATTGATAGTTCTTTTTTAGATTCTGAAACGAGTTCAGAATGACGTTCTTATTTCCTCCCCTTTAGAGAGGGCTGGGAAGATGCTATTCCCTGATAAAAGGTAAAAATACGTCAAATTTGCTTCCTTTTCCAGGTTCGCTGCTTACGGAAATGGTCCCGTAATTTGCCTCGATAACCGCTTTTACATAACTCAGTCCTAGTCCAAATCCTTTTACATTGTGCACATTTCCGCTGGTTTGCC
Organism: uncultured Draconibacterium sp.; assembly: GCA_963677455.1. Classification (GTDB taxonomy): domain Bacteria; phylum Bacteroidota; class Bacteroidia; order Bacteroidales; family Prolixibacteraceae; genus Draconibacterium. Next base: position 5,371,573 of record OY781971.1, read on the forward strand.
GGTAAAAGCGTTCGAATATTTTTGCCTGAACTGCCTTGTTCATTCCAATTCCCTTGTCGCTTACAGAAATTAGGATTCCTTTTGGCAGGTTCTTGGTTACAATCTTTATCTGGGGCGCATCAGGCGAATATTTATTGGCATTATCGATAAGGTTATAAACCACATTTGTGCAATGAATTTTGTCGGTTGTAATCATCGAATTTGCTGCTTTGAGATCGAGGTCGATAAGGCTTCCGCGTTTTTCTATTTGTAAGGTAATTCCCTGAACGGCATCTTTTATCAACTCGTGTGCGTCGATAGGTTCCCAATGAAATTCAAAATCTTTCCGGTCGAGACGAGCGATGGTCAGAATATCCTCAACCTGCCTATTCATCCGGGTATTTTCCTTTTTTATCATCCCCGCAAAATACCTGATCCGTTCCGGATCGCCGAGCACTTTTGCGTTGGTAATTGAATCGGTAGCTACCGAGATTGTGGCAATCGGAGTTTTAAATTCGTGTGTCATATTATTAATGAAATCCGATTTCATTTCCGAGATTTTTTTCTGACGAAGAATATAGAAAATACTTAGTGCAAAAGCCATCAGAATAAACAGGGAGAAAACAAAGGATGCAAGCAAAAGCCAGTTCAATGAGCGGTAAATAAAGCCATCTTTGCCGGGAAAGTAGACCGCCAGTTTTATGTTCTTCTGAAAAATATCGTTGGGATAAAGGTCTACCTGAAAGTTGGTATGCACTACAGCAGTAGAATCTTTTACTCCTTCAGAAAGTTCTGCAACACTATCGCGAATTATGCCAAAATCGAAATCAAGAGGAATGCTGCTTTCTGCCAGTTCTTTTTTGAGCGTTTCCGCTACCAATCTTTTATCAACCTGGCGCACGTCCCAACTCGCTACTTCAGTAATCATTTGGTTCGCCATACGTTTCAGGTTTACTGCTTTTACTTGCACCCGCTTCGATAAATCGGGGCGTAATACATCAAAAGTATCCAGCTCCGTTAAAACCGAATCTATTCTGACGGTGCTGTATGTATATAATGAGTCGATATCCGAGATAATCGAGTCTTTCCGTACAAATACCAGGTTATTGGCATTATTTCCAGCAACTATAACATGTCCGGGTTTATTGGAGGTTGTGCTAATATTGTAAGAGTAGCTTCGTGCGCTGGTTGTTTTTTTAGAATCTCGATCCACTTTTAATTCAATAACTGTTTCGTCTTCTTTGGGGGAGAATTCGCGAATAATTTTTACCGGGCGTTTTTTAAAGTTCGTTCTATTTCTGAGAAAGAAACTTGCTGAATCGGGGTGATCATTTAGCCACTCCAATTCTTTTTCGTTTTCAAAATTAAAATCGATGTCGAAACTATCTTGTAAATTATTTTGCCAATGCAGCGTGTCGGAAGAGAATATCATATTATTTACCACACCAAAGTTATGAATGTCTTCGAGGCGGCGTACCGTGCGTTGCATCGCTTCGTTAACGCTTCTGTCGAACATTTCATTTTTTACTTTAATGGCGTTGTTCATCCATATCAGTTGAACCGCGATAATTCCCAGAATGGAGATTCCCATTAAAACAATCAGTCCCTTGAATAATTTTCTGTTCATGCCTCAAATATAATGAATTAGCTATGTGTTTTTCTGATTTTAACTTTTCCTTAACAGGTTTTAACCAGACCTTAACGCATTGATACATAGGAGTGAACTTATATTTGTTTCAGAATTTAAAATGAAATAAAATGACAAGGACAATTTTCTCACTAACTGCATTGCTGGCAATGTTTATTCTATTTAGTTCGGCAATTTCTATTGGCGAAATTCCGCAAGATCCACCCCGCGGTAAAAAGATAGAGAAGCACATTAAAATGATAAAAGTAGATAACAAAGGAAACAAAGCTGAACTTGATACAGTGATTAAAGGCGATCAGGTTTTTGTTTGGAATGGCGATACAATTGGCGAACCCGGAGAAATGGAATGGTTTGCAAAAGGTGGTGACCTTGATTTTATTTCGGATATGGATTTCGATTTTGACATTGATAGCGTTATGGCGAAGAGCATTTTTGTAACGCGATCGGGAGATATGAAATCACCATTGATTTATGACTTTAGATGTGAAGACGATTCAACAAAGGAATACCGTTTAGAAGTTATTTCTAAAGCTGATGGCGAGGATGTAGATTTTCTGAAATGGCATGGGAACAGCAATAACAACGTTTTCTTCAGGTCTCCAAATGCTGCTCATCAGATGAGGATTATTGATAATGGCTCAAAAAGTAATGTAATTGATTTGAGTGATCCTGGCATTATCTCGTACGAAAAAAAAGAGTTGAAAGGTGGCAAAGAGAAAATTGTGATTGTACGTGAAAAACCAAATGAAGAAGAGCGCGAGTTACACGAAGAAATTATAATGCATGGAGCGCCCGGTGCTCCGATGATGTTTCATACAGAAGGGGCGCCGCACAAAGCTAAAACGATAAAAGTAATTGCCAGCGACGATGGTGAAGTTGAGATTATTGAAAATGGAAAACTGATGCACCTTGAAAATATGGAAGAAGGCGAGAAGGTGATTGGAAAAGAGGGGAAGAAAATTGTAATCCGTAAGATAAAAGAGGGCGACGAGTTGAAGGTAAACGTTGAAGTGGAAGAAGAAAAAGAAGAGAAATAGTTGAACAATTAAACAGCAAAAAACAAAATGCCGGCTTTCCGAAAAAGGAGCCGGCTTTTCTGTTGTTATGAACTATGGATTATTTGATGGAAGGCGTTTTTGTATTTACAAATGAGGTTTTGTCATTTCATTAATAACATTTTTTTACTAAATTAGTATGCGTAAAAGCATTGACAACCAGACTAATAAAAACCAAAAATTATGATGTCGATAGAAAATAACTCCCTAAATCCATGGGAAATAGTTACTGCCATTTCTACTTTGATTATGGCAATCGCAGCTATTTTAGCATTAAGTGCGTATTCAACTGCCAGAAAAAGTCAATACTTGTCAACTATTGAAAGCTGTTCAAAGGAGTTTCGCAAGTACATGCGGAAAATTCAGGAAGAAAATCCTCCAGAAACAATAAAGCGCGATTTGCTTGGATTATTTCACAAACAATTGTTTTATATCAAGCATAACTATGTTCCCTTGAACATTAAAATTGAGTGGATTAAAACTACGCATTTTGTGGTACGGGAAAACATTCTTTTTAAGGATGATTTGAGTAAAAGTGGTTTACCCACAAAGGAATTTGAAGAAAGTGATTGGGAACGTTCATTTGACAGGGTACGTGAGTTCTATAATTACAAGAAAAACAATGACGATGATTCTCCTAACGTTAAAATGGTAAATAAGCGCATAATTAAGCATTACCGTAAGACGTATTTTAATCGACGGCAAAGATTATTATTGACATGGAATCGAGATTGGAAGAACGCCTTTATTATTAGAGAAAACAGTATTTTGTGAGAGTCATAATTATTCATTGCCTAAAATTGTAATTTCAAATTCTTGGTGTTTGTTCTGTTCCGGTAGTTGAAGTTGAGTTTTGTTCTGCAAGGTTTCGAAATCAATTGGCTTCCCGTTACTTAAAATTTGTTTTATATTGGTTTTGCCGTGGAGAATTATTTGCCATGTGCGAATTTCGTGCATCCCGGTGTAACTGCCTTCCACCGGATGGATTAATAAGCTGCTTTTTCCACTTTCTTCAGTGTATTCAATTTCGGTAATGGCAAAAATGCCGTTGAGGTAATCATTACTGCTTCCGTCGTCTTCAATTAGTTTGAACTGTCCATTAGCGCCTGAATAGATGTTCAGTTCGAGAAGATTGTTGGAGCCTGCTTCAATCGAACGGGCATATTTTCGTTTTGGAATAATTGCTCCCTGTTTTATGAATAATGGAATCTGACCAAGCGGAGCTTTACAGCTTATGTATTGGCCTCCATTAAAAATGTCGCCTGTCCAGTAATTGATCCATTTTGCACCAGATGGGAGGGATAGATCGCGTTCCCGCTTGCCTTGTTCATAAACAGGTGCTACCAGTATTTCTTCTCCAAATAAATATTCGTACAAACGCGTAGGGCGGATGATGTTTACTCCATTAAGTCGTGAAAGATGTGCATACGAATAGATGTATGGGAACAATTCCATTTTCAGATGCGAGTAGAAATGAAATATCGAATCAGCACGTGCCGATATGTTAAAAGCGATGTTTCCAGTTGGATTTTCGGGTTGTGAGAATGGTGTGGTTAGTGGCACGAAATGAGCAAATTCGAGCCAGCGGATGTACAATTCTTCATCTGTTTTATCGTCCAGCCCAACGGCAAAACCTCCCATGTCGTTAGCTAAAAACGGGATTTTATAAAAATGGCGGGATGTATCGGTGTACATCGCCAGGTTTTCCTTGAAAGCAACTTTCGGAAGCCAGGGCGAAAATTCGTGTGTTGGGTTCTCTACTGTCCAGTCCGAACGTGTATCATCAGTCCATTTGCCGGGGTAGTGTTTGTATTCTTCGTTTTCTACTCCTCCGCTATGCGAAAGGATAAAACCTCGCCCTTTGGTTTCTTTTCCAAATTTTTGGGTGGTTTCAAACATGGCTTTGCAAACCGGTATCGCATCGGTTTTATCGAGTTTAATAAAATCAACTCCTGCATCGAAAAAATGCTTTACTTTTTGCTGAAAGTATGCCGTAGCTGCTGGGTTTTCAAAATCAATGTCGCCACACCAGGTTCCGTTAACTTCCTTGCTGTTGTCGCCAATAATGGTTGTTCGCAAACCGTTGTGCCAGCCGTCTGTTCTTATGTTTTCAGACTTGAAAAAGCCTTTCGACTTGAAATCTTCGTACTCATTTTCGTTGCCGGTTTGCATAATGGCATCCCACATCCATATTCCGGCTTTTATATTTTTGCTTTCCATGTAATTCCACATGCTTTGCATGTCGGGATACGAAATTGTATCGGCTATAAAATCCATGTATTTTTTAGGACCTTGTCCCTGGTTTTGCCAGTCCCAGAACCATGAGTCAATCCAAAATGCATCAATCGGGTAATCGTGCTTTATAATTTCATCAATCAGTTCGATCGATTGTTGCTGGTTGGTGTAAGCGCCATAAACGATTCCGAATGCCCACGCCGGAGGTAAAACAACGTTTGTATCGGCTATCTCTTTTATTGAACGGTGCCGGGAGGTGTTGTTATCAGGAACAGAACAGGAAATATTTAAGCCGATTATGAATATTATTGTTAGTGCAGGAAGAAATGTTTTAGACATAAACTATTGATTTGAGGATTGCTTTTGATAGACTCTCACATAGTCAACAACCATCGATTGAGGAAAAATCGTTTCGTCAACACCCTTTTTTCCGCCCCAGGCACCGCCAACAGCAAAATTCATAATTAAATAAAAAGGTTGGTCAAAAGGCCAGTTATCTTTTGTTTTAACTTCAGGTGCGTAAATGTTTGTTACGTTATCTGGTGTGTCGAGATAGAATTTGATGGAGTCTTGATTCCAGATAATTCCATAGTTATGAAATTCTTCTTCGGCAGTTGCTAACGGAGTAACTTTGTGAGAATCTGTAACTCCGTGCTGGTATTTTGTGTGTACATTGGTATGGGTTGTATCTGCTTGAAATCCGACATATTCCATAATGTCGATTTCTCCGCATTGTGGCCAACCTACTTCATCATGATTTGAACCTAACATCCATAGAGCAGGCCAGGTTCCTCTGCCATGAGAGGCTGGCATTTTTGCCCTAAATTCAATCCGGGCATACTTAAATTCTTGCTTCCCTTTACTGTTTAAACGTGTTGAGGAGTATCCACCTTTTTTGTTTTCGCCTGTTTTTGTCGCAGTGATATAAAGTTTCCCATCTTTAATTTTATAGTTGGACGTATCTTTAATATACTTTTGCCATTCGTTATTTACACGGCCCGCATCCCACAACATAAAGTTCCAGTTATCAGTGTTAATACTATCCTGATCAAACTCATCGCTCCAAACGAGCTCCCAGTCGTTTTTATTTGCTGACTTGCTTTCGGTTTTTTCTTTTGGGCTGTTTGTGCAGGCAGCAAGAGCACAAAGAAGTACAGTATAAAGTATTAGATTTCTCATTATCTTGTATTTAAATGAAAGGGATGGGATTCTTTCCCATCCCTTTTCTAACCAAACTAAACTACTAAGAGGCTGTTGTTTGTTCAACAGTCGTTTTATTAATTGTCAAACTTTTTATTTCAAGTACCATGGAACTTGGTCAGTTGCGTCATTTCCACCATACTGATCATTAATGGCTTTTAAATAGTTTTCAGCGTTATCGGCCTGTTCGCTGGTTGGGTAGTACCAACGTTTCGGATATACATTTTTATTATCGTTGTTTAAACTAGTTGCGGGGTCTAATGGATAAACTGGCCATCCGGTTCGAAGGAATTGTGGATAATTTCCTCCATTGCCTTGGAAGAAATCAATTAACCAGCGTTGTTCCCAGATTTGGTGCAACCGATCGGTTTTACTTCCACCCGTTGCATAAGTAGCGGCATCAGTAAAATAACCATTAATATAGGCTTGGTCGATAGCCATTCCATGTACATGATCAGCTGTATTTGGCAGGTTCATATAATATTCAAGCTGGGCTTTTACACCTTTTTCATAATAATCTTTGGCGTTGCCATTTACCCATCCTTCTTCAATGGCTTCGGCTATAATGAAACATTGTTCGGAGTAGGTGAAATAAAGCATCGGGTCATTATCCATATACAAGGTATAGCGAAGATTTATATACGATAATTCACCGTCTAATCCGCTTTTGTTTAAGACTGCATGTGGTAATGAACTCAAGCCACCAACATAGGCTTCAAAATCTGATTCTGTTAGTCCTTCATCAATCTTTACTTGTGCCGGATCAGCAAAATAGAATAACCTGCGGTCTTTGTATTTCTTCAGCATATCAACAGTCAATTTTGATGGAGTAGCATACGATCTGAAATCTGTTCCGTTGTTATAAAATGGGAAAACTGCATTTGAATTGGTTGAATATTCCAATTTAAAATTATCGTCATTGCCAGTCATTAGTGGACCGGAATTAACAATTTGTGCAAACCGTGCTTTTTGATCAGCAGTTGCCTTTTTACTGATAGTTTGAATCACCTTCAACTGCATAGCATTGCAGAGTTTCTGCCATTTTAAAGCATCTCCACCATACATAATATCACCATCGAAGTTTTTACCTTCGCCAAAAAGCTCTTCAGCGGCTTTTAAATCGGCAAGAACACTGTTGAAAACATCAGCCTGCTTGTCATATACAGGTTGAACATTTCCATCTTCTCCCTGACCTGCTTCAGAATAGGGTACATCACCCATGTCCAGTGTTGCTGCGAATCCAATCCCGGCCTTTAAGAATAATTCGAGCCCTTTGTATGAAGGTGCATAATTACTTCCTTCGGCAAACTGGGCCATGTATTTAAGATCGGTTAACCGAAGATATGCATCGAAACTACCCCAGGGCCAGTTTGCCCAGTAATATTGTCCGGGATTCTCGGATCTGGTATCAATTAAATGATGGTTAAACAGGTTTCCCGATAAAAAGTCGGCTGCATTTACATTCCAGAACCGATAGGTATCTTTTAGCACCTGAGTAGCAAGCAAGCTAGGCGGTACTTCATTTGTATCATTCGGATCTGTATTTATTTCTTCGAAATTATCACATGATGCAACAATAATCAGGGAAAGTATCAGTATAATATATTTTAGATTTTTCATAGTTATATTCTTTAAAATGTAACTTTAATATTTCCACCAAGATATCTGGCAGATGGGTCGACAAAATTTTCGTTACCACCATCCGGGTCAGAATATTTAAAATCTTTAGCCCAGAACAACACGTTTTGTCCTACAAAGCCAATAGTGGCTTTTTTTAATATTCCTTTGGTCCAATTTCGCATTACATTGTCAGGCACTGTGTATGTAAGCGAGATCTCGCGTAATTTTAAGAATGTTCTTTCATAAATATCAGCTGGTCGTGCAGATCCGCCCCAAACACTACTGCCATGAATAGCACGAATAGCATCTTGGTAAGAAATAGCTGCATCATTCGGAGCAAATACACGATCGTCGGTAAGAACATTCCCACTAACATCAAATGTTGCACTTCCGGAAACTACCATGACACCATCTCCAATGTAGTGTTTAGATCCAGGATCAGCTACATCAAGTGCACGTTCTTCGGTAAGCGATTGGGGATGTATACCCACCTGCCACATGTAACTTTCTGTAACTGTATTCATTAATCCGCCTACAACACCGTCGAGCGACATGTAAAAATTAAAATTTTTATAGCGCAAATTAGTACTAATACCCCAGTTCCAGTCTGGACTTCTGTATCCATAAAATGTATACAAACTGCTTTTTTTGGGTTTCCCATTTTCCCAGATTAGTGCACCGGTCCCAGGTTCGTATTCCCAATCCTGAATAGTCATATAGTCAGTACGTTTGCCTTCTGCAACCCAGTCTTTATCGTGGTTCGATGTGTTAACGGAGTCGATTTTTGTATAAATTTCTTTTACGGTACCCCAGTTCAAATTAACGTCTAACTGAAGATCTCTTTGTTTAATAGGTGTTATTCCTAAATTTATGTCCCAACCTCTCCGGGCTCTCTCTTCTTCTGTATTCAGATAAGTGCTGCTGATACCCGATGCGCTACTTCTGGATGCCGATTTTAACTGATCATATATTTTCTTATTAAAATAAGAAACATCTACCGATAAGCGTTTATCGAATACAATACCCTGTAATCCAACTTCAGTAGTGGTGAAGGAGTTTGGGTTGTAGGAACCCACATAAACCGTATGAGGTGCCGAAGCTCCGTTCATATCAAGCCAAATGCCAGTATTGATTGTGAATGCACTGTTAATATCATAAGGCCCCGGTGCAGTTTTTGCTTGTGTCCACGAACCTCTTACTTTTAATAAGTTGAGCCAATCCCTGGTATTTTCGGGTAAAAGTTCAGATAATACAAAGCTACTACCGACAGCTGGGTAAAAATACGAGCGGTCTGATTTTGGTACATTTGGATTTGCCAACATGGATACCCAGTCGTTACGCCCGGTGACTTCAAGAAATATGAAATTGTCCCAGGAGAATGCTAACCTACCATATAATGAATTGGACTGACGGGCTGTAGTGGATTCTCCTACTTTAGCAGTATTAACTGAAGCTTTTAATGAGAAATAACCCGGTACAGAAATACCGCCCGAGGTTTGAGCAGCTAAGTTGTCGTTTCTTTGGTAATAAATAGTACCCCCACCCAGATATTCCAATTGGAATCTGTCATTCAGGAATTTCTTTGTTCCGTTTAACAGCAAGTCGCTGTTGATACTGAATCCGTTTGTTCTACCTGTAATATAAGCTCCAACAAGTGTCCCATTCCAAGGATAACTAATTCCGGGAACCCCGGTATCTCCGGTAGAATTGTATGAACCCTGAGATAACCTAATGGTACCACGATTCATATAAAAGTCAACACCTGAACGAGCAGTAACTTTCATCCAGTCAGTAATATCGTAACTGGTTGAAAGGTCAGCATTGAAAATATCACGCGATACTTCATTGGTTTTTTCGTAACGGTCGAAATACGGGTTATTGATACTTGAGGTATAAGTAAAATTCTGAACTTGGTCCTTAATCATCCAGTAGTTGTCCTTATAATCACGAATATCATAATCCGGTGGAGAATAGATTAATAATGAATACATTACGTCATATGATTTATACCCGTTAGTACTCATGTTGGGCGATTCTCTTTTGGTATATGACATGTTTGTTGTTAAATGGAAACGATCTTTATTAATGTCTCCTCCGATAGAGTAAGTGTATTTGTTTAACATTGAATTCGGATATACCCCTTTTTGTTGAGTCCAGTTTAACGAGCTTCTCAAAGAAAGACTACCTTCTCTGAATGAAACATTTGCACTGTTGTTCGTGATATAGCCTGTTTCCAGGAAGTTTTCAAAGTTATCTTTTCCAACTGGCAGATATGCATATTCAGCATAATCCATTAGGTAGGGATCCCATTGTTCCCGAACAGCCCCGTCCATAACCGGTCCCCACGACATGGTTTGTTTTTTATCGTAACTTCCTTGCGATCCACGGCCGTAGGTACTTTGTATTTCGGGTATTGCCAAAAAACCTGCATTAAACATGGTATTGGTCGAAAGGTCAACTGTAATACCCATTTTGCCAGTGCTGCCATTTTTGGTTGTAATCAGGATAGCACCTCTTGCACCACGGAAACCATAAAGTGCCGATGCTGTAGCTCCTTTCAATACTGACATCGATTCGATATTATCGGCAGGGATATCACTTAATCGTTTATTGGCATAGGCAATTCCATCAACTACGATCAATGGATTTGATTCCCCGCGAATACTAATACTCGGTTCAACGTTAAAGTCTGATGAGTTTTGTACCAGAACCCCCGCTACCTTACCGGTTAGTGAAGAGGTTACGTCAACACCGGTAACTTTTTGCAGTTCTTCACCTCTTACCTCCTGTACCGCATAACCCAGCGATTTCTGCTCACGCTTAATACCAAGAGCGGTTACAACAACCTCTTCGATACCAATGGCATCTGATGTCATTACAATGTTGATAATGGTTTGTGTTCTAACCTGCATTTCCTGGGTGTCCATGCCAACATATGAGAATACAAGGACATCTTCTGTTGAGAGATCGTTTAACGTAAATGTACCATCAACATTAGTTACAGTGCCGTGTGTTGTTCCTTTTACAACTACTGTAACTCCGATCAAAGCATCGCCATTTTCATCTGTTACTTTTCCGGAAACTGATTTTTGATCGGCAACACTTTCTGCTTTTGGAGTTAGAATTATGTACTTATCGTTGATGAGTATTCCTACTTCGTCTTTGTTAAATAATTGATCGAGAACTGTATTTACGGTTTGATCTTTTACCGAAACACTTACTTTTTTGTTTACATCAATTAATTCGCTGTTGTAGAGAAAATAGAACTCAGATTGTTCTTCTACGGCAGCTAAAACCTGCTTCACGGTTACTTCTTCCAGATTAACACTCAACTTCTTGGTTTGCGAGTAGCTACTCGAAGCAAAAACCTGAAAAACAGAGAGTAGAATTAGTAACAAAGCATTACGCATAATCATAAGTTTTTTCTTATGGCGCCGTAACAGCAACCACAAGGGTTTGACAAAATTTTTCATAACTTTGAATGTTTTTTTATTAGTTTAATTAAACACCACTATTGGTAAGGAGGGAGTGTAGCCGCACTTCCTCTTTTTTACTGCAGTAACTGCTGTATCAAGGTTTTATCATAGGCAAATTATTTTTTTGATATAGTTACGGTTGAATAATTTTTCTCGCCTGGGGTTTTATTTATTTTTCCAGGATTATATGTGAATTTTAATTTTGGCGAGCTCAGTTCAAGCAATTCGAGTACCCGGTTTAATGGTTCGTTTTCAAAGGTTGCATTGAATTTATATTGCTTTAATTCATCATCAGTAATAAATACTTTTACTCCGTACCAGCGTTCGAGTAAAACAGCCATTTCTTCCAGAGGTGTATCATCGAGTACCAATACGTTTTTGTGCCATGCAATTTGTTTATCAACATTGAGTTTCTGGCGGTGGATTGTATTGGTGCTTTTTTCTACTGTAAAATAATCGCCCGCTTTCATTCGAGTTGTTTTTGTTTCAACGCCATTACTGGTTTGTAGGTTAACCGATCCTTTTTGAAGAGCTACTGTTACTTGTTCTTCTTCAGGATAGGCTTTCACGTCGAATGAAGTTCCTGTTACTTCTATAATGGTGTTGGCGGCATTTACTATAAATGGTGATTTTTTGTTGTGAGAAACGTCTAAAAAAGCCTGACCTTCGATGTTTATTTCACGTTTTTCTCGGATAAATGGTACCGAGTAGCGGATTTTACTTTCTGCATTTAGCCATACTTTGGTCCCGTCGGGCAAAATAACATGCGAGCGCATACCAACCGGGCTGATAAATTCCTGTTCGGCCAACTGTATTTTTTTTTGCGATTCAGAAAATTGCTTATAAATACTCCACGATGAATAAACCAATAATGGAATTGCCAGTATTGCCGCAACGCGGGTAATTTGTTGAATAAGTTTCTTGGTTTTCGTGCGTTTCCCGGTTTTGCCCATTACCTTTTTAAAAGCCTGATCAGTATCAATCTGTTCTGTGATACCTGCCATAACTGCTGCCTGAATTTGCTTTTCATGTTCAGCCAGATTCGAGTTAAAGTTAAGGAAATCTGAAAGTTGTTGGCTTTTATGTCCTGTGTCCTTCTTCAAAATAAATCCTGTTAATTTATATTACTTGTTTTGCGATTTATTACTAATACAAGTGAGAAGAAACAAACACGTACGTTGTTCTGAAAAAAATTAGAAAAAAAGCAGAAGGGTGGCAAATCCCTGTAATTCTTTTCGAAGTATTTTAAGTGCTTTGGATACTTGGGTTTCTACGGTGCGTTTTGAGAGTTTTAGATCATTTGCGATCTCATCGTTAGTCAGTCCTCTAAACCGACTCATCGTAAAAATTTCAGCAGTACGGGGTGGAAGTTTGGCAAACGCAGTTTTTAACCGCCGTTGCAGTTCGGTATCAACATATACATCGGGGTTGTAAAGCAACTCGTTTTTCATCTGTTTCTCCAGTTCTTCAATAATCTGGCGCTTTATTTTATTGCTTTTCAGAAAATTTATAGAGCGGTTTTTAACCGATGTAAAAAAATAGTTTTTTAGGTTACTGTCGGTTTTTATGTTTTGGCGATTGTCCCATAAACGAACAAAAAAATCCTGTACAATTTCTTCTGCTTCGTCTTTGCTGAGGACAATATTACTTGCAAAAATTACCAGGCCTGGATAATAGAATTTAAACAAAAGCTCAAAAGCAGTCTGGTCTCCGGCGATCATCCGTTCTACCAGCGTATGTTCATCGAATCCTTTAATGAGTATTTTGTTTTTTATGGTTTCGATCATTTCAACTTTTACTCGATTGAAGTAAAGGTAGAAATATTTTTATCAACTAAATAAAGAGAATTCTCATACGGAAGAATTTTGAAAAGGCTTTTTCCCATTTGCACTGCCAACTCTAAATGTTCCCTTCCAGCCAGCTTTTAAATGCTTTTACTTTTTCGCGGGCTACCAAAAAATCATCATCGGAGGATTGCTGCACTTTTATTTTTAAGCGGGAGTTACTGTAAGTTACAACATCTGTAATGGCACTTAATGCAACCAAATATTTCCGGTTAATTCTGAAAAAATGCTGTAGATCTACCACTTCTTCTACCTGCTCAAGACTTTGGTCGAGAAGATAATCTTTACCATCATTAAGTTTGGCGTAAGTTCCTTTCTCGAAACTGTAGAAATACAAAATGTCGGTGGTTTCGATAACACGCAGATGAGCCCCTATTTTTACCAGGAAACGCTCTTTGTATTTCTTCTTTTGTATTGAATGCATAAGCTGCGAAATTACGTCGGGCGTAATTGCTGATTGTGTTGTTTGCTTAAACTGATCAAATTTAAGAAGGGCGCTTTCGAGCTCTTTTCTGTTGATGGGTTTTAGCAGGTAATCGATGCTGTTTACTTTAAAAGCGCGAATAGCATAATCGTCGTAAGCAGTGGTGAAAATAACAGGTACATTAAACTCAATTTTTTCAAAAATTTCGAAGCTGATTCCGTCGCCCAGTTGAATGTCAAAAAAGGCAAGATCAGGTACTTCGTTGTTTTGTGCCCATTCTACGACCGACCGAACCGTGTCGCAAACTGCCAGTATTTGTGCTTGAGGGCGCAGTGTGGCAATGTGGGCTGCAAGCTGAGCTGCTGCCAGTGGTTCGTCTTCTACAATCAGTATCTTCATATTTTGCAAGCTGCGAGCTATGAGCTACGAGTTTTTAATTCAATTATTCAACTTTATCAAAGGCAAAGTTACCCTGAAGTAATGGTTGTTTTTAGTAATAATCATTTCTTTTCCGGTGAGATACTCGTATCGGCCGGCCAGGTTTTTAAGTCCGGTTTTGCTCGATTTCTCCAAAACAGGTTTCGGCTGAAGATTGTTTTCTACCACCAGTTCATGATCGTCGGAAATGGCAATTACAATTTTAAGTGGATTTGCTTTCGATATTTCATTGTGTTTAATGGCATTTTCAACCAACGCTTGCAGCGAGAGCGGGATCACTTTTCCTTTCACTTTATGGTTGGCAATAATATCAACCTGCAGCGCATCGCCAAAACGAATTTGTTGCAGATACAGGTATTTCTTTACAAAATTGATTTCATCCTTCAACGAAATAATATCCTGGTTTTTAAAATGCAGCATATCACGGTAAAAATCGGATAATTCGCGCGTAAAGTCTTTGGCTTTTTCGGTGTCAATATCGATGAGGCTACCTAATACATTCAAACTATTAAACAGAAAATGAGGATTGATTTGATCTTGTAAAACTTTGTATTGAAGTGAGAGGGCTTCTCTTTTTACTTGTTCTTTTTGCTGAACCTCGTTACGCAATGCCTTGAAGAAAGAAATGGCGTAAATAATTGCAGTTATAATTATAAAAACAATGTATTCTGAAATTATGGTCGGTTTATAATAAGTCCAGAAATTACTCCATTCGCTATCGAGCAGAAAAACAAACCAAAACCAGTTAACGCTAAAAATTACTAAAGAAGAATAAAACAGGTGCATGCCCAAGGCTGCAAAAACACTTTGTACCGGCTTTTTTATCCAATTGATGTACCTCTTCTCAAACCATCGGAAAAGATAGCCATTGGCAAAAAGCGGAACGCCCAAGCAAATGGAATAACCGGCACTCCATAAATGAGATTTTAGCGGACGGTCTAGCGGCGCTCCAAAAAGTGAACTAATTACAATCCCAATTAAAATGGATAGAACAGCAGCAAGAGATAATTTTTTTAGAAGTTTTTTTGAATTGCTTTTCATGCTGAAAAATATGGGTTTCAAGATAAGTAAAATCAGCTTACAATTTTAAGAGATTGCCGGAAAACAATGCGCTTGAAATCCGGCAATTCTATACTGGTTTACTCTGCTTCAGCACACTGACTTAGTAATTGTTGATTGTGGTAAGCTCCCCAGGTCGGCATTAACGGATTGCTTGGTTTTTGTGTTTCGAACATCTGAGCAGCTTTCTCCAAATCGGTTTTAGCCTTTTCTGCGCCGCCTCCAAAAAATTTGGGTGTATGAAAAGTGTTACTTCCACGCAGGTAATAAACACGTGGGTTTTCGGGATTTAGTTTTTCGGCAACTGCGATTGCTTCTGCTGCTTTTTTCGAGTATCTCGCGCCTTTGGTCATATCGGTTATTCGCAATTGAAACAGAAGAGCTTGCAGTGCATGAACTTCTGATTCACTGTCGTTACTTTTTAATAGTTTATCTACAATTTCCTGGGCTTTGTCTAATTGTTCATGTTTGGCGTCGGCATCCATTTCGTCAAAAAATGTAGAACGAATAAAGCAGTAGGCTGCATAATAATCAGGAAGCCATTTATCCGATTCTGCATTTCCAATACGTTCAAACTGGTTGGCTAAAGCCTGGAGTTCAACCGATGAGTTTAAGGTGTAAAGCTTGTCGATGTTGGTTTTCATCGTTTCTTTGTATTTCGAAGAAAAAGCGGTACTTGCAATTGCTACAAAAAGAAGGGTAATAATCGTTTTCATTTTATAAGATTTTAATTGTTAATGTCTTTTTTGATGATTCAAATTTCAGTTGAATGATGTGCTTTTGAAATTGTTCTTTACTGAATTGTTGATTTTTAAGGATGAAGTGTAAGTCTGCGTTATCCCGAACTTGTTTCGGGATCTTATTCTGGAGATGCTGAAACAAGTTCAGCATGACGTTTGTCAAGATGACTACATTAAAAATTCAGAAACAGTCCGACAAACACCATTCGTTTCAGGTCGCGCTTTACCGGAATTCGTGAGTAGTTGCCTTGCGCATCTGCGATATCCGAAGGTCGATAACTGAGAATGTTGTCGTTTCCCAGTACATTGTTTACCGAACAATACAAAACTGAATATTGACTTCCGATATAAAAAACGTGGCTAAAGTTCAGGCTGAGGTCGGTGTAAGCTTTTGTTCTCTGATCGTTGAAAACTGAAGCATTGGGATCATCGTAGGGGCGGCCACTTGCTGCGATAAACGATGCTCCAACCTGTGTGTTTATTTTGTTGATCCAGTACTTTCCTACCACAGAAAAAGTGTGGTCCGAAATAAATTCCGGTGTGGCTTTCTCGGGGTAATATTTGTATTTGCGCTTGGTATCAATGTAAGAATATGTAATCCAATAATCGAAACCCTTTGCGCTAAGCTGGTCGCGCCAAAAAATATCAATGCCTTTTGCGTATCCGTTTCCTTTGTTCTGAAGATTGGCCGGCAAGCCGTTCTCTCCGGCTGAGTATGTAATCAGGTCGGAGTAAGTTTTATAGTACGCTTCGGCTCTGAATAAACGTTCTGAAGCATTCCCGAACTGGTAGCTTAAAATGTAGTGTGTTGCTTTTTCAAAGTTGAGATCAGAGTTCAATTTTAAATAGTCAGCTTGAGGTGTTTGATGATACTTTCCCCAGGCGGTAGAAAGTTGTGCTTCTTTGCCGGTTTTTAATGCTACTGCAAACCGGGGTGCTACATTCCATTTGTTAATTACTGAAGAATACTCACTGCGAATTCCAGGACGAATAGCTAGATTCTTAGAAAACTTGATCTCGCTCTCGACAAATGCACCGCCCAAATGATCGTTAAACTCGCCCGTATAAATTTCACCGGGAGCCTGGATGTAGTCCTGGTTGTAAATGTGCGAAGTTTCGTTTGCTCCCCATGTTAGTTTTATGCCTTCTGCCAAATCATGAACCACTGCAAGGCGGGTTTCAACGCTCCATTCGCGAGTGTTAACATCGCTATTTCCAAGGCCTGTTTTATTATCCTGAAAAGTGCTTGAAACACCAATGCGGTAGCATGATTTTTCCGAAAAACAATCGCGGTACGAAAGATTGGAATAAAGTGTAGTTCCTCGATTTGAAATGAGCATATTTTTATTTTTGCCTGAAGGAACATTGTACGAAAGGTCGCCATAATCGGCCGTAACATAAGCTTTAAAAAGCCCCGAAGAACTGGGTTTGTAACGATAAACTGCAGTTCCGTTAACCGATTCTGTAGGTTTTTCCCAATCTACATTGCTGTTAAAAAGTTTATCGTAGTCGGCAAAATTTATATATCCGCCCGACAACATCAGCGAACTTTTTTCCCAACTGGTGGTGCGGTTTATTTCGCCACCAATGCTCATTAACGAAATCCCGTTATTGTCGTTTTCGGCAACGTCGGTAGAATTAAGTACCAGCACCGAAGAAAGTGCTTGCCCATACTCGGCAGAATAACCGCCGGTATTAAATTGTACACCACTAAAAAGCGAAGGCGCAAATCGTCCGCGGGTTGCTACATCGGGTGTTTTAGAGTAGTATGGTTTTGAAGCCACTAAACCATCAATATAAGTAGCAGTTTCGTATACATCGCCACCGCGAACCAGTAATCGGCCATCGTCGGCCGAAGCTTGTGTGCCGGGCATGGTGCGAATGGCTCCCATTACATCTCCAACTGCGCTTGGTGTAGTATAAATATCCAGCGGTTTCATAACTGAAGCCCGGCTTTCATCTTCAGCTGTAAAACTGCCGGCGGTAATTGTTACTGCATCAATTGCGTTTACGCTTTCCTCTAGAATAATCCGAACTTCGACATAGTTGCTGCAATCTATTTCCTGCATCCACGATTTGTACCCAATAAAAGTGGCCATTAAAATTTGTGTGCCGCTCTTGGTTGTTTTGAATTTGAAAAATCCATTCTTGTCAGAGCTTGCTCCATCGTAAGTATCCTGAATAAAAATATTTACGCCGGGAATAGCTTCTCCCTGTTTTGATTTCACCGTTCCGGAAATGGTAGTTTGCGCAAACGAGATGGCGCTTAAAAGAAAAAGGAACATTGTTAGAATTGTTTTCATCGCTTTAAATAATTTGAATTGCTTTTGTTTCACGATTCAAATCTCTGCCGAAAACAATGCAAAATGAAATGCTCTTTACCGAACTGTAGAATTTTTGGGATGAGCTGTAGTTGGATACCTGAAAACAAAGAAGGCCGCCCGTTTATTAACGGGCAGCCTCTGTTTGAAAACCTCAAAGCCTCTACCAAGCTGATTGATAAAAAGAATGATTAATGTTTCCCTCGCAAAATGTTATTGTTCAGGAGTGAGGACAAAATCAACCTGAGTTGATTGTCCTTCGCTTACATTAACATTCCAAACGGTATCTGTCATAAAACTATCTAGTTCTGTTGTTAAATAATACGTTCCGGAAAGAACCCCGATAACCTGGTATTTCCCTTCATCGTTAGTAAATGAAGAAGTGATTAAACTATCGGCTTCCATCCCTTCTCCCGGCATCCATACTTTAACAGATGCATCTTCAAGCATTGTGCCTGTTGTGTCGCTAACCATACCTTCAATTTTACCTGTCATTCCCAACAATACGCCGCGGACCACGGGTTTAAAATTGAAGCCGTTAATAATGCCACCTTGCCAGTTTCCTTTGGCTACAAACGATTTGCTTACATCAAAGTCGAGCAAAACATCGGCAGTTTGTCCATTACTGATTTCCATCGACGGACTGATTTTAACTTTTAGCCCGCTTGATGAGCCACTTGGCACTTTCAGGTCGTATTCTGTGCCGTTTTTTAAAACTACTTTCGAGTCGGTAACGTGCATACGAATCATGTCGTAAGTTCCGGCTTCAAGATCCACTGAAGCCATTAATTCTGTTACTCCGTTCGAAAGCGTCAGCAGGTCAATATCTATTGCTTCGTTCATGAGAACAACAAATTTTGCCTCGGCTGTGTCTGTTTCCTGTTTTCTTATTTCCACTTTATCAATGGTTACAAAAGTTTTATCAACCAAGTCAACTGGGAAAGGTGCATCTGTTAAATAGATATTTACTTCTCCCGTTCCTTGTCCCGGCCCAAGATCATCGGAGCTGTCGTTGTTACAAGAAATCATAGCTACTGTTCCTAAAACTAATGCAATCAATGCGAATCCAATTTTTTTCATGTTTTTCTGTTTCTTTTAGAGATTTTAATTTGAAAATGGGGCAGTTGAAAGTTGAAATCAGGATAATCTGAATCAATATTCAACTGCCTATATATTAGTGTTACTGCGTTATTTAATTTCAATTACTGCATATTTCGAAATCTTCCAGAATTCTTCCGGGTCTTCAATTTCCAGGTATGCAATTACACCGTCTTCTTCAATAAAACTGTATGAGCTATCCGGGTGTTCTGAAATCACTTTAGCTTTGTGGCTAAATAACGGAATCGATTTTGTGTCTTGAATATTAAGCTCTGTAAAATATTGCTGGTCGAAATTTTCCTGAAGCGATTTATGTTTTCCCAGTCCAAGGAATCCACCGTCTTTTTTCAAAACACCATTCTCTTCCAATTCTTTGTATGTTCCGTACGCTACAAAGCCTTTATTTAACTGGTAAGTTTTTTCTTCAATCAGTTCTTGTTTTTGAGCAAGTGTATCGGCTTTTTTAGCAATCTCAAACGACATTGTATCTACTTTCTGGTTCAGTGTAGCCAACATCATGTCGCGGTCTTCAATTTGCTGTTGAAGAGCGGCAATTTGAGTGTTTTGGTCTTCAATGTTCTTATTTAAGTTTTCGATTTTCTTTCTGAAAGAACTCATTTCGATACCTGATCTTTTTAGTTTTTTCTCCAGGTCTTCGATATGTGCACTGCTTTTCTCCAACATTTCATTCATCAGTTTAATGTCTTCGATGATGGCTTGCTTTTGATCGCGTCCGCCTTCTTTTTCATTTTCAATCGACAACATTTCACGTTTTTCCTTAATGAATTTAAGGTTGTCTTCAATGTCGTTAAAAGCCGTTACCATTTCATTAACCAACGAATCTCTTTCCTCAAGTTCCTGGTTAATGTTTACGTTTTCTGTTTGAAGGGAATTGATTTCGCTGGTTTTATTTTTATAAATAGATACACCCGCAAAAACAATAATAATAACAATTATCGATGCGATTACTGCTGTCGCAATGCGTGATTTTTTGTTCTTGTTCATGACTTGTCCTCCTATGATTAAATAATTAACTGCTTCGACAAAGCCAATCACTGTGCCATGAAAATAATGCCCGATAAGTTGCAGTAGTTGAGGGTGTTGTGGTTTGGGTGAATATGGATGATGCTATCAATTTGATATGGGATTATCAATTTGATAATTTTTGATGGCTATTCTTCTTCTTTCAACATTCTGTAAACAGTAGCAACCCCAACATCCAACTTTTCCGCTACAATTTTGGGTTTGTTATCGTATTTATCCATCAGTTTTCGCACTAAAAGAAGATTGTATTCACGCAAAGTCATGTTTTCAGTATAAAGATTATCCAGGCTTTGCTGGTCGTCAAGTAGCAGATGCTCTGCATCAATTTCTTTGTCGTCGGCCAAAGTCACCGCCAGTTCAATTACCGATTTTAGTTCCCTCACATTTCCTGGAAACGGGTAGCTAAGCAGTTTTTTACTGGCCGAAGTTGTTAATGTTTTAGAGTCGAGCTTGTTTTCTTTACAGAATTGATTGATAAAGCTTTTTGCCAGGATTATGGTATCGTTTCCACGTTCGCGCAGCGGAGGCAGATCAATAGGCAGTCCATAAAACCGATAATACAGGTCTTGTCTGAAGTTGCCTTTTTTTACCTCTTCGAGCAGGTTCTTGTTTGTCGCGATAATAATCCGGCAATCGATTTTTACCGGTTGGTTACTTCCAATACGGATAATTTCTTTTTCCTGTAAAGCCCTTAGCAGTTTTGCCTGGAGTGAGATGTCGAGCTCTGCAATCTCATCTAAAAACAGGGTTCCGGAATTGGCTTCTTCGAATTTTCCGATTCGGCGGGCAGCAGCTCCGGTAAAAGCTCCTTTTTCGTGCCCGAAAAGTTCACTCTCAATAAGCTCCGTTGGAATGGCAGCCATGTTTACAGGAACAAAAGGCTTTTTGGCTCTTAATGAGTTGTAGTGAATCGCCTTGGCAACCAGCTCTTTCCCGGTCCCGGTTTCTCCGGTTATTGATACGGTAACGTTTGTACGGGTTGCTTTTTCTATCAGGTCGTAAATTTTTTGAGTAGCCGGACTGTTTCCTACAATCGTTTTTTCGTAGCTGTATTTCTTCCTAACTTCCTGACGCAACGTTTTAATTTCGTGTTTCAGTTTATATTCTTTTCGAATATTGTTGACCGTGTTCAGAAGTCGCTCGCGAATTTCTTTCGACTTAACAATATAGTCGTAGGCGCCCTGTTTTAACAATTCTACTACTACTTCAATGTCTTCCTGTTCCGAAATCAGAATTACCTGAATGTCTTCGTTTATTTCTTTTATGTGCTTGAGAACTTCCAGCCCTTTCATGTCTGGCAACCGGTAGTCGAGCGTAATAACGTCGGGCTGTAAATGCAGATTTTCCAAGCAGCTTTTCCCGTCAGCAAACGATTGAATTTCGTAATCGGGGTTTAACGAAAGGTTGTGCACCAACAAACGGTTGTACCATTCGTCATCTTCAACAACAAATATTTTGAAAGTATTTGATTCCATAGGCGAGGCTGAAATTTCCTTTTCAATTACAAAAGTATCGAATAAACAGCTTAAATAAGTGTAAACAGTTTTTAATTGAGTTTATTGGCTAAAATAAATTCCAGTTGCGCATTTAGTGCCTTAATCTGTTCTTTTAGTTGTGTCAATTTGGTTTCCAGTACCGGAATTTCGCTTTTATTTTCGGCCATACTTTGAATTTCTTTTACTGTTTTATAAACCTCTTTTATGTTCATGTATTTTACCGGAGCTGCAAGTTTATGTGCCAATTCTGCAATTTCGGGAAGCTTCTTTTTGTGTAGGTTTCTTTCCATCGACTCTATGCTCGTAGAGCTTGTTTGCATAAAAAGAGAGATCATGTCCTTCAGGAAGGTAGTGTCTCCGTTTGCCATACGTTCCAGCTCTTTCAAATCTACATTTATTATAGGCGCTTCTTCATTGTTTGTTGAGCTTTCGTTTTCGGGGTGCATTGTTTCCGTAATAGTATTGTAGAGACTGGACTCTGAAAAAGGTTTCTCCAAATAACTATCAAATCCATTAGCCCGAAGTTTTTGAGAGCTGCTGTCGTTGGTATTGGCTGATAAACCGATAATTTTTGCCGGGTAGTTTTCTGCTTTTAGTTTTTTTGCCGCATCAGTTCCACTCATTACAGGCATTCTTATATCCATAAAAATGAGTGCATAATTGTTTGCTTGTGTAAGGTCAATTGCTTCGCTACCGTTTTCTGCTTCGTCGAAGTCGATGTTCCATTTTGTCAGAATGTTTTTGAGAAGATGGCGGTTGAATTCTTCATCATCAACAATTAATACTTTTTTGTTTTTGAGAGCTGCAGGTGAAGGGTAGCTTTTAATGGTATTCTCAATTTCTTCTGGATCGCCTTTTTTGAAAGGGATCGTGATGTAGAAAGTTGTTCCTTTTCCCGGTTCACTTTCCAGTGAAATTTTTCCTTCGAGTATATCAACCAGTTTTTTTACGATATACAATCCGAGTCCTGTTCCTCCTGATTTTTTATTGACATCGGTTTCCAGTTGCACAAAATCTTCGAATATGCGTTGCTGGCTGTTTTTCGCTATTCCAATGCCGGAATCGGAAACCTGGAAAGATAAACTTATGTTTTCATTGTTAATTTCTGCCAGAACCTGAAGCTTTACAAAGCCCTCGTCGGTAAATTTAATAGCATTGGTAACCAGGTTGTTCAAAATTTGACGTAAACGTCCTTCATCTCCATACAAAACCAAATCAGGATCGATGTCTTTTTCTACAATCAATTTTATGTTTTTAGCTTTCGCGCTATCCTGATGATAAAGTTTTATTTTATCGAGTGTATTATGAAGGCTAAAATGTGATGGTTTTAATTGTAGGCTTTGCTTTTCTATTCTTGTAAAGTCGAAGGTGTCGTTTACCAGTTCGGTAAGGTGTTTTGTTGATTCGTAGATTACACTTAAATCTTTTTGTGTTTTTTCTTCATGTTGTTGTTGCAACAATTGTTCTGACAAACCAAATATGGCGTTAACCGGTGTTCGCATTTCGTGGCTAACCGTTGCAACAAAAAGTTCTTTAGTGCGAGCCAGGTTTTCTGCTTGTGTTTTGGCTTGTTTTAGTGCTTGCTGGTATGCCCTTGATTTGCGGAGGTCGCGGAAGAACAAAAACAAAACTAACAATAGCAATAAAATAAAAGATAACGCAAATAATGCCAGGCGTTCGTAGGTTTTGTTGGCAAGTGTGTCGGCTTCGCGTGTTTTATTTAGCAAGTTTTGGCGCTCCTGCGTTTCAAGTGCAGAGATAATGTTTTCTAAAGCTTCATTAACTTCTACGTTTTTCTCCATAAAAGCAGTTTCTTGTGCAGTTATTTGTTTGTTTCGCTTTATAATTTCCTTCTCCAGTCCTTCTATCTCCTGTCTCAAGGCTTGTTTTTCAACTGTTCGATCTACAATTACTGGTTTCGGAGGCTCCGGTTTTTTACCAAACAGGCGCTTCATAAAACCTACTTTTTCTGATGCTTCAAAATGAATGGTGTCCTGAACGACCATAATCGTATCCAGAGTTTCAAAATATGTATTAAAAGCTTCGTGCTCATTTTCTTTTGAAAGATGGAGATTTAGAATATTTTTCCAGATGGTTTGTTTTTGCTGGGCAAAAGCCATTAAAGAATCTAATCTATCGCGGCTTAGAGAATCTGTTATTGCAAAAGCTTGTAGTTGCGAAAATGCCGATTCCAGGTTATTATTCAGTTCGTAATATTTATTGAGATATAAATTATTGTCGCTTAGTGAATATAGCTTAACCGTATTTTCAACTTCGTTAAGGTTTGAGGTGATGTCCTTAACCAGAATAAGCTTATTGTTTGGGCGAGCTTCTATAAGCACCGAACTAACAATATCTGATAAGCTTTTGTAAACGAGATTTCCAGACAGTGCCAGCAACGCAAAAAGAATTACCGTTAGTATCGTTATAGGAATCTCAATTTTTATTCTCCGCATAAATGCACTAATTAGTTTGTAACATATGGTAAACAACGAAGATAAGAGAAGTTGCTGAGAATATTATTTAAAGAGCTTTAAGAAAACGTATCCGGCAAATCAGTATTGTATTTTCAGATTGTTAAAAGGGGTTATTTTCAAAAGGATACAGAACTGCATTTGTTCAATTCCAAAAGATTGTTAAATCAATCTGAACATATTGAGTATTATTTCCTTAATGAACTAAAAAAGGATACTTTTGTCCGTTCAATTTTGATAACTGATAAAAATAAAATAAGATGGCTAATAATCAGAAAACTTTGCTGATGATCCTCGACGGATGGGGAATCGGCGATGGTTCAAAAAGTGATATTGTTTCAACAGCACCAACTCCGTTTATCGATTCGTTAATGGAAAAATACCCACATTCGCAACTTTTGGCAAGTGGCGAAAATGTTGGGTTACCCGACGGGCAGATGGGAAACTCTGAAGTAGGACACCTTAGTATTGGTGCCGGACGAATTTTATACCAGGATATGGTAAAAATCACGAAAGCCATTCGTGATAAATCGTTGTGGGAACAACCACAAATTGTAAAAGCATACACTTACGCGAAAGAGAATAATAAGAAAGTACACCTGATTGGTTTGATTGGCCCCGGTGGAGTTCATGCTTTAAGTTCACATATGGTAGCACTTAGTCAGATTGCCACCGACATGGGGCTTGAAGATGTTTTTGTTCATGGATTGATGGATGGTCGCGATACCGATCCGCGTTCAGGTTATGGTTTTGTTGAAGCCGACTTGAAAGCACTGGAAGGAACAAATGCGAAATTTGCTTCATTGATTGGTCGTTATTTTGGTATGGATCGTGACAAAAACTACGATCGGTTGAAACTGGCCTACGATTTATACACCGAAGGCAAAGGTGAAAAATCAACCAATATTTTGGCAAGTATTCAGAAATCATATGATAACGGTGTTACTGATGAGTTTATGAAACCAGTTGTTATGGTTGACGAGAACGATCAGCCACTAGCAACAATTGAAGAGGGCGATGTGGTTATCTGTTTCAACTTCCGTACCGATCGTTTGCGTCAAACAACCATTGCATTTACACAGGAAGATTTGCCCGAATTTGGCATGAAAACAATGGATCTTCAGTGGTACACCATGACAAACTACAAAGCCGATTTTAAGGGAGTCAACGTTATTTTCGATAAAGAAAACGTTGTGAATACAATGGGTGAAGTGGTTTCGAAGGCAGGCCGTAAGCAAATTCGTATTGCTGAAACTGAGAAATACGCTCACGTAACTTTTTTCTTTAGCGGTGGCCGCGAAGCAGAATTCGAAGGCGAAAGCCGTATTCTGGTTCAGTCGCCAAAAGTTCCAACTTACGATCTTCAGCCAGAAATGTCGGCACCTGAAATCCGCGATGCAATTGTTCCGAAACTGGAAAATGGCGAAGCTGATTTTGTATGTTTGAACTTTGCCAATGGCGATATGGTTGGACACACCGGAGTTTACGAAGCTGTTTACAAAGCCGTTCAGGCCGTTGATGCTTGTGCAAAAGATGTTGTTGAAGCAGCACAAAAAGGTGGTTACGATATTATGATTATTGCTGACCACGGTAATGCTGATAACGCGGTAAATGCCGATGGCTCGGAAAACACTGCTCACTCGTTAAATCCGGTGCCTTGTATTTTTGTTTCCGAAAAACAAGGTGTTGTAATTGAAAACGGTGTGTTGGCTGATGTTGCCCCAACTTTGTTAGCCGATATGGGACTAGAAGTTCCGGCAGAAATGACGGGTAAAAACCTTATCACGATAAAAGCATAATAATTTATAAGATAGAAAAGTCCGGTTTATTTATAGGCCGGACTTTTTATGCACTTTTCCCATTGTTTTATACTGTAATTTAAGATGATCGAAATAGGACGTACATTATTAAGCGACGATATTTTTGAAAAGCACTTTGTATGCGATCTGTTAAAGTGTAAAGGAGCTTGTTGTGTTGAGGGTGACTCTGGCGCGCCGTTAACCGATGAAGAAGCTGTTTTAATTGAAGAAGAGTACCCTAATTTTGAGCCTTATCTTCCCGAAAAGCACAAAAAAGAAATCGCAAAACAAGGTTTCTCGTTAATAGACAGCGACGGCGATCTTGTTACGCCTTTAGTGGATAATCGCCAGTGCGCCTATACTTATTATAACGAAAAGGGAATTCTGAGTTGTGCTATTGAAAAAGCATATTTCGATGGAAAGTCAAAATTCAGAAAACCTGTTTCCTGTCATCTGTTTCCTATTCGTATAACCGAATACAAACGTTTTGACGCTGTTAACTATCAGGAACTGGATATTTGTCGTCCGGGAAGGGAGTGTGGAGCATCGATGCAGGTGCCGCTGTATTCCTTCTTAAAAGAGCCACTAATCCGAAAGTATGGTAAAGAGTGGTATGAACAGGTAGAAATAGCTGCTGATCATCTACATTCTAATTTCTGATATCTGATCGGAAGTCCATTCCGAGAATCCCTATCTCTTTAAATTTTCCACTTGTCCCTCAAAGGGTGTTTGTCCCAAGAAGTTAAAATGTGTCCCATTATGAATTCGTGTGTAATTTTGGTTCGAATTGTAATCAGCTGATAATTAGGGTTGTATGTTTTTTGGCATTTGTATTGCTTTTAAAAGGGCGATTCGGACGCAAAAAGAATCAAGCTTTTTTGAAGAAAATTTACAAACAATAAAAAACACAACATCATGAAAAATTTATCATTAGTATTCGCATTAGTTTTAGTATTCGGAGTATCAATTTCTGCAAAGGCAGTAGTAGTTAAAGAGGACAATAAAGCAGAACACGAAGTAAAGGTTCAAATTCCTCAGTATGCTTTAGTAGGGCTTTCTTCTACAAGTTCATTCACTCTTGCTCCAAAAGCACCGGAAACAGCAGGTTTGGATATCCAGTTTAGCGGTAGCAGTATCAGTGACAACACCAAATGGTTAAATTATTCTTATTTGGGATCAACAAAAGATAAACAAACTACAATTTCAGTGAAAATGGAAACGGTTGGAAATAGTTTGCCAGCAGGTATCGGAATAGGATTGACAGTCGGTGCATATGAGGGACAAGGTAAAGGAAGCCTGGGGCAGCCTGAAAATAACGGAGAGATTGATCTTACTTCAAATCCAACACGGATTGTCAAAAACATTAAGAACTGCTATACTGGTTCTGGAGCACAACAAGGGCATAGACTTACCTACACTTTAAAAAAGAAAGGTAATTTTGACTATTCGGAATTGGTCGCAGGAAGTTATACCGTTAATATTGTTTATACAATTACAGATTAAAAAAGAACTTCGGGGAAGATAAAAAATAGGGTTTTGTAAGAGGCAGGCTGTAAAGTCTGCCTCTTTTTTTTCAGTTTTTTGCACGGATAAAATCAGTAAAATTCGTATTGCTCCTGTAATTTTTATGATCTATCTTTAACATCATGAATTTTAAGGACGCTATATTTTTCTTTTTATTTTTATTTGGGGTAACCTGTTTTGCGATTGCTTCGGATAAAAATACTTCCCACAAAGCAAAAGTGGCTATTCCTGATGTTGCCTTGTTAGCACTTCGGTTTGAAGAAAATTCAAGTGTAGATTTTGTCGGAACGACTACAGGAGCCGGTGATCAGTTAAACCTAAAAAGTAAACAAAAACCGGGAGTTTGGCTTAATTATTCTTCAATCGGAAATGGTGTTCAGAAAAGAAAGGTAACCGCCACTGTTGCCGGAATTATACCAGCTGGTCTAACTGTTACTGTAAAAGCGGAAGAAAGCATCGGGTCTGGTGTCGGCGAGCTTGGAAGAAGCAATGGTATTGTTCAGTTATCAGAAAGCCCATCTGATATAATCTCTGGAATTGGCAGTTGCTATACGGGGAGTGGGATCCAAAATGGTCACTTGCTTTCGTTCAATGTTGAAATAGATGATGACGCATTTTACGAAAATCAGAATAGTGAAGAATCTGTTTTAAGTATCGTATATACGCTTACCGACGATAATTAATTTAATAAAAGAATTGCATAAATTTATAAGATTGGTATTTTAGCATTAAATCCTTTTAAAATGTTAAAATCAATCGAATTAAATCCTGTTTCAGTGAAAGCATTTTTGCTTCTCTTCTTAATACTTTATTGTACTTGTTTTGCCAGTGCGAATGTATTGGTGATGAATGGCTTGTCTCACGAAGATGTGAGTCAGCCGGGAGATCAGTATAGAGGCCAGATCGAAGTTCAAAATAGTGGAACAGAGAGCAAAAGCGTTAAAGTATATTTGCGCGATTATTGGTTTTCGTACACTGGAGAGAGTAAACATGATTTGCCGGGTACACTTACCCGCTCAAATGCTAACTGGATAAAATATAATCCGCAACTGCTTACGCTTGAACCGGGAGAAAAAGCATTTATTGATTATGAAGTAAATGTGCCACTTACCGATACATTAAAAGGTACTTACTGGAGTGTAATTATGGTTGAGGGGATCATTCCGCCAGATACAACGGCAAGTACTGGTGGTGTTAAAATAAATACAGCCATTCGTTATGCGGTGCAAATTATTACTAATATTGGCGAAACCGGTGAGAAAGATTTGCAGTTTCTTGGTTTGGAACTTGCAAAAGAAGGCGAGCAAAATGTGTTAAACGTGGCTGTGGAGAATACTGGAGAAAGTATTTTGAAACCTGAGATGAGTTTGGAGGTTTTTGATGCTGAAGGAAACTCTGTTGGAGTATTTAAAGCAGACCGGCGTAGAACTTTCCCGGGAACTTCTATTCAAACATCAATTACTTTAGAAGGAATTAAGCCAGGAAACTATACCGCTATATTGGTGGCAGATTGCGACGAAGACCATATTTACGGGACGAATATTTCGCTTGAAATCTAAATATGTTTTTTCGCCATTACTTTATTAGCTTGGTTTTTGTTTTTGTGTTCGGAGAGCTGGTCGGGCAGGATACTGGCAATATTGTGCTAAACTTTGTAAAAAAGGAAGCAAAAGTAGGACCTGGTAAAGTTGTTAATCTCGCATTTACCGTGCAAAATCTATCTGCAGACACCGCAAGTGTTTTACCACAATTTTCTCATCCCGACTCATGGGATATCATCACAAAACCGATGACAATAAGGCTTTCGCCCAATGCAAGTTCTATGGGTATTGTAACCTTAAAATCAAGTGCCGATGCTCGTGTCGGTTTATATCCTTTTGAAGTTAGTATGAAAGCAACGGACAGCAATATTGTGGTTGCAACAGCTAAAATTAAAATCGAAGTTCTTGAAGTTGAGAATATTGTATTACAGCTTATTGATAAACCTGGCCATGTTTTGGCCGGCGAAAAAATTAAAGCCACTTATCTTTTGCAAAACCTGGGTAATACAGAAAAAAAGATTTTTATGAATACCAGTGGTTGCGATTTTGTTGGTTCTCCCGAATTGAGACTGCAGCCAGGTGAGTCTGTTCGTGTGCAGATTGAGAAAAGTACATCGGCCGACGTGCTGGAAAGCAAAAAAGAATCTTATACCTTACGTGCTCAGGTTGCCGATCGTGTTCTCGAAAGTGTTTATACCTCTACAGTTGTTCTCCAGTCGAGTAAAGCCAAAAAAGATTTGTTTTTTCGCTTTCCGGTAAAAGCATCGGCGACTTATCTTTCTACCAACCGGCAGAATGAATACCAATCGGGTTATCAGTTTCAGCTCGAAGGAGAAGGGACACTGGATGTTGAAGGAAACCACCAGCTTGGATTTTTGGCACGCTTCCCCAATAACTCCGATTTTAGTTTTATGGGACTCTACGATCAGTATTATGTTTTTTACAAGAATAAAAATGCCAACATTTTTTTGGGTGAAAAATCGTATTCTTTAACTCCGCTTACAGAGAATTCCCGTTTTGGGAGAGGTGTAGAATCGAAGATTACGCTGAATAATGGTTTCAGTTTTGGGGGCTTTTATACGAACCCAAGGTTTTTCTCAGACATTGAAAATGAGTGGGCGGGTTTTTCTGAGTTTAGCTTCAATAAGAAAAATAAAATTGGGCTATATTATTTGAACAAGAAATATCAGGATGTTTCCGATCCAGCTCAGTTGTATAGTGTTTCAACACAGGTAAGCCCGCTTGCAAAAACAATGTTAGAATTGGAATTGTCGAGGGGAGAATACAACGGAAACACATCTAATGCAATTCGTGGTGGATTGAACGGACAGATTTCAATATTTCAATTTTCGGGTTTGTATTATAATGTTGGTCAGTTCTATCCCGGATATTACGCCAATTCGCGGTTTTATTCAGCAAATATTAGTGCACATGTTTCTAAAAAACTCAGTTTGTCGTTTAACACACGCGAGGATTTTAGCAATGCGCAACTTGATACGTTTTTTGTAACAGCGCCATATTCAAAGTCCTACCAAGGTTCGTTTAGTTACAAATTAACATCCACAATTGATTTTAGATTGTATTGGAGAGAATACGAGCGAAAGGACCGTTCGAGTGCATACCGGTTTCATTATCAGACAACTTCGTGGAATACTGAGTTGAGCCAAAAGATTAAACGGTTTTACTATAGCTTGAGTGGTGAAATAGGTGAAACAAATAATCTATTGCGGGAGCCAGGGCAGGATAAGCAAAATAGTTACAAAGCTTCTGTTAATATGAGTTTCAGGATAAACTCGAATCATTCGGTTAGGGTTTTTGGCAACTGGTCAAACATTAATCAATTTGTTTCCAACAATCAGCAAAGTGTAATAGCCGGACTTTCTGCTTCCAGTAGACTTTCTAAAAATTTGCGGTTGAACGCCTATGTTCAGAATGCTTACGAGATTGACGATTATTACCGTAACCGTAACTTAATGCAACTAAACCTTGACTATAAATTCCTGAAAAAACATACAATTTCGTTACGGAGTTTTTATACGCTATTCCGGAACGAAATAGATAACCCCGAATTTTCACTGGCTGCTACTTATTCGTACCAAATTGGAGTTCCGTTAAAGCAGGTAATAAAATCAGGCCGCATAGCAGGAAGAATAACCAACCAGCAAGGTGAGCCTGTTGAAGGGGTTTTTGTTCAGGTTTTAAACGAAACAACCGTATCTGACGAGGGTGGTGAATTTTCGTTTAAAACGGTTCCGCCTGGCAGGCAGCTTTTGGTTATCGATCGTACTAAAATGGATATCGACGAGATTGCTAGTATTCCAATGCCAATAGAAATTGATATTTTGGAAGATGAAGAAACACCGGTTAATATTCAGATACAAAAAGGTGCTGTATTAAAAGGGAAGCTCAAGCTGGGAGAGACAAAACTTGCTGTTTTGAAAGATGAGGAAATTAATGCAGCAAATATTGTAGTTGAATTGAAGACTGAATTTGAAAACTATCGGATAGCAACCGGTAAGGATGGTAGCTTTGAGTTTCCGCTGGTTAGGCCCGGAATAGCAATTTTGCATATTTATGCCAGTACTATTCCGGTTGGGTATGGTCCTTCTCAGTCGAGCTATACTTACGAACTTAATCCGGGAGATCATCGTGAAGTTGAAATTATTCTGGAGTCGAAAAAGAAGAATATTATTTTTAAGCCTTCAGGAACAAGTTTATCAACGGTTAGTGCAGGAATAGGTCTGAGAGTATCGACTGTCTTAAAACCAGAAAAAGCTTTGGTTAAGCCTTATTATACAATACAAATTGGAGCATTCAGGAAGAAACTGGATGGTAATGCAGATTTTCTTAGCGGACATGCTTTTTATTTCGAAAAACAAATCGATAACTTTCACAAATATTTTGTGGGTAAATTTGAGACTTACGAGAAAGCACAAGAAGAACTGGAGAAACTTTTGGTACGGTATAAAAATGCATTTATAGTGATAGTTAATAAAGATAAAATTGTGAGTGTTAGTGAATTCAGAAATAACAGTCAGAAACCATGAATTAGCTATGGCTATTTTATCGGGCAGTAGGATAATTAAACGTCAACTGTACGGTGCATTAACAATTAATAGTTTAAACGAATGAGAAGTCATTACAAACATACAGTTTTAACGGTAGTTGCATTTGTTTTTGCATTCTCTGTATTTGCGCAGAGACCTAATCAGAACGTGAATGTACGTTTTTCTATTCCTGAGGTTGCCATGATTGACATTGAGCCAGGGTCAAGTATTGTTGAGTTTGAAATTGATGCCTCTTCTGTTCCCGGAGGAGAGCCGGTTGTAAGAAAACTGACTAATGATAATATATGGATCAATTATTCATCTGCTATCAGGCAGCAGGGAAATAAAAGATCGATTAATGTACAGATTAGTAATGGTTCTGTGCCTGATGGTACGGCTTTTTATATTGAAGCATCACCTTCTTCTGCTTTTGGCAGTGCAAATCAGGGTATTTCGACCGGAAGGGTTAATGTTTTGAGAAATCCGAGACCAATAATCACTAATATCGGAAATTGTTTCACAGGAGATGGAGTAAATAACGGGCACGAACTCAGGTACTTTCTCGAGATTTCTGATTTCAACAAGCTTCAGTCGGCAGTAAACGAGGTGTTTACAGTTATGTATACGATAACAGAAAACTAACAAGGATGAGAAACATTGTTGCATTATTACTGGTATTTTCGAGCTTTGGTTTATTTGCGCAGAAAATGGAAGTTGAGGTGGTTGGAGGTACCTCTTTTGACGGAAGCAATTTGGTAATTAACAATGCTGGATCCGATTTTTCATCGTCTGTGGTTATGGAGTCAACTGTTTATCTTGGAGTTAGTTCTGCAAATCAGTGGGATAACTGGGGCAGCACAAAGCGATCGTGGAGAATTAATGTGCGAAAAGAAGATATTAATTGGAATAATGATTTAAAACTGGAAGTGGCAAGAACAGGCGACGGGAATTGGTGGTATTTTCTTTTATATGGAAGCTGGGTTTATGACGGGATGAGTTACCAAACTATTGCAAATAATTCAACTTATTTTTTTAGAGGGAAAGGACTTCTTGCTGATGTTCCGATTCAATTACGATTGTCCGGTTTCTCTGTTACACAGGGCGCTGACGATTTTGAAACAAATGTAATTTTGACGATCTATGATGATTGATTTTTGGATGTTTCCGAAATCACACTTTTGGTTGACGAATTGCGCTATCAGTACTTATTTTCTTAGTTGAGTATTTCTTAAATTTGATTATGCGAAAGTTAATATTGGGTTTCATTTTACTTGTTGGAATTACTGCATGCGAAGATCGTGAGCCTGATCCTATTGTTGCACCTGTCTGGCTCGAATCTCGTGTTGCCGAGATCGAAGACGCAGGATGTGAG
Source organism: uncultured Draconibacterium sp. (assembly GCA_963677455.1). Lineage (GTDB taxonomy): Bacteria > Bacteroidota > Bacteroidia > Bacteroidales > Prolixibacteraceae > Draconibacterium. The sequence continues at coordinate 5,405,007 of OY781971.1, forward strand.
GGCTGTAGTGTCAGGCGATATACCTACAAAGAGGAATATTTCTACCACGTATATTGTAATTATTGGTCGTGTTACGACTGCGAGATTTATCGTTACGACGGCACTCCCGTTGATTGGGAAGTTATCGATCATCAGGATTTTGAAGAAAACAAAACCCGTTCGGTTCTGCTTTGGGAGTGCAATATGAACGAGGTAGAAGAATAACCCAAGATATTAAGCAATAATTTCGATCCGGTTTCCGTCCGGGTCAAGGATTGCACTTTCGTAATATCCGTCTCCTGTTTTTCGTGGTTCACTTACAATTTTAAACCCGTCTTTACGAAGGGTTTCTGTCAGTTCTTTTACTTTGCTGATTGAACCTGCCCGAATGGCAAAATGGATAATTCCGGAGTGCTGTTTAATCGGATCGTTTTTTGTTTTCGGAATGCTGGGCATTTCCATCAGTTCTAACCTGCAGTCACCGTCAAATGTGAGAAAATAGGATCGGAATTCTTTGCTGTGATTTAGGTATTCTTCCGATGAAGATGCGTCAAAATAATGCATATAGAAATTCCGGAGACCTTCGAGATTGTATGTCCAAATTGCAATGTGTTCAATTCTCATGGCTTTTGTTTTTTTGAGTCTTCTAAAATTACGAAACCTTTTGGTTAAATTCGATTGTCGTGAGTTAAATTTTTCCTTCCCATTCTTCGAAAAAACGTTGCAGGAAATCTTCCATGAATTTGTGTCTGCCTTTTGCAATTTCTTTTGCCGAATCGGTATTTAATCGCTCCTTTAATAAAAGCAGCTTTTCGTAGAAATGATTGATTGTAGGGGCAGTGCTATTTTTGTACGCCTCAAAATTTTCGTGCATTTCCGGCTTTATTTCCGGATTATAGATCAATCGATTTTTATTGCCACCGTATGCAAATGTACGGGCTATGCCAATTGCTCCAATGGCATCCAGACGATCAGCATCTTGAACAATTTTTACTTCAGCACTTAATGCCGGAGTTTCTACTCCAGCACCTTTGAATGATACCTGTTGAATAACTTCAATTATTTTGGCCTTCTCAACCTTTGTAACTTCCAATTTTTCAAGCCATTGTTGAGTTTTGTTCTGCAGGTGGTTACCACTCTTCAGTTTCCAATCGTCAAGATCATGAAGTAGTGCGGCCATTTCAATAATGAATAAATCTCCGCCCTCATTCTTTTGTATTTGCACAGCTAGTTTCCAAACACGGTAAATATGCCACCAATCGTGTCCTGAACCTTCTGTTTCAAACGTTTGCCTGATATAGTTCTCGGTAGCACTAAGTATGCTTTTTTGTCGAATTTTCGAATTCATTATTCAAATTTGAGGATTTAAAATAGAAGAAAATCACTAAAAAAAGTTAATAATTCTGATTAGATGATATAACTGTCTGATAATGAGTGGTGATTTAGAGGGTTCCTTTGACTGAGACTCAAGTCACGTCTAAAACATCAGTTTTTTATTATTTTTGCTTCGATTTTTGATTGCTGTAATATATTTTGGAAAGAAATTTGCAGTTCAAAAAGAACAGACAGGGAAGAGAGTATGATATATAAAGAGAAATTAACATTGCCGGCTTTGTTTAAAAGTTCGGTTGGAAAATACGCTGATAAAACTTCAATTGTATTTGCAGGCGAGAAAAATTACACTTACCGTGAAATGGGAGTGGATGTTGAATTCTTGGCCGAGATGCTTTTAGAATTGGGAGTTTCAAAAGGCGATAAGGTAGCTATTCTGAGTACCAACATGCCAAACTGGGGGAAAGTGTTTTTTGCTATCTCTTTGGTTGGTGCAGTTGTGGTGCCAATTTTGCCTGATTTCCATACCAAGGAGATACATACAATTATTGAACACTCAGAGTCGAAATTGTTGTTTATTTCTGAGGGTTTGTACAATGGTATCAGCGACGAGACCACAGAACTGCTTAGCGGAATGGTGATGATGGACAATTTTGCCATTATACCTAAAGGCACTCCGTCTTCGCATTTAAAATTGTTGGAGTCTTCGCTTCCTCTGGTTGTTAGTAAATATGAGGATGTGGAAGTGGACGAGGAAGATTTGGCCTCGATAATTTATACTTCAGGAACTACAGGTAGTTCGAAAGGGGTAATGCTTACACACAAAAATCTGGTTTGGACAGCACGTCAAAGCCGGACACTTCAGGAGATAAACTCTGATGACAGGTTTTTGTCGATTCTACCACTTTCGCATACACTCGAAAATACAGTCGGTTTTCTTCTGCCAATAATGTATGGTGCATCTGTGCATTATCTTCACAAACCACCGGTGGCTTCAGTTTTAATGCCTGCTTTTAAACAGGTAAAACCAACCATAATGTTGTCGGTACCGCTGATTATTGAAAAAGTTTACAAGGCTAAAGTTCTTCCAGAGTTTCGGAAGAATGCCTTAATGCGTGCCTTGAGTTCTTTTGGGCCAACGCGGAAAGTCCTGCACAAAGTCGCAGTGAAAAAATTAGCGGAGAGTTTTGGCGGACAGATTCGGTTTTTCGGAATTGGAGGATCAAAACTGGATGTTGCTGTTGAGCGCTTTTTATTCGAGGGCGGTTTCCCGTATGCTATTGGTTACGGACTTACAGAAACTGCTCCATTACTGGCAGGTGCGGTGGGAAATACATGCGCAGTTGGTTCAACGGGTGTCGCGATGGAAGGCGTAACTTTGCGAATTGCAGACCCTGATCCAAAAACCGGCGAGGGAGAAATTCAGGCAAAGGGTGAGAATGTAATGAAGGGTTACTATAAAGCACCCGAACTTACAAAAGAAGTTTTTACCAAGGATGGCTGGTTTAGAACCGGAGATCGTGGTGTATTCGATCGTAACAATCGTTTGTTTATTAAAGGACGGATAAAAACGATGATTGTAGGATCGAGTGGAGAAAATATTTATCCTGAAGAAATTGAGTCGGTGATTAACAAAATGCGTTTTGTTTTGGAATCGCTTGTGGTTGAAAAGAAGGGAAAATTGGTGGCGATGATCCATTTGAATATGGAAGAAGTTGAAGAGCAATTCCAGCATTTAAAGTCGGAAGCCAGACAGTATATTACAACGCGTTCGGAAGAAATATTACAGGAAATTCATAAAAAGGTAAATCAGGAAGTGAATAAATTTTCGCGTATTAGCCAGGTTGTGCTGCAACCGATGCCTTTTGAACGTACACCAACAAAGAAAATCAAGCGGTTTTTATACGCTTAGCTACAAAGATATTAATGGAAAGGAAAGCTTTTTTGAGGGCTTTCCTTTTTTTATTACAGGTCGGCAGATTTTGTTAATTTTGTAGCCACAAAAATCAGGATGTAAATGGTAACTGAGTCAAGATATAGTGCAAGGGGGGTTTCTGCTTCGAAGGAAGATGTTCATGAGGCCATTAAAAATGTTGATAAAGGGTTGTTCCCAAAGGCATTTTGTAAGATCGTTCCCGATATTTTAGGAGGCGATGCCGAGTGGTGTAATATTATGCACGCCGATGGTGCAGGAACAAAATCGTCACTGGCATATATGTATTGGAAAGAAACCGGTGATATTTCGGTTTGGAAAGGCATTGCCCAGGATGCACTAATAATGAATGTTGATGATTTGCTGTGCGTGGGAGCCACCGATAATATTTTGGTGTCGTCTACCATTGGCAGAAATAAAAACAATATTCCCGGCGAAGTAATTGCAGCCATAATTAACGGTACCGAAGAGTTGTTGGCAACACTCCGTGAAATGGGAATCAGTATTTATTCAACCGGTGGTGAGACTGCCGATGTTGGCGATTTGGTTCGTACAATTATCGTTGATTCAACGGTTACCTGCCGGATGAAACGTGACGATGTGGTTTCTGCCGATCAGATAAAAGCTGGCGATGTAATTGTTGGATTGTCGTCATCAGGACAAGCAACTTACGAAGAAGAGTACAACGGAGGAATGGGCAGTAACGGTTTAACCTCGGCCCGCCACGATGTTTTTGCCAATTACCTGGCTGAAAATTATCCTGAAAGTTTTGATCCTGAAGTCCCGACAGAGCTGGTTTATTCAGGAAAGAAAAAACTAACTGATGCAATTGACGGGCTGGATATTGACGCCGGAAAACTGGTGCTTTCTCCTACCCGGACTTACGCTCCGGTAATCAAAAAAGTACTTGATAAATTCCGTGGTCAAATCTCAGGAATGATTCATTGCTCTGGAGGTGCACAAACAAAAGTGCTCCATTTTGTTGATAATGTTCATGTAATCAAGGATAATATGTTTCCGGTTCCGCCACTTTTTAAATTGATTCAGGAACAGTCGGGAACCGATTGGAAAGAAATGTACAAGGTGTTCAACATGGGACACCGGTTTGAAATATATTGTGGTGCAGATGTGGCTGAGGAGATTATTCAAATCAGTAAATCGTTTAACATCGATGCGCAAATTGTTGGAAAAGTAAAGCCTTTTGAAGGGAAGAAACTAACGATTTCTTCAGAGAAAGGAACTTTTGAATATTGATTAGAAGAAAGGGAAATTAGAATATGGCACAGTACCCATTACTGGAAAAATTCGAATCGATAAAACATCGCTTTACCGAGGTTGAACAACAAATTACCGACCCGGAAATTATTGCTGATATGAATCGCTATGTAAAGCTTAATCAGGAATATAAACACCTGCAAAAGTTGGTAGCCAAGTTTCAGGAATACAAAAATATGGTCGATAATATTGAGACCGGTAAAGAAATGCTTGCTGAAGAAAGCGACGAGGAGATGCGCGAAATGGCGCGTGAAGAAATTGAGGAGTCGGAAAACCGTCTGCCTGAAATCGAAAAAGAAGTAAAAATGTTGCTGGTTCCTGCCGATCCGGAGGATGCCAAAAATGCAATTCTTGAGATTCGTGCCGGTACCGGAGGTGACGAGGCTAGTATTTTTGCGGGCGATCTTTTCCGCATGTATTCCAAATTTTGCGAGGCAAAAGGCTGGCGTTTAGAGGTTACGCATGCTAACGAAGGAACTGCCGGAGGTTTTAAGGAAATCGTTGCCAACGTTACCGGAGAAGGCGTGTATGGCATTTTGAAATACGAGTCAGGTGTTCATCGTGTGCAGCGAGTGCCACAAACCGAAACACAGGGTCGTGTTCATACTTCGGCAGCTACTGTTGCAGTTTTGCCTGAGGCTGATGAATTTGATGTGGAACTTAAGACTGAAGATATTCGTCGTGATGAATACTGTTCTTCAGGCCCCGGTGGACAGTCGGTAAACACTACTTATTCGGCTATCCGGCTTACGCATATTCCAACAGGAATTGTGGTAACCTGTCAGGATCAGAAATCGAAACTGAAAAACCTAGACAAAGCCATGGCCGAACTGCGTACACGTTTGTATAACATGGAATACCAAAAATACATTGACGAGATTTCATCGAAACGTAAAACAATGGTTTCTACCGGCGATCGTTCGGCAAAAATCCGTACGTACAACTGGCCGCAAGGACGAGTTACTGATCACCGAATCAATCTTACGCTTTATAATTTGCAGGCGATTATTGGTGGTGAAATTGACGAAATTATAGAGAAACTGATGTTTGAAGAAAACGCAGCGAAATTAAAAGAAGCAGAGATTTAATTATCACTAAAACAGGAAGTCTTCATGCTTCAGGCTTCCGACTTTTTAATATGAATCAACAACAACTTTTTGAGCAGATACAAAAGAAGAAGAGTTTCCTTTGTGTTGGGTTGGATACTGATATCCAGAAAATTCCGCAACATTTATTAGATACTTCTGATCCAATTTTTTCCTTCAACAAGGAAATTATTGATGCCACTGCCGAGTTTACAGTAGCCTACAAACCTAACCTGGCGTTTTACGAAAGCCAGGGATCAAAAGGAATGATAAGCCTTGAGAAAACTGTTTCGTATGTAAAATCGAAATACCCGAAGATTTTCCTGATTGCTGATGCAAAGCGTGGAGATATTGGGAATACCTCAAATTTATATGCCCGCGCTTTCTTCGGAAAGCAAAATTATGATGCCGTAACTGTGGCTCCATACATGGGCGAAGATTCTGTAAAACCATTTATGACTTACCCTGAAAAATGGGTGATTTTGCTGGCGCTGACCTCAAACCAGGGAGCGGCCGATTTTCAGTTTATCGAAAGCAAAGAAACCGGAGACAAACTGTTTGAAACTGTATTGAAAACTTCACAAAATTGGGGAACCGAGGAAAACCTGATGTATGTTGTTGGAGCAACAAAGGCAGAAAAGCTAAAAGAAATCCGTGAGATTGTTCCGAATCATTTTCTGTTGGTTCCGGGTGTTGGTGCTCAGGGCGGAAGTTTGCAGGAAGTAGCGCACAATGGCTTGAATGAAAAGTGTGGTTTGCTGGTGAATTCATCACGTGGAATTATTTATGCATCGTCGGATGTTGATTTTGCCGATGAAGCGCGTAATGCAGCCAAAAAAGTTCAACAGGAAATGGAGGCATTACTTGCAGAGGCCAATTTGATATAAAATATTATCCAACAAAATCCTCCTTTTTAAAGGAGGTCGTTGGTGTTTTGAAAATAAAAAAAGGGTAGCACTTAGAATGTTACCCTTTTTCTTTGTCATATATCGCAAATTTCTTTGAACGTCATCCTGAACTTGTATCAGGATCCAAGAGCCAGATTCCGAAAGAAGTTCGGAATGACGAATGAGCCTGATAAATAACTCATTAAATTTGTTCCCAACCTTTTCGGTACGAATGCCTGATCCATTCTTCTGCCATTTCTAGTGCCGGTAGCGTTGCATAATCCTTGTTGAAGCGCGGATCGCCGTCAACCACTTCAAAATTATCTTTTGTAAGAACCTGCAGCGTGTCATCCGACGAAATATTTTTGAAACGCATATTCGGACCGTCCCAAAGTAATTTGCGTTTCAGGCTTTGCAGGCGAACAGCAAGTACGCCCATAACTACCATTTCATTTAGTGGTCCTGCATAACTGAAGTTCGACGAAGCTTCTACTCTGCTACTTTTATCTTCTTTACATGCCCGTATCCAGTCTTGCTCGTGGCCTCCTTCCATTGCATTCGGAATTCTACGAATTGACATTTGAGGTTGTTCAAAATGTGCCATTTCTGAAGTAGGCAACAAGGTAGGATTAGCGGCATATGTACCGCACATTATTTTTCCGCGGGTGCCGTAAAAGATACAACCTCCTCCATTGTCTCCCATTTGCTCACCGTCTTTCAGCTCGTCAGGTCGCGGTGGCATAAAACCACCATCGTACCAGTTAACGGTAACTTCTGGCATTGCAACTTTCGGCAGGTTATCGCGTCGTGGAAATTCATAATGAACAAATTCTGAATTTGGTGCCGAATCGTTGTTAAACGAGGTTGAACTGGCTTCTACACTTGTCGGGTATTGCAGGTTAAGTGCTTTAAAAACCGGATCAAGAATATGGCAACCCATGTCGCCTAAAGCCCCGGTTCCAAAATCCCACCAGCCGCGCCAGTTCCAAGGATGATAAACCGGATTGTATTCGCGAAATGCCGCCGGACCGATAAACAAATCCCAATCGAGGGTTTTGGGCACCCGCTTGCTTTTTTCCGGTTTTGTTAATCCTTGTGGCCAAATTGGGCGGTTTGTCCATGTATCAACATGGGTTACTTCTCCAATAGTTCCGGCCCAAATCCATTCGCAAATTTGCCGGATTCCTTCTGCCGAATTTCCCTGGTTGCCCATTTGTGTAGCAACACCGTAACGTTGTGAGGTTTCGGCAAGTACCCTCGATTCATAAACCGAATGCGTTAATGGTTTCTGAAGAAAAACATGTTTTCCTTCACGCATCGCTATCAGTGCCGGTAAGGCATGGGTATGGTCGGGTGTTGCAATCATTACCGCATCAATATCTTTTTGCTGCTCCAGCATCACTCTGAAATCCTTGTATTGCTTTGCTCTGTGCCAGCGCGGAAACGCGTTTCTTTCGGCGTATTCCCAATCCACATCACATAGCGCAACAATATTTTCGGTTTCCATGTATTTCAGGTTGGTAAAACCTTTACCGCCAACACCAATTCCGGCGATATTCAGTTTGTCGCTTGGTGCTCTGTGTCCTAAACCTGCTATTACATGAGAAGGTAGAATTGTTGCTCCGATTGCGCTGGCTGTGGTTGCTGTCAAGAATTTTCTGCGTGATAATTTTCCCATTTTCTCTATTTCTAAACCTGATGGAAAAATAGGAAAAATATAGGCATCTGCCTATTATTTTAGAATTTTGAAGAAAGATTAACAAATTTTGTTTCTTGATTTACCGGGATAAGAGCAAAAATTAACAATACAGGTAAAAGGTACTACAAAATCTATTTATCTTTTGTTGTGGTTATCTAGCAACGGATTGTTGAATTCTTGAAAGAGCAACGAACAGTATAAAAAAAGCTCCGAATTTCTTCGAAGCTTTTTGGGTGGAAGACCGGATTTGAACCGGCGACCTCTGGAACCACAATCCAGCGTTCTAACCAACTGAACTACATCCACCATTTGTTTTGCGGGTGCAAATATAAATATTTTATTTATTCATCAACTTAAAATTACTAAAAAACAAAATCATTTTCGTTCTTCAGGTAATATCTTCAAGAAAATAATACGTATAATGTAATTTCTTGCAACCCCTGTATCTTTTTTTTGTCATTAAAACTGAAACTTGAGCAATTGGGAAACAAGGCGGACATACATAAAAACATTATTGAGGCATGTAAAAAAGGAAATGAAGTTGCCCGTTACCAGTTGTATCAGATGTATGCAAAAGCAATGTTTAATGTGTGTTTTCGTATGATGAATAAGCGCGAAGAAGCTGAAGATATGCTTCAGGAGGCGTTTACTCAGGCCTTTTTAAAGCTCGAGTCTTTTCGATACGAAAGCAGTTTCGGAACGTGGGTGAAAAGAATAACAGTGAATACCTGCATAAATGCGATTAACAAACGGAAAGTTGATTTAACCTATTGCGAAGAAATATACGACGGCGATAGGTTTGAGGAAGAGGACATGGAGTTGGAATACACTGTTCAGAATGTAAGTGATGCTATGGAAAAATTGCCCGAAGGTAGCAGAATGGTTTTTTCGTTGTATTTGCTGGAAGGATATGACCATGGCGAGATTGCGCAGATTTTAAATATTAGCGAGTCGACATCGAAAAGCCAGTTTATGCGGGCCAGAAGGCGGGTCGCTGAATTATTGAGAGAACAAAGGGATGCAGGAGAAAGATAATTTAAAGTGGAACATTATGAAACAGGATAGGTTGGAAGAGTTCGTAAAAGCAAACCGCGATGATTTCGATTTCAGGGAGCCGTCGCCAGAGCTTTGGAAGAAGATTTCAGAGAAATCGAAACCACAGAAAGTAGTGCCTTTCAGAAGATATATGATCCGTATTGCAGCAGTTTTAGTTGTTGCACTTGTTAGTTCTGTGTTGTTGTGGCAGTCGGGAATAATGTCGTCGGAACGAATGGCGAAGAATACCGATCCTGAGATCTTGGAATTGATGGAAGCCGAAGCTTTTTATTCACATCAGGTAGATAAAAAACTGAAAGAAATTCGCAAATGTTACTATACTTACCCGGAATTGAAAGACGATGTAGAAAACGATTTAGACGAATTGGAAGATATGTACAAAGTGCTAAAAAGCGATTTGAAAGAAAACATCTCGAACAAGAGTGTAATTGAGGCAATGATCGAAAATAACCGCTTTCGCTTAAAATTATGCGACGACGTGCTGGAGCAAATCAATTGTTAAGAAAGGAAGACCAATGAAAAAAATAAAATTTGCAGTATTCTTCATGTTGGCAGTTTGCCTGTTGCCGGTTTGGGCGGGAGCGCAATTCAGCGATACGCGCGAACTTGTCAAACGATTTGCGGTTTCTCCCGAAACTCAGATAGAAATAGCCAATAAATACGGTAAAATTGAAGTAAATACATGGGACAAAGATTCAGCTGTTTTTGAAATAAGCATTCGTGTGGAAGAAAAGAAATTGTCGAAGCTCGAAGAAGCAATTCGAAATATAGAGTTTGATATTACCGACAGCCAAAATTATCTTATCGTGCGAACAGAAGTGGAAAAGAACCTGAGTGGTTTGGCAAAAGAGATAAAGCGCTTTAAAGAAACGCTGTTGAGTTCAGACGGAAACATGCAGGTTGATTATACGGTGTGGATTCCGGATTCGAACAGATTGAAAATAGAGAACAAATATGGCGATGTATATATTGGTGATTATAAAGGTGAAGTTTCAATTGATCTTTCAAACGGTAATTTGAAAGCCAACAATTTTGAAAAGGATTTCGAGTTGGTATTGAATTTTGGCGATGCCACCATTAATGCGATAAACAACGGACGGCTTGATTGTAATTTTAGTGAACTCTACCTGAAAAAAGCTGCTTCGTTACGAATCAATAGCCGGTCGACAGAGTTTGATATCCAGGAGATAAACGATTTAAATGCCGATTCGAGAAGAGACCAATATAAAATTCAGCAGATTGATCTGCTCGATGTGAAAAGTAGCTTTTCAACCTTCAGGGTAAACGAATTAAGCGATAGGGTAAATATTCGTGCTGAATATGGCGATCTTGAAGTGGATCATATTTCCGACGATTTCAGCAATATATTTGTTCAGACGAAATCAACCGATATTAGCTTGTATTTTCCTCCTGAAATTAATTTCGATTTTGAAATAAGCCATTCAAAAGCCGAACTTTCTTTAAGTGATAAAGTAACAACCAAATCGGAAGAAGTAAGTGATGATGAAAAGACAACAACCATCAAAGGCAGTTACGGAAAAGAAACAAAAGGAGCTGAAAAGCTGAATATTACTGCAGAATCCGGAAGTATAGATATTCGTTCTCGATAAATTTTCATTTTTTTTTAGAAAGATTGCAACCCTCAAAAAAAAGCTTTGTCTATTAAATTGAAACAAAGATTCAGATGCTCAGGAAACAAGCCAGCCTCGGGCAATGAAGCAATTAAACAAGCAAACAAACAATTAACAGAAAACAGTTTGTCATGAAAAGAATTAACCTACTTTTTTTAAGTGGTCTATTATTCCTGGGCCTCAGTAGTTGCCTCGAAAGTATAACCGGAAACGGAGTTAGGGCAACAGAAAACAGAACCGTATCGTTTTTTAATAAAGTGAAGTCCGACGGTTCGTTCAACGTGTACATTACCAACGGCGAAGAAACCGATGTTATGGTGGTTGCAGATGAGAACCTATTGCAATACATTGAAACTTATGTTTCGGGCGAAACATTGCATCTTGATATTGAAGAAATGCACAGTGTGAAATCAGTTGTTCCGTTAGAAGTTTACATTACAACACCAGAGCTGAAAGGGATTACCCAGAGTGGTTCGGGAAAGATTGTGGCAGATTACTACGACTCAAGTCATTTTGATATTGTGCTTTCCGGTTCTGGAAGTATTCAGTCTGAATTTATCTCGAATTCGGCAGATGTGCTTTTGTCAGGTTCGGGCAGAATTGAAATTTCGGGACTTACAGACGATGCAGAAGTAGCAATTAGCGGATCGGGAAATATTGAAGGAGCCGATTTTGCTGTAACAAACTGCGAGACTCATACGTCAGGATCAGGAAACATGTGGCTAAGCGTAGAAAATAAACTTGAAAGCCATATTTCGGGAAGTGGAAACGTTTACTATTACGGGAATCCGAGCGTTGATAAAAGAATCTCCGGTTCGGGAAATGTAATACAGAAATACTAATCATCTTAATTTCGGGACGAGTTCTATCTTATAGAATAAACAATTTTAATAAAATGAAAAGATACTTTATACTGCTAATCGTACTTTTACCCTTTGCTACATTCGCACAAACATTCGATAATGCAATTGGTATTAGAGGAGGACTTACTTCAGGATTCGAATACCGTTTTTATACCGACGATGCCAATTCGTATAAACTCTTACTTGGCGCTCGCGACAATGGAGTGCAACTCCATGCGTTTAAAGAGTTTCATCAGTACGATTTGTTTGATTTCTCCGACCGTCTGGTGCTGTTTTACGGCGCCGGTGCACATATTGGTTACGAACAATGGCAGAAGCATTATATTCAGCAAAATACAAGTTGGTACGAAGACCGGACAGCACTCATTGCTGGGATAGATGGAATTGTTGGTGTAGAGTATCTCTTTTACGATGTGCCCATTTCTGTGGGAGTGGAAGCCAAGCCTTATTTTGATTTATTTGGGCGTGAGGTTTTCGATTTGCAACTCTTTGATCTCGGATTTACAGTGAAATATCTTTTTTAAGCAATTAAACAATTCATAGCATAAAACGAACAACCCTCTAGTCTTAATGGGAGAGTTACGCTTTATGTGAAAACAAACAACTTTAACAAAATGAAACAATTAAGCATTTTTCTTGTGCTTATAATGGCCGCGCTGTATGCGGGTGCACAAGACGATTACAGAAACGATGAGGTAGAAACAATTTTTTCAAAAGGAAGAAGCAACGGAGGTTACGGGGCATTTTCTATTGGTTATTCACAGATTGATGGGCGCGACGCACTAGTAACAGGTGCGCGCGGAGCATTTATTTTCGATCATTCTTTCGCCATCGGTTTAGGAGGTTACGGTTTTGTAAACAACCTCGATTACGATCACTATAATTACAATAATCCGGAAGACCGGTTTATGCTCGCCGGTGGTTATGGTGGTATTTTTATAGAGCCTATTCTCGGAGGAACAAAACCCGTGCATCTTTCGTTCCCGATTTTAGTGGGTATGGGCGGTGTTGCACTTGTAGAAAACGATGGCTGGGACTGGTATTGGCATGATGACCGTTATGATCATTGGCATGAATACGACCACGATCTGTTTTTTGTGCTCGAGCCAGCTGTAGAACTGGAATTTAATGTGGTACGTTTTTTCAGAGCTTCGGCCTATGCGAGTTACCGATTTACTTCTGATATCGAATTGTACGACACCGAAAACGATGTTCTTAAAGGATTTAATTTTGGAATGACATTTAAGTTTGGGAAGTTTTAGCGGGAGGAAAAGAAAAATGCCGGATCAAATTGTTCCGGCATTTTTCATGTTTTTATAAATCTACGTAATCCTGTTCGTTTAAGAATTCCAGGCTTTTTTCTACGCTAACAAGCGGTTCAAAGTTGTAATCTTCAACTTCAACAACACCGTATTGGGCACCTGCTTTTTCACGTTCTGCAAAAATCGATGCAAAATCCATTTTGCCGCTGGCACCAACTTCTTTATCATCTTTTATATGCCACAGATAAAATCTGCCGGGGTAATGTTCAAAATAGTCTAAAGCATTTTTGCCACCGTGGTCGATCCAGTACAAGTCTAGTTCGAACATTACTTTTTCAGGATCGGTTAACTCAAGCATCCAGTTGTAAACGGGTTTGCCTTCAAATTCGGTAGTAAACTCTTTGTCGTGGTTGTGGTAGCCAAAACGAATACCGGCAGCATTACATTTTTCGCCAACAGCATTAAAATATTCGCAGTAATGTTTCAGCCCTTCAAGGCTTTCGTAACCGGTTCCGCCCATCCACGGCTGAACAATCCATTTTGCACCGGCTGCTTTGTGGGCAGCAATACAGTCGTCCCACCATTTCATGGTTTCGTCCCAATTTTCTTCGTTCGGCACATCTTGTCCGGTGTGTGCTCCCAGAAATTCCACCCCACTTTCTTCGCACAAGGCTTTAAAGTCAGCCGGAGACATGCCGTAAATTTTTCCATCGCCGTAATTGGCAGCTTCAATAAATTTGTAGCCCATTTCGCCCACAGCTTTCATAGTGGCAACAGGATCTTTTTCCATGTCGTTGCGAATCGACCACAATTGCAGGCCAATTGTTTTTTCAGGAGCTTGTTCGGCAGATTTTTCGCCATCCGCTTTTTTGCTTGTCGAATTACATGCAGTAAATCCTTGAGCAAAAATTGCCAGAACAGCACTTAACAATACAAGTTTTGAATAATTTCTTTTAAAACTCATGTTTCTTTGGTTTTAGGTTAAAATACTATATAAAATATAATGAATTGCAAATATTGTCTTTTTTCGGAGAAAATCCTGCTTTCAGCTCTTACATTATTCGCTAATTTTATGCCTTCAATTTTTTTTAAATGAAGAACAGAGACTTTTGGGCATTTGCTTCGGCATTGGGCGCAGCCTTTTTTTGGAGCTTCTCGTTTATCTGGTTTAAAATAGCCTATTTAGGGTACGAGCCAATTACGGTTGTTATCTTCAGGCTTGCCATTTCTGCTGTTTTGATTTCAATAATCGCGCTCGCTCTGAAACGGTTTCAGATGCCGACGAAAAAAGATATTGGACTATTTGTGCTGATGTCGTTCTTCGAACCATTTCTGTATTTTATCGGAGAAAGTTATGGTCTGATGCATATTTCTTCAACGGTAGCTGCTGTTATTGTAGCCACAATTCCGCTGTTGTCGCCAATTGCTGCCTGGTTTTTCTACCGCGAAAAAGTAAGGTGGATGAACGCCGTTGGACTTTTGTTTTCGTTCGTTGGTGTTGGAATGGTAGTTTTAAATGGTTCTTTTCGGTTTGAGGCAGCACCAATTGGTGTTGGGCTCGAATTTATGGCAGTGATTGCTGCAATTTCCTATTCCATTGTTTTGCGTAACCTGGCCGGAAGATATAACACGTTAACCATAATTGCGTGGCAAAATGTTATTGGAGTGATTATGTTTTTGCCACTTTGGTTTTCGTTCGAATTTAAAGAATTTGTTACTCGCCCTTTTCACCCACAGGCATTTCGTGCAATTGTTTTTCTGGCTGTGTTTGCGTCAACGCTCGGCTTTGTCTTCTTCACACAAGCCATCCGCCATTTAGGGGTAAACCGGTCGAATACGTTTATTAACCTGATTCCGGTTTTTGTGGCTATTTTATCATTTTTTATTTTGAAAGAAAGTCTCGGAATTCAGCAAATTGCAGGAATTGTTGTTGTGGTTGCAGGCTTGTTTCTTGCGCAACTTAGACAGCGTAAAAGAAAAAAGGAAATAGAACTGATTGAAATTACGACACAGCGAAAAGGATAGAAAATCAGTATTCAGTCTCAGTTTGCAGTATGTCGTCCTGAGCGTAGTCGAAGGAAGAAATTTTACAGTCTTCAGTTATAGTGTTCGGGATTTTACAATTTCACAGTTTAACAATCTTGAAATAGGATATTCATTAACAATGAAAAAAGTAGAATACAAAACGCCGGAACAACTTAAAGTTTTAACAGATAAAACAAAGGGCGAGACTGCCGCTTTTTTGAAGAAACTGAAAAAGAAAAAGCCCAAAGATTTGGATGCGTTTGTTCATGATCTACATTTTGATGCGTTTTCAAATTTTGATTGTCTGGATTGCGCGAATTGCTGTAAAACTATTGGTCCGCGTTTAATCGATAAAGATGTAGAGCGATTGGCAAAGTATTTAAAAATGAAGCCGTCGGAATTTATGGAGCAGTACGTTGAAGTTGACGAAGATGGCGATATGATCTTTCGCGAACATCCCTGCCCGTTTTTATTACCCGATAATTATTGCATGGTTTACGAAAGCCGCCCGCGTGCTTGTCGTGAGTATCCGCATACCGACCGAAAACGCTTTTACCAGATACTTTTGCTTTCGCATAAAAATTGTGAAACTTGCCCCGTGGTTTACGAAATTGTGGAAGAATTGAAAAAGAAAAGTTGGTAGAATTCTACTTTTGTTTTTGAAGTGAAAAGAAAGGAATTATTGAATGTCAAATTTCCCTGATCCGATTGTTAAAGCCACTGACCTAACATATAAGGTCAACTACAAAATCATTTTTGAGCAGCTAGATTTTGAGATTGCTAAAGGAGAAACCTTTGTAGTTACCGGTTCGTCGGGGAGTGGAAAAACGACGCTTGCACGAATTGTTGGTGGACTGTTAAAACCTACTACCGGAAGAATTTCATTTGCGGAAGGAATTTCGTCGAAGATGGTTTCGCAGCAAGATGGTTTTTTGGCGGCTACAGGTTTGCGTGTGTCGTATTATAGTCAACGCTACGAAAATCCTCATCAGGATAACGTTCCTACTGTGCTCGAATATCTAGCAAAAAAGGTTCCTGAAGTAAGTTTAGGCAGATTACATGATACTCTCTCCGAACTTGAGATTGAATATTTAACCGAACGAAAAATTTTGTCGCTGAGTAATGGCGAACGGAAACGGGTACAGTTGGCAGAAGCTTTGCTGCAAAAGCCAGATTTGCTGGTCCTCGACCAGCCTTTTGTTGGGTTGGATATTCATGCGCGTGAAACACTTTTTCGGATACTCGAAACGCAAAAGAAAAGTGGAATAACGCTTGTTCTAGTTAGCGAATACAGCCTGGTTCCTCCGTTTGCCGACCAGATTTTTGATTTAGGCAAGCCAAACGAAAGCAAACCAGATTCTGTAAATAATTCAGAACTCTCGCATTTAGAAATAATAAACAGCCACAATAAGAAAGAACAGCAGTTTGATACGATTGTTAAAATGCGCGATGTAACTGTTTCTTTCGGAGGAGAGGTTGTTTTGTCGGGTATAAATTGGCAGGTAAAACCCGGCGAAAAATGGCTTTTAAGCGGTCATAATGGTGCCGGGAAAACTACTTTATTGAGTCTCATTTCAGCGGATAATCCACAAGGCTATTCAAACGACCTGGTTCTTTTCGATTGCAGACGCGGCAGTGGGGAAAGTATTTGGGACATTAAAAAGAAAATTGGTTTTGTTTCGCCTGAGCTGCATTTGTATTTCTTGCGTCACCGTGGTTTGTACAATGCAGCAACTTCAACGCAGACTAGTTATAATTCGTTGAGTTGTGTTGATGTAGTGCTGTCGGGTTTAAAAGATGAGGTTGGCTTTACTACTTCCGGTTCGCATTTCGAACTGAAAATGGCCCACGAGTGGCTGTGTTTGCTGGAAATGGAGCATTTGGCTGAAGCTCCTTTTTTGCATTCGTCTTTGGGCGAACAGCGAATCATTCTTTTGGCGCGTGCCTTGATAAAATCACCCGATCTGCTGATTTTGGACGAGCCATGCCAGGGACTTGATCCTTTGCAAACCAAACGCTTTACTTCGGTTCTCGACGAAATTTGTTTGGAGCGACAAACCACCTTGATTTATGTAACCCACCGGCAGGAAGAAGTGCCGTCGTGTATCTCTCATTTTCTCGAGTTGGAAAAGGGAACGGTAAAAGATTCAGGACGTGTTTTGTAAAAGAAGAAACAGCACTTTTGATTTTGGTTGAATTCAGGGCATCTTGTAGCAAGATTTCCGTAAAAATGTTAGCTTTAACAAACCACATAAACTCAAATACAATGGGCTACAACGGAATGGGGTACCAGCGGTGGATAGCAACCATGAAACCCCGGAAATTTCTCGGAAAAAGAACCAAACCGGATGGCGGAGGCGGAGAGCCACGCCGGGGACAGGATGTTGAAAGTCTTTACCATTATGGAACACAGGATTTGACTTACTTCCGGCAAAAGAAATATACCGAAAAAAAACGTCGTAGTTTATTGGCAAAACTGTTGAAGGAAAAGCAGCAGCAAAACATATTCCTGATCATTGGCTTGATTGTAACTTTTCTTGTTGTCGTTTTCTTTTTTGTCTATCTCAATGGTAAATTCAACTTCTTATAACTCTTTTTTTGATGCTGCCTAATCGTTAATCCAAAGGGGAATCTCATGGTGATAAGTTAACAGCCAGCCATAATTCACATTTAATAATCAATGCCAGAACTTATTCGCTCAATTCAAAGCTCAAATTATACTAATTAACTACCTTTGGCGTTTTACTGAAAATTGAATCGCGAATGAAGCGAAAGTTATACCTCTTTTTATTATTTAGTTTATTGATTGGCAGTGCCCGGGCACAAATCGGTGGCGAGTACACTTACGAGTTTCTTGAACTTACTAACTCGGCGCGTATTGCTGCGCTTGGCGGTATGCAAGTTGCTGTTTCCGATTCTCAAGACCTTAATCTCCCTTATCATAATCCGTCGTTGCTTCATGCCGAAATGAGCAACCGTTTACTGGTAAACTATGTAAATTACCTCACCGATGTAAATTATGGCTATGCTTCGTACGCTAAAACTTACGAGGGAATTGGGAACTTCGCTTTGGGGATGCACTACATCAACTACGGAAATTTTAAAGAGGCATTGAGAACTGGCGAACTTACCGGAGCTACATTTAAAGCTGCTGAATATGCACTTAACATTTTGTATTCGAATAACTACAAGCGGTTAAATTACGGGGTAAACTTAAAACCGATTTTTTCTTCGTTCGAGAGTTACCAGTCGTTTGGGATTGCGGCCGATTTCGGACTGAATTTCACGAGCCAATCGGGTTATACAACTGTTGCATTTGTGGCACGTAACGTAGGAACGCAAATCACTACTTATTATGAAGACGGGGATAGAGAGAAAATTCCGTTAAACGTTCAAATGGGAATAAGCCAGCGTTTAAAGCACGCTCCGGTTATTTTGTATGCCACACTTCAGCACCTGAATCATTGGGATCTGGCAAATCCCGAAGAAGAGCCGGAATTCAGTACAGAAACAATCTACGAATACGACGAAAGTTTTACCAAACGTTTTATGCGGCATATGGTTATGGGTGTGGAACTTTTGCCTTCCGAGAATTTTATTCTTAGGGTAGGTTACAATTACCAACGTCGCCAGGAATTGATGTTCGAAGAAAAAGGTTCTACAGTAGGTTTTTCTGCCGGATTTGGGCTGAAACTAAAACGTTTTCGGCTCGATTACGGAATTTCAAGATTCCACCTCGCCGGATCATCCAACTTGTTTTCGTTGTCGATCGATCTGAACGACAATTTTTAAATTAAGACCAAAATCTCTTAAATATTTCACATCTTTGTGGGAGGATTTACTATGAGCGAAAAAAAGATCATTATTGCAATCGACGGGCACTCTTCATGCGGGAAAAGTACCATGGCTAAACAACTGGCCCAACAACTTGGTTATATCTATATTGATACCGGAGCCATGTATCGTGTGGTAACGCTGGTCGCTTTACGAAACGGCTGGATTACCGATAAAGTGCCCGACAAAGCAAAAGTGATTAAAGGACTAAAAGACATCCACATCAGTTTTGAATGGGACGAAAAGCAGGGGAAGAACACTACGTTTTTGAATGGTGAAAATGTAGAAGATGAAATTCGCCGCTTGGAAGTTTCTGACAATGTAAGCCCGATAAGTACCATAGCCGAAGTGCGGGAAGAAATGGTGAAGCAGCAGCGTGAGAATGGAATAAATAAAGGAATTGTAATGGATGGCCGCGATATTGGCACCGTTGTTTTTCCGAGTGCTGAGTTAAAGATTTTTATGACAGCTTCGCCGGAGGTACGAGCGCAACGCCGCTACCTCGAGCTTAAGGAGAAAGGGCTTGATGTGAGTTTTGAAGAAGTTCTTGCCAATGTTGAAGGACGCGATAAAATTGATTCTTCGCGAGCAGCTAGTCCGCTAAAGCAGGCAGATGATGCGCTGGTTTTAGATAACAGTAATTTAAGCCGTGAAGAACAATTGAAATGGACCATAAACAAAGTAAAAGAAATAGTTAGGGATGAGAGTTGAGATTGACAGACGTTCTGGATTTTGTTTTGGAGTAATAAATGCCATAAAGGAAGCAGAAAACGAATTAGAACGAGAAGGTAAATTGTACTGTTTGGGCGATATTGTTCATAATGGAAAGGAAGTAGAACGCCTTGAAAAGATGGGCTTGAAATCCATTTCAAAAGAAGAATATTTTGCGCTGAGCGATTGCAAAGTACTAATTCGTGCGCACGGCGAACCACCAGAAACGTACGAATACGCAAAAAATAATAATATCGAACTGATTGATGCTACTTGTCCGGTTGTTATCACCTTGCAGGAGAAAGTGAAGGGCTCGTACTTGAAAAACAATCAGCAGCAGGGGCAGGTTGTTATTTATGGAAAGAAAGGCCATGCCGAGATTATCGGATTAAATGGGCAAACCCAAAACAATGCCGTTATTCTGGAAAGCATGGACGATGTTGTTAAGGTTGATCCGTCTCGCCCCGTAGCTTTGTATTCGCAAACCACAAAACGTATCGAAGACTTTTACGACATAGCACAGAGTGTAAAAGAGAAAATGCAACCCGGAGTACCGGTTGAGATAAAAGATACCATTTGCCGGCAGGTTTCAAACAGGGTTCCTAATCTTAAAAAGTTTGCTACTCAGTTTGATCTGATTTTGTTTATTGCCGGAGAAAAAAGCTCGAATGGCCGCTATTTGTACACCATTTGCAAAGAGGTAAATCCGCGTTCGCACAAAATTGCCAATATCGAAGAAATCGATCCTGCCTGGTTCGATGGAGTAGAATCGGTTGGGATTTGTGGAGCAACCTCAACGCCAAACTGGTTGATGGAGCAAGCTGCCGAGTGGGTACACCAAAACTTCGGTTGATCGGAACCCGAGATCTTCCAAAACCATATTTTTAGTTACTTTAGCCTTGGTAAAATCACCACATGGCACAACTTTATGCACAGGTAATATTGCCTCTTTCGTTACATGATGCGTACACTTACAAAGTGCCGCAGTCGTTGCAAAATGCTATTGCTCCGGGTAAACGGGTAATCGTGCAGTTTGGCGCGCGAAAGTTGTATGCCGCCCTGGTAAGTTCCCTGTCTGCAAGCAAACCCGAAAATGTTGGAGAGTTAAAGGGAATACAGGAGGTTTTAGATGAACACCCTGTTGTGTTGCCAAACAATTTTAAGCTGTGGCACTGGATTGCTGAGTATTATTGCTGCACGCTTGGCGACGTTTTTCGGGCGGCACTTCCCACTGGCTTGAAACTGGAAAGTAAATCAAAAGTATTTCTGACGGGAGCAGACGATGAACATGTGCTGAACGATGCAGAACGGGCACTTCTCCTGCAAATTGAAAGCGGTACAAATACCCTGGCAGAACTCGAGGGGAAATTGAAGAGTTGTTTTTCGTATTCGGCTTTAAAATCACTTATTGGCAAAGAGCTCGTTTATGTAGAAGAGAAGATCAATAAAAAATATAGTCCCAAAACGGAGAGTTTTGTGAAAATTAATCCGTCAATTACTTCGGAAAAAGAGTTAAGCGAAAAATCAGCTTTGCTAAAACGGGCTAAAAAGCAGGAGGCGCTGCTACTTCATTTTTGTAACATTACCAATCTGTTTAGGGAGGATGCTGTTCACGAGATCTCGCAGAAAGACTTGTTGAAAGATACTGGCTATACCCCGGCAGTTTTGAAAGGCCTTGTTGGTAAAGAGATTCTGGTGGAATATCGAAAACAGGTATCAAGATTAGCTGAAGAAAAAATTGACCAGGTTAGTATTAATTTATTGAACGAATACCAGGCAAAAGCGCTGGAGGAAATCAAACATGCTTTTGAAACAAAGCAGGTGGCATTGATTCATGGGATAACAGCTAGCGGCAAAACAGAAATATATATTCATCTGATTGATGAAATGATCAAGACCGGAAAGCAGGCCCTGTATTTGGTTCCTGAAATTGCACTTACTACGCAGATCGTTCAGCGACTGAAAAATGTTTTTGGGAACAAAGTTGGTATTTATCATTCAAGATTAAATAGCCAGGAAAGGGTAGAAGTGTGGGAGAAAACATTATTGTTTGCCGACAAACCAAACGAAGGTTACCAGGTAATTCTTGGTGCACGTTCAGGTGTGTTTTTGCCCTTTTCTAACCTGGGGATGATTATCGTGGATGAGGAACACGAAAATTCATTTAAGCAGTTCGATCCTGCGCCGCGCTACAATGCACGCGATATGGCTGTGATCTTGGGATATCAGAACGAAGCCAATGTTTTGCTGGGGTCGGCAACACCTTCATACGAATCGTATCACAATGCAATTTCGGGGAAATATGGACTGGTAAATCTTACAAAAAGGCATGCGAAAGTTGAGCTTCCCGAAATTGAAGTGGCGGATGTAAAGCGAGCTTACAAACGAAAAGAAATGCATTCAATTCTAACGCCGCAACTCTACAATCAAATGAACACGGCACTGGAAAACAGAGAGCAGGTAATTCTTTTTCAGAACCGGCGCGGTTATTCGCCTTATGTTGAGTGCTTCACCTGTGGACATATTCCAAAATGTGAGAAATGCGATGTGAGCCTTACATACCACAAATACAAGAAACGTTTAACCTGTCATTATTGTGGTTTTAGTTACCGCTTGCCCGATAAGTGTGATGAATGTGGTTCGCCCGAAATAAAAACCCGTGGCTTTGGTACCGAAAAGATTGAAGATGAAATTAAGTCGCTTTTCCGTGGAGCGCGCGTTGCACGGATGGATTTAGATACGACGCAATCGAAAAATGCCTTCGAGAAAATTGTAAGTAATCTCGAAAATAAAAAGGTTGATATTCTTATTGGTACGCAAATGGTAACAAAGGGACTCGATTTTGAACATGTTAGTTTGGTGGGAATTTTAAATGCCGATAACCTGATCAATTTTCCCGATTTCAGGGCATACGAACGGGCTTATCAACTGATTTCGCAGGTAGCGGGGAGAGCAGGGAGAAAACACAGTCGCGGGAAAGTGGTGCTTCAGACTTCGCAGCCAGAGCATCCTTTGATTCAGCAAATAAAAAATCAGGATTATTTTGGAACCTTAAAAGAGCAATTTGAAGAACGACAGTTGTTTAAATATCCGCCATTCTACCGGCTAATTAAGATAGTGGTGAAGCACAAGCAGATAGAAACTGTAGATCGTGTGGCACAGCAACTCGCTAATTTTCTCCGGATGAACAAGGCGCTTGTTGTTCTTGGCCCGGAATACCCGATGATTAGCAGAATTCAGTTGTGGCACCACAAGGAAATATGGGTGAAAATTGATCGGAAACTTGCACTCGACAAAATAAAATCAGATATCATGCTAAGTGTCAGGAAAGTAAAGGCGGGTGCGTCAAACAGTAGCTGTCAGATTAATATTGATGTTGACCCATTTTAGTCGTATAAACTTTCTTTTCACTTAAGTAAATTATAAGAAATCCCGTTTTTAAGGCGTAGAATTTTTTTTAGATTTGTATCCTTAACACAATTTCGTGAACAGTAAAGACGTAAATCAAATCTTTGAGCAGTTTTCGCATATGCGGGTTCTCGTAGTTGGAGATGCCATGCTCGATACCTATTTGTGGGGAAAAGTAGAGCGCTTATCGCCAGAGGCTCCTGTGCCTATTGTTTCTGTTACTAAACGAGAAAATCGGCTTGGTGGCGCGGCAAACGTATCGCGAAATATTCAAGCTCTTGGGGCAACACCCATTCTTTTTTCGGTGATAGGAGATGACGATAACGGAAAGGAGTTTGAAAATCTTTTGGTAAAAAGGGAGCTGAGTAATCAGGGAATTTTTGTTGATGCTACGCGAAATACTACTGTGAAAAACCGAATAATCAGTAGTGGTAAACAGATTGTGAGGGTTGACGAAGAATCCACCAGCTATATTTCTTCCGAGATGGAGCAGCAGTTGCTTAGCGCCATCCTTCAGGAAATTGAAAAAACAAAGGTTGATGTGATTGTTTTTGTGGATTACGATAAAGGTATTGTAACCCCAACTTTATTTGATGCAATAAACAAAGTTGCAATTGAGAAAGGCATACCAACCGCTGTAGACCCAAAGCGCAGAAATTTCTGGAACTACAAAAACGTAACACTGTTTAAGCCGAATTTTAAAGAATTTGTGGAAGGTATCGGGCAGCCTATTGCAAAAGACGATTTGGAGAGTATCAAGTTTCATGCTGATAAGTTTAAAAAAGACCAGGGGCTGAAGCTAATATTTGTTACATTGTCAGAATTAGGAGTTTTTATAAGCAACGGGGTTAAAGAGCAATACTATCCGGTTGCAATCCGCGATATTGCAGATGTTTCGGGAGCCGGCGATACCGTTATAGGTGTTGCGAGTTTAGCAATGGCAGCAGGCTTGCCGCCAAAGACTATGGCTTTAATGTCGAACCTGGCAGGTGGCTTGGTTTGCGAAAAAGTTGGTGTTGTTCCAGTTGATCGCGAACAGCTTCAGAAAGAAATGAAATCAAGTAAATTTTAACAAGTTATTCACGGTTTAATCGTTAATAGTTTACTGATAACCCGTTAATAAAAAATGTGAGCAGGTTTTGGGTTTTTGTTACCTTTGAAGCCACTCAAAAATACGAAAAGGAATATCGATGGGAAAAATTATTTCGTTAGCAAATCAGAAAGGAGGGGTTGGTAAAACAACAACAACCATTAACCTTGCAGCAAGTTTGGCGGTGCTTGAGCAGAAAGTTCTTGTAATTGATGCTGATCCGCAGGCAAATGCTACTTCTGGACTTGGCTTTGATGTAAACAATGTGCAGTCGAGTATTTATGAATGCATTGTTGACGATATTGACGCTTCGAAGGTGACATTGAAAACCCAGATTGATAACCTTGATATTATTCCTTCTCATATCGATTTGGTTGGTGCCGAAATTGAAATGCTGAACATGCCCAATCGCGAACGTGTTTTGAAAAATGCCATTGAGCAACTGAAAGATATTTACGATTTCATTTTTATCGATTGTTCGCCTTCCTTAGGTTTGATTACTGTTAATGCGCTAACAGCGTCTGATTCGGTAATAATTCCGGTACAATGTGAATATTTTGCTTTGGAAGGTTTAGGAAAGCTGCTTAATACAATTAAAATTATTCAAAGCCGTTTGAATCCTGAGCTGGCAATCGAAGGATTTTTGCTGACAATGTATGATGGTCGTTTAAATCTTTCGAACCAAGTTTACGAAGAAGTGAAGCATCATTTTCAGGAAATGGTTTTTGATACTGTTATTCAGCGAAATGTGAAGCTCAGCGAGGCACCAAGTTATGGTAAGCCAGTGGTTTTGTACGACGCTAGTTCGCGTGGTGCAATCAACCATATGAACCTGGCGAGAGAGATATTACAGCGAAATGAAATGACTCAGATGTCGAAAGATAAGAACATAGTTATAAATTAAGTTTTTTATGATGGCAAAGCGAAATGCATTGGGAAGAGGGCTTGGAGCACTGATTGATGATGCTGATAAAATTCAGAAGAGTGCTGGAATAAATGAGATTGAGCTGAGTATGATTGAAGCCAATCCTTTTCAGCCACGCTCTAAATTTGATGAAGAAGCATTGCAGGAACTCGCTGTTTCCATCAAAGAAATTGGTCTGATTCAGCCCATCACCTTGCGGAAAGCAGGGGAGAATAGATACCAGATTATAGCAGGAGAGCGTCGTTTCAGAGCCTCGCAACTTGCCGGGTTAAAAACAATTCCGGCCTATGTGCGCAAAGCAAAAGACGACGGTATGCTGGAAATGGCATTGGTAGAAAATATCCAGCGTGAAGATCTTGATTCGGTTGAAATTGCACTAAGTTACCAGCGTTTGATTGACGAACTGGAATATACCCAGGAAGAATTGAGCTCTCGTGTTGGTAAAAAGCGATCTACCATTGCAAACTATTTGCGTTTATTGAGACTTCCGGCTGTTATTCAGAAAGGCTTAATTGATAAGGAAATCTCAATGGGGCATGCTCGCGCTATTATTAATATCGAAAATCCGGATACGCAGATTGCTATTTTTGAGCAAACTATAAAACACGGTTATTCTGTTCGGAAGGTAGAAGAGATCGTTCGTAACCTGAATACGGAAGATGAAGGAAAGCCAGCGACAGCTAAATCACGTAAATTCCCGAAAGAATTTGGTGGAGTAAAGAAGCAGTTGGACGATATTTTCAATACCCGTATTGATTTCTTGATGAACGAGAAAGGAAAAGGGAAAATAACAATTCCGTTTAAGTCTGAAAAAGACCTGGAGCGAATTGTTAAAATAATTGAAAATCAAAAATAAACTATAACTTTCAGCGCATTCCATCACGTATTTTCTATTTTTGCGCAAAATCTTTAGTGTGAATAAAGGGAGTTTCTTTTCAAAAATTGTAGTTGCAATAACTATTCTTTTGCTTTGTTTGAATGCAAGGGCTCAGAAGCTTGAAGTAGATTCTACTCGTATTGTTGAGATGGATCAGCAAACTGAAGAGGTGCATTCTCCCCGAAAAGCTACTATTTATTCTGCTCTTCTTCCCGGGCTTGGTCAGGCGTACAACAAAAAATACTGGAAAATTCCGGTTATTTATGCTGGCTTTGCTACTATGGGCTATTTTATTCACTGGAATAACGATAATTACGGGATTATGAAACGAGCTTATAACGACTTTACTGATGATGATCCGAATACCCGGTCGTACGAAAATCTGGACGGTGCAAGTTTGTATGACCTGGAAAACAACAAAACACACCAGGAAATTTTTAAAAAAAATGTACTAAGGCAGCAGAATTACTACCGCCGAAACCGGGATCTGTTGGTTATCAGTATTATTGGATTTTACGGACTGAACCTTATTGATGCCAGTGTAGATGCACATTTCTTTGATTTCGATATCAGTGAAGATCTAACGATGAATTGGCAGCCCGTCATGTATCATTTTAATCAGCAACCGGTTTACGGTATAAACTGCTCATTTAGTTTTTAGTATGCATAAGTTTTTCTTTCTAAATATTGTATTTCTGTTTCTTTGTATTAATGTGTTTTCACAGGTTCCGGACTCTGTGCCCGATGAATTTGCAGTACTTGATACCTTTGAAATAGATTCGTTGCCTGTTGATACTACGGAAGATGCTGCATTAGAAGTTGACGATGATGTGAACGACGTATTTTCCGATCGGATGGAGAATCTTTTTGAATCGTGGGAAGTACAAAATCGTTTTCTGTTTGATAGTACTGAGGTGGTCTTTGGTTCATTCCCGACCAACGTTCCAGATTCAGTTTATATAAAGCGACTAAAAGATATAGAGCAGGTGGTCGACCTGACTTACAATCCGGTGGTGAAGCGTTACATACAGATGTACACCGAAAAGAAGCGTGAGTTGGTTGAGGTGATGCTCGGACTTTCTGCGTACTATTTCCCGATTTTTGAAGAAACGCTTGACAAATATGATATGCCACTTGAGATAAAATACATGGCAATTATTGAATCGGCGTTAAATCCAACTGCTCGGTCGCGGGTTGGAGCAAACGGTTTATGGCAGTTTATGTACGGTACTGCAAAGAACATGAAGCTTGAAATTACCAGTTTTGTTGACGAACGTCGGGATCCTATAAAAGCAACTGATGCTGCAGCACGATATCTTACTTATTTGTATAATATTTATGGTGATTGGCATTTGGCGATTGCTGCATATAACTGTGGCCCCGGAAATGTAAATCGCGCCATCAGACGTTCAGGAGGGAAAACCAATTACTGGGAGATTTACTACCGGTTGCCACGTGAAACCCGCGGATATGTCCCTGCGTTTATTGGAGCTACTTATGCATTTGAGTATTATAAAGAACATAACCTGATTCCTCGATATCCGGAAATATCACTTTCGGTAGATACTATTATGGTAACCGATTACTTGCATTTCGATCAGGTAGTTGCCAATATTGATATTGAGAAAGAGGAGTTGCGTGCTTTAAACCCGATGTATCGGCGTGATGTAATTCCGGCCCAAAAGGACAAGCCTTATCCGTTGGTGCTGCCAAATGATAAAATTATGAGTTTTATCGACAAAGACACATCCATATTTGCTTATGAGCGAGACAAGTTTTTCCCGGATAATACATTAATGAATCCAACAACGAGTAGTAGCAGTTACTTTACTCCGGTTGATATTAAAGGGAAAGAAAAGGTTTTGTACACGGTGAAGTCCGGAGATAATGTTGGCTTTATTTCATCATGGTTTCATGTGCGTGCTTCAGATTTAAGATATTGGAACAACATTCATCGCGATATTATCCGAATTGGGCAAAAATTAGCCATTTATGTGCCGGAGGGGCAACAGGCAAAATACAAAAGCCTTAATAGCATGACTTTTGCTGAAAAACAGGCATCAGTTGGAAAATCGGTAAAACCTTCAGAGCCTAAAAAAGTAGAACCGCTCGATCCCAGCTACGTTTATCATACGGTGCGCAGAGGCGATACTATCTGGGAAATTGCTCAGCAGTATGCCGGCATCAGTTCTGATGATATAATGAAGCTTAATAACCTGAAAAACGACCGGGGTCTTTACATTGGGCAGAAGTTGAAGATTAAACGGAAAGGTTAGATGAGCGATTGTAAATAGAAGACAATATAAAAAAGGGTTGACCGAAAGTCAACCCTTTTTTATATTGTCAGTTCAAGCTATTTCGTGGAAATATGAATTTCCGTTTTTTTGTCGTCTTTGCCTGTTTTGTTTACGTTTATTGACTTGATTCTACTCTTGTCGATATTCTTTATTTCATCAACTGCCACCTTTTTCCCATTCAGATAATAAATAGTGCTGTCGCCCGGATAGTTCAAAAAAATAGGTTGACGTTGGTATATTTCTGCCATTTGACGTTGTTTCTCGGCCATCTTCATTTGCCGTTTTGCCTGTAATTCGGCTTGCTCTTCAATACGCTTAATTTGTTCTTCAGAAAGCTTTGCTTGTCTTTCTGCCATTTCCCGGGCACGTGCTTCCATCTCTGCAATGCGTTCCTGACTCAAATAACTAGCTCTTGGATACCCCACGGTTACTGTCCCGGAGTTGTCAATTTTATAAAGATTCTCCAATCCTCGCAGATTCATTGCCGAACTCAATGAAGCAACATTCGCAAGATCAATATCACCATTAAGCTCAACCAAACTAGTGACAGCCGATGAGTTTGTCAACAAAACCAAAGAACTCACTTTATCGTTACTTTTCTTCAGGAATACTTTTACATCCTCGCCCATTCGCTTTTCTGTTTTGAGTAACGTGAAATTGTCGTTTCTATAATGATCAACAATCAGATCGTACATCGAGTCTCGTTCCTTTTTATTTGCTTCTTCCTGTTTGCGGTATTCATCCTCATCAAATTCTTGCGAAACAACAGCCGGACCGGTGTATCCGCTTTGCGAAACCACCATTATCCTGTCCAGTTTTTTTAAGGCAGCGGCTACCTCCGAATTTTCATCCACGTTCTTCTTTTTCAGGTACAAATCAAACATATCCTGAGTAAGCATGCTGGCACTGAATCCGTCTTTATCGGCATAATTTGTTATAAGAACATCGTAAAATTTCTCTGTATTTTGTGCATTTACCGCTAACGTTGCAGCGAGCGTAAACAATATCAAAATCAATCGTTTCATCGTTATAGTCTTTTATGTTTTTAATTTATACTAAGCTGATTAGGGCCTGCAGATCCCCTGTCAATTTTTTTTCTAGTTGATAATGATTCCCGTGTTCTCATCCACCCAAAGTACCAGCATTTGCTCTTCCTCCTGCGGTTGGATACTCTGAGAAACCTGGAAAAGTGCTTGTTCCATCACAAAAAAGTTGTCTTCCATTTTGCTTCGCTGGTCATTTCTTACATGAAGAAAGACGCTCACAACGACTGCAACAACCGCGGCAGCCGAAGCAATTGAATACCATCTCATTTTCCGCACTTTACGTTTTGAATTGACTCTACTTATGCCAGCCAACATTGATGATTCGAGATCATCCGGAATGGCACTTTCATTTTCAAAAAACGCAAACATATCCTGTTCTGCTTCCGAAAAATCAGAATCAGCTGTTGAATGTTTCAATTGCTGCTCTTCGTCGAGCGAAGTTTCTCCTTTATAATATTTGTTTAGTAACTTTTCCTGATCTGTCATAACTGTACTTTTTTTCTACTTCGTCTTTAACTCTTTGCCGTGCTCTCGATAATATCACTCTTAGGTAGGGCACCTCGTAACCGGTCATTTCATGAATTTCCTCGAATTCAAAACCGTCGATATCGCGCAACTGAATCACCTGCCTGTACTTTTCCGGTAGTTGGTCAATTGCTTTCTTCACATTATTAAAGCGTTCTACTGTTTCTATTCCGGCTTCCTCCGTTTCAAGATTCAGTAACTTGTGCTCATCATTTTCGCTAATTCGCAAAGGCCGCTTCTTCTTCAGTAAATCAAAACTGTGGTTTTTTGCCATTGTAATAATGTACGCCGATTGATTGCTACATTTTAGCAAATCATTTCGGCGATTCCACAATTTCACCATCAAATCCTGCAAAGCATCACGCGTTTCCTCTTCGTCTTTTAATATCCGAAACAACATCGGATACAACTTTCGCGAGTATGGAATTACCGTATTTTTAAAATCCTCTGTGGTCATCTGAAACATGAGACGATTAGCTTTTCAATTTATAACAATCTGCCCAAACTTTTTGGAATATTTAGAATGAATACATTGTTGCATCCCGGAAAAATCAGAATTCAAATGCTTAATTTTGCACCCCGTTAAATGAGCGTAATTCAATTCATAACATTTTTAATGATCGGTCTGGGGCTAAGTTTGGATTCGTTTGCCGTTTCCGTATCAATCGGATTATTAAAGCCCCAAATACATTTTCGGCAAGCCTGCAAAGTTGCTGCTCCGTTGGCATTGTTTCAGGCAGCATTCCCGGTAATTGGCTGGTATATTGGCAATGTAATCGGAGATCTTGTGGCTTCGATAGACCACTGGATTGCGTTTGGACTTTTGGCACTTATTGGCGGAAACATGATTAAAGAGGGGCTAAAAACCCACAGTTCAATAAGCAATGTCAACCCGTTTAAAATTTCAATACTCATCGGGCTTTCCATTGCAACCAGCATCGATGCATTTGTTGTGGGCATTACATTTGGTTTTCTCGAAACACCCGTTTATTTACTTTCTGTTGTTGTTGGTCCGGTTACTTTTATTGCATCTATGCTGGGGCTCTTGTTTGGGAAATTTATATCGGTAAAACGAAGCCAACAGTCACTAATAATCGGCGGTATTATTTTAATTCTTTTAGGAATAAAAATTCTGATTGAACACCTTTGGTTTTAATCTTTTCGGCACAATATAAAACAGCTTCCTGATTTCTGCCGGCAAAAATAATGTGACTTTGTAACATTAAAAGTCGGGTATTTTTGCGCGCTACACCCCCTTTGTTTTCTGAAAAAACCTTACTTTCACACGATCAAAAACTAGGAAAATGCCAAAAATCAGAGTCACCAAAAAGTTTCATTTCGAAATGGCCCATGCACTTTACGAATACGACGGGATTTGTCGGAACATTCATGGGCATACTTATCATCTCGAAGTAACTTTGTTTGGTGAAATTCAAAACGAAAGTGGTCATCCAAAGGACGGGATGGTAATCGATTTTAGCATTCTTAAAAAACGGGTCGAAGAAAATATCGTTCGTGTTTTTGATCATGCACTGGTTGTAAGTTCTCTTTTCCCGCAAGACAGCATTGTCGCTTTTAAAAAAGCTACTGAGCGGCTTGTGGTTGTTGACTTCCAACCTACCACCGAAAATTTAGTCGTACATTTTTCCGAAATCCTTCAACAAGCTTTCCCTTCAAACGTTTCACTTTTTAGCATGCGACTTTACGAAACCGAAAATTCGTTTGCAGAGTGGTTTGCATCTGATAACACATAAAAGAACTTGATTATGCCTGAAGCTAATTCGAAAAAACTCTTTCTTCTTGATGCTTATGCATTAATTTACCGAAGCTACTTTGCTTTTATTCGCAACCCTCGTTTTAACTCGAAAGGTGTAAATACTTCGGCAATGCTGGGAGTTACCAATACGATTGTACAGCTTTTGGAGAAAGAAAATCCCGATTTCGTGGGGGTGGTTTTTGATGTTTCTGCTCCTACTTTCAGGCATGAAATGTATAAAGAATACAAGGCTAACCGCGAAGAAATGCCAGAAGACCTGCGCAAATCAATTCCATATATTCGTAAGATCATCGAAGCTTTCAATATTCCGATTATTGAAATGGCGGGCTATGAAGCAGATGACGTGATAGGGACTCTTGCGAAAAAAGCAGAAAAAGATGGTTTTACCACCTACATGATGACACCCGACAAAGACTATGCACAGCTGGTTTCGGAGAATGTGTTAATGTTTAAACCGGGTAAAGCAGGTGGCGATGCAGAAGTTTGGGGGATGAACGAAATTAGAGAAAATTTCGGGATTGAGAAAGCCGAGCAGATGATCGACATTCTTGGTTTGATGGGCGATTCGGCGGATAATATTCCGGGTTGTCCGGGAATTGGCCCCAAAACAGCTCAAAAACTTATTGCTGAATACGGCAGCATCGATGGTATTTACGAAAACATCGACCAATTAAAAGGTAAGCAAAAAGAAAACCTGATTGAAAACGAAGAGCAAGTGCGGCTTTCGAGAACGCTGGCTACCATTATTGTCGATGTGCCAATTGAATTTGATAAAAAAGGCCTCACTCGCGAAGACTTAAATAAAGAAGATCTCCGAAAACTTTTTGAAGAGTTGGAGTTTAAGACATTGATTTCGCGTTTGGAGCTTAGCGAACAAAAAGCAGAAACTGCAATGCAGGGAACACTTTTCGGAGCTCCGGAAACTTCAACGCAGGAAATTAAGTCGGTGGATACTATCGAAACTGTTCCTCATCAATACTATTTAGTAGAAAATGAATTACAGCGCGCCAGTTTAAGAGCTGAACTTTCGGTGCAAAAAGAGTTTTGTTTTGACACCGAAACAACCAGCCTTGACACACAAGTTGCCGAAATTGTGTGTATGTCATTTGCTTTCCGTACTCACGAAGCCTATTGTGTTACATTACCTAAGAAGAAAGAGGAAGCACAAAAAATAATGGACGAATTCCGCGAGGTTTTTGCTGATGAGAACATCACAAAGATAGGTCAGAATATAAAATACGACATACTCATTCTTAGCAATTACGATATTCCGGTTAAGGGAAAATTATACGATACCATGCTGGCCCATTACCTGGTTCAGCCAGATATGAAACACAACCTCGATCAATTGTGCCTGCAATTTCTAAACTACGAAAAAGTTCCTACAGAAAATCTGATTGGCAAGAAAGGGAAAAACCAGCTTACAATGCGTTCTGTTTCAACAGAAAAGCTACGCGACTATGCCTGCGAAGATGCCGACCTTACATTGCAATTAAAATTGGCGATCGATCCGGAACTGGATAAAGCAGGGGTTCGTGATGTATTTACTGCGATTGAAATGCCACTAATTCCGGTTTTAGCCGACATGGAAAATGCTGGAGTTAAACTGAATACCGATGAGTTGAACAAATATGCGGAAGTACTAAGAGAACAAATCATCAAGCTTGAAGAAGATATTATTGACCTGGCTGGTGAAGAATTTAATGTTTCGTCGCCAAAACAGCTGGGGCTTATTCTTTTTGAGAAGCTAAAAATTGACAGTAATGCCAAGAAAACAAAAACCAAGCAGTATTCAACTTCAGAAGAAGTATTGATTCGGTTAGTGGATCGCCATCCTATTGTGCAAAAAATACTCGATTTCCGGGGGCTGAAAAAACTACTGTCAACTTACGTTGAAGCTTTGCCATTGCTGGTTAACAAAAGAACAGGGAAAATTCATACTTCATACAACCAAGCTATTGCCGCAACGGGTCGCTTGAGTTCGGTGAATCCGAACTTGCAGAATATTCCTATTCGTGATGCTGCAGGTCGTGAAATCAGAAAAGCTTTTATTCCTTCGGATGACGAGCACACTTTTTTATCGGCCGACTACTCGCAAATAGAGTTACGTATTATGGCAGCTTTGAGTGGCGACGAAGAAATGAAACGTGCGTTTAACGAGAACAAAGATATTCATTCAATTACGGCAGCTAAAATCTACCAGATACCTGAAAGTGATGTTGACTCCGACATGCGCAGAAAAGCAAAAACAGCCAACTTCGGAATTATTTATGGCATTTCAGCTTTTGGATTATCGCAACGATTGAACATTCCACGTACCGAGGCCAAGGAATTGATCGATGGATATTTCGAAAATTTCCCGAAAATAAAAGAGTTCATGAATGAACAGATCAAACTGGCGCGCGACAAAGGTTATGTAGAAACCATTAAAGGCCGGAAACGTTATCTTAATGATATTAACTCGGCAAATGCTGTAGTACGCGGGATGGCGGAGCGAAATGCTATAAATGCACCAATACAGGGTTCTGCTGCTGATGTAATAAAAATTGCCATGATCAACATTCATCGTAAAATACAAGAACGTGGCCTAAAATCGAAAATGATTTTGCAAGTACACGATGAATTGAACTTTGATGTGTTCAAACCGGAACTCGAAGAAATGAAAGAAATGGTTAAGAAGCAAATGGAAAGTGCGGTAAACATTGGAGTGCAATTGATTGTTGAAATGAATGCAGCCGAAAATTGGCTTGAAGCACATTAGTTTATGGATCTTGCAATTTATACTGAAGACGAATACCGGGAAGCGTTACATCGCTTTTTAGAAATTTGTGCTGCTCCTAAAACTACAAAGGAATTGGAGGAGTTGTGCAAGCTTGTTAAGCTTCTTCAGAATTACGAGGAAAGAAATTGTTCGTTCGATTAAACTATTTCAAAGCTTCACTCTTAGCTACTTCAAAAGCAAATGCATCTAGTTCTTCAATCGATCTTATTTTTTTGATTTTCTTAAAAATTCTCGCCTGATTTACAAAGTGATAACTGAAGTAAATCCAGAACTGCTTTAACTTGTTCAATGCATTCCCTTGATTATCTGCAATTTGCAAATGACTTTCCGAAATTAGCTGATGAAATTGCAGCAGCATAAAACGCTTCTGTTCTTCTGCATACTGCTTACCCTTAATTTCTGCAGGCAAAAACAGGTTCTTCAAAACACCACGTCCTAACATCCAGTCACTAACTTGCAAAAACTGAATTGATCTTTGCTGAAAATCATCAACAGTAAAAATATCTCCGTTGTAGACTAATTGATGCTCCAGTTGCTCCGCTGCACTCTTAAACGCCATATCGCATACGGAACCTTTATAAAGTTGCTTTGCAATTCGCGGATGCAAAATAACTTCGCTAATTGGAAAATCGTTCAGCACCGGTATAATTTGTTGAATCTGATCCGCCTCAGTCATTCCTGCACGAAGTTTTACAGAAACTTTCAGGTTAAAATTAGAAAAAGCAAGATCGAGCATTTTTCTAACAACATCCGGTTTTTCGAGCAAAGCCGCACCTCGTCCCCGATTAGTAACCATCGGGTAAGGACAACCCATATTTAGATTCACCTCCGAATATCCGTAGCTTTTTAGTATCGACAACAAAAACTCAAATTCTGCCTCATCTTTCGCCAATATTTGTGGAACGACTTTTTCTTGCCGGTTATTTTCCGGCAAAATTTCACGCTCATGTTTATGTAGAATATTCGAATGATTTACCGTTATGTAAGGAATGAAATATTTATCAATGTCCTCAAACACTTCCAAATATGCATCTCTGAAAATGTAATCGGTAAAACCTTGTATTGGCGCCAAATAAATCATGGTTCTGTATCGGGAAAATAGGAGTGTAAAATACAAATTTCTTTAAAACGAAGATTCAGGGCACAGGCATTTTGAATGAGAAGAATATTAATTGATATCTTTGCGCAGCAAAATATGGACAGCGCCTATACATATCAGCAAGATACACTACAGCTTAAAAGTCTGTTAAAATCTGTACCAGAATCAAATCAGCTTACAATTGAAAGAAAGCCGGTTTCGGGAATGGATATTTCTGAACGCAAACAGGTTGAACCCGAAGAAGCTGTACCTCCTGGGCCCAAAAAGTACACGCCTCAACAAATAAGATATTGGCGTAATCAGCAAGAGAATAAGTTATTGGTTGACAGTTCAAGGTATATTCGTCCGCGGTCTGAGTTAGAACTTACTTCAACAAAAACCACCGAGCAAAAAATCGTTTTACCTATACGGGAAAAGCTTACTACCGGTACTGATTGGCTAACTGTGGTTTTGTTCTCGTGCATACTTCTTTTTGCAACAATCCGGTATTCCTACATAAAGTACATTAAACACCTGTTTACAGCTTTGGTAAATTACCCTACCTCAATTCGTTTATTGCAAGAAAGCAGTTATCCGTCATCGCATGTTACCTATCGCCTCGATGTGGTTTTTTACCTCGCATTTTCTATATTTATATATCAGGTCCTGAACATTTTCGAGTTGGCAAATGCCAGCAATAAATTCACATTTTTTTTAATGGTTCTTGCTGCTGTTCTTGTGTATTTTACAGTCAAGAAATTTCTCTACAAAGTCGTTGGAATAATGTTCGAAACCAATGCCGAGACCAATGAATACGTTTTTAACCTCAATAATAGCAACAGAACACTCGGATTATCACTCCTTCCTCTGGTTGCGCTTATATCTTTCTCTCCAATGCAAACACCTGTATATGTGCTTTTTGCGGGGATAATTGTTGTGATTTTATTTCAACTTGTTTTACTGTTGAGAGGTATTTTCATTTTAATGAGGAAACAATTTTCTATATTTTATCTCTTTTTATACCTTTGTACCCTTGAATTTTTACCCTTGCTTTTAATTTATAAAATTGTTGTAGTTGAATAGAAGGGGAATGTTTCATTAAAAGCATAAAACTTTGAAAGTCAAGAGCATTTTAGTTTCACAGCCGGAGCCGCAAACAGCTAAGTCTCCTTATTTCGAGTTGGCAGAGAAAAATGGACTAAAGATCGATTTCAGACCATTCATCCAGGTGGAAGGAGTTCCAGCAAAAGAATTTCGTCAAACACGTATTCAAATTCTGGATCATACGGCGGTAATTTTTACCAGTCGCACCGCAATCGATCATTATTTCAGAGTTTGTCAGGAATTAAGAATCACTGTACCAGATTCAATGAAGTATTTCTGTATTTCAGAAGCTACTGCATTTTATCTTCAGAAGTACATTGTGTACCGTAAACGTAAAATCTTTTATGCCAACGGTAAATTCGCTGATCTGACAAGCGTAATGAAGAAACACACTGGAGAGAAGTTTCTTGTGCCATTATCTGATATCCACAAGCAGGAAATTCCTGATTTGCTGGATAAAGGAGGATATAAGTACACAAAAGCAATTTTGTACCGTACAGTAAGTGCCGATCTTTCTGATCTTGCGGATATCAAATACGATATTCTGGTATTTTTCAGTCCATCAGGAATTAAATCGCTTTATCAGAATTTTCCTGATTTTGAACAAAACAGCACTCGCATTGCTTGCTTTGGCCCAGCCACTGCAAAAGCAGTTCACGATGCAGGTTTAAGACTCGATATTGAAGCGCCAACTGCTCAGGCTCCATCAATGACTATGGCGCTCGATCAGTATATTAAAAAGGCGAATAAAGCTTAAGTACTTAAAAAAATATATTTTTGAAAGGCTGTTCGTCGATTGGCGGATGGCCTTTCAATTTTTTTGAATGGAAAATCAAC
Source organism: uncultured Draconibacterium sp. (assembly GCA_963677455.1). Lineage (GTDB taxonomy): Bacteria > Bacteroidota > Bacteroidia > Bacteroidales > Prolixibacteraceae > Draconibacterium. Next base: position 5,442,325 of record OY781971.1, read on the forward strand.
AGCAAATAGAACCCGGAACTTCGTTCTCGTTAAAAAAAGAAGAACGTCTTAGCAGTAAAAAGATTATCGACCAACTTTTTGCAGAAGGGAAATCATTTATCTCGTTTCCCGTAAAAGTTGTTTTCCTGCCAACCCATCTACCTGCCAACTTTCCTGTTCAGGCCGGATTCAGCGTAAGTAAAAAGATATTTAAGCGAGCTGTAAAGCGCAACCGTATTAAGCGCTTATTACGCGAAGCTTATCGCTTGAACAAGCATGTTTTGTATAATAATTTAAACGACAAGCAAGTGGCCGTGTTTTTTATCTATATTGGAAAAGAACTCCCGACTTATACTTCAGTAGAAGCTTCCATAAAAAAAGCTCTCCACTCAATCTTAAAAAGATTAGAGGAAAGCTAAATCAAAATATTTTAAACGGGACTCTGCTACAGTAATTTCCCGATATTCGAAAACTTATTGTTGTAATCTTCAACCGACAAGCGAACCACTTCCAGCGCTTCTTCAACACCATAGGTTGCAGTAATTTCCGTATTGCTGTCTACTCCGGGCATATCTTTGTAGGTTAAAAAATAGTGTTCCAGCCGTTGAATAACGATCCCCGGAACTTCAGAAACATCTTTAAAATGACCGTAAACCGTGTCATTGTCCAAAACAGCGATAATTTTATCGTCGGCCTGGTTTCCGTCAATCATTCTAAAACCACCTATAGGGCGGGCAGTAACCAACAAATCGCCATGCGCAAGATCTTTTTCAGTTAACACGCAAATATCGATTGGATCGCCATCTCCTTTAATATCTTTTCGGCCTGTTTTTTTGTTGCAGTATTCTCCAACTTTGTCGCCACAGTAGGTTTGTGGAATGAAACCGTAAAGTGCGGGTACTACGTTCGAGAATTTTTGTGGCCGGTCTACGCGGAGATAACCGCTATCTTTATCTATTTCGTATTTTACTGTGTCTGTTGAAACCACCTCGATAAAAGCTGTTAATTCTTCGGGGGCATTTACACCAATATACACACCATGCCATGGGTGCGATTTATACCGAAGTCCCATTAAACGTCCAATGGGGTCTGAAATCCTGTCTACCATAAGTTGATATTTAGTTTAATTCCTCAAACCAATAAAATGGCTGAAAGTTCAAAATTAATGTTTCATTTTAGTTAAAATTGTATTACTCCCGTTTTATTTTCGTTTGCTTTCTCCTTTGCCACTCGATATTCATTCAAAAAGCAAAAAATGAAGAAACTTTACGACTATTGTTTTAGCCTCACATCAATAATTCCGTCCTTAAAATAGTAGCATTTTTTATCGCATTCATTTTTTTCCTGCTTAAGATTAAACTGATCGCCGTCAACTACATAAATGGTGTCAGAACCACTTATGTATTTTGCTTCAACTGAATAGTATTCATCAACCGGAACTTCAATTTGTTCTTCTTTATAAAAAGCAGTGTCGGCATATTCTTCAACACGGTTTTCAAACTTACCCTTGTAAATGGTATAAAGTACAAAGTCGTTCTCATCGTTGTAAGAGAAATAAATAATCAGTGGCCCAGAATCCGGCTTTTCCTGGTAACAATCTTCACAATCGAACTCAAAGAATTCAAATTTACGCTCGCAGGAGAACACAACCAACAACAATGAAATCGCTAATATCCATCTTTTCTTCCGTAATCTATCCATCGTTTGATTCATTGCCACATCCTCCCAAAATAAAAGTGAAATTGGATACTCAACTCTCCGGGTTCATCAAGCTGAAATACATCTCGTTTGTATCCGATTCTTGTTTCCGTAAATCCTTGCCTCCAGAACAATCCGGCTACCGGAAGTACGTTCAAATCCGACGACGGATGGATATTTGTCCCCCGATAGCTTCCAAAGTTGTAACCTGCTTCAGCTCCGGCAAAAATCCCCCATTCTGTTTGATAGCTCTTTTGAAAAGCAAAGTATTTATCGGCTTCCAATGCCAGCCGGTAATCGCGCTGCCAAAACTGATAAGTTCTTCCGTTTAATTCGCGAATATTACTATAAACAAAGGGATTTAATCCGAAAGACATCTGAATCCAGAAATTGTACTTTGTTTCCCGAACCCCCATCAAAAGGGTTGTTGTAAAATACTTATCAATCCATCCGAGTTTCAAACCTCCTGCCCAGTCTTCCAACACCGGCGAAAGATTTCTTTTTACGTCGGAATCGCGCAATACTTTACGCATATATTTTCCGGTACCTTTTGAAAAATACCAGTGGTCTTTTGCTTCCCGGGAAAGCAGGTTACCATCAGCGCCATTGAGCAGGAAAAGCTCTGTCAGGTATACATTCCCGTTCAAAATAGCAATGGTAAGTGCCGAATAACCCTGATCGTTTATGGTATTTAAATCTACGGCATAACTCACCAACAATTCTGCAGTTGAATTAAAGTTCTGTGAGGTGGCGATCATTAAGGGCGTAAATCCTTCACAATCCTGCGTATTGCCTTGTGCTCCGGCATTCATAAGCAATACAACCATTGAATCATTTCCAAAGGCTGCTGCATAATGAAGTGCAGTATTACAGTCGTTATTCGAATCGTTCACTCCTGCTCCTGAACGTACGAGAATATCTAACGTTCTGAGATTGTTATTCTGTGCTGCATTTAAGGCAGGTGTATTTCCCCATTGATCTTTGGTGGCTAGTTCTGCACCATTTTCAATCAATAGTTCAACCGCCTCCGTTTTTCCTGCAATAACAGCGCCTTGTAAAGCTGTTACTTTATTATTTGGAACCTGATCTATGTGAGCTCCTTCCTGCAAAAGCTTTCGAATAAAATACAAATTACCTTCTTGTGCCGCATACATAAGTGGTGTTACTCCTTCGCTTGCTGCAATATTTACGTCAACTTCAGTTGAAAGCAGACTATCGACTTTTAATGTGTCGTTGTCTATAATTGCATCGGAAAGAAGAATTGATGATTTCAGTGAATCAACAGATGGAAAAGTTTCCTGGGAATACCCACTAGCCGCCCCTGCCAACATAAATATTAAAAGCAGGTAAAGTGAAATTCGACTAAAGATGGTAATATCGGCCATGCAGCTCAATGATTTAACATAACACTTAAAAACAAATTTCGTACCAGCCAAATTTTTCAGCTTGGTTAATAAAAGCTACTGCAAATTATTTCCCAATAGTTTCAACATATAATTTCTCAACTTTATCGCGAGCCCACTGGGTTCTTCTCAAAAACTTCAAACTCGACTTTATACTGGGATTTTTGCGAAAACAATGGATTGGAATCAGGTCACCTAATTCTTCAAATCCGTAGTAGCTTACCAAATAAACCACAATGGCTTCAAGTGTTTTCCCATGAAGTGGGTTGTTAGGCTGCTGTTCCATAAATCAATATTCTTTAAAAATTAAAAAATTCTGAAGCAAAGATATCGATTTTGGCAGACCATTGTTTCACTTATTTTCCATGAGCTGTGAACTCACTTCTATCAGTTTTACACTTACTTTTATAAAGATACTACGAACTGAATACTGCGACTGACAACTTTCTTATCCGCCCCAATTCTCACGATCAAGACTACGATAATGAATCGCCTCAGAAAGATGATGTGCCTGAACATTTTCTTCTGCTTCAAGATCGGCGATGGTTCTGGCAACTTTTAAAATACGGTCGTAAGCACGAGCAGAGAGTCCCAGCCTGTCCATTGCATTTTTTATCAGCTCGTTACTTTTTTCATCAAGCTGAACAAATTCGCGGATTTGCTTCGAATTCATCTGTGCATTGGCATAAACGCCTTTAAATTCATCAAACCGATCCTCCTGTATTTTTCTTGCTTTCAATACCCGTTCGCGAACCGATTCGCTGTCTTCAGAAGATTCTAGCTCAGACAGTTTTTTGAATGGAACTGGAACGACTTCGAGATGAATATCAATACGATCGAGCAATGGCCCGGAAATCTTATTCAGGTATTTTTGTACAACACCCGGCGCACAAACACATTCTTTTGTGGGATGGTTGTAATAGCCACACGGACAAGGATTCATGGACGCAACCAACATAAAACTAGCCGGATACTCTACCGAAAATTTTGCCCGTGATATGGTAACATTCCGGTCTTCCAGCGGCTGACGCATTACTTCTAGCACCGTTCGCTTAAATTCCGGGAGTTCGTCGAGAAATAAAACTCCGTTGTGCGCCAACGAAATTTCTCCTGGCTGCGGATAATTTCCTCCACCAACCAAAGCAACATCCGAAATAGTATGGTGCGGGCTTCTGAATGGTCGGCGAGTCATCAGCGAAGTCTCTTTATCGATCTTTCCAACCACCGAATGTATTTTAGTTGTTTCAAGTGCTTCTTTCAAAGAGAATGGCGGCAGAATAGTTGGAATTCGCTTGGCAAGCATTGTTTTTCCACTTCCGGGCGGACCAACTAAAACTATATTATGGGAACCGGCCGCCGCAATCTCCAAAGCTCGCTTTACATTTTCCTGGCCTTTCACATCCGCAAAATCAAGCGGATTATTATTTACTTGCGCATAAAACTCGGCTCGTGTATCTATAAAAGTCTGCTCCAGCGAGTCTTTTCCGTTTAAGAAATCAATTACCTCGGTGATATTTTCTGCACCATAAACCTTAAGTTTATCAACAACAGCAGCTTCGCGTGCATTTTGTTTGGGCAGGATAAATCCTTCAAAACCTTCTTTTCGGGCATTTATGGCAATGGGTAGAACTCCTTTTATGGGTTGTAATGTACCATCCAACGAAAGCTCACCCATGATGACGTATTTTGAAAGGCGTTCAGTATCAATCTGATTGGAAGCTGCTAGAACCGCTGCCGCCAAAGGTAAATCGTATGCAGAGCCTTCTTTTCGAATATCTGCAGGAGCCATGTTAATAATGATCTTTTTCCGCGGCCATTTGTAGCCGTTCAGCCGCAGAGCAGATTCAATTCGCTGCTGGCTCTCTTTTACCGCACTGTCGGGCAGGCCCACTAAAAGAAACTTTATTCCCTGCGTAACATCAACTTCAATGGTAATCGTTGTGGCATCAATTCCAAGAACTGCACTTCCGAAGGTCTTTACTAACATAAATGGGGATTTTTGTTGTAAGACTTAAATTTAATGAAAATGAATGACTTCTGAAATGACGCGTTTGCAGAATATCTGTCTGGTTGCGAAATAAGTGAATCTTTAGAACAATAATCGGTTAATTTACATGGAGTAGTATCATCTATTTCTGGTAATTTTCTTACCTGAACTTCTCTGCTTTTTCTTTTTGTTCGAGCTGAATATAAGAATTGAAAATAGCTGCTCTTAACACATTATCGGGTTTTGCTTCGTAGGCTTTCAATAAATACGAGAGAGCTTTTTCGTATGTGGGTTTGCAGGTGGCAATATTGCGCATATAAACCGCATAGTCTTCGCGATCAGGCTTTTGAAGATTGTTGTAATCATCAGTGAATTTATCGAACTTATCTTTTGCTTGTCGGTAATAGATAATTCCCAACATAGAGATTGCGTCTATGTTTTCCGGTTCTTTATTTATTATTTGCTCCAAAATTGAGATCGCTTCATCATAGTTTTCCAACCTATATAACGAAACAGCTTTCAGATAATGAATTTTAGTCTTTTTAGGCTGCTCTTCAATTAGTATATCGGCCATGTCTACCGCCTTCTCATATTGCTGAGTGTTGTAATACAAATAAAGGAGTTTGGAATTGTTCTTTGCCTCCAATTCCGGGAAACATTTTTGTCCGAGCAACAGGGCTTGTTCTTCCGCTTCGGTATCCTTAGTTTCTTTGGCAAGTTTAATTAGCAGGTTGTATATATTCACGTCGGTTGCACCGTAGTTCAGCGCACGGGCAAAATACTCAATTGCCTTCTCGTTTTCATTAATCTCCTGGGCCGAAATTCCTGCCAGCTCAGCATTCCATACAATTTTGCTCGAATCAGAATTACCCAGTTTAAAAGCCGCATCAAAATAGGTGAGAGCTTCTTTGTAATTCTTATTCATAACAGCCTCATTCGCTTTTTTTGTTAACGAGCTAAAATCCTCTTGGGCAAAACATTGTACTACAAAAAATAAGACTAAAATAAACGTAAATATATTTTTCATTGATAGATTCATTTAATCGCTTTCTGTACAAGGTAAAATCAATTAAGCACTCATTTTAGGAGTTATTCTGTAAAAAAAATTATCAAAATCAAATAACTTGCTGATCTGTTATATCTCTTCTTTAATAACGCCATAAAGTTATAACGGGATGAATACATAACCCAATTTAATGGCATTTTTTATCGAGGAAATTCAGTAAAATAATAGACGATTGCCCAACATATCCATAAGAAAAGAACCTGTTTGTATCGTAAACATTACGGAAGTGCCAATATTTCTTTTTTCGATATCGCACAACACAAGAATGCTATACTTTTGTATCTTGTTAGAAACGAATAAGAAAAATGAGAAAACTAGTTGAAAGTGCTCAGGCTACCGGAAATACTCTTTTAGAGATTGGTTCGTTGTTGATGAGTTCGGGGGCCAGTACACATCGTACACGTGTTACAATGAAACGCATTGCCAACGGCTTGGGGTATGGCGTTGAGCTGCTGATAACACAAAGAGCTCTGATGCTAACAATCATTGAAGAAGATCAGGAATATTTCTTCAGCCGGATGAAACGAGTTTCGCCACTGAAACCAAATTTCAGAATGGTAAGTGGAATTAGCCATTTAAGCTGGAATGTAATGGAGGAAGAGTGGACACTGGAACAGATTAATGCAGAATTGAACCGTTTGAAATTGCTGCCACACTATCCACGCTGGGTACTTCTAACAATGGTTGGAGCAGCTGGCTCTGGCTTCTGTTATCTTTTTGGCGGAGATTATTTGAATATGACCGTAGCTTTTGTGGCAACTGTTGCAGGGCTTTTCGTCAGACAAGAATCTACGCGCAAGAAGTTCAACCCTTATTTGTGCGTATTTTTTGCGGCTTTGGTTGCATCGTTTATTGCCGGATTATCCGAAACATTTGAAATTGGTTCCGAGCCTGACAAAGCTGTTGCCACTTCTGTGCTTTTTCTGGTGCCCGGAATACCACTTATTAATTCGGTAACGGATATGATTGACGGAAATATTCAGAACGGATTGGTACGTGCCATAAACGGATTATTGATAGCATTTGCTATCGCGCTTGGATTATTTACTTCTAAAATGATTTTGAATTTCTAAATGATACTTGAACTACTTTTAAAAGGATTTTGGTCGGGAATAGCAGCAATAGGTTTTGCCATTCTTTTTAATGTTCCGCTGCGAACTCTTTTCCCGATTGGTATGATGGGAGCTATTGGCGGATTAATAAAATTCGGGGCCATGTTTATGGGTGTTGAAATTGTTTTTGCTTCATTTATTGGAGCTACAGTTATTGGAATAATCAGCATCCAAATGGCGCATATGAAAAAAAGCCCGCCACTGGTTTTCTCTATTCCCGGAGTTATCCCGATGGTTCCCGGAGCTTTTGCCTACAGGATGATGTTGGGCCTAATCGCATTGATTGAGTTAGAAGATACCGATGCTTACCTGCAAACATTAATTGATATGGTAAACAACGGAGCTAAAATGGTTTTTATATTGATGGCGCTGGCCATTGGCGTTTCGGTTCCGATGTTGATTACCCGGAAAGAATCGATAAAAAGATCAAAGTTCAACGAAAATAAGGAAACGACAGTTTGAAATAGCTGGACTGAAGAAATTAAAACAGCTTCTTCCGTTTTATCAGGTACGAGAAGAGCACATTCCTAAAATCTTTGTTGATGTCGGCCTCAGCCAAATCAATCTGGTACTGACCACATTTTACCTTCAAATCTTCGAAGTAATCTTTCACCGTAGAAACGTAGTGTTTCTTAATTTCCCAGGGATTGAATTTTACTACCTGTCCGCTTTCGAGATCAACAAATTTGTGTGGGCGGTTCGAGAATTCAAATTCACGCTCCAGCGAATGATCGGTTACATGAAAAAGAATAACCTCGTGTTTGTTGTATCGGAGATGTTGTAATGCGGAAAACAGCTCGTCCGTTTTCTGGCTGTCGAGCATATCGCTAAAAATAATCACTAGCGAACGCTTATGAATATTTTCGGCAATTTGGTGCAATACCTGAGTAGTATTCGTACTTTTTCGCAGATGTGCATTTTCGGGTTGAAGCAGTTCAGACATCTTACCGTACATAATCTCTGCATTAACAGAAGATATACGTGGGGTAGTCTGAAATTCGATTTGGTCTGAAAAAAGAGTAAGCCCAACGGCATCGCGTTGTTTTCGCATGAGGTAAATCAATGCCGCAGCAGTGTAAACTGAAAACGCCAATTTATTCTGTAAATGCTTTTTCCCTTTTGAATACGGAAATAACATGGAAGATGACGTGTCGATTACCAACTGACAACGCAGGTTGGTTTCTTCTTCGTATTGTTTTACAAAAAGCTTATCGGTACGGGCGTATAGTTTCCAGTCAATGTGCTTGGTCGATTCTCCCTGGTTGTAAAGCCGGTGCTCGGCAAATTCCACAGAAAAACCATGAAACGGGCTTCGGTGCAAGCCGGTAATAAAGCCTTCAACAACCTCGTGAGCAATTAACCCCAGGTTATCGAACTGATGAAACTGTTCTATATCGAATATATTCTTCAAACCAAATAAATAAAAACTGTCATTTCGAAGTTTGCCGGCTAGCAGTAAAATCGAAATGACAGCTACTATTCTGTTTTGTACTTTTTTATAGCAGTGCGTCTAACTTGCTGGTAAATACTTGTTTTGGACCTGCACCAACTTGTTTGTCAACTACCTCACCATTTTTAATAAAAAGAACGGTAGGAATGTTTCTGATTCCGTATTTCATAGCAACATCCTGGTTGTTGTCTACGTCAACTTTACCAATTACTGCTTTACCTTCGTATTCTCCCGACATTTCCTCAACAATAGGAGCAATCATACGACACGGGCCGCACCAAACTGCCCAAAAGTCTAACATAACCGGTTTGTCCGAATTTATTACCAACTCTTCAAAGTTAGCATCTGTAATTTCTAAAGCCATAATCGTTTGTTTTTAATCGTTGTCTATCTATATTTTGCAAAATTAATTAATTCTGTAACTCATATCCGGCTGCTCTTCAAAAAAGTTCAAAAAAGCATCTGATGGATAAACTCTAGCTGTTCTTGAAAACATTTCAAGATGCATATTGTTCTCGGGGTCGAACACATTAAACTTTAACAGCGCTTTTCCCTGGTGGTCTTTCGCCAAACTCTCAATATTCTCCACCAACTTTTTATCTAACACCGGTAATGGTAAATTTATTGTTACACTTTTTACATAGCTCGATCGCACATCTGACAGTAATTCAATGCTATTTACTTTGAATTCGTAAAAATCGCTGCTGCCAAATCTCGACCGAACCGTTCCTTTTACCATGATGAAAATTCCGGTTTTGCAATATTTTCCGAAATTAACGTAATCATTCCCGAAGAAGAATATTTCTTTAGAATCGGTGTAATCAGAAAGCGTAAGCGTCGCATACATATTTCCGTTCTTCGATTGCCCTTCGCGCGCTGCTGTAACCATTCCTCCAAAAACAAAGTCTCTGTCTTTAAATCTTTCAATGTTGTTGTTCAAGTCTTTCAACGCCACATCGCGCGAACAGAAATTGTTAATTTCCAACCTGTAATCGTCTAGCGGGTGTGCAGTAAGATAAATACCAATCAGGTTTTTCTCTTTCTCCAGAAGTATAAGTTTAGCCCACTCTTCTACATCCGGAACACGCGGCTTCTGAACTCCCGAGCTGGTATCCATTCCTCCGAATAAGCTTTGCTGAGCACTGTTTGTTTCTTCCTGAATTTTATGCCCGTAGCGAATCAGTTTTTCGATGAAATTGGTGTCGTCATTTTCATTCTCTCCGGCAAAGAAGGCGCTTCGTTTTATCCCGTTCAGGTTATCAAATGCCCCGGCCATAGCCAGCGCTTCAAGGTTTTTCTTGTTAACACTTTGCAGGTTGACATTCTCTACCAAATCGTAGATGGTTTTAAAACCTTCTATTTTTTCACGAACATTAATAATATTCTGAACTGCTGCCGAACCAACCCCTTTTATCGCGCCCATCCCGAAACGGATATCGCCATCCTGATTAGCCGTGAACTTGACAAAACTTTCGTTTACGTCAGGACCAAGAACGTTGAGTTTCATGCGCTTGCACTCCGTCATCAGCTTGGTGATATCGGTAATATTATTGAGGTTTCGGCTAAGGTTGGCCGCCATAAACTCTGCCGGATAATGCGCTTTCAGGTAACCGGTTTGGTAAGCGATGTAAGCATAACATACCGAATGCGACTTGTTGAATGCATACGATGCAAAAGCTTCCCAGTCTTTCCAAATCTTCTCAATAACTTCTTCGGTTTTCTTTCCTGCGTTTTTGCACTCGTCAACAAAACGGAAGTTAGCCTTACATCCGGTAATAAATTTTTCCTTCAACTTTGCCATTACGGCCATGATTTTCTTACCCATCGCCTTACGTAAGGTATCAGAATCACCACGGGTAAAGCCGGCCAATAAACGCGAAAGTAGCATCACTTGCTCCTGGAAGACCGTAATTCCGTATGTATCGCTGAGGTATTCTTCCATCATTGGTACGTCGTAATCTACTTTTTGCCGACCGTGTTTACGTGCAATATAATCGGGAATGTACTCCATTGGTCCCGGCCGGTAGAGTGCGTTCATTGCAACGAGGTCTTCAAACCGGTTCGGTTTCAGGTCGCGCAAGTGCTTTTTCATTCCGTCCGATTCAAACTGGAAAATAGCGGTAGTCTCCCCCTGACTAAACAGTTCAAATGTTTTTTCGTCGTCAAATGGAATGGCATCAATATCTATTTCAATGCCCTTTGAAAGACGTATATTTTCGAGCGCTTCTTTTATAATCGACAAAGTCTTCAGCCCGAGGAAGTCCATTTTCAACAGACCGATATCTTCCACAAAACGGCCGTCGTATTGTGTTGTCAACAGATGCTCTTCATCTTTGGTTGGCATCAGCGGAATATGATCTGTCAATGGATCGCGACTGATAAGAATTCCGCAAGCGTGAACTCCGGTATTACGTACCGAACCTTCCAGTTTCTCAGCGTACGTTAGTGTATCAACCACCAGGGGAATTGGCGAATTCTTTTCCCGTTCAAGATCAGGGCTTTCTTTAAATGCCTTTTTGAAACTCATTTTTGGAGCTTCGGGAACCAACTTGGCCAAACGATCGGCTTCGGGTAAAGGCAGTTTCAACACACGAGCTACATCTCTGATAGAAGACTTAGTAGCCATGGTTCCGAAAGTACAGATGTGTGCAACCTTGTCCTCGCCATATTTATCAGTAACATAGTTAAGCACCTGTTGCCGTCCGTCGTCATCAAAGTCGATATCAACATCGGGAAGCGATATACGGTCGGGGTTCAGGAAACGCTCAAAAAGAAGATCGTATTTAATCGGGTCGATATTGGTAATTCCTGCACAATACGATACTGCCGCACCGGCAGCCGATCCACGTCCAGGCCCTACAATTACTCCATTATCTTTTGCCCAGTTAATAAAATCCTGGGTAATAAGGAAGTACCCGGGATATCCCATTGTTTTAATGGTATTCAACTCAAAAATTAGACGGTCTTCCACGCTTTTCTCCAGCGGATCGCCATAACGTTCTTTTGCCCCTTCGAATGTAAGATGTTCCAAAAACGCTGACTCCAGTTTTACACGGATAACTTTTTCATATCCTCCCAATCGTTCAAAAGCCGCTTCGCCAAATTCCTCTTTTAAGTCGGCTTCTGAATATTTCTCCATAAAACTCTCTTCCGTTCCTATTTCTTCAGGAATAGGGAAAACGGGCATGATTGGCGACCGGTTCAGTTCAAAAGCTTCAACCTTTTCGGCAATTTCGTTGGTATTTGCCAATGCCTCCGGAATATCTTTGAAAAGCTCATTCATTTCCGATTGCGTTTTAAACCATTCCTGCTTGGTATAACGCATCCGATTTGGGTCATCAAAATCTTTCCCGGTATTTAAGCAAATCAACAAATCGTGAGCTTCTGCATCCGACTCGTTTGTGAAATGGATGTCGTTGGTAGCAATTAGTTTTACACCCAGTTTTTTCGCCAAAGGCACTAAGAGTTTGTTTACCTTAACCTGCCAATCGTAAACTTCTTCGCGTTCGCGTTGCGACTCCGCCGGGTGTCGCATCAGTTCGAGGTAATAATCTTCGCCAAATAGTTTCTTATACCAAAGAATCGCTTCTTCGGCTTCTTTCATATTATTAGCCATCAGCAACTGCGGAATTTCTCCTCCCAAACAAGCCGATGACGCTATTAATCCTTCGTGATATTGCTCTAGTAACTCTTTATCAATACGTGGTTTATAATAAAATCCGGTTGTGCTGGCGGTCGATATTAATTTAATGAGGTTAATGTAACCCACCCTGTTTTTTGCAAGCAAAATAAGGTGATGCCCCGAGCGATCAACCTTATCACTTTTATCTTTGATTGTACGGGAAGCCACATAAGTTTCACACCCAAGAATAGGTTTTATTTCAGCTTTTGAACAGGCTGCATGAAACTCTTTTATGCCAAACATTGTACCATGGTCGGTAAGTGCAAGTGCAGGCATATTATCGCCTTTTGCCTTATTAACCAGATCGTTAATACTGGCTGCACCGTCGAGAATGGAGTATTGAGAGTGTACGTGTAAATGCGTAAACGGAACCATAAAAATCGTGTTTTAAAAGCAGCATAAAGTTACTCAATTTAGGTCCTCGTTTGGGGCGTGTTAATAAAAATTGAAAGATTGGGGAGCAAAAAAGCCCCGATGCTTTGATCGGGACTGTTAGTCAATATTTTCTGCTATTTTCTTTGCAAGTTCTTCAAATTCCTCTGGCGAGAATTTCTTTTTGTCTGAAAAATGGAGCAAGTCAGTTTCGCTTTGCATAGGTACCAGATGAATATGTGCATGTGGCACCTCCAATCCTAAAACCATTACTCCAACCTTTAAACAAGGAACAGCTTTTTTTAGTCCTGCAGCTACTTTTTTAGCAAACATTTGCAGTCCTAAATAGGTTTCGTCATCCAAATCAAAGATGTAGTCCACCTCTTTTTTCGGAATCACCAGCGTATGTCCCTTTGCTGTTGGAAAGATATCAAGAAACGCAAAATAGTTTTCGTCTTCCGCTACTTTGTATGCAGGAATTTCGCCATTAACTATTTTGGTAAATATACTTGCCATTTTGTTTTAAATTGAAATTTCTACAATCTCAAAAGGAATAACACCCGACGGAACTTTAATTTCTACTACGTCACCAACTTTTTTCCCCATCAGGCCTTTTGCTATCGGTGTTTGAACCGAAATTTTACCTTCTTTCAGGTTTGCTTCACTTTCAGGAACCAAGGTATACTGCATTGTTGCATTGTTCTTTTGGTTCTTGATTGTTACTTTATTCAGGATCTGAACTTTCGAAGTATCAATTTTCGATTCATCCAAAATACGAGCATTGGCTACCTTGCCTTTTATCATGGCAATTTTTGCTTCCAGCATACCTTGCGCATCTTTTGCAGCATCGTATTCGGCGTTTTCCGAGATATCGCCCTTTTCTATGGCTTCACCAATTTGTTTTGAAATCTTCGGGCGTTCAACGTTCATTAAATGCTCCAATTCTTTTTTGAGCTTATTTAATCCGTCTTGCGTTAAATATGTTACTTCGGACATTTCTTATCCTCCTTTTTTTATCAATTTTTATTGATTGATTATACTATAAAAAAACAGAAAGAATCCCGGATACTCCGGGACTCTTCCTTTTGCAAATGTAAATATTTTATTGATAACTCCTGTTAATCCCGACAAAAAATTCTTAAAAATGAATGATTTAAAGCCATTTAAGTGTATTTTCGATTTAGGATTTCACTGTAAATGACTGCTTTTCTCAATGAGAAATCCTCTCCTTCAATTTGTACCTTTTTTCGCTCGGAATCCAGCGATTTTATCAGTTCTTCTTTGATATCTGACTTTCCTTCTTCCTCCGCAGAAAAACTATATTTTGGCCGCTCTTTTTTCTCAACCACAATCTTTTCTTCGGGAGCTTCTTCTGGTTCGTCCTCATATATAAATTGCGGTTGATGCTGTTGCTGTTCTCCCTGATTCATGAACATATCCCAAAAATCCTGGGGTTGTTGCGTACCACCAGCGGATTGCGATTGGTTCGCCTCCTTTTTCTTTTTTCTACCGAAAGCGCCAATTACAGCCACTACCAATGTTAATATTATAATGAGCAGATCATCCATAAAATCGATTCAAAGCAATAAAATGCTATTTTTGATGTTTTCAGTAAAAATAATAAAAATGAAGGAGTTGATCTTAAAAAGCGGGAAGTATTTATTTATTTTTATGCTATCAGTACTTCTTAATTCTTCTTGTGACAAAATAGATTCTCAGATTCCGGATATGCCAGTTAGACTCCAAATCGATTTAAATTTACTGAACGAGCTAACTATTCCCGGAAATTCGATGTATTTCCCGGGGCAAGGTTTCGGTGGCGTAATTGTATATTGTGAGACTGATGGTTCTTATTTCGCTTACGATGCCGCTTGTACGCACGAGATTTCGACGAGTTGCAAAGTTCAACCTGACGGACTTACTGGCACCTGCTCGTGCTGCGGTTCAACTTATGTTTTTATTGGCGGCTATCCTACCAGCGGAGTTGCTACTGCTCCCTTAAAGCAATATAATGTTTCAGCCTACGGAAATACAGTAAGGGTTTACAATTAAAAAACGAGCCCCAATTGCTGAGACCCGTTTCTAATATTCTTTTGATATTTTAGTATCTGTAATGCTCCGGCTTAAATGGCCCTTCTTTGGAAACCCCAAGATAAGCTGCTTGTTCGTCACTAAGTCTTGTAAGCTGAACACCCAACTGCTCTAAATGCAAACGGGCAACTTCTTCATCCAGCTTTTTAGGCAATGTATATACTCCCAATTCATAGTCTTTCTCCCACAGTTCGATTTGCGCCAGCGACTGGTTTGTAAATGAATTACTCATAACAAATGAAGGATGCCCTGTAGCACAGCCCAGATTTACCAAACGACCTTCGGCCAACAGATAAATGCTGTGGCCATCTTCATAAGTATACTTGTCAACCTGAGGTTTTATATTTGTTTTTTGAATACCAGGCCATTTTTCAAGACGTGCAACCTGAATTTCGTTATCAAAGTGCCCGATGTTACAAACAATAGCCTGATCTTTCATTTTGGCCATGTGCTCGCCGGTAATAATGTCTTTATTCCCCGTTGTGGTTACATAAATATTACCTTCTTCCAAAGCAGCTTCCATGGTTTTTACTTCGAAACCTTCCATAGCAGCCTGCAAAGCACAAATCGGGTCAATTTCAGTAACAATTACGCGGGCACCATAACTACGCATCGAATGCGCACAACCTTTACCAACATCTCCATAACCTGCAACAACCACAACTTTTCCGGCTATCATTACATCAGTCGCACGTTTTATTCCATCGGCCAGTGACTCACGGCAACCATATAAATTATCAAACTTCGATTTTGTTACCGAGTCGTTTACATTAATTGCAGGAACCAACAATTCTCCTTTTTCAAACATGTGATACAGACGATGAACTCCGGTAGTTGTTTCTTCCGAAACACCTTTCCATTCTTTCACCGTTCGATGCCATTTCTGATTGTCTTCTTCAAGTGTTTTTTTCAGAAGGCTTAAAATCTCACCTTCTTCCTGGCTTTGTGGCTCAACGTCCAAAATGCTGGCATCTTTTTCTGCTGTATATCCTTTATGAATTAATAAGGTAGCATCGCCGCCATCATCTACAATCAGGTGCGGGCCTTTCCCTTCCGGGAAACTCAAAGCCTCACGGGTACACCACCAATATTCTTCAAGTGTTTCACCTTTCCAGGCAAAAACCGGAACGCCGGCAGCAGCTATTGCCGCAGCAGCATGGTCTTGTGTAGAAAATATATTACAACTGGCCCAACGCACATTGGCCCCAAGTTCAACAAGAGTTTCAATTAGCACTGCAGTTTGCACAGTCATATGAAGACTACCCATTACACGTGCTCCTTTTAGTGGTTTATTGGGTCCAAATTTTTTGCGAACCGACATTAAGCCGGGCATTTCCTTTTCAGCTATTTCTATTTCTTTTCTTCCAAAATCTGCCAACGAAATATCGGCAACTTTATACGTTAGCTTCTCATTTACTGCAACTGTCATTCTTCAATTGTTTTAATAGAATTGTAAAAAACGCTGCAAAAGTAACAATTTATGCAACAATCTGGTTTGAATATGTTTAATCGGCTTAGTTCCCCATATCGGAGAAGAATTTCACACGCATCAAACGAATATCGTCTTCCGTGAAGTCGTCTTCTCCTAACTCTTCAATGGCAGCTTCTATTGAGTCGGTTTCGGCTTCGCGGAAGTATTCAAAAATCTCTTCTTGGTGATCTTCGTCTAAAATGTCGTTAATATAATAGTCGATATTTAGCTTTGTGCCTGAATGTACAATAGCTTCTACTTCGCTTATCACATCGCGAACTTCAATTCCTTTTGAATCGGCAATATCTTCAAAAGACAATTTACGGTCGATACTTTGAATAATGAACACCTTCATTTTTGACTTATTGGCAACCGTTTTTACCACTAAATCTTCGGGGCGTTCAATTTCATTCTCTTCCACATAGCTCTTAATTAACTCTACGAACTCTTTTCCGTAACGTCTTGCTTTGCCTTGCCCAACCCCCTGAATACTTTGCAACTCATCAAGGGTTATCGGGTATTGAATCGACATGTCGGCAAGCGAAGGATCCTGAAAAATTACAAATGGCGGAAGATCGTGTTTCTTCGCAATTTTCTTGCGCAAATCTTTCAGCATAGAAAAAAGCTGCGGATCGCCACTTGCTCCTCCTGACGGAGCACCACCACCGGAAGTATTAGAATCACCTTCTTCTTCGTACTCGTGGTTTTTAACCAGCATAAAACTTTGTGGTTTGGCCAAAAACTCATGTCCTTTTTCAGTAACCTTCAGCAAACCGTAGTTTTCTATGTCTTTATTAATAATGCCTGTCACCATCGATTGACGAAATACTGCATTCCAGAAACGTTCATCGTGTTCTTTGCCGGAGCCAAACGATTTTAAGTTGTAATGTTTAAACGACTTTATTGCTGCCGTTTTATTTCCGATAAGGATATTGGCAATATGATCGCCTTTATATTTTTCATTTACTTCAAGTATAGCTTTTAATGCAATTACGATATCGTCCTTTGCCTCAATCTGCTCTTTTGGATTCAGACAGTTATCACAGTTGCCGCAATTTTCAGGTTCATACTTTTCACCAAAATAATGCAAGAGAACAATACGACGACAAATAGCCGACTCGGCATATGAAACAGTATCTAATAACAACTGCTTCCCAATTTCCTGCTCAGCAACCGGCTTGCCATGCATAAATTTCTCCAGCTTCTGAATGTCTTTATAGCTATAGAAAGTAATACATTTACCTTCACCTCCATCTCGTCCGGCTCTACCGGTTTCCTGGTAATAACCTTCTAGACTTTTAGGAATATCAAAATGAATTACAAAACGAACATCCGGCTTATCGATTCCCATTCCGAAAGCAATGGTTGCTACAATTACATCCACTTCTTCCATCAAAAATTTATCCTGATTTCCGGAGCGTGTTGCTGCATCCATCCCTGCATGATACGGAAGAGCTTTAATTCCATTAACCTGCAAGGTTTCGGCTAACTCTTCAACTTTTTTTCGGCTGAGACAATAAATAATGCCCGACTTCCCTTCGTTCTGCTTTATGAATTTGATGATCTGTGTAGCGGTGTTAACCTTGGGCCGAACCTCGTAGTACAAGTTTGCGCGGTTAAACGATGCTTTAAAAATTTCAGCACCAAGAATGCCCAGGTTTTTCTGAATGTCGTGCTGAACCTTTGCCGTTGCTGTAGCAGTCAACGCAACGATCGGCGACTTGCCAATTTCTTCAACAATCGGCTTTATTCTCCGGTATTCAGGCCTAAAATCATGTCCCCATTCAGAGATACAGTGTGCTTCATCAATGGCGTAAAAAGATATCTTGATCTTCTTCAGAAATTCAATATTATCTTCTTTTGTTAAAGACTCCGGCGCCACATATAGTAGCTTCGTTTTACCAGCCAACACATCTTCCTTAACCTGTGTGATGGCTGATTTAGATAAGGATGAATTCAAAAAATGAGCAACGCTGTCTTCGGCGTGTGTGCCCCTAATTGAATCTACCTGGTTCTTCATTAAAGCAATAAGCGGCGAAATAACAATAGCTGTTCCGTCGAGAATAAGTGCCGGCAACTGGTAAATCAAAGATTTTCCACCTCCGGTTGGCATTAATACAAAAGTATCCCTACCATTTAAAACACTTTTAATTGCTTCTTCCTGCTGTCCCTTAAAGCGGTCGAACCCAAAAAAATGTTGCAACCGTTCTGTTAATACAATATTCTTCTCCATAACCTACTCTCTCACAATATGCTATTAGCTAGCATCGGAATTTCTAAATTATTAAAAGTAAACTAAACGACAATACTTTTTATTTTTTTTTAAAGGATTTAGCTTTTTTTGGTAACACAACAATAAAAGAAATCCCACGAGAAACTGCTTTCAAATGAACATTAAATTCTATTAATTAAAGGATCATTACTTAAATAATACGATTCATTTTTAGCACAATAAGTTTCGATTCGTTTTTAATGCTCATTCAATTTCTTAAAAAATATAGCGTGTTTATTCCATTTCGGAAATAGAAATTTTAAATGCCAAAAAATCGTTTACTTTTGTGTTGTTTTCTGAAAAGTGTAATACAGAATGAGCGAAGATACGAATCACGAGGAACAAAGTACCAAAAAGAGAGGAAAGAAAAAGGAAGAAGTAGAAATGTCTTTTCTCGAACACCTTGAGGAATTGAGGTGGCATATTGTTCGGTCGGCACTGGCAGTTTTGGTTTTTGCTATTGCAGCATTTGTAATGAAGGGGTTTATTTTTGACTCCGTAATTTTAAAACCGATGACTCCGGAGTTCTGGACAAACAGAATGATGGCCAAACTTGGTGAGCTGGTGGGGTCTGATGCGCTCAGAATTAATCAACATCCGTTGAATCTGATTGCAATAAAAATGGCCGATCAGTTTATGATCCATATTATGGTATCGTTAATTGCTGGCTTGATTTTAGCTTCACCGGTTGTTTTTTATGAATTCTGGCGTTTTATAAGGCCCGCTCTTTACGACAAAGAAAAGAAACACGCCAGAGGTGCTGTATTTTACACTTCAGTGCTTTTCCTGATGGGCGTTTTGTTTGGCTATTATTTAATAGTCCCGCTTTCCATTCAGTTTTTAGGTACGTATAATGTTTCCGATCAGGTGGTCAATCAAATTAATACCCGTTCTTATATTGGTACGGTTACATCAATTTCTCTGGCAGCCGGAGTAGTATTCTTGATTCCTATTTTTTCCTATTTTTTAAGTAAGGTGGGCATTCTTACTCCGCAGTTCATGAAAACGTATCGAAAACATGCTTACGTTTTAATGCTATTGCTTTCTGCAATTATTACACCTCCCGATATTTTCAGTCAGGTTATGGTGTGTTTCCCACTGGTATTTCTGTACGAGATTGGGATATTAATTTCGAAGCGTGTAGTTAAAAAACGTGAAATCGAATTTGATGCCATGTAATTCAGGCAAAAAAAACCGTTATTTGAACTGTAATGATTCTTCGAGCAGATAATATTGTAAAAAAATACCGAAAACGAACCGTCGTTAAAGGAGTTAGTTTTAGTGTTGAACAAGGCGAAATTGTTGGGCTGCTTGGTCCTAACGGAGCCGGTAAAACTACTTCTTTTTACATGATTGTTGGTTTGATACAACCATTTTCAGGAAAAATATATCTGGATAACGAAGAAATTACCAAGCTTCCGGTTTATAAAAGAGCAAAAAAGGGTATTGGTTATTTAGCTCAGGAAGCCTCGGTGTTTCGAAAATTAAGTATTGAAGACAATATTAGAGCGGTATTAGAGCTTACCGATTATTCAAAGGAATATCAGAAAGAAAAGCTTGAAACGCTAATCGATGAATTCGGATTGCAACATATTCGAAAAAGTAAAGGTGTTCAGCTTTCGGGAGGAGAACGCCGACGTACAGAGATTGCACGTGCTTTAGCCATCGATCCGAAGTTCATTCTTCTCGACGAACCATTTGCAGGGGTAGACCCGATTGCGGTTGAAGACATCCAGCAAATTGTAATGAAGCTGAAGGAAAAAAATATCGGCGTTTTGATTACCGACCACAATGTACACGAAACGCTAACTATTACCGACCGCTCATACCTATTATTTGAGGGAAATATACTTAAAGCCGGAACTGCAGAAGAACTGGCTGCCGATGAAGATGTTCGGCGTGTTTATCTGGGGCAGAATTTCGAATTGAGGTAAACCTTCATTTTTTTGCATTTTTTATTTGCAGATTCAAAAATCTTGCTTTTCTTTGCAGCGCTAAAATCAAAAAGGGCGTTTTTAAATGAAAAAATGTCAGATTTTAACTGAAATATTCCTTTAAAATTTGGCGGATTACAAAAATGAAGTATTTTTG
The DNA here is from genome assembly GCA_963677455.1 of uncultured Draconibacterium sp. Lineage (GTDB taxonomy): Bacteria > Bacteroidota > Bacteroidia > Bacteroidales > Prolixibacteraceae > Draconibacterium. The sequence continues at coordinate 5,462,999 of OY781971.1, forward strand.
CAGTCCCAAAATTAAGGGAACAAAACAGGAAGGCCCGTTCGTCTAGGGGTTAGGACGCCAGGTTTTCATCCTGGTAGCAGGGGTTCGAATCCCCTACGGGCTACTAATTTTTTTAAAGAAGAAGGAAATATAAAATGGCACATCATAAGTCAGCATTAAAAAGAATCCGTCAGGACGAAAAGAAGAGAGTACATAACAGGTACTACGCAAAAACTACACGTAATGCGATTAAAGCTTTGCGTAATGCTACTGACAAAGCAGAAGCTGAAAAAATGTACCCAGAAGTTGTTGCTATGATTGATAAATTGGCAAAACGCAATATCATTCATAAAAACAAAGCATCAAACCTGAAATCAAAATTAGCTGTTCAGGTAAATCAATTGTAAAAAATCAATTCGATATATTAGAAGCCTCTCCGGTATCCGGGGAGGTTTTTTTGTGCCTTACTGTTTCTGGGAATACTTCAAAATCGATTCAGCCCCTTTTCAAAACCATTTATTATAGCTACTTTTAGAAGGAAGCTCACTAAGAATGGCTGAACATAAAAAACTAAATATTAAAGACTGGGCAGTTGAAGATCGCCCTCGCGAAAAACTACTCTCGAAGGGTGCACGCTCTTTAACCGACGCCGAATTAATTGCTATTCTTATCGGATCAGGTAACGTTGATGAGACCGCAGTTGAGCTTTCTAGAAGAATTCTTTCATCAGTAAACAACAACCTGAACGAACTGGGCCGTAAAAACATTGACTTTCTGAAAGCCTTTAACGGCATTGGTGAAGCAAAAGCTGTTACCATAGCCGCTGCAATGGAGTTAGGAAAAAGGCGAAAGGACGCTGATGTTTTCAACCAAAATAAAATTACAGGAAGCAAAGATGCCGCTGATTTCTTTTTTCCGTTACTCGGAGACTTAAACCACGAGGAATTTTGGGTGATGCTACTCAATCGCGGAAATAAGATTATCGATACTTTTATGATTAGCCAGGGCGGAATTTCAGGAACGGTGATTGATGTGCGATTGATATTAAAAACAGCGCTCGAAAAATTAGCCAGCTCAATTATTCTTTGCCACAATCATCCGTCAGGAACCATGCAGGCTTCTGATGCTGATATAAAAATAACTGCGAAAATTAAAAACGCCGCGGGAATTATGGACATTACCGTCCTCGATCACCTGATTATCGGGCAAAACCAATACCTTAGTTTTGCCGACGAAGGAATGCTGAACCTTTAAAACCAGATAAAGATGCTGTTGATCTACGTAAAAAAAGTAAACCCAAGGATCGAATATATTTCAAAATTGATCTTTACACAAATCCTGCAAGTTGAATTTGCATTTTGCACCAACTCTTCAGAATTCAGGAAATCGGATCAACCCAAACTAAACTATTCTACCGAGAAATTTGCTGATGAGTTTTACATTAAGCCTCACCGGCTAATGTTTTCACGGGCGATGATAACGCCAAACATAGAACCTGTTTGGTACGAAGGCAATAAATACTTTTGCGAAAGCTCGAAAGACTCAGACCTTCCATTTGATCCGCTTGCTGCCTCATTTTATGTTGTTACCCGCCACGAGGAATATACCGAAACACAAAAAGATAAGTTAGATCGTTACCACGCAAAATACAGCATTTTAACCAAATACAATTTGCTGCAAAAACCAGTGGTAAATATCTGGGCAATACTACTCGGAGAAAAATTAAGCGAACGTTACCCGTCACTCACTATAGAGGCAGGTAAGTTTCGGTTTATATCCACAATCGATATCGACAATGCATGGGCTTATCTTCATAAGGGCATTTTGAGAAGCGGCATGAGTTTAATGAAGGCATTTCTGAAAAATCGTAAGGAGTTTAATGCAAGGCTTAAAGTACTTCGCGGAAAAGAAAAAGATCCTTATGATACCTATGCCTATCTCGACGAGGTATTTAAAGGAAATGAAGACAAGGTGCTTTTCTTCATGCTTTTAGGCGACTATGCTCGATTTGATAAAAATATTTCCTATCGAAATACATACCTCCGCAAGCTGATTCAGCAAATAAATGAAAAATACCAGATAGGAATCCATCCCTCTTTTGCATCGAGTAAAAAAGGTCATCGAAAAAAAACAAAAACAGAATTACAGCGGCTTGAACAGATTGTCGGTAAAAACATTAGCAAAAGCCGGCAGCATTTTTTGCGGCTTTCAATGCCAAAGTCGTATCGTCGTTTGATTAAAAGTGGGATTTTGGAGGATTACACCATGGGATATTCCTGCACCACCGGCTTTAGAGCGGGAATCTGTACTCCGTTTTATTTTTACGACCTTGAACGCGAAACGACTACGAATATACTCATCACTCCGTTTCAGATAATGGATGGTACATTTACACATTATCTTCAACTGTCGCCAGAAAAAGCGTGGGAAGAAATTCAGAAAATAATGCTTGAAGTTAAAAATGTAGGTGGTACATTTGTGAGTGTTTGGCACAACGAAACCGTAAACGATAATGGCATTTGGAAAGGCTACCGCAAAGTTTTTGAGCAAATGAACCAACTGGGTTTCAGCTGGGCAAACGAGTAAGCATTTCAAGGAACAGGTCAACTGGATGAGCGAGAAAAACAAGCTGCAATACATAAAACATAAGGATATTGATTACGATAAGTGGAACCACTGCATTGATGAAGCCATTAATTGCAGGGTTTATGCATACACCTGGCAACTCGACCGTGCCGCCCCAAAATGGGATGCATTGGTTTTTGGCGATTACGAATATATTATGCCGCTGCCCATCCGTAGAAAATTTGGAATAAACTATTTGTACCAACCATTGTATTCGCAGCAGCTGGGCATTTTCCCGATGCCCAAGCCCGGTATTTCAAAGCTGTTTTTCCAATATCTTATTGAGCATTTCCGATACGCACAACTCAATTTGAACTCCGCGAATTTACCAGACAAAAAGATAAGCGACATTATTTTTACTCCCCGAAAAAACTACTTGTTACCGCTCGCACAAACCTACAAAAGCATTTCAGGTTTCTATTCGACCAATGCCAAACGAAATATTACGAAAGCAAATAAGCAAAAACTGAATATTGTTGAGGGAATCAGGCTCGAAACATATCTTGAATTCAAATCGAAAAATATTCAAACAAAGGTTCCCGGCAATTCTCTTGCTATACTTAAAAACGTGGTTGCTTATGGCCAATATAAGGGTTTTGGCGAGATCGATGGTGTTTATTCTGCGGATAACGAACTATGTGCAGCAGTATACTTTTGCCGTTGGAAAGACCGTGTAATTTATTTTAATGCAGTATCGAGTAAAAAAGGCAAAGAGTTGCGTGCCATGTATTTTCTACTGGATAGTTTTATTCGAAAAAATGCAGGTAAAAATCTGACTCTCGATTTTGAGGGATCAGTTATTCCTGGAATTGCACGTTTTTTTGAAGGTTTTGGTGCCACGCCGGAAACCTATTTTCAGCTTAAGATTAATCGCTTACCTTTGCCATTAAAGTGGATTAAACGCTAGAAAACTATGGCAGATTTTCCTCGATCAGCAAGTATTCATCTGGCTCGTTTTTTTTCGGCAGAGAATTTATATCATTCGCACGGACCGATTTTTCTACCTTTTTACCATACTGTCAGCAATAAAAATCTCAATTACATTAAAAATTATCCTTATCGGAATGAGAAGGAATTTGAACGAGAACTGGATTACATTTTAAATTATTTTACTCCTGTTTCGTTGGAAGATTTAATGGCTATCCCTGCTCCAGATAAGAAAGTCTTCCATTTGAGCTTCGACGATGGTTTAAAAGAATGTACAGAAATAATCGCGCCAATACTTCTACGAAAAGGTATTCCGGCAACGTTTTTTATAAATACCGGATTTGTCGACAACAAAAATCTGTTTCACCGTTACAAAGCCAGCTTAATTCTAACGCATCTTAAACAGACTCCGGATGTGCAAGCCGAGCTTTTTTTTAATGAACATGGACTTAACCGGGAGAATATTTTGAGGGCAAATTTCCAGCAATCTGATATTTTGGACGAAGCCGCTGAGTTGATGGAGCTAGATTTTGGTAACTTTCTGGAAAATGAAAGACCTTACTTAAGCACAAAAGAAATTAAAAAGCTACATAAAAGTGGATTCTCAATTGGCGGCCACGGACATGATCATCCTGAGTTTTGGACACTGAAACCCAAAGAACAACGCCGTCAGATAGAGAAAAGTATGGAATGGTTAGATAAACACATTCAGCCCAAAATAAGAGCTTTCTCGTTTCCGTTTACCGACGATAAAGTTTCTGAGAAACTACTAAAAAAGTTAAAAAAAGATGCAGTTTGCGACATCACCTTTGGTACGGCCGGATTAAAATACGACACAGTTTCTTCGCACTTGCAACGCGTACCGATGGAACAAAACCGGGATGTAAATTCTTTTCTGAAAGGCGAATTTTTGTATTTCAAACTCCGAAAGCTTGTAAAAAGAGACATCGTAAAACATTAATCATTTAAACAGAAAAACATAATTACGTGGGCGGATATGAATCTTATAAATGAACTATACAATACATTCAAACAAAACAAAAACCGCTGTGCTTTTTGTACTAACGGGCAGGATATTTCTTACGGAGAATTTCTTGAGTACATAAATGGAACGCGCGAGATTCTGGAAAAAAACCTTTCAGAACGAAATACTCCGGTTGCTATCATAACATACGACTGCATAGAAACTTATGCAGCAATTTTTGCAGTGTGGTTTAGCGGGAACTATTTTGTGCCGCTAAACCCTAAGCACCCGAAAGAAAGAAACATGTCGATCTTAAAAAGTGTTGGCATCCAATATATAATTTCGGCAAAGGAAAATGGAATAACAACAATCGTCAATCCCGAAGTAATAAATTTATTCTTCAACACCGCAAAAAAATCGTTAGCCGAAAAAGTACCGGTAACAGTGCAGAACAAACAACGCCTGTATGTACTAACAACATCTGGGAGCACCGGAATACCCAAGCACGTACCAATAAATATGGAAAACCTGGCCGCCCATTGCCACGGGTTCCGATATATGTTTCCCGAATTAAAAAGTGATGCATGCATTCTGCAGGTTTATGACTTAACTGTTGATGCATCTTTTCCATCCTATTTAGTTCCGCTATTGGAAGGAGCATGTGTTTACACCTTACCAGACGAAAGGCAATTCAAATTTTTGTCTATTGCCAAAATGTTAAGTAACAAAAACATAAACTGGGTAAAACTAACCCCATCGATGCTTTCCTTTTTAAAACCATACAAATTGAAACTCGACCTTAACCATTTGGAATACGTAATTTTTGGCGGAGAAGCGCTCCCTCTTTCATTGCTGGAAGAATGGTGGCCTATGTTCCCAAAAGCACAAGTTGCAAACCATTATGGCCCCACCGAAGCTACTGTTGGAGTTACAGCTTACCGAATAAAGAATACTCAAAACATTCGGACAAAGAACGGTGTAGTTTCAATTGGGAAGCCGTTTACGGGCGTTGAATCCCTTGTGATAAACGAAAATGGGCAGGAAGTTCCCTCAGAAGAAAAAGGGGAGCTTTGTATTGGTGGAAAACAACTTATGGAAGGTTACTTAAACAGCGATAACTCTCCGTTTATATATCTGGAAGTTAACCATGCAAAAAAGAAATTCTATAAAACAGGAGACATCGTTCAAAAAGATAAAGACGGCTACCTGTATTATTTAGGAAGAACCGACGATCAGGTAAAAATAGAAGGACACCGTGTAAATTTAATTGAAGCCGAAAATGTAGCCCGGAATTTACTTTCAGGACATGAACTGGCAATGGTCGCTTATGAAAAACTGGCAGGATTGAAAAGATTGTATCTTTTTATAAAAGGAGAAGGTATTGATAAATTAAAATTGAAATCGAGATTGGCAGAACAGCTGCCTCCCAAAATGATCCCGGAAGATATATTTCTGGTTGCAAAAATTCCGCTGACAACCGGAGGTAAAACTGACAGATTAAAACTGATAAAAGATTTTCTCGAAAAAAATTAAGAGGTTAAACTCCAATGAATCGACAACAACTTACACAAGCGAGTACAATTGCAGAAAACCTGTATGAATTTTACCGGGTTTTTGGAACAGCAAAAAACTACCGGCTTATAAAAGAAAACAACTATGAAATGATTTATGCCGGAGATAAATCGTGGCCACAAATGCTGTTTAATATCAATCAGAATATAAATCCCTACATATTAATTCCAAAAATTTCGGAGCACATTAGCTCGGAACAGGCTGCCCCATTTTTTATTGCACCCGAAAGTTACATTTCCAGAAACCATACCGAACTGTTAAAAGAAAACTTAATTACCCCGGTAAAAATATTAATCGGGATGAATATTACCCCTCAAAAGAATAACGGACACACAATTCCTCCCGACTGTAAAATATCTGAATTAGAAGACGACAGACATCTTGCTGATTTTAGCCAACTAATTAGTGAAGAGTTTATTGGATCGAACATGTTGTTTAACAACATGGTTTTATCTGAAATTAAAACCAACAAAGAAATTAAAATGACCGGCTTATTTTCCAGAAATACGCTGACCTCGGCTATGCTTATCTTACTAAAAAACGGTATTGCCGGATTATATTTTATTACTACCAAAAAAGAATTTAGAAATAAAGGGTACGCAACAATTCTCATCCAATTTATTTTGAACCAACTATTCCAAAATGGCATAAAAGAAGTAGTTTTACATGCTAATCATTCTTCTTTCGGGTTATACCAGAAATTAGGATTTAAGAACCATAGCAGGTTTATTATTTACAAAAACAGTGGATATGAGCGATAACGAGATACTGGAAAAACTAGCGTTGCTCTTTAAGGAGGTTTTTAAAGAAGAAATCAAACTAAGTGCATCAACCTCCCCAAATGATATTGGTTCCTGGGATTCCTTAAACCATATGATTTTAATAAAAAGGATAGAAGAAACATTTCATTTTGAATTTGATTTATTCGATATTGTGGAACTCCGAAATGTTGAAGATATCATCAATACAATTCAAAAATATTCCAACGCTTAACGCCTATCTAAAATTATCCTTTAATTACAAAAGCTGTTAAAGTGCGAATCGAAGAAATAACAGTCCGGGAACTGCCTGCTTTTATAGAGAGCGAAGAGTATAAAAAACTCGACATAAAGCCCATTACAAAATTACGGGCGTTATCGCAGTTCAACAATCCGGATGCCGAACCCGACGATATTGCTCTAATTTATGCAGTTAACAGTAATGAGTTATTGGCTTTTGCTGGTTTGTTGCCCCGGTACATAAATGGCAAGAAAACCCGGATTTTTTCAAATTCCTGCTGGTGGGCTCATCCCCAAAAAGGAAAAGGTATAGCAATTCCATTACTGTTTAAGCTGGGCGAAAAAGCAAATTTCAATTTATACCTTTCCGAAAGCCCGTCACATATTCAACCAATCTTGGAAAAAACAGGATTATTTGGACCACTTCGGAAAGATACAGGCATAAGGGGTTTTATTCGATTTTACTTTGCTGATATTTTCGCTGAACGGCTTGAAAAACACAAATGGATTTCGAATCTGCTAATCCCCCTCGATTCGATTCTAAATTTATTTACCTCTCCAAAAAGGTTCTTTTACCTCAATAGATTTAACAAATCAGCTTATAAAATCGAACCTGTTTCCGTAATTACTGATAATATAAATGCCTTTATCCGTGAACACTCCAAATCGGAGCTGGTACAAAAAACGCCCGCAGCTTTTTATTGGTTTAAAAACCACCCATGGGTAAGCGAAAATACGAAAACAGAACCAGCAATTGTTTACCCTTTCACACACTGGGCAAAACAACACGAGTTAAATTATTTTGTTTTAAAAGAAAAGAACGAAATAAAAGCATTTGTTGCACTCTCAAATCACACCAACTTATCAAAAATCCCTTATATTTATTTTAACAAAAAAGATATTAAGGAAGTATTTTATACTGTGATGAAATTAGTTCTATCCAAAAAATACAAATCATTTGTAACCTTTCATCCAGAGCTTGTTGCTTTTATTAAGCAAAATAAGATGCCCTTTCTTTACCGAAAAGATGAAATAAAATTCTCGGGAGCAAGCAAACAACTTTATAAAGATTTTAAACAAAAACCATTTATACAAGACGGAGACGGTGATGCTGTTTTCATTTAAAAAACATTTTATGAACATTAAGATTTTAGGACACAACCACTCAATTCTGGACCAATACCTGGCCGAAATCCGCGATACTGACATTCAAACAGATCCACTTCGATTTAGAAATAACATTAACCGCATTGGCGAAATTTTTGCCTACGAAATAAGCAAAAACATGCACTTTGATGTGGTTGACGTAAAAACCCCACTAGGAATAGCCAAAGTTCCGAAATTACAGAAACAACCTGTTTTAGCTACTATTTTAAGAGCCGGGCTTGCCATGCACAACGGCCTGCTTCGTGTTTTCGACCGCGCCGAAAATTGCTTTATTTCTGCTTTTAGAAAATACACAGAAGGTGGTGAGTTTGAAATTGAATTTGAGTACATGGCTTCACCATCGCTGGATAACAAAGTGGTGATATTATCAGACCCGATGCTGGCTTCTGGGAAATCAATGGAAATTGGTTATGAAGCACTTTTTAGCAAAGGAACACCTTCGCATGTCCACTTGGTAGCTATTATTGCCAGCGATGAGGGTGTAAATTACATCAAAGAAAAAATTAAAGCTGATAATGTAACGCTTTGGCTGGGCGCTGTTGACCCTGAAATGACACCAAAATCATACATTGTACCAGGGCTGGGTGATGCAGGAGATCTTGCTTTTGGTGAAAAGATTGATTCAAAATAAAATTAAAAATGCCATTCCACTGTGTTTGCAGTACGGAATGGCACTAAATAACTTTCTCAACGACTTTCAACAATATCTTAGAAATATACTTCTACGTTAATATTTTCTCTTTCAAAACCTTTTTCCCTTAATATTTCCATCGAGTCAAAAATCATATCACTGTTTCCACAAAGATAAAAGCAGGTGTTTTTATCAAATTCTGCCTTTTTCAAGTACTCTGTTAACCTGCCTTCAAAATCGCCTTTCGGATCGCGCGAAGTACACAACAGAAATTTATCGGCATCATAATGCTCTATTTCGTAGGCTTCGTTTGTATAGCGAACTCCATGAATTAGTTGATAATCCAAATTAGTGTTACTTTTTACCATACTATGAAATGGAGCAATCCCGGTACCACTCGCAATAAAAACATGTTTGTGGGTTTCCAGGTTCTTTTCATCTAAACCAAATTTACCAAATGGTCCGTGTACCTCAACACTGTCCCCAACTTTCAGGTGTTTCAGTTTAGGCGAAAAATATCCGCCATCCACTTCTTTTACCAGAACTTCGAGGTTTTCTCCTTCTTCCGCACTATAAATCGAGTACTCGCGACTTTGATAATCACCTGGTATAGATAAAGAAACATGTTGCCCTGCAGCAAACTTAAACCTGCTTTTTGGCATCGATAAAATAAATGCATGCTCTGTTAACCTTCTAATACCTGTAACCTTGTAGTAGTTCGTATCAATTTGTATTTCTGGCTTCATATCAATTGTCATGGTATTGTCTTTAAAAATAAAACTGTGGCAAAAATACAATTTTTTAAATAAAATACTTTTTAGTGTTTTAATTTTGCCAATTATTACCAACAATTAACCGATTGTTAACATGATTGTTCGCGGTTTCAGCGTAATTTTAATAGAAAATTCTGAACATACATTTAAATTATTTATTTCAGAAAAAGCCAAAACTCAGTCTTTAACCATGAATACATTAATCACTTACTGCAGCACACACGGATTTACCGAAAAGGTAGCGTCCGAAATCAAATCTTTTATTGGAGAAAACGTAACACTCTGCAATCTTAAAAAGGAACCGTCGCCGGACATTCGTTCTTTCGATAGAATTATCATCGGAGGTTCTATCCATGCCGGGCAAATTCAGAAAAAAGTAAGACAATTTTGTAAATCGAATCACGAAGCGCTTCTTAAAATAGAAATCGGATTGTTTATCTGTTGTATGGAAGAAGGCAAAAAAGCCTACGAAGAATTGGAACATGTTTATCCAAAAGACTTAATTCAGCATGCAAAAGCCACTGCTTGTTTGGGGGGTGAATTTAATTTTGAGAAAATGAACTTTCTGGAAAAGTTTATTGTCAGGAAAGTCGCAAAAGTGAACAAAAGTACTTCGAAAAGAGACTATGAGGCAATACGTAATTTCTCCACCCGAATGAACAAAATTTTTAATCCGTTTTTATTCTTTGTTTAAAACCTCAGGTAATAATCCCTGGTAAGATCGATATACTCGGGAGTAAAAGAATTATCCTCGTTATAAATTACCAAACAGCTTTCATGTAAAGCTGTTTCGCTTTTGCTCCATTCCAGCAAAACCCGGTTTGCTGCTTTATCTGCTTTGGGTTTGATTGTTGTAATTCGCTGCAAAAACAGATTGTTTTTCTTTGCCGTATCCACAATTGCCGTCATCACATCAAAAGGAACAATAATCGACAAACGACCGTTTGCGCTAAGCATTTTTGTACTGAGTTCTATTAGGGTGCTAAAAGGCAATTTATCGTTATGACGAGCCAGCGATCTTTCTGTTGTAGCAGCTTTAGAAGCATTGCTAAAATATGGAGGATTTGAAACGATCAGGTCGAACGTATCTGTATTCTTTTCCGCAAAATTCTGAAAAGAAATATGCCTGACTTTTATTCTGTCTTTCCAAGGCGATAAAAGAACATTATCGCCAGCCTCAACTGCTGCATTTTCTTCGATTTCAATGGCCGTCATTTTTGCTACAGAACGTTGTGCCAGCATCAGTGCAATCAGTCCGGTACCAGTTCCAACATCCAGAATTTTGCTACAGTTTGTCGTATTTGCCCAGACACCGAGCAAAACTCCATCAATTCCAACTTTCATTGCAGCTTTTTCCTGCACAACGCGAAACTGTTTAAACTGAAAAAATGTGTTGTGCCCCATCTGTCAGAATTTCTCAAAAACACCTAAACCAAACAATGCAAAATCGTATTTTATTGGATCTTCAGCATCAAAACTACAAAGTGTTGCCGTTACTTCTTCCACGGCTTTCCAATCATTCGAGCGACGTTGCAGAAGTCCGAGCTTGCGGCCAACATTTCCGGTGTGTACATCAAGTGGCAACATTAGAGCAGAAGGCGGTATTGCTTTCCACAAACCAAAATCAACACCCGCTTTATCGGTCCGGCACATCCAACGCAAGTACATGTTCAGGCGTTTTGCCGACGCTCCTTTTTTTACATTCGAAATATGTTTCCGGGTACGCTCTCCAGGAAGTTCAAAAAATACATCATGAAAATGACTTAAAGAATTAAAAACTGAGCCGCCCTTTTCGTATCCTTCCTCAAAAATATTTTGAAGTCCTCCGTGATTGTGGTAAATATTTTGAAGCGATTGAATGAAATAAATCAGGTCGTCGCCATTAAAAGTACGATGAACAAAGCGGTTGAGATGTCTTAATTCTTCACCGGAAGCATTCAGAACAAAATCGTGCGGCTGATTATCGAGCAGCTCCATTAAACGCAGTGCATTTTTAATGATAGCGGCACGGTTTCCCCACGAGATTGTTGCCGTGAGAAACCCGGCAATCTCAATATTTTCTTTTCCGGAAAACTGTTTGGCGACCTGTATCGGATCGGTTTCAATAAATTCGGGACGGTTGAATTCTTCTACCTTTTCATCCAGAAAATTTTTCAGATCGATCAATTTCATAACAAAACTGTTTAAAACGAACGGATCCAGAACTTGGATCTGGTTAACAATTAGCCGATTATTCCGTCTTTGATGTGTAATATCTTGTCCGACCGCTTTGCAAAATTGTCATCGTGGGTAACAATTATAAAAGTTTGCCCCAGTTCATCGCGAAGCTTAAACAACAAGTCGTGCAATTCATCGCGGTTGCTCGAATCGAGGTTCCCCGATGGTTCATCTGCCATCACCACAGACGGATTGTTTACCAAAGCTCGCGCCATTGCTACACGTTGTTTTTCTCCTCCTGACAACTCGGATGGTTTATGTTCCATTCGATCTGAAAGCCCCAGGAAATCGAGTAACTCTTTTGCCCTGGCTTCCGACTTTGCCTTAGACATTTTTGCGATAAAAGCCGGGATACAGACATTTTCAAGGGCGGTAAATTCGGGTAAAAGGTGATGAAACTGAAACACAAAACCAATTTCGCTGTTTCTGAAAGCCGATAGTTGCTTTTCTTTCATCGAGGAAATCTTCTGATCGCCAAAATAGATCTCTCCGCTGTCAGGCTTACTTAATGTCCCAAGTATTTGAAGTAAGGTCGTTTTTCCTGCTCCGCTGGCCCCTACAATCGAATAAATTTTACCTGGTGGAATCTCCAAATCGATTCCTTTTAAAACTTCGAGTTGGCCAAATGACTTCCGTATGTTTTCTGCTTTTATCAAAACGGTAATTTATTATTGAAACTGAAAGTTTACATTTTTAGTATCTCGTAAACCACATAAGCCACATAAATCAGAATAAGTACTATGCCGGTTGGTTTGCCAACATTCCATTTCCGGGACACCAGCAATATCACCAGTAAAATAACCGAACCGAACAATATAATAACTGAACGTATCAGGTTTCCACCAGCTTCAATGGTCTCTCCCGACATAAACATTACGATTACAAACGGTAGTCCCAGTCCTACGAGAATATCGAAAATGTTGGAACCTATGGCGTTGCTAACTGCCATATCTCCACGCCCTTGTTTGGCAACAATAATCGACGAAAATAAATCAGGGATTGAAGTTCCCACAGCTAAAACAGTCAAAGCAATAATTGCCTCCGGAATATTTAAAATATGTGCCGACGCAACAGCTACCTCAACCAAAACATAACTTAAAAGGGCGATGAACAAAATCGATATGATAAATACCAGATAATATTTCTCTTTTGAAGGAAAGATTAGCCGCAACAACTGATCAAGTGGTTTCGTTATTTTGTTTTCTTCGGCATGTGCATCTTCAACATCCTCTCCGGTATCTTCATAAGACAGTATACGCCGCCAGTAAACAACAGCAACCACATAAAGTACGTATACTCCAAGGAAAATAAATGCTTCAGTTAATGAAAACCTACCGTCCCAGATAAAAGTAACCAGCAAAGCCACTGCCAGGGTATAAAAGAACAAATCACGCACAAGTGGTTTCCAGGTAAGTTTTGCTTTTTTTACAAAAGCAGCTGCTCCAACAATAACCAGTAAGTTAAAAATCGCACTCCCTACAATACTTCCAATTCCAATTGCCTGGTGCTCTCCCGGCTTTAGGACTGCAAAAAGCGCAACAAACAATTCGGGCGCACTGGAACCAACTGCCATTAATGTGGCACCTGCCGCATCACTGGAAAGCTTAAGATCTTTCGATATCCGATCTAAAGAAGCAATAAAAAACAAATCGACAATACGAGCCAAAAGTACAAAGCTGACCAATAATGCCAATATGTATACGATTATCATAAAACGATTGCTTTTATGAAGGGATAGGGTTAATCCTTCAATTTGTCATCAATGCTTTTCTTGAAATCACTGGTTTCTTTTTTTACCGATGAAGAAACTTCATTGATATCTTTCTTAATATCTGAGGAATAATCGTCCAACTCGCGTTTAATTTCATTTGTGGCTTTTTTGAACTCACGCATGCCTTTTCCCATAGTTTTTGCAATGTCGGGAATAGCTTTCGACCCAAAAAAGAGCAAAGCTATTAGCATCACCAAAATAATCTCCCCACCACTTATGAATAACAAATTATGCATTGCTGTAAATTTAAAACACAAATATAGTAAAAGAGAGAAGTTGGAAGATGGAAGTCTGAAGAATTTTGGAAGATCGGGAACAATCGCCTGCAATTATCAATTGGGAAAGTGAATTATACAAACATCAGCATCCAATAGTTTCAAACTAAAAAACCAAATGTTTTTTGCAAAAAAAATCCGGGGCTAAAAGCACCGGATTCTTTCTGTATATTTTATTGAAACTATTTCTTGCGTTTTGCAATAACTTTTGCCACGCGATTACGAGTATCGTAGGCAATTGGTGTAGCAATAAAAATCGAAGAATAAGTACCTACTACAACACCAATCAACAGTGCGAATGTAAAGCCTCGTATGGTTGCACCACCAAAGAGGAAGATCGCCAACAATACGACGAATGTTGAAAGTGAAGTACTGAAAGTACGACGCAGTGTACTGTTCAAAGCTTCATCGGTATTTTCTTCCGTACGACGTTTCGGATGTAAACCAATAACCTCGCGAATACGGTCGAATACAACCACGGTATCGTTAATAGAATAACCTAACACCGTTAAGATTGCTGCGATAAATGCCTGGTCGATTTCCAGCGAGAATGGCAACAAACCATGCAACAATGAAAAGATTCCAAGAACAATTAAAGAGTCGTGCGCCAAGGCGGCAATCGCACCTAAACCATACTGCCAGTTGCGGAAACGAACCAGAATATATAAGAAAATGATAAGCAATGAGAATGCAATTGCGATAACGGCATCTTTCTTAATATCATCAGAAATTGTAGGCCCAACTTTTTGAGAACTTTGCTGATATACATCCGTGAATTGCTCCAAAGTAACATCGTTACCTATAAATCCACCTTTCTGCAATCCTTGCATCAGTAATGCTTCTACTTCGTTGTCTACATCTTCACTATCGTCTTCAATTCTGAAATCGGTGGTAATTTTTACTTGGTTGTTTTCTCCAAATATTTTTACTTCCGGCGCTGTATTGAATACATCGGCTAATGATGCTTGAACATCAGAAACTTTTACTTCTTCGTCGAAACGAACTACATAAGTACGACCTCCTTTGAAGTCAATTCCGTAGTTTAACCCGCGAGTAACAAAAGAACCGATCGACAATATAATCAAGGCTCCAGAAATAATATAAGCTATTTTTCTTTTCTCAAGGAACTTGATTTTTACATTACGCAACCAGCTTTCTGTCATTGTAGACGTAAACAGAATTCGGCCACCTTTTTTCAAATACCATTCGAAAATTAGTCGGGTAATAAAAATTGAAGTAAAAAGAGACGTTGCAATACCTACCATTAAAGTGGTAGCAAAACCCTTAATTGGACCAGAACCGAATAAATAAAGAACAATACCAGTCAAGAAGGTTGTTACCTGTCCATCGATAATTGCTGAATATGCATTTTTATAACCATCCGAAATCGCCAGTTTAACACCTTTGCCGGAACGTAATTCTTCTTGAACACGTTCATAAATAAGCACGTTGGCATCCACCGACATACCTATAGTAAGTACAATACCTGCAATACCCGGCAGTGTTAGCACGGCTCCTAATGAGGCAAGAACCCCCATTAAAAAGAATATGTTGGCCAACAATGCAATATTGGCAACTAAACCAGCATTTTTACTGTAGAAGAACAGCATATAAGCCAGTATAAGCACAAAAGCAATTGCAAACGACATAAAACCGCTTCTGATTGCTTCCTGACCAAGTGAAGGACCAACAATTTCTTCCTGGATAATACGTGCCGGAGCCGGCATTTTACCCGACTTCAGAACGTTTGCAAGGTCTTTTGCTTCCTCAATACTTTCCAAGCCTGTAATGCTTGAACGACCACCAGCAATTTCTCCGTTTACTCTTGGGAAAGAACGAACATAACCATCTAATACAATTGCAATAGATTTTCCAACATTTTCCTTGGTCATGCGCTGCCAGATTTTTGATCCTTCAGCATTCATTTGCATTGATACCTCAGGATTCGAACCCATTTGGTCGAAATCCTGACGAGCATCTGTAATAACATCGCCATCAAGTGGTGGATTTCCGTCACGTGTAGTAACTTTCAGGGCAATCAAGCGGTAGTACAGACCAGCTTCATCTACAGATTTTGCAGTCCATTCGAATTTCATATCCCTTGGAAATAAATTTCTTACCTGAGGCATTCTCAAATAAGCATCTACCGCAGCAGTGTCTTTTGAATGCGCAATACCAACTGCAGGCCCAGGAAATAACTGGCCATCTTGAGCGGTACTAGGATTCAATAATGCGAATAAAGGATACTGATTTTGGAAATCAGCAAGGTTATCAACACCGGTTGTATCCGTTTCTGATTCCATTTCAGCTAACAGAGAGTTTTCCTCGCTGCTAGTGTCAGCAGCTGCAACAGCTTCATTTCCTTCTCCTTCTCCTTCTCCTGTTGAAGAGGCACTTTCAGTTTTTAAAGATTCAAGCTCTTTAATTCTTTCATTAGCCTGAAGCATGTATGGGTAAACTTCTGAATTTTCATAAGTTTCCCAGAATTCAAGGTTTGCAGTTCCCTGAAGCAACGAACGAACCCTGTTCTGATCTTTTACACCCGGTAGTTCAACCAAAATACGACCGCGTGTTTGCAACTGTTGAATATTTGGTTGTGCTACACCAAAACGGTCGATACGCGTACGAATAATGTTGAATGCATTATCAATCGCTGCATCAGTTTCCTGACGGATAATTTGCATTACTTCAGCATTGGTTGTATTAAAGTTTACACGGTCGCGCAACGCCAGGGTATTGAAAATAGACGCCAGTTTTGCATTTGGATCAAGCTCTTCAAAGGCTTTTCCAAACAGCGTCACATAATCTTCCTGCGAATTCTTTTTTTGTTCGTCGGCCAGTGCCAATGCTTTGTTAAAAGTTTCATCGTCACTGTAGTTCGACATCGCACGGATAATGTCTTTTACTTCAACCTCAAGTGTTACGTTCATACCACCTTTCAGGTCAAGACCAAGGTTCATTTCTAGCTCACGAACATCTTTGTAAGTAAATTTTTTCAGCCCTAAGAAATTGTATACAACTTCTCCGGCCATTGAATCAAGGTACTGATACTCCAGATCAGGATTTCCTTGTGCATATTCTGCGGCTTCTTCTTTTATCTGTTGCGATTTCCAGGTAAATGATAACTGGTAAAGGCAAACAGCAGCCAACAGGATTGCAAATGTTAAAACTGCACCTTTGTTTTGCATTTTTAAATGATTTTAATGTTTGTTTATGATAAGTTATTTGAATGTAATTCAGAAAAATAGGTGATTAAATGCCCTAAGGTTGTCCCTGATTTTAGAATAGGAACAATTGAGAAATAGAGATTACGCGTACGTATCTTCGTCTGGCGGGAAAAGATGGGTTTGAAAAGCCAGAAAATGATAAGAAGCAATAAGCGGAGAAGTTTGACTAGTCGCTTCTGCTTTACGTACCTGGTAATTTCGAATTGAATAATAATTTCTTAGAAATCGGGCTTGCTTCTCAATCTGTACATTCTTTGTAGAAGCTCTCTGAAGAGATGATTTAACCGTAAAAGTAGTTGTTTGAGCCAGAACATAAACTTCGCCTTGTTCAGGATTATGCTCCTCTGTCCCGGTTTGAAGATTATCAAAATCTGCCGGATTTTTTTCGAAGTAAGCATCAAGCATAAGTGCTGCTCCTGTTAATGCCAGGAAAAAAGCCAAACGAACCAGCAGCCTTTTTGTGATATGTTCTTTAATTCTCAACAGGTTAATTTTAAGCGGAGCAAATATACCGAAATAGTTCAGGTTTCCAAAGATGAAGCTATTAAATTTGGAGCATCCTTTTTAATACTAACATCTTATGCAACATGTTTTTGTATACGGAACTTTATTATTTCCCGAAATTTTGGAAGGCCTCACAGGGAGATCATTTTTAACACACAATGCTGAACTTAAAAATTACAAACGAATGCAAGTTGCTGAGGGCGATTACCCGGCAGTAGTTGAAGCCGAAGGAGAATACGTAAAAGGAAAACTTGTGATGAATGTTGATGCGAGGTCGGCAGAAGTACTACGTTTTTATGAAGGAGATGATTATGATTGTAGAACGTTAGAAATTACGATTGATTCAAAGCCCGTAAAAGCCAGTGTTTTTGTTTGGAAGCAGGATGTAAAAAAGCTATCCGAGCCCGACTGGAACATTGATCACTTCAGACAAAACTTTTTAAACGACTATCTGAAATATGTTGTCCCAGATACCGTGGCTGAGTTTACCAAACTATTTGCGTAAGGTCATTTTTTTTGTGCGGTAGTCAATTACTGCGTTGTGTTTCATTAAAAAATCACCACCTAGCAAACCACAAATTTCGATGCCGGCGGTAGATGCATAAAGCTGATTAATGTGTGCCAGATCTAAAACAACCACTTTCATATCGGGAATTTTCAAGCCAGAAAAAGATAAGGGCTTCAACTGAGCTATTTGACCTTTCATCGGTTCGTCGCTAATTCCAGCCGAGTGTAAATCTTCTGATACACCATCGGTGTGCTCAATGTACTCCTGTAGATTTTTGTCGAACACCGACTTTGAAGCGCCCGTATCAATTACCCATTTCCCTGTTTCCCGGTCGCTAAACACCGAGCTTACAAGTATGTGATAATTCTCGCTTTCCAGTTCAATTAGTTCTATCGGAATTTTATACGCCATCGACTAAAGGTAACAGATAAAAATAGAAGACGGCCGACCCTCGATGGATCAACCGCCTTTTTATACGATCTATTAATTTTTTCGGCTGTTACAGTAGCGCATTTACTTTTGAAACACCTTCGGCACTGGCAACCAGTTTTTCTTTTTCAGCGTCAGATAGTTCAATTTCCAACACTTTATCGATACCGTTTTTACCAATTACACAAGGTACACCTAACGAGATGTCGTTTAAACCATACTCTCCTTCAAGAAGTGCTGAGCAAGGGAATACTTTTTTAGAATCGAGTGCGATTGCTTTCACCAATTCAGATACAGCCGCTCCCGGCGCATACCAAGCACTTGTTCCCAACAACTTAGTAAGCGTTGCACCACCAACTTTGGTAGCTTCCACTACTTCTGCCATTTTTTCGTCTGAAATAAATTCAGAAACAGGAACACTGTTTACAACTGCTTTTTCGATCAGCGGAACCATACCTGTATCGCTGTGACCACCGATTACCATTGCACTTACATCCGACTGAGGACAACCAATTGCTTCGGCCAATCTGTATTTGAAACGTGCACTATCCAATGCTCCCCCCATACCGATGATACGGTTTTTAGGAAGACCAGTAGCTTTGTGAGCCAGGTAAGCCATTGTATCCATTGGGTTACTAACCACAATAATAACTACGTTTGGCGACTCAGCAATCAATTTTGTAGCCACGTCTTTTACAATTCCTGCGTTAATGCCAATTAGTTCTTCACGTGTCATTCCTGGTTTACGCGGAATACCACTTGTAATTACAGCTACGTCGCTGCCGGCAGTTTTTGAATAATCGTTAGTAGTACCAACAATTGTAGAGTCGAACCCATTTAACGATGCAGTCTGCATTAAATCCATTGCCTTACCTTCAGCAAAACCTTCTTTAATGTCGATTAATACAACCTCATCTGCAAAATTTTTAATGGCGATATATTCGGCACAACTTGCTCCAACTGCACCTGCTCCAACTACTGTTACTTTCATTTTATTGTTTCTTTTACTGTTAGAAAATATTTTAACTTAAATAATTAGCTGTCAAATTGTTCTAAAGCATGCAAAGATAATCTATTTTCTCAATGTTTAAAACCAAACCAGGCTGCCAGCTGCCAGCTTAACGATTCGGTAAAAGATCTTTTATGTTAAAGAAAAGTCGGGTTTGTTTCATCCATTAAATAAGAAGAATACTATTCTTATATTATTCGGCAAATATGTACACTTGTGCATTAACCAAGAATGGAAACAATCGTTCAATCATCTTTTTTTGTATTTTTAAAACTTTTATAAGATGCTGATTGTTTAACACATAGGGCGCAATAGAATAGGAATTTTACTTGGCTTTAAAATAAATATTTTTTGTGTTTTTATTAACTGGAATTATCGGATAAAAATTCGTGGCATTACCAGAGAACTTAGGTAGAATGGTGAACAAAAATTTATTTAATAAAGTTCCTTTGCCTTTTTGTACAATAAGCAGCAAAGGTGAGGTTTTAGATGCTAATGATCTTTTTACCAGCTTGTTTAATATTGCAAGCAGTGAAAAAAAAGTGGAAATTTATGACTATCTAACTCAAACAGAAAAAGATAGATTCGTATTATGGATGGAAAGAGGCATCAAAAACGGAGATTTCGCTCCTGCTTTATTCAACTGCGAAATAGCTGGTAAGTTTTTGAAATTGTTATTTAATGCAGTTGCTGAAGCCGGCATTTCTCCTCTTCAGATAAATTGCACAATAACTCTGATTGAAAAAGCGGAACAAAAAAGAAAAGATCAAAGCTCTCCGAATCAGCCTTCAGACGAATATTTCGAAAGCCAGGAAAGATTTTCAAAAGCTTTCCAATATGCATCAATAGGAATGGCCTTGGTTGCCCCGGATGGAACATGGTTAAAGGTAAACCAATCGGTTTGCCATTTGGTTGGTTACTCCGAAAACGAATTAATGCAGCTTACGTTTCAAGACATTACACATCCCGATGATTTGGATCTGGATTTGGGTTACGTATTAAAAATGCTTGAAGGAAAGATTCAAACCTATAAAATTGAAAAACGCTACTTCCACAAAAAAGGGAACATTGTTTGGGTACTTCTGAGTGTTTCTCTGGTTAGAAGCCGCGACGGTGCCCCATTGTATTTTATTTCGCAACTTGAAGATATTACTGAATGGAAGCATACACAAGAAGCTTTGCGTAAAAACGAAGAGCGTTTTCAGCTGCTGGTATCTGGCACCAACCTGGGGATTTGGGAATGGAACAAAACGGGCAAAAGAGATTACCTTTCGGATAAGTTTTGCGAATTGACCGGATACACGCAGGAAGAACTGGATTCGAACATGAATAATGTTTTTAATCTTATCCACCCTAAACACAAGGATTATGTAAGCAACCGCTTAAAAAGCTATTCCCTAAGAAACAATCCGTTTAACGTTGAGGTTCTGTTAAAAAAGAAGAACGGTGAATATGGATGGTTTTTGTTTGCGGGCAGGGCACAGTTAGACGAAAATGGTGAAATTATTAAAGTTATTGGGTATACAAGAGATATAACAGAAAAGAAACGTGCCAATACCCAATTCGAAGGACTTTTCAATTCGTCGCCTGAAGGAATACTGATAATTGATGACTCGAAAAACATAAAAATAGCTAACGACCAAACAACAATCTTGTTTGGCTGCAGCAAAAAAGAAATTGAAGGAAAGCCAATTACTGATTTCATTCCTGAATTGTT
This sequence comes from uncultured Draconibacterium sp., assembly GCA_963677455.1. Classification (GTDB taxonomy): domain Bacteria; phylum Bacteroidota; class Bacteroidia; order Bacteroidales; family Prolixibacteraceae; genus Draconibacterium. Next base: position 5,484,292 of record OY781971.1, read on the forward strand.
CTTAGAACAGAAGTATTTAAATTCAAATCATATTGAAAGAAATAATGAATTTGAAACGAATATCGAACTCTCTATTACCGGAAAAAATGGCGTACATACACCGGTAGAAGTTGTTTTGAATCCGTTGGAATCAAGCGTTTCAAAATCAATGATTGTAACCATACGCGACATTAGTACACAACTTAAAAACATCGAAGAACGAACAAAGATTCTTACTGCTTTGGACGAAACCACCGACGGAATTTTTATGTTTGAACCCGATACACTTCGACACATTTATGTAAACTCGGGAGCATCAAAGCAGATTGGTTATACCGAGAAAGAGTTATTAAAAATGATGCCTTTCGATTTTAAATCGGAATACAACGAAGAAAGCTACAGACAACTCATAAAGCCTCTTGTTTCGGGACAGAAGAAATCGCTGTTTATAGAAACGGTGCATCGGCATAAAAATGGAAATTACATTGATGTTGAAATCATTTTCAAATTGGCCAAACTCGATCAGGATCAAAAGGTAATAGTTGCCGTTGTCCGGGATATTGTGGAGCGGAAACAAGCCGAAGAAGCGCTGTTGTTAAGTGAAGAAAGATACCGTCAACTATACGAAAACTCTACTTTTGGTATTTACCGTACCTCAAAAGAAGGAGAAATAGTTTTAGCCAACCCCGCATTAATTAAGCTGTTAGGTTTTGATAGTCTGGAAGAACTTAAGAAAAGAGACTTACAAAAAGAAGGTTTTTCGAAACATTCGAAAAGACAGGAGTTTATTGCTTTAATGGAAGAGCAAGGAAGAGTAAGCGATTACGAATCGGTTTGGATGAAAAAGAACGGAGAATATATATATATACGCGAAAATGCCAAGCTTACCATCGACGAAAAAACCGGCGAACATTTCTACGATGCAACCATTGAAGACATTACAGAAAAAAGGCAAATTGAGAAAGAGCGAATTGCCCGACAGGCAGCAGAAGAAGCGAATCGGTCTAAAAGTATCTTTCTGGCTAACATGTCGCACGAAATCAGAACTCCGCTAAACTCGATAATCGGTTTCTCAAACTTGCTGCAAACCTCCTTAAAAGATCCTAAAAAGAAGTCGCAGGTGGCATCAATCCGAAGCAGCGGAAAAACACTTTTGAGCATCATCAACGATATTCTTGATCTTTCTAAAATTGAAGCCGGGAAAATGAAATTAAACCCCGAACCGACCAATCTGGTAAAACTCCTCCGGGATATCAAACAAGTTATCAGTCCGTTGGCAAAAGACAAGAACATCAAATTTTATGTTAAAACGGAAATAGCAGAAGACCTGAATTTGTTAATTGACGAGGTGCGCGTAAAACAGATGCTTTTCAATTTAATTGGAAATGCAGTTAAATTTACCGAGCGCGGATACGTAAATTTATATGTCAACATAATTCCGCGAAATAGCGAGACAAGCGACATATTCATACTTATAGAAGATACTGGGATTGGAATACCGAAAGATCAACTAAAAAGCATTTTTGAACCCTTTACCCAGCAGGAAGGACAACCCGAAAAAATCTTTGGAGGTACAGGGTTAGGACTCACAATTGTAAAGCAAATTGTTGACATGATGAACGGAACCATAAAAGTGACCAGCAAAGTAGGAATGGGCAGCAAATTTAAAATATCTCTGCCTGAAATATATGTTGATGATGATGTGGTTTTAAAAGATAGCGACACCGATTTTGATCCTTCAACAATAAAATTTGATAAGGCAAAGGTATTGATTGTAGATGATAACAAATACAACCGGGAGCTGATAAAAGACTTTTTGGCATATTCGCCGCTTGAGTTGCTTGAAGCCGGAAACGGGCATGAAGCAGTCAAATTATCCCAGCTTCATAAACCGGATTTGATTTTAATGGATTTAAAAATGCCGGTAATGTCGGGAGTTCGGGCAAGTAATATAATCAGAAAGAGCAAAAAAACATCGCATGTGCCAATTATAGCAATCTCTGCATCAGTTGGCAGCAATATTAATGATCAGGCCGAATTAAAAATCTTCGACGAATTTCTGTTAAAGCCACTCGTCTTTTCAACATTTGCCGAGGTTCTGAAAAAATATCTGAAATACAAATTAATTGCTAAAACACAAGAACAAACCAACAAAAAGAAACGTAAAGTAAAAGGAGGCAACCTACACCCAGACACTCTTGATGAACTGGTGAAAAAGCTTAAGAAAGACTTTATTCCCCAACAGGAATCGGCTCTTAAAGGTCAGGTTATTAACCAAATTGAAGACTTCGGAAGGAAACTAATGACACTTGCAGAAGGAACCTCCTGCACCTTGCTTTATGATTATGCCGAAGAAATTTGTGAATATACCGAACGATTTGAGATAAAAAAACTCATGGACAGTTTAATAGCATTTCCACAGTTGATTGACAAAATAACAGAGCAACAATAAATAAAAACCCCATGGACAATAAAATGTTTAAAGTACTTGCAGTTGATGACAATATAAAAAATATTCAAGTTATAGGTTCTGTGTTGAAAGAAGCAAACTTTGTTTTCGGATTTGCTTTTGACGGCCAGCAAGCCTTGGATTTGCTAAACGAGTCGAATGATTACGATCTGATACTTTTGGATGTGAATATGCCCAAAATGGATGGGTTTGAAACCTGTGTGAAAATAAGGGAAAACAAAAAACTCAACCATATTCCTGTAATATTTTTAACCGCCCTTAGCGATACCGAAAATATAATAAAAGGTTTCGAAGCCGGAGGACAAGACTATATTACCAAACCTTTTAACAACGAGGAATTACTTGCCCGGGTGAAAACGCACATCGAATTGAAACACAGCAAAGAGCTTTTGCGGAATGCGAATGCTCAGTTGGAAAGAAAGGTTGAAGAACGAACAAAACAATTGGTTGCCACCAATAATGAGTTGAGAAAGGCCAACGATGAACTTCAGAAGCTTGACGATACAAAAGCGGACTTTCTGAAACTTATTAGCCATGAAATTAATACACCACTTAATGGAATTATTGGTTTTACCGGAATATTAAAAGAAGAACTGGTGGATCATGAATTCTACAAAATGCTGGAATACCTCGAAATTTCTGCAAAACGGCTCGAAAAGTTTGCCCAGGTTAGTTTATTGGTAACCGAATTAAGAACCAAAGAAAAAGCACTTGTTTGTAAAGAAATTGAAATTGGAACTTTCCTTGAAGAGATTGTTTATTTATTCAGCCAATCAATCAAAGAAAAGGATGTTCGCATTGTTCTTAACCGGAAAGAATCGAAAATATATGGAGAAGCCCGTTTGATAAAAATGTGTATCGAAAGGCTACTGCACAACGCTGTGCGTTATTCACTTCCAGATGGAGTAGTTACCATAAACGTAAATATTTGTACGAATTTCGTTTGCCTGGAATTTAAAGACTTCGGAGCAGGCTTCCCTGACAAGATTTTAAAGAATCCATACAAATTATTCACAATTGGCGACGAGCACAGAGATGAAGATAAAGGTATTAGCCTGACACTTATAAAAATGATTATGGATGCCCATAACGGCGAAATCAAAATAAAAAACAATGAAACAGTCGGAGCTACTGTTCTGCTCAAATTTCCAAATAAAGGGTATCTTTAATTAATTTCCTGTTATTTCAACCCACCTCTAAAACTTTTCTTATAAAAACATATTCCAGCTAAAAACCAGCACTGTACAAACAAAAAGCCCCCGACGTATCCGTCAGGGGCACAAAAAACAATGTTCAAGCATGATATGCTACAAGGTGATTGGTACACCGTTGTAGAAATCAAGTATTTTTGTACGGAAAATATATTCGTATTTAGCCTGTAATAAATCGGATTGAGCAACAGTTAAATTGTTCTTACTTTGGTTGTATTCCACCGAGTTTATCATTCCCACATTAAATTTTTCTTCGGTATAACGAAAAGCTTCTTTCATTGATTCTACAGCTTTTTGTGAAGATAAGTAGCGGTTAAAAGCCGCAAGGGATTTGGTATAAACCTGTTCAATATCTTTACGTAAAACGTTGCGGGCTGATTGTAACTGGTATTTGTAATCTTGTATTTGCAACTCGGAATTAGTGATGCCGTTTTTAACTTGGAAACGATTGAAGATGGGAATGTTAAGTGTTAAGCCCAAACCCGAACGTCGGTTGTTTTTTATCTGGTCGCCAAAAGAAATTGTTCCTAAGCTTTGTCCGGTGCTTATGTCGTAAATTTTGTTGGCATCACTATAATTAGTATAATATGTTCCTCCAAGTTTTAAGCTAGGATATTGGTTTCCTTTCGCAATTTCAAGTTCTTTCATGGCACTTTGCACACGCAGTTGGGCTGCTTTAATCTCCGGACGAACATTAACAGCGTTATTAAACACATCAAATGCGTTCATAACCGTTAGGTTTGGCTGAATCTCGGGGAGTTTTGGTTTTTCTATTTTAAAACTTTGTTCGATAGGAAGATCCAAAAACTGATAAAGGTTAAGGTACGCCAATTGTATATCGTTCTGATTGTTTACCAACTGTAGCTCTTCACGGGCTAATTGTGCTTCAATTTCAAGCAATGCGCCCTTAGCAAGGCTTCCGGCATCTACTAACTGTTTGGTACGTTCAATCTGATATTTTGTAACTTCAATGTTTGCTTTTGTAACTTCAATAACCTCTTCGGCAAATAAAATCTGCAGATACTCTGCTGCAATCGAAAGCATAATATCGTCTTTGGTTTTTTGCAACTCTTGTAATGTCACCTGTAGGTCAAGTTCGCGCTGTTTAACGGTATTCGTAAGGGTCATCCCGTTAAAAATAGTTAGGTCGGTGTTGATATACCCCGAAACACTGGTCGAATTAATATTGTCGTAGGTGTTTTTGTTCGTTAGGGATCGCCCAAAACTATAATCGTTAGAGACTTGTCCATTTAAATTAGGCAGCCTGTTGTCTTTTGCTTGTTTTAATTGATTCTCGTTGTACTGGGTATTAACTTCCTGTCTTTTTATCTGTAAGTTATTCTCGATGGCATACTCGAAGCACTTTTGCAAATCCCAGGTTTGTTGTGCTTTCAAATATCCTGAATTACTTAACAGCAGAAGCCCAATAAATAAGGATAGTAGATTCTTCATGTGATATTGTTTTTTGTTTGCGACTAATTTACATAAACCTTTGTGAACTACCTAAAATCAGCCTTTATTGGCTTCTAGCTGGCTTAACTGTTTCGGGTCTACCTTTTCTCCTTTTACTTTATCCTCCGGTTTCAGCCCGTCGGTAATTTCAATATTAATTCCATCAGACAAGCCTGTTGTAACAAAGCGTTTTTCGTAATTTGGCTCTTCAAGCGTTCCTATATTTACTTCAACAAACGAAGAGTCGTCTTCAAATTGCAGCAAGCCTTCAGGAATTACCATTACACTGTCTTTTCTTTCGAGAACAATATTTGCATTGGCACTGTAACCGGCGCGAATAAACTGTCCTTCTTTCAGGTTTACATCGGCTTTTATTTTAAACTGAATTGCCCCGTTTTCCTCTTCCCCTTTAGGCGAAAGGTAAGTGAGTTTTGCTTTAAATGTTTCATCTTCAATAGCACCGATAGTAAGAATTATATCCATTCCCTCATGAATTTTTCCGACTTCGGTTTCATCTACCTGGCCATCAAAAATCATATCACTCATATCGGCAACAACTGCAATTGTAGTCCCATCGTTAAATGTATTCGACTGAATAACAGAATTACCCACTTCTACCGGAACATCCAAAATCATTCCGTTGATTGTTGAGCGGATGAGCGTATTCGATTCATGAGCGGTTTTTTTGGTAACACCTTTCCGTATTAAATCGAGGTTGTTCTGTGCAGCTTCTAACTCTTCTCTGGCAGTGTTAAACGAAAGTTGCGCTTTCTGGTATTCTTCGTAGGGAATTATGCTTTTATCGTACAACTCTTTTTGACGGTTATAATCGATTTTGGCATCATCGTAATTTAGCTGTGCCTGGTTTACTCTCGATTCGGCATTGTTCAGAGTAACCATATCAGGAATAATCTTTACTTTGGCAATAATATCACCTGTTTTTACTTTCGATCCGGCTTCAAGATAAATCTCTTCTACAATTCCTGATACCTGGGGTTTAATCTCAATTTCTTTACGCGGAACAACCGAACCTGTAGCTACCGTTTTTTTTACGATGTTATCAATTTTTGGTGATTCGGTTTTAAAAACATCGGGTTGTTTTTTCGACTTTGTGTACAAGAAATAAACTGTTCCGAAAAGAGAAACAATTAAAAAGACAATAAGTAAGATTTTAAAAAACTTTTTCATGGCTGAATAATTATTTTTTGTTTTAATTTTCTGTTCTTAACGCATCAATGGGTTTTATCTGGATGGCTTTACGGGCCGGGATATAACCGGCAAAAGCTCCGGATATGATTAGTATTGCAAGACACGAAACGGCAACAGTAATGCTCACTTCGGGGTTCTTAATAAATATATCCGAGCCATTTTCGGCAGCGCTGGTAAGTACAATATTTACAATTTCTAAAATGAAGATTCCGAAAAACAGGCCAACATAGCCGGCAAGAGTAGTTAGAAATACACTCTCTGAAATTATTTGAGAAATAATAACCCGTGGCGTTGCACCAATGGCACGCATAATTCCTATTTCTTTGGTCCGCTCTTTTATAATTACCAACATAATATTGCTAACCCCAATAACCCCGGCCAACAAAGTTCCAATACCAACAACCCAGGTTAAAATCCGGATTCCGGCAAATAAAGTTTCAAACTGCTTAAACTGCTTTTCCAAATTTATATGTCCGATTGCCTGTACATCGTCGGGAGCAATTTTATGCCGCTGTTTAATTAAAGCAATTACTTTATCCTCTACATAACCTGCGCTGTATCCTTTAGCGGTGGTAATTCCCAACATATGCACATCGTTTCCGTAATTGTAGGCAACCTGCATTGTTGTAAAAGGGAGAAAAATACTCTCATCGGTTCGTCCGTTCATGTTTATATTTGATACGGGATGAATAACTCCTACAACCTGATAGTAAATACCTCCAACACGCAGGTATTCACCAATTGGATTTTCGTCTTTTTTAAACATCTCGTCATACACCTTCTCTCCTATAACACAAACTTTCCGGCGTTGCTGAATATCTATTTGGTTTAGCCATCGTCCATACGGAAACTCTCCCGGATCGATATTTTCCCATTCCGGATAATCGCCTTTAATGTTAAAAGAACCGGAACGGTCGCCTCTAACGGTATTATTTCCACTTAACCACGAGCCAAATATCCGGGGTGCAATTATCTCAACTTCGGGCACATGAGCCCGAATATATTCAACATCTTCGTTGTTAAAATTCCAATTTCTTCCGCGGCGAAACCCTTCGTATGGTTTCCCGGTACGCTCAGTCCACATAAAAAACGAGTTGGTAGCAATTTTTCCTACTCCGGTCAGAACTCCCTGTTCCAAGCCTTTTCCGGCGCCAGCCATAATAATCAGCATAAATATTCCCCAGAAAACACCAAAAGCGGTTAAAAAACTACGGAGTTTGTTTTTCTTTAAAGCGGCAAGTATTTCGTTTATTCTTTCAATCATAGTACTCAGTTTATTCGTAGTGAAGTGCTTCGATAGGTTTTATTGAAGCTGCACGTTTGGCTGGTATATACCCGGCCAGGGCACCGGCTCCAACCAATAACAATAACGAGCTGATGGCGATACGAAGATCGACTGTTGGATTCAGAAACATTGTAACCTGCCCCCGATCGCCGTTTGATGCAGCGCCAGCCTGGCTCTCCATCACAAAATTAACAAGCTCCATCAACGAAATTCCCAGCAGCATGCCTATGTAACCGGCTATCAGTGTAATAAAAACCGATTCGAGCAAGATTAAACCAATAATCGACGATGGCGAAGCGCCTATGGCTTTCCGAATGCCAATTTCTTTGGTTCGCTCTTTAACCACAATAAGCATAATGTTGCTTACGCCCACTATTCCGGCAATTAGCGTCCCGATACCAATCAGCCAAATAAACATTTTAATGGCTTTAAAAATATTCATGGTTTCAATGTAATCTTCCAACGAATTATAAATACCAATTGCACGGGCATCATTAACATCTACCTTATGATTTGCCGACAATAAAGCCCTGATTTCATTTTCAATCTCTAAGCTTTTCTTTTTCGAGACATCGGTAGTTGTAAGTGCTAGATTATGGACACGGTTGCCAATATTGAAAAGAAGTTGTGCTGTTGTAATCGGGATTAATCCCTGCTGCGCTCCTTCCTGCGGGTTCGACTCGGCATAAACACCAATAATTTTATATAGAACGCCACCAATATTAAGGTATTCTCCAACCGGATTCGTTGTTTTAAAAAGTGCGTCTTTAATTTCTTTCCCAATTACCACCACTTTTCGCTTGTACTGAATATCAATATCGTTAATAAACCGCCCTTCCTGAATTTTAAGTTTTTCAATATCAAGATAATCAGGATGACAACCTTGTGTTGTATACTGTCCGTACTCGTTTTTATAGGAATAAGTTCGGGAACCACTAAAATACCGCGCCGAAATTTTATCGATGTTATCCATCTTTTTAATGTCGTCGTAGTCTTTCATATCAAAAAAAATTCTCCGGCCGGCTTTTAATCCCTGAAAGGGAAGACTTGTTTCGCGGCTCCAAATCCACATGGCATTTGTTGCATTTCCGTCAAAGTTAGAGCTTACGCCATTGCTCAACCCGTTTCCTGCACCAAGTAAAACCATTAGCATAAAAATCCCCCAGGCAATAGCAAACCCGGTAAGAAAAGTGCGTAATTTGTTTTTTTTAATTGTGGCAAAAATCTCCTGCCATTTATCGATGTCGAACATAATAGTTCAGTATTTAAAATTCAAAGTAAAACACTGTTAACTGAAACTGTAAACTGCGATTGAATTAAGCAGTTTTCATCTCTTTGGCATACTGATGCTGAAAATCTTTCAGGTCGCCATTTTTGATGATCTCATCAATTCTCCCGTCTTTCAGGCGGACAATCTTTTGTGTCATTGCAGCAATATCGTGCTCATGAGTAACCAGAATAACGGTTATTCCATCGGCATTAATTTCTTTTAAAATATCCATTACTTCATAAGATGTACTGGTATCGAGTGCTCCGGTTGGTTCGTCGGCAAGAATAATTTTTGGTTTCGAAATCAATGAGCGAGCAATTGCTACGCGCTGTTTCTGTCCGCCCGACATTTCGTTGGGCAAATGTGTTGCCCAATCGGCCAACCCAACTTTATCGAGGTATTCCATGGCAATAGTGTTTCTTTTTTTTCGGTTAACACCTTTGTAGTAAAGCGGAAGCGCAACGTTTTCCATCGCGTTTTTAAAAGAAATCAGGTTAAACGACTGAAATACAAAACCAACCAGTTCATTCCGAAGCTGAGCAGCTTTTTTCTCCGACATGTCTTTGATCAACTCGCCGTTTAATTCATACGATCCTTGGTCGTAATTATCAAGAATACCCAAAATATTTAAAAGGGTTGACTTCCCGGAACCAGACGACCCCATAATCGAAACAAACTCGCCGTTACCAATTTCCAGATCAATTCCTTTTAATACATGAAGCGAATTGTTACCGGTAACATACGTTTTGTGTACATTGTTAAGACTAATCATGGCTTGAACTTGCTTTTAAAGTGTTGTTTTTTGTTTTCTGCATTAAAAGTGATGAAAATAACTGAACCTCTTACTGTTTATTCGACGAACAAAGGTTTATCAACGGTGAATGAATTATTGTTTTCCATTTCCCGCGAATTCACTATTAATCATCACATAAGATCAGACGTGCGAAAACCGATTCAGTTACAATAATTTTAAGATGAAGCTCACGAGCTGTTCCAAATAACACATCGAATGCCTACTTTTGAACCGAAATTATACCGACATGGGAACAAAGGCCATCAGTTTAAAATTACCTACCAATTACACGGAAGAACAGCTAAAGGGACGTATTTCTCGCCAGCTCAACATCCGGGATTTTTCTTTTCAAACTGAAAGCAAAAGTCTGGATGCCCGGAACAAGAAAAATATTTTCTGGCTAGTAAAAGTGCTGGTTAATTCATCTCAAATAAAAGGCGACGAGTCTTCTGTACAAGATGAATTGCAGATTCCGTTCAAAAAAAGAAACCGGAGAATTGTAGTGGTTGGTAGCGGTCCGGCAGGTTTCTTTAATGCCTTTGTTTTGCAAAAAGCAGGTTTCAGTGTTACATTGATCGAACGCGGCTCCGACGTTAAAAAACGTGGTGAAGCCATTTCTCATTTCGAACGCAGTGGAGTTTTTAACGCTCAAAACAACTATGCTTTTGGTGAAGGTGGCGCCGGAACTTTCTCTGACGGAAAGCTAACTTCGCGCTCAAAACACATTTCAAAAGAAAAACATTTTATCCTTTCTAGCTATGTAAAGGCTGGTGCACCTACCGAAATTATGTACATGACTCATCCGCATTTGGGTACCGACAACCTGCGAAAAATCGTGAAAAACCTACGGCACGAATTTGAAGAACTTGGAGGTCAAATGCTTTTTGAAACACAGCTGGAAGATCTGAAAATTATAAAAGGAAAAGTAAGCGAAGTCCTAACTTCTGCCGGAAACTTTGAGGCTGATGCCGTTTTTATTGCTCCGGGACACTCAGCGTACGAAACCTATAAAATGCTGATCAGCTGCGGTGTTCCTTTTCGAACCAAGAATTTTGCCATTGGCAGCCGAATGGAACACAAGCAGGAAACCATTAATATTGCCCAATGGGGAAAACCCGCACTCCCGGGATTGAAAGCTGCCGAGTACCGACTCACTTCACGAGCCGACGGGGTGCATCAGGTATTTTCGTTTTGTATGTGCCCGGGAGGAACCGTGGTTCCTGCTGCTGCTTACGAAAATACCAACATTGTAAACGGGATGAGTTATTACAAACGTAACGGACTGTTTGCCAACGCTGCCTGTGTTGCAGGTATCCATCCCGATGAGTTGGCCGGAAAAACAGTGTCGCCGCTTGAAGCGTTAGAACAACTACAGAAACTAGAGGAGCTTTTTTACAATTTCGCAGGAGGCTATGCAGCACCTGCATGTAGTATTGCCAGCTTTATAAACCAGAAAAGTAAATCAACACAACTTGATAGCAGTTATCCGCTTGGATTAGTTCCGGCGCCACTTTGGAGCTTACTTCCTACACCTGTGGTTCAATCAATGCAAGCCGGATTGCAAGATTTCATCCGCAAAATGCGTGGTTTTGAACAAGGAAACTTATTGGGTTTCGAAAGTAAAACATCGTCGCCGATACAGGTAATTCGCGAAAAAAATGGGCTTTGCGAAGGCTTCGAAAACCTGTATGTTATTGGCGAAGGAAGTGGTTACGCAGGCGGAATCGTTTCGAGTGCCGCCGATGGTATTCGTGCGGCAATGAGTCTGGCTGAAAAATAATCGCTTGTCATTTGCAATCGACCTAATCAAACCCCACAAAAGAGCTCCAAGCTCATGGCTCGCAACTCGTAGCTTCTCAAATATGTAAATTTCCAGTTAATTCGGATTTGCATTATTTAGATCAATTCTATAAAAGTCAGTTAGAAACATTACTTTTGTAGCCCTTAAGTAATTAGAATACCATGGCAGACAAAAAACTACCTTTTTCAAAAGAACAGCTTACTACTATTGCGGAGAAATTCCCAACGCCTTTTCACATTTACGATGAGAAAGCGATACGTGAAAATGCAAAAGCCTTTGTAAAAGCTTTTTCGTGGAACGAGGGCTTTAAGGAATATTATGCGATAAAATCGGCACCAAATCCTTACCTGATGAAAGTATTGCGGGAAGAAGGTTTTGGGATCGACTGTAGTTCAATTGCAGAACTGGAACTGGCAAAGCGTATTGGTATGCATGGCGACGAAATTATGTTGACATCGAACGATACTCCGGCCTACGAGTTTCAGTTAGCTAAAGAATTGGATGCCATTATTAACCTCGACGATATTTCGCATATCGATTTTGTGGAGAAAAATGTGGGCTTACCCGAAACAATTTGTATGCGTTATAATCCGGGGAGCTTAAAAGAGGGCAATCTAATTATCGGTCATCCGGAAGAAGCAAAATATGGTTTTACCCACGACCAAATGATTGAAGGGTACCGTATTCTTAAAGAAAAAGGCGTAAAACGATTTGGCATTCACACTATGGTAGCCTCAAACGAGCTTGATCCTGATTATTTTGTTGAAACTGCAGAATTGCTTTTCAAACTGATTGCCGAGGTTTACGAAGAAACAGGGGTTAAAATTGAGTTCGTCAATTTAGGTGGCGGTGTCGGAATCCCTTACAAACCAGAAGAAAAAGCCGTTGATCTGGAGTATGTGAGTGCAGGCATAAAGAAATTATACAACACAATGATTGCTGAAAAGGGGCTTGCACCATTGAAAATATTCTTTGAACTTGGGCGTGCTATTACCGGCCCTTACGGATACCTGGTTACAAAAGTTCGCCACATAAAAGAAACATACAAGACTTTTGCCGGCCTTGATGCCTGCATGGCAAACCTTATGCGGCCGGCGCTTTACGGAGCATACCACCACATTTCGGTTCCGGGAAAAGAAAACGAACCAGCAGAGTTTATCTATGATGTTACCGGTTCGTTGTGTGAGAACAACGATAAATTTGCGATAGACCGTAAACTGCCAAAGCTGGAACCGGATGACTTTGTTGTGATTCATGATGCCGGAGCACATGGCCATTCAATGGGATTTAATTACAATGGCAAATTGCGTTCTGCCGAGTTACTTCTTCGTGAAAACGGCGAAGTTGTTGAAATCCGCCGCGCAGAAACATTGGAAGATTATTTTGCTACGCTGGATTTTGATGGAGTAAGAGACTTTTAAGTTTAAGAAATATTCAAACTACATTTAAAGACCGGTCGTTTGCTCGGTCTTTTTCGTAATTTAGGCGTACTAATAACTGCTTAAATGAATTTAGGATACGACGCCAAACGAGCTTTTTCAAATACTTCCGGATTGGGAAATTACAGCAGGAATGCCTTGAATGCAATTCAGGAACATTTCCCGCAAAACCAATATACCTTATTTACTCCCGAAGTTAAAGTTGGCATGCTCAGGCAGCAGGATACTTTTAAAATTGTGTCGCCACCAAAATCAATGTCGAAAATTAAAAAATCAATGTGGCGACAATTTCAACTAAGCAAAGAACTGGAACATGAAAATATTGATTTGTTTCATGGGTTGAGTAACGAATTACCCAAAGGAATCGATAAAACATCTGTACCGTCGGTAGTTACTATTCACGATCTGATTTTTATGCGTTATCCTGAGTTTTATAAATTTATTGACCGAAAGATTTACTACCAAAAAGCAAAATATGCTTGTAACACTGCCACAAAAATCATTGCAATAAGCGAACAGACCAAAGCCGATATCGTTTCTTTTTTTGGTATACGCCCAGCAAAAATCGAAATTGTTCATCAAAGTATTTCTCCTTTGTTTTTTGAGGAAGCCGATACCGAAAAGGTAAAAGCGAAGTATAAACTGCCGGATTGTTTTATTTTGGCTGTTGGTACTGTTGAAGAACGTAAAAACCAGCTATCGATTATAAAGGCATTACAGACTAAAAATATTGACATCCCCCTCGTTCTGGTAGGTAATCCAACTTCGTATTGCAACGACATTCACAAATACTTGGCTGAAAAAGGGATAAAAGACAAAGTAATTTTTCTGAAAAATATCCCGGAAAAGGATTTGGCCGGCCTTTACCAGTTAGCAGAACTCTCTGTTTACATTTCGGTTTTTGAAGGATTCGGACTGCCAGTTATCGAAGCAATGGCATGCGGTTGCCCTGTAATTACATCCAATGTTTCGTGTTTGCCTGAAACAGCCGGAGGAGCAGCGTTACTTTGCTCGCCAGAGAACGAGGATAAACTCGGAGAACAGATACACAATATCATAACAGACAAAAAGCTTAAGCAACAACTGATTGAAAAAGGGATGGAGAGGGCGAATGAATTTTCGGCAAAAAGTTATGCTGAACGATTAATGCGTTTATATACGGAAATAATGGCCCAACAATAAAGAATCTGTATTATGCACGACGATATAAAAAAAGCATTGGAAGTGTTAAAGAATGGTGGTGTAATTCTTTATCCCACCGACACAATTTGGGGAATTGGGTGCGACGCAACAAACCCGGAGGCTGTAAAACGAATCTATCAAATTAAAAAGAGAGAAGATTCAAAAAGCATGCTTGTTTTAATGGAGAATCCGGCGCTTTTAGACCGTTATGTGGAAGAAGTTCCGGAGGTTGCCTGGGATTTAATTGAGATAACAACAACTCCGTTAACCGTTATTTATTCAGGGGCGAAGAATCTGGCCAAAAACCTCATTGCTGAAGATGGAAGCATTGGTATCCGGTTTACAAAAGAAGCATTTACTTCTCAGCTTTTGCAACGCCTTCGTCGACCGCTGGTTTCTACTTCTGCCAATATAAGCGGAGAAAAATCGCCTGCATTTTTTGATGAAATTTCGGACGAAATAAAAGATGCCGTAGATTACATTGTCGAATTCAGACAGGACGACACCACTGCGGCACAACCATCGAGCATTATAAAATTAGGCCCCGGCGGTCAAATTGATATTCTTAGAAAATAAAAAACCGCTCCGCCCAAAATTGAAGCGAAACGGTTTCCATTTTATCTTTTACAGTAATTCTGTAGTTACATCTGTCTTACTTTCCCCGATCCGGCTATAGAGGCATCAATACTGGCATTACCGTCATACAAAACACTTCCGGAACCCGCTATTCGCGCTTTAATAGAACCATTTGAGTATACCTTGCAGTTTCCTGATCCTGAAGTGCTTACATTTACATCCTCTGCTTCAAAACCAGAAGCATCAAAATTTCCCGATCCGGAAATAGCAACAGTAAGTTCTTCTGCAAGTCCGCCGTCGTTTAATCTTACATTACCTGATCCTGAAATTGCTCCTTTCACTTTTTTCGATTCAAGTTTATCAATCTCGATACTGCCACTGCCGCTTACGGCCAGATCCAATATTCGTGCATCCAAATTTTTACAAACTATGTCGCCGGAACCTGAAACTGCCAACCCATTTACATCAGGAACAGTTATATAAATTTCTATTTTACCGGGATTAAATTTTCTTTGAAACAGAGTCTTATTCGGAAACCGGATTGTTAATTCATCGCCTTTAACTTCGGTAATAATATCGTCAATAACCGATTCTTTTGCCACTACACGTACACTTTGGGGCTCACCTTGTTTCAAGTACACTTTTCCCGAAATGCGTAAAGAAATTTGTGAGAATATAGATACATCGCGGATTTGTTCCTCGGCTGATGCTGGTTTAAATGCTAAAATTCCTGCAATTAAAAAACTAAACAATAATAATTTCGTTTTCATACTTATCTGTTTTTACATTGATTTTTTGTGATTGACTTTTGCAATAGTCGTTAATTACTTTGTAAGGACGGATGAATCGGCAGAAAGTTGCACTAATCAACAAAAAAATTGGCACTTTTGCCGCTCAATTTATACTCGCCGATGAAACAAGCCAGTAAGATTTATTACAACCCGGATAAATGTTATAAGCGAGTTGCATCGAATACCTGTAAAGATTAACAACTATAATGAGATGAAAATAAAACACAGGATACCCGTACAAATCCGATTTAACGACATCGATCTGATGGGACATGTTTACAATGCCAAATACCAGGAATTTTTTGATCTTGCGCGTCTCGCCTATTTTGATGAAGTACTTGGAGATTTAATTTCCTGGGACAACAAGGGTCTTGTTATTGCTTCGGTTAAAGTTGATTTTATTGAACCCACTTTTTTGAACGATATTATTGAAGTAGAAACACATATTTCATCGGTTGGAGAGAAAAGCCTCCAGATGTCTCAGCAACTTTATAAAAACGGGAAAGCAGCTCCTGCCTGTGTTTGCACTACTATAATGGTGGGGTATAACATGAAAGAGAAATTCTCAGAAAGCATTCCGGACGAGTGGAAAAGCAGAATTCAAAAACACGAACCCGAATTAAACATCGGTTAATCCTTCGGGTAGATTTAGGGTAATTGTCTTATTACTTTCGTCAATATTTACAAGCATTTCTTCGTTGAACGGTACAAGAAGTTCGTTGCCTTTATAAGTTACAGTAAGCACAATGTTTCCGGAGTAATCATCTATATTTTCAATTGTTCCAATTGTTCCAAGCACAGGATCGATAAGTATAAAACCTACAAGCATATCCGATTCTTCTTCGGGCTCATCAACTATTTCGTCTTTGTAAAGCCATGCTGTCTGTCCGATTAAGCGTTTGGCGTATTCTTCGCTATCTACCCATTTAAATTTAACAATTGCCGATTTTGCCGATCGAAAACGCAGACCTTCGTCAACAACAAAAAATGGTACCAGCAAACCTTCAAGCTCAACAAAAAAGCGTTCGGCTTCTTCTACCGAAAACTCAAAATGCTCTTCAAATTCGAGTACCACCTCTCCATGTACTCCATGTGTTTTTCTGAAAAATCCTATTTTCTCGCAATCGTTTTTTGGTATCGTTTCCATAGCGTAAAAATAGGTATTTTGCCGAGAACTATTTCGAATTTTATTTTACTTATTAAAAGCTTACAGGAAACACTTTTTGTAGCATTGAAGATTATTGTAGAAGTCTAGTTAATGCACCGAGTACTATCCTACTTTTCACTTAATGCAGTTTCTATTTCTGCTGCGATTTCGTTCATATTAAACGGTTTTTGCAGATATTTTCGAATCAAAGAATTGTCGATAGCATCCTGAATTTCATCTGTAATTTCGAACCCGGAAAGTACATAGTAAACTGCTTCCGGAGATATTTTCTTTGCTTTGTTAATGAATTCGATTCCATTAATGTTGGGCATCTTCATATCGCTGATTACTACCTTGATTTCATTGTCATTCGATAAAATATCCAACCCGGAAAAGCCATTGTCGGCTGTTAAAACGTTATATTTCTTTTCCAGGTTGGCCTGCATCAGCATTAAATTTATCGGTTCATCATCAACGTATAGAATTTTCGTTTTTAGCATCCTTTGTTTTTTTATTCGGTAGAGTGATTTTAACGGTTGTTCCTTTGTTGGGTTCTGATTTAAATCTGAGGTTTCCATTGTGCGCAATAATCAGGCTATAAGCAATTGACAGGCCAAGTCCTGTCCCTTTCCCGGGGTCTTTTGTTGTGAAAAAAGGATCAGTGATTCTTGATATGTTTTCTCTGCCAATGCCGCATCCTGTATCGGCAATTTGTATACTTACGTTGTTATCTTCAGAATGAGCAGAAACCGTAATTGTTCCCTTGTCTTCGATAGCCTGAACAGCATTCAGCAAAATGTTCAGAAATATTTGCTGAAGGTCTCCAGTATTCCCGTAAACAATGAGATCCTGCGTAGGATAATCTTTCTTGAGTGAAATTCGATCTGTAATTTGGGAGTTAATTATTGTCAGGCAATTTTCAATAATTGAGGTTATATCATTTTCTTTTTGCGAAGAATCTTTGCTTTTCGAAAGCTGGTTAAGCCCCGAAACAATTGAATTTACTCTTTCAATCCCTGTTTTTATACTGCTTAGGTATAAGTCAATTTTTTCGTCTTTGTTGTTGTTCTCTTCAAAGTATTGTTCCAGGCCGGTTAATCCTCCCAGGATGTAGTTCAGAGGGTTATTGATTTCATGTGCCACGCCCGAAGTAAGTACGCCAATAGAGGCCATTTTTTCGACTTGTAGTAATTGATCTTGCATGCTCTTCAAGTCTTGTAGCGTGCCATTTAGCTCCTCATTTTTAGAGTTGATGATCTCGTTTTTGTCTGCCATCTGTTTGTTTTTTTGGCTAAGTTCGTTGATTGCTTCATCCAGACTTCTTGTTTTCTCTATAACCAGTTGCTTCAGGTTATCTTTGTGTCTTTCTACTTCATTTTCTGTTTCTCTCAATTTATTTAAATGTCGTTTTAAAAAAAGAAAGAAAAGCAAAGCGGTCACAAAAACATAAAACCATCCTTTAAAAGTTTGAATTCGTGTAAGCAAGTTAGTATTGTCAGTGACAAAGCCAAGCAATCTGTCTGACGATATTATCCAGAAAATTCCTAGAATTAAGTACGCCAACGTTATTTTATATTCAAACTTGAGTTTTAACATCTTCCCGTTTTTGTCAAATACAGCATTATTTCATTATTCTTTAACTAGAATAATTTTACTGGGCTTTTGAATAAATTCTTATGTTCCCGTTTCCTGCCCAAAGTTGCTGTAAAAGCAAAAGAAAACCTTTTATTTGTAATGCGTCCCGCGTTTTGTGCTCCTAAAAATACGAAACTTTTATAATTAGACAACTCTTTGTATTTCCTTCTTATTAACTTCATTGTTTATAAAAAACATGTGTTTGTAACACATGTTCATTGGTCGCTGTTTCTATGCGAATAATTAATATTGAAAAGTGAGGAGGAAAAGTAGCGTAATCGAACTTGGGCGGAGAGTGTTTGGACTATATCGTTCTTAAAAAGCTTGGAGTTGCGTCCAATTGCGGTCAAGGAAAGAGAATAATTGTACAACTTTAATCAATCTTATAATTGAATCGAGGTTTGGGTAATTTAGAAACTTAACTGTTTTGCTAATTTAACTGGATGTTCAGTTTCTTTTCCAGTGCTTTGAGCTGTTTTTCCAGCGTGTTACTTTTTTTGATTGCTTTCGAAAGCTGAAGTGCAGCCCTAACTGCTTCTTTGTCGTATTTTTCCAGAATAATGTAGTAGTATTCGTCGCCCAGAAAAACTGCTTTTAAGTTGCGGTCTACATTGTTAGCGATAAACTCAATTACGCCATTGTCTTTTCCGTTTCTGTACGATACTTTTTCCCATTTGGCTTCCATAAAATCACTTCGGTGATTGTCGGGACTGCCAATCGGAATTTTCTCAGTTTTTGCATCATCATCGCCATCATAAACTCGCAGACCTGTGTGGTTTAACCAGTTTTCGCCATGATAATTACTGCTTAAATAGAGTTCTCCACGTTCATCGAGATGAATTTGTATGTAGGAGCGATCCCATGCTCTTTTGAACGTTTGTCGTTTGTGAATGTATTGCGTGTAGCGGTCAAACTCAGTTTTTTCTTTTACAAAATCCTTTTTCATTTCGGCAATCTGTACCTTCAAGGTATCGAACTCATTTTCGGTTTTTTGCATCACTTCAAAACGAACGTCATTTGCGAGGTTTTTGGCTGCATTGGCCGAATAAACAGCTTCGGGGAAAAGCTTGGGGATGCTGTCCAGCTGCAATAAGGCAGTCGTTGTGTCTTGTTTTTGCAACAGTAACTTTGCTTCTTCCAGTTTCGTTCTAGCTTTGTCTTCATCCGAAGGGCCACAGGCCGTAATAATTACAATTAATAGTAAGGTGATATATTGAAAAGCGTTCTTCATTTTGTCCGATTTTTAGCAAAAATAGTATTTTCGCTTTAGTTCGGCGAATGCCAAAGCCACTTTTAAGTTTTAATACGATGAATACCAACTCTGTCCAGTTTTTCAAGGAAAATCCGGTTGAAGATAGCGATGAATCTTCGGAGCTTATTCTTGCTGCGTGGGAACTCAGTAATTCTGAAAATATTGGAAAAATCATTCGTTTGGCGCACAACGTTGGAGCGAGCGAAGTGCTTTTTATCCGTGGAAGCGAACAACACCGCTTGTCGAAAATTAGAAAAACCGCTGGCTTTTCTTACGATCAACAAAACTGGCGGTTTATTTCCGAAGATGAATTTATAACTGAAGTGCTGGTAAATTATCTCCTTGCGGTTTTGGAAACCTGCGACGGTGCCCAAAATTTGTTTACAAGCAATCTTCCTGCAAAAACAGTCCTTTTGGCCGGAAGTGAATCAAAAGGTATTCCTCCTCATATTATCGATAAAAGCAGCCAGCAGGTTTACATTCCTATGCCCGGAGGCTGTAAGTCGATGAATATATCAAATGCATTGTCAGTCGCGGCTTTCGAATGGTTTCGGCAGCAGAACTATTAGTCCAATATTAACCCGTATTTTATAATACATTAATTCGCTCAACCATTCGGCATATTTTGATAGATTTTTTCTAAATTAGCCAAAAATCAACGCGCCATGATCACTTTAACCCAATTGGAATATATTGTTGCTGTTGATACTTACAGGCATTTCGGAAAAGCTGCCGAGGCTTGTTTTATTACGCAACCTACCCTTTCAATGCAAATCAAAAAGCTCGAAGAAGATATGGAAATTATCATCTTCGACAGGAGTAAACAACCACTAATTCCAACCGATATCGGTCAGCGAATTATAGAGCAGGCAAGGATTGTTCTAAAGCAGGCCGAAGAAATCACAAATATTGTAAAAGATCATAAACACCAGGTTTCAGGGATGCTGCGTATTGGTATAATACCAACCTTAGCGCCTTATCTTTTGCCTATTTTCATTGGCGAGTATAAAAAGAAATATCCCAATATTTTTATAAAAGTTACCGAGGCAACTACCGAAAATATTGTAAAGCTCCTGAATAAAGACCTTATTGATGTGGGCGTTCTGGTAACGCCTCTGAAAGAAGAAAAGATTATTGAGAAGCCCGTTTTTTATGAAGAGATGTTGATATATGCCAACAGCTCGCATAAATTACACAATCAGAAAGAAATTACACTACAAGATATTGCTACTCCCGAGATTTGGCTACTTAGCGACGGGCACTGTTTCCGCGATCAGGTAATTAACCTTTGTAGCTATTTGGGGACGACAGATAGCCAGCTTCCTTTCCATTTTGAAGCAGGTTCGCTTGAAACATTAATGAATATTGTTGATCACGAAGGAGGTTTAACCCTTATTCCGGAATTAGCAAAAGCTACGATGTCGAAGAAGAGAGCCTACAACGTTAAGCATTTTACCAGTATTAAACCGTTGCGTGAAGTAAGTCTGGTTTATTCGCGACACTTTGCAAAACACAAGCTGATCAATCTGCTTTGGAGTGTGATGCGCGAGGCGGTTCCAAAAGAATTACAAGAGGCTGAGCGCGGAACAATTGTGGAGTGGAGGTAGTTTAATTCTGGTTGTTTCGTTTCTGAACGCAAAAAAAACTTATTTTTCTAATTATTCATTGTAAAATAAAATATTTGTTTACCTTTGCGCCGCTAAACGCGGATGTGGCGGAATTGGTAGACGCGCTAGACTTAGGATCTAGTGCCTATGGCGTGGGGGTTCGAGTCCCTTCATCCGCACAGGGAACCGTCGACCTTCCTTTTGTGGTAAGTGTTGGCGGTTTTGATTTTGATAAAAGCGATTTAAATTACATACAATGAACATTACCAGGGAAAATATCGACAATGTAAATGCAGTGATCAAGATTGATATTGAGAAAGCTGATTACGAAAAACAAGTTGCCGATGTCTTAAAAGATTATCGCCAGAAAGCTTCTATTCCGGGATTCAGACCTGGGAAAGCACCAAAAGGATTAATCCAAAAGAAATTTGGAACAGCTGTTTTAGTGGAAGAAGTTAACAAACTACTTTCGCAAAACCTGTCGAAATATATGGTAGACGAGAAACTGCCTATCCTGGGAGAACCGCTTCCAAACGAAGAGAAGCAACCGGAAATTGACTGGGAGAAAAATGAGAATTTTTCTTTTGTTTTTGACGTTGCAATAGCTCCGGAAGTAAATGTGTCATTGGATAAGAGAAACAAATTTAAATATTACAAAATTGCTGTTTCTGACGAAATGGTAGCTCAGCAGGAAGAGATGGCAGCATCTCAGTTAGGCGAGAATGTTCCGGCTGAAGTGGCTAAAGAAGACAGTTCCGTTCGCGGAAACTTTGTTCAGCTTGATGAAGAAGGAAACGAAGTTGAAGGTGGAATTGCTCCGGAAGGTGTTTTGTTGGCTGTTGACAAAATCAAAGACGAAGAAATCAAGAAGTCTTTTGTAGGGTGTAAAAAAGATGATATCATCATTTTCGATCCTGTTAAAGCGTTTGAGAACCGTCACGAAGTTGGCCACATGTTGAACATCAGCCATGAAGAAGGTGATGAGTTGAACAGTGAATTCCGTTTTACGGTTACCGAAATCCTTCAGTTTGAAAAAGCTGAATTGAACGAAGATCTTTTCAAAAAACTATACGGCGAAGATACTGAGGTAAAAACCATCGAAGATTTCAGAGCAAGAATAAAAGAAGAGTTGGCGAATAACTTGGTTTATTCTTCAGAACATAAATTTGCTTTGGACACTCGCGATGCATTGGTGGAAAAAGCAGGTATCGAGCTTCCCGAAGAATTTCTGAAACGCTGGTTGATTACTGTAAACAAAGAACTTACTGCAGAACAAGTTGAAAAAGAATTTGACAGCTTTTTGCTTGATCTGAAATGGCAATTGATCAGAGACTCAATCGGAAAAGAGAGTGAAATAAAAGTAACTCCGGAAGAAGCTGATGAGTTTGCCAAACGTATGGCTTTGGCTCAATTCCAACAATACGGAATGTACGATGTGCCTGAAGAACAATTAGAATCGTTTGCAAAAATGATGATGGACAAGCCTGAAGAGCAGGAAAGAATCTACAGAAAGCTGTTTGAAGACAAAGTAATCGAGGTTGTTAAAGAAAAAGTTACACTCGACGAAGAAGAGATATCTCAGGAAGAATTCAACAAAATGATGCAATAGCCAACAGGCTGAGGTATTCATATTAAGGAAATAAATAGTGCTGTGGTTAGCGGCATTAAACTTTTTTATAACTTTGTGAGGCGTACAGCGCGTTACAAAGTTTTTTTTTAAGTAAATATTAGTATGAAACGAGCATTATTAAAAGCCTTTTATCATATATGGGCATATAATTAAGCGAGTTACATGAGTTGCCGTAAAAACAAAACAATTATAAACGAATGAAAGACAACAACGAATTTAATAAATATGCAACTAAACATGCTGGAATTAGCAGCATGACGATGCACAAGTATAGTTCAATGTACGGAGCATACATTTCTCCTACAATTATTGAAGAACGCCAGTTGAACGTAGCGTCAATGGACGTATTTTCACGTTTGATGATGGATCGTATCATCTTTTTAGGTGTTCCAATTGACGATACAGTAGCCAATATTATTCAGGCGCAGCTGTTGTTCCTCGAATCAACAGATCCGACAAAAGATATTCAGATTTACTTTAACTCTCCCGGCGGTTCGGTTTATGCCGGATTGGGAATTTACGATACAATGCAGTACATAACCGCTGATGTGGCTACTATCTGTACGGGTATGGCAGCGTCGATGGCAGCAGTGCTGATGACCGCCGGAGCAAAAGGAAAACGCTCGGCTTTAAGGCATTCTCGTATAATGATTCACCAGCCAATGGGTGGTGCTCAGGGCCAGGCTTCTGATATTGAAATCACAGCCCGTGAAATCATGAAAATCAAAAAGGAATTATATGCGATTATTGCAGAACATTCCGGACAGACTTTCGAACAAATTGAAAAGGATTCTGATCGTGATTACTGGATGACATCGCAGGAAGCTCTGGAGTATGGTATGGTTGATGAAGTATTAGTGCGGAATAAAAAGTAATGTCAGAGAAAAAAAATATGGATAAGTGCTCGTTCTGCGGACGGGAAAAAGCTGAGGTAAACCTGCTTATTGCAGGTATTGACGGGCATATTTGCGACCGTTGTGCCGAACAAGCGCACTCAATTATTCAGGAAGAGGTTAAGACCAACAGCAAATTTGATCTCGATGGGATTCAGTTAATGAAACCAAAAGAGATTAAAGGGTTTCTTGATCAATATGTTATTGGCCAAGACAGGGCAAAGAAGATTTTGTCGGTATCGGTTTATAACCACTATAAAAGGCTTACACAGCACGTCAGCGACGATGAAACAGAGATTGAAAAATCAAACATCATTTTAGTGGGCGAAACAGGTACAGGGAAAACATTGTTGGCACGAACAATAGCTAGGATGTTGCATGTTCCGTTTACTATTGTTGATGCAACAGTATTGACTGAAGCTGGTTATGTTGGTGAAGATATCGAAAGTTTGTTGACACGCCTTTTACAGGCTGCCGATTACAATGTTGAAGCCGCAGAACGAGGAATCGTTTTTGTGGATGAAATTGATAAGATTGCCCGTAAAACTGACAACCCGTCAATTACCCGTGACGTTTCAGGAGAAGGGGTTCAGCAAGGACTTTTGAAGCTACTTGAAGGTTCTATTGTAAATGTGCCGCCGCAGGGTGGGCGTAAACACCCGGAACAGAAACTGATTCCGGTAGACACCAAAAACATCCTGTTTATTTGTGGAGGTGCTTTTGACGGAATTGAGCGTAAAATAGCCAATCGACTGAACACTAAGGTTATTGGTTACAGTGCGGCAAAAGATGCAGATCGTATTGAGCGCGAAAATCTGCTTCAATACGTTTCTCCGCAAGACCTGAAATCTTTTGGTTTGATACCGGAGATCATCGGCCGTTTGCCGGTATTGGCAAATCTCGATCCGCTGGATAAGGATACGTTGCGTAATATCCTTACCGAGCCTAAAAATTCAGTGATCAAGCAATACGTTAAGTTGTTTGAAATCGATGATATTAAGCTTGAGTTTGAAGAAGAAGCACTGGAGTATATTGTTGACAAGGCCATTGAATTTAAGCTGGGGGCCCGCGGTTTGCGGTCTATCTGCGAAAACATAATGAATGACGCTATGTTTGATATGCCTTCAGAAGAAGAAGATCATTTGATGATTGATAAAGACTATGCGCAAGATAAACTCGATAAATCAAGTTTACAGCGACTAAGAGCTAGTTAAAAAAGATATAAAGCCTTGGCGAAAACGTCAGGGCTTTTTTGTGCCTAATATGAAGATCACAGGAATAGTATTGACCGGAGGAAAAAGCAGCCGAATGGGGCACGACAAAGCTTTGTTCTTGTACGAAGGAAAATCCTTATTACAACGAGCGGTTGATTTCTGTTCATCGTTTTGTGACGAACTGCTGATCAGCTCAAGTAATGCTGACCATCAAATCGAAGGCATTTATCGGGTTGAAGATGAAATTGAAAATTGCGGCCCAATTGGCGGGATTTATTCTTGTTTGGAACAATCGTCGAACGACTGGAACTTTGTTTTAAGTGTTGATGCTCCTTTTATGCAATCTGATTTTATACAATTTCTTAAAGCTGAAACTCACAATTTTGATGCGGTTGTTCCTCTTCACGAAGGGAAAAAAGAACCTTTGATTGCTTTTTATCACAAAAGAATTTTGCCTGAGATTAAAGCAAAAATACAGGTGGATAATTACAGATTGCATTTCCTTTTACAAGAAATCAATACAAATTTTGTAGAGTCGGGAGAGTGGTTGAAACAGTATCCCTCATTGTTTCGGAATCTGAACTACCCTGAAGATATTGATAATATGATGTTATAAAACCTGTGTTTTGTTGAGAATAAGTTTTATTTTCATTCCCATCAAACATCAACTAAATCAATATTATTATGAAACTCAAAACTCTCATTCTTTTAGCACTGGTTTTTACTTTATTCAGTTTTAAAAGCGATAAATTAAAATTAAATGGTACCTGGAAACTTATTAGTCAGGAATTGGTCAGAAACGGGCAAAGCAGGATCTCAATTCTGGATCAGGCGAACGGGGAACAATTAAAAACCTGGTCGGATAAGTATTTTATGTTTGTTGGCAACATTTATAGTGCAAATGGGACGACGAATAATTTTGGAGGCGGTACCTATGAATTGTCCGGGCATGTTTACACCGAAGAGGTTCTCTATCACAATGTTCCTTCTTTTCGGGGAAGAAAGGTTCAACAATATCTGGAAATAAAGGGAGATACGCTTTATCAGGTTTATTTGTTTTCTCCACTTGATGAAAATGGCAATTACGACAAGAATAATTGTAACATAGAGAAATACATTCGCGCAGATTAATAACATCTTTTTGAAGGCACTTGTTTATTCTTTAATGTTTTAGGATTGCATTAATTTCAATCCGGCATAACACATTTTACACTTCTTTTCTGGATCAAAGCAACGTCTTATTTTAAGGCTGAGGTTTTGTCCGTTTTCAGTTTATTCCCTTATCAGATTTATTATTGTTCTGAAGTAGGAATGGATATTCTAGTTCTAGAAAATCAGTTACTTCGATATTTGTTTTGAAGATTTAATAATCTATCTTTATATTATTGGTAAGCTGTTGTTTTGTCATAATATAGAATTTTCTTGATGATATTTCTTCATTCTGATTCTGGAGTTGAACTTTTAATGTCGATATATTCCTTATGAAAGGTGCTAGTTTAAGTAAAGAACAATTACTCCTGAAAATAGAGAAACTTGAACACGAGTTAATCAAAGCCAATAGTAATACTCAAAGATTAGAAAAGGCCGAAGATATTTCTAAGCAACAAAATTCATTGTTGAAGTTTATAAATTCAATGGCCATTCCTTCGATAGATAAATCTACCGTTGATGAGTTTAGTAAGATTTTGCTTAGGGCGGTAAAAGAGTACACAGGCGCTGTTCTGGCTACATTTAGTTATTATCAACCCGACAAAAAAGAATTATTACTTCTCCATATTGAAGCAGAGCAAAGCTTGTTAAAAATAGTCTTAAAAATTGCAGGAGATAATGTTGCAAAAACTGCATCACCGGTTGATGATGAGACTTATCGATTGATAACAAAAAATTTAGTTGGCAGGTACAGCTCTTTTACCGAAGTTTCATTTGGTGCAATTCCCGGAATTATTGACAAGGCAGTACGTAAATCAACGGGCATCGACCGTTTGTATCCGGTAGCCCATGTTATTGAAGGTAAGTTATACGGCACCACCATGCTTGCTTTTAAGAAAGGACAGACATCTCCATCAATCGAATTGCTGGAATCGTATGCACATTTAATGTCGGTCTCAATAAGACGATATAATGCCGAAAAAGCATTAAAAGAAAGTGAAGAAAAATACCGTACTCTTGTCAATACAACAAATGAAGCCATTAGTGTTGTTCAGGATGGAGTTTTTAAGTTTGCAACGAAAAAGATGTCTTTACTTTTTGGAGTTGAGGCTGAGAAACTAACGGGGAAACCTTTTATTGATTTTGTATGGCCGGAAGATCGAGCGCTAATATTAACTAATTACCAACGAAGGAATGCAGGTAAAAAGGTTCCTGCCGTATATGATTTCAGGATAATTGGACCAAAAGGAACTATGAAGTGGGTTTTGGTTTCGGTAAATATTACCCAATGGGAAGGGAAACAAGCCATCATTTTCATGTTAACTGACATCACCGAGCGCAAACAGGTGGAAGAAGAACTCCTTAGAAATCAAAAGCGATATGAAAAATCGCAGGCAATGGGGCACGTGGGAAACTGGGAATATTTACCTGAAACATCAAGTTTCTGGGGCTCAGATGAAGCTAAGAGAATTTATGGCTTCGATATAGATAGTAAAGAATTTACAGTAGAGAAAGTAGAAAGTTGTATTCCTGACAGGGAACGCGTACATCAGGCACTGATTGATCTGATAGAAAATGATAAAAGATATGATTTGATCTTTGATATCATTACCAATGATAAAGGGATTAGAAAAACAGTTCACTCTATTGCCGAGTTGGAAAAGGATACTCAAGGCAACGTGATAAAGGTAACAGGTGTTATAAATGATATTACCCAAAGTAAACAAAACGAGGATAATCTGAAATCTCAGAAGCAGAGATTACAGAATATTATCGAAGGAACCAATGTGGGAACATGGGAATGGAATGTTCAAACCGGTGACGTAATATTTAATGAAAAATGGGCCAATATAATTGGATATACTCTTGAAGAAATTTCGCCAGTATCAATCAATATCTGGATAGATTATGCACATCCTGAAGACATAGAAAAAAGCAACATTTTACTAAACAAGCATTTTAAGGGAGAGCTTGATTATTACCATTTTGAATCTCGCGTGAAGCATAAAAATGGAAACTGGATTTGGGTTCTTGACCGTGGAAAGGTCGTGTCGTGGACAAAAGATGGAGACCCAGAATGGATGTATGGTACTCATCAAGACATTACCGATCGTAAACAAGCAGAAATTGAATTAGTTAAAGCCAAAGAGAAAGCCGAAGAATCCGACCGTTTAAAATCAGCCTTTTTGGCTAATATGAGTCATGAAATTCGCACACCGATGAATGGAATTCTTGGTTTTACTAATCTTTTAAAAGAACCTAATCTTACCGGAAAAGAGCAACAAGAGTTTATCGGAATTATTGAAAAAAGTGGAGAGCGAATGTTGACCACAATCAACGACATTGTTGATATTTCCAAAATAGAATCGGGCCAGGTAGAGGTATTAATTTCAGACGTGAATCTGAATAAAAAGATGGATGAACTATTGGATTTTTTCTCACCTGAAGCTAAGAAAAAGAACATCCGGCTTTCTATCACAAACAGAGTCCCCGACCAACAAGCTAATTTTAAATCAGATAAAGAAAAGTTGAATTCAGTTCTCACCAACTTAATTAAAAATGCAATAAAATATACTCCTTCCGGCAGTATCGAATTTGGATATTCCATCGTTGAAAGCGACAGACAAAATGAACTGGAATTTTATGTAAAAGATACAGGTATTGGAATTCCAAAGGATAGACAGAATGCCGTATTCAATCGTTTTGAACAAGCAGATATTGAAGACCGTCAGGTTTATGAAGGGTCAGGGTTAGGACTGTCAATTTCGAAGGCCTATGTTGAAATGTTAGGCGGGAAAATTTGGGTAGAAAGCGAAGAAGGAGTTGGATCGCAATTTTATTTTACAATTCCTTACGAAACAAACAAAAAAGAAATATCGAAAAAAAGTACGGAGGATGCGAACAAGCAATTATTAGAAACAAAGAACCTAAAGGTACTAATTGCGGATGATGATGAATATGCTATCACATATTTGAGTATAGTACTTAAAGAATATGCGAAAGAAATATTAATCGCAAAAACCGGAATTGAAGCCGTGGAAATGTGCCGCCTCAATCCGGATGTTGAAATCGTTCTAATGGATATAAAAATCTCCGGAATTGATGGATACCAGGCAACGCAGCAAATACGAGAGTTTAATAAAGAAGTATTTATATTGGCCCAAACGGCGTATGCACAGACGGGCGACCGTGAAAAAAGCATTCAGGCCGGCTGCGATGATTATATTTCAAAACCTATAAACAAAGAAAAACTGTTGGAAATAATATCAAATCGGTTTTCTAAAATTGAGATGAAATAATTTCTGTAATATGTTTATTTGATATTTGTTTAAGTGAAATACTTTTAATCCCATTTAGGAAGAATGCATTTTTTACTTCGTTTTTTGAGTAAATTATCGAAATGATTGAGGCTTTTTTGCATCACATCCGAATTTTCATCATGACATGTTAAACAGGCACCAACCGTGAGGATTCGTTGTTGCTGGTCGACACCAAACGGAAAGACATTGGAACGTGTTGAAACTTTGCCATCCCGAGTTTGCATGAAATCAACCCAGGCATCGGCAGGCAGCCCGTCGTTCGGATCTTTCTGATACAAAGCTTTGAACTTCCAGGTGCCTTTGCCGTCTTTGATTTCATATCTCAGTTCACCTTCGCCGTAACCCAAAGCCAGCGAACTGTTGTGGCAACTAACGCAGCTTCGTCCTTTTGCCGATGTTGTATGTGGCGCTGCCGGAGCATACAATCGGTGAAAGATAGTAGCATCGTTTTTATCTTCGGTATACGAGTGCAAGTCAATGGTCATGATCATGCCTGGAAGTACCGGAATAATTTCTGTTTTTTTTTCTGTCCTCCTGATGCCAAGAGTAGGTAATTTCGCATTGTATTCACCGATGTATTCTACCCAGCTGCCTTTTATCTCGTGGTTTTCGATCATGTTATAACCTCGTTCGTCTTGATCGTATTCGTTGTGGCATCCAATACAGGTTGGTGCCCACGAAGTATGGCAACTGGAACAAGCCAAATTTGAATGTGCATTGTCGCGCGCACATACTTTTGCGGGAGCTTTCATTGTCATTTTCTTGTCGCTGTTCTTAGAAAGAAAAAAGACGGAGTCATTTTCGATATAGGTATTAATTAAGGCCTGATTGTGCTTTTCAGTAACCAGAAACTTTTTGTTCGCAATATTTCCGAATCGCAGCGCAGCGATTATTGCTGATTCATTGTCAAGGTTCTCTGCTGAGATTGTTCTCGGCTTTCCATCAATATGGCAATCCGAACATTGTACGTCCTGCTGGTCCTCCTGATGTGCATAATGTTTTCCGTTGCCCATCAACTCGTAAGAATGATGGCAATCAATGCATTCCATTCCCAATTCATGATGCACATCTGCTGGTTGTTTGATAAATACACGTTCGTTTTCAATCAACCTGTAATTGGAAGAGTCCGGCATTTCGCTGGCAAGCATCGTGGTTTCGTGCCAGCCTTCGTAATTGGTTGAAATCCTTCCGGAGCGGCTGTGGCAGCCAAAACAGTGATTGTTGGTGACTTTCAAACTTATTTCAGGATGAGCTTTTATCAAATCGCCTTTGTTTTCGGCTAAAGCTTTTTCTGCCTCGGGGCTGTAGTTTAAATGACAGGCAAGGCAACCTCCTCCACGATTAAACTCATCAATGGGGCCGAGTTCTGTTTTGGGGTTCCCGAGGTGGCAGCGAACACACAAATTTCGCAAGTGTTCGTCGGCAGGAGAGTTCCCAAGTTCTTTTATCGAAGTCAGAATATCCGGAGTTTCTTGCTCGTTAAAAATAAAACGATCCATGCTGATCATTCCGCTTAATGTTGCCATGAGCCCGGTAGGAACACGCTCTGTAATTTCGGGGTGGCATTGTGTTGTGCCGCACGAAAGTTTAGCTGTTGACAGGTTTCCCGGAATCAAGATCATGTTGCGGTGCGACTGTTTTTTCTCCGAAGCAAAAGGGTTTCCACCATGACACGAAATACAACCTATGGCTTCTGCCGAATGAGAATCAGTAAAACCATGAGTTGCTGTATGGCAAGCCAGACAGCTTTCTTTTCTACCCATGATTTCGGGCGAAGTTGCAACTTCTTGCAAGCCAAAATCGGGAGAAAAGGCTACGCGGGGCGTTCTGAAGTTGTGCAATACGCTGTATTTATATTTCTGACTCCAGGGAGTTGTCCATTGCCAGTTTTCGCCTCTAAAAAACAGGCCAATAATAGTAAGAATTGCATAAAACCCGGTGAAAATAAGAAGGCTTCGTTTACTAATCTGCATTGTTTTTCCTGCGGTTGCACTGCTAAGATAAACGAGTATCAGTACAGCTAAAAACAGTAAGAGTGACCATACAGGGTGCTGTAACCAGTGCAGAATTTCCTGGAAGCCTACAAAATACCACGGACCTTTTACCGCCGGATTAAGGTTGTCGTGCAGTGGTGCACTTAAAAAGTAACTTAGCAACAATACGCCAAGTGTTGACAATACAAAGTCGATAGTTGGCGGCCAGAATTTTCGACTGTGTTCTACCATTGCAATAGTAATAAAAACCGTGAAAGTTGCAATATGGTGTACATATATTAGCTGGTAACTATCCGGCGCACCAAGTAGAGAATAAGCCAGTGATTCGCCTACGAAAGGAATACGTTCTGCCAGCGTTTGAAGTATCTGGCGAGCCTGAATACTGTCGGCATCTCCTTTTAGTAAGAATCCGGTAATCATAGCCAGAAATATAATCAGTAGTGAAAGGCTTAGGCGGAAAGCGATACCCGGTTTTAATCCGATTTTAATTTTGTAGTGAAAATGGTCGTATAGATGAATAAGGCTGAGAATCAGAAAAAATTGCGAGCTCCAGTAATGGGAATTTCGTATAAACGAAGCCCATGGATTACTGACCATAATGGTGCTTACACTTAAATACGGATCTTTTACATCAAACGGGATAGCCAAAACAACACCAGAAATTATTACCAACCAAAACATGGCCAGTGCATAAGTTCCGAATGTGGTTTTATTCTTTTTGTGTTTCATATTAACCTTTTATGGTAATACTGTTGCCGTCTTCTGATAGTGTTGAAGAAACTACTTTCAGGCTTTTATAAGCTGGCCCTTTTAAAGCATTGCCTTTTAAGTCGTAGCGAGATCCGTGGCAGGGGCAGATAAACTGGTCATTTTCAAATTTATCAATTTTGCATCCCAGATGCGTACAATGCGCCGAATAGGCTGTTGTGCTATTGTTCTCTGTAATAACAATGTAATTTCCCAAGAAATTTACCCGCTTGTTCTTGTTAAAAGGAAATACGGTTTCTTCTGCAGCGCTTGTTTGAAGGTGATTGAGCGTAAGCTTGTTCCAAACGAAAACAAAAAAGGAGGCAATCCCTGCAATTACAATCTTTAAAAATGTCCTCCTGCTATTCATATCCTTCTTGTATTTTCAACGACAAATATGAGATAAATTGATAAGATTTGAAATTGTGACATTGTTTTTCAATTGCTCAAGTTGTCTGCTTCGGGATTCAATTCTTTCAAGTTCTATTTGTATTCGGCATCGCCATTATGATTTTGTAATTGCCGGTTTTCGAAGTTCATTCTGTATGTTTTAGAGCATTTGTTCCATAAAACACCTTTTTGTCTTATATGTTTTGGAGTGGTTTAAATGTATGATTATTGTTTGTTAATGGCTTTGCTATAAATGTTTTTAGTTCACTTTAAATGAACAATAGATCAAAATTTTAAATAATTTGTTAGGCCTGTAACTTGCTTATTTTTAATGCTTTCAAATAGGTGGGTTCATTAAAACTCTATAAAATCCTTTTTATATTTGCCTCCGACATCTAGGAATATAGATAGATAGAGATATCTCTTCGATATATGGGTAACTCGATTCAAGTTTGAATCATTTACGTTCTCAAATAATAAAATTTTACGAATGAAGACGAGACGTGATTTTATTAAAATTTCAACAGCCGGAGCCGGAGCAGTAGTTTTAAGTTTTAAAGCTTATGGTTCGAAAGGATTTGGCCTTTTCGAGTCGAATTCTGTTGATCCGGTTAGTGACGAAGACCTGACTCCTTATCCAACATACTGCGAGGTGTGTTTTTGGAAGTGTGCAGGTTGGGCTTATGTTGATAAAAGTGGCCGGATAAGAAAAGTGGTCGGTAATCAGGAAGATCCGCATTGTAACGGTCGTTTGTGCCCACGTGGAACCGGCGGCGTTGGAATGGTTTACGACGAAGACCGTTTAAAAACTCCACTTATCAGGGAAAAAAGAAAAGACGGTAGTCAGTATTTCCGCGAAGCCAGCTGGGAAGAAGCACTTGATCTGGTTGCAAATAAAATGAAGGAGGTGAAAGAAAAACACGGGCCGGAAGCTTTTGGCCTGTTTAATCATGGTACTCCGGGAGGACAGTTTCACCATCTTTTAAAAGCCTACGGATCGGAAAGTAATGCTGAACCGGCTTTTGCCAATTGTCGTGGTCCTCGTTCTTCGGCTTTTTTCTCAACATTTGGAGCTTATGTCGGGTCGCCGGAAAGTACGGATATCCGCGATACGAAATGTTTGGTATTAATAGGATCGCACATTGGCGAGAATATGCACAACTCGCAGGTGCAGGAAATGTCGGCAGCAATCGACAACGGGGCTACAATAATTACTGTAGATCCCCGGTATTCAACAGCGGCGGCACATTCACAACACTGGTTGCCGATAAAACCGGCTACCGATATTGCTTTGCTGATGGCCTGGATTCATGTGTTGGTGTATGAAGAGCTATACGACAAAGATTTTGTTGAGAAATATACTTTCGGTCTGGATTATTTGAAAGACCATGTAAAAAATATGACTCCGGAGTGGGCCTACGGAATTACAACAATTGAGCCTGAAAAAATTAGAGAGACAGCTCGCGCTATGGCAGGAGCGGCTCCGTCTGTTATTGTTCACCCCGGACGCCATGTGGTTTGGTATGGCGACGACACCCAGCGCGAAAGAGCAATGGCAATTTTAACTGCCTTGCTTGGTGCATGGGGAAAACGCGGAGGTTTTTATTTCCCGGAAGGTGTATCTGTACCCCACTTCCCACATCCGCATTTCCCGGAACCGGAGTGGACTTGGAAAGACTGGAACGAAGGCCGATTCCCGTTGGCAACAATGGGTATTACAACTGAATTGTTGAAAGCATCTATTCCGAGATACAATTATAAACACCAGGTGAAAGCGTGGCTGGTTGCCGGTACTAACCTACCACTCTCAATGCCCGATAAACCATTGTTTAAAGAGGCAGCAGCAGCGGTAGAGTTTATTGCAGTGATGGACACCATGCCAATGGATATTACGGGATATGCAGATGTTGTGTTCCCGGAAGCCACTTACCTTGAGCGCTACGATGTATTGCGTTCAGCGCCAAACCGCGAGCCAAATATTGCGCTACGTATGCCGGCCATTGAACCAAAATACGATTCAAAACCAGGTTGGTGGATTGCTAAGCAGATTGGTGAGCGACTTGGCTTGCACGATTATTTCAATTTTGAAGATTATTCTGAAGTGCTCGACTGGCAACTAAAACAGCTTGGAACTTCGCTGGAGGAAATGAAGAGAATAGGGGTGAAGAAGTATCCGCGTAAAAGCGGTCCACTTTATATGGGGAAAGGTGAAGATTTCACTTTCAATAC
Source organism: uncultured Draconibacterium sp. (assembly GCA_963677455.1). Taxonomy (GTDB): domain Bacteria; phylum Bacteroidota; class Bacteroidia; order Bacteroidales; family Prolixibacteraceae; genus Draconibacterium. The sequence goes on from OY781971.1 coordinate 5,518,957, forward strand.
AAATACTGGTAAAATTGAGTTGTATTCAACAGATTTTGCCGATCACGGGTTCGATCCTATTCCTAAGTTTACAAAGCACCCAGAGCCGCAGCAAAACTTTTACCGTTTAATCTATGGCCGTGCTCCAATGCATACGTTTAGCCGTACATCGAACAACCCGAACCTTTTTGATTTGATGAGCGAAAACAGCGTTTGGGTGAATCCAAAGGTAGCTGATTTGTGGGGATTGAAAAAGGGGCAGGAAGTATGGTTGAAGAACCAGGACGGACATGTAACCTCGTTTCCCGTTAAAGTTCGGGTAACTGAGAGAATTCGTTGGGATTCGGTTTATATGGTTCATGGATTTGGACATAATAATAAAAAACTCTCGCGTGCATTTGGGCGTGGAGCAAGCGATACAGAGATGATTACCAATGTGGTGGTTGACCCGATTATGGGCGGAACAGGTATGAGAGGAAACTTTATAACTTTTCTAACAGAAGAACCAGCATTGGAAGGAAAGGAGGTTAAAGCATGAGGTATGCAATGGCTATCGATACCAAAAAATGTGTCGGATGTGGCGACTGTGTAGTGGCCTGTCAAACAGAAAATAATGTTCCTCACGGATATTGCCGAGACTGGATTGTGGAGAGTGTTGACGGAACATATCCGAGTCTGAGTCTGGAATTTCGCTCCGAGCGTTGTAATCATTGCGATAACTCACCTTGTGTGCGTTGCTGCCCAACCGGCGCCAGTCATATTGAAGAAGGCGGGATTGTAACCGTAACTCACGATAAATGTATTGGCTGTGGTGCATGTATTCAGTCGTGCCCTTACGATGCGCGTTATTCGCATCCCGAAGGCTATGTGGATAAATGTACTTTCTGTATACATCGTGTACAAAAAGGACAGAAACCCGCTTGCGTTGAAGTTTGTCCAACAAGTTGCTTGTATTTTGGCGATTTGGACGATCCAAACAGCGATGTTTCGTTGGCAATTAAAGACCGCAAGTGGAAAACTCTGGCTCCCGAAGCCGGTACAGATCCACAATTGTATTTTCTTACTTAATCTTAAAAACTGATTAAAATGAAGGAAGAATTATTTGTAAGTGGGAGAAATATACCAAATATCGATCCCTACCTTAATATTTGGCACTGGCAAATTCCGCTTTACCTGTTTTTAGGAGGTTTGGCTGCCGGAATATTATTTTTTGCCGGATATTATGTTGTTAGAGGTAAGGAGAAAGAAATGCAGACAACCGTTAAGTGGGCACCAATAATTGCTCCGATTGCACTGGTACTGGGCTTGTTTGCCTTGTTTCTTGATCTGAAACACAAACTTTATTTTTGGCAGTTATATACTACTATTCGCCTGGAATCGCCCATGGGATGGGGAGCCTGGACCTTGATGATAATTACTCCATTATCGTTTGTTTGGGTTGCCAGTTATATGAAAGAATTGATTCCTGGTTGGAATTGGAAGTTTGAAATTCTTGATAAGTTCGAAGCCTGGGTCATCAAAAACAGAGTTGGTTTGGCTTGGATAATGATGATCTATGCCATTATTCTTGGAGTTTATACCGGAATATTATTATCGGCATTTAATGCCCGTCCGTTATGGAACACGTCCATACTTGGGCCATTGTTTCTTGTTTCCGGATTTTCAACAGGTTTAGCTACAATTATATGGATGAGTAAAGATGCGAACGAGCGTAAGGTTTTAAGCCGAATTGACCTCGTTTTTATCTTCATTGAATTGTTCTTGATCGTTCACCTATTCATGGGGTTTTTAGCCGGTTCGCAAACCGCAATCGAAGCTGCAAATCTTTTCCTCGGAGGAGAATTCACCGTAAGTTTCTGGGTGTTTGTTGTATTGATTGGTTTGATTTTACCTGCCACATTCGAAACTATCGAAATTTGGGGAATTCATGTACCAAAATGGATACCACCGGCAATGATCTTGTTTGGCGGTTTTATGTTCCGTTTTATTATGGTTGAGGCCGGACAGATAACACGTTATTTATATTAAAAAAATTGAATTATGAGTAATGATAAAGCTGTAAACAATCAGCCAAAATATATCAATCCTTATTTAGGAGGAGTTCTACTTGGGCTGTTAATTCTTGCAACTGTTTATATCACCGGCCGTGGTCTTGGAGCCAGTGGAGCTATTAAAAGTGCTGTAGTAACAACATCGAATTCTATTGCGCCATCAGCAACACAGTCAAATGCCTACATGGGAAAATTTATCAGCGATGATCATTCTCCAATGTATACCTGGTTGGTTTTCGAATCGTTGGGTGTACTGCTCGGAGGTTTGTTATCAGGTTTAATATTTGGCCGTGTTGGTAAATTCAGAACTGATCATGGGCCGAAAATTTCCAGTCGGAAAAGATTGATCATCGCAGTAATTGGAGGTGCATTGTTTGGCCTTGGTAGCCAGTTTGGCCGCGGATGTACCAGTGGTGCAGCGCTGAGTGGAAGTGCAACATTTGCTCTTGGTGGAGTAATTGTTATGTTCGGAATATTTGGTACCGGATATATCATTGCTTATTTCTTCAGAAAACTTTGGATATAGAAAAAAGTTGACAGTTAGCAGTGAAGAGGATAGTAATTATTGAGGACTGTAACTGTAAACTGAGAACTGAAAATAATATAGAACATTCAAAAACATTAAAATATGGGACCTTTAATTCCTAATGGTGTAATCGGTGGAGGATGGGATTTTGTAATCGCTATTTTGCTGGGGATTGCTTTCGGATTTATTCTTGAATCAGCCGGATTTTCTTCATCCCGAAACTTGGCAGGGGTGTTTTATGGCTATAATTTTGTAGTACTTCGCGTATTTTTCACTGCACTGATTGTTGCCATGGTTGGCATGATGTATTTCGATTATCTGGGGTGGCTCGACTTATCAAAAATATTTATTCTTCCGACTTATCTGGGACCAATGATAGTTGGTGGTGTTATCATGGGATTTGGATTTATTCTGGGCGGATATTGCCCGGGAACCAGCTTTACAGGTATAGCTATCGGGAAACTCGATGCCTTGTTTTTTACCATTGGACTGTATCTCGGGATCATGGTATTTTCATTGGCTTTTCCTTTGTTCGAGGGATTCTACAACAGTGGCTCAATGGGGAACATCACATTAACAGAGCTTACCGGTATTCCTGCACCATATTTTGCACTGGCATTTACGGTAGTTGCGCTGGCTGCTTTTTGGGGAACAATGTTTATCGAAAAACGTGTTCGTAAGAACATGAAACAATATAAATTCTAATCAAGATGAACAGAAATTATATTTTTCTAACCGTACTAATGATTGTGTTGGCGGCAGGAACTTTGTTTATGACGATGGATGATGAGCCAAACCAAATAGATCCGGAGGAACTTTTGCAGGAAATCATTCAGCCTACACGATATGTTACAACTGATCAGGTCGCTAAAATGATTATTCAGGGTGATCCGTCTCTAATGTTGATTGATGTTCGTTCAGAAGGAGAGTATAGAGATTACTCATTACCCAGAGCTATAAATATTCCGTTGGATAGTTTGCTGGCGGATGGCAATTTAAGCTATTTGGGTATTCCAGGGACTAAAGTTGTTTTTGTTTCCAACGATGATATTAAAGCCGATCAGATGTGGGTGCTTACAAAGCGTCTTGGTTTCAGCAGTATTTATGTGCTGAAAGGAGGCTTGAATTGCTGGATGCAAACCATTATTGATCCGGAACGCCCGAGTGACGATGCACCTTATGCCGAGTTTGAAACTTATACTTTCAGAAAAGGAGCACAGATGTATTTTACCGGTGCCGGAACTGAAGACTCCGATGCCGGAAAAGTAGATGTTCAGGTTAGAAGACGCGAAAAAACGAATGTGGCAGCCGGAGGTTGTTAAACGATAATTGTAAATATTTGAAGCAATGCATATACACGAACTAAATCCATGGAGAACCCTAATTGCACTTTCTGCATTTGTGTTCATTCTTATTATTGGTTTTGTTTTTCGAACCAAACCGATACTTTCTTATGATAAATCGATAAGCGAAAGTGTGAGTGCTCTTACGGATTCTGGAGCCTATTTTAATCCCTGGGAGTTAGAAAATGTAATTGCAAACAAGGTCGGAGATGTTGTTCTTTTTGATATTCGGGATAACTTTATTTTTGGCCAGGGACATATTCCCGGAGCAGAAAACATGTCGGCTAACGATCTTACCAGCGAAGAAAACATTGATCGTTTGAAAAATTTAAAAGAACAAGGATTAACCGTTGTTTTATATGGTGAAGACGAACTTCAGGCTAACGGGCCGTGGATGTTGTTTCGCCAGGTAGGATTTGATAATATTAAATTGTTGAAAGGCGGCTATAGTTATTACAAAGAACACCAAAGCAATCTTTCAGCTACTAAAAATGATGATTCATATCTGAAAGGTAGTGCCCGGTTTGATTATGCCGAAATGGCTGCCCCTAAAGATGGAGCTGCTTTAGCCAGCGATACCGAAAACAAACCGGTTCAGGTGCAGCGTCGGCAAAAGTCGAATGTTGCTGCAGGTGGCTGCTAAAAAACCATACCATATAAAGAAACGCAGGTTTCAATTTTTTTGATGAAATCCCGGGGAAAAGCTCCTCGGGATTTTTTGTGTCCGCTGGTTTGCTTTAAGCTTTAATAAGCGGTAGTTAATTTAAAAAACTAAAGCATCCTCAAGGCTTTAGCGATTAAATGTATTTTCACATATAAAGCTAAGTGAAGTGAAAGATCAGCAGAATTAAGTAGGTACAGTGTCGTAATGTTTGGCTTCTTTTATTTCTGGAGTCTCTAAAAGATCAGCAACCAAGTCTATTCTGTCTGAAAAAGCGAATGAGCTCTTTATTAGTTAGATATGAACAAAAGGTTGGAAATGGAACTATATATCCTGCATGTTTAAAAAAAATATTATAGCATAATTAATTAATATATAGCTATTTGTTGTTTTGTGTTAAATCATAAAAGGAACAAATGATTAATATTTATTGGTTTTAAATTATTAAAAAATCATTTTATGTTATGGAAATATCTATATGTTTAGTTACGTTTGTGAGTATAAATTTTGAATGATGGTTAGAAAAATCGCTATCCCTTTGGTTGTTATTGTTACAATAATCGCGGCTATCCAGCTTTTTCATAAAGACAAGCCGTTTTACGATTTAAAGCTTGAGAAACTACGTCAGAAATATGCGATAAAGCCAGTTTCCTCGGTCGACCACAGCAAATTTGTGATACTCCAGTCCGATTTCGATACACCGCAGGAAGTAACTGAAGCGTGTTTAACCTGCCATACAGAAGTACATAAAGAGGTGATGGGTTCAAACCACTGGAACTGGGAACGTGTCGCTTATATTGAAGGGCGTGGAATTCGGGCAATAGGTAAAAAGAATTTGTTGAATAATTTTTGTATTGGATCGCAGACAAATGAGCAGGCTTGTGCAAAATGCCACATTGGTTTTGGGATGAGTAATGATCATTTTGATTTTAAAAATGCCCGTAATGTGGATTGTATGGTATGCCACGATAATTCAGAGGAATACAAGAAGGGGGCTTCTATGGCAGGTTATCCTGACCGTAGCGTGAATCTTAGCAAAGTAGCACAAAGTGTGGGGCAACCTACCAAACATAATTGTGGCGCGTGCCATTTCTATAGTGGAGGAGGCAACAATGTAAAACACGGTGATTTAGAAGTAGCTCAAACAGCGTGCACCCGCGATGTGGATGTGCATATGGCGGCAAACGGGTTGAACATGAGCTGTGTTGATTGTCATACGGCGGAGAATCATGTGATGAAAGGTAAACTCTATTCAGTGTCTTCAGAAAACATTAATCGTCTTAAATGTGAAGACTGCCATACAGAAATGCCCCACTTTAACCAAATGTTAAACCGGCATACCGCAAAAATTGCATGTCAAACCTGTCATATTCCAACCTATGCAAAGGCGAATGCTACGAAGATGGAATGGAATTGGTCGGAAGCTGGTAAGTTGAAAAATGGAAAACCCTACATGGAGGAGGACTCGCTGGGTAACCACACTTACATGTCGATAAAGGGAGCGTTTAAATGGGCCCGAAATGTACAACCCGATTATGTTTGGTTTAACGGAACTGCCGATCATTATATGATGGGAGATTCAATAACAGAAATCCCGGTACAGATGAACAAATTGTTTGGCACACATGATGATCCTAACGCTAAAATTATCCCTGTAAAAATTCATGTTGGCGATCAGATTTATGACAAGAAGTATAACATTTTAATTCAACCCAAACTATATTCTGCCGAAAAAGGAGATAGCGCTTACTGGAAAGATTTTAACTGGGATCAGGCATCAGCTGCTGGAATGAGCCGGCTGGGATTTCCTTACAGTGGAGAATATGGTTTTGTGAAAACAGAAATGTATTGGCCATTAAATCATATGGTTGCACCGAAAGAACAGTCCGTGTCGTGTGCCGAATGCCATACCCGAACCAATAGCAGACTGGCAAAATTAACTGGGTTTTATGTCCCTGGCCGCGATAATAATCCGATTCTTGATGGATTTGGATTCTGGCTAGTGATGCTTTCGTTGGTAGGTGTGATTATTCATGCAGCTATACGCTTATTCTATTCAATGAGCCATAAAGAGTACGAAACAGAGATAATAGACTACGATACTCAATCTAATCAAAAATAAAAGCAAATGCCTAAAGTATATATTTATAAACGATTTAACCGTTTCTGGCACTGGTCGCAGGCAGCACTAATTCTGTTTTTAGCAATTACCGGTTTCGAAGTTCACGACTCAATTCATCTGTTTGGTTACGAAAAAGCAGTGTATTTTCATCGTGTAGCTTCTTATGCTTTTCTAGTACTTATTGTTTTTGCCATATTTTGGCATGCAACAACCGGCGAGTGGAAACAGTATATCCCGAATGTAAAAATGCTATCGGTACAAATTAAGTATTACTTAAGCGGTATTTTTAGAAAGGAGCCCCATCCAGTTAAAAAGACTCCGTTTCGTAAATTGAACCCACTTCAGGCTTTTACTTATCTGGGATTTAAGCTGGTTTTGGTACCAATGATGGTGATTTCGGGTTTGTTGTACATGTATCATAAAACAGTGAATGCCAATAACGAGATTGTAATTCGCGATATTAATCTGGGAAGTATCGCAAACTGGCATTCTTTCGGGGCATTTTTATTGATTGCCTTTGTAATTATTCATGTTTATATGACTACAACCGGACATACCTATACGTCGAATATAAAGGCTATGATTACCGGCTACGAAGAATTGGAAGATGAAGAGGATCCGGCCGGGCAACAAAATGGGCAAGAGAAGAAAAAATAAGGCAGACATTTAACCCAACTTAAAATTTAAAAGATGAAATCGAGAAAATATATGAATCCTTATCTGGCCGGCTTTCTTTTAGGCTTAACATTGCTGGGTACCATTTACATTACCGGACGTGGGCTTGGAGCAAGCGGCGCCATGAAAAGTGTTGTAATTGAAGGGGTAAATACAATTGCCCCCCAACATGCCGAAAATACCCAATATTATGCCCATTATGCAGCCGAACACCCGAATGGCCCTATGCGTTCGTGGCTGGTGATTGAAGTGTTGGGGGTTATTATCGGTGCTTTCTTTTCAGGCGTGATATCCGACCGAGTTGGATGGAAACTGGAAAAGGGGCCAAGAGCTACCAATACTATGCGTGTTATTGGTGCAATCGTTGGAGGTACCTTGTTTGGACTTGGATCTCAATTCGGCAGGGGATGTACCAGTGGTTCCGCACTCAGCGGGATGGGAGTAATGTCGTTTGGCGGTATTATTACCATGATGGCCATTTTTGGAGTGGCTTATATGCTGGCTTTTTTCTTTAGGCGGTTGTGGCTGAGATAATTATAAACTTCAATAACTAACAAAAGTACATTAAAATGGCACCATTAGTTCCTGATATAATTGGCAACGAATTTAATTTTGTAGTGGCCTTGTTCGTAGGTATCGCTTTTGGATATATACTTGAACAAGCCGGGTTTTCAAGTACAAAAAAGCTGGTAGGTTTGTTTTATGGCTACGATTTTACCGTGTTGCGTGTGTTTTTTACAGCCGGTATAACCGCAATGATTGGAGTTGTGTTATTTGCACATTTTGGTCTACTCGATATTAGCTTAATCTATATAAATCCTACATTTCTGTGGTCGGCAATTGTTGGGGGCGCAATTATGGGCGCAGGTTTTATTATTGGAGGTTTTTGTCCCGGCACAAGTGTTTGTGCGGCATCAATTGGAAAACTCGATGGCTTGGCTTTTGTTTTTGGGTCAATGATCGGGATTCTGATTTTTGCCGAATTTTATCCTGTATTCGAGCCCTTGTACATGGCAAAAGCAATGGGGCCGGTTCGCATCGATGTTTTCTTTGGTTTATCGCCTGTTTCCTGGGCTTTTATTTTAACAGCTATAGCCATTATTGCTTTTTATGGAACTACCTGGGTAGAATATCGTGTGCGCAATAAGCAAATGAAATTTAGCCGCACAACATTAAACCGTACTTATCTTGTATCAGCTATTCCTTTTGTGTTGATTTTGCTAGCTGCTATTTTTCCTTCGCGCAACGAAAGAATACACAAAATGGTGGCCGATAAAAAAGAACAAGGCAAATGCGTCTTTAAAGAAATTTCGTCGGATAAATTGGCTGACGAACTGGTAAATAATTACTATAAAATCAACTTAATTGATGTTCGGACAAAAGAAGAGTTTGAGAAAGATCATTTGCCGTTGGCCATTAATATTCCGTTAGATGAATTTCTCGATCGTAAGTATGAAGACTATTTCAAACAAAAACATAAAACAAATATTTTTTATTCCAACGACTCTATAACACATAAAGAAGCCTGTTTAACAGCTCGTTTTGTAGGAAAATCAAATAACCTGATTTTGCGGGAAACAGCCGATGGTTTTAAGCATATTATCCTTCAGGCACAGGCACCTGCTCCTAATGCCGGGAAAGAGATTTACGAAGAATACTTGTTTCGCTCAGAGGCTGCACGAAAACTAAGCGAACTGCAAACGGCATTCGAGAATTTAAATAAACCTGTTACCAAAGAAGTGAAAAAAGCCAGTGGGGGATGTAGTTAGAGAATTTTAGGTTTTTAATAAAATTAAATATCCCGGGGAAAACTCCTCGGGATATTTATTTGGAATCATTTTTGCTTAGGGGTGTGGTAAGAGTTATTTTTACGGAAAATTAAAATCAAAATTACATGTCGAGAATCCTGGTTATAGATGATGAGAGAAGTATTCGGAATACACTAAAAGATATTCTCGAGTATGAAAAGTATGAGGTTGATCTGGCAGAGGACGGAAACAAAGGGATTGAATTAATTCGATCGGGAGAATATGATGTGGTATTGTGCGATATTAAAATGCCCGGACTGGATGGTATTGAAGTACTAGAGCGTGCAGTAGTGTTGGCTCCTGATACTCCAGTTGTAATGATTTCTGGCCATGGGAATATTGATACCGCGGTAGATTCGATAAAGAAAGGAGCTTTCGATTATATTGAAAAACCACTTGATTTAAACCGCTTGCTAATTACCATTCGCAACGCAATGGATAAATCAACCTTGGTAACTGAAACCAAGATTCTTAAAAAGAAAGTCAACAAGAAATTCGAAATTATTGGCGAGTCACAGGCAATAATGGATGTGATTCAAATGGCCGATCGTGTGGCGCCAACTGATGCAAGAGTTCTTATAACCGGATCAAATGGTACTGGGAAAGAGCTGGTAGCACGTCGTATTCACGATCAAAGTAATCGTGCTTCGGGGCCTTTTGTTGAGGTGAATTGTGCCGCAATCCCTTCGGAGTTGATTGAGAGTGAACTTTTCGGTCACGAAAAGGGCGCATTTACCTCAGCCGTTAAACAACGAAAAGGAAAATTTGAGCAAGCCACCGGAGGTACTCTGTTTCTCGACGAGATTGGAGACATGAGCCTTTCTGCTCAGGCAAAAGTTTTACGGGCACTTCAGGAAAGTGAAATAAGCAGGGTTGGTGGCGATAAGCACATAAAAGTAGATGTGCGTGTTGTAGCTGCTACCAATAAGAACCTTTCGGAAGAGATTGATCAAAATAATTTTCGTGAAGATCTTTACCATCGTTTGAGTGTAATTTTAATTAAAGTTCCAACACTTAACGAGCGTTTGGGAGATATTCCAATGCTGGCCAATCATTTTTTGCAACAGATTTGCAGCGAATATGGAATGTCGCCTAAAACCATTACAGATAAAGCTATTGAGGAGCTTCAGAAGTTAAACTGGACAGGAAATATAAGGGAATTTAGAAATGTAATTGAACGCCTGATAATTCTTTGTGATGCGGAAATAACTGAAGGTGACGTTCTTAAGTTTGCGGCGCCCTTAAAATAAAAAAATCAAATTTTTATTTTCCGAAACAAAAACATCTTAGCCCCTTTGTTGTTAAGTAATTTAGCAGCGCCCAAATGAGGGTGCACCTAAAGCTCGATAATAAGATATTAGCCTCTGGTTTCGGAAGTCAATTTGTCATGGCGTATTATTAATCTTTCCCTCGGGAAAAATACTTCTTCCGTTTTCAGAGGCTTTTTTATGCCCAATAATTTCAATTGGGTTTTTGGGGGAATGTTGGAGTTTATCAAATCCATACTGGATTTTAGCCGATGGCCTGCGTTGCTTTTGTTACTATAATCAAGTCCTTACAGGACTTTGTGATAAGTGCGCAAAATTAGTGTAGTGATTTTTGAAGAAAACTCTGAAGGAGTTCGATTATTGGTAATAAAAGGAATTAAAATCTGAGCTCAACTCGGTTCGAGTTGGATTGTTTCTAGAACTTTACTTTAAAAAGATAAAAAACTAAATTCATTACGATATAAAGGAAGATGGTAAGAGCGAGGCCGTAAACATTCAGTGTTAACAATAAAACCAGTGCAATGGCAAGGAAAAGATAGCGATACCAGTTGTCAGCCAGTTTCAGGTTTTTTACTTTTAGCGAGAACATTGGTAGATTAATTACCATCATCCCCGACATAAAAACACCCATTATCAATAAATTTTTGGTTGAATAAATAACCTCAAAATACTCGTGGTACTTTGGGAATTCGAGCATTAATCCCATCGAAGCCCAAAAAATACCATTTGATGGAATTGGCAGGCCTCTGAAAAATGGTTCGTCGCTGGAGTTTACGTTAAACCGCGCCAGGCGTATTGCTCCAAAAACCGGAACGAGGAACGATGAAAAAAGAATAATCCATTCGTACCACGTTGCATTGATTTCGTATATGCGTTGATTAACATCAAAAAGCGAGAATTCGAGCAGCGTAAAAAGAATAGCGCCAGGTGCAACACCAAACGAAACAAGGTCAGAAAGCGAATCGAGTTCTTTCCCGGTTTCAGAATATGCCTTTAAAGCGCGTGCCACCATCCCATCTAAAAAATCAAACAGCGAAGCGGCACAAATAAAAATACCGGCCCAGATCAAATGCCCGTCGATAGCAAAAAAAGTTGCAATTATACCTGAGACAAGGTTAAGCGTTGTAACAAAATTTGGTATTTGTTTAATAATTGACTTCATAAGATTAGAGATTTCCGGAAAGAATTAACCACAGGAAAACAGCAGGAACGGCAAATAATAAGCTATCCAATCGATCGAGGAATCCACCGTGCCCCGGTAGTATGTTTCCAGAGTCTTTTGCTCCGATTTCCCGTTTTATTTTCGATTCAAACAAATCTCCCAGCGTGCCAAAACATACCGTTAACAATGCAATTATAATCCAGCTAAGCATACTTATCTCCTGGAAAATAACCGCATTTATAATGCCCATTATTGTTGCAAAAATTCCCCCTCCAATTAATCCTTCCCATGATTTGGCTGGCGATATTTGCGGACAAAGTCTATGTTTGCCAAGAGCCGAACCTATAAGGTAGGCAAACGAATCGTTTACCCAAAGTATAAAAAATACTCCAGCAAGAATCCATGGGTAATAAGCAACGCTTTGACCATCGGCAGAGGTGTGGACGATAAAGTTCATGAGTCCAAATGGAGTAGCGATATAAATAAAACCCAGCAAAGTAATTCCACTGTTTTGTAACGTGAGTTTATTTGAGCGAAACAGCTCGATAATGAAAAGTGTTAAAAATATTGGGATGAATATAAACTCAAAAGGTCGGGGGAGAAATCCGTTCGAAAGTCCAAAACATACGAAAAAAAACAACAATCCCAGAAGTGTGCCCGGAAGGCGGTAGATTTTGTGCCCGGCTTCTTCAACCATTGCGTAAAACTCGTACTGCGTAAAAAACAGCAAAGTCGCAAATACAATAGCAAAGGCAAACGGGTGGATTAAAATTCCTCCCATCATAATTACAACATATAAAATGCCCCAGATCGCTCTTTTTTGCAAACTACTCACCTTTTAATTCTTTGAGTAACTCAGCTGCCCGCTCTGCATTTTCTTCTGCAGTATAAAAGCGGTATTCGCCAAAAGCTTGATAAGCTGAATCGTGTTGGTTAATAACTACGACCTTAATTCCGGCATTTTCAAGAATGTCTTTAGCCATTTCAGCTTTGTATTCCTCAGCTGTCATATAAACTTCTTCCCATCCTTTTTCCATAATGCAAATTTAAGAAAATATGCCAGTTTGGTTTTTTTATTCCTTTTTATTCTGATTGATAAATATATGCAATTCGCGTGGTCCGTGTGCACCCATTACCAAGGTCTTCTCAATATCGGCCGTTCGGCTGGGACCAGTAATTAGCGATACTTGCGAAGGTAGCTTTTTCCCATACTTTTTTTGAACTCCTTCGTAGGCTGCTTCCAGGTAATCCACCAATTGTGTATCATTGGCGATAACAATGTGTACTTCGGGGAATGCAAAAAGCTGTCTGCTACTGCCTAAAGCCGAACTTACCATAACCGAGCCGGTATGCGCCACCAGAAATTCACAAGAAGTAATACTTGCTTTTAAATCAAAAGGTAATTCCTCTGTTGAGGTAAATGCAACTTGGTGTTTTTGAAGTTGCTGTTTTAACACTTCTTCATTACACACAATTTCATCCTTTGTGAATTTTTTCAGGAACAGTTTAAGTTCTTTATGGAGTTCCTCCTGCGACGGGCACAAATGAACACTCCCGTTTACTTTCTCCAGATTTTCTTTGAATGCCAGATCCAAAGATGTTTCTATCGGGAAATAAACGGGAGAAACAAAATCGGGTTTTTCTGGTTCGGGATAAACAGCTTGTTTTAGCTTGTTAAGTATTTCTTCCCGCGCCGTAACCATTTAATCTTGTTTAACTTCTTCTTCCGAATTTTCGTCTTCTTTTTCTTTTTTCGCCTCTTCGATCTTTTCCTTGGCTTCCTTCAGGATTTTTTCTTCTTTATTTCCGTTCTCTGAAATAATGTGTTTCTTTTCCCAAGGTCTTTTGCCAAATATTTCTTCAAGGTCTTCGCTGAAAATCACCTCTCTTTCTAACAGTAAGTTAGCAAGTTTTGCGTGGCCTTCAGCATTATCTTTTAATACTTCTTTAGCTCTTGCGTATTGACTGTCGATCAGGATTTTTACTTCTTCGTCGATTAATTCTGCTGTTTTCTCACTATAAGGTTTTGTAAACGTGTAATCAGATTGACCGGTTGAATCATAAAAACTTACGTTTCCTACTTTTTCGCTCATTCCAAAAATACTAACCATTGCGTAAGCTTGCTTGGTTACTTTTTCGAGGTCGTTTTGAGCACCCGACGATATTTTGCCAAAGATTAATTCTTCTGCGGCACGGCCACCCAATGCGGATGCCATTTCATCGAGCAACTGGTCTTTTGTGGTAATCGAGCGTTCTTCGGGAAGATACCATGCTGCACCTAACGCTTTTCCGCGTGGTACAATGGTAACTTTTACCAGCGGATGTGCGTGTTCAAGCAGCCAGCTTATCGTTGCGTGGCCAGCTTCGTGAAAGGCTATCGTTTTCTTTTCTTCCTGCGAAATGATTTTGTTCTTTTTTTCCAAGCCGCCAATAATACGGTCTACAGCATCCAGAAAATCCTGTTTGGTAACTGCTTCCCTGTTTCTTCGGGCAGCTATAAGTGCCGACTCGTTACAAACATTGGCAATATCGGCTCCCGAAAATCCCGGTGTTTGTTTGGCAAGGAAATCAACTTTTACGTCTTCACCCAGCTTTAGCGGACGAAGGTGTACCCTGAAAATTTCCGCACGTTCGTTTAAATCTGGTAATTCAACATGAATTTGTCTGTCGAAACGTCCGGCACGCATAAGCGCACGGTCAAGAATATCGGCGCGGTTGGTTGCTGCCAAAATAATTACACCACTGTTGGTGTCAAAACCATCCATTTCAGTAAGCAACTGGTTGAGCGTATTTTCGCGTTCGTCGTTCGATCCCATGTTTGGATTCTTACCACGGGCACGTCCAATGGCATCAATTTCGTCGATAAACACGATACATGGTGCTTTTTCTTTTGCCTGTTTAAATAAATCGCGCACACGTGATGCTCCAACACCAACAAACATTTCGACGAAATCGGAACCAGACATCGAGAAAAATGGAACATTTGCTTCTCCGGCAACAGCTTTTGCCAACAAGGTTTTCCCTGTTCCGGGAGGGCCAACCAGCAATGCACCTTTCGGGATTTTACCTCCCAGTTTGGTAAATTTTCCCGGATTTTTTAAGAATTCGACAATCTCTTCCACCTCCTGTTTTGCTTCGGCTAAACCGGCAACATCTTTAAATGTAGTCGATACTTTCTGATCTTTATCGAAAACTTTGGCCTGCGATTTACCCACGTTGAAGATACCGCCGGCACCGCCGCCGCTTCCACCACGGCTCATTCGTTTGAAAATCCACCACCAAATCAAAATAATGATAATGAACGGACCAAAAGAAACCAATACGTCGCGTACCCAGTTTGTTTCGTTTTTGTACTCAGGCAATATTTCATCCTGCGATCCTTCCTGTGCCTCTTTTAAGTTGGTCTCAAAGGTTTCAACAGAACCAATATTAAAGGTAAAGTGCGGTCCTGAGTCGGAAGGTTTTGTGAAACTATTTTCAAACTCAGACTTGTAATTGTCGAGCCTGTCTTTTTTTATGTAAATATTTGCTGCTTCGTCGTTTACAACCACAATTCGAGAGATGTCGTTACTCGCCAGCATTGTCGATTTTACTTCGCTCCAGGTAGTCTCAACTGGACCCCGACTATTGCTAATGTATAGTTGTACAATTAAAAATACGATGGCAATAATTCCATAAATCCAATAGGCGTTGAACTTAGGTGGTTTACCGTCTCCACCTTTTTTATTTGGCGAGAATTTCCCAAAAGGATTCGGGTTATTTTTGTTGTTTTGATTATTTTGTTTTTCTGTCATGATATGCGCTTAATCTGCTTCTTCAATTGTTTTTATTTTTGCATCAGCCCAAAGACCTTCAAGGTTATAAAATTCTCTAGCTTCTTTCTGGAAAACATGCACCATAATATCACCATAATCTAAAAGTATCCAAAGTGCGTTTCGGTAACCATCTCTGTGCCAAACATCAGTCTCCAGATTTTCTTTTACAGAGCTTTCAACTGATTTGGCAATAGAATCAACATGAGTTGATGAAGTACCGTGGCATATAATAAAATAGCTGCATTCGGTATGCTGTATGCTTTCTAAGTCAATGAGCGTAATGTCCTTCCCCTTTAAATTTTGTATTCCCTCAAGGATTGCTTCTGATAGTTTTTCTGTCTCAGCCTTAACTTTCTTCATAAATATTTATTGTTCCGTACAAAGATAATCTTTTTGTTCATTAACCATTTTTTGAAAGATTGCTTTACTTTTGATTTTCATGAATATCAATAGGCATCATATTATTGTACAGGACGAGCTAGGAAGTACCAACAACTATGCCAAGCAATTGGTTTCGGACAAGGTAGAAGAAGGTACTGTCGTTTTGGCACAATTCCAGTCCAAAGGGCGCGGTCAACAAGGGAATTACTGGGAAAGTGAGGCAGGAAAAAATCTGCTTTTTAGCCTTATTTTATATCCTGATTTTTTAGAAGCCGAATTTCAATTTTCCCTTTCAATGCTCGTGAGTTTAGCGATTGTGAGTGTTTTGGATGAGGAAACAGATGAGGTTCAAATAAAATGGCCCAATGATATTTATGTTGGAAAACTTAAGATTGCCGGTATATTGATTGAGAATACGATTAAAGGATCGAAACTGGGAAGTACGATTGTTGGAGTTGGTTTGAATCTGAACCAAGAAATGTTTACTACTAATGCGCTAAATCCGGTTTCGTTAAAGCAGTTGACAAATGGAGATTATGAGATTAACAAAATCCTGCAACAGTTTCTCCAGAATTTTGATAGCCTCTACCACCTGCTAAAAACTGGGCGACGGGCAGACATTGAAAAAGCCTATTTAAATCGGCTGCTCGGTAAAGATGAGTGGCGGACATATAGGAAAGAAAACCACGAGTTTGAAGCAAAAATCACCGGGATTGGCGAATTTGGTAAATTACGGATGGAAGACCGATCCGGTAAAACCCTCGAATTTATGTTTAAAGAAGTAGAGTTTGTTTTTTGAAAGCTTCAAGTAAAAAGATCTTCGTGCTTGAGAGACTTTTATTAACGCATTCCTGCATTTGAGCACTATTACTGATATGGTAATTTCGATAGTGTATCAGCAAGTTGATCAATTCCTTCTTCGAGTTTGTTTCCGGCCATCATTTTAATCATCATGCTCATTTCGGCATGAAGGGTAAGCCGCATTTTGGTTTTATATTCATCAATAGGAAGTAGTTGTATCCAGAAGGTAATACTAAGCGGTAGGCCGCCAGAGCTTTCAACTTTTATCGATTTAAAAGGCTCGCGGTTTACAATTTTTATCTGGGCAACTCCCATCCCTGTTATCTTAAATTTACAGGAGTCTCGATCCGATTCAAAGTCGGTAATCTTTATCTGAGGGATCTTTTCGGTTACTTTCTCCAGTAATCCGGAATTAAGATAGGCCGACAGATTCTCGAAATTTGATAAGTAATTGAATACGACCTGTTGGTTATGATCAATTGTTTTTACCTCGCTAACGTATTTATTAACTCCCATATTATTTTGAAAAAAATCCCGTCCCGAAACATATCGGAACGGGACATATTAAATGTTTTTATCTGATTATTTTCCCCAGTTGGCCGGATCTTCGCGCCACTCCATCAACGACTCGATCTGGTCTTTTGTAATTTCTCCTTTTTCCAGCGAAAGATCAATCAAAACCTGGTAGCGGCTTAACGAAGTAAGTTCGATACCGGCTTTTTTGAAATTCTCTCTGGCATGTGGGAAGTTATATGTAAAAATGGAAACCATTCCGATTACGTCGCCCCCAAAATTATTTACTGCTTCGGCAGCTTTTAAACTACTGATACCTGTTGAAACAAGATCTTCAATCACTACAACTTTCTGGTAAGGTTGTAATTCACCTTCAATCAGGTTTTCCAAACCATGTCCTTTTGGTTTCGAACGCACGTAAATAAAAGGCAAGCCCAGTTGTTCTGCAACCAGCACACCCATTGCGATAGCTCCGGTTGCAACTCCTGCAATAACTTCAGCTTCGGGATATTTTTCCTTGATTGTTTCAACAAATCGATCACGAATGTAAGTACGTGTTTCCGGATAAGATAAAATCTTACGGTTATCGCAATAAATTGGCGATTTCCAACCTGAAGCCCATGTGAATGGATTATTCAGTTGTATCTTTATAGTGTTAATTTCGAGTAATTTCTTAGTTACTTCAATTTGAGACGAGTCCATAAACGATGCAATTTTTTGTTAATGCAAAAGTATAAAGTTTTTTTGAATGAAAAGAGGATTCTATTTACCTCTTTTAGTAAGATAACATTGAGTGGAAATAAATTCGATTTGCCCGATTTTAAAGCCCCGGCAGTTACCGCAAAATGGTTAAGCGAATTTGAACATGGAGAAGAGCAGGAAGCAGTGTTTGAATCAGCCGATTCGAAAAAGCATTTTGCTGATTTTTATAATTCTTTGTTGTGTATTGATGCGGCAGGAGGAGTGGTTCGGAAAGATAATCGCCTGCTTTTTATATTTCGAAACGATAAGTGGGACCTTCCCAAAGGCAAAATAGAGAAAGGCGAGACTGTTGAAGAGGCTGCAATCCGCGAAATTCAGGAAGAATGTGGAATTGAAGAATTAACGGTAGAAAAACAACAACTTTCCACGTATCATATTTATCGTTCTCCATATAATAAATCTTTTGGGCAATGGATTTTCAAAAAGACATTCTGGTTTGAAATGAATTATTCTGGTAGCGAGAACGGAATTCCGCAAAAAGAGGAGGGGATTTCCGAAGTTCGGTGGTTTAAACCTTCAGAATTGAATGAGGTGCTGGAAAATACCTATGCCAACCTTAAACCGTTAATTGAGATTTATCGCGACTGATTTCTTTGGCGCATAAAAAGTTCGTTTCGGAGCCAGGTGCCAAATTGTTCCTCAAAACCATCGAGCGGCGCTTTGGCAAAATCGAAAACACCCCGGTGTTGCTCGTCGAATAAAAAACATTGGGGAAACGACCGAATCTTATACTTTTCAACATAAGTCCCGTTTTTGTCCAATAAAATTTTTGCGGGAACTTCGTTGTTTCTGAAAAACTCTTTAGCAGTGTTTAAGTCAGTATTTCTGAGCACAACAAATATTTCCAGGTATTTTGAGAAAAGCTCGTTAATACGGCTTAGGTACTTTAAATGCTCTTTACTTACAACCGTTTCAACATCGGCAAAAACTATGTATTTAAATTTATCATTTCCAGAGTTTGTGCAAATCTTCTTTCCTTCAAGGTCATTTAAACAAATTGCTGGTGCTGTGCTACCTTTTGCCAGAAAAGAAAACTTCTTCAACAGGTTTTGGGCGGTAGTTTTTATTACCTGGTTTTTACTGGAAGTGAATCGCGAATTTTTGACAAGCTTTTCAATTGCTGGTTTTGGGAATTCATTGGAGTAAAAACCGTCGTGCAAAAGTTTCAGTAAAACAATATCAGTTACCGGACTTGTTATCTTAAATTTACTTTCTACAATTTTTGTTAGAGCAGAAAGATTGTTGTTTGCAACAGCTGCTTTTATTTCGTTGCCTTTAATGGCCTGCGCCATAAAACTCAGTTGATTGTCGAAAGTTTTATTAAGTGTCTCCTCAAATGCAGGATGTAGCCAAAATGTTGAATTGATTTTATTAAAAATGCCGGAATAAGACTCAGGGCGTAAACGAAAAATATCAGCTTCAACGAGCTGTATCTTCAATTTCTTATGATTCAATAGCACTTCGGATGAGGTTTTAGGAACCAATGCATCAAGCTCACTTTTTATTGAATCGAGTACCGTTTTTGATTGGTGTATGTATAAATCGTTAAAATGTTTATCGGTGAGGTAATTCAATCGCTGCTCAAATTCAGAAACCTTGTCGTTTAAATGATTTCCGCTTTCGGAGATAAACCAAAAGCTTATTGCCTGAAAATATGGATTCTTCTCATCAGCAAACGATTTTTCGCGAAAAGGTGGCAGCTTTAAAGTAACAGACTCGTTGGTTTGCAGAAATAACATTCCACGGTAAATTTCAAAATCAGAAAAAAAGTACTCCGTTTTTTTGACATCGAAATCAGCATTTCCCTTTCCGTTCGCATCAATTTGCAGCGAAAAAGCCTCTGTTTTTTTGCCTGTAACCGGATCATCTAATCGGTAAAATACCAGGGTCTTTCCTGCATAGGCTTTATTTTCGCAGCGAATATGGGCTGCTGAAGCTTTAAAATTTAGCGCAAGAAAAGCGATAAATACAAAAAGTATTTTTACTAAATGAATCAAAACTATTGTTTAATGGATTAGAAACTCGCTCATGTCCAGTCCTTCAGGAAGGAACATACTGGCGTCGCCGCCATGCGAAACAATATCGCGGATAATGCTGGCATTAATGGGTGTATGTTCCGGTAAAGTAAGCAGGAACACCGATTCAATTTCAGGGTGCATTTTTTTATTTACCTGGGCAATTGCACGTTCGTATTCAAAATCGGAAGAAGTACGTATCCCTCTCAAAATATAGCGGGCATCCACCTCTTTACAGAAATCTACAGTTAACCCTTCATGAACTCGTACTTCAACTTTTGGTTGGTTTTTAAAAACCTGATTAATCCATCTCATTCGTTTTTCCACAGAGAAATACGATTGTTTGTTTGCGTTGTTTCCGATCATTACATAAATCTTATCGAACATCGGAACGGCTCTCTTTACAATCGATTCGTGTCCGATAGTAAAAGGATCGAAGGATCCGGGGAATATGGCTATTCTTTCCATTTATTCATCTTATTTAAATTGCTTGTTCTTATGAGCATAAGATGCCTGCCTGTTCGTTAGGCAGGTAACTCGTCCTGTTTTTTAGAGACTCGTTTTCTTTTTTGTCAGTCATTCAAAAGTAACTAAAAAAGCCAAGTCAAAAACGAATGAGCCAATTAGTTTATTGCTTTAGCCCGGTTTGAACTTACGAAAAGGATGTTGCCCAGATCGTTATACCCCTGACTGAATTCTTCAATATTTTTTAACGCATCGGTGGCAAAACCGATTATCGTGAGATCGGCATCGGCAGAATATTTCATTATCACATTCTTTCGGTTATCCGATTCAAACGGCACCATCGAAATGTTTGACGGACTGATTGGTAAGCGCCCGGTTTTTATTAACCCCATCAACTGTTTGCGTTTGTCTTCCATATCTTCTTCCGGGTATAGTGCAAAGATTTTTATTTTGCCTTTCTTCCAGTCCGGGTGACCTAAAATAATGTACCCCAGTAGAATCATCAGGTTTGCATTTACATAGTCTTCGGGACTGATCCAGATATGAATTTCATTTTTATAACCAAAACTTTTATACGAAGTGTTGAGGATACAGATGTCGAAACCTGCAGATTCTACAATCTGGTAATTCCCTGTTATTTCTTTCAGATTTCCCGGGTCAGTTCTCGAAAATTCAAAAAGTATAAGGTTGTTGCCTTTCCCTGAAATGCCCGAAAGCTGCACTACCTGGGCAATTGCCGACGTGTATGATGGAGAAATGATGGTGTCGAGGTAAACCCGGTTTTTGCTGCCCGATGAAAGTTGAATCAAACGGTCAAGCACTTTTTTCGATTCTTCGGTTGTTTTTTCGTTCAGCAGGCCTTTTATAAAATGAATGTAAGTTCCAAAGCCGTATTTGTAGGAAATCCAACGCATAATGTCGAAGGCGGAACGGCGCTTAAATGTATCGTGCGAAATGCAAACTCCAAAGGGGCGCCAGCTTGTATCTTTTTCGGCATCGGCACGCTGTAAAAGGATTTGCAGTTGTCGGCTCAATTGGAAAATTACTCCGCGAAATAGTTTGTTTAAGCCTTGATTTTCGTCGTTGTTCAGCATAACCACATAGTAAATCATTGCCATTATTATTGACGATACAGCAGCATAAGTAGCATTCATTTTAAACATGAGCCAAAACGAAAACAGGGCACCAACCAATGAAATTTGCCACCGCGATCGGAAAGTAGGGCGGTAGGCCGGATCGGCGGCAAAATGCTCGAAGAAGGAAATCAAACAAATAGCGCCGTAGGTTACCATAAAAAACATGGAGATGATTTGTGCCACAAAGTTGACATCGCCAACCAAAACAAAAACAAAAGCAATGGCAATTGTAATTAAGGAACCGTTAATAGGTTCGTTGTCTTTTTTCCGTCCTTTGGCAAACCATCTGTTTGCCGAGTTTTGCGGGAAAATATTATCGAAGCCAATGGCCTGTAGTGTTCTTGGTGCAACCATTATTGATCCAAGGGCTGAACTTAGCGATGCAGCAGCCAATCCAATCGGAATGATTGGTCCCCAAACTGCTATTTTGCTCATAATTAACTGGTCACTAACCAGATCTTCAGGCGAAGCTGAAACTGTAAATTTGTAGGCGACAGCAACATAAACAACCATTCCGACCACTGTTGCCCAAATTGTTCCGCGCGGAATCGATTTTTGGGGGTCTTTCAAATCGCCGGAGAGCCCCAATCCTGCAGCTAACCCCGTAAACGCGGGGAATATGATCGTAAATACAAAGAAGAAGTTTTCGTGATTAGCGACCGTTTGGTGGAAGTTAACTTCAGTTGGACGAATCGGGGAGTCGCCCATAAAAAACATGGCAATAGAAGTAAGCAGAATAGCAACTACTACATACAGTGCTTTCATCCCTACATTGGCTCCTTTTGTAAGAATAAGCAGCGAAAGTAAGCCCATCGTCGGGATCGAAATCCAGCGCCGGTCAGGGATGTAAAAGTCGTAAGTGTGGTAAATCCATTTGATCACCGGTTCAAAAGCTTCGCCAAAAGCAATTACATAGAAAGCTACACTTATTGCTTGCGATAGGAAGAGTGCGATGCCAATGGCTCCACCGATATTTAATCCAAACGAACGGCTGATTATATAATAAGCACCACCACCTTGTACACGCTGGTTGGTTGCAATCTCGGCTACTGCAAAGGCCGTGGGGATTGTAACTACATGACCGAGAATAATAATTCCGATAACTCCTACAAAGCCAACCTGACCAACCGCCCAACCAAAACGGAGGAAAAGAATAGCACCAAGAATGGTAGATAACGCAGTTAAGAAAACCGGCAAAGTGCCGAATTTAGCGTTTGTGTTCACCAGTGATTTAGCCATAAGTAAAGCATTTGCTGCTTAAAATTGGAATATAAATCTGAAAATTCAAATGTTTTGTACTGAAATTGAGCACTCTTGTATATATCGGTAATCGATAGCGAGCTAACTGTCGCTCTCTAAGTCCGTTTCCGAAATAATATAATTTGGACGTTTTTTATTTTCGATAAACAATTTTCCTAAATACTCTCCAATAATGCCCAGCATCAGAAGGTTTAATCCGCCAATAAAAAGTACACTCATCAAAATAGAGGTCCATCCGGGAAGAGCATTGTCTGTAAATAGAAATACTGCCAGGGCATAAACTCCGTATATAAATGAGAATGCGGCGAATAAAAGTCCTAAGTAGATAGAGAATCTTAATGGTTTAATGCTGAAAGCTGTGATCCCGGAAAGAGCAAATGAGATCATTTTCTTTAAGGTATATTTTGAGTCGCCAGCCACTCTTTCCCCTGCTTTGTATGATATAATAATTTGTTTAAAGCCCAGCCATTGAATGGTAGCGCGCAAAAAAATCTGATTTTCTGAGAAGTTTTTAAGTGCATCAAGTACTTTTCGATCCAGCAAACGGAAATCAGCAACACCATTTTCCATTTTTACATCCGATAAGCGGTTGGTTAATTGGTAAAACATGCTTGATGATTTCTTTTTAAACCAGGAAATGGAATCGTGGTCAATGCGTTTTGTGACCACAGACTCAAATCCTTCTTCCCATTTTTTAAGCAATTCGGGAATAAGCTTTGGGGGGTGTTGTAAGTCGGCATCGAGGCAAATGGCGCAATCACCAGATGCAAGGTCAAACCCAGATTTTAATGCATTCTGATGGCCGAAGTTGCGCGAAAAAGAGATGAAATGAACCATCGGGTCGTCTTGGCGAATCTTCTTTATTACATCTAAGGTATCGTCTGCACTCCCGTCGTTCACAAAAATTATTTCGTAATTATACTTCTCCGGTAGATGGCTTTTCAGATCTTTGTAAAAAAGAAAGAGCCCTGCAGATTCGTTGAAGCAAGGAATAATTACTGAAACTTTTTTGGATATATTCATTGATGCCTGTTTTATATTGTCAAATATACTTTAATTTGCAGAACTTAATAAACCACTGTTTGAATAATGAACAACAGAACCCGAGGATACCTTTTAACTGTTTTATTGGCCATTATTGTTGTCTTTTTGTTTTTTGGTAAGATCATATCCGATCCAAATAATTTTTATTTCTCAGCCAACGGGGATGGTTTCAAGGCTTATTATGGTGCTATTTATCATGCGAAGTATGACACTTCGGCAATGAGGATGGATGGAATGAACTACCCTTACGGAGAAATGGTCATTTATACAGGTAGCCAGCCATTGGTTGTAAATAGCGTAAAGTTCATAAGCAAGCATATTTTTGATGTTAGTGGGAACATTGTTGGAATAATGAACTTGTTAATGATCTTTTCGATTGTTTTAGCTGCGGGTTTTTTATTCCTGATATTTTATGAGCTGAATGTACATTGGATATACGCCTCAGTGGTTTCTGTCGGTATCTGTATGCTATCACCGCAGATTGCCAGATTTGGTGGCCATTTTTCTCTTTCCTGGATGTTTTGGATTCCACTAATGCTATTTCTTATTCTGAAATTTCATAAAAAACCAAACTATACATATGCAGGGTTAATCGCTCTTGTTACATTTTTATCGGGGGCAATGCACATGTACTTTTATGGTTTTAATGGTTTTATTATCGGGCTTTACATGTTGGCACAGTTTGTAAACAAAAAGCGTTGCTTCTGTTTCTTGAAAGGAGTTCTGTTTTTCTTCATTCAACTGCTATTACCATTTCTGCTTTTTCAATTCATAATAAACGGTTATGATGTAGTATCGGATCGAACTGCATATCCTTATGGTTTTTTTGCTTACCGTGCACATCCGATTGGGATTTTTCTGCCCAGTGGAAAACCCTATGGTTTTGTGCCTGAATTTATAACGGTTTTTAAACATGTGCCGTGGGAAAGCCTGTCTTTTATCGGAGTTGCGGCTCTTTCTGGATTTATTTTCGGTATTGTAGTTTTTATAAAGAAGATTTTTGTTCGTCAAAATGCATTTATGGTAACGGACAATTTTGTGTTGAATATCTTTTTCTGGACTGCCTTTTTAGCTTTGCTTTTTTCGTTTGGGATACCGTTTATTTTAGGGATGGAGTGGTTGGTTGATTACTTGGGGCCTTTTCGTCAATTACGCGCGTTGGCAAGGTTTGCATGGTTATTCTTTTATGTATTAAACATTGTGGTTTTTTATGTTCTTTACAATAAGGTTGTAGAAAATAAAAGTACCACCATTTGGAAGATACTAATTACGCTGGCTGTCGGATTTCTTTTGTTTGATGGATATTGGAACATTTATATGAATAGCCGTTTTATTCAAAACCGCAAACAGGAAATGGAAGACGTAGCTAATAACTTGCCTCAAAACGAATGGGTGAGTCAAATAAATCCTGATGATTATCAAGCGATTTTGCCACTCCCATATTTTCACGTTGGTTCAGAGAATATTTGGATTGAAAGCCAATATAATACTCAGGAAATAACGATGATTACTTCGCTGAAAACCGGTCTCCCAACAACAGCTGTGCAACTTAGTCGTACCTCTATTTCGCAAACATACAAGAATTATTCACTAGTTACTGAGCCTTTTGGGCCTTATGCAATATTGAATGATTTACCCAATAATAAACCCTTTTTGCTGCTTTTTAACCGGAATTATTTTCCTAATGAAGATGAACAGCGGCTGATCAAATCATCTGATTTGATTTTTCAAAATGATAAAGTGGAATTAAGAAGTCTTTCAATAGAATCTTTGGAAAGGATGCGAGAAAAATACTTGAACGAAATTCGGCAAAAACTTGCAGAGGAAACTTTTTATGAATTAGAAGGGCTAAGTATTAGTGACTCTATTTCCGCTTTTATTGTTCGAAATTTTGATAACCAAAAATCGGATACAACATATAGCGGAGAAGGTGCGTTGCACTATCCAACTCAGCGGTGGACAAATATTCTTAACGATACATTGAAAGCTGAGGCGGGTAAGAAATATAAAATAAGTTTTTGGATGTACGACTATCAAAAAGATGGATATCTGCGTACAGCAATTGAACTTGTGCAACGAAATAGTCAGACACAAGAGGTTGATCAGTATTTCTTCTCCGATGCACATCGTTATATCAAAGGTTTTGAAGGGAAATGGGCATTGATTGAAATAACAATCGAGACAAAAAATCTGAACGAGCATCTGTCGGTTGCTTTACGAAACAATGTGTTGCGTGATAAAGAATTGGTTGTGGATGAATTACTCGTGCGTGAAGAAAATGTTGATATTCTTGAAGGGAAAGGTACCGGATTGTTGCTAAATGGAAGGCGGATTAATGAAACCTTAAAACAGAACTAAGATGATTGAAAGAAACTTACGAAAACTAGACTATTATAATTTGTATACCTATCTGTTTTTTGTTTTTCTGATCATCTGGGCAGTAGTAACAAGAGAAGAAAGAATACTTATCTCAGATCCAGCCTTTTATTTTTTTCATATTGTTAATAAAGCAGATTTCTTTTATCCCGGCGTGCGTTATACGGCAATAATCAATCAGTTTCCGCTAGTACTTGCTACTCGTATGCAACTTCCACTTGATACCTTAATGGGGGTGTATTCAGTGTCCTTTGTTTTAGTGCGTTTGTTTTACTTCTTTTTAGTGAGTAATGTTTTTAAAAACAAGGCAGCTGGTTATGCAATTATTGCAATTTCGTTTGTAGGAGTTGCCGAAAGTTACTTTAGACCCACTTCGGAAAGTACCATCGCATTGCTGAACAGTATTGCTTTGTATGCATGGATGGGGTATGCTTGTCCGAAAAACAATTGGGGCTGGTTAAAGTTGCCTATAATTCTACTGGCTAATTTAGGTTTTATTGTATTCGGTTATGTATCGCATCCAATAGCATTATTCTCATTGTTTTTCGTTCTTGTCCTTCATACAATAGAGACGAAGAAATTTAATAGCTGGTATCCATACCTCACGTTTGTTTTCTTGTTTGTTGTATTTACTTTTAGAGTATTCTTTAGTAAAACCGGTTACCAGAATAATTCTCTTTATGCGAATTTGCTCTATTCGCCATTTCGGATTCTGGAAGAACTAAAAACTTACTATCCATATAAATTCTTTATTCATCACTTTAAATGGATTTATTATCCCTACGCTGTCTTATTTATTAGTGCAATTATAATTTCAATTAAGAAAGTAAAATGGTATGTGCCAGCTTTTCTAGTTATCTTCTCGCTCGTCTATTTTGTTATTGCCTGTACTTCTTTTAAACATGGAGATGCCAACATGCAGATGGAGAAAATATTTCTTCCGAATGTAATGTTTGCTGCTCTTACGTTCGCGTCAATTGTCCAAAAATACTCCTACAAGTATCGCTTTGGATTAAGTGTTTTGGCGGTGGTCGTCCTGGCTATGAGCATGAACATTAATCTTCGCAATTATAAACCAAAATATACCAGACGAATAAACGATCTGCACATGGTTACAAAGAAGGCAAACGAGTTGAAAAACAGAAAACTGGTTATTACCCCGGAACAAATTAGCCATCTTCCTTTGGCATACTGTTGGGCATATGGGATAGAAACATTCATAATTAGCTCGATTGATCCAGATATGGAGCCACTTACCGTTTTTATTGCGAATAACCCGGACGATATAAAACATAAGATGGATGATCCCGGGAACTTTATGTCTGCTACATTTCAAACAACTTATCAGCAGGCCACATTTAACAAGTACTATTTTAGCTTGCCAGAAGAGCCTTATGTAATCTGGAATGAGACTTTTGGTAAAGAATGATATGTTAATTATTTCTTTTTCAAGAGGTATACTGCTTCGTTTGATTTTTCATTAAAAAATGTTTGTTCAAGATCAAACTCCCAAGTGACTTCTTTCCCTAATTGCTCCTTTAAAAATGATAAGTGATTAATGTGTTCCAAATACACATAGATAGGCTCATTTGTATTTTCTATGTCCGGTTTTTGTCCCCAATAATTGAAAGACCCGTCCCAGGGATAAAGGATTACAGAATGTGAAAATAATTTTGCCAGATAGGGACTATAAATCTCTTTTTGTTTACCTGCCCATCCGTAACTAAATCTTAAGGCATATTCAGGAGAGGGGCACCCATAATATCGAGGAACGATAATATTGTAAGCATCAGGTTTTATACTTCTCAAATAATGGTAAGCCGGCATTTGTTTATTTACCTCATTTGTTAAATGAGTTGATAGTTGTTTGATTGGGAGTGCCTGCGATTTAAAATATGCAAGAATAAAAATAGTTGTAATAATAAGTCCTGTATTTATTTTTTTGAGCTTAATATGCCAGTTCTCAGTTAAAATAAGACCAAGAGCAAACATCAAGGGAAGCAGAAATAATGCAGGCACAAAGTAGCGTTGTTCGAAATGCTTTGCAACAAGCAATAGCTGAAAAATAACTGCAACAACTAAAGATATTGCTATTTTTTGGTGATCATATTTCATCTTTCTTCTGACACCTACAAAAATGGCTATACCTGTAAAAACAAGAAGTATCAGAAAAAATAACTCATTCTCGTGCCACAATTTCTGAATATTAGGCCATAGGCTATCGATATTAATAATGGTTTTATCCCCTTGTCCATATTTTCCGCTGTGAAGCAAAAGTGCTTTAGTCCAATTCCAAAAAGTATTCAGTCGAAGAGTTACAGGCAAGGCAAAAAGTAGAAAGAATGCAGGTGTGGTAACCAGGTAAACTAATTTTTTACCCCATCCGGAAATTACAATCAAAGGAATAATCAGAATAGGACTGAAAGTGAGTTTTATTGAAAGTCCGAAAGCTACAATTGCTGAAAGGGCAATTATGCTTTGCCAACTATCTGAGTGTATTTTCTCTTTTGCGATTTTTATTAACACTATCGATAGTAATATAATCGGAATTGGAAGGAGGTTTTCAGGAGTAACTCGCCCGATGTTGCCATAAATAATAGTTGTGTAGAAAGGCGTACTTTGAATGAGCAATCCGAAAGATAAATTCTCTGTGCTTTTAACAATTCTTGATCCGGCGGCATAGAGGAAAAAGCCAATGAGTGTAATTAAAATCAGGTTACTTGTTATAAGGTATAAATCTGAATTGGCGAGAGCATCTTCGATAAATGAAATCTCGTGAGATCTGAAAAAGTAAATTATTCTGAACGTTATTGCCAGAAAGTATTGCAAAGGAGTGCCGGGATTGTCTACGTGTCCCAACTCCAGATGTCCGTTAGCAACGCTTAATCCGCTAATGAAATAGATGTATTCCGGATCTACATTTCGTAAAGAATATATACCGGTCATTTGCTGAAAATAAATCCCAACTATGATGTAGATCAATGGGATGACGAGTAAAATATATTTGTTGAGTTTCATTTTAATTTATAAAGTTTGCAGAAATCATTTTCATAGTGAATGGAATATCCAGTAGATAAAATAGAAGTGATTTTCTTATAATTTGCTTCCTCTTCATTTGTAACCTTACCGAAAACCACTACATATGGGATTTCTTTTCGTCCACCGTTTTTTAATGGTAGTGAGAAATAGTTTTGAGAATCGGGTGCAGTGTAAAAGTTGTCAATCATTTTTCTGTTGTCGGCAGCCCAAACATTAATTGGTTGTAGATCGTAGGGGCCATCCAAATTCCAATTTACCGGGAACCATTTTAACTGTCCTTCATAATTTTCAACTACTGCAATAGGTTTATCACTTCCAAAATAACCGGGACTGTGCATATGCAGCCAGTTGTGTTGATAGGCATAATTAAAGGGGAGAAGCAAACTGCCAGGCTCAATGTAGTCAGTTATTTCATTCATTTTTTCAATTTGGATGGAGGAGCTTTTCATATTTTTAGTATGAAGAGAAATAGAAAAGGTAAGGTGTATAACCAGTAACGTTATTAGAAACAGAAATTGCATCCATTTTTTATGATCGAGGGTAGCTAGCCATAATCCAAAAAATATAAACACCATTATAATAAGTCTTTCGGGAAGAATATTGGCGTTTGGAACAATAAGATATAAAAAGGTTACTCCTGCAAACAAAAGAAACCAAACGATGTTAAACCCGGGAACCGGTAGATCAATACTTAACTTCTTATTTTTGTAAGTAAAATGTGTCTTAATAAAAACAATTAACCAGTTTATAATCATAAGAACAAAGATTCCAAATAAAATATGAGTAAAAATATTCCAAGGTTTGCTTGTACTTAAAGTAAGCATTGGCCTGATATCTACAATCCAGTTAATGAGTTTTCCTAAGCCTAATCTTCCGGCTTCCTCCAGAGAGTCTACTTTAATTAGGTAAACAAAGCCTAAAAATAGCGCTGGTAGCATCGATAATACAACAACCTTTAATTTGGTCAAAAACATTTGCCAATTCGACACTTGCAATTCACCTTTTCCCTTTTCAACTTTTAAAACAGATAGGGGTAAAAGGACAGCAACGGCCAGAGTCATCATCAAAATTAACATATGAGAAAAATATACTAGCATGAATAAACCGCTTAACATTATAACATTCGTAAAATTGAAACGGTTACAATACTTTAGTATAAAATAGATTGTTACAAAGAAGAAGGCAATTGCATATATTAGATTGTATGATCCAAGATAGAGCAGATGGTTGTGGGCAAATAAAACACCGAAATAAGAAAGGATATAATTTTTTGGTTTAAACCATCGCACAATTTTTCTGAAAAATAATGGAAAAATTATCAAGTAAATTCCAAGAACCAGTTTTTCTGAAAGGTAGTCGGGGAAGAGCAGATTAAAAGCTGCAAAAAGGAAATGCGATATCCAATTCGGGACGGGTAAGCTATTTAATTTGAAGAGATTAGTGAACTCCTGATGATTGCCCAGAATAAGCTCTTTAATAATATTCCCATTGTAAATATGGCCAGGGCCATCAAGGGTTAAATAATATTTTGAAAATATTATTGGTATCAGTCCAATAAGTAGGAGGACTGCAAAAAAAACTCTGTCTACAATACTTTTTGAAATGTCAATTTTCACTATTATAAATTTAGTTCAATTCGAATGTTTAAGATATTCTGAATATGAGAATATTTTGGTATTGGCCAACCTTATTTTGTAAATATTCGTTTTTTATTTTTAATTTTTTTAAGTCCTGTTCTGTAACAATTAGGTACTTACATCCCTGTTCGATAGCAAATTCTACCCTGCCCCCATCAGATAAATGTCCAAAACCATATTTCGTTAATCCCTTTTGATCCATAAGATACAAGGAATGATTAATTGTGCCATCCGAAAAACTCAAAACCTTATCATATCGGGTAATACCTAAAGTCCTAAGATATGGAGATATAGTTTCAAAAGCTTTGAAGTTGTTTTTATATGCCCAGTGATAGTAATCCCAATAATTCCGTTCTTTTTTATTAATGAAAAAAGATTCAGTTTTTCCTAAGTAGTGTTTGGTGTCATATTTCAATCGATTCTTTAATGCTCCCTGAGTTATAAGTCCAAGCAAAAGAACAGTGAAAATTATTTTCAATATAATACTTCGAAAAATATTCGAAAAATTGTTTTTTAAATACGTTAAAAAAACGATTAAGGTTAGTGGTATAAAAACTAACAAATTGGTTAAATAATAGTCATGTACATGAAACGCTCTGAAGAAAAGGAAGAAATAGAAAATCATTCCAATAAAAGTTAGAACTAATATGGAAGTTAAAGTTTTATCGTTTTTACGTATTACGAATAAATCTATTAAAAACATCCCCATTATTCCTAGCAGAGCGTATTTGTTGAAGTAAGAAGGGATTAGGTTTTGATAAAACAAATTGAAAGTTTCTTTTCTTTTTGCTCCTGATAATTCCCATATGGGAAATATATCCTGAAGGAAAATATTTCTATGGTTATGTTTATTATAATATCTAGCATACAAGTACCAGATAACAATTCCCAGAATGACGATTAAAAATGGGGAAATTCTATACAATAGGTATTTTATTGAATTTTCCTTCTTTAGTATTTGCCGAAAAGTATCAATAGTAACAACCCCCAGAATAGCAATGAATATTATTAACGACGTTATTTTTAATAATCCAGCTAACAAAAAAATAAGCATGGATATGATAAGCTTCTTTCTTATTCCAGAGTTGTAAAACTGATAATAATAATAAGATCCAATAATTGCGAAACTGAAAGCTGAAACATTTGGTAGAAAGTTATTTGTGTAGAAAATTAACAGTGGAGAGGTAAATAAAAACAGAGGGATCGTTATACTCCAAAATTTATCTCCTAGCAGCTTGTAGGTTAACTTTTGTAACGAAGATAAGCCCGTAAAAACGATCAAGATTGTAATAATTCGGAATATAAATTCCTTTTGTCCAAATACTTTCCATAGCTGAGCAACTGTGTAATAAATTATTGGAAACTCTGATATTGTTTTTCCATGTCCTTTATTTCCAATCCAATGCACTTCGGGGCAGAGAAGACTAAGGTTTTCTTTATAATAGTTTAATGTTAATGATAAGCAATCGGCTTGTCTCCAAGTATGGTTAGAGTATGGGCCTAAAAATATTATTTCCTGATAGTTGTATAACAAGCTTAGAATTATCAAGAGGATTAAGAATATGAAATCAGTGTGTATTAACCTTAGTTTCATACAATGTTTACCCTTTCAAAAATATTTTGTTCCTCAATAATCCCCATTTCTGCAACCTAAACTGAACCGAAGTGCGCAAAACACCCAGTGCGTAAATCGTGCTGTTTTTAATATTGATACTCGAAGCATCATCAAAATATTTAGTCGGGCAGGTGATCTCAGCAATTTCGTATCCGGCGTACCATATTTGGGCTAGCATTTGGTTGTCGAAAACAAAATTATCGGAGTTGGCATTGTAGTTTACTGCTTCCAGCACTTCACGAGTGAATGCACGATAGCCGGTGTGATATTCCGAGAGTTTGGCATTCATCAGAATGTTCTGGATTAAAGTCAGTCCACGGTTGGCAATCCATTTTATCATTGGCATTCCACCTTTTAAAGCGCCTTTACCTAGAATTCGTGATCCTAAAACCACATGGTACAATTCGCTTCCCAGCAAATTCGACATTGCAGGGATTAGTTTTGGTGTATATTGGTAATCAGGATGTAGCATAATTACAATGTCAGCTCCAAGTTCCAGAGCTTTGTTGTAGCATGATTTTTGATTTCCACCGTAGCCTTTATTTTGCTCGTGAACAACAATGTGCTTGATGCCTAGCTTCTTTCCGACTTCCACCGTGTCATCATTACTCAGGTCGTCAACAAGGATTACGTCATCAACAATGTTAAAATCAATTTCGTCGTAGGTTATTTTTAATGTTTTAGCTGCGTTATAGGCTGGTAATACTACTACTACCTTTTTGTTTTTAATCATTAGTTTTAATTTTTGGAGGATAAAAATAGTAAGAAAACCTAAGTCCAAAAGAAAACCCGGCGGAAATTGCCGGGTTCATTTGCCTTACTCAGAATCTTTTTTAGATTCAAGCCTGGTTTCATATTTCTTTACGGCCAGTTTAACCAATTGGTATGAAACAATTATTAGTACCGGCCAGCTTAACATCCATAATATTTGTGCGGTATACATATGCTTTTATTTAGATTTCAATTTGTAATTTGTTTTTTTGAGATTTGTGCTTCCATTAATATACATGCGAACCATCTTTCATTTCGGCATCAGTAACTTTTTGCTTGTTCATGGCCCGCCAGAAATACACGATGTAGGCCAAAACAAACGGGATGAGTAAGGAAACATAGCTCATGGTAACAAGCGTAAACTTACTCGATGATGCTTTTTGAATGGTTAGCGACGATTGCAAATCGTAGATCGATGGGTAAAAAGCTGTGTTGTTGAAGCCTGCCAAAAGAAAGAGTGCAAATACGGTAAAAACGGTTCCTGCCCCAGCAAACCAAAAACCCTTGCTGCTTTTCATAAATAAAGTTGAAGCTATTCCCCAAAGTACTCCAACAACGCCAATTAGTAGAATTGCAGTATTCAGCGGCATTTGCAATACATTGTGCAGGTATTTATATTTCTCCATGCTTACGGTGCCAGTTGCCGGATCTATGGCAAAACCTTCTTTCAACAAAAGCCAAATCAGGAAATACAGGAAGAATACCAGAAACGGGATGGTATTGTATAGCAGTTGCTTTTTTGAACGTGCAACAATTGCTTCGTGGTCAACGGTGAAGATTAGGTAAAGTGCACCTAAAACCCGCGACAGGAAAAATACCGCCAAACCCAGTGCTACGTTGTGGAAAGTTAATACTGCTTCCAGTCCGCGATACGGCGTTTGCCAATCCACCTGGTTCATATCGTTCAGTGAGAACATCGCTCCGTTGAAAAAGGTGCCAACAGCTGTTCCGATTAAAATTGTTCCGAGTAAACCGTTTAAAATCAGAAATACTTCGAAGGTTTTAGAACCCAAAAGATTTGCAGGTTTTTTGCGGTATTCGTAGGCAACCGCCTGAATTACAAAAGCTGCTAAAATAGCCAGCCAAACCCAGTAAGCGCCGCCAAAACTTGTTGAATAAAAAAGTGGGAAGGAAGCAAAAAAGGCACCTCCAAAAGTTACCAGCGTGGTAAATGTAAATTCCCATTTGCGACCAAGCGTATTCAGAATAATTGTCTTTTCTCCTTCGGTTTTTCCTACCGAGTACAATAAAGTTTGGCCTCCTTGCACAAAAGTGAGGAAAACAAATAATGCTCCGAGTATCGAAACCAGCACCCACCAGTACTGCTGCAATGCTAAATGTGATAAATTTTCAAACATAATTTTTCCTCCTTTTAATGTTTAGGTCCTATTTTAATTTGGCGGAACATAATTTTCAGTTCAGCAATTAGTAGTACTGTAAAAAGTATGGCAAACAACCAGAAAGTTGTTTTTACCGATCCGGCGCTAATACGTGTTACCGCAGCAACATTTGGCATTAAATCCTGCACAACCCAGGGTTGGCGGCCAACTTCGGCAACAATCCAACCGGCCTGGCTTGCAACATAAGCCAGCGGAATTGAAATAATAGCCAGGCGCATAAACCAGCGTCTTTTCTCGAAAGTTCCTTTCAGCAGAAATACCAGTGAGAAAATAAATAGCAGAATGAAAAAGAATCCAAGCCCTACCATGGTATGAAAACTGTAAAATGTTAAGGGGATGTTAGGAATCAGATCGTGCGGATCGTCAAAATAGCCGTATCCAAAATACTTGAAATAATTTTTCTGAAAATCCTCACTCGTTAGTTCTGCTTTTAATGTTTCAGCAAGCTGTGTGTTGTTGCTTTTGCGTGCCTCTTTAAATTGCGAAAGTTTATCGATTGCAATTTTTCCTCTTTCAATACGGTCGTAATACGACATAATCCCGTATTTCTCATTTCCGTTGATGAGGTCATTTACTCCGGGAACAAAAGCGTTCCAATCCAGAAATGCCATGTACGACAGAATGTTTGGTATTTCCAGTTTCAGGTTAAAATCTTTCAGGTTCTCATTGTCTGGATCCGAAGAGTTGTCGGAAAAGAACCCAACCGCAACCAAACCTGCACCTTCGCTTCCGTTGTACAGACCTTCCAATGCAGCAAATTTCATGTTTTGGTCGTTGGCAATCGTCCGGGTAGAATTATCACCGGTCAACACAAGGTATATCGAAGAGATTAAGCCAAAAACAGCGGCAACCAAAATACTCTTCTTGGCCAATTGTATTTCGCGCTTTTTCAGCAGGTACCAGGCCGAAATTCCGATTACAAACACTGCCGCCAGCACAAACCCGGATGACGTGGCGTGCAGCCATTTATCCACGGCGGTTTGCGAGAACAGCACATCCCAAAAATTTTGCATTTCGTTTCTTGCGGTTTCTGGGTTAAATTTCATGCCAACAGGGTGTTGCATCCAGCCGTTGGCCACCAGAATCCAAAGTGCCGAAAGGTTGGCACCAATGGCTGTTAGCCAGGTAGCCAGCAAGTGCGTTTTCTTGCTTACTTTGTTCCAGCCAAAAAACATAATGGCAATAAAAGTCGATTCCATAAAAAAGGCGAGAATTCCCTCAATGGCCAGTGGCGCGCCAAAAATATCGCCCACAAACCAGGAGTAATTCGACCAGTTGGTGCCAAATTCAAATTCGAGAATAATCCCTGTAGCAACTCCAATTGCAAAGTTTATCCCAAAAAGGGTCATCCAAAACTTGGTAATTTTCTTCCACTCTTCGTTACCGGTTTTTACATAA
Organism: uncultured Draconibacterium sp.; assembly: GCA_963677455.1. Taxonomy (GTDB): domain Bacteria; phylum Bacteroidota; class Bacteroidia; order Bacteroidales; family Prolixibacteraceae; genus Draconibacterium. Next base: position 5,554,980 of record OY781971.1, read on the forward strand.
AGCGTTTCCATAAACGCCACAATAAATGTAATTCCGAGAGTTAGTGGAACGAAAATCCAGTGGTACATAGCCGTAAGCGCAAATTGTGCCCTCGACCAGTCAACTAATGATACATCAACAGATTCAATCATGCGGTTTTTATTTTGATTTTGTTAAAACTTCCATTACGTGTTCACTTCTGTCTTGATCGTTATCGAAATTCGATTTCAGAAAATCAGGGAAAAAGAAAATGCGCAGGATCACAAACATGATAAAAAGTTTTACCATGATTATGATCCAGACCTGACGCCCCCAGTTACTCATATCTCTGAATCCGCTGAGGTAAAACTTCCAAACCCGTTGAACAACATTCTCTGATTTCATATATAGTTGATCTATATTTTTTTGAGCCTTTAAAATATTCAAAAAGAACATATGATTAAAAAATAAACATATTTTAAAAAACATGTATTCTTCCGAAAAGTTCTTAGAATCATTATAAATAGAGGAAGAACTCTTACAAAGGTTGTCGAAATGTTATTGGCTTCCAAAAATAAATTGATGTTTTTATTGTTTGTCAGGTGATTAGTAAAAACAAGTAGTTCATAAATAAAGAAATGAATAAAGTCATTTTAAATTAGCATAAGTTCAATATCTTTGTTTTTTGTTTCTGAATGAAAGCAAATTTGGTTTCTTGAAATTACATTCTATGCGGTGGGTAAGTTTCGGAAGGAAGCCGCCAAAGTGAGAGGTGGACAAGACGAATTTGGAAGAATGTAAAATCATATAACATTAAAAACTTATAGTTATGAATACTACAGATGTATTGGTTATTGGAAGCAGTGCGGCAGGCTTGGTTACCGCGCTAACAGCGAGAAGAGTTTATCCCGGCAAGAAGATTGTAGTTACTACCACGCAGGAGAAAACCCTGATTCCATGCGGGATACCCTATATTTTTGGTACAGTACAGAGCTCGGACAAAGATATTTTGCCGGCTGATAAAATGTTTGAAGCCAACAATATTGACATGATTGTTGACGAGGCGGAGTTGATTGACCTCGATTCAAAAACGGTAAAATATGCATCTGGAAAAGTAATAGGATACGAAAAACTGGTAATTGGTACGGGGTCAACACCAAATAAACCAAAGTGGCTGAAAGGAGCTGATTATCCAAATGTTTTTACGGTGCCTAAAAACAAGACTTATCTCGATAAAATGCAACAGACTTTGGCGGAGCACAAAAAGATTGTGGTGATTGGTGCCGGTTTTATTGGCGTTGAAATTTCGGATGAGTTGAAAAAAAGTGGCAAAGAAGTTACGCTGATTGAAAAGCAGTCGTATGTGTTGCCTCTGGCTTTTGATGTTGATGTGGCAGAGCCTGCAGGAAAATTGTTGCAGGAGAGGGGAGTGAAAGTATTAACCGGACAAGGAATTTCTGAAATTGTGGGTAACGGAAAAGCTAATGGTGTAAAACTTGAAAATGGTGAAGTGCTGGAAGCCGACGCTGTAATTCTTGCTATGGGATACAAACCCAACTCGCAACTGGCACAAAAGTCAGGAATTTCAACTACTCCTAAGGGGTATATTAAGGTTGATGATTATTTGAGGACCGAACACCCGGATGTTTTTGCAGTTGGCGATTGCGCCGAAAAACGCGATTTTTTTACACGAAAACCTAGCCAGATTATGTTGGCATCTACTGCTTGTGCAGAGGCTCGCGTGGCAGGAATGAATCTATTCAAATTGTCGGCTATCAAAAACTTTATCGGAACCATTTCTATTTTTTCAACAGCTTTGGGCGACACAGGTTTTGGTGTTGCCGGAATTACAGAGGCGCAAGCTGAAGCCGAAAACTTTAACATTGTTACGGGCACTTTCCAGGGAATCGACCGTCATCCGGGGACGCTACAAGATACGCACACGCAGTTTGTGAAACTGATTGTGGGAAAAGAGTCGGGCGTTATTCTTGGTGGCGAAGTAATGGGCGGACTTTCAATTGGCGAGCTAACCAATACAATTGGTATTATCGTTCAAAGTAAAATGACGTTGAATTCATTGCTGACCGCGCAAATCGGGACTCATCCCTTATTGACTGCTTCGCCGGCAGGTTACCCCCTGATTAAAGCAGCAGAAAATGCTTCAACTAAACTGTTATACAGGCACAATTAAAATCAGAGAGGCTGTTGAAAATCTGTTCCGTCATCCTGAGCTTGACTCAGGATCTTGATTGTTTATTAGCATATTTTGATTCTGAAATAAATTCAGAATGACGTTCTTGGAAATCTTTTGGCAGCCTCTTCATTTTAGTTTTATTTGCCCGGCCAATCTTGTTACAAACGTTGCAAAGGCTACAACTGATACCGAACTGATTGGCATTAAGATGGCCGCAACTACCGGCGATAAGTTGCCACTTATAGCAAAGCTAATTCCGATGATGTTGTAGAAAAACGAAATCACAAAGGCGATTTTTACAATGTTCAGCGATGTTTTGGTAAACCGGATAAATCGTGCCAGTTTGCCGAATTGTCTGGCTTCAAGAACCGCATCGCTGGCTGGTGAGAAATGGTAGGCTTTATCGGCAATAGTAAGCGCTACATCACTTTGCATCAGTGCGCCTGCATCGTTTAATCCGTCGCCGGTCATCAATACGGTTTTCTTTTCGTTTTGCAGTTTTTTTATGAAATCAGCTTTGTCGCCCGGTTTTTGGTTGAAATGCATGCGGCTATCATCAAAATAACTTGAAAGGTTGTCGGCTTCCGCGCTGTTGTCGCCAGAAATTAAGTACAGTCCGAACGCCTTTTTCAACGAATCAAGCACTTCTTTAAAGCCTTTCCGGTATTGATTGCTGATGGTGTAATGTCCTTTTAATTGATTGTTGATGGCTACAAAAACGGTGGATGATTTTCGCTTTTGTTGTGCCGACTCGCCTGTAACATATTCTTCTGATCCGATTCGAACATCCAAGCCATTTACTTTTCCAAATATCCCACGGCCCGCGACTTCAACAACATGTTCGGGCGAGTAATAAGCACTTCCGTTAAAATGTTGGGTTAGCGCAGTGCTTAAAGGGTGAGTTGATTGTTTGGTGATGGAAAAAACAGCGAGTCTTTCCTGTTCGCTTAGGGCTTGTCCTTCAAAGGTAACCGTGTTCTGATTCGGTTGTGTTAGCGTTCCCGTTTTGTCAAAAACAATGGTATCAATCCTCGACAGTTTTTCAATTACGTCGGTATTTTTTATGTACAGGCCTTTGCGTCCGAAAATTCGCATGGTGTTTCCAAATGTAAACGGAATAGACAAAGCCAATGCGCACGGACAGGCAACAATCAACACAGCCGTAAATACAAAAATGGCGGTGTGTGCTTCACCGTGCAGCATCCAGAAAGTAAAACCGGCAATGGCAATGGCAATTATTATCAGCGTGAAATATTTGCTTATCCTGTCGGAAAGGTTTTTTAGCGAATCGCTGGGTTTGTGGTAGCTCGCATCCTGGTTCCATAGTTTGGTGAGGTGACTTTGGTTTACTTCTTTTTTCACCCTGATTTTTATGATACCACCCATTTGTCTTCCTCCGGCATAAATAAAGTCGCCTTGTTTTTTTACCACGGGCGTCGATTCTCCGGTAACAAAGCTGTAATCAATTCGGGCATCGCCTTCAACCAGTTCTGAATCGGCAGGAATCAGTTCTTTGTTTCTGATAATCAGTTCGTCATCTACCAAAATATTTTCGAGCAGAATACTTTCTTCAATCTGTTTGTTGATTTTTGTAACGGCTATTGGGAAGTACGATTTGTAATTTCGCTCAAAAGAAAGTGCTTCGTAGGTTTTTCCCTGGAACCATTTTCCAACCAGCAGGAAAAAAATTAATCCGGATAAGCTGTCGCTGTAGCCCGGTCCGATACCGGAAAGTACTTCGTAGCTGGTAACGGCAAACAAAACGATAATTCCGAGAGCAATGGGCAGATCAATGCTGATATTCTTTTTTAGCAAATTCTTAAATGCCGAAATGTAATAGTCGCTGCCGCTGTATAACGCTACCGGAATTACCAAAATGTAACTTAGTATGCTAAAAAGCGACTGCAGTTTATCGCTTAAAGGTTCGCCGTTAAAATAAGCGGGTAAGCTGTAAGTCATTACATTTACGAATACAAAACCTGCCACCCCAATTTTATACAGCAATTTTTTGTACGATTTGTCTTCTTTCTTATCCGATAAACTCTGCGAAAGATCCGGGACGTAGTGGATGGAAGAAAGCAGCTCAACCAATTGGCGAAGTGTAATTTTGCTTTCATCAAAAGTAATATCTACTTCTTTTTTTGTGAAGTTGACAAACGAATGCCGAATTCCCTGATGCAACCTTTGCAGGTGTTCGAGCAACCAAATGCACGATGCACAATGAATAACCGGCACAAAAAATCGAACTTTTGAAATGCTGCCCTCGGTAAATGAGATTAGCTTTTGTTTTACTTCGTCGTTATCGAGAAAAGCATATTTGTTCCCGAATTCGGTAGTTTCAACCTTAATTCCAGGAGTTTCTTCCAGCTGGTAATAGTTGTAAAGCTTATTTTCGTTCAGAAGCTGGTACACGGTTTTGCAGCCGTTGCAGCAGAAATTCATGCTGTTCCATACCACGGGTTCTTTTCCGCAATCGGCTCCACAGTGTACGCAAGTATTTTCTCCATTCCCTTTCATTTACTTGCAGCAATCCCCTTTCGATTCTTCGTGCAATTGATCTGATTCTGACTGTAGGCTTTTTTCAAATTTCTGCTCAATCTTTTGCTTTGGCGGACTCAGGTATGGAATTCCGAGGCTTAATCCACGAAGTATAAATAACAAGCCAACAATAACCACAAGCACCGGAATCAATTTGTTTATTTTTTTTCGGACAGTTAAACTCAGTACGTTTCCGGCTAAAGAAATAGCCAGCAACATGGGAATCGTACCAAGTCCAAACAGTATCATATACAACGAACCTTCAACCACGCCTCCGGTTCCAATTGCTCCGGCAATAGCCATGTAAACCAGCCCGCAGGGGAGTAAGCCGTTCAGCATTCCTATAAAAAACAGGCTTTGAAACGAGCGGATGGCAAACATCTTTCCGATTGTTTTTTTGAGTTTTCCAACAGCTGACAGCCAGCTTTTATCGAGTCGGTACTGATTTTTGAAAAGGGCAGGGAAGAGTACTGAGATAATCATTACCGCTCCCATTATCACCGAGACTTTCTGCTGAAATCCGATGAGGTGAAGCCCTTGTCCGAGGAGACCGAAAACGGCACCCATAATTCCGTAGGTAATTGTCCGGCCTAAATTATAAAGTGTGCCGCCAAATATTTTCTGAGGAACAGTGTTTCCGTGCAGCGGCAAAGCAATAGCAATGGGACCGCACATTCCGGCGCAGTGGAAGCTTCCCATCAAACCCAGGATTAAAGCTGAAATTAAAATAGCCATGGCAGTTTAAATAAGATTATAAAAAGTTGTTGTTGTGGTTTTTATTGCACATTTACAGGCCGGTCGATTTCGTATTTCAACCCTTCCGAATACCACGAGAGTTTCAGGATGTAGCGGCCATTGATCAGCGCGCGTTTGTCGAACTCCAGGCGGTCTGCATTTGCCGTAAATTTTGCCGACACATCTTTGTCTTTATCAGAAGGCCGAAACATTAAAACCATACCAGAGTCGATTTTTTGCGATAGAGATTCTTTAATACTTATAATAAAGAAATCGTTGGTGGAACTTATATAAAAGTCGTGCACAAACGGTTTCGACCGTTCAATTACCCGCATTTGCTCGGAGTAATCTACTCCTTTTTCGTAATAATCTTTATGAACAAGATTTACCTGTTGTCTTGATGCAAAAACAATAAATACAGCCGAACCGGCTAAAAACAATGCTAAAAAGAGAAAAATACCCGTACCCCACGTAAACTTCATATCAATTTCTATTTAAATTTTTCTACAGTTTTATAAATCAAAAGCTGAAAATTGCGAATGAATTCTATTTCGCTTTACGGTCCAACAAAAGTGGTTTCGTAAGTTTCAATCAGCTTCCCGTCGCTGAAAATACCAAATTCAACTTCGGTTTTATCGCTCGTTATTTCATCTTTCGGAATAAAAAGCAGGAACGTTGATTCGTACATCGCCTGGTCTTTGATGTTCATTTTTCCACCGGCCAGCTGTATCCTGCCTTTGTGCGACATAATGCGTAGTTCCAATGGCATTTCTTCGTGCGTTTTGTTTACCACTTTTATGTTGTACACGTTCGAAATCATGCTATCCTGATCCTGATAAAGCAAGCCTGGAGTTCTCAAAATGGTGGTTTCGATAACCGGACGGGTTGCCAAAGTGTAAACAAAAAACGAGAATATAGCTAGCAACACTACTGAATAAGCAATATTCCTGGCATTCCAGATTTTGGAGTGGCCTTCTTTTATTGCCGTTTCTGAAGTATAGCGAATCAACCCCGGAGGTTTTCCTGTAACTTGCATTACTCGATTACACTGATCTATACAGGCAGTGCAGTTGATACATTCCAGCTGTGTGCCATTGCGGATGTCAATCCCGGTTGGACATACAGAAACGCATTGTTTGCAATCAATACAATCGCCAGTGTTTCTTGTGCCGCGTGGCTCGCCTCGTTTATAATCGTAGGCTACCATTATCGATTTCGAATCGAGCAGAACGCCTTGCATACGTCCGTAAGGGCAAACCATTGTACATATTTGCTCCCGGAAGAAAGAATAGATCCAGTAGAAAACTCCTGAAATGAGAATCATAATTCCAAAGCCACCGAGATGTTCGGTAACGGGTTCTGAAATGAGCTCAAGCCAGCGGTCGCTGCCAATAAACCACATCAGAAAAACGTTGGTCATGGCAACCGATATCAGAATAAATATGCCGTGTTTAAGTGTTTTTTTGAAAATCTTTTTGGCTGTCCACGGGCTGTTGTCAAGATGAAGCCGTTCGCGGTAGTCGCCTTCAATCATATATTCTATCCGGCGAAACACCATTTCCAGAAAAATAGTTTGAGGGCAGGTCCAGCCACACCACAATCGCCCGTAAGTAACGGTAAACAGAACAATGAACAGAACAAAAGAGAGCATTAGCAGTGCCAGAATAAAAGTATCCTGCGCCCAGAAAATAGCTCCAAAAATGATGAATTTTCGGTTGGCAATGTCGAGAAGAACAAGTGGGTTCCCGTTTATTTTAATGAAAGGAATACCTACCCATAGCGCTAATAAGATCCAGGCAACAATGGTTCGGCGTGTCCACCATTTCCCTGAAGGTTTTTTGGCGTACACCCATTTCCGTCCTCCACGTTCGTTCATGTTAATGGGGCGGTCTCTGAATGTTAATTCTTCTGTTGACATATGTTCAATTTAGGCATAAAAAAGGGGAACCCCCTTTTTCTTTTATGATTGATCGCCGTTCTCACATTTTTCTCCCTGCGGATCTTTTGCATTAGCAGGATTACTTCCAACCAAACTCAAAACATAACTGGCCACTTTCTGTATCTTTTCGTCGCTTAGTTGGCTTTTAAACGGTGTCATTCCTTTTGATGGCTCTCCGTTTTTTATAATGTTGAACACATCTTTTACGCTACAGCCATGTATCCAATAGTTGTCCGTTAAATTTGGGCCAACAGCATTTCCTTCGCCGTTCATCCCATGACAGGCCATGCAGGCCATTTCTGTGTATATTTGCTTTCCTTCGGCCAGCGCGGCTTCATCGGTAAAGGCAACCAGATCGTCAGTTGAAAGAGAAGCGATTTGGTATTTCTCGTCGTGTTGTTCCGACTTCATCGCATATTCTTCATCTTGGTGCTTACCTTGTTTTAGCCAGAAAAAGTAGGCGGCGTAAAGTATCGACCAGCCAATTGTAATGTAAAACATTAGCATGATCCAACGTGGAGGCGGATTATCCAGCTCTTTAATCCCATCGTAATCATGATCCATTATATGCTCTTCCTGTTCTATCTGGTTCTTTTTTTCTTCTGACATAGCGTTAATTTTTGTTTGAAGTTGTACTGTCGTCGGATTCTCCATCCGATAATATCGAGTTTTTGATGTCTTCCATATCGCTGTTTTTCATGCGCATGGTGCGAATAAAAATGACAATGAACAGGATGACAAAGATTAGCAATCCGATAATATAAAATATCTGGATTCCCTCAATACTCGTTAACAATTCACTTACTATCTTCATCTTGCAATGTAATTAGTATATAACTTGCCAGTTGTGTTATCTGCTTTTCGTTATACATATTCTTATACGGAATCATTCCTTTTGCCACGTTTCCTTCCGAAATCTGATGGAAAACAGCAGCAGGTGTGTTTCCGTGAATCCATTCGTCGTCCGTCAGGTTCGGGAAGGTTGCAATTCCTTTTCCATCGGCACCATGGCAGGCAACGCATGTACTTTGGAACAGTTGCTTTCCTGCGGCCAAATCTTCCGGATTATTTAAAAGTTGAGCTTCTTTTGCATTGGTAGTTTGTACGGTATCTTCTTTTACTGGTTCTGTTGTTGTTGAAATATCGCGTCCGAGTTTGTGCATGTATGCAATCATTGCCACCATCTGTTTTTTCGGATCAATCTCAATTCCCGATGCTTTCAGTTCGTCAGAAATTCCCTGCGCCTGTGCCAAAAGGTCGTCAACTGCTTTTTGGTCGTAGCCTTCTTCGTAAGGAACTCCTAACGTTTGCATTGCACGTATTTTTTTCGGCGTCTGGCTTAAATCGATATTTTTAACCGCCAGCCACGCATAGTTTGGCATAATCGATTCTTCGTTCATTTTTTGCGGATCCATAAAATGGTTGTAATGCCAGGCCGCATTTTTATACATGGGGCCGCCCATAACTCCTGCGCGTGCTAAATCCGGGCCTGTTCTTCGCGATCCCCATTGGAACGGATGATCGTAAACAAACTCGCTGATTTTTGAGTATTCTCCATAGCGATCGGTTTCCCAACGGAAGGGGCGTACCATTTGCGAGTGACATAGGTAGCAACCTTCTTTAACGTATAGGTCGCGACCTTCAAGTTCGAGCGGTGTATAAGGTTTTACAGCATCAATGGTAGGTACGTTAGATTTGATAAAGATCATTGGAATGATTTCAACTGCACCACCAATTGCCAGCGCAATAAATACCCAAATTGAAAAGCGAACAGCCTTGCGTTCCATCCAGCGGTGAACCGTTTCTTTAACCGGGTTACGTTTGCCGGAAAGAACTAAAGCCGGTGCTTCTGATGCTTCGTTATTCACGAAGCTACCTGCTGCCATTGTTTTAGCCAGGTTGAATACCATAATCAGGAATCCGGCTAAGAACAGCACGCCACTAAATGCCCTTACAGTGTACATCGGAACAATTTGAGTAAGCGTTTCCAGGAAGTTTGGATACGCCAGGAATCCTTCCGGAGTATATTCGCGCCACATTAACCATTGTGTAACTGCTGCCCAGTACAATGGGATTGCATAAACCAAAATGGCAAGTGTTGACATCCAGAAATGGATGTTCGCAAGTTTTTCAGAGAATAATTTCGATTTGAAAAGTTTAGGAACCAGCCAGTATAGCATACCGAATATAAGACCGCCGTTCCAACCCATGCCGCCAATATGGACGTGTGCAATCGTCCAGTCGGTAAAGTGCGTGATTTGGTTTACGGTTTTCAGCGACATCATTGGTCCCTCGAAAGTTGACATTCCATAAGCGGTAACTGCCACAACCATAAACTTTAGCGCTGCGCTGTCGCGAACTCTGTCCCACGCACCACGTAATGTGAGTAGCCCGTTTATCATACCTCCCCAACTTGGTGCAATCAGCATAATTGAGAAGGTAACACCAAGTGCTTGTGCCCATTCTGGCAATGCCTGGTACAACAAATGGTGAGGCCCTGCCCACATGTACAAAAAGATAAGCGACCAGAAGTGGATGATGGATAATTTATAGGAATAGATTGGGCGGTTGGCTGCTTTGGGAAGATAATAATACATCAACCCGAGAAATGGGGTAGTAAGGAAGAATGCAACCGCATTGTGTCCGTACCACCATTGTACCACCGCATCTTGCGCTCCGGCATAAATCGAATAACTTTTGAATAACGAAATGGGTAACTCAAAAGAGTTTACAACATGAAGAATAGCAACCCCAAGGAAAGTTGCGAGATACCACCAAATGGCAGCATAAATATGCTGAACACGGCGAACGATAAGTGTTCCAATCATATTCCAGCCAAAAGCTACCCATACCAAAGTGATAAGTATATCTATAGGCCATTCCAGTTCAGCGTATTCTTTTCCGGTAGTAAAACCTGCCAGCAAAGAAACAGCTGCCAGCACAATTATGGTTTGCCAACCCCAAAAATGAAATTTGCTCAGTTTGTCGCTGAACATACGGGTTTTTAGCAGCTTCTGCATGGAGTAATAAACCCCTGCAAAAATGGCATTCCCCACAAAAGCAAAAATAATTGCGTTGGTATGCACCGGCCTTACTCTACCAAAGGTGGTATATTCCAGTCCGAAATTGAAGACCGGGAAGGCCAGCTGCAGTGCGGCTACTAGTCCAACCAGGATGCCGACAACACCCCATACCAAAGTGGCCAGAATAAATAGCTTAACTATTTTATTGTCGTAATAAAACTTTTGATTTTCCATAATTTGGATCTTATGTCGTTTGTTTTTCTTCGTTGTTTGAATCTGTATCGTCGTTGTCGTCGTCAAATAAAATTCTTATTGAAGGCGTTTCGTTGTCGTCGAACTGTCCGGTGCGCACGGCCCAGATAAAAGCTCCCAGAAAAATGAGGGCAGCCAGTAAACTTACTCCTATCAACAAGTAAAAGATGTTCATTTTATTCTTTTCCTAAACGCCAGATTTTGAATATCTGGAAAACTACATAGCCAATTGCGGCCCACGCCGCGCCAACGGCACCGAGGTACGAAAGCAGTAACCAGGTTTGTATATTTTCGTTGGTCGACCACAAAATTTCTTTTTTTATTAGTTTGGGTTGTGGTTTTGGCTGCCCAACTTTTGCGGCATCCAGAATTACATTATCGGTAACGTAATCGTCGCCAAGCTGAACTACAATAGTAACAAACCCTTTCTCATCGCCAATTAGTGATTCAGGAACAACATATTCGGCACGTCCTTCGTTGTTTGTAAGAACTTGTCCGATTGGTAAATTCCCAAAAGCTTTTTGTGCTGAAATGCTAACTGCTGCCTCCGGAAGTTTCACAAAATTGCCGGCTTCGTTTTCTACTTCAGCAAAAATCTCCACTTTCCGGTCGGTTTCGTTAACCGATGCCAAAAGTTTTGCTTTTTTCGGTGGAGCTTCAACCAATACCGGTTCTACATTTGGATTGTAATTATGAATATAGTTTACCAGTCTCCAGCGGTCGTCTTCTGAAATAGTGGTTTCAAACTGCGGCATTCCACCACGTCCGTGCGTAATTTTGTAGAACAATTCGCCTTGGGTATTCGCCTGCATTTGTTCTGAAGTAATATCCGGCGGAGGTGGAACCAATGGCAAACCATTATGTTTTCCGGCATCGCCATGGCACGATTTACAGTTCTTGATATAAAGATCTTTTCCCTTCTGAACGTTTGAGAGATTATAAGCTGAAGGATTTTCTACAGTCTTCTGCGCTTCCGGAACAATCCATTCCTGAGTTTTTCCCTGCTGAGCAAAGAACAACACCAATACGAATAACAGGTATATTTTTTTTGTCATCTTGCTTAGTTTTTAGGTTCAGAAATTATATCCCGGTCAATGCCTTGCTCTTCCGCATATTCCCAAATTGTAATCACCGGGAACATTTTTGCGAGAACAGTAATGATGAGTAGCGCAGCGGTAAACGAAAAAATTGTAATCATTATTTCGGTACTTGTAGGCGTATAGTGCTTGAAATTTTCCGGTACGTTTTGCACTGGCAAAAACGGGTGTTCCAGCGTTGGAATAACAATAATGTATCTTTTAAACCACGATGCAATTACCACAAAAACCGAGATCATTGTAAGTGGAAGTGGTTTTCTGAAAAACCTAAAAAGCATTAAGAATATTGGAATGATAAGCCCCAGAAGCTGTGTTGACCAAAACATGAGTGCATAACGGCCTGTGAAAAGATTCATCAGGTGAATACTCTCTGCTGTTTTCATTTTATACCCCGGCACCCAAAATTCGTTGATATTGAAATACAGGTAAACGAGGCTCACAAAAACAAGAAGTTTGCCCATGTAGTCAAACTGAACTTCCCCGAAATATTCTTTTAATCCGTAGCGATTGCGGTAGGCATACATTACAATAACAACAGCAGCCGATCCGGCAACAAAAGCTCCGGCAACAAAGTAAGGCCCGAAAATAGTTGTATCCCAGCCCGAACGAAGCGTTGCGGCAAATAACCACGATGTTACGGTATGAATAGAAAGACCAACCGGAATAATCAGAATCATAAGTATGCGCATGGCATGAAAAACCAGTTTAAACTGCTCGGCATTTCCTTTCCAACCTAATGACAGTATCTTGTAGACTTGCATTTTCCACTTTGGAATATCGTCTGAACCTTTATCGCGCAAAAGCGCTAGATCCGGAATTAGCGGAAGATAAAACAACAGTACAGAAATAGTAAGGTAAGTAGTAACCACGGTTACATCCCAGATAATTGGCGAAGCAAAACGACCGTGTAGAAAAACATTCAGAAAGCGGTCGGGGCGCCCCATGTCGTTAATAATAATTATACCGGCCAATGCAACGCCTGCAATTGCAACCTGCTCGGCAACCCTCGAAATGGGTTTCGACCATTTAATTTTTAGCAGGTGAAGAGCAGAACTGATCAGAAATCCGATAAGACTGATGGCCACAAAAAATACAAAGTTGGCAATGTACATTCCCCACGACACGTAATCGCGCATTCCTGTAACCCCAAGTCCGTCGCGTATCTGGATGCTCCATCCCCAAAGTCCAACGATTGTGAACATGATCAGTATAAAATACCAGAACTTGGTCAACTCGTCTCTTTTTACGATTGACCGCGTGAGATCGTAAGTGATCTTATCTAAAAGTTTCCGGGATTCTTCCGGCGATTTTGGTTTATCCATCGTTTAAAGATTAGTCTGTTTTTTATGAATGATGATCTTCGATTTCGCCCTGGAACGGGAAAGCCCTGTCTTTTGGAGGTAGGTAATAAACACGTGGTTTTGTACCTAACTCTTCCATCAGCGTGTATGCTGCGTTATCTTTTATCAGCTTGCTAAAGCTGGTTGTTTCGTGAGTAGTTCCGTTGGTAACTGCATCTTCGTTTTGGTCGCCAAACCAGTAAACCCCGTTCGGACACGCTGATACGCATGAAGGCAGTTTCCCGTCGCGTAAACGATCGGCACTAAATAAACATTTTGATATGGTACCTTTTTTCTGCGGAACGTTAGCTTCAATATTATAAGTAACGCCTTTGTATTTTTCAGCATCGCGTGGTTCAAACCAGTTGAAAACCCTTGCCGAATACGGGCAAGCAGCAATACAGAAACGACATCCGATACAACGTTCATTGTCGATTAGTACAATACCGTCTTCACGCTTAAATGTAGCATTTACCGGGCAAACCTTTGTACATGGTGGGTTATCGCAATGCTGACAAGGTTTTGGCATGTAATACGGAGCTGTGTGCTCGGCATCCTGCATCTGAAGTACATTAATGTGGTGTTGCTCCGGGCGCAACTGGTGGTGGTTCTGGCAGGCCTGCATGCACTTGCGCGCGTTACGGCATTTCGAAAGGTCGATAACCATTACCCACTTCCTCCCTGGCAATCCTTCCCGTCCACGCTTTTGGTTCTCTGATAAATTTGGCATGTCTGCCGGTTTTAGCTGAGATTTCTCTACTTTCACCAACTCTCCACTTGATGTCAGTAAAGTAATGGTATCTCCGCTCGTGGCCTCAACCTGGCTGCACGAATTCAAAAGTGTGGAACTTCCAACTACTCCCGCAGCACCAATAGATACCCCAAGAGCCTTCATGAAGCTTCTGCGCGATTTTTTTTCCATAAATAAACAATTTTTTAGGACTGGAAACTCAGCTTAATTTAGTTCTTATCATGACGAATTTATAAAATAAGGACTAAGGTGCAAACTCTGTTTTTTGGGGCCTTGAATAAAAGACAAAAATGTCCTAAATATTAATAATGAGTAACTTATGTGTGTTCAATAATTCCAATGAAATTTTTTAAATCAATAAATAATTGATATAGAAGTTAAATGCAGTATTTGCTGCAATTTTTTTTAAATTTAAAGATGAACAAAACTAAAGCTCTTGTGTTTTAGTTGGTTTTTCTTTTTTGAGTTCGTCGGAATCGGAAAAAATTCCATCCAAAAATATGTGTTGTATAACATATTTCTAGCTGCTCTTTTTTCTCTGGGAAATTGAAATGCTTATCGAATATGAGTTTTCACTTCCTAGTTATTCAAATGGATTGATGTTTAAATGCGGCTTCCAATAACGAACGTATGTAAAAATAGGAATAAAAATTCAGATTGGATTTCATTAAATGTGTAAGAAACAGGGGTTTTGAATAAACATTAAAGCTCTTTTTGGGTTTAATTAACTGATAAAATAAAACCATATGGGATTATTTAAGTTCGTGATAGCCGGATAAAACAACATTAAAATTGGGCTTAAACGCTTTTTAATTCTCAAAAATCTAAAAGAAAAATGAGAAATCAGCTTTTCAACAGGTGTTTGGTTACCATTTCAATAATTCTGATGTCAGCAGTGGTTGGGCTTACTCAAGCTGTTATTAACCCCGCAGCTACTGATGATGAAGTTGAAATTGGCGTAGTTGAACATCTTGATGAATATTTGCCTGATAGCATTTCGTTAATTGATGAGGAAGGAAAACAGGTTTGGCTTGCCGACTTAATTGATAAGCCTACCGTTTTAAATTTTGTTTACTATCGTTGCCCGGGTATTTGCAGTCCGCTAATGGAAGCTGTAGCCGGAGTTATGGATAAAGCAGATGTGGAGCCGGGAGAAGACTATCAGGTGTTAACGATTAGTTTTGATCCGAGTGAGAATATAGATTTGGGTATTCGCAAGAAAAAGAATTACCTGAACCTGATGAATAATCCGGATAAAGTGGAAAAAGCACAAATCGGATGGAAATTTTTTGTTTCGGATAGTGCAAGCATAGTTCGGATAACCAATGCTACCGGATTTAAGTACAAAAAAACAGGTAACGATTTTACGCATGCGGCGTCGTTGATTGTGGTAAGCCCCCAGGAAAAAATTACGCGCTACCTAAACGGACTTTATTTTCTGCCTTTCGAATGGAAGATGGCCATTGTTGAAGCTTCGAAAGGTGAATCCGGACCCACAATAAACAAAGTATTACGTTTTTGTTATTCATACGACCCTGAAGGACAATCTTATGTTTTAAATGTGACCAAAATTAGTGGTACACTCATTTTATTTTTTGCAGTTGTCCTGCTGTTGGTTCTGATACTAAAACCTAAAAGAAAAAGATCAAATTAAACAAAATTTTATGCAAATGAGCAGCGCTGTTAACGGAGCAAATTATTTAACCTATCAGGGAAAATATAAAGGTTTGCTCGGATGGATTTTTTCAACTGACCATAAACGAATTGGTTTACTTTATTTGTATTCTATCGCCACCATGTTTGCTACCGGCCTGTTATTGGGGTTAGCAATGAAATTTGAATTGCTGGCTCCCGGCAAAACCATAATGGAAGCACAAACATACAATGCTACATTTACGGTTCACGGAGTAATAATGATTTTTATGGTGGTGGTGCCCGGCTTGCCGGCTGTTTTTGGAAACCTTATGTTGCCCATTATGATTGGAGCAAAAGATGTTGCCTTTCCAAAACTTAATCTGCTGTCGTGGTGGCTCTATGTTGCCGGAGTGGTGCTGGTTTTATCGGCTTTACTTTTTGGCCCGGGTGCTCCCGATACCGGCTGGACTTTTTATGCACCATACAGTTTTAAAACCGGGACCAATTTATTACCCGCCGTTTTTGGTGCTTTTGTATTAGGCTTTTCATCCATCCTTACCGGGCTGAACTTTTTGGTTACTATCCATCGTTTGCGTTGCCCCGGAATGAAGTGGACAAAATTGCCGCTTTTTGTATGGACACTATACGGAACAGCCTGGATACAATTGTTGGCAACTCCGGTTGTTGGTATCACTTTGGTTTTGGTGGCACTTGAGCGTGTGTTTGGAGTTGGGGTTTTTGACCCTGCTTTAGGCGGCGACCCTGTTCTTTACCAGCACTTATTTTGGATTTATTCGCATCCGGCAGTTTACATTATGATTCTTCCGGCAATGGGAGCTATTTCTGAAATTATCCCAACATTTGCGCAAAAACATATTTTCGGGTATAAAGCTATTATCGCTTCTACAATGGCCATTGCATTTGTTGGCTATCTTGTTTGGGGGCATCATATGTTCACGGCAGGAATGAGCGGAACAGCGCAGTACTATTTCTCGCTTTTGACTTTTATTGTAGCTATTCCGAGTGCGATAAAAGTGTTTAACTGGATTTCAACCTTATATAAAGGATCTATAAATATTCAAACACCCTTTTACTGGGCAATTTCATTTATTTTTGTTTTTATGGTTGGTGGATTAAGTGGACTCGTTTTGGGGGCACTGGCTACCGATGTTCATGTACACGATACTGCTTTTGTTGTTGGCCATTTCCATTACATTGTATTTGGCGGAACAGGGTTTGCCTTTTTTGCTGCGATACACTACTGGTTCCCCAAAATTTTTGGGAGGATGTATGATAAAGCCTGGGCCAATATTGGTTGGCTTGTTTTTACGATCGGATTCCTCGCTTTGTATACCCCAATGTTTTATTTGGGAATAATGGGTATGCCACGTCGTTATTATGATTATTTAGAAGAGTTTCATGGAGGGAATATCCTGAGTACCTTCGGCTCGTGGGTGTTGGCAACCGGTTTTATCATCATTGTAGTTAATCTTATTCGCTCGGCCCGAAAAGGAGCTCCGGCAGAGAAAAACCCATGGCACAGCAGAACTCTGGAGTGGACTGTTCCATCTCCACCTCCCGTTCTGAATTTCGACAAAGAACCTGTTATCGGAGAAAACGACGGACCTTACAATTACAAATAAACTAAACTGAACAAATATGGAACATGCACATCATGTAGAGCATCCCGATATGTATGACGAGGAATCGTCGAAAATCGGAATGTGGTTATTTATTTTTACCGAGCTCCTGCTTTTTGGGGCCTTGTTTGTGGTGTATGCGGTGTATCGATATAAGAATCCGGATGCATTTCATTTGGCAGCCGAAGAACTCAACACAACTATTGGTGCAATCAATACCATTATCCTTCTGATAAGCAGTATGACCATTGCAATGTCGACAACTGCTTTGCGGAAAGGACACCGAAAACTGGCAATTGCACTGGTTACCATTACTTTTATAATTGGTTTTGCATTCCTCGTAAATAAATATTTTGAATGGGGAGTAAAGTTCTCTCATGGAATCTGGCCTGGATCAGAGCACATGCTCAGTCAAATGAGCCAGGGAGAGATATTGTTCTTTGGGCTGTATTTTGTGATGACTGGATTGCACGCACTTCACATCATAATCGGAATGGCGATAATGGTTTTTGCCATTCGTGGTCTTGTAAACGGGAAAGTAAAAATAGAGCGACCATCATTGCTCGATAATTGCGGCCTCTACTGGCACCTTGTCGATTTGATCTGGATCTTCCTGTTTCCATTGTTTTATTTAATCCATTAAAAGCTAAACTTATGTCTGGAGATAAACCACATATTGTACCTTATCGTACCTACTTTATTATCTTGATTGCTTTAATCATCCTAACCTTATCGTCAATCGAGATAACCAGTATTGAATTGGCAGAGTACACGGTGGCAGCTGCTTTGATCTTTGCTGTTATTAAGTCGTATTTGGTACTTACCTATTTTATGCACCTTAAGTACGATAAACGGTATATAAAAATCATGGTTGGATTTGTATTCGCCATCTTTTTAGTTGTGATCATCATTACCTTTTTAGATTACCTATATAGAGCCTAACTATGTATAATTCAGAAATAACTAAAGCCTCTAATTTTGTACAAGGTGTAGATACAGCATTTCTTGTAATCCTGGGAATTTCGTTCATCTTTCTGATCGGATTAACCGCGGTAATGCTGTACTTTGTATACAAGTACAACAAAAAACGGAATCCAAAAGCTACTCAAATAGAAGGAAGTGTAAAGTTGGAGATAATTTGGACAGTGGTTCCTTTTATTCTTACCATGTTTATGTTTTACTACGGATGGGCCGGATGGAAACCCATGCAAAAAGCGCCGAAAGATGCGATGGAAGTTACGGTTTACGGCCGGATGTGGAATTTTAGTTTTGAGTATGAAAACGGAAGAAGAACCGACACTTTGTTTTTACCCAAAGATCAACCCGTAAAATTGAATCTGGTTGCTTTGGATGTGTTGCACAGTCTTTACATTCCTGCCTTCAGGGTAAAGCAAGATATGGTTCCCGGAAAGAAAGATAATTTTATGTGGTTTGAGCCGCAACGCGAGGGAACTTACGAATTGTTCTGTGCAGAATATTGCGGTTTGCAACACTCATACATGTACACCTATGTCGAGGTGATGGAGAACGAAGCCTTCCAGTCGTGGATAACTGATACCACAAGTGTAGCGGCGTCGGCAGCAAATATTGATTCGCCTGCAGCAACAGGCCGCAGAGTTATGCAGAATATTGGTTGTTTTGCCTGCCATACAATTGATGGTACAAAACTGGTTGGGCCAAGTTTCAAAGGAATTTGGGGCGAAACACAAACTGTTACAACCGGTCGCGAAAAACGAGAAATTACTGTTGACGAAGAATATATAAGAAAATCAATTTTTGATCCGAATGCTGATATCGTAGATGGTTTTGCGAAAGGATTGATGGTAACTTATGAAGGGCAATTGTCGGATGAGGATGTGGATAATATTATCGAGTATTTGAAAACGTTGAGTGATCATCAGGAGTAAGAATCTATTGAAAGAGAAAATCAAAATATTTAATGAACTGGGCAAAGTGCGAATTTCTTTGCCCATTGCTTTGTCGGCTTTAACCGGTTATGCATTGTATGCAAAGCACATTGACGGACAAGGCTGGTTACTCGTATTGGGCGTGTTTTTAATGTCGTGCAGTTCGAGCGTAATCAACCACTGGCAGGAGTGCAAAATCGATGCACAAATGCCACGGACTAAAAACAGACCAATCCCTTCCGGAAGAATCAGTGCTAACGGAGCGTTTCTTTTAGCCGTTCTTTTAGCCGTAGTTGGCTCCGGAGTATTAGTGGTTTCCAATCCGGTAATGGCTTTAATTCTGAGTTGGGCAACCTTGTTTTTTTACAATGTTGTATACACACCACTGAAAAAGGTGTCGGCCTTTGCGGTTATTCCCGGATCGATGGTGGGAGCCTTGCCTCCGATTATAGGCTGGGCTGGAGCCGGAGGAAATCCTATGGCAGAAACCATTTTATTGGTAGCCTCATTTTTCTTTATCGGGCAGATTCCTCATTTCTGGTTGCTGCTGTTAATGTTTGGGCAACAATACGAAGAGGCAAAACTGCCAAGTCTCAATCAGATTTTCGACGAAGCACAGATAAAACGCGTTACCTATGCCTGGGTGTTGACTACAGTAGCATCGGCTTTTCTGGTTATTTTCTTTGTAATAGGAAACCAGCTGATTATGTTTTTTCTTCTATTTTATATTTTTTACCTGCTTTCTTCCATTACAATTTCAGTTTTTACACAAACCGATTTTAAGGTGAGGGCATCGTTTTATAAATTGAATTTTCTCTATCTTTTTATGATGATTTTTCTGATTGTTGACAGTTTGGTAAAGTCTTAATCTTCTCGAAAGATCAGATGCCACATATTTAGTTACCTTTGCACTTGCTGAATTTTAATATAATACATGAAATTTTCTGAGCTTGGAATACACGACGATCTGCTGGATGCGATTGAATATATGGGGTTTAAAGAAGCTACTCCAATACAGGAACAGGCAATCCCTACAATACTTGATGGCGACGATTTAATTGCCTGTGCACAAACAGGAACCGGAAAAACTGCAGCTTTTCTGTTGCCGATTCTTGATTTAATTGCCGATTTGCCCGGAGGAGAAACTTCTACTTTGATAATTGTTCCAACACGTGAGCTGGCAATGCAAATTGATCAGCAAGTTCAGGGAATTGGTTATACTATGGGAATTCATTCTATTGCACTGTATGGCGGTGGCGATGGCGATGAATGGGGCCAGCAAAAAAAGGCCCTAACGAAAGGAGCCGACATTATTATTGCAACACCCGGTAAATTAATTTCGCACCTTAATTTGGGCTATGTAAAATTCGATACCATTCAGTTTTTGATATTGGATGAAGCCGACAGAATGCTGGATATTGGCTTTTACGAAGATATTGTCAAGATTATTTCGTACTTGCCAAAAGAGCGGCAAACACTAATGTTTAGTGCCACAATGGCACCTAAAATACGTAAGCTTGCTTCGCAGATTCTCTATCAGCCTAAGGAAATAAACATTTCAATTTCGAAACCGGCAGAAGGTGTTCTTCAGGCAGCTTATCTGATTTACGACAAACAGAAAAACGACCTGGTAGCGCATCTCATTTCCGAGAATCCGGAATACAAAAGTGTCCTGATTTTCTGCTCAACCAAAAGAGCAACAACTGAGTTGGCTCGTGTGCTTAAAAAGAAAAAATTTGACGCAGAAGCCATTTCTTCAGATCTGGAGCAAAGTGAACGGGAAAGTGTTTTGAATGGGTTTCGCTCGAAACGTATTCGTATTCTGGTTGCCACCGATGTAATGAGCCGCGGTATTGATATTAAAGACATAAACCTGGTAATTAACTTTGATGTTCCGAATGATGCAGAGGATTATGTCCATCGTGTAGGGAGAACAGCGCGTGCCGATTCAACCGGAGTGGCTTTGACACTGGTGAATGAAGATGATATGTACAAGTTTCATCAGATTGAAGAGTTGATTGAGCGCGAAGTTTTTAAGATTCCTATGCCGGAACATCTCGGAACTGGCCCTGAATGGAAAGTCCCGTCAAAAGGGAAGAAAAAAGGAAAAGGCAAATTTCACAGCTATAAAAAGAAAGGTGGATCGGGGCAAACCCGAAAAAATTATCAGAGTAAGAAAAAGAAGTAGCTCTTGGCCAGATAAAAAATCCACCGGCATTGCACCAGTGGATTCCTTATGATCTTTCCCTAAAAGTTTTCAATCAATTCTTATGAATGGTAATTTTTATGATTTTGTCAACGGCAGGGTACATAAAACCATCGTCCAGAAGCATTACGTTACTACCTTCTTCAGTATCCATCGATTTTGTTCCCGGGTATTCGTTAACCTCGGTTCCTGCGTCCCATAACATAACTTCGTGGGTAATGTCTTCAATATCTTTTCCAAAAGTTAGTTTTATTCCACTATCGCCAAAAGCAAAAAAGATGTCGTTCGAATTCCCCAACATACTGGCAATACTCAAATATTGATTGGGTTTGGCATCAAACGAAAAGGTGTATTTATCGCCGGGGAAAAGTGGCCCGCCTTCACTGGCTCCATCTGGTATAGCGTAGGCACCTGCACTATAGCCCATGCCAATCAAATTGCCAGCCAGCTCGCTCGGATCACCGGTCTCTGCTAACAATTCGAGACCTTGTTCACGGTCAGTGGTGTTGTTGGTAAAAATTGGCATTTCACCCTTTTCATGAACAGTCCATAATACCGGTGCTACTGGCGACACATAGCCACTGTTCCATTTTAAATGATGCGCTAATGGCTCTGGATTTCCCATTTCAGCCAAATCTTTCAGTCCCATACCATAATCGAAATCACCTTCCGTATATATCGGATTTTGTTCGGCGGAGTGGATCACCCAGGCAACCGGCGAAAGTGGTGTTGCTGATCCCGGAAGTACATTGATGGTTAAAGTAAACATGCTGTTGCCTTCGTAATCCAAAAGTACTTCAATGTTTTCTTCTGTTGTTGAAACCATTTTAATTTGCTCTTCCGTTGCACCGGATCCGTCCTTTGTTCCTGCATCCCAAAGACCGACTAGATTTGTGATATCCCCTTCGAGGGCAGTACCACCACTAAATAAAGTAATTCCGTCATCAGCCGGAGCGTAGAACCAATCGGTAGATGCACCGTACATAGTGGCGAATGATAGTTTGTGATTTGGCCCGGCATGAAAGTGAAACGTAATTGATTCTCCCGGATGAGCCGGTGGTGTTTCGTCGCCTCCCATAACCCCAAATTCTGCTCCGGCTTCAAAATACTTGTAATTTGTAGAAACGTTTTCAACCGTTAATGTATACGATTTGCTTGGCACAACATCGGGAAGTGAACCCTTCTTTAGTTCAGGGTTTTCCATTTCATCTTTCATACATTGAGTGAATAGCATGACCATTACTGCTAAGCTTAATACGATTCGAAGTGTTTTCATAACGATATAATTTTAAATGAATAAACTGAATCAAAGATCCGGGTAAAGTATCACGGAAGTGTCACAAAGAGTTCACCTTTTGATAAAACTTTGAACCCGAGGCAACTGGGAGAGTTTAACAAATGCTTCATTTTTCACCGGGGATTTTGACAATTGACTTTTATCTTTCTACTTTTGCGGCATGTCAAGAGTAGTTGTAGGATTATCAGGCGGAGTTGATTCGAGTGTAGCCGCTTATTTGCTGAAGGAGCAAGGGCACGAAGTAATTGCATTGTTTATGATCAATTATCATGAACGGGAAGGCGTACTTACCAGTTCGTGTACCTGGGAAGAGGATGCTTTAATTGCAAAAATGGTGGCTAAAAAACTTGGCATTCCGTTTCATATTGTCGACCTCAGTAGAGACTATAAAAAGCGTGTGGTTGACTACATGTTTGCCGAATATCAGGCCGGACGAACTCCAAATCCTGATGTGCTTTGTAACCGCGAGATTAAGTTCGACACATTCATGGAAGAGGCCTTGAAGTTTGATGCCGATTTTGTGGCTACTGGTCATTATTGCCGGAAAAGTGAGGTTGAAGTAGATGGAAAAACCATTCATCAGCTTTTGGCCGGTAAAGATCCGAACAAAGATCAAAGTTACTTTTTGTGTCAGTTAAATCAAGAGCAACTCTCGAAAGCCATGTTCCCGATTGGCGATTTGCTGAAACCCGAAGTTCGTAAAATAGCCAAAGAACAAAACTTACCCACAGCCGAACGAAAAGATTCGCAGGGAATTTGTTTTGTGGGGAAAGTTGATTTGCCAACTTTTCTTCAGCAGCAACTTGAACCTAAAGCAGGCAATGTAATTGAAATTCCGGCTGCCTTTATGGAAAAGAAAAAGCATATTGAAATAAGCGAAGAAAATTATCGTAAGCTATGTTTTCCGTTTCCATACAAACCATGGAATGGTGAAGTGATTGGCGAGCATGAAGGCGCACATTTTTATACCATTGGGCAGCGTAAAGGACTAAATATAGGTGGGCACAAAGAGCCTTTGTTTGTGATTGGAACTGATGTGAAGCGGAATATCGTTTATGTTGGCGAAGGGCAAAATCATCCGGGATTACACCGGAAAGGTTTATTTATTGCCTCTGAAAATATGCACTGGATACGAACAGACCTTAAAATGAAAGTGGGTGAGAAGCGGGATTTTGATATTCGTATCCGGTATCGTCAGCCACTTGAAAAGGGCAGCATTCATTTGCGGGAAGATGGAGCGTGGTTTCTTTTCGAAAACGAACAACGCGGAATAACTTCGGGGCAGTTTGCTGCCTGGTATCTGGGCGACGAATTGATTGGCTCAGGTGTTATTGCATAGGAACCGGAAGCCGGAAGTCTGAAGCTCGCAGTTAACGAATTACTGATCTTCTGGCTTCGTGTTTCATACCACCAACTATTTTTCCATACTTTATGCTATTTTTGAATAAAATTATAGAACATGATAAAATCGATGACCGGCTTCGGAAAAGCCGAATTTGAGGTAAGCAACAAGAAAATTACCATCGAAATAAAGTCGCTAAACAGCAAACAAATTGATATAAATACGCGTACTCCAGCATTGTATCGCGAGAAAGATATTATAATAAGAAAGGCAATTTCTGAGAAATTGATTCGCGGGAAAGTAGACCTGAATATTTATGTGGAGAACCTCGGTGAGGAGTCGAATTCAAAGATTAACGAACCAATTTTAAAGGCATATTTCAATCAGCTGAAAAATATTAGTGCCGACTTGGGACTTATGACCGATCATCAAGCACTTCATGCAGCTATGCGTTTACCCGATGTGGTAAAAACGGAATACGAAACATTGGATGAACAGGAATGGGATACCATCTATGATAATATTCTTTTGGCACTTGAGGAAATCAACGATTTCAGAGTAAAAGAAGGACAGGCACTTGAGGCCGACATTATCGGCAATGTAAAAAGCATCCATCAGTTGCTTCAGGATATTGAGCCTTTTGAAAAGCAACGAATTGAAACGATGAAAGCTCGTTTGATGGACAACCTGGAAACCTTGAAGCAGAATGTTGATGATAACCGCTTTGAACAGGAATTGATTTTCTATTTGGAAAAACTGGATATCAACGAAGAAAAAGTTCGATTGAATAATCATTGTGAATACTTCTACGAAACAGCTGCATTAGATGTATCATCGGGCAAAAAGCTCGGATTTATTTCTCAGGAAATTGGCCGCGAGGTGAATACCATCGGTTCAAAGGCGAACGAAAGCAATATTCAGCGCCTGGTTGTTCAAATGAAAGACCACCTCGAGCGCGTGAAGGAACAATTGTTAAACGTACTTTAAAAATCATACTGCTCGTAGCTCATGGCTCGAGGCTCAAAGCTCAGTAATGAAAGGAAAACTCATTATATTCTCAGCACCATCCGGTGCCGGTAAAACTACTATTGTAAGACATTTGTTGGAGAAAGGTTTTGACCTTGAATTTTCGATTTCGGCAACCAGTCGTGAAGCGCGTCATACCGAAACGAACGGGAAAGACTACTACTTTTTATCACCCGAAGATTTTGCAAAGAAAGTTGAGAATGATGAATTCTTGGAGTGGGAAGAAGTGTACAAAGGAACTAGTTACGGAACGCTTAAAAGTGAAGTGGAGCGTATTCGGAACAATGGTAAAAATGTAATCTTTGATGTTGATGTTGTTGGAGGACTGAACATTAAAAAGTATTTCGGAGATGAGGCATTAGCGGTTTTTGTACAACCTCCTTCAGTTGAAGAGTTACGAAAACGTTTAACTGCCCGCTCAACCGAAAGCGAAGAGAAGATTGCAATGCGAGTGGCTAAAGCTGAACACGAACTAAGTTTTGCTCCTCAGTTTGACGTTATTATTGTAAACGACGATCTGGAAAAAGCATTTGAAGAGGCAGAAAAGGTGCTTGTTGATTTTCTAGGTACTTGATCGTCATCCGAACTTGATTCGGGATCTCATTAAAAAGATGCTGAAACAATTTCAGCATGACGTTTATTTTGTAATTTGGTAGTAATAAATGAGCAACCTGGTTACCGACATACTTGCACCTAAAACGGATCTACATTTGAAGATCGGCTTGTATTTTGGTTCCTATAATCCTATTCACATCGGGCATTTGGCCATTGCAAATTATGTAGTAGAGTACACCGATATCGACCAGCTTTGGTTTGTTGTGTCGCCGCAAAATCCGCACAAAAGCAAAAAGAACCTGCTTGCAGACTATCATCGCCTGGAATTGGTTCGTCGTGCTATCGACGACGACAATCGTTTCCGGGCGTCAAACATCGAGTTTAATTTGCCAAAACCAAGTTATACTGTTGATACATTAGCCTATCTAAAAGATCAATACCCCACCTACGACTTTGTAGTTCTTATGGGGTCTGATAATTTGGAGAGTTTTCATAAGTGGAAAAATTACGAAACAATTCTCGAAAATTACGGTGTAATTGTTTATCCGCGGCCCGGTTTTAAGCGAGAAAATGTACAGGTTTATAAGAACATTGTTATTGCCGACGGCGCGCCGTTGATGGAAATATCGGCATCATTTATCCGTAAAGCCATCAAAAACGAAAAAGACGTACGTCATTTCCTGCCTTTAAAAACCTGGGAATATTTAGATGAGATGAATTTTTACCGGAAGTAATCACCTTGTCCTTGTCATATCCTCATCCACACAAATTGTAAAATCTGCCGCGCCTATGTTTTCTTCTTTTAGTTCGGATACATCGTTTTGCAGAACGCTGTGGATGGTTACAATTTTCAAATCAGGATTTTCATGTTTCAGGTACCAGTAAATGCTTTCGAAATTTTGCGAGTGATAAGCACCGTGGTAATGCAAAAGTACTTTTCCCGGCTCCCAATATTTGAGAATGAAGTGAGCCATGGTAGCATCTTTTATAGCTTGCGCTTTCGGAAAGTTAGGCGTTACATGACTGCCCATTCCTTCCATTTTCATCATGCTTGCATAACATTCCAATGTTGGATCGTAAGCAGGTGGAAGTGGCGGCAGGAATGCTTTTGCTTCATCCGAAAGCTCTTCCAGCCCTTCAAAACCTTGCTTGTTTACCAACGATGCATAACGACGCGGAACGTTCGTAGCAACAAAATAAAGTCCGCTGTCTTTGGCAAACTCTACCAGCGGTTTGTAATCGGTTTTATAGTTGGGCCACAATCGAATTTCGTCTTCAAAATTACGTTGCGAAATCTTGCCCGACAGGTATTCATCCATAATTACCTGGTTATCGCTTTCAAACATTTCAGCCCCAAGAATCAGATTTTTGCCCTCTTTTTTGTAAAGGTCTTTGGTAAGTTCCAGTTGTAACCAATGCGAAATTGGATTGTCGTGCAATTCGCCAAACAATACGATGTCAGCATCTTCAATTTCTTTTAGCATTTTCTCGTACTTCACTGTCTTTCCTTTTTTGTCGAAAAGGAGATAAGAAGGTTTATCAGATTTAAAGGCACTGAAAAGAAAGAAGCTAACAATAATAAAAGCGATGTATTTATTCATTTGTTTAATTTTTATTCGTTGAGAACAACAACAAAGAAAATGATTTGTAGTTTAAACGCCGCAAATAAATAAGCAGATATATAATGATTGAATCAGGAGTATTTTACAGTATCGTTATCGATCCACTTTTAAAGCAACTAAGAAGAAGAGTCGCTCGACAAATAAAAACTGGTGAGCAAGTAATTGATATTGCCTGTGGTACAGGAGCGCAAGCTATTGAAATTGCCGGCTCTGCGGCGATGGTTACAGGTGTCGATCTTTCCGAATCAATGATAAAGTATGCAATTGGAAAAGCCGCAAAACAGAATTTATTGAATACAAATTTCGTGGTTGGCGATGCCACCAATTTATCTGCTTTTTATAATCAGAAATTTGATGTTGCTATTCTTTCAATGGCTCTGCACCAGTTTCATCCGGATCAGCAAATTCCAATTTTAAATGAGATTAAGAAAGTTGCCAACCGGATAATTATTCTAGACTACACAGTTCCGTTGCCAAAGAATTATGCAGGTGTAGCCAGTAAAGTCGCTGAGTTTCTGGCAGGAGTAGATCATAACCGAAATTTCAGAAGTTATAGCAAATCTGGCGGCCTGAATTCGATTTTACCTTTAAATGGACTGGAGATTCAAAAATCCCGCTTGTTGGGAAAAGGGGCATTCCATCTTGTTGTTGCCAAAATAATAAACTAATAATATAAGCATCAAACTACATTAATTAATACATTTAACATTTGCAAATCTTGTTTAACAATAATTTTATTCAATTAAGCTGTGTTAACTTTATTCTTAAATACTTTTGAACCAAAACAATAAATCAAATAATTATGAAAAATCTTTTCCCCCAAGTAGCAGTTATTACCTTCCTGTTTCTAATCGTTCCTGCAAAATTTATTTCAGCCCAAACTGAATTCGGGGTAAAAGGAGGGGCGCTTTATTCAACCTATCGAACCAACTACAGTGGAATTACTTTGGATTTCGAAACACAAAGCGGATTTTTATTCGGAGTTTATGCCCGAAAAGAAAACCTACTTGGACCGATAGGTCTTCAGGCAGAGCTACTTTACCAAAGGAAAGGTGCAATTGAAAAAACGAATGGATATCCAAACTACGGATATTCGCCTTACGGCTATGGTGGTTACGGAGGTTCTGGTTATTCACCTTACGGGTATGGACAATATCCAAATTACAGTTACAATTATGTTTCCGAAGGATCAATGAACTGGGTGAAGACGAACAAACATCTGCATTATTTTTCGTTACCGGTACTGTTTACGTATTCTCCCATGAAATTCTTAGATGTTTATTGCGGACCAGAATTCGGTTATATGTTTGCTGAATCTGATAATCGGATAGTATTGGGAGAATATAACAGGTTTTCTGCGGGAATAGATGCTGGCTTTATGCTGAAGTTGGGAGAGCATACAAAACTTGATTTCAGGTATGCTCCCGATTTTACCAAGGTTGCAGATATGGGAAGTGTTGAGCCCAAAAATCAAAGCTTCTCTGTATCCGTTCAGCAAACATTATTTCCGAAAAGAAACAGTAAGTGAGCAAATTAACATATGCTAAATCTATTTAACGATAATTTATGCTCCTTAAATCGATTTAACACAATTTGGAAATACCTTTGAACTACATTCAATTTTAAGCTGTGTGCTATATAAGGCACTGTTCAAAAAACGTCGGATTTTAAAAAAGGGACTTCAGCAACGAGGTTCCTTTTTTGTGTGCTACAGTTTTGCTATTTCTTCTTTTAGCCATTTCGGGCGGTTGGTGGTTATTCCAACTACACCAAGTTCAGTTAAGCGTTTTGCTTCTGCCGGATCGTCAACGGTCCAGGTAAGAACTTCGAGGTTCAGGTTTTTGGCATCCGAAACAACATCCTTATCAATAATCGAATGGTTCAGATTTACTCCTGCCAGTCCTTTTTCAGCAGCTTCTTCCATTTTTTTCTTTAAGCCGGTTTTCGCCGAACTCAGCCAGTAACATTTGTTCTCAGGGAATTCTTCCTGCGTTGCAAGTATGGTTTCCCATCCAAAGCTAATAAAAACGATCTGGTCAGTTTTTCCGCTGTTTTCAATAGAACGGCGCAAAGCAGGAATGATCTCATTTCCTCCGGCTTTAATTTCAACTACCAACGTTTTATTTTCAGGAACTGTTTCTATTATTTCAGAGAGAAAAGGTAGTTTTTCCCCGGTAAATTCCTCGCCTTTCCAAACCCCGGCATCCAAATCGCGAAGAACCAGTGATGGTGTTTTCTCGATAACGAAGTTCTTTTTGCTGCTACAGGTTCGTTTGGTATCCTTATCGTGAATAACAATTACGCGGTTATCTTTTGTAAGATGTACGTCAATTTCTACTGCATCGGCACCAAGTTCCCATGCGAGTTTTGCCGAAGCTACTGTATTTTCGGGTGCAAGGTACGAGGCTCCGCGGTGGGCAATAAAAGTATTTTGAGCCTTAGTTGGCATTACCACTACAAAAAGTAGAAAGAGAGCTATATTCATTTTCATGGTAAAATTGTGTTTCTGTTTTGAACCGAATATAGAGATTTTTTTACTGAATGTGGGTAGAAAAATGTAGTTTTAAACATACTTTTGAGCATTTTAATGCCGGCTTTAGCCCGGTGCTTTTTTACAAGTATATTCATGAGTGAAGATCGTACAACAAGAAGCCGATTACGTACAATTAACCAGAAGCTGGTCGTTTTGTTCCTGGATTTCATTTCCCGCTTACCTTTCTGGTTGCTTTATTTAATATCCGATTTTTTCTATTTCCTTGTAGAACATGTGATTAAGTATCGAAGCAAGGTGATTAACGAAAATCTGAAGTTTTCATTTCCCGATAAAAGCAGCGAAGAGCGGGCACAACTTCGGAAAAGGTTTTACAGGCATTTTTGCGATATGATGCTGGAAGCAGTTAAGTTGCATCATATTTCTGAGAAGCAACTACAGAAAAGATTGTCGGTAAAAAATATAGAGGTTTTGGAAGATGCCTGCGAACGGAACAAAGGTGTTATTTTACTGGCCATGCATCATAACAATTGGGAGTGGGGAGCTGCCATCCAGCGTTATTTAAAACCTACTGTTTTAATGGTGTTCAACCGTATGCGGGACAATGCACCGATGGATGATTTTTTGCTGAAAACCCGCGGACAATGGGGTGGAGAAGGTGTTGCAACTGTAAATACAGTAAGGCGCGTACTTTCTTATGTAAAAGCAAATAAACCTTTCATTCTGTGGCTGGCTGCCGATCAAAGTGCCAGCGAAGGAACCCACTACTGGACAACCTTTTTAAACCGAGAGGCTCCGTTTTTTTCGGGACCAATAAAGTTGGCACAAAAGCTAAATCAACCGCTTATTTTCCAGAGTACCCGGAAAGTTGGTAGAGGAAAATACGAAATAGAGTTTGACTTATTACTTGAAGAACCGGCAAAAGCTAGCGAAGGAGAAATTCTTCGTGCGTATGTGAAAAAAATGGAAGAGATTATTCACGATCAGCCCGAATATTATTTGTGGAGCCACCGGCGCTGGAAGCACAAACGGCCCGAAGGCGTGGAGCTGATGGCCTAATTCCTGATTTTCGAAGTAGCATTTCCGGTGAATAATTTTTAACCTGGGGAAGCTATTTAACCTGGGATTTTGATTTGTTTTTAAGCTCAGTTTTTTGTTCTGTTTTTGGAGTTTTATTCGATTGCAATTTCTTTCATCATATTTAATTTTCCCAACCAGATTCGCCCATTATTTTGTTGAATATCTTCCTTATCAACTTGACTGCTTAGTCCGGGAAACTCAAAAGTTGCTTTGTATTGTCCTTTTGGTACGTCTTCAAAATTGTCATAAATAATCGTAATATTTTTGCTTTCGTTGCCATTAATTATTGATAGCCAGTCTTCTCTCCAGGTTGCTCCAGGTGCCGGAGGAACGGTCGTGCTTTTATTTGCATAAGATTTAAGCGTATAGGTTGTGTGGGTGCTGAAGTCTCGGATTAATAATCCATTTGTAAAATAATGAAATATATGAAATCCTGTTTTTTCAGGATCAATATAATAGTAATTGAAGGAGTCGTTATTTTTTAGCAACAGCTCAACTTTTACATTATTTGATGATGTGTATTGTACTGATTGGATCTCACAACTCAGTCCGGCATGAAATTGATTGTATTTATTTAAAGCATCAACAATTCTTTGATCTTCGCGCGGATCTGGTAAAAGATTACCTAATGTATCAAGGTATAAAGCAAATCCAATTGATAGAACATTGTCAGGATAGAAACTATGTGATTCAATTACTGGTACAGAAGGCATAAAGGACGAGTGTAGCGGAAAGGTCTGACCATTGTATATTTCTTCTCCATTTGCATAAATTGTAAAGTCTCCGATATCTCCAATGTCATCAGCAAACGATTTATTGTCTTTCATGTAAATCAAATGAGTTGAATAATCGTAGTATTCAACATCATCATGATTTAAAACAACTTTATCATTTGACACGATACAGAACCCATCTGTAAGATCTTTCTTAACATCAATTTTGTCTTTTTTACATCCTGTTAATAAAGCAACGAGAATAAACAGAATACTAATTGTAGTTTTCATTGTTTTAGTTTTTCTAAATAGATGATTTCAAGTCTGTTTTGGTTGCTTTTACCATGAAACCTAACCCCTTTGCTGGTGCGGATTTGTAATCCGTATCTCGGCCAGAGGCTGAATGCTGTATTTTTCAATTCTATTGAATTGCACACCGATTGCAAATCGGCGCGAGCAGGGGAGCAGGGGTTTATTCGTGAATAAATCAAAGTTAAAATTCATATAAACTAATTTATTGCTATTTCCTCTCAATTGTATACTCTCCCCGAACAATCCTTCCTTCATTGGTTACTCCTTCGATTATCGCCGAGTACGAAGTACGGATATCAGCGGTATAAAAATCAAATTCAGCTTTTCCCGATTTCGGTACATTAATATTTGGATTCCAGTAAACAGTAGTGCGAAAGTCAGGTTCTTCTCTTTCTCGCTGAGCTTTTGTTTCGTATTTAGGTGAGTAGAATTCAACCGGTTGCTGAAACCCAAGCGGTTTTATTTTTTTTATGTTGTTTATTGCAGAAGGAATAGCATCTTTTGACATCCCTTTTTTTGTGGTGATAACAACAGCTCCACCGGCACCCGAACCACCTAATATAGAAGCCGCAGTTCCTTTTAAAACTCCTATTCGTTCAATATTGAATGGGTCAATCATGTTGTCCAGGTCATAGTCATCGTAAATAATGTCGTCAATGACCAATGTTGCCGGAAGAGTTGAACCCTCGGACGTTGGAAGTTTATAGTTCATCCTGTCGATATACACTTTTTTATTTCCGTCTGCATCTTCTTTGATCTGAAGAAAAGGCATATGTATAATCGCATCCGAAAGGCTGGCAGGTTGAATTTCTTCCAGTTCTTTCGAATCCAACACATCTAAATTCGTTTTGGGCATATAATACGAATAGCTTTCTTCTTTTGTGTTTTCTTTGCGTTTGGCTGTTACTTCAATTTCCCCTAGCTCGATTTTCCGCATTCCGTTTTCCATTGTGTATCGCGTGTTTGATTTTTTAACCAGGTAACTTTGGTATGAATAATCTCTAGGCGTTTCTGTTTTTCCTAAATTAGGTTTAAATAAATGTTCCGATACTACTGGAAACTGCTCTTCATCAACGGTTACTTCAATACTGTATCTGTTTTTTGATGAAGTTTGGACCACAAAAGTTAGACTGTCGTGAGCTTCGAAACCGTTAAAAAGAAATTGCCCGGAACTGTCGGTTGTTGTTTCCTCTAAATAATCTGCTCCCCACGAGAAAACAGAAACTTCTTTATTGTTTAATGGTTTTCCCAGTAATCCTTTTCGAACTGATCCGCTGATTTCCATGCTTTGGCGATTGGGAAAAATTGGTTGTGTATATTTCCGGCGAATAATATCAGGAATAGAGTAACGACGCCAGCCATGCGTTAACATCAGTAAATCCAGGGCTTCTTTGTTTCCTTCCTTCATATAAAAAGTCGGATTGGTAATAAATCCTTTTAATTCGGAATCGAGCAGTAACGAGGACCGAATATCTGTTGTTGAATCGGGCAATATATCCTGATTATCGGTTATCGACACAGAGAAGGAGCCGGAAAGCGGATTGCCGTTTTTATCAAGAAGATTAAGTTCTGCTTTTACCAAACTTCGGGCATCATAGTTTTCACCGTCTGTCTGGAAATTCAAATAGGCATTATCATGGTTATTACAGAAATATAGACGTTCGCTTAATGGATTGGCAAGACTATCAAGCAGCAGTACTTGCATTATTCCGGGAGGAAATGTGGAAGTGTTGACCGATAATGTGTTGTAAATGGTATCCCACTGTGCTGCGTAATGAAGCATTCCACGTGTATGGAGAATCAGCTGCAAACCCGATTTCGGGGTTTGATTATCGGTACAACGCACTGAAACCTTCAAATCTCCACTTTCTTCTTCCAAATGCAGGGAATAGAAATTCTCCTGTGCCTCGGGTATTTCAAAACGTTTAGAGTTTCCATAAGCGTCTTTACACGCTAAAAAATATTTTTTGCCCGATTCGGAACGGATATTAAAAGCACCCATTCCTTCGTGCAAAGTTGTTGTTGTGCCGTATTGATTATTTTCTTCGTCGACAATTTCGGCGGTTATATTTACAGGAGAACCATCCCGATATAAAGCTTTAAATGCTACTCTGCAAAGTACTCCGTTTAAAAGATAACCGCCTTCCGGATAAAACGAAACATCAAACTCATTATCAGGACCGGGAACCACATAGAATTTTTGATATTGTGCGGTTTCAACAGCCAGCACCCTCTTATTTTCTCCCGGGGAAGAGCTTAAAATAATCAGGGCTTCACCTTTTTTATTGCTGATAAATTGTTCGGAAGGCTGGTTGTTGAGATGAACATTAAATACATTTGGATAGACAGGCTTTTCTTTTGTCTTATCGAAAAGATTTAGCTTTACTTTGAGACGCTCACCATTTTGTTCGAGAGAAGATTGAAGCATGTATTTCGCAGAAAAGGGACTAAGGATCTCGATGTTCCGGTGGAAAAAATAGTCGGACCCCAGGTTTTGGAGGTTATCAGTATAAGCCCGTAACACATAAGTTCCTTCGGGTAACGAAACTGCAATCGGAATAACACCATAAAAAGCACCATCGAAAGATTTTATTCTGAAACGATTTATAACTGAATCCAACGGATTAATGAGTTCGACAAATACATATGAGCTTAGCGTGGATGGTGTGTTTAAAATTTCATCAACCAAATGGGCCCGAAACCAAAGTTTTTCTCCGGTTACGTAACATGACTTATCGGTTTGCAGGTACACTTTTTCCTGAGGAAACAAAATTGCCTGGTTAGCAATGAGAAGTTGTATGCTGTCTTTGTTTTGAGCGTAAGCACTCTCATTTACAATTAGTAATGTTAGTATAAAAACGATGAAATGTTTCATTAGCTATGGTTCTGGTTGAAAACTATCAATTCGTTTGTAGATACTTTCTGTTGTTTACTTTTTTGCAGGTTACGGTTGGTACATGTTGTCGGGGCGGATTTCGGAGAGCGTTCCTGTCCGAAGGACTGAACTACGATGCGAGAATCCGCCGTTGATTGCCACACCAACTTCGCTCTGAAATATGTACTGTGTTAGCGGCTGGACGTTTTTATTATTTTATTGTAACTTCATTCCCAATTTGTATCTAACATTTTTTGTTTTTCCATATTAACATAAAACATTACTATTTATGAATTAGTTTGATACATCAAGATAGTGAAATTGACCTTCTAATAAGCCAATAATCTTATCCCCATTTTCACCAATACAGTCAAATTTAATTTTAAAGTAATTATTTTCACTACCAGTAATTGTTACTACGCCCGAACTAAATAGTATGAAAGGATTATATTTTGCATTCAAATCTACATTACCACCGTATCCAGACAACCTGGATGAAATATAAGATTTACCGTCAGGCATAGTATAAACGCAATCAGCATCGGTAATAACACCATCAGCATTAGTATCAGTTCCGTCACACAATTTCTCTGTATTCATTATTTCTGGTAATGAAAATGTATATTCTCCATCTTCCAAATCTTTCTGTGTATTAAAAATTTCAAATGTAATACATGGTCCAGTTCCGTTTATCTCATATGTTTCCCAATTTATATTGTGCTCAGGAGCAAGTAGATAGAGTGAATGATTAAAAACTCCTTTACCTTCAAAATTGCCTGAGTACGAATATAACCCATCTGAGATTGTATAAATTTCATTGTTTATTTTTAGAAAGTTATTTATAAATTCAAACTCAATAGACTGTGAATCTGCCACTTTCAATCCAATTGGAGGTGCATAATAACCGTTTTTAAAAGCTGATATAATTAAACTATCCCCAACTTCAAAACTAAAATCAGCATCTTTAATTGTCGAAGCACTTTTTAATATTTCTTTAGAATTTCCCTCATCTGAAATTTTTACATTAAAACTATTTAAGTTGCCCGCCCCAATGGATTTAAATGATTGTACAAAGTCTGGTGATTCTAATTTTACAAGAAATACACCAACTGATTCAAGTTCTAATCTAATAATATTATTTGCTTGCAATGTGTTTTTCCCTGAACTGTAGAGTTTTTGTCCATTAATATTGTATACGGAAACATTCACATTTATAGGTGTGTTTTTTGTGTAGCGTACAGATAGTTTTCCGGGTATATTTCGTAAAACTACAAACCCGGGGTCTTCTTTTAAAGAATTAATACCAGTAGTCCCCCAGTATTGTTTTTCAGTCAGGTTTATTTGATAATCAGGATTTTCAGGTAAATCATCAAATAAAAATTCAGTACCATTGGTAATGTTCTCAATCAGGATTGAGTCGAGAGAAATGTTTTCTTCATCAAATTGTCCGCTTATGGTATAAATTATATCCTGCGATCGAACAATGGATACTGAAAAAATAAACATTAAAGAAATTGAAATTAGTTTTTTCATCGTTTCTGATTTTTAAGTAAATTATTTTTATTTCATTATGCTATCATTCTTTTTCACACCTTGCAGGTAACGGAAAATTGTAAGTTGTCGTTGCGGATTGCGGGTGATTGTCCGTCCGCAAGGACGAAGACAATCATGCGGGAATCCGAGGCGACAAACTGCACCGAACGCCGCAATGCAATTTACAAAATGTTATAGGGCGTTTTTAGATTTTAAATCATTATTTATATTTTTTAATGCATTGTCATGCATTCCGTTATGTCCTGATATAGAAGTCGTAACTAGGAATATTTCTTTAGCTTTTTTTGCGTAAGTTATCCAACCGTCTTGATTTGTATTTTTCAATAGTTGATATTTTACGTAATAACCAAAAGGGAA
Source organism: uncultured Draconibacterium sp. (assembly GCA_963677455.1). Taxonomy (GTDB): domain Bacteria; phylum Bacteroidota; class Bacteroidia; order Bacteroidales; family Prolixibacteraceae; genus Draconibacterium. The sequence continues at coordinate 5,591,419 of OY781971.1, forward strand.
ATCAGGATATCTTTTAATAACATCGTCAACTAAAGGAAGATTCTTAAGATCCGGAATAACGTATGTTATCTCGTTTTCATCAAAAAGTAGCTTGTCCATTCTATTTATTAAATCAGAGGTAAAGCTAATTCCTCCCTTTGCCTTTGTATTAAAAGTGCTTCCATAGATGTTATAATCGGCATAGAAACTATATCTTTTTACATTGTCAACTTCTTTTTCCAGTTCACTTATTATTTGATTTCTAGCTTCGATGTCTGTTTGATATTTAGCTATCTTTTCTAGCATCTCATTATTTTTTTCTATTAAATCTTTATTTGTCTGGGAAACATCATTATTTGAACTTAATAATGTTGAGTTTTGGTCAATAAGTCTAATATTATTTTGATTAATATCTTCAATGACCTGATTTTTCTCCTGTATCTTGCTAGTTAATTGATTTTGACTTTCCTTGTTTGAAGAATATGTTCCAAAAAAAGAAAAGACTGTTCCTAAAACAATCAAACATAATCCAAGAATTGACATCCAGTTCATAAATTAAATTTTAGTAAGTTGCTGTATTTAAATGCCCTATAACTAGTATGTATCATCACCAGCTGATATTATTTTCATTATATCATTTTCAAATCATATAATTAATTGTTTGATACACTGCTTTATATTCGTTTACAAACGAATTGATCTGCTTACAAACACGGGGTGAATAAATCTCTCGCTGCATATCGTTCTGGGTGTCACCTCGATTAGTGTTTCTAAAAATAGCTGTAAATGGGTAGAAATACTACCAGCCTGTTAATTTATATAATTTCTAAATAGAGCTAGCTGGTTGTATTCATCTCGTTCGGTAATACTTATCATCCCCGGGGAAATTATCATTTTTCCCACGGGAATAAGGCTTCTCCCCAAGGGGATCATCGTTTTTACTTAAGGGATTGCTCCGCTCCCCAAGGGAATCTCTATCATTCCCTTGGGGATAATCATTCTACCCCGGGGAATAATGGTTTTACCCTCGGGGATCATAGTTTTTATCGAAGGAATTGCTCCTATCCTTTAGGGAATATCTATTATTCCCTTGGTAATTATCCTTCTTCCCAAGGGAAAAAGGCCTTTACCCTAATAGAGAAATGCGCTGAAGAAAGTGACTTTGTTTAAAATAAATGAATTGTTTGGGGTGAGATACAGGCACGAAAAAAGGAGGACGGGTTAATAATCACGATCTTACTGGTCAAGGGAAAGTGAAAAGTTCCGGAAAATATCCTTACCTGTCCTCCTGAAAAAACTGCACTATAATTTGTTAATCCAAATCTCTGAATTAGTTATTATTTTCTAAGATAGTTGTCAACGCTTTCGGCAACAACTTTTCCTGCCTGGATAGCATGAACAACAAGGCTTGCACCTTTTTCCACGTCGCCGGCAGCAAATATCTTATTAACCGAAGTTTGTTTTTCGTCGTTAACTTTAACATTTCCGCGTGGATCGTATTCTACGTCCAAACTCTCAAGCAAGCCATTGTGAACCGGCTGCGTAAAGCCCATTGAAAGCAATACCAGATCAACATCAATAATCTCTGTTGTTCCTTCAACCTCGTTCATTTGCCACTGGCCTTTTTCGTTTTTGCTCCATTCTACCTGAACCAGTTCTACTTGTTTTAGCACGCCGTTTTCGCCAATAAAGCGTTTTGTATTCAGGCTCCAGCGGCGTGTACAACCTTCTTTATGCGAACTTGATGTGCGCAGTGTGTTTGGCCAGTAAGGCCATGGGTTGTTTTCAACACGTTTTTCCGGTGGTTGCGGTAGAATTTCAATCTGTGTAACTGACTTGGCTTTTTGACGAATTGATGTTCCAACACAGTCGGAACCGGTATCGCCACCACCAATTACCAACACATTTTTATTTTCTGCCAAAATCCGCTCTGCGTCCGGGATTTCCTGTCCGGCAACTACTTTGTTTTGCTGCATCAGAAAATCCATAGCAAAATGCACACCTTCCAGTTCGCGACCCTCTACTTCGAGGTTACGTGGTTGTTCGGCTCCAATCGCCAGGACTACGGCATCGTATTCTTTCAGCAGGTCTTCTTTGGTAACGTCAATCCCAACGTTTACATTGGTTTTGAATATGATTCCTTCATCAACAAAAAGGTTGAGCCTCCTGTCTATTACGCGTTTATTCAGTTTAAAATCCGGAATACCATAACGAAGCAAGCCGCCAATGGCATCGTTCTTTTCAAAAACGGTAACAAGATGACCGGCACGGTTTAACAAGTCGGCAGCTGAAAGTCCGGCAGGGCCTGAACCAATTACCGCAACTTTTTTACCGGTACGGCTTTTGGGCGGATTCGCTGTTACAATACCTTCTTCAAAGGCCTGTTCAACGGTTGCACATTCGTTTTCGCGAATCGTAACGGCTTCTTCATGAATAGCCAGAACACACGATTTTTCGCATGGTGCCGGACAAATTCTTCCTGTAATTTCAGGAAAGCTGTTGGTTGAATGTAAAATATAATAAGCTTCAGCTTTATTTCCACGGTACACAGCATCCTGCCATTCCGGGATTTTACTGCCTACCGGACATCCCCAGTGGCAAAAAGGAATGCCACAATCCATACATCTCGACGCTTGTAGCCTACGGTCTTTTTCGTTTAGCGTCTGTTCTACTTCACCGTAGTCGAATATTCTTTCTTCTTTCGGACGGTAGCCGGCTTCTTTGCGGCCTACTGTCATAAATCCTTTTGGATCTCCCATATCTACTTTTTCCTTTTTTCGATTTAAAAAATTACTGCAAGATTCTCTCTGCTACTCATGACGCGATGGGTCATCTTCTGTGAGTTGCAATTTTTTCTGCAATTCTTTGAGTTTTTGTTCCTGCAGAACTTTCTTGTATTCAAACGGAATTACTTTTACAAACTTTGGCAGGTAAGCTTCCCAGCTTGTAAGAATTCGGGATGCTACTGTACTCTGTGTATAAGCCAAGTGTTTACTAATCATTTCCTGTAGCTCTTTGATGTCGGCTTTGTCTTCAACAGGAGACAATTCCACCAACCCTTTATTACAGAAATAATCGAAATTTCCGTCTTCATCGAGAACGTAAGCTATACCTCCGCTCATACCCGCTGCAAAGTTTCTTCCGGTTTTACCAAGAACAGCTACACGTCCACCGGTCATGTATTCACAACAGTGGTCGCCGGTTCCTTCGATAACCGCTAGAGCTCCTGAGTTACGAACGCAAAAGCGCTCGCCTGCTACTCCGCGGAAGTAAGCTTCACCGGTTGTTGCTCCGTAAAGTGAGGTATTTCCAATCAGGATATTCTCTTCGGGTTTAAATGTCGATCCCATTGGTGGAACAACAACAATTTTACCACCGGATAATCCTTTTCCGATATAGTCGTTACAATCGCCTTCCAAACGGAATGAAACACCTTTTGTAAGGAATGCCCCGAAACTTTGTCCGGCTGTTCCGTGGAAGGTACAGTTGATGGTATCATCAGGCAGCCCTGCTTCTCCGTAGCGTTTCGAAATTTGTCCGGATAACATTGCTCCAACAGTACGGTCAACGTTTACAATACTGCGTTGAATCCAAACTTTTTCGGCTCCGTTCAATGCTTTTTTCGAATCCCTGATCAACTGGTTATCCATGTGTTGTGAGATGTCCTGATGATTTGGATGCGTATTGTGAATGTCAACGTCTTCTGCTTCTTTTGGTAAATACAGCAGTTTCGAGAAGTCGACGGTTTTCATCTTCCAGTTGGTAACATTTGAATTTACCTCCAACAAATCGGCACGGCCAACAATCTCGCTAAACCTGCGGAATCCCATTTCTGCAAGGTATTCGCGGATTTCCTGCGCCATAAACTTAAAGAAGTTGATGGTGTATTCTGATTTACCGATAAAACGTTTTCTTAATTCTTTGTCTTGAGTTGCAATACCTGCCGGACAAGTGTTCATGTGGCATTTGCGCATCATGATACATCCAAGTACGATTAATGCCGAAGTTGAGAAACCAAATTCTTCGCCACCTAAACAAGCAAGCGTTACTACATCGCGTCCGGTTTTAAGCTGCCCGTCAACCTGTAATTTTACGCGCCCACGAAGGTTGTTGAGAACCAGTGTTTGCTGAGTTTCTGCAATACCAAGTTCTACCGGTAACCCGGCATGTTTGATTGAACTTGCTGGACTCGCTCCGGTTCCTCCGTCAGCCCCGGCAATAATAATAACATCAGAGAATGCTTTAGAAACTCCGGCTGCGATAGTTCCCACTCCATCTTCTGAAACCAGTTTTACCGAAACCTTGGCTCTTGGGTTGGTTACTTTCAAATCGTAAATCAACTGTGCTAAATCTTCAATGGAGTAAATATCATGGTGAGGTGGTGGCGAAATCAGTGTAATTCCGGGCGTTGAGTTACGGGTTTTCGCAATGATTTTATTCACCTTAAATCCTGGCAACTGTCCACCTTCTCCTGGTTTTGCTCCCTGTGCAACTTTAATCTGAAGCTCTTCGGCATTGGTTAGGTAATTATTGGTAACACCAAACCTTCCGGAAGCAATTTGCTTGATTTTACTGTTTTTTAGGGTTCCGAAACGAGCAGGATCTTCACCTCCTTCTCCGGTATTGCTTCGTCCTCCAATTGTGTTCATTGTAATTGCAAGAGCCTCATGCGCTTCTTTACTAATCGAACCGTATGACATCGCTCCGGTTACAAAACGCTTCATGATCTCTTCAATCGGTTCAACCTCTTCAATCGGAATTGGATTGCGTTTCAGGTTGAAACAGCCACGAATAAAACTTGGCTTTTGCGTTTGCTTGTCAGCCAGCGAACTGTATTCTTTGTATTTACTGTAATCGTTAGTACGTGTAGCCCATTGCAACAGCCCAATTGTTTCAGGATTCCAGGCGTGGTGTTCGCCATATTTTCTCCAGGCATAATTTCCTGAATTCTCGAAACGGAAAGGTTCCGGAGCATTGTCTGTTTTATAAGCTGTTTCGTGGAACATGGTTGCTTCTTTGCAGATCTCTTTCATACCCACGCCGCCTATTTTCGACGTAGTTCCGGTGAAGTATTGGTCGATAACATCCTGGCTTACACCAATTGATTCAAAAATCTGTGCACCATGATAACTGCGTAAAGTTGAGATTCCCATTTTTGAGAATACTTTTAGCAATCCTTTTCCAACGGCTTTAATATAGTTTTTACGGGCTGTTTTATATTCCAGATCAATTTTCCCTTCTTTTACGAGGTGATCGATAGCAGCGAATGCCAAATATGGATTTACTACACTTGCTCCAAAACCAAGAAGAAGTGCAAAGTGGTTCACCTCACGAGCCTCTGCTGTTTCAACAATAATACCTATTTGCATCCTTTTTTTCCTGCGGATGAGGTGATGGTGTACTGCAGCAACAGCAAGTAAGGATGGTATCGGAGCCATATCTTCTGCTATGTTCCGGTCGGTAAGAATAATGTAGTTCTTATTATTGTCTACTGCCTTTTCTGCTTCAGCAAGCATTTTGTCCAGTGCTTTCTTAAAACCTTTCTCGCCCTCTTTTACCGGGAACACCATTGGGATTGTTTTGTGTGTAAACATTTCATCCTTCAGGTCTTTAATTTTCCCAAGGTCGGTGTTGGTAATAATTGGCTCGGTAAACTTAATTAGTTTACAGTGTTCCGGTCGTTCGTCAAGTATATTCGAGTGCAGTGATCCAATATAATTGGTAAGTGCCATAACCAAACCTTCGCGGATCGGGTCGATTGGAGGGTTGGTAACCTGAGCAAACATTTGCTTGAAGTAGTCGAAAAAGCGTTTTGGCTTGTCAGAAAATACAGCCGGAGGAGCATCGTTACCCATAGAACTCGTAGGTTCGGCACCGTTGATACTCATTGGCTGAATCAACTCGTACATGTCTTCTTTTGTGTAGCCAAATACTTTCGAGTAGGTTTCAAAGTTATCAATAGCCGAAGGTACGCGCTGTTTTACTTTAATATCTTTCATCATCAAGCGGTTCTCTTTCAACCACATTTGATAAGGATTGCGTCGGCTCAACTGGTCTTTTACTTCTTCGTCAGGAATAATAATTCCCAATTGAGTATCAACCAATAATATTTTACCAGGACGAAGACGTCCTTTTTCTTTAATATCTTCTGCAGGGAAAGTTTGAACACCAACTTCTGACCCCATCACGATCAAATCGTTTTTGGTGATAACGTAGCGGGAAGGACGCAGGCCATTCCTGTCAAGTGTACCTCCAATGTAACGTCCATCAGAGAAAACCATCGAGGCAGGTCCATCCCATGGCTCCATTATAGTTGAGTGGTATTCATAAAATGCTTTTAAACTTTCGGGAATTGGGTTTTTCTGGTTAAACGATTCCGGAATCATCATACACAGTGAATGTGGCAGCGAGCGCCCGGTCATGTGCAGGAATTCCAGTACGTTATCGAATGATGCTGAATCTGATTTGCCTGGCTCAATAACCGGAAGTAGTTTTTTTAGATCTTCACCAAATACTTCTGATTTCATCAGTGCTTCGCGAGCCTGCATCCACAAACGGTTTCCTTTAACGGTGTTAATCTCGCCGTTGTGAGCCACAATACGGAATGGTTGCGCCAAATCCCAGGTAGGGAAAGTGTTGGTACTAAACCTTGAGTGAACAAGCGCAATGGCACTTTTAAATTTTTCGTTTTTAAAATCAAGGTAATAAGCTTTTAGCTGTTCGGGCGTGAGCATACCCTTGTAAACGATGATTTTTGCCGATAAACTTGGCTGATAGAAACTATCCTTGTATTTCAGGTTCGAATCGCGGATTTCCTTTTCAGCCAGTTTTCGTACGATGTATAATTTACGTTCCAGCGTATCTTTTTCAAGATCTGCTTTCACAAAAATCTGCTTTACAAACGGCTCTGTTGTTTTTGCAATTTCACCAGGTGCCGATTTGTCTACCGGAACATCGCGGAAACCAAGTAAAGTAAGTCCTTCGGCTTCAACATGCTTGCTTAAAATGTCGGTACAAATGTTGGCTTCCAACTCATCTTTAGGAAGAAAAACCAATCCTGTTCCATACTTGCCCTGCGGGCCAACGTTCAGTTTCAGTACTTCTGAAATAAACTCGTGCGGAATTTGCATAAGCAATCCTGCACCGTCACCGGTTGAATTGTCGGAGCTGGTAGCACCGCGGTGATCCATGTTTCGAAGTACTTCAAGTCCACGATTAACAATCTCATGTGAAGGTTTTCCCTTGATGTGGGCTACAAAACCAATCCCACAATTATCGTGCTCGTTCACAGGGTTGTAGAGTCCCTGTGCATCCGGTAGTCTCTTCTGCATCATCATTCTTATCTGTTTAAAATTCCCTTATTCCCAGTAACTAACCGCTGTCAAAAATCAATTACTGCTAAAATGTAAGCTAATTTAAAATTTTACTTACGAAGTGAAACCAAAAATAAATAATGGGACGAAAATTTGCAATCAATGTTGGTGTTTTGTGTGTTTCATAACATACAATTAACCTTGCTTTTTTCGCTTAAACTCAAACTCTTGAGTATAAAGGAAAAGTAAAAATCTGACAAATGTCATATTTTCAGAGACTTAAAGTCCTTGTTGCAGTAATTGTTGTTTAGCTTCTTCCAATCTTTTGAAATTGAAGCGTTTTAGTACGTTTTCCTTTTTTTCTGAAATATTCTTCAAACACAAATTTCCGATGCTTCCTTCGTGAACATGTTTTACGTTCTTTTCAGGTGCAAAGGTTCCATTTTCGATCTGATTTCCTATTTGCTTGTATGCATCGCGGAAAGGGATTCCTTGTAAAACCAGTTTATTTACTTCTTCAACACTAAATAAGTAATTGTACTTGTCGTCGTTTAGTATATCGTTGTTAACCGACATGTTTTTAAGTGCCAGTCCGGCAATGTTTAAACAGTCGTTAAGTTCTTTAAAAGAAGGAAGAAAGACCTCTTTCACCATCTGCAGGTCGCGAAAGTAGCCACTAGGAAGGTTGTTGATAATAAGACTTATCTGCGACGGAACTCCCTGAAGCTTGTTGCAACGTGCCCTGGTAAGTTCAAAAACATCCGGATTCTTCTTGTGTGGCATAATGCTCGATCCGGTTGTAAACTCGGGTGGGAGAACAACAAAATTAAAATTCTGGCTCATAAAAAGACAAACATCGTAGGCCAGTTTTGAAAGGGTAGCCGCCAGGTTTGCCAGTGCAAATGAAACGATCTTTTCTACTTTGCCACGGCCCATTTGCGCGTAAACCACGTTGTAGTTCATGTTTTCGAATCCTAACAGATCGGTTGTCATTTGCCGGTTAAGCGGAAATGAAGATCCATAACCTGCTGCCGAACCCAGTGGGTTTTGGTTGGTAATCCGATAAGCAGACTGTAGCAACTCCAGGTCGTCGGAAAGGCTTTCGGCATAAGCACTAAACCACAAACCAAACGAAGAAGGCATGGCAACCTGAAGGTGGGTGTATCCCGGCATAAGAATATCTTTGGTTTTTTCGGCTCTTGACAAAAGAATGTCGATTAATGCAGAAGTGCTTTCGGCTATTTCGCGGATAGCTTCACGTGTAAAAAGTTTCAGGTCGAGTAAAACCTGGTCGTTTCTGGAACGTCCACTATGGATTTTCTTGCCAAGATCGCCCAGCGATTGTGTCAGCAAAAATTCAACCTGCGAGTGTACATCTTCAATTCCGTCAGCAATTGAAAAATTTCCTTCGCTGGCTTCATTGTATAGCTTTTTCAGTTCTTTTAATAATATAGGAAGTTCTTCTTTTTCAATTAACCCAACAGATTCGAGCATGGTAACATGTGCCATAGATCCCAGGATGTCGTGCGTAGCTAAATGCACGTCAAGTTCACGGTCGTTACCAATTGTGAATTCTTCGATGGCTTTATTTACAGGTGTTCCTTTGTCCCACAGTTTCATACTATTAAAATTGTTTGTTTTTAAAGGTATAGCATGTAACTCGCAGTATTTTAATCATACGCCTGGTTGTGAATAACATACATGCTCGTTTCATAACAAAAAAATTTTGCCTAAGCAGATTTGGATGCCCGGTTTTGAGGTCTGTATCTCAATTCGAGCTCTACAAAGATAAAATTTACATTGTAAAACAATTTGTATAGTGACTTGCTAAAGCCTGAATTTATGTTTCTATAACAAGCTAGTTTAAATTAAACCGTTTGTTACGAGCATTAGTCGTGTTCATTTAGGCTTTGTTAAGCAAATGTCCCCGGATTATTATTAAATTTGCGCTTCAGAAAGCGCGAAGAATCGAATAAACGAAAACTACTCTTTGCGTGAAATTTTAAAAAGACATGGAAAAAGTTATAAAAGTTTCTGTTTATACTTTGTTGGGCCTGGCAGTTATTGGGGGCCTTACATTTTATTTTACTGATGATTTCTATCGTAGTTTGGTTGCCGAAGATGGCCCTTTTGAGTATTTAACCGCGCTGACGCTGCTGTTTATTTCAATATTGTTCGCCATTCGTTTTTTTAAAGAAAGAAAGCAGCGAAATAAATGGTGGGCTTTGCTTAATGTATTGATTATTCTTGGGGCATTTTTTGGCTTTGGCGAAGAAATTTCGTGGGGACAACGCATTTTCTCGATCGAGTCGAGCGAGTTTTTTGCGAATAATAATATGCAGGCCGAAACCAATTTGCATAACCTGGAAATAGGAGGCGTTAATATTAATAAGCTTATTTTCTCGCAAGGGCTTGTCGTTGTTTTCGGGTTCTACTTTTTGTTTTCGCAGGTGCTTTACCGGAAATGGGATAAATTCAGAAACCTGGTTGATCTGTTTGGAGTGCAGTTGCCAAAAATAAAACACAGTGTTGCGATTATGCTTTGCACTGGTTTAATTCTGCTTATTCCTGATTGGCGTATTTGGGAACTTTGGGAGGCTATGTTTGTTCTTATACTTTTGTGGGTGTTTGTTGAACCTTACAACGAAAGTGAGAAAATTTTCCATAGCGCACCAAGTCAGTAAAGAATGAGAGAAAACCGCTCTTTTTATATCGTTATTATTTTGCTAGTGCTTTTTGTTGCAGCATCTTCTTTAAAGGTGCCTTTAGTTGTTAATGCAGCAAAATACGCAGAAGTAAGTCGAGAGATTGTATTAAATAAAGATTGGATAAACCTTACTATTGCCGGTGATGCATACGACCAGAAACCGCCAATGCTTTTCTGGGTTGGAGCCTTGAGTTACTCTGTCTTTGGGTTTTCTGTAATTGCATACAAAATTGCCGTGATGTTGTTGTCTTTACTTGGGTTTTACTCGGTTTATCGGCTAAGCAGTTTGTTGTACAATAAAGAAACAGGTCGGCTCGCAATGATCTTCTGGGGAACCTCACTGGCTTTCCTTCATTTCAATAACGATATCCATACCGATACACTGTTGGCTTCTTTTGTGGTTTTTGCTGTTTGGCAGTTTTTAGCGTTTCTGCGGCTGCGTAAATGGTATCATTTTGTACTCGGAAGTGTGGGGGTTGGTTTGTCGATGCTTACCAAAGGACCGGTTGGTGCCTTAATTCCTGCGGCCGTAGTAGGAACAGAATTGCTGGTTCAGCGCAGATGGAAGGATATTTTTAATTTGCGGTGGCTACTTGCTTTAGCAATTGTTGGTATAGTAATTTTGCCTGCAATGATTGGTTTGCTGAATCAATTCGGCTTGGAGGGAATAAAATTTTATTTCTGGACCAATAATGTGGGGCGCGTAACCGGTTCTTACAAAGGAAGTAGTGCCGATTATACGTTTTACTTGCATACTTCGCTTTATCTATTGTTGCCATGGTCCATTTTTATGGTGGTCGCTTTCTATAAAGAAATGCAGGAAGCAATTCGTACTAAGCTCCGAAAAGCTGATGCGAACATTTCAATTATCGCCGGAATTCTGTTTTTTGTTGCCATATTGAGTGTCGCTAAACAACAAAATCCACATTATATATTATCTGCGGTTCCTTTTATTTTTATTATAACTGCAAAATGGACCGTGATTTTGTTTGAGAAGAATAACAATGTCACCTTTCAGAAAACGCTTGCAATCATTCATAAATTTATTGCGGTTATTCTGGTTGCGTTTTTATTGCTGATAACTCTCTATGTTTATCCCGAAAAGCAATTGTTTTACTGGTTGGTTTATGGTTTGTTTGCTATTGGGGTGCTGTATTTCGTTTTTCAGCGTCTCAACCTGCAAAAACAAATACTGATGTTGGTTGTAGCGGCATCATCTGTATTGTTTACTGTTAATACAAGTATGTATCCGAGTATGATGCAATACCATACTTCGTACGATGCAGCCAAAGTTTTTAATGAGGAAGCTTCTGAAGATGTTACACTTAATATTTATAGTGAAAGTGCACGTTTTTGGAATTTGTTTCTTTATTCTAAATCGCCAGGCAGGTATTTGTTGACTCAGGATGATTTGCAAAATTTTGAACCCAAAGCAGGCGAATGGATTTATACTTCAGAAGAAGGATATGAGGAAATAGAACAGATGGGTATTGAATCCGAAGTCAAAAAGGTTTATCAGCAACATCGGTCTTTAACGCGGCAATCTTTACGTTTTTTAAATCCTAAAACCCGGGCAAGTCGTTTCGAAAAAATGTATCTTATTGTTCTTAAATAAGCCGAAACAATAAGATTTCAACAGGTTTGTAACCGGAATCTCTTATTTATTTACGTCACCCCCTCCTAATTTTTTCCCCTTCAGGAATTATTAGCGCCTTTTTCTTGATTTCTGTCAGATAAGTGGCAAAAATGGGGCGGTATTGTACTGTTTTGTTATTTGCTAAATGTTACTATCTGTTGCTATTTTATAACTGTATTTGGCTAAATGGTATAAAAAAGATAGTTGTGGTGCTAAAAAATACCAAAATGAGTAAAAAACGAATCGGATATTAATAATTTGTTAATTGAGGGGTGTTCGGTTGTGTTTTTTGTGTGTGGGTCGTTTAAAATGCATTTTTTTGAATCGTAATCCTATTTCGAATGGGGTATAAAACAGAAAAAGCTATAAATCAAAAAATAATAGTCTTAAAAATTAGGGTATATTCTATAAAAATCAAAAAAGACAGTTTAACTATTAAATTTTACAATTATGAAAAAGACACTACTGATTGCTGCTAGTATGTTGTTTATGGTAACCTTGCTTGTTCCAAGTGCAAAAGCACAAGAATGGAGCACAGGTTTAGACATTTATTCAAGTTACATTTGGCGTGGTGCCAAATTTGGATCGGGTCCGGCTTTTCAGCCTTATGTTGAATTTGGTGCCGGCGATTTCGCTATTGGTGCCTGGGGATCCGCAAGTTCTTCTATGGATGAAGGTTTTGAAATGGACCTTTATGCAGGATATTCAATTGCATTAGGAGAATCTTCTTCTTTGGATCTTACTTTTACTGATTACTATTTTGGAGGTGATTGGACCGAGTTTGGAAAATCTGAAGGTATTCACTTTTTCGAACCAATGGTTGGCCTAAGTTTAGGGGATTTATCGCTTACTGGGGCGTACATGTTATACGATAATGCTGGAAGCGATGGTACTGGTTCAGGAGATATATATCTGGAGGCAGGATACTCTTTTGGTTCATTCGATCTTGGCTTAGGATTGGGTAATGGCCAGTATACCTGGGTTGATGATAATGGAGACGAAATGAGGGATGATGGTGAAGCTGATTTTGGTGTGTGTAATATTAACATAGGTACATCAAAAGAAATTGCTATCACTGATTCATTTACTCTACCTGTTTCTGGTTCTGTTATTCTTAACCCAGCTACCGGAGGGTTCTTCATTACTGTTGGGATTTCACTTTAATAACATATCTGGTAAGGTACAAGCTTAGTTGAGTGAGTAAATAGGGTTAAACGGGCTCTACCTTATCTTATAAATCAAAAAATAAGAATAATGAAAAAAATTGAAGCAATAATACGCAAAACCAAATTCGATGAAGTTACTGAAGCACTTCACGAAGCCGGTATTGAATTCTTCTCTTATTGGGATGTAAGAGGTGTTGGCCAGGCGCGCGAAGGTCGTGTTTACCGTGGTGTTGTTTACGATACCAGTTCTATCGAACGCACTAAGCTTGAGATTATCGTTCGGGATAAAAATGTGGAGAAAACTGTTTCTGCTATCCTTAGTTCAGCAAGAACAGGAGAGATAGGTGATGGTAAGATTTTTATTCTTCCTATTGAGGAATCTTGCCGAATCAGAACCGGAGAGGTTGGAGACGAGTCGCTTTACATTAAAGGGAAAGAAGAATAATTAATAACTGCAAAAAATTTAGATTATCATGGAAGAAACTTTACAAGGCCTACAAATAGGTATCGACAATATGTGGTTGTTAGTTGCTGCATTTCTGGTAATGTTTATGCAACCCGGTTTTGCAATGGTGGAAGCTGGTTTTACCCGCGGAAAGAACACTGCAAACATCTTGATGAAAAACTTAATGGACTTTTCAATCGGTTCGTTACTATATTGGATTATCGGTTTTACAATTATGTATGGCGATTCAATTGGCGGTTTTATCGGAAAGCCAGACTTGTTCTTTATGAGCGATGGTTTCGGTGACAATTATTCTGATTACGCCGATTTGTTTTTCCAAACTGTATTTGCTGCTACTGCCGCTACAATTGTTTCGGGAGCAATGGCTGAAAGAACTGAATTCAAATCGTACTTAATTTTTAGTATTGTTATTACGGTTATTATTTACCCAATCTCAGGTCACTGGACATGGGGTGGTGGTTGGTTGAGTCAACTTGGGTTCCACGATTTTGCGGGTTCATCTATTGTGCACTCTGTTGGTGCGTGGGTTGGTTTGGCTGGTGCCGCGCTTATCGGACCTCGTATTGGCAAATATGATAAAGACGGAAAAGCAAAAGCGATTCCTGGTCATAACCTTGCTTTAGGTGCACTTGGTGTATTTATCCTGTGGTTTGGCTGGTTCGGTTTTAACCCTGGTTCGCAGTTAGCTGCTGCAGGTACCGACAATGCTGTTGCTATTGGCCATATTGCTGTAACTACTAACCTGGCAGCTGCTGCCGGTGCTGTTACTGCGATGTTGGTTTCATGGTTTCGTTACAAACGTCCTGCATTATCGATTTCACTGAACGGTGCATTGGCTGGTTTGGTTGCTATTACCGCTGGTTGTGATGCTGTAGATCCTGTTGGAGCTGTTTTGATTGGTACCATTGCTGGTTTTGTTCTTCCATTTGCTGTTGAATTTATCGATAAAGTGCTTAAAGTTGACGATCCTGTAGGTGCAATTTCTGTACACGGTGTAAGTGGTGCCTTGGGTACTTTGGCAGTAGGTTTATTCTCTACTTCTGAAGGTTTGTTCTACGGTGGTGGTGCAAAATTGCTGGGTATTCAGGCTATTGGCGTTCTTGCCTTCTTTGCCTGGGCATTCGGTCTTGGATTGATCTTGTTCTTCATCTTGAAGAAACTAAATATCTTGCGCGTTTCTAAGCGCATTGAAGAAGAGGGCCTCGATGTTTACGAACATGGCGAGAGTGCCTATAATTAATAATCTTCTTCAGCTTTTAAGTCTGTAGCTGTCTGTTTTATGGCCCCGTCAGAGGGCGGGGCCTTTCTTCTAACAGTTACCGACACAAATTGAATAACCTAGCGAAAATAATACATACATCTAATTAAGGTCAAGGGTAGTTTAGAGTTAGTTTAGTTAGATTTAGAAAAACGTAAACCGGTTGTCGAAAGGCAGCTGGTTTTTTTGTTAATAAATAAACACATTATTTACCCCTTAAAAACCAGCGATCGTTATTTTTGCTGACTCTAAATTCTGAAAAATTATGATGCAGACTTGGTTCGAAAGTAAAGTGAAATACTCAAAGGTTTCTCAAACTGGCAAAGAACAAATGGTAACTGAAAGCTTCTTGCTTGACGCGGTTTCGTACACTGATGCTGAAACACGCATTATTCGCAAAATGCAGGAAATGGTAAGGGGCGGAGAGTTCCAGATTGTGGACATAAAAAAATCGAAAATTGCCGAAGTATTTCCTTTCGAGAACGGAGAGTGGTGGTTTAAAGCAACTGTTAACCTGGTTACTGTTGATGAAGATGCCGGCAAGGAAAAAAAGATGCGAACCTATTATCTTCTTATGGCCGACGATATTAAAGAAGCACTTCATCGTTTGGAAGAAAGCCTTGAGTTTTTGGTTATTCCTTATGTAACTTCTGCTATGGCGGTAAGTACTATTGTTGATGTTTTTCCTTACGAAGCATCAGAGTCGGGTATCCCGTCGGGTTATGTGCCGCTTGATAAAGAAAGTCGCAAAGACAATCCAATTTTTACAGATGGCGTAAATCCTTTTGAAGAGAATGAAGAAGAGGATTCTGCGGAACCTGAAGAAGAAACAGCACCTGAATTTGATTCTGTGGAAGAATATACTGACGATTCAGAAAACGATGACTTGGAAACTGAATCTGACGAGTTGAAAGAAGAGTAGTTTTTATTGTGCCCGGATTGAGTTGTTATTGATAGTTTTTTCGGTTTGTAACGGTGGTGGTAAGTTTTATTGCTGATTACTGACGATTTTCTTGTCAAGCCAGTACAATTTTGATGCGAGCAACAAACGTTAAATTTACTACGCGTTATAGCCATGTGCTTTGTTTTCTGTCATTCCACCAACTGTTCATTTTGTAAATGTTTCCCAAAATACTTTTGTAGTAAAATCTCTAATTTGGTTCTTTCAAAGGGTTTCGAAATATAATCGTTACAACCTGCCTCCAATGCTTTTCCCATATCACCTGAAAGAGCATATGCGGTTTGGGCGATTATTACGACATCCTTGTTAAATTCCCGAATTTTGCGTGTTGCTTGGTAGCCATCCATTAACGGCATTTTTATATCCATAAGAATTAAATCGATATCATAATACTTTTGACAAAGTTCAAGAGCTTTAGCTCCTGTTTCAGCCTCCATTATTTCTTTGCCAAAATCATTGACCAAAAGGTAAAGATATTTACGGGAGGTTTCATCATCATCGGCTATTAGTATTTTTAGTTTTCTATTTAATAATTTTGGCTTTTCGTATTTGGGTGAGTTCTTTTTTTCAGCAGATGAATTATCGGTTATATTCCTTTTTACAGGCAACGTAAAACAAAATGTTGAGCCTATCCCTTCCTTGCTTTTTACCCAAATTTTTCCACCCAGCATTTCTACATAAGATTTGGCAATGGCAAGTCCCAACCCTGACCCTTCAAAAACCCTTGTATCTGCAATATCTGCTTGTTCAAATCGATTAAAAATTGCTTCTTGCCGATGAGCCGGAATTCCGATTCCTGTATCTTTTACATAAAATTCTATTAAAGAGTCATTTAATCCGCAACCAACTTTTATCGTCCCAGATTCGGTATATTTTATTGCATTTTTTATTAGGTTTGAAATTATGGAGCCCAGCTTATCCTTGTCAGTTTCTATATGCTTTTTATTATCAGGCAGCAACAAATCTATCATTAGATTCAGTCCTTTCTTATTTGCTTCAGGTTTAAAAAAATGAACCATTTCTTCTACCTCTGTATTGATATCTATTTCCTGGGTTCTGACACTAATAGTCCCTGCTTCAATTTTTGATACTTCAACAATATCGTTTACCGTATTCAACATACGCTGTCCGCTTTTATGTACAATTTTTATAAAGTTCTCTCGCTCCTCGCTATTTAAATCAGGATTTAAAAGAAGGTCCGTAAAACCTAATATACCATTCATCGGGGTGCGTATTTCGTGACTCATATTTGCCAGAAAAGCCGATTTTAAACGGTCGCTTTCCTCGGCTTTCTCTTTAGCTTCTCTGAGTTTTAGTTCCATATTTATACGGTCAGTAATTACTTCAGAATAAATTATAAAACCGCCAATCGAATTATCTCTATCGTACCATGGGCGGCATTCCCATTGCGCCCACTCAACTGTTCCGTCATCTTTGTAATATGGGTCATTTTCGGCACTGGATACTTCACCCATTAATGCTTTTTTATGGACATCATGCCATTTTTGTGGTAAATCCGGGAATACATCATAATGATGCTTTCCTATAATTTCGTTTTCTTTTACCTGATAGTCCTGTAAATACCTTTGACTTACGAAGATGTATTTGTAATCTTTGTCATGAACAGCAATTGCGCTTCTATTATGTTCAATTATGTATTTCATTAAATCATATGAATGCTTTAATGCTCTCTCTCCTTCCTCGGCTTTTTCCTTGGCTTGAGTTAATTCCTGTAACATTTTTTTTTGTTCTGTAATATCAATTTTCAGTCCCCAATACCGAAGTAGTTTTCCGTTTTCGATATAGCCAACTGCACTATTTAAGAGTTGAATGGTTTTCCCATCCTTTATTTTTTCTTCAGTTTCTACGTTTGTTAATCGGTAATTTGATGTAATAAAGTTTTTGAAAGCCTGCCTGTTTTTTTGATTATTTTTTCCACCGAGAAGTTCTTGTTGTTTTATTCCTACAAGGTCTTCAGGAGATTCATTACCATACATTTGAGCAAACCGGTGGTTACATTCAGCAATGTATGTATGCTTATATATAAAATCGATTTGCTCCTCGGTATTCAAGGATAAATCCATTGGTTTATCAAGCTCCATCCTATAAATCCCCTCCGAACTCTGTTCTACAAATGCCCGGTATTTTTTTTCGCTTTCTTCTGCTTTTTCTTTAGCCTTTATTAATTCTTTTTCAAAAAGTTTACGTTGAGTTATGTTTTTATCAATTCCCCTGTATCCAACAAGTTCTCCTTCATTATTTAAAATTGGGAGCGCATTGGTAAGCAGGCAAATTAATTCTCCGTTTTTCCCGATACTCCAGTTCTCCAAATCTTTTATTGGTTGTTTTTTTGCTGCTATTTTAGTAAAAATGGGAGCAACTCTTTTTGCTTCATCTTCCGGCATAAGATCGAATGGAGTTTTCCCAATAATTTCTTCCTCTGATATTCCAAAAAAGTCTATACTTTTTTGTGAGCTGTAGATATATTTTCCATCCTTGTCAACTTCCCAAACCCAGTCAGCACTGCTGGAAATGACGGTTCTGAGCCGTTCTTCGCTTTCTATCAATGCTTTATTTGACTGCTCCTGGTCCAGTTTCTGTAAGGTTATTTCGCTAATAAGTTGTGTCATATTCAGCAAAAAGTCCATCGCAATTTTCACTTTTTCCTTCGAAACAATCGGTACATTTTCGAGTGCTCTGAGATATTCTTCTTCATTAAATCCAAATTTTCTCGCTTGTTTTTTAAAATAATTCCGATTGGGGTCTTCAAAAAAGAATTGACCTGAAAATAAGTTGGCAATATGCTCTCCTTTAATGATTAGAGGTACTGCTACGTCGACCAACCCATTTAAACATTTATAAAAATGGTATTTTTCACCATTCCCCAATTCGTTAGCTAATATAGTATCGCTAACTGTGCAGTTTTTTGAAGTTTTCGGATTAATCCTATGAAAATGGGTACAAATTTGTCTCCATCCTGATTTTGACAGCACGTTTCCTTGTAAGTCTAAAATAGCGGTAACGAATCCAGTAGATTGGTTGAATCCTTCAAGGAGTTTATTTACTTTCTCAAAATCGATTAAATTAAGAATATTTATTTTTGCTGTCATAATCTCATCTATTTGATTCAGGAAGAAAGGATTACCTAATCTCTGAAAGATACGAAATTATCTTTAACTGTTGCACTGTTTACTTCGTTGGTCTTTTTTAGCAATGTTATTCTAAAAACAATGCTTTTTCAATCTGATATTCTACACTTTGTCCCTCTGAATTTTCTTTTTCCTGTACGAATCATAACATTTCTAAGTTCCTGGTTATTTATTCTAACTGAATCCGAGTAAGTTATTCGTTTATCTAGCTCAATAGGTTTTCCAATAATTCCACTCTGGTTAATCCCCTTTTCTATAAATACGTCGCCAATAATATTCGTGTTTTTCAGAGTATTAAATATTTCATTGTTCAAAGCAATAGAACCATTAGAGCCGTAATCTATCAATATGTTCTTAATCCTTGATTGACCGAATATAATATCTGTAAAGATATTGTGTTTATAATCAGTTCTAAATGGGATGACAATACATTCTTCAGAGGATTTCTTTTGAATAGAACTAAATAAGATTAAAGTCTTGTTTTGGGATCAATTGTCCAGTTACAATGTCTGATTATGTTTGAGCCAATAATTCCATCTATTTCCATACATTTTAATATTGGGTTTGCTTCAAAATCTCCAATAAAGGCTGTTTGATTCTCAAATAATACATTGCCAATACTAATTGAGTCAACTTTTACCCAATTAACTTTCTTCCTATTATAATCACTATCAACAATATTCTCCTTGCTCACTATTTTAAAGCCATTCTCTTCCTGAAGCTGATTAGATAAACTGAAAGGCGCACCTGTGTCAAATAATAAACGATATTCTTTTCAATGAATAGAAATAGGTACGATAATGAGTTTTTTATTAATTCCTATATCTACAGACTCTTTGAATTCTTTATGAGCTATATTTCTATCACGTATCGCTTCAGTCCATTGAACAGAACAACCAGCTATGACTAAAATCCAAATTCCTGCGAGAATTAATATTTTAAAATTGTTTCTCATTATTATAATTAATGCAACGTATGCATAACCCAAAACATTGAGGTATTTCTCTATTCTCACTTTGGTTTATAATGCCAGTTTGGGTGTTACACCCAAGTTCTTGATTATATGTTTATTTACGAGTGAAATCAATGTATTAGGTTTAGCCTTCTAAAAGTAAGCATAATTACAAAAAGCAGGTAATTAGCAAATTTCCATAAGCTTATTGTTTGGGCAGGCTCTGGAGCTTCGTTTAAACGCTCATCAGTTGAAAAGAGAAGCGTTAGCTGTTTGTTTTCAACTGCGATTTATAGTCCATAGCACACCAGCTCTTCGTCATCGTTGCCAACCACCAGGCACATTTGTCCGGCCATAGTTCCAATACTAAAAGCGCTGTTTCCTTTAAACGGAAAGCCTTTGTATTGTTTACCATCGGGAGTAAACAGGTAAACGCGGTTTTCTTTGGCATCGGTAACTCCCACCATTTTTTGCTGTGCTGAAAATGTATAAACATTAGGAGCGCTTAGCGTATTGTCCAGTTTTTCGCTGTATAACGTTTTGCCGTTTTCGTCAGTAACCTCCAATTTGTTCCCGTCGGTAAAAATAAAATCAGGTATCCGGTTTCCATTAAGATCGTCTGTGGTAAAGCCATGATTTTCGCTAAGACCGCCATCGCTTTTCTCGGCATATTTTCCGTCGAAATACAGGTAAAATACTTTCCCGTTTTTATCGGTAGCAACAATTTTTGGGGTTCCGTCGAGATTTAGCACCAGCGGGTTGTTCGAGTTTTCGAAACGTGCCGAAACATTTACGCGTGTTGATCCGCGTCGATCCTGTATATAAATTCTACCGGCATCTTTAAAAACAATGTAATCGCGGTTGTTTACCCTAAAATGCTGAACCGGAGTTGTAATAGTGCTTTCGGTTTGTCCAAATCCCCAGCCGCTAATAACTTTCCCGTTTTGGTCGAAGCAATATACTTTTCGGTTTTCGCAAGCTACAAAGTAGCGGTATTTTCGGTTGTTGTCGTAATCGAATACATTAACACCATTGGTGGCCTGCGACTTAAATACCACAGGGAATCCGCTTACGTTATTTCCCTTTCGGTCGATCAGATACAATTTGTCAGCTGTATTAAAAAGGTATTGCAAGTTGCCGTTTCTGTACAGATCTACCTGATGTATGTCGCTCAAAATTTGCCCGCTGATGGGGATGGTCCATAGTTTGTTTCCGGTGTTCGAAATCAGGTGCAGACGCTTGTCTGTATCTTGTACAATAATTTCTTTGTCTTTGGTGTTGTGGTTGGTTACAAATTGAGGCTTGTCGGTAAGCGGAGCTCCCAGGTCGCATGCCCACATTGCGCGGCCATCGCCTGAAGGTTTGTCGCGTACAGCCAGGTTTAACGAATTAAAATACACCTCTTTTTCGCGCACCAACTGCCAGCTAATAGCTTCAAATTGTCGCAGAACTTCGCCATTCTCATCAATCTTTTTACTGAAATCGGTATTAAAAATGTGAGTGTTCAACGGCAAAGCGCGGTTAATATTGGCATACACATTTATATTGGACTTGCTTTCAGCTGCGCGCTCAAAGTCGGAATAATCACGGTCTTCGTTTAGCGAGTAATTTAAGGCCATGTCCGACAAATAATCTTTCATCGCTTTTTCTGAACTTGCAAAAACGATAAAGTCGTCGTACAAAGTTGCAAAACTGGCTTGCGCAAAAGCAAAAGTTTCGCCAAGCCATGCGCCCGGCAACGAAGGGTAGGGGAAA
This sequence comes from uncultured Draconibacterium sp., assembly GCA_963677455.1. Classification (GTDB taxonomy): domain Bacteria; phylum Bacteroidota; class Bacteroidia; order Bacteroidales; family Prolixibacteraceae; genus Draconibacterium. The sequence goes on from OY781971.1 coordinate 5,612,761, forward strand.
CGGTACACCCGGTTGTTTTTCCCGTCGTCGGTAGATACATTGTAATGCAGCGAACTAAATTCCACCTCTTTACTCTGAGCGTAGTTTTGCATCATCTGCTCGAGTGCCGTTTGTGCATCTTTTCTCGAGTGTATCTTTACTGCAAAAAGAGTAGTTGTGTGGTCGTCGGAAATATCTGTAATTGCTGCTACTGCCTGATTGTCGAGCAGGTTTCGTAATGTAGTTCTGCTGTCGTCGCCCAAGCGGCGTTCCATTTTTTTTAGCAGGTCTTCCCGTTCGTAAAAAGCATTGGAGTGCTTGAAATATTCAATCAGATTTTCGAAAAACAGATCGCGGTTGGAAAAGGTAAATCCGATGTAGAATGCGGTGTTTTTAGGAAGTATTTTATCGCATTGAAACGACTCCGCTTCCTGTCCGTTAAAAATGGTTACGAAATGATTGAGCGAATCGTCGGCAACAGTAATCCCATTCATCGAAATCCGGTTGTCGTGAAAAGCCATATCCAGCTCGCTCCATCCGGCATAATCACTCAGCTTAAGCACATCGCGACGGAGGTTTCTTTTTATGGTTTCGCCAAATTCATTTACCGAAGTTTGCGTTGTGCTGTTTAGTATTTTTGTGAAAAGATTGGGGAAACGCTGGTGGTTGATGTACCAGGAAGCGTCGGATTGCGTATCAACCGTTTTGTTTACGCGATTAAAATTTCGAATGTCAGTAAGGTTTTCTGAATTTAGTTGGCGCAGGCTTTTGTCTATTAAAATCGACTCGGGACTGATGATGATCAAACCTCCGGCGGCACAAAAATGCAGACTTTTACCTGTAGAAGTTTTAATGCTGAATATTTTATGTCCGGAGTATTTTCTTTCTTGAGGAGCTGAGCCGTCGGTACCCGAAAGTTTGTTAAGCAATTGCTCCATCCCGTTTAATTCGTCGGCATTTTTGATGGCACTGATAATAACGGGAACCAGTTTGTCTTCTCCTACAAAGTCGAATGCAACAATTACCGGGCGGCGTACCCAGCTTTTTTGTATCTCATCGTTCTCGCTGATTTGTTCAGTAATCTGATCGATCTGATTCATAACCCAACCAAAATCGCCAATTGCGGCTAATTCTTTTAAGACAGGGTTATCTGTTGGAATTGCCCGAAGTGAATTTGCTTCAACAAAAACAGGCGTTGAAAGCGGAACCGCTTTGTAAAGCGAACTGTCTTTGCTAAAAATTACTTTGTCGCGTGTAAAGAAAATAAAGGCGGCTACTGCTGCAATAAGTAGTGCAACTATAATGACGATGAGGCTCCGTTTCATAGCAAATAATTTGCAAACAAAAGTACAAATAAGCTAACGTGCAACACGGGCATTTTCTTTTAATGTATGAAAAAAAGGTTGTTAATAATTCGGGATCGATCTCGTAATATTTAAGCTGAAGATTGACAACAACAAAAAAGGCCGGCAATTTTGCCGACCTTTCCGTTTTATACTGTAAGTTTATTTTACAATGTTTTTGCAACTTCAACTTCGTGGAACGATTCAATATGGTCGCCCACTTTTATATCGTTAAAGTTTTCGATATTCAATCCACATTCGTAACCGTTTTTCACTTCTTTAACATCGTCTTTAAAACGTTTTAAAGAACCGAGGTTTCCGGTGTAAATTACGATACCATCGCGGATAACGCGTATTTTCGAATTCCGGTTGATTTTCCCGTCGCGTACCAGACACCCGGCAACTGTACCCACTTTTGTAATTTTGAATGTTTCGAGTACTTCGGTAGTTCCGAGAATTTCTTCTTTAATTTCGGGAGATAACATCCCTTCCATTGCCGCTTTTATCTCGTTAATTGCATCGTAAATAATAGAATATAGTCGAATATCGATTTCTTCTTTTTCTGCCAGTTTACGTGCATTCAACGATGGGCGCACCTGGAATCCGATTACAATTGCTTCGGATGCAGCTGCAAGCAGAATGTCCGATTCCGAAATCTGGCCAACAGCTTTGTGTTTTACGTTTACCTGAATTTCTTCGGTAGAAAGTTTGATCAACGAATCTGATAATGCTTCAATAGAACCATCCACGTCACCTTTAATAATCAGGTTCAGTTCCTGGAAGTTTCCGATTGCAATCCTACGTCCGATTTCATCCAGCGTAATATGTTTTTGGGTACGCAGGCCTTGTTCGCGAGCCAGTTGTTCGCGTTTGTTGGTAATGTTACGGGCTTCGCGCTCGTTTTCCATTACGTTAAACTTATCTCCTGCCTGAGGCGCTCCATTTAAACCAAGGATTATTGCTGGTTCGGCGGGGCCAACCTCAGTGATGCGCTGATTACGTTCGTTGAACATTGCTTTTACGTGCCCGTAATATTGTCCGGCAATAATCACATCGCCAACTTTTAAGGTACCGCTTGTAATAAGAACGGTAGAAACATATCCGCGACCTTTATCTAACTCCGATTCAATAATAGTTCCCTGTGCGTTTTTATTTGGATTTGCCTTAAGCTCCAACATTTCTGCTTCAAGCAATACTTTTTCCATTAACTCTTCGATACCAATACCGTTTTTGGCAGAGATATCCTGCGACTGGTATTTTCCACCCCATTCTTCAACAAGGTAGTTCATATTTGCCAGTTCTTCTTTGATCTTTTCAGGATTAGCTCCCGGCTTATCAATTTTGTTAATAGCAAATACAATTGGTACACCTGCAGCAGCAGCATGGTTGATAGCCTCAACGGTTTGAGGCATCACATTGTCATCGGCTGCAACAATAATAATTGCAATATCGGTAACCTGTGCACCACGGGCACGCATCGCGGTAAACGCTTCGTGACCAGGAGTATCAAGGAAGGTAATGTCTTTTCCGTTATCAAGGTCAACGTGATAAGCTCCGATATGCTGGGTAATACCTCCGGCCTCACCGGCAATTACGTTTGTGCTTCGAATATGGTCGAGCAGTGAAGTTTTACCATGGTCAACGTGTCCCATTACAGTAACAATCGGAGAGCGTGGCAGCAAATCTTCCTCTGCATCTTCGGTTTCTTCAATCGCTTCAGCGATATCAACACTTACAAATTCTACTTTGTAGCCAAACTCTTCGGCTACAACAGAAAGGGTTTCTGCATCAAGACGCTGGTTGATTGATACAAACAAACCAAGTGACATACATGATGAGATAATTTCCGGAACTCCTACATCCATCATGGTTGCCAGTTCAGCTACGGTAACAAATTCAGTAACTTTCAGAATGTTCTGTTCCTGCATTTGTTGTTCCATATCGGCCTGCATTCTTTCGCTAACTGCAGCCCTCTTTTCTCGACGGTGTTTCGATCCTTTTGATTTACCTTTCGTGGTTAAACGTGCAAGTGTATCTTTAATTTGCTTTTGTACATCCTCCTCGTTAACCTCTTTTTTGAGCGGTCGTTTTTTCTTGCCTTGTCCTTGTTTGTTAACCTGGAACTTTCCTCTCGGACGTTGTTCACCCTGCTGTGGATTTTGCACATTCACGCGGCCATTGTCCTTAGGAATCCGCTTTCTGCGTTTTTTACGCCCCTTGTCGTTGTCGTTTTCTTTTTTCTCAGGAAGATCGATTTTCCCAAGAACGGTAGGCCCGTTTAATTTCTCTGATTTTGCCCGGATAACATTATCGCCAGAATCTTTTTCTTTATTTCCTGCGACTGACTTTCGCTGAGCCTCTTTTTGTTTCATCCGTTCCTGACGCTCTTTATCTTTCTGCTCTTTTGTCTTCTTGTCAGGGCGGGTTTTTTGATTGATATTCTTAAGATCGATCTTGCCAACAACTTTTATTTCGTCCACCTTGGGTACATCTGTTTCTATTAATTCTTCTTTCTTTTCGGCAACCGGTTCCTGCTTTTTCTCCTCTTTCTCAGGTTTTTCAATTTTTTCTGGTTGCTCAACTTTTTCAACCGGTTTTTCAGCAACAGGCTTTTCTGTGGCAGGCTCTTCCACTTTTGGCTCTTCTTTTTTTGCTTCTGGTTCCGGTTCTTTTTTCTTGGGTTTCCCTATCTCGTCGAGATTTATTTTTCCCACTACCTTCGGTTTTTCAGCGGCAGGTTTCTTTTCTACTTCCGGTTCTTTCTTTTCTTCTGCCGCCGGAGGAGGTGTTTCTTTTTCTTTTACCTCTTCCTGCTCTTCGTCTCCGTCAATCGATATTACTTCTTTTTTCGGACGCTGACTTTTCAGATTGATCTTTTCAGACTCCTTTTTCAGAGAGATGTCGATTTTGTACTCTTTTTCGAGTAGCTGTACGGCTTCCGCAGATATTTTTGTGTTCGGATTAGAGTCAATCTCAAATCCTTTTTTATGCAAGAACTCAACAATTGTGTGAATCCCTACATTAAATTCTCTTGCAAGTTTACTGAGCCTTAATGTTTTACCTGCTACCATAAATAATTCTTTACTTTTTTGTTTTAAAAGGTCTGTTCTGTCTGACCTTTTTCTATTCAAATTCGGAGTTCAGTACCTTTAGCACGTCATCAATGGTTTCTTCTTCCAAATCAGTACGTTTTATAAGGTCTGCCCGCGTAATATTCAATACGTTTTTAGCGGTGTCACAACCAATTGCTTTTAACGCATCTATTACCCATCCTTCAATTTCGTCGGCAAATTCTTCAAGGTTAACGTCTTCATCGTCTTGTTCCATTTCGCGATAAACGTCAATTTCATAGCCTGTTAACTGGCTGGCAAGCCTGATATTTAAACCTCCTTTACCAATTGCCAGCGAAACTTCCTCCGGACGAAGGTAAACTTCCGCTTTTTTAGCGTCTTCCAGTATCTTTATTGAGTTAATTTTTGCCGGGTTTAACGCACGTTTTATAAACAATTGTAAATTGGAAGAATAGTTGATCACATCAATGTTCTCGTTACGCAACTCGCGAACGATTCCATGAATACGCGATCCTTTCATTCCAACACAGGCGCCAACCGGGTCAATTCTCTCGTCGTATGATTCTACCGCTACTTTTGCTCTTTCTCCCGGTACGCGAACGATCTTCTTGATCGTGATCAGCCCGTCGAAAATCTCAGGGATTTCAAGCTCAAATAATCTTTCGAGGAATGCCGGAGCAGTTCTTGAAAGAATAATCAGCGGGTTATTATTTCGTAATTCTACTTTGTAAACAATAGCACGAACGTTGTCTCCTTTTCTGAAATAATCAGATGGAATTTGTTCTGATTTTGGAAGAATGAGTTCATTGCCTTCGTCATCAAGAATAAGAATCTCTTTTTTCCAAACCTGATAAACTTCACCGGTAACAATGTCACCAATTTTGTTTTTGTATTTACCATAGATATGGTCTTTTTCGAGTTCAAGGATCTTGCTGGCCAGGTTCTGACGCAAGTTCAAAATGGCGCGTCGTCCGAAATCGGCAAGCTTTACCTCGTCGGTAACTTCTTCGCCTACTTCGTAATCATCGTCAATTTTTAATGCATTAGTAAGTGTGATTTGCAGATTCGGATCTTCAATTGCATCGTCTTCTACAACTTCACGGTTTCTCCAGATTTCAAAGTCACCTTTATCGATGTTAATAATCACATCGAAGTTTTCATCTGTGCCATACTGGCGAATGAGAACACTACGGAATACTTCTTCCAGTACACTCATCATTGTAACCCTGTCAATGTTCTTCAGCTCCTTGAATTCAGCAAAAGTATCTATCAGGTTTATATTTTCCATTGTCAACTTTATTTAAATGAAATTACCGCTTTCGCACTTTTAATTTCGTTGTGCTCTAATTTATAATCTTTAATAACGAGTTGCTTTTTTTTGTGGCCTTCAACTTTTTCCCGTTTCGATGTTTCGAGAATGATACCATTTTCATCAGCAACTTTTAATAAGCCTTCCAGTTTCTGTCCTTCTATTGTAACTACTTCAATATTTCGGCCTGTATATTTTACATATTGCTCAAGTATCTTAAAACTTTCGGTTAACCCGGGCGACGAAACTTCCAGCGCAAAATCTTCTTCCTCCCTGTCGAGGTTGTGCTCTACATTTCTGCTAATGGCAATGCACTGGTCGATGGAGATGCCGTTATATCCATCGACAAATACGTGAATCACATTATTTGCGCTCACAGAAATATCAACGATGAACATATCAGCGTCAAGTTTTTCCTTTACCAGATTTTCTATTGTCGTTTTAGCAATCATTTCTGTTCTATGTAACAAAATAGGGAACCATCGGTCCCCTAAAAACACTTTTTAGAAAATTCTCCGCAAAAATAATAAAATAATTGAACTTTGACAAATAACTTTTATCGTCATAAATAATTGATTTAAAGGCACAAAATCTTTCGTCTTAGTTCTTTTTCTGTGCTTTTAATTTTACAGGAGTAGCAATATATCTTGCACATTACCAGACGATTTTGTGGTTGGCTAAAGTTTTGTACTTTTAAGCGATCTGAAATACAGATATCCCGTGAATAGAGCCCAGTTAAATAAGAAAAAGATAATAAACGATCCGGTGTTTGGATTCATTAACCTGCAATCGGAAACTGTTTTTGATTTATTGGAACACCCAATTTTTCAACGATTAAGGCGAATAAAACAGCTTGGATTATCGTACTTGGTTTTTCCCGGTGCAAACCATACCCGTTTTGAACATGCTTTGGGTGCAAGCCATTTAATGCGACAAGCCATCAATATTTTACGGATTAAGGGGCACGAAATAACCAACGACGAAGCCGAGGCAGTTACCATCGCAATTTTACTACACGACATTGGGCATGCACCGTTTTCACATGTTCTGGAGAATACACTCGTAAATATTTCGCACGAAGAAATTTCCCTGCTTTTAATGGAGGAATTAAACCGCGAGTTTGATGGTCAGCTCGATTTGGCTATTCAGATTTTTACCAACCGGTATAGGAAATTATTTCTTCATCAGCTTGTTGCCAGTCAGTTGGATATGGATCGTTTGGATTACTTAAGCCGCGACAGTTTTTTTACCGGTGTTGCCGAAGGAACGGTAGGAATTGAGCGTATCATAAAAATGTTGAATGTTTTTGAAGACAAGCTGGTTGTTGATGTGAAAGGGATTTATTCTATTGAAAAATTTCTGATCTCGCGGCGTTTGATGTACTGGCAGGTTTACCTTCATAAAACAGTGGTGGCAGCGGAGTTTTTACTGATTAATGTTTTACGCCGTGCGAAAGAGTTAATTACTGATGGAGTTGAGGTGTATGCAACGCCAACTTTAAAAGTTTTTTTGAATAACACTTTTAGCCCCGATGATTTTGCAGGAAATATTAATGTTGCGGGAAAAAATGTACTTCAGTGGTACACTCTACTCGACGATAATGATCTTCTTATTTCAATAAAGGAATGGCAAAGCCATCCTGACCTGGTGCTTTCTCGACTGGCGACGAGCCTTACAAACCGGAAGCTACTTCGAATAAAATTCAGTGATAAGCCGTTGGCCAAACAAGAGGAAGAAAGGTACTTACAACTGATTTCAGAGAAAATTGTTCCGAAGAAAAAGCTGGCTAAGTACTTTTTAATGACCGGTGCAATTACCAATAGTGCCTACAATAAACACGACGAAAATATTTACGTGTTAAACAAGGACCAAACCATAAAAGAATTGAACGAAGCTTCAGATATAAACCTCTCTGCTCTGTCTAAGACGGTGCGCAAATATTTTGTGTGCTATCCTAAGGAATTGGACATTTATTAGTTAAAAGCTATATTTGCATCGCAAAAAAAACAGAGAATGGATTTTAAAGCTACGGACATCGCCTCATTTTTAAACGGTGAAATCGTTGGGGATGGCGATGTTAAGGTATCAAATGTCTCAAAGATCGAGGAAGGAACAGACGGTACCCTGGCATTCCTTGCCAACCCAAAATACGAGCATTATATATATGAAACCAAGGCATCAATTGTTTTGGTGAATAAATCATTTATCCCTCGTAAAGAAATTTCAGCTACGCTAATTAAAGTTGATGATGCTTATGCCGCATTTGCTTCGTTGCTCGAATTATACCATCAGGCGCGTCAAAGCCTGAAGCAGGGAATTGAGCAGCCTAGTTTTATCGATGAATCAGCCCAAATAGGAAAAGAAGTTTACATTGGTGCATTTTCTTACATTTCAAAAAATGCGAAAATTGGTAAAAATGTAAAAATCTACCCGCAGGTACATATTGGCGATAATGTTACTATCGGCGATGATTGTATTTTATATGCAGGTGCAAAAATATATGCTGACACGGTTATTGGAAACCGTTGTATTATTCATTCCGGTGTAGTAATTGGTTCCGACGGGTTTGGTTTTGCGCCAACCGAAAATGGTAGCTACAAAAAAATACCACAGGTTGGAAACGTAATTCTTGAAGATGATGTTGAGATTGGCGCCAATTCTGCAATTGATTGCGGAACAATGGGGCATACTATTATTCGCAAAGGAACCAAAATCGATAATCTGATTCAGATCGCACACAACTGCGACATCGGCGAGAACAATGTTTTTGCTGCTCAAGTTGGAATTGCCGGATCGACCAAGGTTGGCAACAACTGTCAGTTTGGTGGACAGGTCGGACTAGGTGGGCATATTACTGTTGGCGACAATGTTACACTTGGAGCTCAATCTGGGGTAGCACAAAATATTAAAAGTAACCAAATTCTTTTAGGATCTCCGGCATTCAATATCAAAAATGCAATGAAAGCCTACATTATGCTTCGGAAATTGCCCGAAATCCGCAACGAAGTACTTCAGTTGAAAAAGGATCTTGAAACACTTAAAAAATAAGTAAGAATTTTAACAAAGCTTATGGTTGTAAAACAAAAAACCCTGGCTAAATCATTTAAAATCGAAGGGAAAGGTCTCCATACGGGCGTTATGGTAACCATGGAATTCTTTCCGGCCCCTATTAATCATGGTTTTAAGTTTAAAAGAGTAGATTTAGAAGGCCAGCCAATTATTGAGGCCGACGTTGATCTGGTAATAGATACATCAAGAGGAACACTACTGGAAAAAAATGGTGCACGTATCGGAACTATAGAGCATGCACTTGCAGCACTTGTGGGTATGGATCTCGATAATGTGCTAATTGAGGTGAATAACGAAGAAGCACCAATAGTTGATGGTAGCTCAAAGTATTTTGTTGAGGCTATAGAGAAAGTTGGCGTAGTAGAACAGGATGCTGAACGTGAATACTTCGAGATTACAGAAAAGATTGAAATGCGGGATGAAAAATCAGGAGCGCACATTATTGCTCTTCCTGATAATGATTACAGTTTAAATGTAATGATCTCGTTCCCGTCGGCAGTGTTGAACAATCAATACGCAACATTAGATTCTATTCAGGATTTCAGAAAAGAAATTGCAGAGTGTCGGACTTTTGTGTTTGTGCGCGAAATAGAATTTTTGTTGAGTCATAACCTTATTAAAGGTGGCGACTTGAACAATGCAATTGTAATTATTGATCGTGAGATTTCTCAGGAGGCTTTAGATCGTTTAGCCGATCTTACAAATCATCCGCGTGTTGAAGTTAAGCCACAAGGTATTTTGAATAATCTTGATCTGCATTTCGAAAACGAATGCGCACGTCATAAATTACTTGATGTAATTGGCGACTTGGCTCTCATGGGTAAGCGTATTAAAGGAAGGGTTATAGCAACCAAACCCGGTCACGGGCCCAACACTCTTTTTGCAAAAGAGTTAAAAAAGAAATGGAAGGGAACAATTGAAGGAGCACCGAACTACGATCCTAGTGCAAAGCCATTGATGGACGTAAATCATATAAAAGAATTGTTGCCTCATCGTTATCCGTTCTTGTTAGTAGACAAGGTGGTCTCAATAAAAGAAGAGGAAATAGTAGGAGTAAAAAATGTTACCATAAACGAACCTTTTTTTAAAGGCCATTTCCCGGAAGAACCTTTAATGCCGGGTGTTTTGTTGATTGAAGCAATGGCACAATGTGGTGGACTTCTTGTGTTAAATCAGAAAAAAGGGAAATATTCAACTTATTTTATTCGTGTAGATAATGTTAAGTTCCGTCAGAAAGTAGTGCCAGGCGATACCCTTATCTTTAAGTTAATGCTAACATCTCCAATCAGAAGAGGGATTGCCAATATGAAAGGTTTGACTTATGTAGGCGACAAAGTTGTTGCCGAAGGTGAGTTTATGGCACAAATTGTAAAAAAAGCAGATTTATAAATAATACTATATTTACAGCGTCAAATCCGAACTTATGGTTAGAGCGGATTAACGTTAGCCAAAAAAAAGGCATTGCATAACTGAAAACAAAAGATTGAAATTAGATGAAACAACCATTAGCCTACGTTCATCCGGATGCTAAAATAGCTGATAACGTTGTTATCGAACCTTTCGTTTCCATCGATCACGATGTAGAAATCGGGGAAGGTACCAGAATTGGTTCAAGCGTAACCATTATGCCGGGAACCAGAATTGGTAAAAACTGTAAAATTTTTCCTGGAGCCGTAATTGGTGCGGTTCCACAGGATTTAAAATTCAAAGGTGAGTACTCAACCGTAGAGATCGGCGACAATACTACAATCAGGGAGTTTGTAACCATTAACAGGGGAACTGCTGCCCGTGGTAAAACCACTGTTGGAAGCAATTGCCTTATTATGGCGTACGTGCACATTGCACACGATTGTAAAGTTGGGAGCAACGTAATTTTAGTGAACAACACTCAGTTGGCCGGAGAGGTTATTGTTGATGATTGGGCGATTATCAGTGGAATGACAGCTGTACACCAATTCTGTCACATTGGTTCTCATGTTATGATTTCTGGTGGCTCACTAGTGCGCAAAGACGTTCCTCCTTTTATCAAAGCTGGTCGCGATCCTCTTTCTTATGTGGGGATTAATTCAATAGGCTTGCGTCGTAGGAACTACAATAACGAGAAAATTCGTGAGGTACAGGAAATCTATCGCTATATTTACCAGAAAGGATTGAATACTGCACAGGCTGTTGAGATTATTGAGGCTGAAATGCCTGCAACTCCTGAGCGTGACGAAGTCCTTCTTTTCGTAAAAGACTCAAAACGTGGTATTATCCGTGGTTATTTCCCGGATTAATTACCATCAGAAAATATTGAACAAAAAATGCCACCGGTTCTCCGATGGCATTTTTTATTTATCCTTAAATCTACTTATTTCCCATGATTCCAGCCTTGTGCCTGCAATGGAATTGCAGAACCTGCAGCAGTAACCAGATTGATCCCTTCATTTGCTTCGGACATGTGTCCGATAATCGTAAAATCAGGATCATTTTTTATCTTTTCGTGATCCGCTAAAGGAATTGTAAAAAGCAGTTCATAATCTTCACCACCATTTAATGCAGCTACCAAAGGATTAATGCTTAGCTCTTCCGCCATTTTCTTCGTCTGTAAGTCCATCGGGATTTTATCTTCAAAAACAGAACAGCCCGTGCCCGAGTTGTTGCACAGGTGCATAATCTCCGATGAAAGTCCGTCAGAAATGTCGATCATTGATGAGGGTTTAATACCAAGCTTCTTAAAAGCCGCAATTATATCGCCTCGTGCCTCAGGTTTCAATTGTCGTTCAAGAATATAGTCGTATCCTTCAAGCTGAGGCTGTATGTTCTGGTTTACTTTGAATACTTCGTTTTCGCGCTCAAGCAGTTGCAAACCCATGTAAGCGCCACCCAGATCGCCTGAAACACAAAGCAAATCGTTTGGTTTTGCTCCGCTACGCATCACGATGTTTTCTTTTTTGCTCTCACCAATGGCGGTTATGCAGATTGTTAGTCCGGTTAGTGAGCTTGTAGTATCTCCTCCAACCAGGTCAACGCCATACTTCTCGCAAGCCAGATGAATACCAGCATATATCTCGTCAACGGCTTCAACCGAAAACTTACCAGAGATTGCAATACTTACCGTAATTTGCTTCGGAACGGCATTCATCGCAAAAATATCCGAGAGGTTTACCACCACTGCTTTGTATCCGAGATGCTTTAGCGGTACGTACATTAAATTAAAATGAATTCCTTCGGTTAATAAATCGGTTGAAACAACTACCTGATTACCTTCGTAATTCAATATAGCGGCATCATCGCCAACTCCTTTGATTGTGCTCGCGTTTTTGAGCTTAATGGATTTGGTAAGTCTGTCAATCAGGCCGAATTCGCCCAATTCAGATATGTTTGTTTGTTTGCTGTCTGTACTCATTGTTAATAGGAGACAAAAAAGTATTTATATGTATTGTTCAAAGGTCAAAAATACCCATAGTTTTATATCTTTGCAATTTTATTTAAACAGTCTTAATAAAGTGTTGTTGTTAAGGTTAGATATGAACAAGATAAGCATATGAAGGACGTGTAGATTCAAGCTTTACCTTAAACAGTACACAATTTTAAACACGTGAAATGGAAGAACAAGAAAAAATATTGAATGACGTCACTCAAAGCGAGTATAAATATGGTTTTACAACCGATATTGAAACTGATATACTTGAAAAAGGGTTGAATGAAGATGTTATTCGTTTAATATCAGCAAAAAAGGAAGAGCCCGAATTTATGTTAGAGTTCCGGCTTGAAGCATACAAGAAGTGGCTAAAAATGAAAATGCCTGATTGGGCTTACCTGAAGGTTCCTCCGATTGATTTTCAGGAAATCAGCTACTACGCTGCACCTAAGAAAAAAGCACAATACAGCAGTTTGGATGAAGTTGATCCGGAGTTGTTGGAAACATTTAATAAATTGGGTATTCCACTCGAAGAGCAAAAACAGCTTGCCGGAGTTGCCGTTGATGCAGTTATCGACAGTGTGTCGGTAAAAACTACATTTAAAGAGACGCTGGCAGAAAAGGGAATCATTTTTAGTTCGTTCTCGGAAGCTGTAAAAGAACATCCAGAGTTGGTGAAGAAATACCTCGGACAGGCGGTTCCGGTAGCAGACAACTATTTTGCCGCGCTTAACTCTGCCGTATTTAGCGACGGATCGTTTTGTTATATTCCTAAGGGAGTACGTTGCCCGATGGAACTTTCTACTTATTTCAGAATAAATGCAGCAAACACCGGTCAGTTTGAAAGGACATTGATTGTTGCCGACGATGATAGTTATGTAAGTTACCTGGAAGGTTGTACTGCCCCGATGCGTGACGAGAATCAGTTGCACGCCGCAGTAGTCGAAATTATTGCACTCGATCGGGCAGAGGTAAAATATTCTACGGTACAAAACTGGTATCCCGGAGATAAAAATGGAAAAGGCGGTATCTATAACTTTGTAACAAAACGTGGTATTTGTCGCGGTGTATCGTCGAAAATTAGTTGGACTCAGGTTGAAACCGGTTCGGCAATTACCTGGAAATATCCAAGTTGTATTTTAATGGGAGACAATTCTATTGGAGAGTTCAATTCAGTAGCAGTTACCAACAATCATCAGCAAGCCGATACTGGATCGAAAATGATCCACATCGGAAAAAATACTAAATCTACCATTGTATCGAAAGGTATTTCTGCCGGTAAAAGCGACAACTCTTACCGCGGACTGGTAAAAGTATTACCCAAAGCAACTAATTCGCGTAATTTCTCGCAATGCGATTCGCTTTTACTTAACGATACTTGCGGAGCGCACACTTTCCCGTATATCGAGGTGCAGAATAAATCATCAGTGGTAGAGCATGAGGCAACAACTTCGAAAATTGGCGAAGACCAGATTTTTTATTGTAACCAGCGGGGAATTGACACTGAAGCTGCAATCAGTATGATTGTAAACGGATACGCCAAAGAAGTATTAAACAAACTACCAATGGAGTTTGCAGTTGAAGCACAAAAGCTGTTGCAAATTAGTTTAGAAGGTAGTGTAGGATAAAATCAGAAATATTAACTGAAGGAGACAGAACAACAGATTTGTCTCGCATTTCAATTTTCAATAAAATGCTAAAAATAAAAGACTTATATGTTTCCGTAGAAGGGATGGAAATCCTGAAAGGAATAAACCTGGAAGTTAAACCCGGCGAGATCCACGCCATTATGGGGCCAAATGGTTCAGGAAAAAGTACGCTTGCCAACGTTTTGGCAGGAAAAGAAGAATACGAAGTAACATCAGGAGAAGTGATTTACGAAGGCGAAGATCTATTGGACGAATCTCCCGAAAATCGTGCTAAAAAAGGCCTTTTCCTTAGTTTTCAGTATCCGGTGGAAATACCCGGTGTGCCGATGGTAAATTTTCTGAAATCGGCGTTAAACGAGCACCGTAAATATAACGGAGAAAAAGAACTTACAGCAGGCGAGTTTTTGAAGCTGATGCGCGAGAAAATGGATATGGTTGACATGCATCCGAATCTTACCAACCGTTCTGTAAACGAAGGTTTCTCAGGTGGAGAGAAAAAGAAAAACGAAATATTCCAGATGGCTTTGTTAGAGCCAAAACTGGCTATTTTAGATGAAACCGACTCTGGTTTGGATATCGATGCGCTGAAAACCGTTGCCAATGGTGTAAATGCTTTGCGTTCGCCTGAACGTTCGGCAATTGTAGTTACCCACTACCAGCGGCTGCTCGATTACATTGTTCCTGATTATGTACATATTCTTTACAAAGGGAAAATTGTAAAAACCGCCGGAAAAGAACTGGCGCTGGAGTTGGAAGAAAAAGGATACGATTGGATTAAAACAGAAATTGCAGGTTAACATGAGTGTTTTAATAGATCAAGCAGATTTATCGTTAAAATACACTGCCCATTACAATGAGGTGAAGGACGAGCTTTTCAAAGATTCGTCTGACATTCTGAATGTGCATAGAAACAAAGCATTTCAGGATTTTGTAGCGCAGGGTATTCCAACGAGAAAAAATGAAAATTATAAATACACGAACCTTCATCCGGCATTTACGCCCGAATTTCAGTTTTTACATGAGAAACAGGAAAAGGAAGCCGATGCTGATGAAGTTTTTAGGTGTGATGTTCCGAATCTGAATACAAACCTGGCATTTTTAATCAACGGATGGTTTAAGCAGGAAAAAGAATCCAATTTGCCAGAGGGTGTTGTCTTTGGTAGTCTCGATCAAATTGCAAAAGAAAAGCCGGAATTGCTGAAAGCCTATTCAAGCCTTGCCAAAACTGATGAAGATCCGATGGTAGCGCTGAATACGGCATTTGCAAAAGATGGTTTTGTTTTGTATGTGCCGAAAGGAGTTGTCGTTGAGAATCCGATCCAGATTATCAATATACTGCAAAACGATGTTGATTCATATTCAACGCAGCGTAACTTTATTTATATTGAAGAGGGTGCAAAGGCGCAGGTTCTTTTGTGCGATCATACCTTGAATCAAAACCAGTACCTGAGTAATTCCGTTACTGAAATTTTTGTTGGAGATAATGCTGAAATGGAATTTTACACCCTGCAAAATCAGCACAATAAAGCAACAAATCTGAATTCGGTTTTTGTGAAGCAGGGAAGAGATTCCAGGGCTACCACTCATACAGCAACTCTGCATGGCGGATTGATACGCAATAACCTCCAGTTTATTTTGGATGGAGAAAATGCTGAAGCCAATATGTTTGGTATGGCGTTTATGGATCGTAAACAACACGTTGATAATTTCACGCAGGTAGTTCATTCAAAACCTAATTGTGTGAGTAATCAGTTGTACAAAAACGTATTGGACGATCAGTCAACAGGGGCTTTCTCAGGTAGAATTCATGTGGTTCGGGATGCACAGAAAACCAATGCTTTTCAGCGAAACAACAATATTTTGCTGACAGATGAGGCAACGATGCAAACAAAGCCTCAGTTGATTATTGATGCAGACGATGTGAAGTGTAGTCACGGAGCAACGGTTGGTCAGATTGATGAAGAAGCGCTGTTCTACTTGCGTGCCCGCGGAATTGACGAAAACAAAGCGCGCCTGATGATGATGAACGCTTTTACACACGAGGTTGTAAACGAAATAAAGCTGGAGCCATTGCGCGATCGAATCGATGAATTGGTAGACAAACGTCTTAAAGGAGAACTGGCTCGTTGTCACGATTGCGATTATCAATGTGATTGCTAATAATTGAATACATATCCGGCGGGAAGTCAAAAGTTTGCCGGTAATATTAAGGAACCGTTCTTTCGCAAAAGGGGCGGTTCTTTATTTTTGAAATGTTTTGCACCTTTGTAACATTTCCTGAAGACAATAACTATGAGTTACGATATTGATAAAATACGATCTTATTTTCCGATCCTGAAAAAGGAGGTGTACAATAAACCTTTTGTCTATTTTGATAGTGCTGCATCGTCACAAAAGCCAATTCAGGTTTTGCTGAAGGAAGAACAGCTTCATAACGACTACTACGGGAATATTCATAGAGGGGCGCACTTTATGGCCGATAAAGCCACCGTTGAATATGAGGGAGTAAGAAAGAAAGTGCAAGCTTTTATCAATGCGGCTTCAGAGCAAGAAATCATTTTTACAAAAGGAACAACCGAAAGTATTAACCTGGTTGCTTATTCTTTTTGCGAGAAATACCTGCAAGAAGGCGACGAGATTATAGTTTCAGAAATGGAACATCACGCGAATATTGTTCCTTGGCAATTAGCTGCCGGCCGAAAAGGTGCGAAAATAGTAAAGCTACCTTTCAATGATTCGGGAGTTTTGGAAATAGAACAGCTTTCGCAGTTAATTACCGCAAAAACGAAACTGGTTGCTGTTGCGCATGTTTCCAATGTTTTAGGAACAATCAACCCGTTAAAAGAAATTATTTCCGTAGCTCATCAAAACAATGTTCCGGTGCTGGTTGACGGAGCACAAGCTGCGCCGCATGTGGCTGTTGACATGCAGGATTTGGGTGTTGATTTTTATACATTCTCGGCGCATAAAATGTACGGACCAAACGGTGTTGGTGTTTTATACGGAAAAGAAAAATGGCTGAATGAAATGCCGCCGTACCAGGGTGGGGGCGAGATGATTTCGGAAGTTTCGTTTGAAGGAACAACATATAACGAATTGCCCTATAAATTTGAAGCCGGTACGCCACATATAACCGGAGTAATTGCTTTTGGCAGTGCACTTGATTTGATTAATGAAATTGGACTGAGTGAAATGGCTGCCTGGGAACACGAGTTGCTAGGGCATGCAACTTCAAAATTAAAAGAAATTGACGGGTTGTGTATTTACGGAGAAGCTCCCGATAAATCTGGTGTTATTTCATTTAATATCGACGGCGTACATTCTTATGATTTAGCGATGTTGCTCGATAAAATGGGTTTTGCAATGCGTACCGGCCATCTTTGTGCCGACACTGTAATGGCGCACTACAATATTCAGGGTTGTGCGCGCATTTCGTTTGCGATTTACAATACAAAAGCAGAGATTGACTTGTTTATGGAAGCGTTAAATAAAGTAAGAATGATGTTCTAAAAGAAAACCCCAAGGAAACACCTCAGGGCTTTTATCGTTTTAGTAGTTCGAATCTTTTATTTCGAAATAAGCCTGATCGTGTTTACAGGCAGGGCATTGTTTCGGAGCCACACGTCCTTCGTGGATAAAACCACATTTACGACATTTCCAGATTACTTTATCTTCTCGCTTGAAAACTTTTCCTGCTTCAAGATTAGCGAATAAAGTGCGGTAACGTGCTTCGTGTTCTTTTTCCACCTTTGCAATAATGTTAAAAACCTGTGCTATTTCTTTAAAACCTTCTTCTTCTGCAATTTTTGCGAATTCTGGATAAAGCTCAGTCCATTCTTCATTTTCTCCTTCAGCAGCTGCTTGAAGATTTTCTAAAGTGGTGCCAACTTTTCCTGCCGGATATGAAGCAGTAATTTCAGTCATCCCGCCTTCAAGAAAAGAGAAAAAGCGTTTAGCGTGGTAGTATTCGTTATCTGCTGTTTCTGTAAAAATAGCGGCAATTTGTTCGAGCCCTTCTTTTTTTGCTTGTTTGGCAAAATAATCATAACGCATGCGGGCTTGAGATTCGCCGGCAAATGCTTTTAGTAAATTCTGTTCGGTTCTTGTTCCTTTGACGGTTGTCATGGTATAATGATTTTTGATTTTATACTACAAATTTAGAGAAATAGCCGCAGAAGGCGAGAGCCTGTTATCAATTTTGAAACTTTCTTAATAACACCGTTTTTTATATTGTCAGAAAACAAAATTTTACGACCTTTACATCCTATTTTAAAGGATTTTATATGACCATTGAGCAAGTTCAGGACGAGATAGTAAAGGAGTTTTCGATGTTTGACGACTGGATGGACAAGTATTCCTACCTGATTGAACTGGGAAACGATCTGCAAGATCTTGATCCGAAAGACAAAAATGATCAGAACCTGATAAAGGGATGCCAGTCGAGAGTGTGGTTGGTAGCCGAACTCAAAGATGGTAAGATATATTTTAGGGGCGAAAGCGACGCAGTAATTGTTAAAGGTTTAGTTGCTTTATTGCTTCGGGTGGTTTCAGAAAGAAGCCCAAAGGAGTTGTTGGAGAATGAGCTGCATTTTATCGACGATCTGGGGTTGAAACAGCACCTGTCGCCTACGCGGTCGAATGGCTTATTGGCCATGGTAAAACAAATTCGGTTATATGCTGTTGCTTATAGCAAGATTGCAGGATAAGGAGGAGTTATGGATAAAAGAATCGATTTAATTATAAATAACCTTAAAGAGGTTTACGACCCGGAAATTCCGGTTAATGTTTACGATTTGGGCTTGATTTATAACGTTGATGTTGATGAAGATAACAACGCCAATATTATAATGACACTAACAGCGCCGGGCTGTCCGGTTGTTGATATTCTAATTGACGATGTAACGCAGGCTGCACAGTCAGTTGAGGGTGTTGCTGGTGTGAACGTCGATTTAACTTTCGAGCCGCCCTGGGATAAATCAATGATGAGCGAAGAAGCTCGTCTTGAACTCGGGTTCTTTTAAAAGGAAAAGCCCTTAGGAAATCTTATAAATCCTAAGGGCTTTTTTATATCTGTCCGACCAATTTTCTGGTTAAACAATTTTTACCGGTTTGTCAACCTTCGTTTTTAGCAGGGCAATATCCAGAACATCCATAATTGTATTTACAAAATGGAAATTCACGCCTTTTATATATGCCGGTTTAATATCTTCAAGATTCTTTTTGTTCTGTTCCGAAAGAATTATTTCGGTAATGCCGGCGCGTTTGGCAGCCAGTATTTTTTCTTTAATTCCGCCCACCGGAAGAACTTTTCCACGCAAGGTGATTTCTCCTGTCATAGCCAGATTTTTCTTCACTTTGCGTTGGGTAAATGCCGATGCCAATGAGGTAACCATAGTAACACCTGCCGAAGGGCCGTCTTTTGGAATTGCACCTTCAGGAACGTGAACATGCACATTCCAGTTGCTAAATACATCAGGGGTAAGTCCCAATTCATCAGCATGCGATTTCAGGTATTCGTGTGCCAGCATGGCCGATTCTTTCATTACATCACCAAGGTTTCCGGTTAGTGTTAATGCGCCTTTACCTTTGCTTAAACTGGTTTCAACAAAAAGAATTTCGCCACCAACTGCTGTCCAGGCCAGGCCTGTAACAACACCGGCAAACTCGTTGCCCTGATATTTCTCTTTCGAATATTCAGTAACGCCAAGGTATTCGCGAATATCAGCTTTTGTAAGTTTCTTGTTGTATGATTCTTCAAATGCAATTTTCTTGGCAATCCGACGCACCACTTTAGCTATCTTTTTGTCGAGTTCACGCACGCCCGATTCGCGTGTATAACCATCAATAATCAATTCGATAGCTTCTTTTGGGAAGTTTACCTGCGATTTTTTTAGCCCGTGGTTTTTCAACTGTTTCGGAATCAGATGGCGCTTGGCAATTTCTATCTTTTCTTCCAGTAAGTAACCGCTAACATCTATCATTTCAAGTCGGTCGCGCAATGGTGGTGCAATGGTACTTAGTGAATTGGCTGTAGCAATAAACATTACTTTCGAGAGGTCGAAATCCTGTTCGATGTAGTTATCGTGAAACTCTCCGTTTTGCTCCGGATCCAAAACTTCCAACAATGCAGAAGCAGGGTCGCCATGAAAGTGTTTCGACACCTTATCAATCTCATCTAAAATAAAAACCGGGTTCGACGATTTGGCCTTTTTTATATTCTGAATAATACGGCCAGGCATTGCTCCGATGTATGTTTTCCGGTGCCCTCTGATTTCCGACTCGTCATGCAAGCCGCCAAGGCTCATTCGCGCATATTTACGGCCAAGTGCACGCGCAACAGATTTTCCGAGCGAAGTTTTACCAACTCCGGGAGGTCCGTACAAACAAAGTATCGGAGATTTCATGTCGTTCTTTAGTTTCAAAACGGCGAGGTGCTCCAGTATCCTTTCTTTTACTTTTTCCAGCCCGTAATGGTCTTCATCCAATACTTTGGTGGCATGCTTCAGATCGAAATTATCTTCGGTATATTCATTCCATGGTAATTCCAGCAGGGTTTGACAGTAGGTAAACTGTACCGAATATTCTCCGGCTGCCGGATTTAAACGGCTCAATTTTTCCACTTCTTTTTCGAAAAATTTGCCAACCTCTTCGCTCCACTTTTTCTTTTTTGCTTTTTCCTTTAAAGCCTTAATCTCCTGTTCAATCGGATTTCCGCCCAACTCATCCTGAATCGTTTTCATTTGCTGATTCAGCATGTATTCGCGTTGCTGGCGGTCGAGGTCTGTTTTTACTTTTTTCTGAATGTCTTGTTTCAGTTCGAGCATTTGTACTTCTTTCACCAGGAAGCTGATGGCTTGAATTCCCCTGTCTTTCAGGTTTTCAATTTCAAGAAGTTGTTGTTTGTCTTCTACTTTTAAATCAGTGTTCGAACAAATAAAGTTGATGAGGAAAGTAGAATTCTCGATGTTTTTTACAGCAAAAGTAGCTTCCGGCGGAACGTTTGCCGAGAACTGTGCAATTTTTATGGACAGGTCTTTCAACGAGCCAACAATAGCATTAAACTCGTTATCGTTTTCCGAAGAAATATCATTTAATGGTTCAACATTTGCTTGCAAATAGGGTTCTTCGCTAATAAATTCTCGGATACGGTACCTTCTTTTTCCTTGTATTATTACCGAAGTAGAACCATCGGGCATTTCCAGGACTTTCAGAATCTCAGCAACAGTACCTGTTTTATATAGGTCTTTTGGGTCTGGCCGGTCAATGGACGGGTCTTTTTGAGCCACTGCTCCGAGTAACTTTGCTCCCTTATTTACATCGCGGATAAGCTTTAACGAGCGCTCTCTTCCAACTGTAATTGGCAAAACAACCCCTGGAAACAACACTGTATTTCTTAGTGGAAGTATCGGAAGTATTGGTGGAACATCTGTGTTTTTTAATTCTTTGTCATCGCCATCGGCAATTATTGGAAGAAAGTCAGAGTCTTCGTCCATCATGCCGGAAGCGTATATGTGTTGAAAAGTTGTGTCCTTTTTTAATTTCCCCATTTTCTCTTTTTAATATAATGACAGTTTGTCGCAAAATTACTTCTATTTTAACAACGCATGTTAGTTTGCAATAGCTGTGCCATTTAATTACAATGAAAAGAATTATTGATTGTTCATTGTCTGGTATGAAATTACCGACAAAATAGCAGGTTGGGAGCAAAAAAAAACACCCGCTAACTGGCGGATGTTTTTAAAAATATCGTAAAGAAGAATTATTTCTTCCTGTTTTCCATGTGTTTTGCGTAACGGTTCATGAACTTGTCAACACGTCCTGCAGTATCCACCAATTTGGTTTTACCAGTGTAGAACGGGTGAGAAGTGTTTGAGATCTCCAGTTTGTACAACGGATACTCAACACCATCAATCTCTTCTGATTCTTTAGTGTCAACAGTTGAGCGGGTGATAAAAGTATGTCCATTCGACATATCTCTGAAAGCCACCAATCTGTATTCCTTTGGATGAATTTCTTTTCTCATTTTTTTATATTTTTAATCGAATGGTTGTATTTTTTCTGGCTACAATCCATTCTTCTTGTTTATTACTTCTATCAATTTCGGGCTGCAAAGATAAATATTGTTTGCAATATTCCAAAAACAAAACAGCATTTATATTCTTCTGGCAGAACTCGTTATTGTTAACTTATTACCGGTGCTCTTTTTACTTTTTTACTACGATCGAACATATATCGCATGGTGTAATGTGTTTTGGCTCGTTTGGCTCCGGTTGCCTCATAAATTGCAATGATTTTTGGGTTGAAATCACCTGCCCATGATAGTTCAACTTCAGTGTAATGGCGGTGAGATTTTTGTTTCATAATCTGTTCCTGGTGCCAGAAAATTCCTGATTCGATCCCTGAACGTTGGTATTTGGGATCGACACCCATAAGAAAAATTCGGGTGCGAGTCATTACTTTTTTATTCTTGTAGTACAAGAACTTAATAATACCCGGTAGGTCAAGCTTGCCGTTCAATTTTGCAAGCAGTTGGTTAATATCGGGTATCATAACAAACATAGCAATGGGCTTTTCCTCGTGGTAAGCAAACCAAATCATCTGAGGATCGAGAATTGCTTTCGATTCCGTTAAGAAATCGTACAAGTCGTCGGGATCAAGCGGTTTGTAATGCTCGTGAAACGACCAGGCCGCATCATAAACGGTACAAAAATCTTTTACGAATTTATCGGTTTGTTTAAAATCAAAATGTTTGAAATTATACTGGGGTTTTTGTGCTACCCAACCCGCAATTTTCCAAAATCGTTCGGGGAAAGGTTTGGTATAGTCGAGGTGAAAAGAGTATTGTTCAAAATACACTTCAAAACCATAATTCCGAAATAGTTGCTCGTAATATTTTGGATTATAAGGCATACCAAAACCTTGCTGCATAAAACCATCTACCAGTAAGCCCCAGTTTACATAGTTCTCGCCAAAATTTATCGGGCCGTCCATGGCCTCCATTCCATTCTGTTTATTCCATGCTGAAGCTGAATCAAAAAGCATATTTGCAGCTTCCTGATTGTTAATACACTCGAAAAAACCACATCCTCCGGTAGGTTGTTCGTAGGTTCTAGACAGGTTGTAATTGATAAATGCAGCGATTCTTCCAAGGAGCTTCCCATTATCATCAAGCAGTACCCACCGAATAGCTTTTCCGTTTTTAAATGTTTTGTTTTTTTTCGGGTCGAAAATGGCTTCCACCATTCCCTGTAAGGGAGCTGCCCAGTTTTTATCATCCTTATAAATAAGGTGGGGAACCTTGTGAAATAGTTTCTTTGTTTTCTTGTCGGTAACCTCTTTTAGCTGCATAATAATCTTTTGAGCAAATTACTACAAAAACGGCAAATGAACGATTTATTATTGAATAATCGGTGCTTTTTTAAATTCTTTTTGGCGGTCGAAAAGATAGCGCATGGTACGGTGAGTCAGCTTTTGTTCAGCCCCGAAAGATTTAAATAATGCATTCATCTTAGGGTTGAAGTCGCCAACCCAACTCATTTCCATATCGTTGTACCACGATTTGCGTAACATAACTTTCTTTAGGTGATGAAAAATGCCCGATTCAATGCCTTTTCCCTGATATGCAGGAACAATGCCAAGCACAATCACCCTGCATCGGGTAATGGTTTTTCTGTATTTGTAGTACAGCAGTTTTATAATATTCCAAAGATTTAACTTCCCGGTTTTTAATTTTTGAAGAATTTGATTCAGATCGAGTATTTGCATTAAAAAGCCAATGGGTTTATCGTTGTGGTAAACAAACCAGATAAACTCTTCGTCGAGCAGAATTTTGGCGTTGTTCAATGTGTCTTTCAGCATTTGATAGCCAAGTGGTTTGTAATTTCCATGGTCGCCCCAGGCTTTTTTATGGATTTCGATAAAATCGCGAATGTATTTTTCCTGGTTTTTAAAGGTGAAATGCTCAAACGAATACCCCGGTTTTTTTGCCACCCAATCGGCAATTTTCCAGAAACGTTCGGGCAAATCGGGATTGGTGATGTCAAGCGAATAACTGAACTGCTTGTAATAGGTAAGGAATCCGTAGTTTTTAAACAAATCGAGATAATAGGGCGGATTGTACTGCATCCCAAAAGTTTGTGGCTGGAATCCATCAGTGAGCAATCCCCAGAAAAAGAAATTTTCGTCGAAGTTTACCGGTCCGTCCATGGCTTCCATTCCGTTTTTCAAGAGCCATTTTTTTGCCGTATCAAACAATAAGTTGGCAGCTTCGTGGTCTTCTATGCATTCAAAATAACCACAACATCCTGTGGGTTGATCATAGCCGGTAGCGTAATTTTCATCGTAAAAAGCAGCAATCCTACCAATGTAATTCCCGTTTAATTTTAACACCCAGCGTTTGGCATCGCCTGTTTTAAACCGCGCATTTTTATCCGGATTAAAAGTGTTTTCAATCATTATTCGCAACGGGGGAATATAATTGGGATCGCTCTTGTATATTATTTCAGGTACTTTATGAAATTCATCTACCAGCTCACTGTTGGTAACCTCAATTACTTCCATTAATGATACTGTTAATTGATTTCTGAAGCTGCCGAAATTAATATTTTTGTTATGAAATAAAAAAGGATTCACTTCTTCTGAAATGAATCCTTCGTTTAAAATATTGTTGTTGAGATTTTTAATTTCTACTTGCCAATTTCGAAAGCAACCTCAAAATTTCGAGATACAACCAAATTAGCGTTACCATTAACCCGAAAGCGCCATACCATTCCATGTATTTTGGTGCGCCAGAGTCAGAAGCTCTTTCAATAAAAGCAAAATCGAGAACCAGGTTTAATGCAGCAATTGCTACAACAACCAGGCTAAAACCAATGCTGAGATTGGAATTCCCGTACATGAACCCGAGGTTTGCCCCAAACATTCCGGCGATAAAACTCACAAAGTATACCAGTGCAATTCCTGCCGTAGCAGCAAATATTCCCATTGCAAGTTTATTCGTAACTTTTATAACACCTGAACGGTACAAAACCAGCATGGCTGCGAATACAGCAAGAGTTAAAGCGACTGCTCGCATTACAATCCCGGAGTACTGCATTTCAAGCATAGCGGAAATCCCTCCTAATAAAAGGCCTTCGAAAATGGCATAAATAGGTGCCGAAATTCCGGAACTCTGCGGACGAAACACAGTAACCAGTGCCGTAATAAATCCGCCAATACCGCCAATTAACAACCAAGGTGTAACAGCCGACATAGCTGTTTCGGGGTTTGTTGCTACGGCTTCAAAAAACTTATTCCATGTAAAAACGGCACCTGCAACTACCATCAAAAGCATTAGGGCAGTTTTGTTCATGGTCCCGTTTACTGTCATTACATCCGAAGAACCTGTGTAATCTCGTGCGAATACACGTTCTTTAAAAACCGGATTTGAAGATTTTGTGATATTCATATTTCACTTTTTAAATTTTCGTTTTCTGTTTAATCTCGAACCGAGATAGAAACAATTTCCCTGCCATGAAAGTTTTTCATGACAGCTTTTCAGTTAAAAATACCTAAAGGAATTAACACGTTAATGAAATTATTTTTCAATTTATTGCCAACCCAATTTCGACTTCGCTCAGTTTGACAGTCACAGTAGCGTAGTCGAACTGTATTTTTGCAATCTAAGAAAATGAAATTGCAAGTATTAGCTGACTAATTGTCTTCAATCATTTCGGTAACATAATCGCTGGTTAGCTCATCAAGAAGTTGTTCTCCAAGTGCTACTGCATTTTCGGAATCGCTTAGCTGAAATGTTTTTGCCAACTCGCTGCATTGCTTATTTAGCTGTTTCGATCGTGTTCCGAGTGCAATAACTGCCCGGTAAATTGGCGTAAAAAGTTTTTCATCTTTTGCCAGCGTTGGGAGTTCATCCAAAAAAGGCTCGAACATTTCATCAATTGCTTTTTTCTCGGTAATTGCCAGGCGCCCCATTAAATGAACACCGGAAAAGCGAACGATGTGTTTTTTCCCGCGGCACCATTCCAATGCTTTTATAAATGCAAACTTGCTGTAGACCCAAAGGTTGGCCGAAGCCTGTTCTGCCAGCTCCGGGTTAATAATCGATTTTACCCAAAAATCCATCTGTTCTTCGGTAACTTCTGCCGGTTCATCGAGCATGGTTGCCAGGATCATGGTTTCTCTCCATTCTTTATTCCAAAGTTTTAAAGCGAGCAGATGATTGCGTTGGTACTGTTTAGCCAATTCACGTAAGTCTAAAATAGAAACGCCCCAGTTTAGCTTGTAATTTATCCCCTGGTGATTCATGCTTTCGGCTACTTCGCCACTTTTTCTAAGTTTAATCGCTTTTAGTAGCAACTGGTATTGTTGTTCGCTTTCGTTATTGTCGAGAATAAATTCCATTCCTTTAAAAAATTATTTCAGCAAAAATAAAGATTACAATGGTGACAAAAGAATAGATGAGATAGATTCGTTTGGGCAAATATTCTGAAAGAGTAATGTTGAGTCGTTTTTTTACTACTATGGCAAGTACAATTTTCTCGAGCAAATAGGCGAAAAAAGTGGCGAATGCAACCCCGGCTAAGCCCCAGAACTGAACGAAAATAAAGCTAAGTAGAACGTTTGTCAGCAGTTCCATAAAAGCGGCTCTCATAATTGGGGTTGTGATTTTTAAGCCATTTAATATGGTTTGAGGCATTATCAGACGGCTGATTATAAGTAAGAGATAGATGTTAAATATGGTGGCACTTTCAGCAAACTCAGGCCTGAATATTATTGGGAAAAGCGGTTTTGATAAGAGTAATACGACAATTGTTAGCGGAAAGAGAAGGCGCATTAGTTTTTTGACATTCGATTTTAAATGCGCCAGATTGTCTTTTAACTGATTTTTATTTGCAAAAGCAGGAAGCATGGCGTTGCTTAATGCATTGGCGAGTAGTAGCGCAAGTGGTAATTCGCGGGCACCGTAGCGAAAAATGGCAAAGGTTGCCTCGTCGTATTTCGAGGTTATTATGAAGCCGTCTATAAACTGTGCAGAGCCACTTAGCAATGCCGCTACCATTAAAGGAGCTCCGTGTTTTAGGTTGGCAGATATAAACGGTAGGGAGACAGAAAACTCACTATTTATAATCATTAAAATAAAAAGCCACGCGTAACGTAAGATTGAAGATATGACAAGTCCGATAAGCGCAACTTTAATTGCATAGCCTATTACGATTGGAAGAACGACAAGAATAAATTGGGCTCCGAATGAGATGACCCCGTAAACAAGGATTGCTTTGTTTTTCTTTTTGGCCAGGTAATAATATTCTACGAGACTGGCCGGTCCGGAGACCAGAATGAATATTAGCAGGAGGGTTGTTTCCGGGATTTCGTTTCCATTTAAAAGCCATTCTGAAAAATAGGGCTGAAACCCAAACAAAAATGCAGCGGCTAAAAAACTAAAAAACTGCAGGATGATAAATGTGCTGAAAACGTGTGTTCGTTTCGATTCTGATTCGGCTGATAGCGGCAAAAAAGCTCTGACCATACCGTTAATCCAGAAAAAGCTAACAGCTCCGGCAATAAAGATAAAGGTTTCGTATTTACCTATTTCTTCTCCGCTAAGCGCAGTCTTGGTAAATATAATTCCAGTTAAAATCAGCGTAGAGTAGCGAATTAGCTGATAGATTTGAAAGGCCGATACCGTGTTTAAATATTTTTTCACCCGTATAATTTCGACCTAAAAGTATAAAAATTGAAGTACAAGTGGCTGATTGCGCTACAATTTGAGCACTCTTGTAAACGGAACAGGAATTCAGTCGGAAAAAGTTATATTTGTTTAAAATCGAAACTAAAAATGATCCAACTAAAAGGCTGGAGCCGCAACATTCTTTTGATCGCAGGCTTTCTTTTTGTCATCTTTCTGATATGGTACTTCAGTAATATTGTAAGCTACATTTTAATCTCTGTGGTACTGTCGTTTGTCGGCCGACCGGTGGTTCGCTGGCTTTCCGGGCTTCATGTCAGAAAGTGGAAAATCCCCGTTGGGCTTGCTGCTTTTGCCACTCTGATTGGACTGTGGGTGGTTTTTATTTCATTTTTTAGGTTTATGATTCCTTTACTGGTTTCGCAGCTTGAAACACTTTCTCAGGTAGATTTTACAGTTGTGCTAGATTCTATAGAAGAGCCGTTATTGAAAGTGACACGGTTTTTCAGCAAGGATGGTGTTGATATGACCGACAAAAATTTCCTTGATATTGTAAGTGAAGGCCTTGGCGCGCAGATCGATTTTTCGCAGGTTTCAAACTGGTTCGGATTAATTGCTGGAACTATTGGCGAACTTTTAATCGGTTTTTTCTCTGTTTCGTTTATCACTTTTTTCTTTCTGAAAGAGCAAGCCATGTTTCGCGAATTCATTATTCTGCTCGTTCCTTCAAATATGGAAGAAAAAGTTAGCCACATTCTCGATTCGGTTTCTTATTTGCTCCGTCGCTATTTTATCGGATTGTTGTTCGAAGTTTTTATGGTGATGTTGCTTGATACGGTGGGGTTAACTATTGTGGGACTAAAATTTGAGCAGGCTGTGGTTATTGGCCTGTTTTGCGGGATATTTAACGTAATACCCTACCTGGGCCCTTGGATGGGAGCAGCATTGGGATTACTTATTGGTGCCGCCTTAAACATAAATGCCGACTTAACCGGGGAGATCCTACCGTTAATGGGATGGATGGCACTTGTTTTTGTCATAGTTCAGGTAGCGGATAATATTTTGTTTCAACCCCTAATCTATTCGAGCAGTGTAAAGGCTCATCCGCTCGAAATATTTCTGGTCATTCTTGCTGCCGGAAGCATGGCCGGAATACTGGGGATGATTTTGGCTATTCCGGTGTACACAATTTTGAGGGTAGTTGCGAAAGAGTTCTTCGATAATATGAAGCTTGTACAACGAATGACCCAAAATCTTGAAAAAGAGAAGTGATAATTTAAGATAATGTATATTGAAAACACTTCCTACTGTTATCTAAATTCAGAATACTAAAAGAACTTTTTATTTTTCACAAATAACAGGTTTTCAGATTCTTCCATTTTTTTTTAACTTTAGAAGGAACATTAGAGCAACTCTATTGTTAATATAGTTGATTTATCAAAAAAGAAGGCCTTTGTTTCATCGCTAAACTGAACAGAATGAGAAGAAATTCCTGTGGAAAAATGTATCAGACAAAAATACCGGTTTACATTTTTCTTTTCCTATCATTTTTTACCTATTCGATTAATCTTTACGCCGATTCAGCCGAATCAGTAGTTTCCGGCGGTCATTCCCACGACGACATTAAGCGCGGAGAGCGTTATTTTAAAGGCTTGTTGCCTTTTAATCGCGACTATTCTTCCTGTGTGTCTTGCCATAATCTTGTTACGTCTGATACGCTGAACTGGAATCCTTCGGCCATGGATATCGCTATGAAGTACGCCGATAAGGATTTTGCCAGCTTTCAGGCTGTTGTTATGAATCCGACAGGGATAAAAATGGAAGCTTCGCACCAGAATTTTAATATTCCGGAAGAAGATCTGAAAACCGTAAAAGTATACCTTGATGATTTGGCCCACAACGGAGTGGCATCGCCCAAGCCAACCTATAATAACCTGATAGTGTTCTTGTTTTTAGGTTTGTTGTTGACCTGGGCATTGGTCGAACTCATTTTTTTACATCGTATAAAATGGAAAATTGTTCCTGTTATCATTTTTATAGGAGCATTTGGCTGGCAAGTAAAAATGATTGTTACTGATGCAATAAAATTGGGGCGTCAGGAAAGCTATGCGCCCGATCAGCCAATCAAGTTCTCGCACAAGGTGCATGTTGGCGAAAACGGAATAGACTGTATGTATTGCCACACAACTGTTGAACAGGGGAAATCAGCCGGAATTCCTGCGGCAAACCTTTGTATGAATTGCCATATTATTGTTCGTGAAGGAACCAATAGTGGTAAATTTGAGATTGCCAAAGTGGTAGAAGCCAACGAAACAGGCGAACCAATCGATTGGATTCGAATTCATAATCTACCCGATCATGTATTTTTTAGCCATGCTGTTCATGTAGGCTCCGGAAAGTTGGATTGTGCACAGTGCCATGGGCCTGTTGAAGAGATGGATATTATGGAGCAGCACAGCGATCTTTCTATGGGGTGGTGTGTGAATTGCCACCGCGATACAAAAGTTGATTTTGGCAACAATGGCTATTACGAGCATTATATAAAAATGCATGAAGACCTGAAATCAGGCGCTATAGATTCCGTTACTGCAGCAGATATCGGTGCAAACGATTGTATGCGGTGCCATTACTAGTTTAGCGTTGTAAGTTCAACGTTCAGAGTTTTGACAGGTATGAGATCAATACGAACAAAATATTCTTTATAAAACTGAGCTCGGGGCTCATAGCTTGGGGCTCGTAGCTAAGATTTGAAAAATCTGACTATGACAAAATATTGGAGAAGTTTAGAAGAATTAAATAATCCTGTTGAGTTTAAAAAGAACGAGGTTAAGCTTGAAATTGATGCTAAACGTGCAGTTACAAAGAAAGCTTCAAACTCATCACGGAGAGATTTTTTGAAAGTGCTGGGGTTTAGTGTGGCAACTGCTGCGGTTGTTGCCAGTTGTAAACGACCGGTAAATAAAGCTATTCCATTTTTGGTTAAGCCCGAAGAAGTTACGCCGGGAATGGCGAATTACTACGCTTCGTCCTATTTTCAGGGAAACGAATATTGCAGCGTTTTGGTGAAAGTGCGTGATGGTCGTCCTATAAAAATTGAAGGAAACGATCTTTCTTCGGTTTCAAAGCGCGGGACTTCTGCACGTGTTCAGGCTTCGGTACTGGATTTGTACGACGATGCGCGTTTTAAAACGCCACTTAAAAGAGGCGACGAAACTACCTGGCAAGATGCTTATGAATATATTCCTGTAAAACTGACTCAACTGAGAGACGATAATAAAAAGGTGGTTTTATTAACTTCTACCATTATTTCTCCAAGTACGAAAAAAATAATTCAGGAATTTCAGCAAGTATATCCAAATGTGCAGTGGCTGCAGTACGATGCCGTTTCAGCAACCGGAATATTAAAAGCCAACGAATTGAGTTTCGGAAAAGCATTTGTTCCCGATTATCGTTTCGAAAAAGCTAAAGTAATTGTCAGTTTTGGTGCCGATTTTCTGGGTACCTGGTTGTCGTCAACAGAATATACAAAGGCCTACGCTGAAGGGAGAAGAGTGCTGGAGAAGGGTGATCAGATGAATCGTCATTATCAATTTGAAACTGGAATGACACTAACCGGTTCTAATGCAGACGTGCGTTTCCCGATTAAGCCATCTGAAGAAAAAACAATTCTTACAGCTTTGTATTACCAGTTAAAGCAGGCAAAAGGTGCCATGACAATTACCGCTCCGGCAAGTCCGGTGGATGTAGCTGCACTTGCTGAAGACTTACTGGCAAACGAAGGAGGTTCGCTGGTTGTTTCCGGAAGTAACGATGTAAATACGCAGCTTTTGGTAAATGCTATTAATAATTTGTTGGGCAACTACGGGAACACAATTCTAACCGATAATACATTAAATACCCATGCCGGGATTGATGATAATTTTGAACAGTTTATTTCTGAATTAAAAAATAAAACCGTTGCTGCGGTGTTGTGTTGGGGGGTGAATCCTGTTTACAATCACCCGCAGGGCAACGAGATAAAAGGCCTGATCGAGAGTGCTGAACTTTCTGTTTCTTTTTCCGACCGGATTGATGAAACAACTGCAGCTTGTCATTGGGTATGTCCTGAGCCTCATTACCTCGAAGCCTGGAATGATGCAGAACCCAAATCGGGTGTTTTCAGTCTGGCACAGCCCACTATTTCTAAGTTATTTGATAGCCGGCAGGTGCAGGAATCGTTGATGAAATGGGCTGGAGTTGAAGCTCCGAATTATTATGAATATCTGAAAAGTAATTGGTACGATGCAATGTTCAGGCTTCAAACTGAAAAAACCGAACCGCGTTTGTTCTGGAACGATGCATTGCAAAAAGGAGTGTTTGAACCCGGACGAAAATCTGTAGATGAAGTTTTGGCATATTCTGAAAATGGATTGGAAAATGCTCTTTCAATTTCAGAATCTTCAGAAGTAGGTTGGGAAGTAGCACTTTATCAAAGTGTAGCGCTGAAAGATGGTAGCTCCGGGAATAATCCGTGGTTGCAGGAATTGCCCGATCCGATTGCAAAAATAAGCTGGGATAATTTTGCTGCGGTTCCGGTAAAATGGGCCGAAGAAAACGGTGTTGTAAATGAATCGGTGATTACCGTTAACGGACTTGAACTGCCTGTGTTTGTCCAACCCGGACAAGCAGAAGGAACTATTTCTGTGGCATTGGGTTACGGACGGGAAGTGGCCGGTAAGGTTGGCGACAATGTTGGACAGAATATGTACGCTCATCTTCCGGTAAAAAACGGTGCAAAACAATTTTGGTTATCCGGCGCAAAAGTTGAAACAACTGCAAAAACATACGAACTCGCACTTTCGCAAACGCACCATTCAATGGAAGGGCGTCCGATTGTGCGTGAAACCAATTTCGAAGAATGGCAACTTGATCCTGCTTCAGGAAACGAAATGCACAAAGAAGCCGAAGAACACAGCGTATCTCTTTATCCTGAACAGGAGTTTAAAGGACACCACTGGGGAATGGCGGTAGATTTGTCGTCGTGTATTGGTTGCGGAAACTGCGCCATTTCTTGTCAGGCAGAAAACAACATTCAGGTAATTGGCAAAGAGCAGGTGCGCAACCGTAGAATTATGCACTGGATTCGTGTTGACCGTTATTTCTCTAGTGAGCCCGAGAATCCAAAAGTATTTCACCAACCGGTAATGTGCCAGCATTGTGACAACGCACCTTGCGAAAATGTTTGTCCGGTGTCGGCAACACCTCACAGCGAAGAAGGCCTAAACCAAATGGCTTATAACCGCTGTGTGGGAACAAAATATTGCGTGAACAACTGCCCATACAAAGTGCGCCGTTTTAACTGGTTCCGATACGTGAACAACGATGAGTTTGATTACGCATCAAACAGCGATCTTGGCCGTATGGTGCTTAATCCTGATGTAACAGTGCGTTCGCGCGGAGTGGTAGAAAAGTGTTCGTTCTGTGTACAACGTATTCAGGAGAAAAAAGCGGAAGCCAAAGTGGCTGGCCGCATGATCGAAGATGGTGAAATTCAACCGGCTTGTGTTCAGTCTTGTCCGGCAGATGCACTGGTGTTTGGCGACCTGAATGATCCGAAAAGTAAAATTTCAAAATATTTCAAAAACGAAAGAAATTATCACTTACTGGAGGAATTACATACGCTGCCTTCAGTAGGATATTTAACTAAAGTACGAAACAAAAAAGCATAATAACCTATGTACAATTCAAAGGTAAGGGGGAGGCTGATTCAGGGCGATAAGTCGTTTGGACAAATATCGCGCGAGATTCTGGCTCCTATTGATAGAACTCCATTGTGGTGGTACGCTGCTTTTCTTGTCAGCCTCGGGATGTTTGGTTTTGGTTTATATGCCAAATATATTACTGTATCCACCGGGATTGGAACCTGGGGGGTGAACAATTCAAGTGCCTGGGGCTGGGCCATTATTAACTTTGTATGGTGGATTGG
The DNA here is from genome assembly GCA_963677455.1 of uncultured Draconibacterium sp. GTDB lineage: Bacteria > Bacteroidota > Bacteroidia > Bacteroidales > Prolixibacteraceae > Draconibacterium. Next base: position 5,646,233 of record OY781971.1, read on the forward strand.
TATCGGACATGCCGGAACTGCTTTCTCCATCTTCCTGTTGATTTTAAGGCAGAAATGGAGAACAGCTATTAACCGGGCCGCCGAAGCGATGACCGTTGTTGCCGTATTTTGTGCGAGTTTATTCCCTTTGCTGCACATGGGACGTCCCTGGTTGTTTTTCTTTATTTTCCCTTACCCGAATACCCGTGGCCCGCTTTGGGTGAATTTTAACTCACCTTTATTTTGGGACTTCGTAGCTATTTCTGCATACTTGCTTATTTCTGCAAGTTTCTGGTATTTCGGCATGGTGCCTGATTTCGCAACCATTCGAGATACGGCTAAATCGAAAATTAAAAAGGCAGTTTACGGTTTCTTCTCGTTTGGCTGGACAGGCTCGAGCAAAGAGTGGCTGCGCTTTGAAGCCTTGAGTTTTGTATTAGGAGGAATTGCAGCGGTGCTGGTAGTTTCGGTTCACTCGATTGTGGCTACCGACTTTGCAGTTTCAGTAGTTCCGGGATGGCACACTACTATATTTCCGCCGTATTTTGTAATTGGTGCAATCTTCTCTGGATTTGCCATGGTACTTACTTTGGTTATTGTAATGCGAGGCTTGTACAAAATGAACGATTTTATTACCGACTCGCATGTTGATGCGGTATGTCGGATTCTGATATTTATCTCGTTGATTATGGGAACCGCTTATATGACCGAGATTTTTATGGCCTGGTATTCTGGTTCCGATTACGAAATGTACATGTTCTTCCATAACCGTTTGTTTGGAGATTATGCCTTTGAGTTCTGGGCGATGTTTGTTTCAAATGCGGTAATCCCACAATTATTTTGGTTTAAAGGTGTTCGCCGCAGAATGTGGATGGTTTTTGTGATTTCCATTATCATTAATATCGGAATGTGGTTCGAACGTTTCAATATCGTCATCACTTCAACCAGTCGTGATTTTCTGCCGGCCAACTGGGCGAATTATTCACCAACCTGGGTTGAAATCGGATTCTTTGTCGGTACCTTGGGAATGTTCCTTGCCGGGGTATTATTGTTCTTCCGCTTTATCCCAATGATTGCAATTTCGGAATTGAAGAGTGTGGCCAAATTTGACAAGCCTAATAACGGACAACTAAAATCTACAAGCCATGAGTAAAAATTATATCCTTGGAGTTTTTGAAGATGAGGCTACTCTGGTTGATGCTTTTGAAAAGATTAAAGCCAAAGGAGTGCTTCCGATGGAAGTTTATACGCCTTATCCGGTACACGAGATTCTTGAAGGCATGGGAAAGAAAACGCGGATTACTCACGCTGCTTTTTTTTATGGATTATTTGCGGCAACGGGCATCCTTGGGTTTTTGACTTACGCAGCAGTTATCGATTGGCCTTTGCGCTATGGTGGAAAACCGTTTAATGCATTCCCCTCGTTTATTGTGGTAACTATTGTGGCTACCATCTTGTCGATTACGCTGTTGACTTTGCTTACCTTTTCGGCACGTGCTAAAATATTTCCGGGCAAGAAACCCGAGATTTATCACCATCGCGCTACCGATGACAGGTTTGTAATGGTACTTAGTAAAGAAAGTATTGGGAATAACGAAGAAGACATTCAGGCTATTATTAAGGAACATGGTGAAATTGAATAACATTTTTGATATGAAGATTTCAAAACATATAGTTTTTCTGAGTTTAGCGATTATTGTGTTGAGTTCGTGCGATTACAACAGGCGCACTACGGGCTGGCAGTATTTCGACGATATGGTGAATTCGCCGGCGTATGAAAGCTACACACCCAATCCAAATTTCAATGACGGAAAAACCATGCAACCACCTGTTCCGGGAACAATACCTCGCGGGATGATACCTTATGCATATCAGAAAACCGATGAAGATCGTGCATTGGCTGCAAAAACACTGGTTAACGATGTTGAATTGACAACTGTGAATCTCGACCGAGGAAAGCAAATGTATGGCATTTACTGCATGCAATGCCATGGCGAAAAAGGCGATGGACAGGGGAGGTTGTTTACCAGTAAAAAGTATCCTTATCCGCCGGCAAGCTTGTTAAGCGAAAAGATGATGGTAAATCCGGAGGCTGATATTTTCCATGTAATCACGGTTGGTCATGGAGTGATGGGGGAACACGGCTCGATGATTAAGCCTGACGACCGCTGGAAAATAGCGATGTATATCAAGCAAGAATTACAAAAATAGAAACGTCATGTTGAACTTGATTCAGCATCAACGAATAAGGTTCCGAAATAAGTTCGGAATGACATTTAAAATAGATAAAATACGGAATTAAAGAAACAAGATATGGAAGACCGTTTTGTTATTTCCAGTAGATTTAAATTGATCACCTATGCGTTAATGGCGATTGGTGTGTTGTCGTTTGCATTGGGGTTTATTTTTGATGCCGAACGTACCTGGGCCAATTACCTGCTCAACAATTACTACTTTGTGTCGCTGGCTGTTGGTGCCGCCTTTTTTGGTGCAATTCAATATATTACGCAGTCAGGATGGTCGGCAATGTTTAAACGCGTTCCCGAAGCGATGGTCGCTTATCTCCCGTTTGCTGCCGTACTTTTTCTGCTCCTGTTTTTCGGAATGCATTCTATTTTTGAATGGACACACGAAGAGGTAGTGCAACACGATCATTTGTTGCAACATAAGTCTCCATACTTAAATGTGCCTTTCTTTTTTATCCGAGTGCTTGTGTTTTTTGCCGTTTGGATAATCATGTCGAAATTGCTTCGGAGACTTTCGTTAAAAGAAGACGAGTTTGGCGGTACTGTTTATTTTGAAAAATCAGAGTTTTACTCGAAGGTATTTATATTCATTATTGCATTTTCATTTAGTTTATTTTCGGTAGATATGTTAATGTCGCTCGAACCGCACTGGTTTAGTACCCTTTTTGCTGCGAAGAGTTTTATTGCAGGCTTTATGCATGCCAATGCCATTATTGCATTGATTGTAATTTTGCTTTCGCGGCAAGGTTACTTCAAGCTAATGAACCGAAGCCATCTGCACGATTTTACCCGCTATATTTTTATGGCGAGTATTGTTTGGGGCTATTTCAATTTTGCCGAATTCATGCTTATCTGGTATGGTAATATCCCCGAAGAAACATCGTGGTTTGTGCACCGTTGGGATGGAGCCTATAAAGTGCTGTTTTTTGTAAATATTATACTGAATTGGGGAATCCCGTTTCTGGCATTAATGCCACGAAAAACATCGCGTGGAAAGCGCTATATGTTTCCGGTAATTGTTTTGCTGATTATTGGGCAGTACACCGAGTTGTATTACATTATTTGGCCGCCAATAGTGCATGAAGCAAAGTTTGGCTTGCTCGAAATTGGTACTTTCCTTGGTTTCGCGGGATTATTCTCGTGGGTTGTTGGAACTACTTTGGCTAAAACAAGCCTGGTGCCCAAAAAACACCCTTATCTGGAAGAAAGTATTCACCATCATTTTTAGAAATTATTCTTTATTTAATAGACGTTTCAAAGCTAGCGCGTTCCAAATTTGGGCGTGCTTTTTGTTTTTCTTAATTATACATTAACGAAATTATGTTGAGAATTGCTGTTCTGCAACATTTTTAGTTAGAGTGGCTTGTAGCGGTGTTGGAAAACTATTTTTTTAGGCTAAATTAGCCCAAAACAACTAAGCTGTTTCCCATGATAACTATTTCTATACTCCCGGATTGGTCTACAATAGGTTTGTTTGAGCAAGTGTATTGGATTATGGCCATTCCCGCAACACTTATTTTTACGGTACTTCTTGTTTTAACAATTGCCGGTACCGACGCTGATACCGATGTGAGTACAGATATCGATTCTGACATTGCGGATGGCGACAGCATTCCTTTTCAGTTTATTTCGCTTAAAAATATAGTAGCGTTTTTTGCAGTATTTGGTTGGTCCGGAATCGGGTTTATCAATGCAGGTATGACCTACTGGTTGGTGTTAATCCTGTCTTTCTTTTGTGGATTGTTAATGATGTTTTTGATGGCAAGCTTGTTTTACTTAATGTCGAAACTTGTTGAAAGCGGAACGCTGGATATGAAAAATGCAATCGGGAAACTTGGTGAAGTATATCTTGTTATTCCGGGGAAAAGAGGTGGCATGGGCAAAGTTCAGATAAATGTTCAGGGATCGTTACGCGAACTTGACGCCATTACCGATACCGACACCATACCTACTTCTTCAATTGTTATTGTGTTGGATGTAATCGACGAACACATTCTTCTGGTAAAAAAGCAGGGGAATAAAAAAGCAATTATATAATCATCAATTAACCCGTTAAAAGTATTTTATGAACAATTATTTTTTGGTATTAATCAGTATTGGAGTACTGTTCCTATTTATCATTATTGTTGCGATGATGAGGCGCTACAAACGTTGTCCATCCGACAGGATACTTGTTGTATATGGGAAAGTAGGTAAGGGAACTCAGCAGGAAACGCGTTCGTCGAAGTGTATTCATGGTGGAGCGGCCTTTATTTGGCCGATCATTCAATCGTACGCATTTTTAGATTTGACACCTATTTCCATCGAGATAAATCTAGCCAATGCGCTTAGTAAGCAAAACATTAGGGTAGATGTTCCGTCGAGGTTTACAGTAGGGGTTTCTACTGAGCCAAATATCATGAATAATGCCGCAGAAAGGTTGCTTGGCTTGTCACAGGATGCAATTAGTAATCTTGCGAAAGACATTATTTTTGGTCAGCTGCGTTTGGTGGTGGCAACTATGGAAATCGAAGAGATTAACAGTAACCGTGATCTTTTTCTTGCTGCTGTTTCATCAAATGTTGAAGCTGAACTGAAGAAGATAGGGTTAAAGCTGATCAACGTAAACGTAACTGACATTAATGATGAGTCAGGGTATATTGAGGCTTTGGGAAAAGAAGCTGCTGCCAAGGCCATTAACGATGCCAAGAAAAGCGTAGCAGAGAAAAACCGCGATGGTGAAATCGGACAAGCAATGGCGCATCGCGAACAACGTGTTCAGGTTGCCAGTGCAGATGCAACAGCTGTTGAAGGGGAAAACGTTGCCAAAGTCACTATTGCTAATTCTGATGCCGATCGCCGTGAGAAAGAGGCCGAGGCCAACCGTCGTGCCGTAGCTGCCGAAAAGGTAACAGAAGCCCGTGCTTTGGAAGAAGCATATGCAGCACAGAAATTGGCTGAAGAGGTTAGGGCCGACAGGGACAAAGCTACACAGAATGCAAATATTGTGATCCCGGCACAAATTGATAAGCAAAAAGTAGAGATTGATGCAGAGGCAGTTGCCGAACAAAAACGCCGTATTGCAAAAGGTGAAGCCGACGCTATTTTCATGAAAATGGCAGCCGAAGGTAAAGGTATGTATGAGATTCTCAGTAAACAAGCTGAAGGTTTTGATAAGCTGGTTAAAGCTGCAGGTGGCGATGCGCAAAATGCAGTTATGATGATGATTACCGATAAGTTACCCGAACTGGTGAAAACCCAGGTTGAAGCCATTAAAAACATTAAGATTGATAAGGTTACGGTTTGGGAAACCGGCTCAGGGAAAGATGGTAAAACTTCTACCGCTAATTTCATGCAAGGAATGCTGGGCGCAATTCCTCCACTCGACGATGTATTTAAGTCGGCTGGAATGGAATTACCCAACTACCTGAAAGGGGAGAAGAAAGAAGAAAACCCGAAAGTTGAAGTGGTAGTGGATGAAGCTAAAACAGAAGATTCAAAAGAAGAGGATACAAAATAGCCGGAATTTATTTTAGCTAAAATTTGAAACAATAAAAAAGCATGCTCCAATTTCGGGCATGCTTTTTTGTCTAAGTCTCCTTGCATAGTTGCAAATTACTTTCCCGAAGAAATGAAAATATTTTGGATCTCTTCAATTTTTACTATTTACACATTCAAGTGTATCTTTTTCTTTCCTTTCTGTTTTCTATAATATCTCTGGCGTGACAATTCAACGCTTCACAAATTGCTTCCAATATTGTAAATCGATTTTTTTGCGTTAGCCGTTTTTAGATTATGCAAACCGGCCAAATGTATCATGTCTCCTTCAATATGCAAGATTAAGTATCCGAAATCTGGTATCAAGAATCGAGCGTTGATTATTTGTTCCCGGTTCGTCCATTAAAAATCTCCGTTTACCGATATTATATGCCGATTTTGTTTTTCTTACAGTTTCTTTATTAATAGAAAGCAAAGCCGTAATTTGTGGCGGTTAATTCATACTATAACAATACAATCAATATGGAGTTATTCGAAGCGCGAAATGTAAATAAGGTTTTTGCATCAACACAGGCACTTACCGATGTTAGCATTTCGGTTAAAGAACAAAGCATTTTTGGTTTGCTGGGGCCAAACGGTGCGGGCAAAACCACACTTATCCGCATTATTAACCAGATTACTGCGCCCGATACGGGCGAGATTTTCCTTGAAGGCAGGCCGATGACCCGGGCCGATATTTCGAAAATTGGCTATTTGCCCGAAGAGCGTGGGTTGTACAAAAAGATGAAAATTGGCGAGCAGGCGATTTACCTGGCACAATTAAAAGGCATGTCGCGAACCGATGCGATTCGAAACCTGAAAACCTGGTTCGAAAAGTTTGATATTATGACCTGGTGGAACAAAAAAGTGGAAGAACTTTCGAAAGGGATGCAGCAGAAAGTACAGTTTATTACCACCGTTGTACACAAACCCAAATTGCTGATTTTTGATGAGCCGTTTAGTGGTTTCGACCCAATTAATGCCAACCTGCTGAAAGAAGAAATTCTGAAGTTACGTGACGACGGTGCAACGATTATTTTTTCTACGCATAATATGGGGTCGGTTGAAGAATTGTGCGACAGCATTGCATTGATCAATAAGTCGGTGAAAATTGAAGATGGCCCAACTGATGTGATTCGCGAGAAATATAAAGCAAATATTTTTGATATTAGTTACACCGGTAGTTTTAGTGAAGTTGATAGGGTACTTGGCAGCGCTTACAAAATAATGGAACACAACGAAGGCGAAAAAGGCAATACGCTTAAAGTGCAGTACCTCGATGGAAATTCAAACAATGATCTACTGAAAGCGCTGATGCCGGTTGCAGAAATCCGGGTTTTTGAGGAGCTTATTCCGAGTATGAACGACGTGTTCATCAGTGCAGTACAGGAAGCCAATAAACGCTAATTTATTCATACCGAAAAACAACGATCATGAACAATACATTTCTCATATTAAAGCAAGAATACTTAAAACGGGTAAAAAAGAAATCGTTTATTCTGCTTACCATTCTTACACCTTTTCTTTTAGCAGGAGTATATGGAGCGGTAATCTATTTCTCGATAAAAGATGATACCGAAGAACGCAGCATTGCTGTTTACGACGAGTCTACTCTGTTTCTGGGGCAATTCGATGATAGCGGAACCACAAAATATACTTTTATCCAGAAGGAAGAATACAACGATCTTAAAGCAAATCTGAAAGGAAGCGACTACTACGGTTTGCTTTACATTCCGGCCGATGTGTACACCAACAACCGGGCACAACTGATCTCTGAAAAACAGCTACCCATTGAACTAGCTGAGCAGATAGAACGAAAATTGAGCCGTTTTATTGAAAATGATAAACGTCAAAAAATAATTGATGAATCGGGGATTCCTGACTTGGACGAAAAGCTGGCGCAAACACGTACCTCGGTAAAACTAAGTACGCTTAAACTATCCGAATCTGGCGAAGCAAAAGAAAGCTCGTCTGTAGTTGCCTTTATTGCCAGTTATGCTATGGGTTTCATAATTTACTTCTTTGTATTTATGTACGGTGCAATGGTAATGCGCAGTGTAATGGAGGAAAAAAAGAACCGCATTATTGAGGTAATTATTTCGTCTGTTAAGCCCGCACAGCTGATGGCCGGGAAAGTGATTGGAACCGTTTTGGTTGGACTAACACAGGTGGCTATTTGGATTGTTTTAGGTGGTATTGCACTTATTGTGGTACAAGGATTTTTCTCGCCTGAATCGGCCCAGCAAATGGGACAAAGCCTGATGGAAAGTCAGGGAGGAATGAATCCGGCAATGGCAGCCGACCAAAACAAAGTTAACGAAGTAATGGGAATGATTGCCAACCTGCCTATTCCGCTGATTCTATTCTCATTCTTGTTTTACTTTTTAGGAGGATATCTGTTGTACAGCGCTCTTTTAGGAGCTGTTGGTGCGGGTGTTGATAACGACGAAGATTCGCAACAAATGGTATTTCCGGTAACTTTCCCGTTGATTTTATCGATAATGATGCTGTTCCCGATTGCGAAAAATCCGGAAGGACAGCTGGCATTCTGGACTTCGATAATACCATTTACATCGCCGGTTGCAATGATGGCCAGGGTGCCTTACGGTATTCCTACCTGGGAGTTGCTGCTTTCAATGTTCTTGTTGATTATCACAACGGTTGGCGCTATTTATTCCGCTGCAAAAATTTACCGTGTTGGTCTGTTGATGTATGGTAAAAAAGTAAACCTGAAAGAACTCATAAAATGGCTGCGTTACAAGAACTAAAAACGCGTAGTTGAACGCTGGTTAAATTTTCTGAAAACAATTTGGATTTATCGGTGTTTAGCTATTTAGATTCAGTAAAAATTATCTATCTTGCCTGTAATATGGTATACACGAAAAATAACATGTCTATGTGTTGCTGCTCTTTCAAAAAAAGGGAAGGCAATATTGTGTGTTGATCAAAAAGAAAGATGAATAATATATGCAGGCCTTCCTAAATTTTAGGAGGGCTTTTTTTATGAAATTGAATCAAGCAGTATAACTCAAAAAATTAACAAAAATGAAAGCAAACAACATTCTTGAAACAATTGGTAACACGCCACATGTAAGAGTGAACAACCTGTACCCCGACGATTATGAAGTATGGGTAAAAGTAGAAAAAACAAATCCTGGAGGAAGTATTAAAGACCGTATTGCACTGCAAATGATAAACGATGCAGAGGAAAAAGGTATTTTAAAAGAAGGATCGGTGATTATTGAGCCTACTTCGGGAAATACCGGAATTGGTCTGGCATTGGTTGCTGCAGTGAAAGGTTATCGTTTGATATTAACCATGCCCGAGTCGATGTCGGTTGAACGCCGGAAAGCTTTGCTTGCTTTAGGTGCCGAATTAGAGCTTACACCAAAAGAAAAGGGAATGAAAGGCTCTATTGCAAAAGCAGAAGAATTGGCTGCAGAAATCCCGAATTCGTGGATACCGCTGCAGTTTAACAACCCTTCTAACGTAGAGGCCCATCGGAAATTTACAGCTCAGGAGATTTTGAACGATTTCCCGGAAGGTTTCGACTACCTGATAACAGGAGTAGGAACCGGAGGCCATATTACCGGCGTTGCAGAAGTATTGAAGCAAAAATTTCCGAATCTTAAGGTATTTGCGGTTCAGCCCGATACCAGCCCTGTAATTGGGGGAGGTGCTCCAGGTCCGCACAGCATTCAGGGAATTGGAGCGGGTTTTATTCCTGAAAACCTGGATACCGATTTGCTTGATGGTACCATCGAGGTCGGAAAAGATGAAGCTTTTGAATATGCACAAAAAGCCGCCAAAGAAGAAGGCCTGTTTGTGGGGATATCTTCAGGGGCAAGTTTAGCTGCCGTTGCAAAGAAAATACAGGAGTTTCCGAAAGGTTCGCGCATACTTACGTTCAGTTACGACCATGGCGAGCGTTATCTTTCTATCGACGGGCTGTATTAACCAGATATCGGTTTTTTGCCGTAGATTTTGGGTTCAAAATACCTGTGTTCTTAAAGGTAAACATCGTAAAATGAGCTTGGTAGAACAAAAGTTTAACCCAATTGTTTTATAGTAAATTAAATCGATAATGATATTCGAAACGAGCGTTCATACATCAAAAAAAATAAACAGATGAAAAATTTACTGATACTTTTAATTGCTATTACCTTTTTTGCCTGTAGCTCGGGCGAGAAAAAAACGGAAGAAAAATCTGCAGCACCGGCAGAGTATGTCGAAGTTTCCTTAGGAATTAGCGGAATGACATGCGAGCATTGTGTTGCATCGGTTACAAAAGGTATTGATGAACTGGACGGAATAGAATCGGTAGCTGTGACGCTTAACGATTCAACTGCAGTTGTAAAATACAATGCTTCGGCACTCGATATTGAGGACATTAAGAACGCTGTTGAGAAACGTGGCTACACTGTAAAGCCTTCGGAATAAGTGTTATAAACAGTTAATTGTTCTCAAAATAGTGAAAATTATTGGGCATAGTATTTGTATAAGCGGTATATTGGTTGCAAAGCCATAAATTGAAGAGCATGAAAGAGAACAACGAAAAACTGGAAATGAAGGAGAGAGGGCCGATTTGGAGCCCAAAGATTGGGATACACTCCGGGATTTCTGAAAATACAATACAGGTTTTCAGGAAATCTAAAAAATGGAAAATGAACATTGTTTTGAACTAAATAAAAAGCTCCGGTCAAATTGGCCGGAGCTTTTTGTTTGATTGCTGTTCAAGCTATTATTTCGACTTTATCGCGTGAATGTGAAATTCTCCATTATTCTTCCTCCAAAGGATTATAGACAGTGCCAATAAATAATAAGGTGTTGGTAGTGCGTTCACGAATTGCAAAAGCAAACGGCCTGTCGAAATGGATCGTAGGTGTTCCTCCTCCGGTAGATGTGTTTTCAAAGCCAATTGTTGTAACGGCAGCTGCTTCTGTTCCTTCTTCGTTAACATCAACAAAAGTATTCTGTTTCACAAAAGAAATAAATGTCGGTACATCACTCAGGTTTGAAAAATCCGCTTTTAAATCGTCAAAGGCGTCGGTCATTCCCAGTGCTTGCAGGCTTTTATTTAGTTTATTTTCGTATTTAAATTTGAATTTGGGCAACAGTATATTATATTCAACTTTATCCTCCTGTTGATCGAGTGCTGCGGTCATTTCACTGAATTGGTCGCCGTTAAAATCGCTTAAAAAGTCGGGTAGGCTTTCGGTTGGCAAAATAAGATCCATAACAAAGTTGTCCCTCCCATAGCTGAGTTCGTAAGCCGAGAAGTTGCTTCCGTAGTATTTTCTTAGCGGGATCTCTCCTGACATGGTTGGAACTTCAATGTTTTCGCCGTTGTCAAGCGTGAATTGTAAATCCTCCGTAGCGTCTTTGTCAAACTGTTGTGTCCAGTCGCCTTTAAAGTAAACTGCATTCAACAAAAACATTACTGCATTTCCTGAAATCTCATTTAAAACTTTGTCAATTTTCCCGTTTGTTTTGTCCGATGCCCAACCGTTAATGCGGTTTAAGGTATTCGCTACGTCGCTAAAATCCAGTCCTTCAATATCGGCCTGGTAATCTTTTTCAACAGTGGTTTTATACGGTGCTTTTATTGGGAATTCATTTTTGTAGAACATCGCATTGGCCAGGTTTAAAGTCACCTTATCATCAGCTGTGAGTAGTTGTTCTACAAGAGTTTTGTAGAGTTCGTTAATTTCTTCTTGTGTGAGGTTGTTGTAGCCCAACATATTGCGCATTTGCGTAAAGGTATTTCCATCGGCAGCATTCATTGCCATGTTCAGGGCAATGTTTGCGCTAAGTGGCGAAAGCATTATATTTTCCTGTTTTTCGCTGGCAACATCGGTAAAAAGAGAAACACCAAAATTGTTGTTATTTGTTAGTATCTCGGGAGCGTAGCTTGGCAATACAATTGATTTTGGTTTCCTTGTTTCTGGTTTACTGTTATCTTCTTCCTGCTGGCAGCTTATTAGCGCTATAATTGCAAATAAAATAGGGAAAGTGTGTTTAATTTTCATATCGTTTCTTGATTGGATTTTTCTATAGATGGTATGAGGATAGGAAAGGTTGCTTTATCAGTATGATTTTTTGAGGTAGTGTTTCATCGCGGAATAAGATGTCCTCGCGTTTTACGAAACAAAAAGCTCCGATCAAACCAATGCTGACCGGAGCTTTTTTATGAATTAAATATTGTAATTATGCTTTGTATTCATCCCAGCTTTTAATTTTAATGTCTTCGAGGCTGTACTTGCAGACCCCATAAAGGAAAGCGCTTGCAACCCTTGCATTGGTAATTAGCGGAATGTTGTAATCGATCGCACTGCGGCGGATGGTGTACCCGTTTTTCAGCTCGCGTTGTGTATGGTTTTTCGGAATATTAATCACCAAATCGATTTGTTTATCGCGGATCATATCCAGCGTATTTGGCGACTGTCCTTTTTCATCAGGCCAGTAGATCAGTGTATTTTCGATGCCATTGTCGCGGAAGAACTTGTGGGTTCCTTCGGTAGCAAAAATATTGTAGCCTTTTTCTACCAGCATCCTGGTGCTATTTAGTAATTCTACTTTCCCTCGTGAAGGGCCCGATGAGATCAGAATATTCTTTTTGGGAAAATCGTATCCTACCGAGAACATAGCTTTCAGAATGGCTTCGTAATAAGTTTCCCCAATACAACCTACTTCTCCGGTTGACGACATATCAACGCCAAGAACCGGGTCGGCTTTTAGCAAGCGGGCAAACGAAAACTGTGGTGCTTTTACACCCACATAATCCAGCTCGAAAAGCGATTTGTCCGGTTTCGGAACATCAATCCCGAGCATTACTTTTGTCGCAATTTCAATCAGGTTAAGTTTCATTACTTTCGAAACAAACGGGAAGCTTCGCGATGCACGCAAGTTGCACTCAATAACTTTTATGTCGTTATCTTTTGCTAAAAACTGCATGTTAAACGGGCCGGTAATTTCAAGCCCTTTGGCAATCTCGCGGGCAATCTTTTTTACCCTTCGGATGGTCTCAACATAAAGTTTTTGTGGCGGAAAAACGATGGTTGCATCACCCGAGTGAACTCCGGCAAACTCCACGTGTTCTGAGATTGCATAAGCAATCATTTCGCCTTTGTTGGCCACTGCATCAAGCTCAATTTCTTTGGCATTTTCGATAAATTCGGAAACAACCACCGGATGTTCTTTCGACACATTGGCTGCCATTTCAAGGAAGTGTTCTAACTGATCCGGGTTAGAAACCACGTTCATCGCAGCACCTGAAAGTACGTACGAAGGGCGGATTAGAACCGGGTAGCCAACTTCGTCAACAAACTTGTTGATCTCTTCAATGGTTGAAAGTCGTGCCCAACGTGGCTGATCAACTTTTAAGGTGTCGAGAAGCGATGAAAATTTCTCGCGGTCTTCTGCATTATCAATTTTTATCGGAGAAGTTCCAAGTACGGGAACATTTTGTCCATGGAGCTTCATCGCCAGGTTATTCGGAATTTGGCCGCCCATTGAAACCACAACCCCGTGCGGATTTTCAAGGTCGTAAATATCCATTACCCGTTCAAAGCTAAGTTCGTCAAAGTACAAACGGTCGCAGGTGTCGTAGTCGGTACTCACTGTTTCAGGGTTGTAGTTAATCATTACCGAGCGGTAGCCCTGTTCTTTGATGGTGTTGATCGTATTTACACTACACCAGTCGAATTCTACCGAACTTCCGATCCGATAAGCACCGGAACCAAGCACCACTACTGATTTATGATCGCCTAGGTATTGGACATCATTTTCAGTACCATTGTAGGTTAAATACAGGTAATTGGTTTGTGCCGGATATTCTCCTGCCAGCGTATCGATTTGTTTTACAACTGGTACAATGCCGTTGGCTTTCCTGTATTCCCTGACTTTCAGTATATCGTCGTTTATATTTACATTCTTGCTGTTTAGTATCAAACGCGCTATCTGGAAATCGGAATAACCCGCTTGCTTGGCACCTTTTAATAGTGGAGTTGGCAGCGCTTTCAATTCAGTAACTGTTAGTAACTCCTGTTTTATTTTGTGAATGTTATTTAACTTTTGCAGGAACCAGCGGTCGATTTTTGTACGGTCGTGAATTTCGTCAATCGTAAAGCCTTTGTTGAATGCTTCGGCGATGGCAAAAATTCTGCGGTCGGTTGGGTTGGAAAGTTCCTCTTCAATCTCAGCAATATTAATCTCTTCGCGATTAGCTACAAAACCGTGCATGCCGAGTCCAACCATTCGAATTCCTTTTTGAATGGCTTCTTCGAATGTTCGCCCGATGGCCATAATTTCACCCACCGACTTCATTGAACTTCCGATGGTTTTAGAAACACCGACAAATTTGCTCAAATCCCAGCGCGGAATTTTCACAACGCAGTAGTCGAGCGCCGGCTCGAAACAAGCGGTTGTTACTTTGGTAACTGAGTTCTTCAACTGGTGCAGTCCGTAACCCAGCCCAAGTTTTGCCGCTACAAAAGCCAGCGGATAACCCGTTGCTTTTGATGCCAGTGCCGATGAACGCGATAAACGAGCATTTACCTCGATAACCCTGTAGTCTTCAGAGTTTGGATCGAGAGCGAACTGAACGTTACATTCGCCAATTACGCCAACTCTGCGAATAATTTTAATTGAAATTGCCCTTAGCTTGTGATATTCTGAGTTCGACAGTGTTTGCGACGGAGCAACAACGATACTCTCGCCGGTATGGATTCCCAGCGGGTCGAAGTTTTCCATGTTACAAACCGTAATACAGTTGTCGTATTTATCGCGCACCACTTCGTACTCTACTTCTTTCCATCCTTTAATTGATTCTTCTACCAAAATCTGTGGCGAATAGGAAAATGCGCTTCCGGCCAGTTTTTCCAGTTCCTCTTCATTTTCGCAGAAACCCGAACCAAGTCCGCCAAGCGTGTAGGCGGCACGAATAATAATTGGAAAACCAACTTCTTTTGCGGCAGCTTTTGCTTCTGCCATATTTGAAGCGGCAATACTTTTTGGTGTTTTTACACCTATCTCGCCCAGCATTTTTGCAAAGATGTCGCGGTCTTCTGTATCAATAATCGACTGAACAGGTGTTCCAACAACTTCAACGTTATATTTTTCGAGTACTCCCGATTCAAAAAGCTTCACCCCACAGTTCAATGCTGTTTGTCCGCCAAAGGCCAACAATATCCCTTGTGGTTTCTCCTTTTTGATTACCTCTTCTACAAAATGCGGAGTAACCGGAAGGAAATAAATTTTATCGGCAATGTTATCCGAAGTCTGTATAGTAGCAATATTCGGGTTGATCAGAACAGTTTCAACACCTTCTTCTTTTAGCGCTTTCAATGCTTGGGAACCGGAATAATCGAATTCACCTGCTTCACCGATTTTCAAAGCACCCGACCCCAGAACAATTACTTTTTTAATATGTGTTTCTATCATGACAATTTTATGAATTTCGAATGATGATTAACGATTGAAGATTTATGATTGAGAGTTCTCAATGTAACTTTAATCGTTTTGTTCTGCACTTTTATTCTTTTTTGCTTGCTTCAATATTCTTAATGAATTCGTCGAATAAAAATTCAGTATCAGTAGGGCCGCTAGATGCTTCCGGGTGAAACTGAGTTGAAAAGAAAGGCTTTGTTTTGTGTTTTATCCCTTCGTTCGTGTTGTCGTTCACATTGGTGAAAAGTGGTTCCCAGCCTTCGGGTAGCGTTTCTGTTTCAACCGCAAAACCATGGTTCTGAGAAGTGATGTAACACTTGTTTGTTCCTTCGAGCAAAACGGGTTGGTTATGGCTGCGGTGTCCGTACTTTAATTTATAAGTACTTGCCCCGGCAGCACGAGCCAACAATTGGTTGCCAAGACAAATTCCCATAATTGGTTTTTCAACTCCAATTACTGTTTTAATATGCTCTACCGTAGCATCGCACATTGCCGGGTCGCCCGGGCCGTTCGAGATAAAAATTCCATCGAATTCTTCCTGCGTAAAATCGTAATCCCACGGAACCCGAATTACTGTAGCGTTTCTATTCAACAGGCAACGAATAATGTTATTTTTTACGCCACAGTCTACTAAAACAACTCTGTGTTTGCCAGTTCCGTACACTTCGCGTTCTTTACAACTGGCAACCGCAACAAGGTTTTCTTTGTTGGGATCGTAGAAATCAATTTCTTCTTCAAATTCAATTTTACCGAGCATTGATCCTTTTTCACGTAAAATTTTTGTTAAGGCTCGCGTGTCAATATCAAATATGCCCGGAACATTATATTCTTTTAACCAATCCGATAAACTTTTTTGCGCATTCCAGTGGCTGAATTCAAACGAATAATCAGAAATGATCAGCCCGGTAATGTGCAGTTTATGCGACTCGTAGTACTTATGAATTCCGTTTTCTTTCTGATCAAACGGAACACCATAGTTCCCAATCATCGGGTAGGTCGAAACCAAAATCTGACCGGTGTACGAAGGGTCGGTCAAACTTTCCGGATACCCCGTCATAGCAGTATAAAATACTACTTCTCCAGCTACAGCATTCTCGCTTCCAAAGGATTTTCCGATGAAAACGCTGCCGTCTTCCAATGTGAGTTTTGCCTGTTTTACTTTAAACATATTCAACTGTATAATTAAAAAAAATGCGTTTGCCCTAAATGTGCAAACGCATTTCAGTTATTCTCTGGTAATATTTTAAATACGAAATCTTTCCCATAAATAAAGATCGTAACCTTAGCTAAAATCATTATGAATGCAAAAATAGTAATTATTCTGAATTAAAGGTTTGAAAAATGATTTTTTTGCATAAATTTGCATAGAAAATGAATATTTATTCATGAAAAATAAGGTACAAAGACAACTTGAGATTAGAAAGATAATTCAAACCGGGGCTGTTCACAGTCAGGATGAATTGTTGGCTGCTTTAAAAAAGAGGGGTTTTGAATTGACACAAGCCACTTTGTCGCGCGATTTAAAAGTGCTGCAAGTAGCTAAAATGCCTCACCCGGTTAAGGGATATGTTTATACTGTGCCGGATAGCGAGCCAATTATGACCAGTGCCGAGCAGAACAGGGTGAACTACTTGGCTGATGGTTTTAAGGATTTGCAATTTTCAGGAAGTTTGGCCGTGTTGCGTACTTTGCCGGGTTACGCAAACAGTATTGCAGCCGTAATTGACTCGTCGAATACATGGGAAATTATTGGTACAGTAGCCGGGGATGATACGATATTAATTATACAGAGAGAGGGGATATCAAAAAAAGATTTGATGGAGGCATTAATTAAAATAATGCCAAAGCTTAGAGAAAAGTTATAGAAGAGAACATGAAGACGTTAAATAAGATAAAGGTTGAAATTGCCGGGGATAAACACCTAAGATATATTGATGACATAAATGATGCTATTGATGTGGCTTCAAAACAGCGGGGAACAGGTATCGCTCGTCGTACGAACGAATACTTGGAAGCAAAAATGAATGAAGGGAAAGCGATTATCGCAACAGATGGCGATAGCTTTGCTGGTTTTTGTTATATCGAAGAGTGGCAAGAGAAGGGTTTTGTGGCCAACTCGGGGTTAATTGTTGTTGAAGAATACAGAGGTTTGGGTTTGGCAAAAGAAATCAAGAAGAAGGCTTTCGAATTGTCGCGAAAGAAATATCCGAATGCTAAAATATTTGGTTTAACTACCGGTTTGGCAGTAATGAAAATAAATCACGAACTGGGATATCGTCCGGTTACTTTCTCGGAATTAACAATGGACGATCAGTTTTGGAAAGGTTGCCAGGGCTGTGTAAATCACGATATTTTGGAAAGAACAGGCCGAAGTAAATGTTTGTGTACAGGTATGTTATACAACCCGGCTTGGGAAAAGCCAAACTTTAAAAGTGTAAACGGAATTAAAAAACGCAGTCTGCTCGATCTGATTCCAAGGTTTAAACCTAATATGTTGAATAAGAAAGACAAAGAAATTAAAAAAGATAAATAGAGTGACAGCAGAGTCGTAAAACAGACAGTTACAGGCTTTAAGGTTTTCATAGAAATAATCTTTTGCTGTCGCTCTTTTTAAAGACATTTATATCATGAGTAAAAAGTTAGTGTTGGCATTTAGCGGAGGTTTAGACACCTCGTTTTGTGTCAAGTATTTAAAAGAAGAAAAAGGTTTTGAGGTTTACACCGCAATTGCAAATACTGGTGGCTTTTCCGACGAAGAATTGGAAGCTATTGAAAAACGTGCGCTGGCGCTTGGAGCCGAAAAACATGTAACGCTGGATGTTACAAACGAATATTACGAAAAGTGTATTCGTTATATGGTTTACGGAAATGTGTTGAGAAACAATACTTACCCGATTTCGGTTAGCTCCGAGCGTGTTTTCCAGGCAATCGCAACCATTGAATACGCCAAGGAAATTGGAGCAGCTTACATTGCGCATGGCAGTACCGGTGCCGGAAACGACCAAATTCGTTTCGACTTAACATTTCAGGTGCTTGCTCCCGATATTGAAATAATTACGCCAACACGCGACCTGATGCTGAGCCGTCAGCAGGAAATTGACTACCTGAAGAAATATGGTTTTGAAGCCGATTTCACAAAAATGGAATATTCCATTAACCAGGGTTTGTGGGGAACCAGTGTTGGGGGAAAAGAAACTCTAACCACCAACAAAAATTTACCTGAAAGCGCATATCCAAGTCAGTTGGAAGAGAAAGGTGAAAAAATTATAGAACTGGGTTTCGAAAAAGGTGAGTTGGTTTCGCTTGATGGTGAATTTTACGAAAACGGCCCGGAAATTATACGAGCCCTTGAAGCAGTTGCTTCTAAATTTGCCATTGGTCGCGACACGCATGTGGGCGATACAATTATCGGTATTAAAGGCCGTGTTGGATTCGAAGCTGCTGCGCCGATGATCACGATTAAAGCGCATCATCTGCTCGAAAAACATACGCTTACCAAATGGCAGAGTTACTGGAAAGAGCAGTTGGGTAACTGGTACGGAATGTTTCTTCATGAGGCAATGTATCACGAGCCGGTGATGCGAAATATTGAAGATTTCCTTGAATCGAGCCAGGAGAAAGTAACCGGGAAAGTGATTGTTAAGTTGAAGCCTTACCATTTTGAATTGGTGGGTATAGAGTCTGAACACGACTTGATGAACTCCGGATTTGGAGAGTATGGCGAAACCGTTGAAGCCTGGACAGCCGAGGACATTAAAGGATTTACCAAAATAATGTCGAACTCGTTGAAAATATACAACAAAGTAAATCAGGATTTATAGGATGATCAAAGTAGGGATTATAGGTGGTGCCGGATATACAGCCGGCGAATTGTTGAGGATTTTAATTCCTCATCCTGAGGTAGAGATTGCTTTTGTGCAAAGTACCAGCAACGCCGGAAATCCGATTTCTGAGGTTCATGTTGATTTGCTGGGTGAATCCGATTTGGTTTTCACCGATGAAATGCCTTTCGACAAAGCAGATGTGATTTTTCTCTGCATGGGGCATGGCAAGTCTGTAGAATTTATGGCGAAAAACCAGTTGCCTGAAGGTTTGAAAGTAATTGATTTGAGTCACGATTTTAGGTTAAAGCGTCCGGGGAATAATTTCGTTTATGGTTTGCCAGAGCTAAACAGAGAAGCAATAAAAACGGCTTCTTATATTGCCAATCCCGGATGTTTTGCTACCGGAATTCAGCTGGCAATTTTGCCACTTGCCGCTAAAAATCTATTGAAAGATGAGGTGCATGTGCAGGCAATTACCGGGTCAACCGGAGCCGGACAGAAACCAACCTCAACCTCGCATTTTAGCTGGAGAAACAGCAATGTTTCTGCTTATAAAATATTTGAGCATCAGCACGAAGGAGAGATTATTCAGAGTTTAAAGCAGCTGCAGTCGAGTTATTCAAGCGACTTTAATTTTGTGCCGATCCGTGGTAATCATACACGCGGTATTTTTGTGGCAGCGTATACCAACTTTGACGGAACGCTGGAAGAAGCGAACAAAATCTATAAAGAATATTATGCCAATCATCCTTTTGTTTTTGTCGTAGGAAATAATCCGTCGGTAAAACAAGTGGTAAACACCAATAAAGCGGTGGTTTACCTCGAGAAACATGGGAAGAAACTGGTGATGATAAGTGTTACCGATAACCTGTTGAAAGGTGCCTCTGGGCAAGCTGTTCAGAATATGAACCTGATGTTTGGATTGAATGAAAAAACAGGATTAAACCTGAAATCGGTAGCTTTTTAATTTTAGGAAGAAATGAAACTATTTGATGTATATCCGCTTTTTGATATCACTCCGGTAAAAGCCGAAGGATGTTATGTTTGGGATGATCAGGAACGAAAATATCTTGATCTGTACGGAGGACATGCCGTAATTTCGATTGGCCACAGCCATCCGGATTATGTGCATAAGATATCAGATCAGCTAAGTAAAATTGGGTTTTACTCCAATTCGGTGCAGAATCCGTTGCAACATGAATTGGCAGAGAAACTCGGACAGCTTTCGGGCTGCGAAAATTATCAGCTGTTTTTGTGTAACTCGGGTGCCGAAGCCAACGAAAATGCACTGAAACTGGCGTCGTTTATAACCGGAAAGAAAAAGATTATCAGTTATAAGAAAGGTTTTCACGGACGAACTTCCGCAGCTGTTTCAATTACCGATAATCCTAAAATTATTGCGCCGGTAAACGAAAGCGACAATGCAATTATTCTTCCTTTTAACGATATAGAAGCTACCGAAGGAGCATTGAAAAATGGAAACGTTGCTGCGGTTATTGTTGAAGGAATTCAGGGAATTGGAGGGATTCATGTTCCTGATGCCGAATTTCTCGTTCAGTTAAAAAAGCTGACAGAAAAATATGTGGCTGCACTGATTATCGACGAAATTCAGTCGGGCTATGGGCGTAGCGGAAAGTTTTTTGCATTTCAGCATACCGATGTTAAGCCCGATATTATTACCATGGCAAAAGGTATGGGCAACGGATTTCCGATTGGCGGAGTGCTGATTCAGCCAGAGATTGAGCCCTGGTATGGAATGCTGGGCACCACTTTTGGCGGAAACCATTTGGCTTGTGCAGCGGCAATTTCGGTGCTCGATGTAATGAAGAATGAAACGCTGATTGAAAATGCAGAAAAAGTTGGAAATTACCTGATAGAAAAACTTTCTGAAATGGATGCGGATTTTGAACTTCGCGGCTTAGGTTTGATGATCGGGATGGAATTCAAGTTTCCGATAAAAGAAATTCGCCAGCGATTGCTTTTCGATTATGGAATTTTTACAGGAGTTTCGGGTCAGAATATAATTCGCTTGTTGCCACCGTTGAGTTTGACTATTCAGCAGGCAAACGAGTTTTTAGCAGCTTTTGAAGCTGTTTATGCAGATGTTTCTGATTCGTTGACTGAAGAATAGAAATGCAATAAAACTGATTTTGTAACTTGTGCTTATGGAAACAAAAAAAATAGCAATTATTGGAGTAGGAAATATGGGAAGCGCCATTGCAAAAGGACTTTTAAAGTCGGGTTTTGTGCCTGCATCCGATATTTCCGTTTCGGATAGAAAAGAGGCAAACCTTCAGGAATTGAAGGATCTTGGCGTAAATGGGTTTACCAACAACATTGATGCGGCAAAAAATGCCGATGTTATTATTGTTGCAGTAAAACCTTATCATATCGAAGGAGTTGTAAAAGAAATAAAACCATTCCTTTCTCCCGAGAAAATATTTATATCGATTGTTGCCGGAGTTGGAATTGACGCGCTTGGCGAAATGGCCGGTGCCGACATTCCGATTTTTAGGGTGATGCCAAACACCGCAATTGCTTTGCAGGAATCGCTGACTTGTATTTCGGCAAACGGAAATACCGAGCCTCACCGGAAATATGTGGTTGATCTGTTCGACAAGCTGGGTAAAACCGTTGAGATTGCTGAAGAATTAATGGCGGCTGCCACTGTACTTTCGTCGTGCGGAATTGCTTATGCACTTCGTTATATAAGGGCGGCAATGCAAGGAGGTATCGAAATTGGTTTTGGTGCCGAGATGGCACAGTTTATCACGGCTCAAACCGTTAAAGGAGCTACCGAATTGTTGCTTCAGTCTGGTCACCATCCCGAACGGGAAATTGACAAAGTAACCACACCGATGGGCGTTACCATTACCGGGTTAAATGAGATGGAACATAAGGGATTCAGCTCCTCGTTGATTCAGGGCTTACTGGCTTCGTATAAAAAAATTGGGAATTCGAAATAAACAGTGCAATTCAGATACAAGAAAATAACCGTTAAAGTAGGCAGCAATGTGCTGGCAAAATCCGATGGAACTTTAAATGTTGCGCGTATTGCTCATCTGGTCGACCAAATTGCATACCTGCATAAAAATGGGGTAGAAGTGGTTTTGGTTTCGTCGGGAGCAGTTGCTGCCGGAAAAGCAGTTATGCAACCGGTAAAGAAAATAGATGCAGTCTCGCAGCGGCAACTTTGGGCGGCACTGGGTCAGGTAAAACTGATTTCGCGTTATTCCGATTTTTTCCAGGAAGACGGGTTGGTTTGTGCGCAGGTACTTACTACCAAAGAGAATTTCTCGAGCCGGGGGCATTATCTCAACATGAAAAACTGTATCACAACTTTACTCGACAATAAGGTGATTCCGATAGTAAATGAAAACGACACTATTTCGGTTACCGAATTGATGTTTACCGATAACGATGAGCTCTCAGGATTGATCGCTTCGATGGTTGACTCCGAAGCACTGGTTATTTTAAGCAATATCGACGGAGTTTATAGTGCCCATCCAAAATCCGAAAATGCCAAACTGATTCGGGAAATAGGAATAAAAGAGCAAGAGCCCGAAAATGCTATTTCATCCGAGCGTTCAGATTTTGGAAGAGGTGGCATGCACACCAAGTTTCGTATTGCCAAAAAAGTGGCGGGCGATGGTATTGCTGTTCATGTGGCTAACGGAACGAAAGAGAATGTACTCGTTGATCTTCTTGATATTTCAAAAGATTTAGCGCATACTTATTTTTTGCCAAGTGAAAGGCCCTCAAGCGGAGTGAAGAAATGGATTGCCTATTCCGATGGATTCGCCAAAGGAGAAGTGGTAATCAACGAAGGCGCAATAAATGCACTCGAATCTAACAAAGCAGTTAGTTTATTACCGGTAGGAATAACCAGTATAAAACGTTCTTTCAAAAAAGGAGATCTGATAAAAATTAAAAGCGAATATGGAGCGGTAATAGCCTTGGGAAAAGCAAGTTATGGCTCCGATCGTATAGAGAAAGAAACGCAATCAGAGAAACAGAAACCAGTGGTGCATTACGATTATTTATACATGGATAACAGTAACGGAAATCATTAATTCATTAATAAGACTTTGGGGCAAAATAAGTATTGAAAGTAAAAACAGCTCAGGGTAAGTTACACTAGCTTGCCGACTCAGGCAACTACTCACTCTCCCTTTTTTTGATGCCTTAATTATATATTATTCTGAGCTCCCTCTCCCTCCCCCGGGAGAGGGTTTTAGTTTGAAAAACGCAATAAAATGAAAATAAAACAGCAGTTACAAAATGCGCTTGATGCGGCAGGAAAACTCAACTTGGTTGAACATCAACAGATTGTTGCAGTTTTGAATGAATTGGCTGTACAGGCACGTGTTAACACCAATTTTATTCTTGAAGAAAACCAAAAGGATTTGGATCGCATGAATCCCGATGACCCGAAATTCGACCGCTTAAAACTTACCGCCGACAGAATTGAAGGGATTGCTGCCGATATCGAAAATGTGGCAAAATTGGAAAATCCGGTTGGGAAGCTGTTGAAGGAAACGGAGCGTCCTAATGGACTGAAGATTCAGAAAATTACGGTTCCTTTTGGTGTAATTGGCATCATTTACGAAGCTCGTCCGAATGTTACATTCGATGTATTTTCGCTTTGCCTGAAATCGGGAAATGCCTGTGTTTTAAAAGGTGGTAGCGATGCAATCAGCTCAAACCAGGCAATTATTTCCATCATAAAAAAAGTGCTCAACAAGTTTAATATTGATGAGAATACGGTGACATTGTTACCCGCCGGGCGAGAAGAAACCAATGAAATGTTACACGCCAATGGTTTTATCGATTTAATTATTCCGCGAGGTAGTCAGGGACTAATAAATTTTGTACGCGACAATGCTACTATTCCGGTAATTGAAACCGGAGCAGGAATTTGCCACACTTATTTTGATGAGTTTGGTGATGCCGAAAAAGGTAGCGAAATTATTTTCAATGCAAAAACGCGCCGTCCTTCGGTATGTAATGCGCTCGATTGTTTGGTTATTCATAAAAGCCGTTTAAATGAGCTGCCAAGGTTTGCCGAAAAGTTACTGGAAGAAAACGTTGTTATTTATGCCGATGAACGCTCGTTCCCTGAAATTGCCAACGTTTATCCCGAAGAATTGCTTTTTAAAGCCAACGACGAAAGTTTTGGTACCGAGTTTTTATCGCTGAGAATGTCAGTGAAAACCGTTGATTCTTTTGAAGAGGCGGTAAAACACATTAATACGTACAGCTCTAAACACAGCGAAGCGATTGTTTCTGAAAATCAGCAACGCATTGAAACGTTCCGTAAGGTAATTGATGCGTCGGCAGTGTATTCAAATGTGTCGACAGCTTTTACCGATGGCGCGCAATTTGGCCTTGGTGCCGAAATCGGAATCAGCACACAAAAACTACATGCACGCGGTCCGATGGCACTCGAAGAACTCACCAGCTACAAATGGATTATTGAAGGAAACGGACAAATCAGACCAAAATAAACACTGCAAAAAATGAAGAAATTTACGTCGGTAAAAGACATACCCAGCATAGCCGAAGCCGTAAAAACGGCATTAGAAGTAAAACAGAATAAATTTGGCTTTCAGCACCTCGGAAAAAATAAGACCATGGTTTTGGTGTTTTTTAATTCGAGCTTACGTACCCGGTTGAGTACTCAGAAAGCGGCGATGAACCTTGGCATGAACACAATGGTGATGAATGTGAACGAGGATAGCTGGCAGTTGGAGTCTGAAATGGGTGTGATTATGGACGGTACAAATGCTGAACATTTGCGCGAAGCCATTCCTGTAATTGGCAAATATTGCGATGTGATTGGCGTACGCGCCTTTGCAAAGTTTGAAAACCGCGACGATGATTATTCCGAAAAAATACTGAGCCAGTTTGTTGATTATGCCGGCGTACCGGTGGTGAGTATGGAAGCTGCAACGCGCCATCCGCTGCAAAGTTATGCCGATTTGGTAACCATAGAAGAGCATAAAAAAACAGAGCGACCGAAAGTGGTTTTAACCTGGACGCCACATCCACGTGCATTGCCGCAGGCAGTTCCGAATTCGTTTGTTGAATGGATGCGCGAAACCGATTACGAATTGGTTGTAACACATCCGAAAGGCTATGAACTGGCACCCGAATTTATGGGCGATGTAAAAGTAGAATACGATCAGAAAAAGGCTTTTGAAGATGCCGATTTTATCTATGCCAAAAACTGGGCATCGTACACCGATTATGGTAAAATTTTGTCGAAGGATTTTGCATGGACAGTCGATGAGGAAAAGATGGCACTGACCAATAATGCCAAATTTATGCACTGTTTGCCGGTTCGTCGCAACGTTGTGGTTACTGATGGTGTTATCGACAGCCCCAATTCAATTGTAGTTGATGAGGCATATAATCGTGAAATTACAGCGCAGGCGGTATTGAAAATGATTTTAGAAAATTCGTAATTGCTACCTTTGTTTTCAAAATTGTTCTGAAAGAATTGTAATGACGAAAAAAATTGAAATAATACCGGCCATTGATCTGATTGACGGAAAGTGTGTTCGGCTTTCGCAAGGCGATTACAACCAGAAAACGGTTTACAACGAGAATCCGCTTGAAGTTGCCAAGATGTTTGAAACTGCCGGAATTAGGCGTTTGCATTTGGTTGATCTCGACGGGGCAAAAGCTCAGCACATTGTAAACTACAAAGTGCTGGAGTTGATTGCTACAAAAACGAATTTGGTAATCGATTTTGGTGGAGGTTTAAAATCCGATAAAGACCTTGAAATTGCTTTTAACTCCGGTGCTTCAATGATAACTGGAGGAAGTATTGCCGTAAAAGAAAAGGCTACTTTTCTGAACTGGTTGGAGAAATACGGCAGCGAAAAGATTATTCTTGGCGCCGATGCAAAGGATGGCAAAATTGCGGTTAGCGGCTGGCTTGAGACTACAGAATTACCCGTTGTCGATTTTATTTCTTCCTATTATAAAGAAGGAATTTCAAAAGTAATTTCAACTGATATTAGCCGCGACGGAATGTTAAGTGGACCTTCTTTTGAATTGTATGCTGAAATTCTCGGAGAATTGCCGGAAGTACAAATTATTGCCAGCGGTGGTATTGCTACCATGGACGACATATTAAAATTAGATGAAATGGAGATTCCGGGTGTAATTACCGGAAAAGCCATTTACGAAAATCGGATAACTTTGAAAGAAATAGAGAAGTTCATTTCATAGTCCGTTTGTCGTCATGTTGAACTTGTTTCAACATCTTCTCGTTAAAGATTCCGAAACGAGTTTGGAATGACGTTTCTGCTGAATATTGAACTTTTAACATTAAACTCAAGAATGCTTGCAAAACGAATAATACCGTGTCTGGATATTAAAGACGGACAAACCGTAAAAGGAATTAACTTTGTTAATATACAGGAAGTTGGCGATCCGGTAGAGTTGGGGGCGAAATATGCTGCCGATGGTGCCGACGAACTTTGTTTTCTTGATATTACCGCCACACACGAAGGCCGCAAAACTTTTGTTGAATTAGTAAAACGAATTGCGGCGCACATAAATATTCCGTTTACAGTTGGTGGAGGAATTAGTGAGTTGAGTGATGCTGAAAAACTTTTAGCAGCTGGTGCCGATAAGATTTCGATTAACTCGTCTGCTGTTCGTAATCCCAAATTAATAGACGATTTGGCCTTGCATTTTGGAAACCAGTTTGTGGTGGTGGCCATTGATGCCCGTGGCGATAAAAATAACCATTGGACAGTTACCGTAAACGGCGGTCGTATTCCAACCGACAAAGAATTGTTTTCGTGGGCAAAAGAGGCGGAAGACCGTGGTGCAGGCGAGATTCTTTTTACTTCGATGAACCATGACGGTACAAAGAATGGTTTTGCTAATGCACAACTTTCTAAAATGGCCGATATGCTTAAGATCCCGATTATTGCATCTGGCGGTGCTGGAGCAAAAGAGCATTTTGTAGATGTTTTTACCGAGGGAAAAGCCGATGCCGGACTGGCAGCCAGTATCTTTCATTACAACGAAATTCCGATTCCGGTACTTAAGAATTACTTAAAACAAAATGGAATTGTAGTTCGATAAACCATTCATTGTTTAACTTCGCACCGACTTTAATCGTATAAGTAAACTGGTTTGATACTGAAATATCGATTAAACAAAAACAGAACGGTGTGGTTTCTCCCGTTCAAGAAGAACAGAAATATAGAAATGAGGAACCAGAATTTTTAAGAAGATGAAGACATTAAAAGAAATATCACAACTCGATTTTGAAAAAACGGGAGGGTTGATTCCTGCGATTATTCAGGATGCGGAAACACAAAATGTTTTAATGCTGGGGTACATGAACAGCGAGTCGCTTGCAAAAACCCAGGTAAGTGGAAAAGTTACTTTCTTTAGCCGCTCGAAAAACCGCTTGTGGACAAAGGGAGAAGAATCGGGTAACTTTTTAAATGTTGTTTCGATTGGTGTGGATTGCGATAACGATACTTTATTAATAAAAGTAAATCCGGCCGGGCCGGTTTGCCATACCGGTAGCGACACTTGTTTTGAAGAAGTGAATTCGGCAAACGAAATTCTGTTTCTAACTTACTTGCAGGACTTTATCGACAAACGTAAAATTGAAATGCCGGAAGGTTCTTATACTACTTCGTTATTTCAAAAAGGTACCCGTAAGATTACGCAGAAAGTGGGAGAGGAAGCAGTTGAAACCATTATTGGAGCGATGGCTAACGACGATGAAAACTTTATTTATGAAGCCGGCGATTTGTTGTACCACTTAATCGTATTGCTTACACACAAAGGTTACCGGATTGAAGACATCGTAAAAGAGCTAAAAAAGCGTCATAAATAATTTGGCGCTTATTGCTTAAAGATTCTTTATTGAAACTAGTGTTCACAAACCTTTTCTATAACATAGTTGTAAAACATTGTAGATAAACTTTTTGTGGTTGGTATTTCTGAGGTAGACTCCTTAGCTTTGTAATAACTGCTAATTGAAAAAACCTTTTTATGGAAACTCTAACCCTTTGTCCAACGAGTACGGCTACTGTTTTAGCCTGCCAAAAAATTGCACGAACTTTTAAAGAAAACATCTACGAATTATCCAGTATTCGCAAAGAATGGGACCCGGAATATGCCATTTCTTTAAATGTTTGGATTGACGATACTGTAGAAAAGCATTATGCCGGATCATTCGATGCAATTGAAGAAGAACGTTATCACGAGTGGCATGAAACAATGATCGCAGCTCTTCAAAAGCTGAAAGTGTTAAGAGCTTCGGTGAAGATTGACTTTAAGAACGATAAAGAATTTCTTAAAGATTTTTTTGAAACAACAGGTTACAATGCCTATTTCAGTGATGCGAAAAATGGCGACCACCTTAGTTTGTTCAATTTCCTGAAAACATTTGCTGCCAACTTAAATGAAGCTACCCGCCAGAAAATTGTTGAGCGAGGTACCATGGATTCTTTGTTCGATAGGATTTTGGTTTGTGCCAATCGAATTAACGATTTTAAAGATTGTTTTGTAGCACTTGAGGGCGAAGCAGAACTTGATAATTACGGCAAAAAAGAAGTGGCAAGTATTTACGGCACCATCAAGGATATTTGCCGGGTGGCAACAGCTTATTACCAGTTTGATCCTGATAAGCGCTGTAAATTTAGTTACTATAAAGTACTTCTGAATCTATAGTTTTTACCTAATAATTAACTTGATAAAAGCAGTCTGATCACAGAGGTGGTTAGGCTGTTTTTTGCAAAAGAAAAGCCGCAAGACAAAACATCTGCGGCTTTCCATATTTCGTTTAACTCTATTTCTAGATGATCAACATTGCATCTCCGTAGGTTCCAAAACGGTAATCTTCTTTAATTGCATTATTGTATGCTTCCATTACAAAATCGTAACCTCCAAATGCTGCTACCATCATCAATAAGGTTGAATAAGGCAGGTGGAAGTTGGTGATCATAGAATTGGCTACGCTGAATTCGTATGGAGGGAAGATAAACTTGTTTGTCCAGCCTTCAAAAGGTTTAAGGAATCCCTGGGTTGAAACAGAACTTTCCAAAGTACGCATAACAGTTGTTCCTACTGCACATACATTGCGTTTCGATTCTTTGGCCGAATTAACCATTTGACAGGCTTCGTCTTTAATCCAAATCTGCTCCGAGTCCATTTTGTGTTTTGTAAGGTCTTCCACGTCAACGCTTCTGAAATTACCCAAACCAACGTGCAAAGTAATGTATGAAAAATCGATACCTTTTATTTCCATACGTTTCAGCAGTTCGCGGCTAAAATGTAATCCGGCAGTTGGGGCTGCAACTGCTCCTTCATTTTTCGCAAAAATAGTTTGATAACGGTCTTTGTCTTCTGGCTGAACTTCTCTGTTAATGAATCTTGGCAGAGGTGTTTCACCTAAACTATAAAGCGTCTGCTTAAACTCGTCGTAAGGGCCATCAAACAAAAAGCGTAAAGTTCTTCCTCGTGAAGTGGTATTATCGATTACTTCGGCAACCAGTAAATCATCATCTCCAAAATATAATTTGTTTCCGATTCTGATTTTCCTTGCCGGATCAACCAATACATCCCAAAGCCTTTGTTCGCGGTTAAGTTCGCGAAGCAAGAATACTTCGATTTCGGCACCGGTTTTTTCTTTGTTTCCGTACAAACGGGCTGGAAAAACTTTGGTGTCGTTAAAGACCATTACATCTTTATCATCAAAATAATCAAGTACATCTTTAAATAAACGATGCTCAATTGTCCGGTTTGCCCTGTTAAGTACCATTAGCTTCGACTCATCGCGGTTATTAGCTGGGTGCAAAGCAATTCTTTCCGGGCTAAGTTCATACTTGAATTTTGATAACTTCATATTTCTTCGTTTTATTAAATTTCTTCGATTTTAGGTTAAGAACAAAAATAACACAGAATCTTGTTTTTTTACTAAGAGTGCATCTTTTACGTAAAAAAAACAATTAGGATACATTTATTTTTATGTTTTCCAGAAAATAGTCAACGGTAAACGCATCTTTCAATTCAAAGTCTCCAATTCTTGTTCTTTCCAATGCCGTAAGATAGGCTCCACATTTCAACCTTTCACCAATATCACGTGCTAACGCCCGGATATAAGTTCCTTTTCCGCAGTTGACCCTAATCTTTATTGTCGGCAAATCAATTTCCTCAATTTCAATCTTATGTATAACAATTTTTTTAGCTTGAAGTTTTACCTCTTCTCCATTTCGAGCGTAATTAAACGCACGTTTTCCCTTTACTTTTACCGCAGAAAACACAGGAGGAACCTGATCAATCTCACCAATAAATTGCTGAATTGTAGTTTCCAGCATTTCTTTGGTTACATGGCTGTAATTGTTTCGCGAGTCCTCTTCTGTTTCAAGGTCGAAAGAAGGAGTTGTTGCTCCAATTTTTATGGTTGCCAGATATTCTTTTTCCTGCGTTTGAATGCTTTCAATTTTCTTTGTTGCTTTTCCGGTGCAAAGAATGATCATCCCGGTTGCGAGAGGATCTAAAGTTCCGGCATGCCCAACTTTCATTTTCTTAATGCCAAGTTTGCGACAAAGTTCATAGCGTACCTTGTTGACAACATCAAACGAAGTCCAATTCAGCGCTTTGTCAAACAACAATATCTCCCCTGCAGGGAAGTCGTATGTGTCTTTAAATTCGGGCATATTTATAAGTCTCTGTTATTCAGAGAATTGGCCAATTTAAGTAAAAATCAGGCTGCAAATATAGCAATTAGCCCAATAAGGGCGCAATAAATAGCGAAATAAATGAGTTTCCCCTTCTTAACGATTTTAATCATCCACGAACAAGCCAACAACCCCGTAAGGAATGCTGCAATAAAACCAGTTAACAGATTTGTAACGTTTGTGTTTTGGGTTGTAATTTCACCACTGAAGATATCCACAACTGCTGCACCAATAATCGGTATAAGTACCATTAGGAACGAAAAACGCGCTACATCTTCTTTTTTAATTTTTAGTAAAATACCGGTTGCAATAGTTGAGCCGCTTCTGGAAATTCCGGGTAAAACTGCCAGCATTTGCGCAATCCCAATTATAAATGCTTTTGCAAAGGTTATTTCTTGGTCGCTTTTTTTTACGTAAACCGTTAGTGTTAGTAAACAGGCAGTAAGCAATAGCATACAGCCTACGAAAAATAAGTTTCCGGTAAACAGGTTTTCAATTTCCGTTTTAAAGAGCAAGCCTATTATAACTATTGGAATTGATGAGACTAGAAGCATACTTACGTATTTCGTCGATAAATTCCATTCAAATTTGAGAAGGTCACGTAGCAAAGTGCCAATATCTTTACGGAATACTACTATTGTACTTAGCACGGTAGCAACATGAACAACGATCACGAACAACAAGTTGTTTTCGTTTTTAATTTCGAGTAAAACGTGGCCAATTTCAAGATGTCCGCTGGAACTTATGGGGAGAAATTCTGTAAGTCCCTGGATTATTCCAAGTAGGAATGCCTGGAGTATATTCATTAGTTTGTTGGGTTTCTAGTCTTCTTTTGGTTTTTTCATTATCGCGTAAATCTCGAAAACAAAACCAATAAACAGAAGTATCGGAGCAAGTGTTATCCTTCTGAAATTAAAAATGTCCTCGCTAAAAACATTCGGATCTTTACTGCCTCCGCCTGCCATTAAAATAAACCCTAGAACAATAATGGCAAAACCTATTGCCAAAAGCTTATAGTTTTCTTTACCCAGTGCAAAACCGCTGTTGTCTTTTATTTCTTTATTCTTTTTTGCCATTGTTTCTGAAATAGGTGGGTAAAGATAACTAATAAAATAATTCATCAAATTTAAGACGAAGGAATTTGTTGAGCGCAAGCCAGGTTGATAACAACGAAATAAGAAAACCCATTGCAAATACTATCGCTACAATTATTGCAGTAGTTTGAAGATCGTTGGCAGTGAGTATTCCTGAAAGTTCCTTTCTATAACCATAAATGCTTCCAACTAATACGATGTTCGCCATAAGTGCTCCTGTGCCGCCAAGAAAAAAACTACGTTTTAAAAATGGAAAACGAATATAGTTTCTGGAGGCACCTACCATTTGCATTGTATTAATAATAAACCGCTGCGAATATATGAGTAAGCGAATGGTGTTGTTAATAAGACCAAAAAATATAAAAGTGAGTAAGCCGCTTACAAAAAGCAACAACAGACTTATCTTTTTTACATTCTCGTTGATAAGGGTTACCAGGTTTTTCTGATAATAAACTTCTTCAACCTGCGGAAATTCCTGAAAATGCTGTTCAAGCATAATTAAACTGTCGGTAGCGGTATATTGTGCATGAAGTTTTACATCAAGCGAAGCAAAGAGAGGGTTGTAACCAAGAAAGCCGCTAAAGTCTTCTCCTAATTCTTCGCTTAGTTCTTGTGCCGCAGCTTCTTTGTCGATGTATTTTGTTGATTTTACGTATTTGCCCGATTGTAAGACCTTTTGCAGCCGGATAATTTCCACTTCTTTTAAATTGTCTTTTAAAACCAAGGTGAAGCCGATTTGCTCGCGCACATATTCCGAGAGTTGGCGGGCATTAATAAGAACCAGACTTAAAATTCCAACCAGTACCAAAATCAGAGTGATGTTCACTAACGACGTGAGCCAGGCATTTAATAAACGTTTCTTTATTTTCTTGGGTTTCTTCTGTTTCATCCTCTGCTAAATGACGGCAGTAGCAAATGTAACGAAATTAAATCAACACACTAAAGTCTGCACAGTCAAAATAGAAACAGGATCAACGCAATTGTCAATGGTTTGTAAAGTATTTATTTCCCAAGCTGAAATAGTGTTATCGTTTTGTATGTTAGGTGTATAGGTGTTCTTTTTCAGGTTTTGCAGAGAAATTAGGGTGGAGTACTTTAACTAATTGAAAATTTGGTTGTTATTTCTTTGTAAATATAAAAAAAGAAAATACTTTTGCAGTCCCGATTATTATCCTTAGAGATAAGGAGTGTAAATGATTGATTTTCTTTAAGTAAGACGAGCTGATGATAAAATTCCGTTGAGTCAGATTCAGGCGGCTTGAGTGAAAATCATAAGTATTGGATACATAAAAAACGAAAAAAAGTGGATACACTTAGTTATAAAACTGTTTCGGCGAACAAGGAAACTGCAAAAAAAGAATGGGTTTTGATTGATGCCGAAGGACTTGTTTTAGGAAGAATGGCAAGTGAGATTGCTAAAATTCTAAGAGGGAAAAACAAGCCAAACTTTACCTCACACGCAGATTGTGGAGATAATGTAATCGTGATTAATGCTGAGAAAGTAGTTTTAACCGGTAAAAAAATGAGCGACAAACAATACGTACGTCACTCTGGTTACCCGGGAGGACAAACTTTTCAAAATCCTCAGGAAATTTTAGCTAAATATCCTGAGCGTCTGGTTGAAAAAGCTGTAAAAGGGATGTTGCCTAAAAACAAACTGGGTCGTCAGCTTTACAGAAACTTACATGTAGTTATTGGTGCTGAGCATAAATATGAAGCTCAAAAACCAAAAGTTGTTGACTTAAAAAGTAAATAAACAAGATGGAAGTAGTTAATACAATAGGACGTAGAAAAACAGCAGTAGCACGTATTTACGTTAGTGAAGGTAAAGGAAACATTACCGTTAACAAAAAAGAGCTGAAAGAATATTTCCCAGCTGAAACATTACAGTATATCGTATTGCAACCACTGAATCTTCTTTCAGTAGCAGAAAAGTATGATATTAAAGTTAACCTCGACGGCGGTGGCCCAAAAGGTCAGGCTGAAGCATTAAGATTGGCAATTACCCGCGCTATGATGGAAATTGATCCTGAATCAAGACCTCAACTGAAAGCAGCCGGATTCGTAACAAGGGATCCACGCGAAGTTGAACGTAAAAAACCAGGTCAACCAAAAGCAAGGAAACGTTTCCAATTCTCAAAACGTTAATATTATTATTCATCTATATGGATCTAAAACGGCTGAGACTTCGTTAGTTGACGGACTACTGAGCGGTTGCTTTTAGAGCATAAAAAAGTAAAAAGATGCCAAGAACAAATTTTCAAGAATTATTGGATGCAGGTGCACATTTTGGTCACCTGAGAAGAAAGTGGAATCCGAACATGGAGCCTTATATCTTCATGGAGAAAAACGGGATCCACATCATCGATCTTCAAAAAACAGTTGTTAAGATTGATGAAGCAGCAGCAGCAATCAAGCAAATTGCCAAATCTGGTCGCAAAGTTTTATTTGTTGCCACTAAAAAGCAAGCCAAAGAATTGGTTAGCGATTTAGTAAAAGGTGTTGGAATGCCATACGTAACAGAGCGTTGGCCAGGTGGTATGCTTACCAACTTCCCAACAATCCGCAAAGCGGTGAAAAAAATGATCTCCATCGACAAAATGATGAAAGATACAAGTTGGGATAACCTTTCAAAACGTGAAAAACTGCAGATTACAAGACAACGTGCTAAACTGGAAAAAGTATTAGGTTCAATTTCTGATCTTACCCGTTTGCCAGCTGCTTTGTTTGTAGTAGACGTATTGAAAGAAAAGATTGCAGTTCGCGAAGCGAAAAAATTGGGTATTCCGGTATTTGCAATCGTTGATACGAACTCGAATCCAGGAGATATAGACTTTGTAATTCCTGCTAACGACGATGCTTCTCAGTCAATTCGTTTAATTGTTGGAGCTATGTGCGACGCAATTGGCGAAGGATTGAACGAACGCAAAATCGAAAAGGATAAAGAAGAATCAGAAGCCGGCGCATCTAAGAAAAAAGCCAAAGCGAAAGCTGATGACGACGACGAGGATTCGGAAGAAGAATAAAGATTATTAAGAATAGAAACTTATAAAAAAGATTTTAATATGTCTTTTACAACAGCTGACGTAGTTAAACTGCGTAAAGTATCAGGTGCAGGGATGATGGATTGTAAAAATGCCCTGAAAGACGCCGACGGTGATTTTGATAGAGCACTGGAAATTATCCGCGAAAAAGGAAAACTTATTGCTAACAAACGTGCAGACAGAGATGCTGCTGAAGGTGTTGCTTTGGCAAAAGTTACTTCCGATAGCAAATTCGGAGCAATTGTAGTTTTGAATTGCGAGACCGATTTTGTAGCTAAGAATGAAAGCTTTGTTGCTTTTGCAGAAAAAATTCTGAATGCAGCACTCGAAAATAAAGTTGAAAGTTTAGAGGCGCTTAAAGCACTTGAACTTGACGGAACTTCAATTGAAGCATTGGTTACTGAGCAAACAGGTGTTACCGGCGAAAAGTTAGATCTTTCGTACTACAAATGTATTGCTGACGAATCAGTAGTACCGTACATTCACCCGGGAAACAAACTTTCTACATTAGTGAGTTTTAATAAAGCAGATGTTGAAGAGCAAGTAGGTAAAGATGTTGCTATGCAAATTGCAGCAATGGCTCCTGTTGCTATCGACGAAGCTTCAATTCCTCAGGAAGCTATTGATAAAGAACTTGAATTCGCAAAAGAAAAGTACCGTAACGAAGGAAAACCGGAGCAAATGATTGAAAAAATCGCACAAGGTTCACTTAATAAATGGTACAAAGACGTTACTCTGATCAACCAGACTTACGTTAAAGACGGAAAAATTTCAATCAAAGATTTCCTAAAGCAAAGCGATCCAGAATTGACAGTTACAGCTTTTGATCGTTTTACATTAAACGACTAATTAGAAGCTGAAAAAGGAATATTTTAAAAGCCGTTCATCCGTCAATCGACGGAGAACGGCTTTTTTGTTGAGTGAACAGCTGTAAACCTTTCTCCTTTTCTACGTATAAAAGAGTGACAGTGTTCTTTTATCTAAAGGTTAGGCCTATGTTCGAAAGGTGCATTAAGATAGTGAGTCATGATTGTATTATTAGCTTATGCAATCTTGTTGGTATCAGCAGTTTCAATCGTATTGTATTTATGCCATCAGGATTTAAAACATAATGAATAGCAACGGTTCGGGTGTGAGTTGCCCGGAACATATCTTTGTTATGAATTGGAGTTCAAAACTGCATAACAGGAAAATACGTGTCTGGGCAGTATTTAATTTTAATCAAAATCTGCTTTCTTTTCTATTTGACTTGCCACCGTTACAACAAAATCACGATTATACAAAACACAGTACTTTTCAAGAAGCCTGAATCCGTTAGCTGATAAATCAATTAAATCAGGAAAAAAAATAACCATGATTTCTTTTGCTTTCTGATGTGTTTGGGTTGCATATTCTTTTAGTTCTGGTAGCTGTTCAATTCTGTTTGCAGCAATTGTCATTGAATCAAGTTCCTCCTTTAAACGCAAATCACTGTAATTTTTGTTTTTATCCAAAACCGAATCGGCACAACTGAAAATTTCGAGTGAATAAGAAAGAATAGACTCTTGTACATCTCTCTCTCCTTGAATATCTATCAGCTGTTTTTTTGTGATTTTAAATATCTCGTAAACGAATTTACTTT
This sequence comes from uncultured Draconibacterium sp., assembly GCA_963677455.1. Taxonomy (GTDB): domain Bacteria; phylum Bacteroidota; class Bacteroidia; order Bacteroidales; family Prolixibacteraceae; genus Draconibacterium. The sequence goes on from OY781971.1 coordinate 5,682,727, forward strand.
GAAACTCAAACAGGAGTTCATCTATTTTTTTGAATTCCGAGCTTAAATGATAATTAAATTCTCTGCTGAAATTTTGATTGTTCATATTAAAACAACAATCCTGATGTAAAAAAGATTGCGAAGTACCTCTTTTAAAATGAAAGAGCCTCTCACGGGACTCGAACCCGCGACCTGCTCATTACGAATGAGCTGCTCTACCAGCTGAGCTAAAGAGGCGTATCTCAGATGAAAGCAAATTTAGCTTTTCTTTGGTTTTAAAGCTTAACTTCAGGATTCTTTTTGTACTGGGGATAATCCATTTTGTATTGGGAGGTATTGCTGTATGGAGTTTTGTAACCGCAAAAACTATTGATTCTCAGAATTGTTTACTAAATCTGAAATTAACGCATTTGAGGTGTCCTGAAAATATAAACTGTATTTACAATTTCTATCTTTGCTCTATTCTGCATAGTGGCTATGAGAGATAATCTCAAAATATGGGAAGATTTTCAAAAAGGTAAGGATGCTGCTTTATCTAAAATTTATCATGATCATGTTGATTTTTTGTATAACTACGGTAAGAAGTTTGCAAAAGACGAAAATGTGGTGCTTGATGCAATTCATGATGTTTTTTTTGAATTGATAAAGAAACGTACCCGTCTTGGAGTAACGAGTAATATAAGGTTGTATTTGTTGACCGCGCTCAGAAGAAAACTACTTCGTTTACTTGAACAGAACAGAAAACGTGGTATAGTTGATACAGAGTTGAATGAGACTATGCCTGAAATAACCTTTTCAATTGAGGAACAAATAATAGAAAAAGAAGAAACACAGCAAAAGGCGGAACTGCTAAAAAAGGCGATAAAAGAGTTAAATAATCAGCAAAAGGAAATTTTGTATTATAAATATACTTGCGGTTTCGATTATTCAGAGATTTGCGAGATCATGTCGGTTTCATACGTCACTGCAAGACAGCTTGTTTCGCGAACCATTAAGCAATTAAAAACGAGTTTACCTTCAGGAGTGTTGGCTTTTTTTATTATCTGTTTGTTCAACAAATCAAAAAAATCTTAACATTTCTTGTCACAAAGTGCTGTTTTTTGTCTTATAGTGATAAAGAATAGAGATTAAAATGTCAAAACGGAAGCAATACGAGGGATATTCTGTAGAAGATTTTCTTTTAGATCAGGAGTTTGCTCTGGAGGTGAGAACCCGAAGTTCCGAAGCGTGGGATGAATTTTTGAGTACTCATGCTTACTGTAAACAGAGCATGCTAGAAGCCAAAAGAATAATCGGATTGTTTGAAGTTAAAGACGAGCTGCCTCTTGATGCTTTGCGAAAAGCAAGATTGTGGAAACAGATACACAATTATAATCAATCAACCAAAGCAACTTCGCGAAAAATGTACTTGTACCGTAGTGTTGTTGCAGCTGCAGTTATGTTGGCAGTTGTGTTGGCTGCCGGATTGTATCTGAGAGAGAGTCGGAATAATCAGTGGTATTTCGAAAGCACTGATGCAAGCGGTAAACCTGAGTTGGCAAAATCTACACTTATTTTATCCGACGGAAATCAGGTAGCCCTGGAGAACAAGCGTTCTTCCTTAACTGTTTTAGACAGCGCAAAAGCAATCCGTATAGACGGGGATCAAATTGTGTCAGTAAAAGAACAAGAACGAAAGAAAAACCGAAAAGAGGAATTAAATAAGGTAATTGTTCCTTATGGCGACGAAACCAGTCTGCAATTAGCCGATGGGACAATGGTGTGGCTGAATGCAGGGAGTCGGATAGCATTTCCAACAGAGTTTGAAAATACAAGAAAAGTACATCTTGAAGGAGAGGCGTATTTCGAAGTCTCAAAAGATAGCGACAGGCCTTTCATTGTCTCAACACACGACGTTGATGTGAAGGTATACGGGACGAAATTTAACGTAAGTGCTTACCGTAATGATGATTATACTGAGGCCGTTTTACTGGAAGGAAGCATCTCCCTGGTCGAGAATAAATCGGTGTTTAAAATAGAAACTTATATGGCTCCCGGGCAAAAAGCAACTTATGCGCGGAAGACCAAAGATATTTCGCTGGAAAAAACTAAAACGCCTGAGCTTTATACCTCCTGGCGAGAAGGTTGGTACCAGTTTTCAGATGTTGATCTAACCTATGTGACACATAAACTGGAGCGTTTTTACAACGTTCAATTTGAATTTGATGATGACGTTATTTCGAATAGTTCGCGAGTTAGTGGGAAGCTCGAACTAAAGAAATCGCTTGATGAAGTACTTGCAGTACTTGCAAAAGTGTCAAAAACCAAATATCAAATATTAGGAGATAAGGTTATTCTATCAATACCGGAATAACATAGATTTTTAGAAAGAAAGGAGAATAGGATTGGGCCCTTATTCTCCTTCAGTTAGTTATGCATTATCAATAATAATGCACCGATAATTCATAAAAGTATGAAAAAAAAGAGAAAGTGGGACAGTTGCTCTCTTGCAGGGAGTACAAATTTTTTATTGAAAATGAAATTACTAACGCTGCTTATTTGTGTCAGCTTAGCCTCGTTTGCTGCGAATAGTTATTCCCAGCAAGCAAAGTTCAGTATTCATGTAGATAGTAAGTCGCTGAAAGATGTATTCAAACAAATCGAGGGACAGAGTGAATATATCTTTATATACAGCGAAAACGATATTGATCTTGACAGGAAAGTTGATGTTAACGTAGAAAACATGTCGGTTAATGAGATCCTTGATGAAATATTCAGGGATACTTATAACTACTATGAAGTACATGATCGTCAGATTGTGGTTCTTTCAAAAATGCCAGAGGAAGAGGTGGTTCAGGCGAAAAAGAATCTTCAGGAACATTCGGTGCAGGGAATAGTAACTGATGAATCAGGAGCTCCAATTCCCGGGGTGACAGTTGTCGTTCATGATGCCAATAGAGGTACTATTACCAATGTAGACGGTCGTTATAAAATTTCCGGAGCAATGGGCCCGGAGACATTTATCGAGTTTTCTTTTATTGGGTTAAAAACGCAGAAAATAAAAGTTGATGGCCGGATAGTTATCGATGTGGTAATGGAAACCGACGAATATGAGATAGATGATGTAACTGTTGTTGGTGCATATGGCACAGTGCAAAAACGCACTGATATGGTGGGAAGTGCCTACCAGGTAGATGCCGAGCAGATTAAGAATAGGCCGGCTACACGTGTTGATGCTTTGCTCGATGGTATGATACCAGGGTTGAAAATAGAGCCAAATACGGATGATCCTGCAACTACGCGTACCCGTTTTACTACACGTATCAGAGGAACTGCTTCTCTATCTGCTTCTAACGAGCCTTTGTGGATTGTTGATGGTACACCTTTGTATACTGGCGGAAAAACCAATATGATACCAGGAGTAGATGCATCTATTTCTCCACTTGCCGGTATTAATCCTCAGGATATTGAATCGATTACAGTACTAAAGGATGCAACTGCTACTTCAATATACGGAGCCAACGGAGCCAATGGAGTTATTTTGGTTACAACAAAGAGTGGTGGAGAATCAGAACCGTCACTTTCCGTTCAGGCTCGCTATGGTGTATCCAGGATTGATAAATCAACCTTGGTGAAAACGATGAATGGTAAGGATTACCTTATGTTGGCAAGAGAGGCATACCAAAATGCAGGGCTTGATATGGATTATTTTCCTTTTCAGGATAACGATCTTAACCAGTACAGTGAAACATCAACAGATTGGTCTGATGTGTACTTCGGACTAGGCAACAACAGCCTTGTCAATTTGGTGATGAGTGGAGGAACCAAGAAATCGAGCTACTATATTTCCGGTTCTTATTATAACGAAAGTCAAACAGTAAAAGGCAATAATACCGACCGGTATTCATTTCGCACCAATAACAAGATTAATGTTTCAGATAAATTTTCGGTGTCGTTTATTTTGTCTGCTTCCTATAGTATCGACGATATTTTCAATATGGGACGAGACTATTACGAATTTCTCCCTATTTACAGCCCCTATTATTCTGACGGAACATTCCGGTTGTACAATCAGATCATTGATGGACGAAAAGCAAATGGAGAGCCTAATTGGATAACACAAAAGTTTTTTAACAGTGTGGCTGAGCGCGAACAAAACGATTACCGACAAAGAGCTTTTATGTCGAATGCCAACTTAATGTTAAGCTATGATATTCTGAAAAGCCTGAAATTTACGACTCAGCTTGGAATGGATTACCAGAGCCGCTTTGAAGATCGTTACGATGCAAGAACAAACTGGACTGGAATGGATTTGGACGGCACACCATTGGGTGAATCCAGGCGTGCGCATATTAGTTCGCTATTAGTAACAAATATAAATCGCTTAAATTATTCACAAACATTTGGGAAGCACAAATTTAACGGGTTACTAGGGATGGAGATTAATTCCAGAACTTACCGTACAGCCAGTTCCAGAGGATCAGGTTTTGTGAACGACCATATCAAAGAAGTTTCTTATGCTGTAGACAGGAATGGGTCGAGCAGTGCAGATATTGATCATGCCATGTCGTTCTTTGGGCAACTAGCGTATGGTTACGATAGTCGACATTTCTTAACTTTCAATGCAAGAGCCGATGGTAATTCTGCATTTGGAGAAGATGTGCGATGGGGAAAGTTCTATTCTGCCGGTTATTCCTGGAATATCCATAATGAAAATTTCTTCTCGAGTGGGGTAATTGATGTTCTGAAATTAAAAGCAAGTTATGGGACGAATGGTAATTCGCGCCTGGGGACGCAAACCGCTCAGGGAATTTATGCTTATGATATTTCAAATAATTACTACAACGAGCAGGGAGCTGCGATGCAAAGCTCTCCCCAGCCAACTTTAAGCTGGGAAACAACACAAATGACGAATATTGGTGTCAGGCTAAGGCTCTTCGACCGTTTAGATATTGATGCGGAATGGTACAACAATAAAACTGTTGATTTGCTGAGTAAAATTGACGCATCGAGAACGACTGGTAGTGCTAGCATAACCCGTAATGTGGGAGAAATAAGAAACCGTGGGATTGAAGCCACAATTGCGATGGAATGGTTAAAGCAAACTGATTTCTTCTGGAATACAAGTATAAACATGGCACATAATAAAAATGTGTTGTTGAAATTGTACGAGAATATTACGAAAACAGTGAATGAAAAACTGTGGAAAGAAGGTGACGGAGTAGATACCTATTTCCTTGTACGTTGGGCTGGTGTCGATCCTCGTGATGGTGCTCCTCTTTGGTACGATATTGATGGAAACGTCACACGAAGCTATAGTTATGACAACCGTGTTCCCGGGAAATCTTCTACTCCATTTTTAACAGGGGGAGCTACAAATACAGTTGGCTATAAGAATTTTTCATTCTCCATGTTATTGAATTACGAAATAGGAGGGTATGCGTTTAGTTCTTATGCCCGAAATGTGGTATCGGATGGCCGGAGTATTATGTCACAAAACCAATCGGTAAATCAGTTGGACAGATGGCAGAACCCGGGAGATGTAGCTTTAAATCCTAAGCCAATTTGGGGCGTATCAACGCAGTCGATGATGAATTCAACACGATTTTTATATGAGAAAACGAATGTTCGGCTGCAAAATATCGCACTCACTTATACTTTTCCTGACCATATTTTGGATACGCTTGGACTTGGCAAAGCGAGTATAAGCTTAATAGGTGATAACCTGGGGCTTTGGACCCGGCATGACAGTAAAGACAGGAACTCCTACCGACAGCTAATGTCTGGTTTCCCGAAAGAACAGGTGTACTCACTGAGTGTGAATTTATCTTTTTAAAAACAGAGCAGAATTAAATGAAGAGGATGAAACGAATGAAAAAGATTATTCTAAAATATACAGCGATCATTTTATTGGTGGTTTCTGCAGGAGCTTGCGATTTTCTTGAAGTAGATCCCATTGGAAGAACCTCTATTCCGGTTCTTTTCTCTGATGTTGATGGAATTCGGGCTGCACTTCCCGGAACTTATAGTACTTATTATGATTATTATGAGGATGATTTTTTCAAGTATCCTGAAGTTGCCGGTAACATGCTGCGAGTAAGTTCTGTGAGTGATGGCTCAGACATGATGAGTCAATACAACTTCACATCTAATCCCGATGAAGAGGTCAGGGCGGTTGGAATTCTCTGGCGATACATCTACGAGGCGTTGGCAAATGCCAATAATATTATTGAATATCAACCCGGTTTGTTGGCTGAGTTTCCAAAGCAAAGCAACGAACTGAATCGAATAATGGCAGAAGCCTTATTCCTGAGAGCATTAGGGCATTTCGATCTTTGCCGGGTTTATGCCCAACCTTACAATTACACCGATGATGCATCGCACTTGGGAGTGCCGGTCGTTTTGGAAGTTCCCGGTGCTGACGATAACCTGCGGCGTAATACAGTTCAAGAAGTTTACGAACAAATAATAAGTGATCTCGAAAGCTCACTTGAGTATTTCGAGGGACTCACACCACGTGAAGATTACTATGCTTCGCCTGATGCCGACAATGCTCTCTTGGCACGAGTTTATTTGTACATGGAAGATTGGGATAATGTTATCGAGTATGCCACAAAGGTGATCGATCGGATTCCGCTTTCGTATGGCGACGATTATTTGGGGATGTATAATGATCTGGAAGCAGGGGATGAAACTATTTTCAGATTGAACGGAACGCTCAAAAGTTCCGGTCTGGCTACTTTTTACGCGCCGCGCTCGCCTATTGCTGTGCCGGAGGATACACTGATAAATTTATTTCAAGATACAACAGATATTCGCCTCCAACTCTTAACAGAAGAAGATGGTTCGCCGGTTTGCAAAAAGTATTTCATCACTGCAAATGTTTCGGAAGAGAATAAACACTACGATCCGTTTGTGCTGCGCTGTTCCGAGATGTACCTGAACCGTGCAGAAGCGTATCTCAATAAAAATATGTTGAGCGAAGCCGCTGCTGATGTTAAAGCGATTATAGCACGTGGTTTGCAGGTTGATGTTTCAGCGATTGAGCTTTCTGAAACTTATGAGGGCTTAGCTCTTGCTATCGAACAAGAAAGAGCCAAAGAGCTTTGTTTCGAGGGGCATCAGTTTTTTGATATTACACGTTGGAAAAAAGACCTGGTGCGGTCGGCATCAACTAACTCTTCTGTAACAAGAATTGAGTATCCGAGTGATTTATTCGTATTACCTATTCCACAAAAGGAAATGGATACAAATCCCAACATGGTACAAAATCCTTCATACAATTAAAATCTGGCTATGATGACAAAAAAATATATTACAACATTTCTGCTGGCGTTGGTGCTTTTCTCGTGCGGGAAAGATGAATTTGAACCTTATGATCATCCTTTTATCCACATTATGCGGGATGAAATTTCGAGCACAACAATTTCTTCAAAAGCAAATACCGTAGGCGAATACAGAATCTTTCTGAGCTCGAAACCCTTGAGTGAAGATTTAACAGTTGTTTATTCTGTTACTGCTGGTGATGGATTGCAAGAGGGAGTAGATTACGAAGTGGTTAATTCTTCTGATGAAGTCGTATTCCTTCCGGGGATTTATGATATGCCGGTTCGTATTCGTTGGATGCGAAACACTGTAGACCCAACAAAAGACAACAGTTTGACTATTCGTATTGAGAGCAATAACCTGGGACTTACCATGGGGCTTCCGGGGAACGATGAAAACCAGCGTGAGTTTACGATTACAAAAATCAATTAAATCTGAGGTTCGGATAAACGAAGAGGGGTAATCCCTGTAAAATTCAATACACGAGAATGATTCAAATAAAGATGAGGCAACTATTTCTTACCATTATTATACTGTTTATTGTTAACGGTTTTGCTTTTTCTCAGCAATTGGAAGCTCCCAAAAGGCTTGAAAAAGGAACGCTTGATAACGGACTTACTTATTATATCTATCCCAATCCAAAGCCAAGAGGAGAAGCTGTTTACCGGCTTTTTATAAAGTCAGGTTCAGTTTTTGAAACCGAAGAACAACGAGGGCTTGCTCACTTTCTGGAACATATGGCGTTTAATGGAACAAAACACTTCCCCGAAAATTCTTTAACGACTTTTCTAGAGTCGAAAGGAGCAAAATTTGGTGCGGATTTAAATGCACATACATCGATGAACGAAACGGTGTATAAGTTGCAATTACCCTCTTCTGATCAGGATTTTGTCGATAGTACCATTATGATACTGGCCGATTGGGCAGGCGGGCTTTTGCTCGATAGCGCAGCGGTAGAAGACGAGCGAGGGGTTATTTTCTCGGAATGGCTTTTAAAAGATGGACCAAAATACGATGCGCAAAATGCATTATTACTTGAACTCCTTAATAATTCGAGGTACAGCAAGCGCTTAACTATAGGCGATACAGCAGTAATTAACAATGCCCCGGTAAGTGATTTGCGAAACTATTACGAAACCTGGTACGATCCGTCGCTAATGGCAGTTGCCGTGGTGGGCGATGTAAAACCAAAGAAGGTTAAAAAAGCAATTAAAAAGTACTTTTCTGTTCAGAAATCAGTTCTGCAGGGCAAAGTGCCAGAGTACAATATTGAAAATTACGAAAAACCGGAGGTAAAAACCATTACACACGAAAGCCTTGCTAAGGTCGAGTTATACACTATTCAGTTGCTGGAAAATATTGAACCTGTTTCCAGAGAGCAGGACTACCCGGCATATTTACAAAACCTTTTGCTTAATCAGCTTACAAGCGCGCGCTTTTCCGAATTGTCCTTTTCCGATCCTGCTTATGTTAAAGCAGGCTATAGTTATTTTAGTTTTCTAAACCAAAAGAGGGTGTTGTCGGGTAGCGTTGAACTTGCTCCGGGGAAGGTAAAACAAGGAATAATTGAATTTGCTACCTACGCTGAGCAACTGTTTCGCTATGGTTTTACCCAGTCGGAAATTGAAAAGGCGAAAACAGACTATATCTCAAATCTTAGGCGAAGGGTGGAATCAAAAGAACCTGTAAGTTCTAAACCCTTGATGAGCGAAATTTATAACGAATTTTATAAAGGTTATAAAGTAATTTCCTTAAAAGATGAATACAAGTTGGCCGAGAAGTATATCGAAAGTATCGATTCGGTAGCTTTGGTGAATCAGCTTCAGACATTACGCAAACCGGAGCAAACGCATTATATGCTTTATGCTTTCGACGAAGCAAAGGAAGAACTTCCGACAGAGACTGAATTACTTGAGGTTTTTGATAGTGTAGCCCATTCTCCTGTTTTGCCATACAGCCAGGATTTAAGTGTTCCCGATGAGCTTATGCCCCAAAAACCAAGCCCCGGAAGCGTTGTATGTATAAATCATATCGACGAGATTGATGCCGACCAGCTGCAACTTAGCAATGGGGCGAGTGTAACGTTTAAGTCCACATCACTCTCTCCCGGAAGAGTAATAATGAGTGCTTACCGAAATGGTGGTCAGTATGCGCTTGATAGTGCTGATTACGTTTCAGCTACTTATGCCGATCAAATTCTAACATTAAGTGGAGTAGGACAGTTTTCTCGGAAGGAGCTAAACTATTACCGTGCCGGGAAAATGGCAGGTGCTACTTTTCATATCGAACCAAAGCGTAGCGGGATTGTTGGTCGGAGCAGTTTGGAAGATATGGAACTTATGTTTCAGCAATTGTACATGCGTTGGATGGAGCCACGAATTGATACAGCAGTTTTTCAACAGGTAAAAAGCAAGGCTATTGAAGCGTACCAAACTACGAATGTTACCCCGGCTACAAAATTTGGCCGCGATTTGGGGAAACTGATAAATGGCGACAATTACACTACAAGGGTTTTTACTGATTCATTGCTTGAAGAGGGCTTAACTCTTGATCGCTTAATACCTATTTATACTTCGCAGTTTGGGTCGGCTAATGGTTTTAACTTTATTATACTAGGCGATTGTTCCTTAAAAGAAATTCAGCCATATATTGAACAGTATATTGCGAGTTTGCCGGGGTACGAGCTTGATAATGCTTACAAATACACTTATCCTCCAACTTTTAATGATACAACTTTTGTTCGCAATGTTAGCGAGAATTCAAAATCTACGGTTCGCCTTATTTTTCAAACCAATAAATCAATTGAAAATTTTAATCACACAGAGCTGCTAAACGATATCAGTGCCGAAATTATTAACAAACGGCTATTAAAGGTTTTGCGCGAAGAAATGGGGATGATTTACAGTTCCCGGGTACGGTGGAGCCAAGCATTGTACCCTTCCAGCCTTCAACGGTGTACCATCACCTTTTCGTGTAAGCCCGAAGATGTGGATACGCTTATTCAAACAACTTTAGAGCAATTGAATTATTTAGCAACTCAACCAGAAAGCTTCAAAACAGAGTTAAGCGATGTTCTAAAAAATCTAAAAAAGGAATGGGAACTGGATAAACAAAATATTTCATTTTGGTCAGCCTCCATTCGAAATAACCTTTACAATAAGGTTGAAAACTGGGATCGCATAGCACATTTCGATAAAATACTTGAGCAGGTAAACACCCAAAAAGTAAGTGAAAATATTAATGATGGCTTGTTGGAAGTACCACTAATAAAAGCAGTACTTAACCCGGCACAGGATAAACAAAAAGAAGAACATTAAATAAATTAATTAGAATTATTAACTGTAAACATCAAAAAAATGAAAAAAGAAATTTTTAGACTATTTTTTGTATTGGCTTTACTGGTAACAGTAGCAGCCTGTGAAAAGGACGATCCAATTCCGCCAATTGAGTATGGCGATGCAGAGATGACTAGCTTTGGTTTTTATGCCGAAGACAATGAGGGCGTTCTTTTTAACGACTATACTATTGAAAGTATTGAAGGTGATTTTACAATTTCACTGCCCGACTATGTAGACAAAACTGCTCTTGTGGCAAGGTTTGAAGTTACTGAAGACGATACGGTAACTATTAATAGCGTATTGCAGCAAAGCGGTGTAACTGTAAACGATTTTTCTTCGCCACTTGATTACATTGTTTCTGAAGGAACAAACAATACAAGGTATACCGTAACGGTAGATGAATTACCTGATGCTGTATGGTCGCAGGTTTTAGTGGATACAACAGATCTTCGCGATTTTAAAATGAGAGTGAATCCGGTAAATAACCTGCCTTATATTGTTTATGCTTTAGACATGGAAGAGACAGAAGATGAAAAAGTGGGCGTGTTTACCCTGGAAGAAGGACTTCTTGTAAATGTTGGATCTACAACAATTTCAGAAGGACGTGCAACATCCCCATCCATTGCTTTCGATGGTAACGGAAATCCTTTTGTATCTTTTGCTGATTACACAAATCTTGATCCTTACGATACCGAAGGTGGTACGACGAATTCAGCAACAGTTATGTCTTATGACGGTTCTGCATGGTCAACAGTGGGAAATAAAGGTATAACAGATGTGCGTATTACTTATAACGATCTAGTAGTGAAAAACGATGGCAACCCAATGCTTTTCTGCACTAACAATGCTAGCGGAATTTTGTCGCGTCGAGAATTAAACGTTTCTGATTTTGATGGAAGTTCATGGAATGCAAATGTTCCAATGCCGGGAAGGGCTGCTGGCAATGCTACTTATTTTCCTACTGCGGTAAATGTAGATGGTGTAATCTATATCGGAACATTTGATAACATTGACAGAGTTGGAAAATTCTCAGTATATAAATACGAGAATGGAACTTGGGTGACAATTGCAGAAAACTACGTATCAGAAGGTGCAACAACAGGCAACTTGCGCGATTTTGATATGGATGTTGACCGTGATGGCAATGTATACGTTTGTACTGCCGATGATGAGTCGGGTGCCGATATTTACCGACCAAGATTGTTGAAGTATGATGCTGCAACTGAAACCTGGAGTAAAATGGGAACACCAATTGCGGTAGATTTTTCATCTACACGTGAATTCAGTCTTTCTATTTCTCCTTCAGGCACACCATTCTTAATGTATAGAGACGATAGTATGTTCCCGGTGGTAGCTTCATTCGATGAAGATGCTCAGGACTGGACAACACCTACTCAGCTTGCTGCTGTCGAATCAGATAATTTGTACATGGATTTCGGTTCGAATGGAGTTGCTTATGCAGCATATACCAGCTCTAATACTGGTGAAACAGTGCTTTACAAGTACGATATTCCGGCAGGAGAATAATCCAACTATAAATGATCTGGTGTTGAGGATACCTTTTACGAAAGGTGTCCTCAATTCTTTTAATGTTAGTACACCTTATTGAAATACTATTCGATTGTCAACAATCAATTTTAACAGAATGAAACGGGCAGGACTTTTACTTTGTTTTTCGTTGTTATTTTTCTTCGCATTTGCTCAAAAGAATATACAAGAAGTAAATGGGTATGTTTTTCTCGATGCAAACCACAACGGAATATTCGATCGGGGGGAAAAAGGGCTTAAAGGTATTCCTGTATCAAACGGTGATACGATTGTAACTACAACGCGAAATGGAGAATTCTCTTTGCCGGTGGATTCTACGTCCAGTATATTCCCCATATTACCTGCAAATTTTAGAAGTACAGGTTCTTCTATCGGGAATACAAACTCCCGATATTTTGGTAAGGCAAATCAATCAGGCGATGTTTCTTTTGGTGTGGAAAAAACGAAGAGGAAATCAGAATTCAGAATGGGGGCCATTGGCGATGTACAGGTTAGCAACATCCAGGAATTTGGATATGCGAACAACTCGGTAATGTCAGAACTGATTTCTCGTACTGATATCGACTTTAATATCTTTCTGGGCGATTTGGTTAACGACAATATCGAAGATCTTCCGTTGTTTAAACAGACGCTGGAAAGTCTGCCTGCAAAATCGTGGACGGTTGCCGGAAATCACGACCGCGACAAAAGCATCGAAAATCAACAACAAACATTCAATAGTTTATTCGGTGCTGCAGATTATGCCTTTAATTACGGAGATGTTCATTTTATCGTTTTAAATAATGTCTATCCAAAAGGAAAGCGAGGATACGAAGGGCGTTTTACCGCAAAGCAATTACGTTTTGTAAAGAATGATTTAGCACTGGTTTCCGATAAGAAATTGGTCGTTATTGCGCAGCACATCCCCATGTTTGCAGTAAAAAACAAAGGCGAAATTCTTTCTTTACTCGAAAACCGTGAGCAAGTTTTGATATTATCAGGACATACACACCGCGTTAGCCGACATTATTTAAGCTCTAATATTATGGAGATTGTAGCCGGTGCTTCATGTGGCAACTGGTGGACTGGCGAGCGCGACTGGCAAGGAGTTCCATCGGCATTGATGCAGTGCGGATCGCCGCGAAATTATTTTCTTATTCAATTTAATAAGAGTGATTACCGCTTCCAGTTTAAAGGAGTAGGACTCGATTCATCGCAACAAATGACAATTTGGGTGAATGACCAGGATTCTGTTGACAAACACATTCCGGTTTTGCAGGAATTGGAAGAGGGGATTGTTATTGCAAATGTTTATGCGGGCTCCGAAGAAACGCAGGTGAGAATGCAGGTTGATAACGGAGAATGGATTTTAATGCAAAAAACGGATTTGGTCGATCCTAATGTTGCCCGAAATGTTGAGCTGAATAGTTTAGATGTTTACCCAAGTTCTTTCAGCCGAAAGGCCGCCTTGCGCCGAACGGGTTCGCCACATATCTGGCAGGCAAAACTACCCGGTAGTTTATTTACAGGAACGCATGTATTAAAAATAGAAGCTTCAGAAGCCAACGGGTTTTATGTATCGGGAAGTAAAGTCATTAATACTCCCTGAAAAATCAGAGTAAATTCTTTTTGGGAATAGTATCTTATTGCAATTCATCTTGCCGTTATAAACAGCTCATACTTAATAAGTTTTTGTGTCGTAAAGGCTTGCCCATCCCAAAACACAGTAAATTAGGTAGCATCTAAAATTAGGTGTTATGGTAGCAATTATTACTTATGCAGTCCTGTTGCTTAGTGTGGTTTCTGTAATGATGTATTTAAGCTATCGGGATTTGAAACAAAATCATTAGTTCGCGGCACATCAACCGTGATTCCCCAAATCTGAATTAGGCATCAAAATTTACCTATAGGAGAGAATGCTTTTTTCTGCACTTCTGTCGACTTTTCCTGTCTGATTCCTTAACTATTCAAGTCTTTCCATACCAGTTCCGGCTGGTCTGTTTCTATCCAGTCTACCCCCAATTTTGCCAAGCGTTTTACTTCAGTACTATAAAAGGCTTGCTTTTCTTCCGGCATTTCACCCGGCATTAGTGGGTAAAGCGTAAAAGTTCCTACCTTCATTTTTCGCTTGTGATATTTTGCTACCGTATCTTCGTCAATTAAGGTGTATTCTGTGCATACTGCATTAGAATGTACCAGCTTGCCAATAATATTCCACTCCATAATTCTGTTGAGCCATTTGGCCGAAAGGGGCATATTATCATCGTACGCAAAACCTGAAGGAGTTGGGCGATATGTTTTCTCGAGGTTGTGGAGCATAAAAAAGTTAAACGAAGTGCAAACTACTTGTTCCAGCATTTCCAAGCGTTTTACAATTTTGGCTACTTCGCCGCCGATTTTCCGTTTCGACCAGCGTGGAGCATAAGCTTTCAATTCAATATCCACAAAAAAGTCTTTTCCTTTAATGGTTTCCAAAACATCTTCGAGCAGCGGAATTGATGCCGGCCCTGAATATTTTCGCAGGCCGCCATCGACTTCTATTTCGGGTAGTACCTGAATGGTTTGAAGATCGTTCCAGGTAAGGTCGTAAATGTTTTTATCGATGCCGGTAAGCCTTTTCAGGTTTTCGTCGTGAAACAGCACCACTTTGTTGTCGCGGGTTAGAAAAACATCGAATTCGGTACCGTTACAAAACGGACTTTCAAGTGCTGCCTCAACAGCCGGTAAAGTGTTTTCCTGGTATTCGGTTACAAGTCCACGGTGGGCAAGAATCAAAGGGAGCTTTTTCATACGCTATGTTTTGGTTCAGTTTTGTTCGCGTTGCTTTTATTATTGATATAACCGCCAACGCCTTAAAAGGTTGCGTTATTCTTTTTGCGAACAGTCAACTCTGACTTCAAACTCCCAAACCAAGGAGTAACCAAAATTTGAAAATTAGTTATTTATTATTGGGACTTTTCCAGCCACAAAAAAGCCCTTCCATCAATGACGGAAAGGCTCTATCTTTATTCTTGAATCTTGGTTCTTTGTTCTATCCCAAACTAACAATTAATCCGGTATCGGTATTTTCTACTTTAGCTACATTCTTCTTGGTTAGGCCTTTAATGGCTTTGTCCCATTTTTTGTTGCTAAGTTCGCTAGCTGTTTTTAGTTCGTTAAGTTCAACCGGCGATTTTTCTTTCAATAGTCCAAAAACCAGTTTCTCGTCGTCGGTCATTTCTACTGCTTTTTTCTCCGGCTTCATTTGCGGGAAAAACAAAACGTCCTGAATCGATGGGCTGTTGGTCATAAACATGGTTAAGCGGTCCATTCCAATTCCCATTCCCGATGTTGGTGGCATTCCATACTCCAAAGCACGCAGAAAATCCTGGTCGATAAACATGGCTTCGTCGTCGCCTTTTTCCGAAAGTTTCAACTGATCCTGGAAACGTTCGCGCTGATCGATTGGGTCGTTCAATTCAGAGTAAGCATTTGCCAGTTCTTTTCCGGCTACCATCAATTCAAAACGCTCAGTCAGTTCCGGGTTGTCGCGGTGTTTCTTTGTAAGTGGTGACATTTCAACCGGATAATCGATAATGAAGGTTGGTTGAATGTAGTTGCCTTCGCATTTCTCTCCAAAGATTTCGTCAATCAGTTTTCCTTTTCCCATGCTAGGGTCGGTTTCAATACCCAGCTTATCACAAATATCTCGGAGTTCGTCTTCGCTTTTTTCTGAAATGTCGTAACCGGTATGCTCTTTAATCGCTTCGGTCATGGTAACTCTCGGGTATGGCGCTTTATAGTCTATGGTATGTTCGCCTAGCTGAACTTTTGTAGTTCCGTGTAAAGCCATTGCCACACGTTCGCAAATTTCTTCGGTAAAGGCCATCATCCATTTGTAGTCTTTGTAGGCTACATAAATTTCCATTACCGTAAATTCGGGGTTGTGTGTACGGTCCATTCCTTCGTTACGGAAATCTTTCGAGAACTCGTAAACTCCTTCAAAACCACCAACAATCAATCGTTTCAGGTAAAGTTCGTTGGCAATTCGCATATACAACGGCATGTTTAGTGCATTGTGGTGCGTAATAAACGGACGGGCAGTTGCTCCTCCCGGAATAGGCTGTAGAATTGGCGTTTCTACTTCGTGGTAACCATATTCGTTAAACATCTGGCGCATGGTGTTGTAAATTTTGGTGCGCTTGATAAACGTGTCTTTTACCTGCGGATTTACAATCAAATCGACATAACGCTGTCGGTAACGCTGTTCCGGATCAGTAAAAGCATCAAAGGTTTTTCCTTCTTTTTCTTTTACAACCGGTAGCGGGCGCAACGATTTGCTCAATACCGTAATATCTTTTACATGAATGGTAAGCTCGCCCATTTGAGTAATAAAAGCATAACCTTTAATACCGATAATATCGCCCATGTCGAGCAATTTTTTGAATACTTCGTTGTAAAGTGTCTTATCATCATCAGGGCAAATTTCGTCGCGGTTCACATAAATCTGGATGCGGCCTTCGTGGTCTTGCAACTCAGCAAAAGCAGCTTTTCCCATAATCCTGCGGCTCATTAAACGTCCGGCAATAACCACTTCCTGGAAGTTCTTATCTTCTTCCTTAAAGTTTTCCTTTATTTCGGCCGAAGTTGTGTTTACGTGGTATTGTGCTGCCGGATAGGGTTCAAATCCGAGTTCGCGAAGTTTTTGCAGCGAATTTCTTCTGATTACTTCTTGTTCGCTTAATTCCTGATGACTCATAATTTCTCTTTATTCAAATTTGTTATCTCGTTCTCATCCATCGAAATAACACCGTATTTTTAGATTCTGTGAAAACGGGGCAAAGATAATAAAACAAGTTGCTTGTTCTTTTTTTAGTTGACCGAAAGCAAAAAATAATGGTGCGATTTTAGGATTTGTTTCAATATGAACATGCATTTTGTATCTTTGCACATTCATCGAAAAAATTTTATAAGCGCAGAATGGATAGAATTTGGGACTTTAAAAAACAAGGCGACCAAAATGAGGTAAAACACCTTTCTGCGGCGTTAAATGTAAATATGGTAATTGCGCGGCTGTTGGTGCAGCGTGGTATTACAACTTACAACGATGCCAAAGCGTTTTTCCGTCCGCGCTTAAGCGATCTTCATGATCCTTTTCTGATGAAGGATATGGAGAAAGCAGTAGAACGCTTGCAAGAGGCAATTCACAATCAGGAAAAAGTGATTGTGTACGGCGATTACGATGTGGACGGTACTACGTCGGTAGCCTTGATGTATCTTTTCCTGAAACAGCGGATAAAAGAAATTGAATATTATATTCCCGATAGGTACAGCGAAGGTTATGGAATTTCACCAAAAAGTATTGATTACGCTGTTGATAATGGCTTTACACTTATTGTAGCACTTGATTGCGGGATAAAAGCAGTTGATAAAATTGCGCGTGCCAAAGAGCGCGGATTGGATTTTATTATTTGCGATCATCATAATCCGGGCGAAGAGATTCCGCCTGCGGTGGCAGTTCTCGATCCCAAACAACCCGATTGCGATTACCCGTACAAAGAACTGTCGGGATGTGGTGTTGGATTTAAATTGCTTCAGGCTTATTCGCAGAAAAATAATGTAGAATACGAAGAAATCTACGATCTGCTTGACTTGGTAGCCGTTAGTATTGCTGCCGACATTGTGCCAATTACCGGAGAAAACCGTGTATTGGCGTATTATGGGTTAAAGAAACTCAATTCAAATCCAGGTGTTGGATTGCAAACCATCATCAATTTTGCCGGAATAAACGGAACCGAGATTACCATAAGCGATATTGTTTTTAAGATTGGGCCTCGGTTGAATGCGTCGGGAAGGATTGAGCACGGTAAGAAATCGGTGCAGATTCTTGTTTCTGATGATGAGGATAAATCCGACCTTTTAGGTGAAGAGATCGACTCGTTCAACGAAATCCGAAAAACACTCGACCGCGATATCACACAGGACGCGCTTGATATGATTGAAGGAAACGAAGAGATGAAGGCCATGAACAGTACTGTGCTTTATAACCGCGACTGGCATAAAGGAGTTGTGGGAATTGTGGCTTCGCGTGTTACCGAACAATATTACCGGCCAACTGTGATTCTTACTGAATCGAATGGGCTGGCAACAGGATCGGCACGTTCGGTACGCGATTTTGATCTTTACGAGGCTATCGGCCAATGTAGTGATCTGCTCGAATCGTACGGCGGGCACATGTATGCTGCCGGACTTACGATGAAGATTGAGCATATTCCCGAGTTTAAACAACGTTTCGAAGAAATTGTAACCCGTCAGATCACCGATAAGCAACAGATACAAACTGTTGAGGTGGATGCAAAGATTACATTGAGTGAAATTACACCTCGCTTTTTTCGTATCCTGAAACAATTTGCTCCGTTTGGGCCACACAACATGACGCCGGTTTTTGTTACCGAAGATGTTTATGATGCCGGAACCAGCCGCCTGGTGGGTAAAAATAAAGAGCACCTTAAACTCGACTTGGTTGAACCAGATGTAAACTCAGGAATATTTCCGGGGATTGCTTTTAACCAGTCTGAAGCATATGATTTGATTACTTCGGGAACGCCTTTCGATATTTGCTATTCGATTAATGAAAATGAATACCGGGGCAAAACAAACCTGCAACTTTTTATTCGCGATATTAAAAAGCGCGATATTTTTTGATGTAGTATTTTTCCTGCCGAAGACCTTCATCTTTGCCTTGAAGCAAGACGAAGCAGAAAATTCAAGGCTTATTTTCATCTTCAACTTCCATTTTTATAAAACCTAAGTTCGAACGAGTGATTTCTTCCTTTGTCGGAACTTCTCGATCTCTCTAACGTTTCATTTCAATTTCAGTCTCAATGAAAAGAGGCCGTTTCCGGATAGATGATTTCTGAATTTAATTTTCACTAACGCTGTAAGCGTTAAATATTAATAGCCCGGTCGAAGTGTCGGGAAATTTAAGGTAAACAAGGAAATCGTCCGGCGGTGAGAATTAGTTTTAGTGGTTTATTCGTTCCGAACGAAACTATAAAAGATGAAATAAAAACAATATTGTTCTATAGAATCCAATGGTTTTTTATCTTTAGTATTCTAATCTTGAACACATGAATAAAACAATCCTTTTAATCTTCTTTTCATGCCAGTATCAGGCAAAAAATATTAATGAATCGAAGATAGATAATCAAGTCGTAAGTTTATTGCAGACAAAATTCTGATACAGTAGACTCAATGAGTTTACGAATTATTCCAGCACACCTTTAACCTACAAATTTATCTGAGTCATAATGCATTTAACTGTTTTATTATCAATAAAAAATTTCTTGAAATTCTTAAAAAGAACACTCGTGTTAAAAGTAGCTTGTTTAATTGTGTTTGTTTTCGCACTTAGGCAAGCTAACAGCCAAAATAACTTCAATTTAGATATGGGGTTTTGGAATGCAAACCAGGGTGAACAGGTACGTGTATATGCCGGCTTAGGCCACGAGTGGAGATTATTACCATTTTTAGGAATAGAGTTAAATGCAACAGCAGGCAAAGCCCGGAAAAATACAGATGGTTTTCAGGTTATTTCCGGTGATTACTACGGTAATAATACAGATATTCATTTTTCATATCAAACTTTGTGTCCTAAAATCAACGGATATCTAAATCTTAAATATAACGAATACGATGTACCTGTAGGCTATTTATATGCCGGGTTGGGAATAGGGCTCTCTGCTGTGACGAGTAAAGGAACTTTAAGAATTTCGAATGGAGAGGAATTCGCCGGAGAAGCAAAAGTATTTCCGCGAATCTATTCAGATTTCGAGGTCGGTTACGGAGCCGAAGTCGGAGAAGATGTTCATATGAAGTTATCGGTAAGGGTAGAGAATATCCCATTTGAGAAGGCCATTGTTGAAATGAACGGACAACGAAGTGCTGATTTTCCTGCTGACTTTGCTACTAACATGTCAAAAGGTTCAATTCAGTTAACCATTACATATTTTTACAAAAAAAATAAATCAAAAAAATAATGAACACTATAAAACGGAAGATTGTACTGGGATTATTAGGGTTATTTATGTTGTTTTCCACCGTGTCGGGGCAAGAGAAATCTGCAGCAAGTGTTGAGAAAAGCATTTGGGGAATTCATCTGGGAATTGATCCTGTTTCAGTCCATAATGAAGTGCGTATAAAGAACCAACTTGCGTTGAGAAGTGAGCTGGGATTTGGTTTTGAGTATTCGGGAGGGGATTGGACCGGCTTTCCCCGTTTAGGCATAGAGCCCCGCTTTTATTATAATCTTGCCAAACGAGCTTCAGAAAAAAAAGATATTGCAGGCAATAGTGCCAATTTTTTAGCTGTAAACACAAGTTTAATTTATGTAACCCCGCTTGGTTCTAATTCAACAAAAAAAGAAGGTATTCAGGTGTTGGTGGTTCCTTGTTGGGGGGCGCGTAGGAATATTGGAGAACATTTTAACGTTGAGGCGGCTGTTGGCATTGGTTACATGTATGAAAAGATGGATTACACCGATGCTGTTAGTTGGTTTGGAAACAAATATTCATGGACATCGGAAAAGCATAAACCTACTTTCCTTGTCCGCTTTGGTATTGGCTATAAATTTAATTTTCGTTAGGATGCGTGGTTTATAGTAGAACCTGCTCCAGCTCTGACAGATTATTAATAATAGTTGCGCCGGTAGTTTGCAGCCTTTTTTTACTTTGATGCCCGTTGGCAATTAAAATACATTTGATACCAAGTTGTTCGGCAACTTCAAAATCATGGATGGTATCGCCAATCATAGTCGTTTGGCTTTTGTCAATTTTGTGTTTCTCAATCAGCTCTTCACCCCGTTCTATTTTCGAAGTTGCATAGTGGTGGTTCAAACCGGCAATTCCTTCAAAATAGTCATAAATCTTTTGTTCTTTCAAAGTTTGCTCCAGCATGTTTTCTTTCATAGCCGACAAAACAAATTGCCTTATCTTTTTCCCCTGAATATGATTCAGCACATTGAAAGCATCAGAATGCAAAGAGCAGGTTCCAACTTGGTCGTTGTATATATCGATAAACTCGCGGGCAGGTATTGCAAAATCTTCTTTGCTGAAATCGAAGCCAATTGCTGCGTAGTAGTCTTCCACCGGAAACGCAAAAACTTCTTTGTACGAAACGGGAGTGAGCAACTCCAGGTCACGTTTTTTCAAAAGGCTGTTTATGGAAGCAAGGCACAAATCGAGGTCGTTGAGCAAAGTTCCGTTCCAATCCCAAATAACGGTTTGCATATTTATGGCTCGGTAACTTTTAATTTGTTGATTACCGGGTTGGCGTACACTTTCAGAAAACGTTCCTGCAAATCGGTAATCGGATAATCGATATTAAGCATTGCCTGTTCCACCATAATTTCAAAACGGCGTTGTTCTTCGGCAGTGTATTTGTCTTTAAAACGATGTTCCTGCATCAGCATGTCGTAAGCCACATAATTGCTTGGCCACAGTTTAAAACTTTTGTAGATCTGTTCGTCGATCATTTCGGCAATATTGCGAATGTATTTATTCCGCTGTTCGTTATTTTCTGCTTGTGTAAAATTAGTTTTTATCGGGTCGCCAAAGGCAAAACGTATTCGTCCTTTTGGGGCAAACATCCCCATCGACATGCTTTTCAAATCGTCTTTGTTGGTTTTTAGCTGCCCATAATGTTCTTTTTTAATCAGCTCTTTTAGTTTTGCCAAACCACAAGGCTCATTCTCGTATGAAATTGAAACAGGAACAATATTAAGTTCGTTGAAACCATCAGAAATTCCACCTTTATTGCTCATGTTCAGCATTTTTAAAACGCTATCCTGAGTTTTATCGTTGCCATCTTTGGTACGTCCTTCTCGCTGTGCAATCCAAATCGACATTTTATCTTCGGTGATCGACTGGCGAATAAAGTGCGAAACCTTTTTCGAAGCCATCATTAATTCTCTCGGTGGCAAACTTCTTTTGATTATGAAAGATCTGTTCAGCTTCACAGTATGTTCTATCCATTTGTAAAGCAGAAGGTTGTCGCCAATTGCAATTTGAGTAGTGTTCATCCCGTGTTCAAAAATCAGGAAGTTAAGCAAGGCGGCATCCAACACAATATCGCGGTGATTTGATATAAAGAGGTAAGGTATTTTTTTATCCAGTTTGTTGATTCCTGTGCATTGTACCCCTTTCGAAGTTTTATCCACCAGCCAGTGTAGCAGGTCGTATATAAAAACACCTTGCAATTGCTTGATGCTTCTTACCCGGCGTAACTGGAATTTTACCATTTGAACCTTTGGCCGGTTTTTAAACAAGTGAAGAAGCACTTCATCAAACACCTTGTCTTTCAATAAGGCGCGCATTTTTTCTTTTACTTCCGAATCGTAATAGGGGCGTATGTCGTCGAAATCCATACTTGTCATGTAACAATTTTTTAACACGACAAAGTAACACATTCAGGATTAGAATTTCAACCTGAGTTGAATTTTTAACTCTGTTTTACATTTTCCGTTTATCTCGTTGTAGCCTGAGCTTATTGTTTCGCGATCGGTCCAGCGTGTGTTGGCGAATTTTAACCAGCATTCGAAATGGTTTGAAATGCTGTATTTTGCATTCAAATAAGTGCGAAATCCTTTTCCGTAATATGCCGGAACAGAGAAAGTGTAAAGCAGATCATTTTCGTAAGCATAAATGCGCGAATTGTAGCTTTCGGTATCATACCAGGCAGCCCGTACAGATAAATTCAGCGGTAATTTAGCAGGAGTGTATTGAAAATCCTGATATATCATGTAGCCATTTTCACTTTCAGCATGTTTATAGTGAGCGTATTCAAAACGTGTCCGGCTTTTTAGCTGCTCAGAAAGCTGGGCGTTAAAATGCAGCCTTACTTTTTGAGTTTGTTCAGGTAGGTTTATGTATTGATTATCAGACTTGTATTTCTGATCTTTCTCTTCATTTTTATAACAAATGTAGAAGGTGTGTTTCCGAGAAAGCCTTACATCTGCCTGTGTCAGAATATCCCATCCTTTTGATGGCCCGAAAGTTGAGAAGGTGGCCCACTTCGAGCGATACATGTCTGAATAAGCCGAAAGTGTTATGTGTTTTGCCGGAAGTATTTTGGTTCCAAAATAAAGCCCCGACTCATTATTTACACTGGTTCCTTCAGAAAATGTGTTGCCCCACAGCGCATGGTAATTCTTATCAAAATGCCTTAGTTGGGCTGCAAAGCTAATTTGGTCGTTTAGTCGGGCGACGGCACCCTGAACAAAAGCAACGCCTTTTGATTTTGAGATGGCTGCTTCCCCAAAAAACTGGTATTTGCCTTTGTTGAACAGGTAATCGATGCTGGCGGTATAATTTTCGGAGCCTGAAAAGCGAAACCGATTGTATAACTGCGGACTGCGTATTAATGGCTTATCAAATTGCTGATAAACAAAACTTCCACCGACTTTGAAATTCCGGAAGTTGAAAGAAAGTACAGCGCCCGCATCTTGTGTTTTTACCGAATTCTCATCTGTAATTTCACTTTCGGTTCTGTGATAGCCAGACGACTGAAGGCTTGTGAAATAGACTTTCCCGTCTCCGTCGGTTTCAATATTTCCATCAATGTTTTTCCGCGAATAATAAAGGATTAATTTAGTCTTGCCAAAACGAAGAGTGCCGGCTGTTCCTCTAAAAAAAGCGTTCTCGTCAACCGATGTATATGGCCGTAATCCTTGCCCTGTTTTTGAAACTGCCAAAACATTAATCGACTTGCCCATGGTGTATCCTTGCCATAGTGCAAGTCCTTGTCCCGAGCGGACTATAAAATCGCCAACAATAATTTTTTCAAACGTGTCATTTAGCTTTACACTAATGTGAGCTGAATAATAGTCGAACCCGTTTTTGTTGGAGCCTTTTAAAAATGCTTCCCCGGGGTCTTTTTCACTTGTAATTCCCGCAGATAGCTTTTCTCCGGCTTCGAAACGATAACGAGAGTAGTAGCGGAAACGATTTCCTTCGTATGGACTAACACCTTCTTCACTCTTTTTATAACCTCTGGTTTTTTGCAAGGTTCCAAGGGAGCGCAAAATTAATTCGTGTCGCCCGTATTTTAGTTGATCTTTTAACAGAGGCTGTTCTGCCTTTTGCGGGCCAAATTCAATAAAAGGCTCTATTTTTTGGAGCAAGTCACGAGAGAAACCTTCTACAGTTGCCAACTCAAAAACAGAGTAAACCGGGCCGTAACTTTTTACATATTCCAGAAGTCGGTTTATTTGTATGGGATCGAGCAGGTATAGCTTTGAAAGTTCGTTAGCATTGGTGGCATTTATATTGATTGGGTTTTCAAGTAGCTGCTCCAGATCTTCAATAATCAAAGCAGCGTCGGTTTCTTCGTCAATATTTTCCAGTTGTGCTTCAATAATCGCTTCAATCATTGTTCGCGGATCAGACTCCTGAGCTTTTGCACCCATTGAAAGAATGAGAAACAAGGCAGCGATAGGCACGATATTTCTGGCGGTTTTTTTCATCTTAGTTGGTAGTTAACAGAAACAGAAGGTGAAAACCCGAGGCTTCCGTGGTAGCTGAAAGCAATATTGGTGGTAATTTTTGAGAAAGAATAGCCTATTCCGCCAGAAATTTGTGCCGGTTTTCCAGAGAAGCCAATGCGCAGTGTCAGGTTTTTCAGGGGTAGAAATTCGAGTCCGCTTTTTGCTTTTATTTTGATATCAGTTTGCTTTTCAATTTCGAATGCAAGTAAAACCATATCCGAAAATTTGTAGTGGCCGCCCAATCTGTATTTCTCTGCCAGATTTTCTTTGCCATAATAGGTTTTTACGCCATTTTTTATGGGGTTGAAAACGTGGAAGCCCAAACTTAACTCCCGGGTAGCCCGATATGTAATTCCTGCTTCGAATGTTGGAAAACCATGGCTTTTCTCATTTTCAGGGAAACGATATGAAAAATAATCAAACTGGATGGCAGCGTTTAGTTTTTTGGACAATCGTTTTGAGTAAGCCAACCCAATTTTACTTTCTTTAAATGTTCCTTTACCAAATTGTGAGAAGCTAAATCCAACAGTGCCATTCAAAGTTGGCAACACAACCGTTCCTGCTGCCAGCGAAAGTTCGTCTACCAGATATTTTGATTCGTAAAAAACACCGGCTGAGAAATTGGAGAGATTTGATAATGTAGCTTGATTATGAAATGTGCTCCAGGAATCGGTAACAGAAATAAAGGCATTTGATAATGCGATTGACCGCGCACCCACAGGATAATTGTCTGCAGCTGACAAACGAATAGCAGCAAAGCACAAGAACAAAAGTATTTGAAGGGTTTTGTTCATAAGTCAGGGTACTAACAATAGTCAATAAAATTTAGGTTAAAAGTAATTGCTTTCTCTATCGCGGATTTATGCAATAAAAAAGAGGTATGCTGTTAAAACACACCTCTTTAAAGTTACAAAAAATATTTTCTCCGGCTTAATTTGTTTTGAATTTGTATTTCACTTCAGCCAGTTCTTTATTTGCATTTACAATCTTTTGCTTTAGGGTTTCTTTGTATGCAACCATTTTTTCCATTAGTTCTTCGTCGCCTGTAGCCATCATTTGTACGGCAAGAATAGCAGCATTCATTGCGCCATTAACGGCTACTGTTGCTACTGGAATTCCCGGAGGCATTTGGAGGATCGCAAGGATTGAGTCGAAACCCGAAAGGCTTGCATTAATTGGTACACCAATTACCGGAATCGGTGTCATTGCAGCAATTACGCCCGGTAAATGGGCCGCCATTCCTGCTCCTGCAATTATTACTTTTATTCCTCTGTCTTTTGCTCCTTTGGCAAATACTTCAACCTCTTCCGGCGTACGATGCGCAGAGAGTGCATTTATTTCGAATGGAATTTCAAACTCGTCAAATAATTTCGCAGCCTTTTCCATCACACTTAAGTCGGATGTACTGCCCATTATAATGCTAACTTTTGCTGTCATAATTGAATTTATTTTTCTATTAGTCCAATTGTTTTTGTTATTTTGTAGTTCGCAATTCGAGGCGAATTTACGGCAAATTGGGAATTAATAAAAATCAAAGATACATATGAAGCAAGTCAAAATCCACGATAAGGAGTTTAAGCTATTTATTTCACACGAAAAAATACAGGCAGTTGTAGAAGAAATGGCTGAAAAAATGAACGGTGAGTTGAAAGGAAAAAATCCGTTGTTTTTATGCATTCTCAACGGTTCGTTTATGTTTGCAGCAGAACTTTTCAAGCGCATTGATATGGTTGACGCAGAAATCTCTTTTGTAAAACTTGCCTCGTATTCCGGAGACCAAACAACAGGTAACGTGAAACAGCTTATCGGTTTAAATGAAAATATCGAAGGAAGAACAGTAGTGGTACTTGAAGACATTGTAGATACCGGAATTACAATCGACAATATTCAGCAGCAATTAAGCGGTTTGAACCCAAAAGAGGTTTATGTGGCTACACTGTTACTAAAACCGGATGCACTTCAAAAAGAAGTCGATTTAAAATATGTAGGAATGGAAATTCCGAACGATTTTATTGTTGGCTACGGACTGGATTATGACGGGCTGGGACGAAATCTGATCGATATTTATACCGTAATAAAATAACAAAAAACAAAAAATAAATATGCTTAACCTTGTATTATTTGGACCGCCCGGTGCAGGAAAAGGGACTCAAGCAGAATTTCTGATGAAAACGTTTGGATTGATTCATCTTTCTACGGGTGAATTACTACGGGCTGAAATCGCTGAAGATACAGAACTAGGGAAAAGGGCCAACGAATTTATGTCGAAAGGAGAACTGGTTCCGGATGATGTTGTTGTTGGAATGATCGATCATACACTGGCGAGTCATCCCGATGCAAAAGGCTTTATTTTCGATGGTTTTCCAAGAACCGTAGATCAGGCAAAAGCTTTAGACGAATTGTTGGAGAAAAATGGAACGCCGATGTCGGCAATGCTGTGTCTTGAGGTAGAAAAAGAAGAATTGATAATGCGCTTATTAAGTCGTGGTAAAGTATCTGGAAGAGTTGACGATCAGAACCAAAAAGTGATCGAAAATCGTATCAAGGTTTATCAGGAGAAAACAGAGCCTATTATTGAATATTTTAAGCCGCAGAACAAACATCATGGCATTAACGGCATGGGAAGTATAGACGACATTGCCGGACGAATTAAGGAAGTGGTTGCAAAGCTTCAGGCTTAACGCAAAATATTTAGTCAGGGTGAGAAGCCTTTTTAAAAAAGGCTTTTCACCTTTGTTACGAAAGGAATAAAGTAAAACAGGAAAATGGCCGAATCGAATTTTGTAGATTATGTACGGATACATTGCAAGTCCGGGAGTGGGGGAGCTGGTTCTGCACATCTGCGCAGGGAAAAGTATATCCCAAAAGGAGGACCTGACGGTGGTGATGGCGGTCGTGGAGGCCATGTTATTTTGGAAGGGAATCAGCACATGTGGACCCTTCTTCACCTGAAATACAAAAAGCACATAAAGGCCGGTAACGGCGAAGCGGGAGGAAAGCAGCGAAGTTTTGGCGCCGATGGCGAGGATGTTATTCTTGAAGTGCCGCTCGGAACGATAGCTCGTGATGCCGAAAGTGGCGAGTTTTTGTTTGAAATTACCAAGCATGGCGAAAGTCAGGTTTTAATGAAAGGCGGCCGTGGTGGTTTGGGTAACGATCATTTTAAATCGTCAACCAATCAAACACCGCGTTTTGCACAGCCCGGCGAAGAAGGCGAAGAAGGTTGGAAAATACTTGAGCTAAAGGTACTGGCCGATGTTGGTCTGGTTGGCTTCCCGAGTTCGGGCAAATCAACATTGCTCTCGGTAGTTTCGGCGGCAAAGCCTAAAATTGCCGAGTACCATTTTACCACGCTTGTTCCAAATCTTGGAATTGTGGGGCACCGCGAGCAGCGTTCGTTTATCATGGCCGATATTCCAGGAATTATCGAAGGCGCCCACGAAGGGAAAGGGCTTGGACTTCGGTTTTTGCGGCATATCGAGCGTAATTCGATGTTACTTTTTATGGTTCCGGCCGATAGTAAAGATCATTTAAAAGAATATCAGATACTTTTGAATGAGCTGGAAAAATTTAATCCCGAGCTGTTGGACAAAGAGCGTTTTCTGGCCATTAGTAAAGCCGATTTGCTCGATGATGAATTAATGAAAGAAATTAGTAATGAGTTGAAGGGGATACCGCACATGTTTTTCTCGTCGGTAACCGGAATGAACATTCAGCCTTTAAAAGATAAAATCTGGGAGATACTAAATAGTTAATGGAGTTTTTTCAAAGCATACTTGAGTGGGACAAAGAGTTATTTCTTTTTCTGAACGGATTTCATAATGATTTTTGGGACACCATAATGTTGATGATAACACGGAAGGAAACCTGGTTTCCTTTCTATGCCATCCTTTTGTGGTATTTCGTTAAAAACTACCGTAGCAAAGCTGTTCTTATTGTTATTGGTTTGGCACTCGTTGTTTTGGCGAGCGACCAGCTTTCTGGTTTGCTAAAAGTTGCCATCCAACGCTTTAGACCTGTTTACGAACCTACTATCGAGCATTTGGTGCACAACGTATTGCGCAAAGGCGGAAGGTATGGCTTTGTTTCTGCACATGCAGCAAATTCTGTGGCTATTCTGGTTTTTACTTCCCGAATTTTTAAATGTCGAAGCTACACTGTTTTAATGCTGATCTGGACACTTGCTTTTTGCTACTCCCGTATTTATTCCGGTGTGCATTATCCGCTCGATTTAATTGGCGGTGCATTGTTGGGCTGGGGAGTTGGCGTGTTGATTTATCGGCTGATGATGTTTGTTGAAAATCACTTTTTTTATACCCGGTCGCCAAAAGTTGAGAGAACAGCATTAACTGTTTCGCAGTCGGGTATAATATGGCTGGTTTTTGGCGTAGTAGTTTCTACCTTTTTTATTGTTACCTACATTTTACATCACTACAATTACCTTTAAATGCATAATCCTGGTCAATTTTACACCCGTAAACTTGAATTGTTTTCTGCCGAATTTAACCGATTGAAATCCAAACTTAAGTGGTTTGGCTGGTACCGGTTTCTGACGTTTGTATTCATATTGTTGCCATTTTTTATTCTTGGTTTTACCTGGGTATCCGGTGCTTTGGGTTTTGTTTTCTTAGCCCTGTTTCTCTTTCTTTTAAAAGTAAATGTTAAACTTGAAAGAAGCAGAAACAAGGCCGCCATTCTGAAAAAACTGGCCGAAGATGAGTTGGCTGCATTGGATCATTCGTTTTTGCATTTTGCTGATGGAAAAGAGTTTCAGGATGCAGAGCATTTTTATTCTTACGATCTCGATCTTTTTGGAAAAGGTTCACTGTTTCAGTATTTAAACCGCACGGCCACTCTGGGCGGAAAACGAAAATTGGCAGACTGGTTGAAGCATCCGTTAATGTCGGATTCAGAAATAAAGCAGCGTCAGAATGGAGTTCGCGAAATGGCAGCTCTAATTGACTGGCGATTGGATTTTCTGGCAGAGGGAAAGAGCTTTGAAGAAACTGACCAAATGAGCAGAGAACTCCGTTCATGGGCCGAAATGGATTTGCAGTTAAGCAATCCCCACAAAGTGAAATGGTTGATTGTTTTTGTGCCGGTGTTGACTTTGGCTGCTTTGATTCCCGGCTT
Organism: uncultured Draconibacterium sp.; assembly: GCA_963677455.1. Lineage (GTDB taxonomy): Bacteria > Bacteroidota > Bacteroidia > Bacteroidales > Prolixibacteraceae > Draconibacterium. The sequence continues at coordinate 5,712,529 of OY781971.1, forward strand.
GCTGGGTGAAACGTATTTCTGGTTTAGTTTTATGGTTCTTGTACAGTGGTTTTTAATGTATTTTTTTTGGAAGCGAATTACTTTGTATAATAAATTCTTTGGCCGGAAGTCGGAGTTGCTTTCCAAATACATGGAGTTGTTGAAACGGATTGAGAATGGAGAGTTTCAATCGGAATATATGGCTCGGCTGCAGGAAAAAGTAAAGAACCCTTCGGCCGGCTCGGCTTTTATTCATTTGAAGAAACTTGTAAGACAATTTGAATACCGGAATAATATTATTGTTGGCCTGGTGCTGAACTCAACATTGTTGTGGGATATTTCTTGTGTTTACCGACTTTGGAAATGGCACAATAAACATCGGCACGAACTTGCAAACTGGCTGGATGTTGTCGCTGAAACTGACGCTTTGATAAGTCTTGGGAACTATGCTTGCAATCAACCTTCCCATGTTTTTCCGGAGGCTGAAAACAACGATTTTGTGTTCGACGCCAAAGATTTGGGGCATCCGTTACTGAATCCGGGAAAAGTAGTTCGAAATGATTTGCAGATTAATGGTTACTCAAAAGTACTGATTGTTACCGGTGCAAATATGGCAGGGAAGAGTACATTTTTGCGAACGGTTGGTGTAAATCTTCTGTTGGCAGAAATTGGGGCGCCGGTTTGTGCCTCATCAATGCAGTTTGCCCCGATTGATTTGTATACGAATATGCGTACCACCGATTCGCTTTTAAAAGACGAGTCGTACTTTTTTGCTGAATTGAAGCGAATTAAAACAGTGTTGGATCGATTGCAAAATGGCGAGCGTTATTTTGTGATACTGGATGAAATGCTGAAAGGAACAAACTCAGTCGATAAATTAAATGGATCGAAAGAGTTAATACGAAAATTGGTACAGTTGAACGGTGTTGCAATGATAGCCACCCACGACCTTAAACTGAGCGAGATGCAAGAGGAATATCCCGGACGGGTGGCAAATAAATGTTTCGAAATTCGGATAGAAGACAATGAGATGGTTTTCGATTATAAACTTTCTGATGGAGTAACCCAAACCATGAATGCTACTTTTCTAATGAAAAAAATGGGGATTATTTAATAGAAATGTAGTACGGCTGTGCTTTTGAGCTTCTTTTGTTATGTGAGAATGTAAGCCGTTTTTTTGTAAAAGATATCTCAGCAGTGAAAGAGCGCTGTGGTTGTTTGTTGGCAAAATAAAAGTGAGTTTTTTCAATTTCAGGCTTTTAAATGTCCTGATTTTTCTCAAATAAAAGTTATCGTTGCCTTTAATTAAGGGATGTTCAGACGTTGATTTATACAGTATTTTTCAACTTTAAATTGTTAGTTAATGCAGAGCCCGATACTGTAAAAAACATGATGATTTAATTATATTTGTGGCAGTCCGGTGAAATCCGCAGTTATTTGAAATAAAGCAGTTCCCAAACATTTTCATTTTCAATTTCAATTAATAGTTGGCGTTCACCAAATAGAAGACTGTATTCAGGAGAAAGATTATGAGCGCAAATTACGACGAAGGAACCATTAAGACTTTAGATTGGCAGGAGCATATCCGAAGGCGTCCGGGGATGTACATTGGTAAACTCGGTGACGGGTCTTCTGCCGACGATGGTATTTATGTATTGCTGAAAGAGGTGATGGATAACTCTGTTGATGAGTTTATGATGGGGCACGGAAAGAAAATTACCGTTAGTGTTGACCAGGAGAAGGTAACTATTCGCGATTTTGGCCGTGGTATTCCTCTCGGAAAGTTGGTTGACGTTGCCAGCAAAATGAATACTGGAGCCAAGTATGATAACGAGGTTTTTAAAAAGTCGGTAGGATTGAATGGTGTGGGTATAAAAGCCGTAAATGCACTTTCAACAGAATTCGTTATTAAGTCGGTACGCGAAGGAATTGCAAAACAAGTTACCTTCAGTCAGGGATTGAAGGTGGATGAGAAAGATTTTCAAAATGTACAGGAAGAAAACGGAACAGAGGTTTCGTTTGTTCCCGATGCTGATGTGTTTAAGAAGTATCGTTACCTGAACGATTACATCGAGAACATGATGAAGAACTATACGTTCCTAAATGCCGGGCTTTCCATCGAGTTTAATGGCGAGCGTTATTATTCCCGCAACGGACTGCGCGACCTGTTGGAGGAAAACATGGACCACGATCCGATTTACCCGATAATTCACCTTAAAGGAGAAGATATTGAGGTGGCAATTACACACGGCAATCAATATGGCGAAGATTACTATTCGTTTGTAAACGGGCAGCATACTACGCAGGGAGGAACCCACTTGCAGGCTTTCAGAGAGGTGCTGGTGAAAACCATTCGCGATTTTTACAAGAAGGAATTTGATCCGTCAGATATCCGGGCTTCAATTGTAGCAGCAATCAGTATAAAAGTTGAAGAACCTGTTTTTGAGTCGCAAACAAAAACCAAATTAGGATCAAGAGACATTGGCCCGGATGGCCCTTCTGTGCGGGCACATGTGGGAAATTTCCTTCAGAAAGAGTTGGACAACTACCTGCATAAAAACCATGAGGTAGCCGAAGTTTTGTTGAAGCGGATTATGGAGTCGGAGCGTGAACGAAAAGCGATATCCGGCATTAAAAAACTGGCCAAACAACGCGCTAAAAAAGCGAATCTGCATAACAAGAAATTACGCGATTGCCGGGTGCATTTTAACAGTAGCCATGAGCAGAAATACGACTCGAGTATTTTTATTACCGAGGGTGACTCGGCAAGTGGATCCATCACTAAATCGCGCAATGTAAATACTCAGGCTGTTTTTAGTTTGAAAGGTAAGCCGTTGAATACCTACGGCCTTACAAAAAAAGTTGTTTACGAAAACGAAGAATTCAACCTGTTACAGGCAGCTTTAAATATTGAAGAAAGCATGGAAGACCTTCGGTATAATAAGGTGATAATTGCTACCGATGCCGATGTTGACGGAATGCACATTCGTTTACTGCTGATTACGTTCTTTTTGCAGTTTTTTCCCGAATTGATTAAAAAAGGGCATGTTCATATTTTGCAAACGCCGCTGTTTAGGGTGCGAAATAAGCAAAAAACGTACTATTGCTATTCAGAAGATGAAAAAGAAAAAGCTATAGATAAATTACGGGGGAAACCCGAAATTACAAGGTTTAAAGGATTAGGAGAGATTTCTCCCGATGAGTTTAAGCATTTTATCGGAAGAGATATTCGACTCGATCCGGTGCAGATGAAAAAGCACGAATCGGTAGCCCAAATGTTGGAGTTTTACATGGGCAAGAACACCCCGGAACGACAAGACTTTATCATTGATAACCTGTATGTCGAAAAAGACGAAGTAGCTTAAAAATCAACCATCAAGGCAACTTGCAAATTTGAAACGTTAGAATGTCAGAAGAAAATATCAATCCCGAAGAAATACAGGATGATAACCTAAAAGATGAGGTAACTTATCTGTCGGGGATGTACCGCGACTGGTTTTTGGATTACGCTTCTTATGTAATTCTTGAGCGCGCCGTTCCCTATGTAAATGATGGATTAAAACCGGTTCAGCGCAGGATTTTGCATGCCATGCGCGAGATGGACGATGGCCGATATAACAAGGTGGCCAACGTTATCGGTCAAACCATGCAGTATCACCCGCACGGCGACGCTTCTATTGGCGATGCTATGGTTCAGCTGGGGCAAAAAGATTTGCTGATTGACACACAGGGGAACTGGGGAAACATACTTACCGGCGACGGAGCTGCTGCACCTCGTTATATTGAAGCACGGTTGTCGAAATTTGCATTGGAAGTACTTTTCAATCCCAAAACTACAGAGTGGAAGCTTTCGTACGATGGAAGGAAAAAAGAGCCGGTAACATTGCCGGTTAAGTTCCCGTTGTTGCTGGCCCAGGGGGTTGAAGGTATTGCAGTAGGACTTGCTTCGAAAATGTTTCCGCACAACTTTAATGAGTTGGTTGATGCTTGTATTGCGTATTTGAGAGAGCAAGACTTTGAACTTCTTCCTGATTTTCCGACCGGTGGTTCAGCGGATTTTTCAAAATACAACGATGGGCTTCGTGGTGGTTCTGTAAAAGTACGCGCCAAGATTGAAAAGCAGGATAACAAAACACTGGTTATTACGGAGCTTCCATTCGGGAAAACGACTACAACCCTAATCGAGTCGATAATAAAAGCGAACGATAAAGGGAAAATCAAAGTCAAGAAGATTGACGATAATACAGCCGAGCATGTGGAAATTCTGGTGCACCTGGCTTCGGGCGTTTCTTCCGATAAAACCATTGATGCTTTGTATGCTTTTACCGATTGCGAAGTGTCCTTATCGCCAAATGCCTGTATTATTGAAGACGATAAGCCGCTTTTTATCGGGGTCAGCGAAATATTAAAACGCTCGGCAGATAGCACGCTCGATTTGCTAAAGCTTGAGCTTGAGATTCGGAAATCGGAGCTTGAAGAACAATGGCATTTTTCTTCTCTCGAAAAAATATTTATTGAAGAGCGAATCTACAAAGACAAAAAGTTTGAAGATTCGGAGAATATGGATGAGGCTGTTGCCCATATCGATAAGCGATTGGATCCATGGAAGCCAAAACTGAAACGCGAAATTACCCGCGAGGATATCCTGAAGTTGATGGAAATCCGCATGGCGCGTATTCTTAAATTCAACAAGGATAAGGCCGACGAGCATTTGAAATCCATAGAGGACGAAATTGCGGAAGTTGTTCATCACATCGAAAATATTGTTCCATATACCATTGAGTGGTTCAAACATTTAAAGGCCAAGTTTGGTAAAGGGCGCGACCGGAAAACTGAGATCAGAAGTTTCGAGAATATTGTCGCCTCTAAAGTGGTAGTAAAGAACGAAAAACTTTACATAGACAGAAAGGAAGGCTTTATGGGAACCTCGCTGCGTAAAGCTGAGTTCGTTTGCGATTGTTCCGATATCGATGATATTATCGTGTTCCATCGCGATGGGAACTATTTTGTAACCAAAGTTTCTGATAAAGCTTTTATCGGCAAAAATCCACTACATATTGCGGTATTTAAGAAGAATGATAAGCGAACCATCTACAATGTGGTTTATAAAGATGGCGAAACCGGCTATTCTTATATGAAGCGTTTCTTTGTAACGGGCGTAACACGTGACAAAGAATACAATCTTACTAAAGAAACGAAAGGATCAAGAATTACCTATTTCTCTGCCAATCCAAATGGAGAGGCCGAAACATTGCGTATTATTCTTAAACCAAAGCCAAGAATTAAGAAACTGACTTTTGAGGAAGATTTGAGTGAGCTGGCGATTAAAGGACGCCAATCGATGGGGAACATTCTTACAAAATACGAGGTACATAAAATCTCGTTAAAAGAAAAAGGTGTTTCTACACTCGGTGGCAGAAAGATTTGGTTTGATCCGGATGTACTGCGCCTAAATGCCGACAGTAGGGGAACCTATTTGGGGGAATTTTCGGGCGAAGACAAAATTCTTGTTTTATATAAAGACGGCGAATATCAGTTATACAATTACGATCTGAGCAATCATTTTGAACCTAATATTCTGACAATTGAGAAATTTGATAAGTCAAAAGTATTATCGGCTGTGTATTTTGATGCGGAGCAGCAGTTTTACTACGTTAAACGTTTTGAAATTGATGAGGTTGAAGGAAAACTGATTCGCTTTATTGGCGATCATCCAAACAACAAATTACTAAGTGTAACCTGGGTGCATTACCCACGGCTCGAAATTACATTTGGGGGTAAGAATTCGGAACGCGAGAATGAGATTATTGAAGTGGCCGAGTTTATTGGCGTGAAATCATGGAAAGCAAAAGGTAAGCGTTTGACAAACTACGATGTGAAAAACATTAAAGAAATTGAGCCGATTATAAAGGACGAGGACGATAGGGAAGAAGAGGAGGAAGAACCAACGAAAGACAATGATTTTGATGATATTCCTTTTGAAGTAAAACGTCCGAAGAAGGATGATAATGATAGTAGTAATCAAATGTCGCTGTTTTAGTTCAGCGTTCAGAGTCTTGTGTGTTAAGCTCTCTAAACTTTAAACTATTTTTGTATGAGGATTTACCTTATTGGATATATGGGATGTGGCAAATCTACTCTTGGAAGAAAGCTTTCGGAACATCTGGGGCTGCAGTTTGTCGACATGGATCATTATATTGAAGAACGCAACTGTAAAACTATTCCTCAGATATTTTCCGAAGAAGGTGAAGTCGAATTCAGAAAAAAAGAACGCAAAGCGCTTGAGGAGCTCTCTGAGTTTACCGATATTGTAATTGCCACTGGTGGTGGAGCACCCTGCTTTTTTGATAACATTGAACTGATGAACAAAACAGGGAAAACCATTTACCTGAATATAGATCCAAAAATTCTTGCTGATCGTTTATTGAAATCAAAAACGGAACGTCCGCTTATTAAAGGGAAGTCGCGCGATGAGTTGGTTGCTTTTATTGACGATACGCTAAAAAAACGAAACGAGTTCTATCTGCAGGCTGCGTATCAGATTACCGAACCAGGTGTTGATCTCGATTTTGTAAAAACGCTGATTGGTAAATAATAATTGTTTCTCATTTTTTGTAATAATCTGATGTAAGTCAGGTACTTTTTTTCAAATATTGAGTACTTTTTCGGGCTTCAAACCAAAACTTTTTCCGGAGAAAGTATTTACTGTAAAATATATTCACATGCTTAAGAAAAAATTGGTAATGCTTGCAGTACTGCTGGCTGGCTTTTCGGCCATGGCACAGGAAAATGTAAGTAAAGGAAAAATTGAAGAAGTTGAAGGTGGTAAAGGGTTTTACTACGAATCGATTTTGAAAGATGTAAGAGACGTTGATGAGAAGTTGGAGGAAAATGAACCGTACAAACGTTTTGTTATGGATCAGTCGGGTATGGATCTGCCCAACGATGCATCGTTGTACACAACAACCTGGTGTCAGCCTACTATTTCGCAAGGAAATGGTGGTACTTGCTGGTGTTTTTCTACTTCATCTTTTTACGAATCGGAGGTGTATCGGCAAACCGGAAAGCAAGTAAAACTTTCTGAAATGTACACGGTTTACTGGGAGTATGTTGAGAAAGCGCGTCGGTTTATCGAAAAACGTGGCGACTCAAATTTCGACGAAGGCTCCGAAGGAAACGCCGTTGCCCGTATCATGAAAATGTATGGAGCTGTTCCTGAAAGCGCCTACTCAGGATTGTTACACGGCCGCAAATTTCATACTCATGCCAAAATGATGGAGGAAATGAAAGGCTTTTTGAATTCGATGAAAGCTTCAAATGCCTGGAATGTGGAATATGGCTTAGCTACCATTAAAGACATTATGAATCATTACATTGGTGTTCCGCCAACCGAGTTTACGGTTGAAGGCAAAAAGTACACCCCAAAAACCTACATGAACGATTACCTGGAATTGAACCCCGACGATTTTGTTGAGATTCTTTCGTATAAACAAGAACCATATTGGCAACAAGTAGAATACAAAGTGCCTGATAACTGGTGGCACAGCAAAGAATATTACAACGTTCCGCTTGATGTATTTATGAAAGCTGTTAAAGAAGCCATAGAAAATGGATACACCATGAGTATTGGCGGTGACGTATCAGAAACCGGTTTTAGTCGCGAAACCAACTGTGCATTGATTCCGGATTACGATATTCCATCGGAGTATATTAACGAAGATGCGCGCCAGTTCCGGTTTTCAAACGAAACAACTACCGACGACCATGGCATGCACCTCGTGGGGTATTTAGAAAATTACAAAGGAACCGGACAAGACTGGTACCTGATTAAAGATTCAAGTTCAGGTTCTAGAAATGTTGGGGAAAAAGATCCAAAGTTTGGTTATTACTTTTTTAGCTCCGATTATATTAAACTAAAAATGATGGGTTTTACTATTCATAAAGATGCGGTAAAAGACATTCTGAGCAAATTCAAATAATTCATAAAAAACATTATTCCGGAAAAAGGTTCTTTTAGTCGGGAACCTTTTTCTTTTGGAGCATTATAAGTAATTTTCATCTCAAGATAAGCGGATTAAGATGACTACTGTAGCCCAACAATTGCTCATACCTTACGCGAAATTGAAGTGAGATATGTGTTCGGGGTTTCCAGTGGAAACATGATCGATTATATTAAAGCATTCCGGGTTGAAGACCTTATCGATTTTGTATTGGTTGGGCACGAAGTAACTGTAGTAATGCAACCAAATAGCGCTTTACGAAGGTAAACAGGAGTTTTTTAGCATAGAACACAAAAAGGTATTTAATTGCGTTTTTGTGTAATTTTACGTAACTGAACTACGTTATTCTACGTATTGACTGATATAGTGACTTTTGCGTAAATTGCAATTGTAATTGAACTCGTTAGAGACCCTTCGCAAAATCTTTATAGAGCCTTTTTGAAGGTTATTGATAAAGTGTTTAACATAGATTTGAACTTGAAAGAGAAATACCACTTCTCTCATGTGCATAGTTTGATTTTATGTTGAAAATCTAAAAAAGATTTAGGCTTTTTAAAGAACTTAACTGTATTGGTTATGTGCAACATTGCTATTTTGGAACGATTTGCTTTATTGGGCTCTGGTATAAAAGCAATTTTAAAGAGTAAGGTGGAATGTGTTGTTGTCGCCCAGTCAAAAACTTCTACCGAACTGTTAGCTAGTTTGGGAGATCTCATACCGGATGTGATAATTATTGATATTATGAGTACTGACAATTCCGGTATGAAACCGTTGAGAAAGATCCGTCGGGCATTGCCGAAAGCGCCTGTTCTTCTTATTGTTAGTGCACATTATGCCGATTGTTTCGAAGAGTATATACGTCTTGGTGTTAAAGGTTTCATCTTTAATACATCAAACGGAGAGGAATTGGTTGCTGCAATTAAAAAATTAAAAGATGGGAAGGAGTATTTCCCGAACAAAGTGTGGAAAGTGTTTAAAGATTCCATACAGCTGGGGAAACAGCAAAAAAACACCGTTCAGAAACTAACCGATAGAGAGGTGACAGTAATTAAGGCATTTTCAAATGGTTTAACCTATAAAGAAATAGGAGCTCAATTAAACATCAGTCCCAGAACGGTTGAAACGCACAAAAGAAATATATTGGCCAAGCTTAAGATGCATTCCACAGCAGATATGGTAAAGTACGCATATCGTAATAATCTTCTTACGTAGTTTACATCAAAGAAATCTTAGTCATTTTAAGCGTGCGTACCTCTAAAATTACGTATTATAACCGATTGACTTTCGGTCTCTTTTCGTCGTAACTTGTATATAGAAATTTTGAACTAGAAGCAGAACTTTTTATCGTCCCCGTAAAAGTATTCCTCAGAATTTCAAAAAAGATACAGCAAATTGGATTTCTAACGTCGATGGTTTGATAATGCAGGAAAGACATTAGTACTTACTTAAATTATCAAATTATGAGAAAATTTTACGTTGAATTCGCAGGAAATAAGATTTTTACTGCGCTGGTAAGATTTACGTTCCGGTTTTGGCGGCGTGGTCTTGCTGTTCTATTTTTGCTGTGTTGTATAATACAGTATTCTAACAGTCAGATTGTTACTGAAGGGCCTGCAATAAAGGCCAACTTTGGAATTGATGCTGACATTTATGCGAACTATTTATTAGATCCTGCTTTGGCAGGTGAAACAGCAGCAGGTACTGACGATTGGTTTATGAACGATTCTATTTATCAGGGGTCTGGAATGTCCGTTTTTGATCCTTCGCAAACCTTCATCGATGATATTATAGCTGCGCTTGCAATTGATGAGAATAAGAGCTTTACAATCCGGATGGGTGTTGCCCGAAATTCTGAGATTGAGATTCCTTCTTCTCCCGGAGATATAATTGTATGGATTGACGGAGTGTATGCAAGAGATAATAACACTGCCGGAAACGGTAAGGATAGTTCTGCATTTGCCGGAACTTCCGATAAAAACTTTCAGGATCCGTCAACTTGGAACACTGGAATCAAAGATCCTTATCAAAAAGGAGATTTGATTGATGTGTTTGGGCATATGCGCGAAGACCCGAATGGAGACGTTTGGGGAATTGGTGCTTTTTCAACTCGGTCGAGTTCCGGATCAGTCCATGCTGATTTTGAGTTTTTTGCAAACCAGCTCGGATATGAAGGAGCAGGCTTTACTAATACCGGACCCGATCATGGGCATAGCTCGTGGACGTTTGATCCTGATGGGGTAGTTCTAACGGCCGGAGATCTGATAACTAGTATTGATTACGAACAAGGTGGTGAAGACCCGGTGGCAAGTATTCGTGTTTGGGTAAGTGAAGCCGATTACAATTATGGCTTAGCAAATTGGGGAGCCGCAGCTTCCTTTAACTTCACAGGTGCATTTACTACAGAATCAGGTGCTGGTTTTGGTTATGCCGAGATACAGCCTGCAGTTGGCGGTGTAGATCCTGCTGCATGGGCTGTGGTAAATGTTGATAGCATTTCTCCAGCGCCACCGTGGGGAACATTAGAAGGCCCGCAAGCTGATATAAACGATGGTTATTTGCCACTTCAGTTTGCAGAATTTGCCATTAATATGTCATTTTTAGGTTTGGATGCATTTGGCGGAGATGCCTGTAATAAAACTTTAGGAAGCCTGTTAGTTAAGACCCGAAGCTCCCCAAGTTTTGAGTCGGAAATGCATGACTTTGTTGGACCTCTGTTATTTGGTTATGATTTAGAAACCAAGATTGTGGCAATGGATCTCGATTCTTGTGACGATGGAGTAAATCAATTTGATTTGATGACAGCTGTTGATAGTTTTGGAGACGGAATTGTAACTTTCTATGCCACTAGTGACGACGCGTTTGCAGATCCGCCAGTTAATGCAATTTCTTCAAGCCAAACTTTACCTGTGGGAGATACTATGTTTTGGGCTCGCAGCTCAAATCCTGATGATGAAGGATGTTTTGCTGTAGATTCTTTTATGGTAACCGTACATGACAATCCTGTCTGTAATGTTACAACCACAGATGAAACCTACTTCAATGCTGGCAACGGAACCGCCAAAGTTACCGTTACCGGAGGAGAAGGGCCGTTTACATATTTGTGGGTGCCAAGCAATGGTGGAACCATTGGTGGAGGCCAGGGAACGGATAGTATTTACGACCTGACAGATGGACGATACGATGTTTACATTACCGATGCGAATGGCTGCGAAACTTCTTGTTACGATTCTCTTTCATGGGCTCCAACAGCTCCAACATGTGCAGTTTTTGCAATAGATGTAGAGTGTTTTGGCGCTGAAACAGGAACCGTGTGGGCAGAAGTAACTCCTTCTGATACCATTGGCTATCCTCCATATACTTACTATTGGTTCAAAGATGGAACTCCGTTTGATACCGTAATAAGTAATGAAACTACAGATACAATGTTTAATATGGGTGCTGGGATTTATGATGTTGAAGTTTTGAATGCCGTAGATCCAAACAGTACCTTATGTTATGATACAATTTTCCAACCTGATCCAAATCCGGTTTCTGTTGAATGTGCCGGTGTAACTATTGACGGTTGCCAGGGACAATCATCTGTTGATTTGGATTTTGGTAATTGGTTAGATACCGCATTTGTTGTTACAGGCGGAACTGATCCACTGGATACAGTTTATAAAGTTGGCGATGTAGTCGTAGATCTTGATACAGTAAGTGCTCCATACTATTGTGGAGGAGATGTTAATGTTCGGATGATCGTTTCTGACTACTGTGGATTAGTAGACAGTTGTGATGCAACTTTCAGTGTAACACCTGATGTAACACCGCCGGTAATTACGGGTGTTGAAGCCGATACCACCATCGAATGCCCGGATGTTCCAAGTTGGAGCGTGCCTTCCGCAAACGATGCATGCTTTGGCCCTGTTCAGCTAACAATGGAAGATGATACTTCATCGTTTGCTTGTCCACTAGTGATTACACGTACCTGGAAAGCCGAAGACGATTGTGGCAATACCTCAATGGCAAGTCAGACAATCACCGTAATTGATACTACACCACCGATGATAACCGGTGTAGGGGCAGATACAACGATCGAATGTCCGAATGATCCAGTATTCAGTACACCACAGGCCAGCGATGGATGCGACGACAATGTTACGTTAACCAGCAGTATGGATACTTCGTCGTATGCTTGTCCACTGGTGATTACAAAAACGTGGAAGGCCGAAGACGATTGTGGCAATACCACAATGGCAAGTCAGACAATCACCGTAATCGATACTACACCACCAATGATAACTGGTGTAGCGGCAGATACAACGATCGAATGTCCGAATGATCCGGTATTTAGTACACCACAGGCCAGCGATGGTTGCGACGACAATGTTACGTTAACCAGCAGTATGGATACTTCGTCGTATGCTTGTCCATTGGTAATTACTAAAACCTGGAAAGCCGAAGACGATTGTGGCAATACCTCAATGGTAAGTCAGACAATTACAGTGATCGATACCACTCCACCTGTCATAACGGGAGTAGGAGATGATATGGAAATTGAGTGTCCGAATGATCCGGTATTTAGTACACCACAGGCCAGCGATGGCTGCGACGACAATGTTACATTAACCAGCAGTATGGATACTTCGTCGTATGCTTGTCCACTGGTAATTACTAAAACCTGGAAAGCCGAAGACGATTGTGGCAATACCTCAATGGCAAGTCAGACAATCACTGTGATCGATACCACTCCACCTGTCATAACGGGAGTAGGAGATGATATGGAAATCGAGTGTCCGAATGATCCTGTATTCAGTACACCACAGGCCAGCGATGGCTGCGACGACAATGTTACATTAACCAGCAGTATGGATACTTCATCGTATGCTTGTCCATTGGTAATTACTAAAACCTGGAAAGCCGAAGATGATTGTGGCAATACCTCAATGGCTAGCCAGACAATCACCGTAATCGATACTACTCCGCCGATTTTAATTCTTCCGGTTGACTATGAAGATTATCTATGTAATGACTATCCGGGCGACTTAACTGCAACATTTACAGACGAGTGTTCTGATAATGGTTCTATAACTGTTTCTCCTGTTATGTCAGGTTCAACTCTTTGTGAAGAAATCTACACGTACACTTTCTCTGCTCGTGATGATTGCGGCAACACAACAACAGATTCAATCACTGTAGTGAGAGAATGGGAGTCGTTAGAAGACTGCGAAACTGCTTTTGCCAGATTACCTGAGGATCTTCCAGCTCCTTCTCGTCCATATGACTCGAAGACAAATCCAGATCCATATGCAGGAACGGATGCTATAGGTGCACGATGCTTCATCGACGATGTGTTTGAAAGATGGGGATGGGTAAACAGAGTTAAAAAAGACTCTACCTATTATCTGCCTGTTTATGCCGGAGCCGGACAATGTGACGTTACTAAAGGTGATTCTGTTGGTACCGTAACACTCGCTTTCTATGGTGATACCGTTACTGTTATGTTTGATTTGATTGCTCCTTGGGTGATGACTGAAGCTCATATTTATGTTGGAGAAGATATGTATCCGACCTTTAAAAACGGAAAGCATAAAGATGAAGCAACAGTGGCACCGGGACAGTACAATCTGGTTTATGAAAACGGTGATCCAATCACAGATCTAAAAGTGGGATATTATAACGCACCTGAATATGTATATGTTATTGTACATGCAGTTACATGTAGGCCACTTTGTTACTGCGATGAAACAATCTATCAAGGTTTCGATGCCGGATTGTATAGTCTTGTTCAAACCAGAGGAAATAAAAACAAGGCTGCAGTTACATCCGATGTTACTGACTTTGTTAGTGGTGAATTGAAAGTATTCCCGAATCCATTTACAGAGAAGGTTACTTTCGAGTTTGTATCGGCAACTGATTCATATGGAACACTTGATATCTATAGTGTAACCGGACAACACGTGGCGAGAATTCTTGATCGTCCAGTTCTTTCCGGTGAGCTTAATAGTATCAATTACGAGCCTGATCACGATGTTTCAGGAATATATATTTATCGCCTCAAGCTAGACGACAATGTTCAAGTTGGCCGGATCATATACAAAGAATAATGATTCTGCTTAGGCCCTTATTTTTTATCAAATAGCTAAAGTGTTCTGCTTTAGGTTGAGGTCTACTCCTCAATGGAACTAGTTAGGGAGGTCGGCAATAAGTGCCGGCCTCTTTTAATTTATTTGTTCGGCAAACTCAAATGAATTAGATATATTTATCTCGGTTTTATAAGAATTATCAATGCAGACCAACAAACAACTCGAACTTGCTTACAATTTTGTACAATACACCGGAGAACACATTTTCCTTACCGGAAAAGCCGGAACCGGGAAAACTACTTTTCTGAGAAATCTAAGGGAACATTCTCCCAAGAGAATGATTGTGGTGGCACCAACCGGGGTAGCCGCTATTAATGCCGGAGGAGTTACCATACATTCTTTTTTCCAGTTATCGTTTGGCCCGCAGGTGGGGCATGAAAACGAGAAGAACCGCCAGATGCGGTTCAACAAAGAAAAAATAAACATTATTCGTACCCTCGACTTACTTGTAATTGACGAAATAAGCATGGTTCGTGCCGATATTCTGGATGCGATCGACCATGTAATGCGCAGGTTTAAAAACAGCAGAAAAGCTTTTGGAGGCGTCCAGTTGCTTATGATTGGCGATTTACAGCAACTGGCTCCCATTGTAAAACGAGACGAATGGGAATTGCTGAAAAACCAATACGATACCGCTTTCTTTTTCAGTAGCAAAGCATTGAAACAGCCTTCTTATGTAAGCATCGAGCTCACGCAGGTTTTCCGGCAGCAAGACGATCGGTTTATTTCTATTTTGAATAAAGTACGCGACAATATTCTCGACTCAAAATCAATTAATGAGTTGAATACTCGATATAAGCCTGATTTTGCACCCAACGACGATGAAGGTTATATAACCCTTTGCACACACAATGCTCAGGCTCGAAAAATGAATGAGTCGAAACTAAAAGAACTATCCTCGAAAAAGAAAACGTTTACTGCGCGGGTAGAAGGAAGTTTCCCCGAATATTCTTTCCCTACCGATTATGAATTACATCTGAAAACCGGGGCGCAGGTTATGTTTGTGAAAAATGATCCCGATCCGCAAAAACGATTTTTTAACGGCAAAATAGGGCAAATTACCAGGTTTGACGGAAACTGCATTTACGTGCAGTGCCCCGGCGACGATGAGGAAATTGAGGTAACAACTCTTTTATGGGAAAATGTAAAATACAGTATCAATAAAGAAACTTCTGAAATAAAGGAAGAAGTAGAAGGTTCGTTTAGCCAGGTTCCGCTGAAACTGGCGTGGGCAATTACTATTCACAAAAGTCAGGGGCTTACTTTCGAGCGGGCTATAATTGATGCCGAAGCTTCGTTTGCACACGGGCAGGTGTATGTAGCGCTGAGCCGATGCAAAACATTGGAGGGTATGGTGTTGAAAACTCCCATTCGCGAACACAGCATTATTACCGATCAAACAGTCGATGGTTTTGTTCAGCGGGTAGAGCAAAATCAACCGGACGAGCAAGAACTGGGTAAGGCAAAACAGACATTTCAGCGCGAACAGTTGGCCGAGCTTTTTCGCTTTTACCGCGAGCAGTATCTTGTAAATACCATTGCCAAAATAATGGATGAAAATCCGGGAAGTTTTACGGATATTCTGAGTGGGCAGTTTCGTAAAATCAGGGATGGCTTGAAAAACGATTTGGCTGATGTTGGCGCGAAATTTCAACAACAAATTGATGTTCTTCTAAAAAATGAGCCTGATATCGAAAAAAATCAGGATTTGATGGAGCGGATTAAAAAGGCCGCCAATTATTTTTCAGAAAAAGTAAACGAAATGTTGGTTGAAGGGATGGAACAAGCTGATTGGGAAATTGATAACCGCACGGTAAAAAAGCAAATTAAGCAGCGGATTAACGACTTGGGGCAGGAAGCAAAAACCAAGCTTGCGGCTTATGCCGTTTGTAGCTCCGGTTTTTCGGTAAAAGCAATTATGGAGGCGCGCGCAAAAGCCACGATAGATACCAGTACAACAAAACCTAAAAAGCAAAAAGCCCGCGAAATTGAAAACTACGCCAATATACCGCATCCCGAATTGTACAATTTGCTGCGTTTGTGGCGGTACGAGAAAGCAAGTGAACAGGGAGTTCCGGCCTATTTAATTTTCTCGCAGAAATCGCTGGTCGAACTGGTAACGTATTTGCCCGTAAACGCCGACGAACTTCGCTTAATTAATGGCTTGGGAAAACGAAAAATAGAACAGTACGGAAAAGATATTACAGAGTTAATCCGTGATTACTGCGAAGAGAATGAGATTGATAAAGGCGAAATTCCGTTAAAAGAGGTTCCTAAAAAGGAAAAAGCACCCAAGCCCGATACAAAAAAAGTAAGCCTCGAACTATTTAAGGCTGGGAAAACAACCGCAGAAATTGCGCAGGTACGCGGCCTTGTTGAAACAACGGTTGCCAGCCATTTGGCGCATTTTGTAAAACTGGGCGAGCTGGATGTGCTACAGTTTTTGTCGCAGGAAAAGCTCGATAAAATTGTAGCGTATTTTAAAAGTACCAACGACCGCAACCTGTCGGCAGCCCGCGAAGCTTTAGGCAGCGATTTTAGTTACGGCGATTTGCGGATGGCGCTGAGTTATTTGGAATCGAAACAAAACTCCTGATTTAAGAAAGTCATCACTCCACTTTTTGAACGAACTTAAAGAGGGGTGAAGGTTATTGTTTGTTTAATATTTCTGAATCAGAAAAATACCGCCAAGCAAGAGTAAAATTCCTGCCATGCGGCCCATTGAAATAGGGTGTGTTGCCAGGCCGAAATAGCCAAAATGGTCAATAATGGATGCTGCAATCAACTGTCCGGCAATTGATGCCGCCAAAACCGTACTCACCCCAATTTTCGGAATAAAAAAGATAACCGACGATACAAATATTGCCCCCAAAAGTCCGCCAATAAATAAATGAAACGGAGCCGTTTTTACGTGCCCCCAGTCGGGTATTTGTGTTCTGAAAATAACGTTTAAAGCCAACAGGCAAATAAAGCCAACCAAAAAATTAACCAGCGCTCCCTGTAACGGGCTTTTCAAAAAAGTGGTTAGCTGCGTGTTAATACTTCCCTGTATGGCCAATAAAAATCCAATTAGCAAAACGATAATTGTATATACTATCTTCATACGTTGCTTTTAAATTAAGTTTATGAATATCAGTTTACTGTCATATCCTTTATTAATACGTCATGCTGAACTTGTTTCAGCATCTCATATCTATAATAACGAGTGCGTTATTACTAAGACCCTGAAACAGGTTCAGGGTAACGTTCGTTTTTATGATGCATTACGGACATTCAATTTAAGTTTACTGCAAGTTTACTCATTTCTGGGGGCTGGCAATCTTATTCCTTCCGAAAATATTACTGTTTCATAAATTTTAAAAGAGGTTCAATAAATTTATCGAAACTTTCGATGTGCGGAAGGTGCCCAATGTTTGGTATTTCTACCAACTCGGCATTTGGTATCGCTTGTTGCGTTTTCTTGCCGAGTTCGTTGTAGAGCCCCATTTTCTCTCGAACCTCTTTACTAACCAGTGGTTTTCCAAGAGCCGTTCGGTCACGGGTTCCGATAATCAGCAAGGTTGGTGCTTTTATTTCGCCGAATTCATACAAAACGGGCTGCGTAAAAATCATGTCGTAAGTAAGCGCAGCATTCCAGGCGATACGTTTGTAATCCGAATTCAGGGTCCAACCGGCAAGCAGGTTCACCCATTCGTCGTATTCGTTTTTCCATTTGTTGTCGTAGTAGCTGGCGAGCTGGTACGATTTTATGCCATCATAACTCTTTTTCAATTCGTTTTGGTACCACCATTCTATCGGTTTGTAGGGCACTACAAGTTTCCAGTCTTCCAACCCAATTGGGTTTTCAAGAATAAGTTTTTCGATAACATCGGGGTACATTAATGTAAATCTTGTAGCAAGCATTCCGCCCATAGAGTGGCCAAGAATTGCCGTTTTCGAAACCTCCAGCGAATCTAAAAGATTCCGCGTATTCATTGCCAGTTGCTGAAAAGTATATTGAAAATGTTCGGGTTTCGATGATTTTCCAAAACCAATCTGATCTGGTGCAATCACCCGAAATCCTTCCGACGTAAGCTTTTCAATAGTAGTTCTCCAGTAGGCTCCGTTAAAATTCTTCCCGTGAAACAGGACAATGTTTTTTCCGTTATAGTTTTCCGGTTTCACATCCATGTACGCCATTTTTAACTGCTGGTTTTGGGCATCAACAGTAATATAACCTACCGGATACGGGTAAGAGTAATTGCTCAATTCAATGTCGAGCCATTTAAGGTTTTCTTGTTGTGCTTTTGTTTCTGTGTTAAAAAGGAATACTATTCCAATAAGTAGTAAAATCGTAAGTTGTTTCATCGTTTGTCTTTTCTTTGTTTTCATTTGTCCACCTTCACAATGGAATTTTTCATCGCTTCACTAATAAATCGGATTCGTGGGCGAATTGTTCACAAAAACATTGTTTATTAGAGTACCAGAAAATGCAGAAAGATTGAAATATGAAACGAGCATGAAAAATATTTACACCCAAGTGTATAATTAAAATATAGCGAGTTCCATATGAAAACAAACAATTTTAATAGTATGAAAGAAAAAGATTGGCATTACACAGGTTGAAAGGATAATCGCTATCTTTCGCGATATGTGCAACGATTCGATTAAAATTATAAGTTTTGTTTTCCTGATTTTTATTGCCTGCTCCTCTCCGCAAACTGAAGCAGAAAAGATCGAGCAGATCATAAAAGTACAAGAACCATCAATTTCCAATAACATTAGTCAATTGTTACTTGTTATTTCCGAAGAGCCTGGAAATGCTCAAACCAAACTTTTTGCGCTCGAAAAAGAGGATGGAATATGGAAGCAGAAAACCGGACCGGTTGCCGCCGGCATAGGGAAAAATGGCTTTGCCGCTTTTGGTGAAAAGGTGGAAGGCGATGGAAAATCTCCTTCAGGTGTTTTTCGGCTGGGACACTTGTTCACGTATGCAGATACTGTTATTACGAAAATGCCTTATTCCATTTCAACCGCTGAAGATAAGTGGATTGATGATCCGGAATCGGACGACTACAATAAACATGTTAGGGGAGATACCGATGCTAAATCGTTCGAAAAACTAAAACTAAAAAGCAGCTATTACAAATACTGTATGGTGATAGAATACAATACGGATCCGGTGGTAAAAGGAAAGGGGAGTGCCATCTTTTTTCATCTTCGGGAAAGCGATACGGAAACCACTTCGGGCTGCGTTGGTATTGCAGAAAAAGATATGCAGCAAATTTTAGAGTGGCTTGATCCCACTGCTCATCCAATGATTGTTATGGGAGACAGTCAAACCTTACTGCATCAATCTTTCCTATAGATCCATTTATAAAATCTTTTGGTTTTGTAAATATTCAAACACGTTTCGTATGTATTTTGAAAAGCTACGGTGTAGATGATTATATTTGCCGCCTCATTTTAAAGTATTCATATGATTTCGGTTGACGGATTGACGGTTACATATAGCGGAACAACCTTGTTTAAAGACATCAATTTTGTGGTAAACGAGAAAGACCGCATTGCTTTGATGGGAAAAAACGGTGCCGGAAAATCTACTTTGTTAAAGATTTTGGCGGGTGTGCAAACGCCGTCGGCCGGAAAGGTTTCGGCACCCGGTGATGCAGTAATTGCATACCTTCCGCAACATTTGCTGGTGGATAACAGCCGCAGTTTATTTGATGAAGCTTCGCAGGCTTTTGCCGATGTGCTGAACATGAAGAAAAAGCTCGAAGAGTTGAATCACGAGCTTACTATTAGAACCGATTACGAGTCGGATGAATACAGCAAGATTATTGAAGATGTTTCGGATTTAAGCGAGAAACTTTACAGCCAGGGAGAGATAAATTTTGATGCCGAAGTTGAAAAGATATTGCTGGGGCTGGGGTTTGTTCGCGACGATTTTCAGCGGCCAACTACCGACTTTAGCGGCGGCTGGCGAATGCGCATCGAACTGGCTAAAATTCTGTTGAAAAAGCCCGACCTTATTTTGCTGGATGAGCCAACCAATCACCTCGATATTGAATCGGTGCAATGGCTCGAAGAATTTCTGGTAAACGAATCAAAAGCTGTAATTGTAATTTCGCACGACCGCGCTTTTGTCGATAACATTACAACCCGCACCATTGAAGTAACAATGGGGCGTATTTACGACTATAAAGTAAACTATTCGCGCTACCTGGAGTTGCGGAAAGAACGCCGCGAACAACAGCAAAAAGCTTACGACGAACAGCAGAAAATGATTGCTGAAACCGAGCAGTTTATTGAGCGTTTTAAGGGTACGTATTCGAAAACTCTTCAGGTACAGTCGCGGGTAAAAATGCTCGAAAAGCTTGAGCTGGTTGAAGTAGATGAAATGGATACTTCGCACCTGAAACTTCGTTTTCCCCCGTCGCCGCGCTCTGGAAATTTTCCGGTAATTGCCGATCAGGTTGAGAAATCATACGGCGATCATTTGGTGTTTTCGGGAGCAACTTTTACCATTCACAGAGGAGATAAGGTGGCGTTTGTCGGGAAAAACGGTGAAGGGAAAACCACATTGGTAAAAGCCATTATGGGGGAGTTGGAACATGGCGGTAACTTGACTTTGGGGCACAACTCGATGATTGGGTATTTTTCCCAAAACGAAGCATCGCTGCTGGATGAAAAACTCACTGTTTTTCAAACTATCGACGATGTGGCAAAAGGTGACATCCGCACAAAAATCAAAGATATTCTGGGGGCGTTTATGTTTGGCGGCGATAGTTGGGACAAACAATTAAGCGTGCTTTCGGGCGGAGAACGAACACGCTTGGCTATGATAAAACTGTTGTTGGAACCGGTGAATCTGCTGATTCTCGATGAGCCTACCAATCACCTGGATATTCGAACGAAAGACATTCTTAAACAAGCGTTAATGGAATTCGATGGAACCTTGATTCTGGTTTCGCACGACCGTGATTTTCTCGACGGGTTGGTGCATAAGATCTACGAATTTGGTAACCAACGTGTGAAAGAACACGAAGAGAGCATCCGTGAATTTTTAGAGCGCAAGAAGATGGAACATTTGCGCGAGTTGGAGATTAAAAGCAAATAAAAAACCGCAGCGAAAGCTACGGTTTTGATATCTTCTTTTTTATTAATTGATCTAGATTTCAGGCGCATTGGCCAGTAAGTATTCTTCGGCTTTTACGTTCCACAAACCTTTAGTTTCGGCTACCAGTTTAGCCAGTTCTGCATAAAACGGATCTGTTTTCCCCAATTCAGCAAAATCAGAAATAGCTACCAGCGGAAGATCTTTATGCGTGTAAATCAATTTCTTTCCACCCGGAATATTCGGGAGATTCAGTGTGGTTTCAGCTACTGCATTTAATCCACCAACGTGGGTAATCAGTCCTGCCGGATCAAGCCCTTTACTCATTACATCGAGCGCTTCTACCATGTCGTCGTTGTTCCCGCCAGAAGTTCCTACAATGTGTGTGTAAGCATAATGTACGTTGTAGAAATTCAGTTTTGCAGAGAATTCAGTATTCGACGGTCCTGCAAAAAAGTTCAAACAGCCGTCGTGAGCCAAAATTGCATCACCCTGTTCAACCACCGGAGTAACCGGAGCAAAAACAAAAACATCGTTGTAGCCTTCTCCGCCCGATACTTCTTTCAGTGCTGCCACCGGATCTTCAACGTTTCCTGTGTTCAGGTAAATCAGTTCAATTCCTTTTTCTTTAGCCCATTCAACTGGAAAAATTTCAGATGCACGATCCAAACGATCCTGAGCAATATCAGTGACTACCAACAGTGATGGCTTGCGGTCTTCGCGGCTAATCACATAATTGATTGCTGCCAATCCCATCGGACCAACACCTGCAAGAATGGCCATTTTTCCACCTTCTACAATTTCCATTTGGTGAACATAAGAACCCGGTGTAGTGTGGTAGTTGGCATGCATAGCACCAATCACACAACTTAATGGTTCGGATAACGAAGCCGGGTAAAATCCGGGGCCGTCGTAGGCGAGCAAACAATCCTGCTCCAACACATCTTTTGGGATGATCACATAAGTTGCGTCACCACCAATGTACTTGTATGAATAACCAGGCGCACTTAAAATTCCCACCGGGCCGTCTTTATAATAAATAGCCGGTTGGATCGAATATTTCTGACCGGGCTTAAATTTGTCTTGCCATTTGGCACCTACTTCAACAATTTCTCCTGCAAACTCGTGACCTATAATAATCGGTTCTTCAGTAACGTTGTTCGGAACACGTTTATGGTCGGTTCCCTGTGTGGCCGCTTTGTAGCTCGACATACAGATGCTGTCGCTCACAACTTTTGCCAAAATCTCATCATCTTTAATCTGCGGAAGTTCAAACTCTTCCAGCCGCAAATCTTTTTTGCCGTATAATCGTACTGCTTTTGTCTTCATATCTGTTTTATTTTAATTCTTCAATGTTGGTTTTAATAAACCCAAGTAATTCGTTTGTTGTCGCTATAAAGTCAGAACAACCTGCTTCTTTCATCGGT
The DNA here is from genome assembly GCA_963677455.1 of uncultured Draconibacterium sp. Classification (GTDB taxonomy): domain Bacteria; phylum Bacteroidota; class Bacteroidia; order Bacteroidales; family Prolixibacteraceae; genus Draconibacterium. The sequence continues at coordinate 5,735,156 of OY781971.1, forward strand.
TCAAGCTTGCCGTAGCCCCAGGTAACACCCAATGTTTGCATGCCGGCAGCTTTTCCTGTTTTAATGTCGACATACGAATCGCCGACAAACAAAACATCCTGATTGTTGATATTAAACTTCTCCGCAATCAGGTTCGCTGCAAAGGGATCAGGTTTTTTGGGGATATCATTTTGCTGACCGAATACCAGATCCGGCAGAAAACCTTTCATGTAATTTTCTACGATTGGCATAGTTTGACTGTGTGGTTTATTCGTATTTATCGCGAAAGGGATTTTTTGTTGTTTCAGGAACGTAAGAACTTCAGCAATTCCTTCGTACAAATGGCTTTTTACCATTAAATGTGCGAGGTAATAATCTTTGTATTCCTGAACGAAATAATCCAGCTTTTCCTTATCATTTTTTATTTGATCGGGAAGTGCTCGCTCTACCAGTTTAGCGGCTCCGTTCCCAATCCACGAAACATACGATTCTGTGTCGTGCGTTGGAAGATTGTACTTCTCGAACACATGATTACAGGCATCAGCAATATCAACAATCGAATGGAGTAGGGTGCCGTCTAAATCGAATATGATCGCTTTTACTGTCATTCTCTAATTCAGCATTATTTGCCCGCCACTTACGGGAATAGCTTGTCCTGTTTCGTTTTCCTGGTCGATGGCATAGAAAACTGCTTTGGCAACATCAACAGGAGAGCATCCTTTTCCGAGCGGAACTTGCGCCAGGTAAAACGCTTTTACATCGTCGATGGTTTTTGCCCCCGGAACTTTTCCCGCATTCAGGTACTGTACAAACAATCCGTTTTCAGGATCGCTCCAAAGTGGTCCTTCATAAAAGTTACCCGGACAAATGGAATTCACCTTAATTCTGTTGGGTGCCAATTCCAAAGCAAATGACTGGGTTAAACCAATTCCTCCAAATTTTCCGCCGGCGTAGGCAAAGTTTTTCTTGCTTCCGGCTAAACCCGATTTTGAATTGATCTGAATCACATCGGCATACAAATTTGCATTGTATCTATTCTGCAATTTCATAATTGGAGTAGCCGCTTTGGTGCAATAGAAATATGCGTTGTAATTGATTTTTGTAACCAGATCGAAATTCTCCGGAGTCATTTCTTCCAAACCTCCGGCACGTAAAATACCGGCGTTACTTACAAATACATCCAGTCCGCCAAATTCGCAAATGGTTTGATGCATCAGGTTTTTTAATGAATCCTGATCGGCAACATTGGTTTGCACAAACAGGGCGCGGCTGCTGTTTTTTATTTCATTGAACGAGTTGGCTGTAGCTTTTCCAACTGTTTCGTTGAGGTCGGCCACAACAATGTTCGAACCGTTTTCTTTCATTACGCGTGCAATGCCTTCTCCAAATCCCTGCGCTGCACCGGTAACAATCGAAATCTTGTTTTCAACCCGACCGGCTGAGGCTCCAGCAGAAACTTTGCGGCGGTAATTTTCAACTTCCCAGGTATCGATAAAATTGATCTGTTCAGGAGTCATAAAATGCTGGCCGCCGAATGATTCTGACAACCACGAAATTTTCATGGCATCTTCAAAAACCTCTTTAATAATGTTAGATTGTGCTGCATTGTCGCCAATCGATAACATTCCAATGCCTTTTATGAAAACCACTTTGGGTGCAAACCCGTAGTTCGCAACAAAAGCTTCATATTTTGTTTTAAAGGCTTCTATCGTCGCTTCCGGCGATGAAACTTCTTCAACATAAATGTATTTCGATTTGCAATAAACGATCAGGTCGGGAGTGAAGGGGTAATTCACTTTCTCGAAAGCTTCGGCACTTGCGTTGAATTTCTCTACCAATGCCGAGTTTGTAACTTTAATTGTTTTCAGTCCATCCTGCGAAACAATGGCACGAATGGCCGGTACAATCTGCGTTACGTGTTCAGCAACTTTAAGTATCGTTTCGTCAACCGGAGTTGCGACTGCTTTTTCAATGTTCGCTATAATCTCGTCGTAAATGTCAATGATTTCCTGTGTAGTGTCGGCACTAACAAAAATGCCGTGATTCTGGAGTAAGATAACTTTCGGATCGTATCCTTTTTCTTCCCTGAATGCAATGATTTTAGCTTCAACTGCTTTGAATAATATGTAGCCCGGATCAATATACGGAATGTAAACAGCTTCGTCGCCAAAAACTGGTTTTACCAATTCTTCTGCTTTGTTACTGCACATAATTCCGTTTACGGCGGTTGGGTGCAGATGCACAACAAATTTATAGTTAATGGCATTGTGGAATGATGTTTCCACCGATGGGCGTTTATCTTTGGTTATGGTGGCATCTGCTAAATCATCTTTAATCTGGCTTTCGCGTTCGAAAGGATTAGAGCTGTATTCGTTTTCAGAAATTTTATCTAACTTTTTACGATTCATCACCGCAAAACCTTCTTCGCTTATGGTCGATAAAGCAAAACCGCTGGCTTTAATCCAAAGTTTATCTTCAGTTTTAAATGATGTGTTTCCGCCGCCGGCAATTACATATTCTTTCCGGCTGCCGTATGCTTTTGATATTTTAATTAAGTCTTTTACTCCCTGGTTCATGATTTTTTATTTTTTCTTGCGGTAGTGTCTGATTATGCTTCAAAGAATCTTGCCATTACTGCTTTCCCTAATTTTACGAAGTTGGCTTTTTCTTCGGTTTTGGCAATGCCATCTTTTAGGTAACCTTCTTCACCTTTTGCCATTAAATATTGATGGGCGGCCAAAACCGCAGTACCTTCAAAATTTATTTGGTTTAATTCATCATCAAGCGGCAATGTTCCTTCTATTGTGAGTTTCATCGGATCCAGTTTCGGTGTATTGTGTTCTGATCCAAACGTAATCACAAAACCGTTTTCGTTGAAAAAGCGAACAAACTCTTTAAAGATGTCGAATCTGTTTCTTGAGGGAATTAACTCTATGCTATTTACATTTTTACTTTTTAGTTCAGTTAAAAGCTTTACTTTATCCGCTTCGTAATCGGTGAAATTTTTATCTCCAAAGTCAAGCAAAACAGGGTAACAGGGAATTCCTCCGGCATCAATAATCAGTTCTTTAACTTCTTCGAGCGAAAGAAAAGCTTTTGGATCTTCCGGGACAAATGCGGCTCCTCCTGCTTTTAAAAGGTTTCCTCGTATTTCATTTTCAAGACCAGCTTCGTTGTCGATGGCTGATTTTATTTCTTTTCCGGCGAAGATCTTATTGAATAAGCCGGCACGTCCAAGATCTGTTTCTTCTTTTTCGAAAACAGCAATGCGAATGGCTTGTGCGATGTGGCGTTCCCTAAAAAGATTTTTTGCCAGGCGACTTTGAACTTCTTTGGCATCAAGCTGAATGTTCACACCTATTTCGGAGAAATATGTGTTTAGCTTGTCCACCATTTCAAAAGTCTGACGATTGCTTTCTTTTTGCAGCTGTTCGATTTTCTTTTGTGATGCTTCGCTCATTGATGCCGGTTGGCGCAATCCTTTTCCGCTGAAATAAGTCCGCCCGGGATTGCTCGGGTCGTTTACGCGAATACCAGCTTCTTGTAAATCGTTTTGCAGCGCCATAAATTCGATGTTGAACAGCGGGAATATTTTGTGCTTTTTGGCCAGTTCAGCAAATTCATCATAACCGTCTGTGGTATAAAAATCGTTGATACCTAAGGCCGAAACTTCCTCCGACTTAGCCATTTCAAAGGCCTGTTCTATTTCCGAAAACGCGCTAAACGAATGTGGAGTATGAATGTGTCCGTTAATATTTGGAACTTCTAATTCCGGTTGTGCGTCATACCATTTTAACAACTCGTCGGGACTGGGATAACTTTTAAATATGCTTTCCATCATATGTTGATCTGTCAAAGTTTATAATATCTACAGAAACGCACAGGCGTTGTGTGAAGTTACTATCTGCATTTAATTTTCTTATACAAAGAAACAAAAGCGAAGGTTTCCGGCTGTCCTTTTGTATCCTGCTTTTTTATGATCAGTTTTTGAAACTTTCCTGAAATTATTCTGTTGTTCCCATTGGAAAAAACTTAAATTGAAAATGGGAAAGACAATTATTATGTCGGCTGCCGGTTTGCTGGCATTAGCCGTTGCTGCCGGAGCTTTTGGTGCGCACGCTTTAAAAGCGCATTTGTCGTCGGAAATGTTACAAACCTGGAAAACTGCTGTTGATTATCATTTTTACCATGCACTTGGCTTATTGCTTATCGGAGTCTTGGCAATCGCTGCACCCTCGCTGCAGGTTAAATGGTCTGCTATTTTATTATTTGCCGGGATACTGCTTTTTTCGGGGAGTTTATATGCGATGGCATTAAGCGGAATTAAAGTTCTTGGAGCGATTACCCCGATTGGAGGGCTTAGTTTTATTGCCGGTTGGATACTCCTTCTTTTCACGGTTTGGAAGAAGTTGGCAGTCTGATTTTAGTTATAAAGACTGAAGTGTTAATGATATTCAAAACTAATTGCTCGGAATACAGAGGATTTGTTTTTTTACTACTATTGTTCCGAAATTCGTTTTCCGACTTTATATGAAATTTGTTTTAGCATTCTTATTTGTTGTTTTGGTTTTTAGTCAAAAAAGTTTTGGCCAGTATGTGAACACCGATGAATTAGTGGTTGTTCCCGGTATTGAAAATCCGGTTACAGTTGAACAATACCGGTTAATTCGCGAGCAGCAGGAAAGCCGCTATCAAGGTTTTTTATCGCAGTTTTTGGTCCCTGGCAACGGAGGTTATATCATAAGCCATTTTGGACCACGTTCGGGACGAATGCATTATGGTACCGATATTAAAATGGCCAAAGGAGATACGGTTTTTGCGGTAAACGATGGTTATATAAATAGGGCCGGTTGGGGAACTGGTTTTGGCAACTTAATCATAATTCAACATTCTAGTCAGATTGAAACCTATTACGCTCATCTTTCAAAGTTTCTGAAGAACTACGGAGATTGGGTGCGAAAAGGAGAGCCGATTGCTTTAGCAGGAAGTACAGGACGAGCACGTGGCCCGCATCTGCATTTTGAAATGCATGAAAAAGGGCGTGCATTTGATCCCGAGTTGGTATATGATTTTCATGCTCAGAAAGTACGTGAAACTGCCCAGGATTTTGAATCTTTGATGGCACTGCATCAAACATTAAAGCCTCAGGGCTACGGCAATAATCTGGCTGTTCCAGAGTATTACAAAGTTCGTTCGGGCGATTCATTGTGGGTTATATCGCGCCGGTATAAAACACCGATAAAAGATATTTGTCGTTTAAATAGTATCTCCGAGAATACGGTTTTGCAAATCGGACAACCCTTGAAAATGTATTAAAGAAAGTCTTAAGATTCGAGCAGCGAATTTCAAGCATAAAAAAATCCGACCTCTTTCGAAGTCGGATCTTTGCGGGATCGGAAGTATTAAGCTTCCAAATAAAACTGCAATTGAAAAACGCAGATCCCGGTATTAAATACCTTTGGCATTCCTGTCCAATTGTTCTGCCTCGGTAAAATTATTTTCGCAAGTGTGTCCTTCCAACGGAAGAATACGTTCGTGTATCGCATCAATAATCCACTCAGGTTGAGGGAAGAAGTAATCCTCCAGTTCGTGTGCCGGTGTAATCCAGTTGCGCGATCCAACAACAACTGGTGGAGCATCCAGATAATCAAAGGCCAGTTCTGTAATATTCGAAGCCAGATCGCGGAGGAATGAACCACGTGCTGATGCATCACCGGAAATAACAATCCTGCCGGTCTTTTTAATCGATTCGATTACGGCATCGTAATTAAACGGAACCAGCGACCTGGCATCAATTACTTCTGCTGAAATGTTATACTTTTCTTCTAGTGTTTTTGCGGCTTCTAAAGCACGGTACAAAGTGGCCCCAATGGTGAGGATCGTAACATCGTTTCCTGCTTTTTTAACATCAGGTTCGCCCATTGGTATTTCGTAGTATCCCTCAGGAACGCCACCTTCGTGGAATTGCTCGCCAATATCGTAAATGCGCTGACTCTCGAAGAAAATAACAGGATCGGTTCCTTGCAATGCCGAATTCATCAAGCCTTTTGCATCGTACGGTGTAACCGGGAAAACCACTTTCAGTCCGGGAATGTGAGCTGCCAGGGCAGTCCAGTCTTGTGAGTGCTGTGCGCCGTATTTCGATCCTACTGAAACACGTATCACTACGGGTAATTTAATTACATTTCCGCTCATGGCCTGCCATTTCGGAAGTTGGTTAAACACTTCGTCTCCAGCACGTCCAAGGAAATCACAATACATAATTTCCGGAATTACACGTCCGCCGCACATGGCATAACCGATAGCAGTTCCTACAATTGATGCTTCGGAAATAGGCGAGTTAAAAAGACGGTGGTAAGGAAGCGCCTCTGTTAAGCCGCGGTAAACGGCAAAAGCGCCACCCCAGTCGCGGTTTTCTTCACCATAAGCAATTAGGGTAGGGTCTTTGTAAAAGCGGTCAACGATAGCTTCAAACAATCCGTCGCGCAAGCCATAAGTCTTAATTTTTGAATGGGGCTTGCCGTTCTTGTCGAACATAAAACGTTCTTTCTTTTCCAGCTGCTTAACCCGTGGGTTTTCTTCTATTGGGTGATTCACTTCAACAGGACGGTCTTCCATTTTGTCCAACGATTCATTGCTGAACATCATTTCTCCAATCAGGTTCGGATATTTTTTCATATCCATGTGTGGTGAAACTTCATCGTCAATTGCCAGTTTCAGTGAGTTGGTAATCAGTTCTGTTGTTTCAGCTTTTATTTTTTCGAGCTGTTCCTCAGTTGCAACACCCGCTTTTACCAATTCTTTACCAAACCAAACAATCGAATCCTGAGCTTCCCAGGCTTCTACTTCCTCTTTTGTGCGGTACGACGAAGCATCGGATGGAGAGTGTCCGCTGTAGCGGTAAGTAAGTACGTCCAGCAGAACCGGCCCGCGTTTTTCTTCCAGAATTTTGCGTTTGCGTTTGTAGGCGTCAATTACAGCAAGAGGATTGTATCCGTCAACACGTTCTGCATGCATTTGATCACGATTTACTCCGGCGCCAATTCGGGCAGCAACATCATACCCCATTGTTTCGCCACAGGTTTGTCCGCCCATACCGTATTGGTTGTTCATGATGTTTATTATCAGAGGAAGTCCTCCTTTCATATCATCTTGCCAAAGCTGGGTAAACTGGTCCATCGAGGCAAAAGCAAGTCCTTCCCAAACCGGGCCACAAGCCATTGATGCATCGCCAATATTGGCCACAACAAGTCCGGGTTTGCGGTTTACTTTTTTATACAATGCGGCGCCAACCGAAATATCGCCAGACCCACCAACAATGGCATTGTTCGGGTAAACTCCAAAAGGAGTGAAAAAAGCATGCATCGATCCACCCAGTCCTTTATTAAAACCTGTTTCACGAGCAAAAACCTCTGCAAGTGTACCGTAAATCAGGAATTTTATGGCCAGTTCTTTTGTTGTGCCTGTGTGTCCTTCTTTTACCGGAGCAGCAGTTGCTCCATCAAAATGAGAATCCATTATTTTTTCGAGCTCTTCATCACTTAATTTTGTGATTGCTGAAAGCCCTTTGGCAAGGATTTCCCCGTGGCTTCGGTGCGAACCAAAAATGAAATCGTTGGCATCAAGTGTGAAGGCCATACCTACCGCAGCCGCTTCCTGACCGATAGAAAGATGGGCAGGGCCAGGGTGATTGTATGGAACTTCATTGTATTCGCCACGAGTTTTTATCAGGTTTAACATGGTTTCAAATTCGCGAATTACAACCATGTCGTGGAAAATCTGTACCAGTTCGTCGTTCGAGAAATTTTCTTTTTCCTCTTCAATCGTTTTGTTGTATTGGTTTACCGGTATCGGTTTGAATTCAATCTGACCGGGTTTACGAACTTCCTCCGGGTTTATATATTGTACTTTTGGCATTTTACTTCGTTTTTAAAGTGATAGGTTTTCAATTTGATTTTTGATTTCAGCAAGGAAAAGCGTTGCTTCGCCTCCGTCAAGTGCCTGGTGATCGTAGGTGAGGGAAAGCCCCATCATTGGCACAAACCCGTAAACTCCGTCTTCCAGTTCTTTAGGGCGCGGAACAATTGTACAAACACCGAGTATTGCTGTTTGCGGCAGGTTAATTACGGGGGTGAACATTTCAACGCCATAATTACCGAGATTTGAAACGGTAAAAGAAGCCGCTGTCGGATTCAGCAAATCCGGATTTACATTTCCGTTGCGCGCAGCAGCCGACAGCTCTTTTAACTGACTTGAAAGGCCCGTTATTGAAAGGTCGTCGGCATTTCTGAGTGCTGGAACCATTAAGCCACGATCAGTATCAACTGCCAGGCCGAGGTGTACTTTTTTGAACCATTTTATTTTGTCGCCAAGGAAATGGGTATTGGCCTGTGGGAACTTCTCGAGAGCACGAATTACAGCAAAGCAAACCAAATCGTTGATGGTTACATTCTGTTTAACGTCGCCATTCTCAAGTTGTTTTTTGAATTTCTTACGAAGTTTTAGAACCTGACGCGCATCGGCACTCATATGATGTGTAAGCTGTGCTGAATTTTGCAGCGATTGGTGCATCGCAGTAGCAATCAATTTTCTGATATTCGGGATCGATTTAATTTCGAAGTCATTGCCCGACTCGATTACCGTGGCCGGACTTGGTTTTGGTGCCGGAGCCTGTGGAGTAGCAACAGTTTCTTGTTCCTTTTTCGGACTTGCAGTTTCTGTTTTTTCAATATCGCGGGCGATAATTCTTCCGTGAGGACCTGTGCCTTTTATCGTTTGAATATCAATTCCCAGTTTGGCTGCCATATTGCGTGCCAGCGGCGAAATGCGAATTCTGGAAGCCGATTCTCCATCTTCTACTTCAAATTCAAAAACTTTGGGTGAGTCTTCAACTGTTTCTTCCGGTTTTTCGGGCTCAGTACTTTGAGGTGCTTCCGAACCCGGTTTAAATTCGTCAATTGATTCACCTTTTTGTCCGATTACTGCAACATTGGTAAGTACTGGAATCTCATCTCCTTCTTCAAAAAAAGTGGCAAGCAGAATTCCACTTTCTTTCGCTTCTTCTTCAAAAGATGCCTTGTCAGTTTCGTAAGAGAACAAGATATCGCCTTCATTCACTTCTTCTCCTACTTCTTTAAACCATTGTCCAAGGATGCACGATTCAACCGATTGTCCCTGTCGCGGCATCATTACTGGTATTGCCATACGTTTAAGTTTTATTTTGTTTTACTTGTATATACAAATTTATTTGTATTCAACTTTTATTGTGTTGAAATATAGCTTTATGGTGCGGTTTTTTAATATCGGTGGTAAAAATATATTTTATAACTTGTATTTACAAGTTGTTTTGTGTGTTTTTAAAATAAGTTTAACTTTGAGGTCACAATGAATAATCAGCCGCAATACCGGAAATTGTACGAATTACTTCGTAAACACATTGTAAATGGTGTGTATCAGGAGGGAGATTTGTTGCCATCGGAAAACGAACTTTGCGCTGCGCACGAGATGACGCGGCCAACAGTAAGACATGCCCTGGAGACTTTGGTAAAAGACGGGCTGATCATGAAAAAGCAAGGTAAGGGGAGTATCGTTAGAAAACCACCGCAAAATATTGGAATTTTGTCGATTGCCGGTACTGCGTCGGCTGTTGGCGTTCGTTACCTTAAAACGGATATCTTGCAGAAACCGATTGTGAAGGCCTGGCCTGGAGATTTCCCTTTTGAACTTTCGGAACTGGAGGAAGAATCGGGGTGTATTTATATGGAGCGTTTGCGTTATGTTGAAGGCGAGCCGGTTTTTTACGATGTAAACCATTTGCCGAATATCTATCTTCCCCGGATTACACAACGATCATTCGAAAATAAATCACTTTTCGAAATACTTCGTAAAAATTACCAGATTGAAATTTTAGGTGGCGAACAGCAATTGAAAGCAGTAAGGCCTACAGTAAAAATCCGGCAATTGTTGAAGTTAAAACCTGGCCAGCCGGTGCTTTATATGGAGCGGAAAATGTTGACAAATAAAGAGAACTTCAATATTTATTCTACCATTTATTTTAATTCTGATAAGCACGCTATTTTCGGTACTTTTTAAAAAAATGCTGTCATCCGGTCTGTCCATTTCGTTTTTCAGGCGATTAATTTGGGAGCTTTGTCAATATTTCTACTTTTGCTTGGCAATTTTTTAAACAATGGTGGAAGATAATCAACTTGCTGAACCTTTAAACGCTGCAGGTACCCGGGCTACATTTGCAAACGAAAAGTACGGCTCACACGAACGAAACACTTTTGATATTTGGTTGGCCGAATCGGATAAGCCAACGCCGTTAGTAATTTACATCCACGGAGGAGGGTTTGTTGGCGGTGATAAGTCGAGGTATTACGATTCTGAAGATTGGCTGCGATTTCTTGAGGCAGGTGTGTCGGTTGCGAGTATCAACTACCGTTTTATGAATGAGGCTCCATATGGGATTCTTGCCAGTATGATGGACTCGAAACGCTGTTTACAGTATATTCGCTACAATGCTGAAAAGTATAATATTGATAAAACCAGGATTGCTTGTTCGGGAGGATCAGCAGGAGCGGGGACTTCCTTGTGGCTGGCTTTTTCGGATGATATGGCCGAGCCGGAAAGTGCCGATCCTGTTTTGCGCGAATCTACCCGTATTGTTGCAGCCGGGGCTTTTGCTACACAGTCAACTTACGATATTCTTTTGTGGTCGGATATCTTAAATCTTCCCGGCGAGAAAAGTAAAGAAGAGATGCAGGTTATTGCTTATGCGTTTGGATTAGAGTCGGCAAATGATGTTGATCTTTATGCGCAAACTGCTATTCGGAATAATCTCGATTTTCTTGGCAAAATGAATAAAAACGCATCTCCGTTTTTTGTGTACAACCGTAGAGAAGGCGGAATTCCGGCCGATGACGATGCATTACAACATCATCCCTTACATGCAAAAGCATTAAAAGAAAAAGCAGAACTGGTTGGTGCCGAGGCGGTTGTTTATGCGCCGGCAATCGGTATTCAGGATGAGAGAGGTATTGATCTGGTTGACTTCTTTTTATCTAAATTCTTCTAGAAATTAAATTATTATTCATTGTTTTTGAATATTTATTCGTTTTTAAGGCAAAGTCTTTTTTTATAGCATGAAAATATTCATCTTTGCGAACCTGCAATTTTTATTGAATTGCTTCGAATGAAAAGGGTGCCAACTTGGTGGTACCAGTTTCATATTACAGGATAACGAATAAATACTTTTAATAAGATGAAAGTTTTAAAATTTGGAGGAACATCAGTTGGATCACCCGAAAATATGCGGGCAGTAATGAAATTGGTAACTGATGGGGAGCAGAAAATTGTTGTATTGTCGGCGATGTCAGGAACAACGAATTCGCTGGTTGAAATATCCGGTTTTTTGCACAGGAAGAATAAAGACAGTGCGCAAATAGCTATCGGAAAGCTCGAAGCAAAATATAGAGAAGTGGTTGATGAGCTGTTTACTAAGGAAGAAAATAAGCAGAAGGGGATAGCAGTTTTAAAAGAATGTTTTGATACCATAAAATCATTCACCAAAGGCGGTTTCTCAGAGGTTGGAGAAAATACAATTTTGGCACAAGGCGAAATTATTTCAACCAATCTTGTTACGATCTTAATGAATGAGAATGATTTTAATACCAAGTTACTTCCTGCGCTCGATTTTATGAAAATTGACGAAGAGAAAGCGGCAGACCTGCACTACATCCGCGAGCATATAAAACCGGTATTGGAAAGAGTTGGTGATGCCGATTATTACATTACACAGGGTTTTATCTGCCGTGATGCCAATGGAGAGGTTAATAATTTGCAACGAGGAGGTTCTGATTATACGGCTTCTTTGATTGGAGCTGCAGTTGATGCCGATGAAATTCAGATTTGGACAGATATTGATGGTTTTCATAACAATGATCCGCGCTATGTTGAACATACATCAAAAATAGAACAGCTTTCATATAACGAAGCTGCGGAGTTGGCTTACTTTGGTGCAAAAATCCTGCATCCGCTAACAGTGCTTCCTGCAAGGGTTCAGAATATTCCGGTACGTTTGAAGAACACCATGAATCCTACCGACTCCGGTACACTTATTACTTCTGAATCGGATGGGAAAGGAATAAAAGCTGTGGCAGCGAAAGATGGAATTACAGCCATCAAAATAAGATCGGGCAGGATGTTAATGGCTTACGGTTTCTTGAAAAATGTCTTTGAGATTTTTGAGAAGCATCGTACACCAATTGATATGATTTCTACCTCAGAGGTTGCAGTGTCGTTAACCGTTGATCATATAAAATCGTTAGACAGTATTCGGGAAGAGTTGAGCAAATTCGGAACTGTTGAGGTTGATAACAATATGTCGATAGTTTGTATTGTTGGTGATATTATTGAAGAGGAAAAAGGTTTTGCCTCGAAAGTGTTTAATGCGCTTGACGGTATCCCAATTCGAATGATCTCATACGGAGGAAGCAAACACAATATTTCTATTTTAGTTTCTGAGGCAAGAAAAAAAGATACGCTGCTTGCCTTGAGCGAGAACCTCTTGAATCAGGATTAATTTGACCAGATAATTTAGGAATCCCAAATCATTTTCTGAAAGTGGTTTGGGATTTTTATGTCTTATAAAATCCGGCAAACTTCACTTGCTTCAAATCTGGGAGCAACTTTTATCTCGTATTTCTGAGTAAGCGGTTCCATCTTTTTGAGTGCGATTTCAGGAGTGTTGTTTTCTTTTGAAAGATGACTCAGAAAAACGTGTTTCATGTTTTCTCCGGCATATTGTTCCAGCAGCTCAAATGCCTGGTCATTTGAAAGGTGTCCCAATTCAGATGCAACTCTTTTCTTTAGGTACCAAGGGTAAGCGCCATCCCACAGCATTTTCTCATCGTAGTTCGATTCCAGAAAAACCCCGTTGCATTTGTTAAGGTGATCTTTTACGTTATCACAAGCTTCGCCAATGTCGGTAAAAACGCCGATGTTATGTTCTCCGTAATTAATTCTGAATGAACAGGGTTCTGCGGCATCGTGCTTTTTCAATACCGGATAAACCGTAAACTCTCCAATCTCAATTTCTGCCTCGGAAGTAAAAAAGCGAGTGTAAAATGGCCTCATGCTTTTATAAGCACTGTTAAATGTTTTGCCAGTAATGTAAACCGGAATTTGCAAGCGTTTCGCCAGCACTCGCGCCCCGCGCATATGGTCGCTGTGCTCGTGGGTAATAAACAAAGCTTTTATTTTCGATGGATCGAGTTCTCGTTCTGCCATCCGCAATAAAATCTGTTTGGTAGAAATTCCGGCATCAATAAGTACCGCATCGGTATTGTTGCCAATGTAATAGCAGTTTCCGTTACTTCCGGAAGCAATAGCGCAGATCTCGAGCATGATATTTATTTAACCAGTTTCGAAATGGCCTTGAACTCATCGGTTCCTGCACAGCGGGTTAGCTCAAAAAGAATCGATTCATATGATGTCATCATAATGCCTTCGTTTCGGAACCGTTCTTTTGCTATTTCAATGCTTTCGCTGCTTCGCGACGAAACGCAATCCATTACAACAATCGGATTCAGACCGGCATCTTTCATGTCAACCGCGGTTTGCAGTACACAAACATGCGATTCAATGCCGCAGATAATTACATTTCGGGCATTTAGTTCTTCAAGCTTGCCTTTAACTTCGGGAAGCTCGTAACAGCTGAAGTCTGTTTTCTCGATGTATTCAAAGTCGGGAATAAGATCTTTTATTTCCGGGAGTGTTTCGCCCAATCCTTTGGTGTATTGCTGAGAAACCAGAATTGGAATGTTCAGTTTGTTTAAACCTTCAACCAATATCTGGCAATTCTTTAACAGTACTTCTTTTTCGTTCATTACCGGGAACAGGCGTTCCTGAATATCAATAACCAGCCCAATTGTATTTTCCTTCTCAATTCGCATTCGTTTTAATTTTTTGGTTAAAAATGGTTGCGTCTGCTATTATTTTTTCTCTGTTCTGGCCTGAAAACGCGACTTGTCGCCTAGGTATCCACCGTGGTGGCGTTTGGCATAATCTTCGTTTGTAAAGCCTATTTTATTCATCATAGAAACTACCAACGCATCTCCAATTACTGTCATTACCGTAGTTGAGGTGGTTGGAGATAGTCCGAGCGGACAAACTTCTTTCGGATTGCCGGTATAAATAAATGCGTCAGCTTCTTTGGCCAGTATTCCTTCCGGATTACTTGAAATAACAATTAACGGAAGGCCTTGGTGGAGGTTTTCTGCCAGTTGAATAAGTTCAATAATCTCGCGTGTTTTTCCCGAGTTCGAAATTACCAGAAGTACGTCGTTTTCCTGCACAACACCCAAATCGCCATGTTGCGATTCGCTAGGGTGTAAAAATACTGCCGGAGTTCCGGTGGAGCTAAAAGTAGTTGCAATGTTTAGTGCTATTTGTCCGGCTTTCCCCATTCCGCTGGTCACCAGTTTCCCTTTTTTTTGGTGAACTTGTTGGTGGATCAGATCAATGGCTTCAATCATACCATCGCCAATGGGAATGTTTTGGATGGCCTGTGCCTCGTGTTCGATAACTTGTTTTATAGTCTGTTTCATTTGTCCTGTTTAGCCTGCAAAGCTACTGAAAAAATGAAATCTTGTAAATGCTTTTATTGTGTTTAAAGATATTTTGCAAAAAAGTGATGTAGGTTACAATTGAAATGTGTTATAGGTCATAAAAATTTCAGAACAATTTCATTGTCTGCAGAGTTATTTAATGATACATTTAACAATTGATTAATCAAAAATCAGAGAAGAAAAGAAGATTAACTAATACATTCTGCAAAACCGTATTTACTCTAGAATTTGAAATTCATCGGAAGATGAGGAAAAAATAAATTTAAAAATGAAGATTCACGAATATCAAGCCCGAGATTTATTCAGGAAGTACGGGATTCCTGTGCCCGAAGGTGAGTTGTGCCATTCGGTAAACGATGTAAAAAAGAAAGTTTCAGACAAAGACAAACTAAGAGTAGTTAAAGCTCAGGTTTTGGTCGGCGGACGCGGAAAAGCCGGAGGTGTGAAACTGGCTACCACAAAAGCAGAAGCTATTGAAAAAGCCAAACAGATTTTTGGAATGGATATTAAAGGTATTACGGTAGAAAAGATTTTGGTTGCCGATGCCGTTGATATTGAAAAGGAATTTTATGTTGGGTTGATCAATGATCGCAACACTAAGTCAGTAACATTAATGGCTAGTTCTGAAGGTGGTGTTGAAATTGAGGAAGTAGCAAAAACAAGTCCTGAAAAAATTATAAAAATGCCAATCGATCCTACTATGGGATTGATGGACTGGCAGGCCAGGAAAGTTGCACTTCAGTTATTTGGCGATCCGAAACAAGTTCGTCAGGCTGCCGGGATTTTAGTGAATCTGTATAAGCTTTATATTGAAACTGACGCTTCTTTGGCGGAAATTAATCCGCTGGTTTTAACACCTGATAAACAGGTTTTGGCGATCGACGGTAAAATGAATTTCGACGATAACGCTTTGTTTCGCCAAAAGGAGATTATTGCCATGCGTGAAGCCGACGAGAATGAAAAGAAAGAGCTGGAAGCCAATGCAAAAGGTTTGTCGTACATTAAACTCGATGGAAATATCGGTTGTATGGTAAACGGTGCCGGTTTGGCTATGGCTACAATGGATATGATTAAGTTATATGGCGGCGAGCCTGCTAATTTTCTTGACATCGGTGGCTCGTCAAACCCACAGAAAGTGGTGGATGCAATGAATATTTTGCTGAGCGACAAAAATGTGAAATCGGTAATGATCAACATTTTTGGAGGTATTACCCGCTGCGATGATGTTGCCCGCGGTTTAGTAGTGGCGCTGGACGAGATTAAAACGGATATTCCGATCGTAATTCGTCTTTCAGGAACCAATGCAAAGGAGGGGCTGGAAATTATTCAGCAAACCGGATTGCCCGTGGTTCAAACCATGAGTGAAGCAGCAGAGAAAGCTATTGAATTAAGCAAGAAATAAGGCAAAAGTTTAAAGTATAAAGTCAAAAAGTAATGAGCATTCTTATAAATAAAGATACCAAAGTAATCGTTCAGGGGATTACCGGACGTGACGGTGCATTCCACACCAGTAAAATGAAAGCTTACGGGACGAACATTGTTGGAGGAATTTCGCCTGGTAAAGCCGGTCAGCAGGTTGAAGGCGTTCCGGTTTTTAATACTGTTGAAGATGCAGTTAAAGCAACGGGTGCCAATGCATCAGTAATTTTTGTTCCGGCACCTTTTGCCGGAGATGCAATAATGGAAGCCAGTTACGCTGGCATTGAACTGGTAGTTTGTATTACCGAGCATGTTCCTGTTCAGGATATGATACGTGTAATGCCGGTATTGAAAAAACACGGTACCAAACTGATTGGTGCAAACTGTCCCGGTTTAATTACTCCGGGCGAATGTTTGATCGGAATACTTCCGGCAATGATTTTCAAGCCGGGAAATATTGGTTTGATTTCACGCTCGGGGACACTGACCTATGAAGTAGTAAATATGCTTACTGAAAATGATCTCGGACAAACAACTTGTGTTGGAATTGGCGGCGATTCTGTTTCCGGTTTGTATTTTATCGATTTACTGGAAATGTACGAGAACGATCCAAAAACAGAGGCTGTTGTAGTAATTGGTGAAATCGGTGGCGATGCAGAAGAACAGGCAGCTCGTTTTATTAAAGAGAAAATGACAAAACCTGTTGTGGCGTTTATCGCGGGGCAAAGTGCTCCTCCCGGAAAACGGATGGGACATGCAGGTGCCATCATCTCAAGTGGCTCGGGAACTGCAATAGAAAAAATAAAGGCATTTAATGCGGCCGGAGTCCCTGTGGCTAAAGAGCCATCTGAAATTCCTGCACTGATCAAAGAAAAGCTAGGTATTTAATTTTTTTTTGTTTGAGGAAGAGGACAATTTTATATAACCGGCTGCAGCTTTTGCAGCCGGTTTTTTTGTGCCGGTTTTGTAAAGAAAAACTTAGCGATTACAGGTGCAGTCAATCTGGAATATTTCCAAATTTGAACTTTTTTTTGGTTGATAATCATTAAATTAAAAAAGAATCGCAATTTTATAGTCTAAAACTATCAATACTATGAAGTCAGGCTTAGGAGGAGACAATAGAGAAGGGAAGAGTCAGATCGAACGTTTAGAAGAACTGACTTCTGAATTGCAGAATCAAAAACAGGAACTGACAGAAGAGATTGAATCTATAAACAAAGAGCTACTTCAGTTCAAGACAATTTCAAAATTTGTACCAGGCGCTTTTTTTCAATTCAGAATAGACAGCAAAGGAAATTCATATGTAGATTATTTAAGTGAAGGGGCAGAAAAGATATTCGAAAGATCTTTAGAAGAATCAAAAGATTCAAAGCTAATGTTGGATCGCGTACATTCAAATGATGTTGGCGAGTTTGTTTCTTCAATTGAAAAATCCAGGCATGAATTGTCGATGTGGGATCATTCTTTTCGTGTTAAATCGGGTGCTAGCGACTCTTTTATATGGATACATGGTAAGTCTATGCCGAAGAAGACATCGGATGGTAGTGTAGTTTGGAATGGATTGTTACTGGATATAACTAGTGAGAAAACAGTAGAGAATAAGTTGAAGGAAAATGAAAAGATTTTTCACAACTTATTTAATAATCTAAATAGTGGCGTAGTTGTTTATGAAGTTATTGATGGCGGAAAAGACTTTGTATTTAAGTACTTTAATGATGTTGCAATTGATAATGGGAGTCGTGGCGGATTAATAGGCAAAAGTATTCTTGACGTTCGTCCGAATGTTAAAGAATTGGGGTTGCTGGAAGCTTTTAGAGAAGTGGTTGAGACAAAGCAAGCCAAGGATTTCCCAATATACATATACGAAAATGGAGTTCTTAAAGGGTATTTTAAGAACTATGCATTTTTGCTTTCTTCAGGTGAATTGGTTGTCGTTTTTGATGACGTAACCGAGCAGAAGAGGTTTGAAAGCGACCTTAAAGCAGCAAAAGAGAAAGCTGAAGAGAACGATTTTAGATTGAAGCTTGCTGTGAATTCAGGTAAACTTGGCATTTGGGATCGGAATATTCAAAATAATTCAATGGTTTGGAACGATCGAATGCTGGAACTTTATGGCATTAGTAGAGAGGAGTTTGTGGGGGATTTGGGTTCTTGGTTAAATGCACTTCATCCAGAAGACAAGGAGCGCGTAATTCAGGAAAACAAAGCAGCATTATACGAGAGAAGACCTTATGATACGAGTTTTAGAATAGTACGTCCCGATGGTACCATGTTGTATCTGAAAGCTGATGGACACGTTATTCGGGATCAGGAAGGTCGTCCGTTAAGAATGATAGGAATAAACAGGGATATAACAGAGTTTGTAAGTTACCAGAACGAGCTTATTAAAGCCAAAGAGAAAGCCGAGAGAAGTGAGTTTAGATATAAGAAAGCACAGGAGGTTGGACATGTTGGGAGTTGGGAATATGACATTCAAACCGGTGAGTTTTGGGGCTCTGATGAGGGAAAGAGAATTTATAATCTATCAATGGAAAAGACTGGATTTCCTCCTGAAGAGATAATGGAATGTGTTTTGCCAGAAGACAGAGAGTGGGTGGATCAAGCGCTTATAGATTTAATTGAAGAAGACAAACCATATGACATTGTATTTTCAATTACGCCTCAGAATACCAACGAGATTAAGATTGTTCATTCAACTGCAGAGCTCTTAAAAGATTCAGAAAACAAACCAATAAGAGTAACTGGAGTGTTGCGGGATGTTACTGCGCAAAAAGCAACAGAAAGAGAGTTGATAAAAGCTAAAGAAAAAGCAGAAGAAGCCGATAAATTGAAATCAGCTTTTCTTGCCAATATGAGTCACGAGATACGAACCCCTATGAATGGTATTCTGGGATTTGCAAGTTTGCTGCAAGAGCCTGGTGTAACAGGTGACGACATGGCAAAATATATTAAGATCATTCAAAAAAGTGGCGAACGGATGTTGAACACAGTGAATGATATTATTGAAATCTCGAGAATTGAAACAGGGCAGGTAAGTGTAAATTATTCTGAAGTTGATATAACCAAACATCTTCAAAATCTGGTGGAGTTTTTTACCCTCGAAGCAAGGAAGAAAGGCATTGAAATTAAAATACAGAACAAGCTTCCTGAAAATGAGACTATAGTGAAGACAGATAAATTGAAGATAAGCTCAATCGTTTCAAATTTGATAAAAAATGCCATAAAATTTACAGAACATGGTGTTATCGAAGTTGGGTGTGAATCCAAAGGGGAGATACTGGAGTTTTATGTGAGCGATACTGGAATAGGAATTCCTGAAAGAAGAAAAGAGGCTATTTTTAATCGGTTTGAGCAGGCTGATATTGGTGCATCAAGAGCTTTTGAAGGTTCGGGCCTGGGGCTTTCGATTGCTAAATCTTATCTGGAAATGCTGGGTGGAAAGATATGGGTTGAATCAGAAGAGCATCACGGATCTACATTCTATTTTACAGTCTCTAGAAACCTTGAGTCAAAGGTGTCAGAGGAGCCAGAAAGCGAAAAAGTGCATGAAAGTCAGACTGAAGCATTAAGAATACTTGTCGCCGAAGACGATGAAATTAGCCGAATGCACTTAGGTATTATGTTGAAAGGTACTGCCCAAAGAATTGATTTCGTTGATAACGGTGTTGCCGCTGTTGAAATGGTTAAAAATCAACCGGATATAAACATTGTTCTGATGGATATTAGAATGCCAGGGATGGACGGACTGGAGGCAACACAAAAGATACGTGAGTTTAATAAAGATATTACAATAATTGCCCAAACTGCCTTTGCTTTTGAGGGCGACAAGCAAAAAGCAATTGAGGCAGGGTGCACCGATTATATTTCCAAGCCCTTCTTCAAGAAAGATTTACTTGCTTTAATGAATAAATACATTTGATCTTATTCCATTATTGCAGGAGCCTGAGCCTATCGAGCCACTCAAAAATTGAAAGCGTACTTTCCTATAGTATTTTATCGATATCCTCAGGAGGATTTCCGAGTACCGCCTTATCGCCTTTGATTACGATAGGGCGTTGCAAAAGTTTCGGGTTTTCTGACAGAACCTTTATCCATTCTTTATCGCTCAAATCCTTTCCTTTATAGTTGTCTTTGTAATCCTGTTCGTGTGTTCGAACAAAATCGAATACTGGCTGGCCTGTTTTGGCAATTAAATCGGCCAATTCTTTTTCACTGATTCCTTCGTCGAGATATTTTACAACTTCAAAATTGTAGCCTTTGTCTTCAAGGTATTTCAAGCCATTTCGGCTTTTCGAACAACGTGGATTATGATATATCTTCATCTTAAAAATTATTTCCCCAGTGAATTAATATAGTTGTAGAAATCTTCCTGCGCTCTAAATTTCTTATGTGGTTCTCCTTTTGCATAGTGGTTCGAGAGGTTGGGGTCGAGTATCCTGGCTTTTGAATTATCGCGCAATTGAATTTCGAGCAGTTCTTTCAACTCATTCTTTATGTCTTGATCGTAAATTGGGCAGGCAACTTCAATTCTTCGGTTCAGGTTACGTGGCATCCAGTCGGCTGAAGAAATATACATTTCTTCTTTTCCGCCTGCCCCAAACAGAAATACCCGCGAGTGTTCGAGGTACTTATCGACAATACTTATTGCTGAGATATTTTCACTTAATCCTTCAATCCCGATTTGTAGCCCGAAAATTCCGCGTACAATTAATTTTATATCAACTCCGGCTTTGGATGCATCGTAAAGTTTCTTCATCATTCCCGGATCAATGAGGCTATTCATTTTTAGTATCATCCAGGCTGGTTTGCCTGCTCGAGCCAGTTTTATTTCCCGATCGATACATTTTACAAAGTAGTCGCGCATTCTAAACGGACTAAGTACAAGGTGCTGGTAATCGTAGTGTTTGTAGTTCTTTTTGAAGAATTCAAATACTTTTTCTACTTCATCGGCCAAACGCGGGTCGGCAGTCAGTAGGCCTTTGTCGGCATAAACGCCTGCCGTACCTTCATGAAAGTTACCTGTTCCGATGTAGGCATAATTTCGCAGCTTGCTGCCTTCTTTACGTTGTACCCAGGCCAGTTTGCTGTGTACTTTCATTCCCGGAACTCCGTTGATTACGTTGGCTCCTTCTTCCTGTAGCTTGTTCGACCACAGAATATTTGCTTCTTCATCAAAACGAGCCTGAAGCTCAACAACAACAGTAACTTCTTTGCCATTTCTGATTGCGTTAAGCAAGGCATTTACCACTTTCGACCCGGCAGCCACACGATAAATTGTCAGGCCAATTTCTTTTACCTGCGGATCGATAGCTGCTTCGCGAAGAAAATCGAGAAAATGATTAAAGGTCTGATAAGGATAATGCAGCATAATGTCTTTTTGCCGCATCATTTTAAGTACACTTGTAAATGGCGGTAGATCCTTATGTCTGTTCGGTGGCAGTGTGGTGTAATAATGATGTTTTTTCCCAATAGGAGGAAAATTCATAAAATCTTTTTGGTTGTGATACCGGCCACCGGGAACCGCATCACTTCCTTCGGCAAGCTTCATTTTTTTTAATAAAAACTGAAGCATATCGTCAGGCATATTTCTGTCGTAAATTAAACGAACCGTTTTCCCTTTTTTACGCTTTTTTAAACTCTGGCTCATCTTCTCGATAAAGCTTTTTGAAATATCGTCATCGAGATCGAGTTCTGCGTCGCGTGTAATTTTTATGGTATAAGCTCCGTATCTGTCGTAATCGAAATAGAAGAAGATATCGCTCATACAATAGCGAACGATATCGTCAAGCAGCATAACATATTTTTTCCCGTTCTGTTCCGGAAGCACGAGAAAACGTGGTACAGATCTTCCAGGGATGCGGATCAAAGAATACGCAAAATCGTCCGGGTTTTCAGAATTCCATAATTTTATGGCGAGGTAAACCGAACGATCACGCAAATAAGGGAACTTATTTTTTTTGCTCAGCATGATTGGAACAAGATTGGGAAGTACTTTGTCATAAAAATAGGTTTTCACGAACTCTCCCTGTTCCTCATTCAATTCCGTTTCATTGATAACAAAAATGTTGTTTTCTGCCAGTTCCTCTAAAATATCCTCAAAAATATGCTGAACCTTATCCTGTTGCTCGTGCACTACTTCTTGTATTTGGCTGTGCAGTTCCTGCGGGGTTAACATCCCGAGCAGGTTTTCTTCGTCTTTCCCTAGGTAAACCATTCTGCGAACCGTGGCAACTCGCACCCTGAAAAACTCGTCGAGGTTGTTTGAAAAGATACCGATAAAACGAATCCTCTCAAATAGCGGGGTCTCAGGATCTGCAGCTTCCTGCAGTACACGTTCGTTAAACGACAACCAGCTAATTTCTCTGTTTATGAATTTTTCGTTTGAGTACATAGAGCCCAGTTTATTAATAATGGAACATTGTTTTTCTTGCTTTTACAAGATGATAAAAGCTTTAGAATTTTGCAACAGTTAACAGAAGAGTTTTTTATGTTATTCCCCGCCAAATTCCATCAGGTAAGCTTTTATAAAACCATCCAGGTCTCCGTCGAGAACCGCATTTACGTTACCCGTTTCATAATTGGTACGCAGGTCTTTCACCATTTTGTAAGGTTGCAAAACGTACGACCGGATTTGAGAACCCCACTCAATTTTTTTCTTTTGTGATTCAATCGCCATGGTTTTCTCGCGGCGTTTGCGTAATTCCAGTTCGTACAATTGCGATTTCAACAAACGCAAAGCATTTTCTTTGTTACCTAACTGCGAGCGGCTCTCGGTATTTTCGATGGTAATTCCGGTAGGAGCGTGTCGCAGGCGAACTCCTGTTTCAACTTTGTTTACGTTCTGTCCACCGGCACCTCCACTTCTGAAAGTGTCCCAGGTAATATCTGCCGGATTGATTTCTATTTCGATGGTATCGTCGACCAGCGGAGCCACATAAACCGATGTAAATGAAGTCATTCGTTTGTTTTGCGCATTAAATGGCGACAGACGAACCAGGCGGTGAACACCATTTTCGCTTTTCAGATAACCATAGGCAAACTCGCCTTCAATTTCAATGGTGCAACTTTTAATGCCCACTTCGTCGCCCGGCTGCATATCCGCAATTTTCATTTTATAGCCGTTCTGCTCTATCCAGCGGGTGTACATGCGAAAAAGCATATCTGCCCAATCGTTACTCTCTGTACCACCAGCTCCGGCATTGATGCGCAATACTGCTCCGAGGTGGTCTTCTTCGTTCCGGAGCATATTTTTGGCTTCCAGTTCTTCTACCAGTTTTATGGTATCGGCATGCGCTTTGTCTACTTCTTCTTCGGTGGCTTCTTCCATCTCGAAGAATTCGTACAAAACAAGAAAATCTTCGGTTGATTGGTTAACTTCTTTAAAACCATCGGTCCACACTTTTATGGCGCGGATGGTTTTCATTTGGGCTTCTGCTTCTTTGGGATTATTCCAGAATTCAGGATCCTGGGTTTTTAGTTCTTCTTCTTCTAATTGAATCAATTTTGCATCGTAGTCAAAGATGCCTCCTCAGCGCGTCCCGGCGCTCAACAAGGTCTTTTACCTGTTCCTTTAAAATCATGTTTTTGTATTGTTTTTGTGATGGAACGCAAAGGTAGCAGGAAAAGTTTAGAGTTCAGTGTTCAAAGTTCAAAGAAATAGGGGCTGATATGATTTTGTTTCCAAGGCTGCTTCATTTAAAACTGTTGAGGTTTACGTTTGTCTATTGTGGGCTTAAATTGTTGAGTTTTGCACCGTGTTGGTATTCTCAATTTTCTTCGTTTTAATTTTGCAGAAAGTTTCTTTTACTCGTTCTGAAATCTGGAAGTATGGAACCCACACTACAACGGCAACAAGCGCTCTTAAAATCAATTTAAAGCTTTCGCTTGGATCGGTTTGGGAATAAAGGTCAGAAAGAAGAAACTTAAGCGCAAGAAAATCGCTAACAGTTATAACCAAAACAATTATATAGAAAATCGAAATTAAGTTGGGTAAACTGCTCCTTTTCTTAAAAAAGAGTACAACAAGGAAAATTGAAAATGTAAATTGAAATACGTTGTACACAAGTTCTCCTCCCAAGATAAATAGATAACTCAAAGGAAGAGATGTTTCTGCACTATAAACGCCGACCCAAATATTATGGTTAAAAAAGTCTTGAGAGAATATCTGAAAAATCAGAATAGGAGGGGTTAAACACAATCCAATAAGAGGAAGAATCATCCATCCTCCAATAGGTTTGTTTGTGTCGGGCTCCTGAGGTTTTGGATTGTAATGTTTGTACAGAAAAACTGAGAGTAAAGTTGTTAAAGATGCTGAAAGTAATACGAGTAATATCGATATCCAACTTACTTTAAATTTAGCTCTGTCCGGATTGTAAGTAACGTAATAATGAAGTTCGGCATTTACCTCGTCAATTTCTTTTAGAAAGGTTTCGATTGAATCTCCGGGAATAGACGATTGAAGTAACGAATATTTATGTTTTACTGTGATCTTTGATCCTTCACAAGCTATTGAATTTGAATATTTAATACCTGTCCCATTCACAGACGATTCTACATTTTCTCCATTCCAATGCTCAGGCATATTTACTTCGGTAGTTTGTTCGAATGAAAATGGGTTTCCAAGGTAGTACGGAATCTTACGATTGGCGGCCTTGGGGTAATCGATGTAGGTTTCGAGCACTATTGGGTAAATGTCACAATAAATACTTTTGTCCGAAGTATTCTCTTCCCAAATCTTTTTTATGGTGTAGCTTTCTCGAACAATTACACTGTTCTGAGTGCTATCGTCTTCAATAATATTTACCGAACTTGCCGTTTCAATTCGCGGGTATAAATGACGGTAAAACTCAGTGTAATCTTGCTTTATTGCCTCTTTAGAACTTGAATTGAAATAACTTCTGGTTTCATCAGCTTTTGAACCGGTATAGGTTGTTGTTACCCAAAATGTGGCATTCCCATTAATAGAGTCGAGGGTAATAATTTCTTTTACTTTGATGCTCGGAATTGGGGTTGGTTCAATTGGGGTTAGTTCCTTTTTATCTGGTTTTATTAGCAAGCCATAGCTATAATCCGGTATTGATATATTGTCAATATCTCCTTCCTGATCCGAAATAGTAGGGTCAACAAAGTAGGTTTTCCCGTTGTAAGTAAAGTTAACAATGCAATGGTTGAATGCATTTATTGCGGGTAGCTTGTTCTGAATAGAATCTTTTAAATAAGTATTGATCAGACAGGGATAAGCTTCTACTCCGATATTCCGAAGCAACGAAACGAGCAACAAGGATTTGTCTTTACAGTCGCCGTACCTTTGGTTAAACACTTTTTCTGGCGTATGTGGCCTGAATGCATTTATCCCGTCTTCGAAGCCTAAGTAGCGTATTTTATTCTGAACAAAGCGAATGTAGGAAGTAATCGCCTTTTTTGTGTCTTTTTCCTGCGGAATTTGGCGTGCTATTTTTTTTATCGATTCTTTGGGATAGGTATATAAGGGAAGTGCCCAGTTTACCACTTCGCCCCAGTTTTTTATTGTTGTAAATGATGCTTTTTTATGAATATCGATCCATGGTGGGATATTGTTTTCGTAGAGTTTAAAATCGAGGGCGTTTACATCCCAAATGTATTCCCGGATTCCCGGGTATTCTTTTATTTGCGGGGCTTCGCTATTATTGTAAAGCTTAAAATTAAAGTGATCTTTTTTATTGGTGATCAGCCTTGAGTAAATGTGATTAACAGGAATCGTATACTGATGATAAATAGTGTTGGAAACCTTTCCTTTGTATATCGGATTGAATCCATTTACCGTATACGAGTATTCAATAATATCGTTTTCTCTTACGTCGGGCAAATTCAATACTGCCGTTAATGAACCATCGTATAGCGATCTTTCTAAACTCGATTCGCGCTGGATAATCTGAAAGTTGTCGGGGTTTAGCTTGTCAATAATTTCCCCGTTTCGGATGATTTGCAGGCAATGGAAAAATACCTTTTGGTACGAAGGGTCAAACTCAACGGTAACATCTGAATTCGACTGAATACCGGTTGAATTAATCAGTTTTATCGCAAAGTGTTTGTAAGTTGCCTTTTCAACAAAGTTCTCTTGAAAATCAAGTAAAAGATATTGAAAGCCGCCGTTGTCGGGATTTACGTCTTTGTCTTCGAATGAAACCGTATTTACCCAATTTGGTTCGGGCGATTTTTTAATCCGGTTTTGTGAATAAGCGATTTGAAAAGACAGTAGAAGCAGAATCAAAAAACTAGTGCGCATGTTCGTTGGATTTTAACAAAACAGTTAGTCTTAAAGTGTGATTTTTTTATGGAGTAATATTAAGCAATCGCGTCTTAAAAATATCGGAAACGAATATGTTTGAAAGTATAATTTTACTCCAATGCCAGGTTCATATACCTATGAATTAATTCAGGCTCAAAGCCACGGCTTTGGGTATAGCGAATAATTTGTCCCATTTTCTCAAACCTGTTTTTCTTCTTGATGGTTTTCGCTTTGTCTTTCATGGTTTTTATCAGCAGCGTTTTGTATTTCTCCTCATCAATAGTTTCCAGGCCCCGCTCAATAATATCGTCCGATAAACCTTTGGCTCGAAGATAATAGCGTATTTTTATTTTGCCCCACTTGTTAAATTTGAATTTATCTTTCACATAGGCTCTAATATAGCGCTCGTCGTCGATAAATTTCTCTTCAATCAGTTTGTCGATAATTTCATCAACAATTTCTTCTACAATCTCGTAAGCCATTATTTTCTTACGAATATCGGCGGAGCACTGTTCTGAGCGGCTACACAGTTGAGCCATTTTTGAATAGGCCTGCTTTATTTCCTGATCTTTTTGTTCCATGAAAACAATTATTTCTGCTTCCTGCTAAAATTACAGAAAAAACAGATTGCTACCTAGAGAATTCAGGAACAAGAGAAATTGCCGTTTTACAGCTCGTCGTGAAAAGCAGTTTCCGCTTTAACCCCGGTAAAAAACTCTTCCAGTTCGGCCAGTGTAGTGTCGGTTTTTTGTACGTCACGAACAATTTCTCCTTTCTCGAGAATAACAATTCGCGAACAGACATCGGCAACATGGTCAAGGTCGTGGCTGGAAACAAGGACTGTTTTGTCGCTGTTTTTGCCAATCTCTTTAATAATGTTACGTAATTGATACTGTGACGATGGATCAAGGTTCGCAAATGGTTCGTCCAATACTATTACATCAGTGTTGCCCATAAATGCACCAACTACACCCACTTTTTTCTGGTTTCCTTTCGAGAGGTCGCGGATAAGTTTTTTCTTTCCAAGAATTTCATCTTTAAAGAAATCTTCGAATTGAGCGAGAAAAGCAGTCACATCGTTTTCATTCATATTACGAACCTCGCCCAAAAAGTTAAAGTACTCGTCGGGAGTGAGGTAGCCAATCGTAAAACTCTCGTCGATATAAGCCGATACGAGTTCTTTCCAGTCTTCCGACTGCGCCACCGGTATTTCGTTAATGAGTACTTTTCCACGGCTGGCACGGATTAAATCGAGCAACAACGAGAAAAATGTGGTTTTCCCTGCACCGTTGTTTCCTACTAACCCAAAAACTTCGCCCTTTTGTATGTTTAATTCCGACAGGTTTAAAACTGTTGTTCCGTTGTATTCTTTTTGTAAATTAATTGCTTGTATCATGATATTTAATTGTTGGAAGTTTGCAGAACGAAAATTTCTGCGAAACTTCAGTGGTTTAAAACTAAATTTTGTTTCTAAATGCGATTAACATATTTATTAAGTTGAAAGAGAAATCATATAACTCTTCAAATTCTTCATCAGAAATATATTTGCGATTTTTAGCTTTGTATAAGCAGGTTACTACTTCTGCTAAGGAGCGGATTGAATAACCTAGAAATTTCTGGAATTCAGCTTGGGATTGTACGATTGAACCTTCAGAAATGTTCAATGCAATTGAATCAGCCGCTCTTCTAATTTGAGACGAAAGGTTGTATAGCTCAAAAGGAGGGAAATTGGCTGCTGTTGAGTTTATTAACTCTCCAAGTTCCATAGCTTTTTGCCAAATTATTAGATTTTCAAATTTGAATCCTTTTGTATTACTGTTCATGCGTAGCAACTTTATTTTCCAACTTCGATCTTCCTGCTCCCTACTTCTAACTGCTTTTGTATCCTGCTATCATTTTGTGTTTCCGTTTGAGGTATTGCTTGGTAAAATAATCGATAAGTTTTGGGTGAAGTATAATTCCTATTAAACCAAGTGTTCCGAAAACAATATAAGCGGTGATGTTTCCAAATGCAAAAGAAAGCAAGCCGAAAATTGCAAGCGGGCCAAACAGAATAGGGAAGGTCATTAACCACTGGGTGGCACCTACGCCCTGGTAATTAAAAGCTGCACGCTGGTTAAGTTCGATTGCCTTTCTGCTATTTAAACCTAATGCAAAAATAACCCACGAATTTACCCCAACATTATAAAGCATTACCACAAAATGCACATATAAAACTTTTGGCGTGATGTACATGTAGCCCAATGATAGTAGATAGAATACAACGTTGGTAATGGCCATCAGAAAAAATGCAGACTGTATAATTTGTTTCATTTTTACGTTTTGAGCCATCAATAACGGGTAATATTTTCCATGCCATGCCGGAAAGAACTGACCGTACATCATGCTAAAAATTCCGGTCATGAACATGCCGCCCAAAACAAGTATAAACTCTGGCCCATCAGGTTTAAAATCCCGGTAAATTATAAGTCCGTAAAACAGAAACAAAATCGACATTACAGCTGTGCTTTTCGAGCGTTTGTTGCGCGTGATCATTTTCACCTCGAGCGATAGCATTTTGCCGTAACTACCAATATTATTCAACCACGAAAAGTCGTGTGTGGCACCTTCTTTTTTCTTTTTCGAGATCTCGTCGAGATAGAACCTGTTGTTTATATACGATTGATTTAACAAGTACAATGCAATAATCAATACAGGAAAGATCAGTACCGCGGGAGGGTTCGCAATTACGAAGTCAAATATTTTTCCAAAAGTGCCCGTAATATCAAAAATCTCGAAATAGTTTATTGCTACTACACCGGCTGCCAGAGCCAGAAATCCGTAGAAAAGTTTATCCGATTCGTTGGTGCGCCATTTAATGTAAATTGCCAGAAAATGGTTTACAAAAATCATAAGAATTAGTGAGGCGAGCCATGCAACTAATTCTGGTGTAGATAATTGTTTTGTTGCAATAATAAAGGTAAACGGTAGGAGCAAAAACAAAGGCAGGACATTAAAAAAATGTAGCAGCGATTTGTTAAGCATATACCTTGCAATGCGTTTGCGCTTTACAGGTAAAATCATAAAAGGCTGAAACCCGAAAGTTGGCAGGTTTTGCACCATTATGCGGAGGATTAGATCGAATCCGGCATACACAAAAACAATAGCGTTAAAAGCCATCATTGGGTTTTCTAGTTCTGCCATATTATCAGCTAGTTGAAATCCAAAAATTGTTCCAACTAAAGAAAAATATAAGGCAAGGAAAATGAGAACACCTTTGGTAGCCATGTTTTTGTTTTTAGAGGCCGACCGCAGGAATTCTTTCCAGGCAAAAAAGAAGAAGTTACGTCTCATAATATTGTAGTGAGTGTTAAAATGTTTCGACTTTGGTTTTATAGTTTGTAAGGCAACATAGCATAAAGTTACAAAGCAAACTCAGGAAATTGTTCACTAAAATGTTCTTTTATCTTTTGAGGGATGTAAAAAAAGTACCCAAAGAGCACAATGATTGAACTTACGATAAATAATGCAATCGGAAATAAAAGAACGTTGTTGCTGGGTAAGCTAAGCTTAATTTCTCTCATCATATTGAAAATAGTAAACGAGAGAACTGGAGAGCAGCATAAAAACAACGCGGCCGATTGAAGGTTTTTTAGCTGTTTCAGTAACAGGAATGATTTATCGTTAACAGTGTCTATTTTATGTTTTGATTTGTAGCGTAAATCGTAAACAACTGCGCCAATGCATAAAACCATTGTGTACGAAAGAAATACCCAATGTAAGCCGCTGATATTTTTTAGTAAAAGAAATACTCCAAGGCTTAGTGCTAAAGTTAACATCATTTTGGGCCACCGATAAAATTCAAGCAAATAATTCCATAAAATGCGGTTGTATTTTCGGGAAAGCTCCTTTTCTTTCTGTTCTTTTATCTGGCAAAAACCAGTGGGGCCAAATTTTTTGGCTGCTACATATAACGCATATTTAAACGGTATTTTCGGGTCTTCAATCCACTGTTCTTCAATGGCCGAAGCCAGGTGGTCAACCAGTTCAACTTGCACATCATAATGAAAAACATCACGGTTTTCGCAAGCTCTAAATAGTAGGTCGGTTTCTTGTTGAGTTAGGGTGCGGTTCATTTATGCCAATTTTGGGTTTAACAGTACATCCATATTTTGGATAAAAGATTTCATTTCGTTCAACAGGTTTACGGTTTCTTTTTTTCCGTTTTCTGTCAGAAAATAATATTTACGCGGGCGGTTGTTTACCTTTTTTATTTCAACGCTAAGTAATCCTTTTGCCTCCAGTTTATGCAGCGTGGGGTAGAGCGCTCCTTCGGTAATTACCAACTCGCCGGTAGTTATTTTCTCTACCTCGCGCGTAATCTGGTAACCATACATTTTGCCTTTATCGTGTAACAACTTGAGAACAATGGTTGAAAGACTTCCTTTGTACAATTGATTTTTTTGCATGTTTTAAAGGTAGAAAAAAATCACATACATAAGAATCTTGGGTAATGGGTTTTCGATAATTTAAATTCATTACAGATTAAATGACAACAACAGACTTCGACTACGCTCAGTCTGACGGTCATCTTGAGTGTAGTTGAGGAGTGTTTGATGAATGATTTCTTCTTGATATCGCTATAAATTAGAAAGCTATTTTAGGACATCAGTAAGCACTACTCCGTCTTTGAAATATTTAACATATCCATTCAGATCATAAACTTCTACCAAAACCACGTAAACACCCAGTTTTTGTCGTTGCCTACTTTCGTCGTTGCCATTCCAGAGAATTGTTTCAGAAATTCCCAATACCATGTTTTTCGCCAACTGCGTAATCATATTTCCTGATGAATCATAGATCCAGACATTGCACAGACAACCAGGTTTATCAAGCTTGAAATCAATTTGGTACTCGTCGTTATAACCGTCGTTATTCGGCGAAAAAGACTCTGGTGAAAAATTGACAGATATCTTTTCTGGTATATCATTTCCGGCCTGAGAATTTTGATAGCCGGGTGTTCCATAACCAGAAACTGATGAGGCAGAATACCAGTTTGCGGGATCGCTGGTTGGCTCGGAAAACGAGATACGTTCGAGCGAGATTCCTTCGCGGTCGTGAAAAACTGGCAGGTGTAAATCTTCGGTATAAAAAAGTTCGTCGATTATTTCTTGCTCGTTATTTAAAAGTACCACGTAATCATCGTCGTTGTTGTACGACGGGAATTTCTCCATTTGCAGGAAGCACTCCGGACATTCGATTGTAAACCATGGAAATACTCCGTTCGTGTCTTTTGTTAGTGCAAGGTAGGAGTTGGGTTCAAAAATTCCCTTTTCTGTAGTCAGGCTATAAATCTGGTTAAGTTGTAAATCTTTGTCGCGTGATGCCAGGTAAAGTTTGTTAAGCGGAATTTGTTTGTCGGAATTATTGTAGAGTTCCACATAATCTTCTCCATCGGGCATCGGATTAAAAAGCACTTCGTTTATTACAATATCGCCGGGATCAATAAAAACAGGGTTCTTTTCTTCCCCGCTCACAACAATTTCATCGAGAATAACTTTGTCTGCTGAATAAAAGTTACGAATATGAACGATGATTTGTAGTTTTTCTCCGTTTAATCCGTTTTGATAAACAGTGTCACGTCCCCAGTTGCCCCGGTTATTGTTGTTTATTTCGAATGGAGTTTTGCTGCCGTTGTTTAGTTTGTAAAAAGTAATCAGGAACTTGGTGTCCTCGTTTTTTCCGCTGCCTGTTTCCTGTGCAATAAGCTCAATTTTTACATTTTTGTACGCCGAAATATCAATTTCTTCAGAATACCAAATTATTTCGCCGTCGAGATCGCGGCATTCGAACCTGCCTCCTGAAGTTGAAACGGTTTTCGCATAATCGTTTACGTCTCTTAAGGTTGTGTTGGAGTAGTCTAGTGTCCAGCTTGTAATGCCTTCAAAATCAAATTCAGGAATCGATTTTGCACTATTCCCCCAAACTCCTTTTTCGGGAATAGAAAAGCTTTCTCTCCAAACTTCCTGTGCATTGGTTTGAAACGATAAAAACACAAGTAAGTATGTTAATATTTTTAGAAGATTGGGTACCATAACATATAGTATTACATGCAAAATACTAATTTTGATGCACTTATTTGATAGCAAGGACTTTTAAATTAAAAATGAATTAGAAATGAAAGTTGCAATTGTTGGAGTTAGTGGTGCGGTAGGACAGGAGTTTCTGCGCGTGCTGGAAGAACGTAATTTCCCGATGGATGAGTTGGTAATTTTTGGATCGGCAAGAAGTGCCGGTAAAACTTACGAATTCAAAGGTAAACAGTTAACCGTTCAGGAACTTAAACACGGCGACGATTTTAAAGATATTGATATAGCACTTACATCGGCCGGAGCAGGGGTTTCAAAAGAATTTGCTGAAACCATTACAAAACACGGCGCGATTATGATTGATAATTCGAGTGCTTTCCGTTATGACGACGATGTGCCGTTGGTAGTTCCTGAGGTAAATCCTGAGGACTCGAAAGTTCGCCCGCGAAATATTATTGCTAATCCAAACTGTTCAACCATTCAGATGGTTGTTGCCTTGAAACCGGTTAACGATCTTTCTCCGATAAAACGCATTCGTGTAGCTACTTATCAAGCTGCAAGTGGTGCCGGAGCACAAGGTATTGAGGAGCTCGAAAATCAGGTAAAAGAAGTGGCAAATGGAGAGGAGCCAACCATCAATAAATTCCCATATCAACTGGCGATGAATATCATCCCGCACATTGATGTTTTCCTGGATAACGACTATACCAAGGAAGAAATGAAGATGAATTGGGAAACAAAAAAAATTATGCATACTGAAGCGGAAGTGAGCGCAACCT
This sequence comes from uncultured Draconibacterium sp., assembly GCA_963677455.1. GTDB lineage: Bacteria > Bacteroidota > Bacteroidia > Bacteroidales > Prolixibacteraceae > Draconibacterium. Next base: position 5,768,298 of record OY781971.1, read on the forward strand.
GTGTGCGTATTCCGGTTCCCCGTGCTCATTCTGAGGCGATTTGGGTAGAAACTGAGGAAGAATTGTCAGTTGCCCAGGTAAAAGAGGCATTCGAAAACTTCGAAGGATTAACTGTTGTTGATAATCCGGCAGAAAAACAATATCCGATGCCATTGTTTGTTTCGGGTAAAGACGATGTTTATGTAGGCCGAATTCGCCAGGATGTTACTGATCCAAAAAGTATTACGTTTTGGTGTGTTGGCGATCAGATTAAAAAAGGCGCTGCATTAAATGCCGTTCAAATTGCCGAATGGCTTATTGCAAACGGAGAAGTAAAATAGTGTGCCAATTGAATAACATTTGAAAGCCCGGAGAGACTTTCTCCGGGCTTTTTTTTATCTTAATGGGTCTGAAAACAAGAGTTAGATTATGGAAAATATTGGAACTGTAGAATTACGGCAATTAAATATTGATGATTATGAGGAACTTTACCGCTCATCGGTTGAAGCTTATCCAAACTGGAAAGACGATTATTGGGAGAAAAGGGATATTCGGAAGTTGGTAAAGATCTTTCCTGAAGGTCAACTAGCTGTTGTGGTAGATGGTGTTGTTGTGGGGTCTGCTTTGTCGATCATTGTGAAGTACGAACTTTTTGGCGACAATCATACTTATGAAGAAATTATTGGCCGCTACAGTTTTAATACCCACAATCCGAAAGGAAACACATTGTACGGGATAGACGTTTTTATCCGACCCGATTACCGCGGATTGCGTTTAGGACGTCGTTTGTACGATGCCCGAAAAGAATTGTGCGAGAGGTTGAATTTGAAGGCTATTGTTTTTGGTGGTCGGATACCGAATTATCACAAATTCGCCAGCGAACTTTCGCCCAAGGAGTATATTCAGAAAGTGAAATACAAGGAGATTCATGATCCGGTATTAAACTTTCAGCTTTCCAATGATTTTCACGTAAAAAAAGTATTGAAAGGGTACATTCAAGGCGACAAAGAATCGAAAGAATATGCTGTCTTACTTCAGTGGGATAATATTTACTACGAAAAATCTACCGATAAAGTAGGCGGTGCAAAATCTGTTGTTCGTTTAGGTTTGATACAATGGCAAATGCGCTTGTATAAAAACATTGAAGAACTATTTACGCAGGTAGAATATTTTGTTGATGCAGTGGCCAGTTACAATGGCGATTTTGTTTTGTTTCCCGAATATTTTAATGCTCCGTTGATGGCCGATTATAACCACTTGGGGCATGCAGCGGCTATCCGAAAATTGGCTGAGTACACAGAAGATATTCGAGAACATTTTATAAATCTTGCCGTTTCGTACAACATTAATATTGTAACAGGTAGTTTCCCGCTAATACGCGATGATAAATTGTACAATACCGGGTTTGTTTGCCGCCGTAACGGAACTTACGAATCCTATGAGAAAATACATGTTACACCGGATGAAATAAGTACCTGGGGACTGTCTGGGGGCGATCTTATCAATGTAATTGAAACCGATTGCGGTCCGATTGGTGTGCTGATTTGCTATGATGTTGAATTTCCGGAATTACCACGTATTCTGGCTCAACAAGGCATGAACATCCTGTTTGTTCCTTTTCTTACAGATACACAAAACGGATATACACGAGTGCGTTATTGTGCGCGTGCGAGAGCTATTGAGAATGAGTGTTATGTTGCGATAGCCGGTTCTGTCGGTAATTTGCCGCGAGTTGAAAACATGGATATTCAGTTTGCACAGTCGGTGGTATTTACGCCAAGCGACTTTTCGTTTCCGGCCAATGGAATAAAGGCAGAAGCAACTCCAAATACTGAAATGATTTTGGTAGCCGATGTTGATCTTGATCTGCTAAAAGAGTTACATACTTTCGGCGCAGCCCGGAACTTGAAAGACAGACGTACCGATTTGTACTGCTTGTCATTAAAAAACGACAAGAAAAGTTAGTCTTGTTCCCAGGTAATATCGTAAAGATAATCGTTATACGGGAAGCGTTGCGAATGGATTTCTTTTACCGACTCGTATAAGGTCTTCTTGAATTCTTCGATATTCTCCTTTTCAATTGCAGAAATGAAAAGAGCTGGTGTGTTGTTTTTTGCCATCCACGAATTTTTCCATTCTTCGAGCGTGAAATTAGCTTTTGTTCGTGGTGTCAAGTCATCTTCATCCTTTGCTTCATAAGTAAAAGCATCAATTTTATTGAAGATGTACATGGTTGGTTTATCGCCCGCTTCAATCTCTTGCAAGGTGCTGTCAACTGTTTCAATCTGCTCTTCAAACCCAGGATGAGAAATGTCTACAATATGCAGCAGAATGTCGGCTTCACGCACCTCGTCTAAAGTTGATTTAAACGATTCTACCAGACCGTGTGGAAGTTTACGAATAAAACCAACAGTGTCGGCCAGTAAAAAAGGAAGGTTTCCGATAACCACTTTTCGAACAGTGGTGTCGAGCGTAGCGAAAAGTTTGTTCTCTGCAAAGACTTCAGATTTCGCCATCATATTCATAATGGTCGATTTTCCAACATTGGTATAACCAACCAAAGCTACTCGAACCAACTTTCCCCGGTTTTTTCGCTGCGTTGCTTTTTGTTTGTCGATTTTCTTTAGCTGCTCTTTTAAGCGCGAAATCTTATCCAAAATAATACGGCGGTCGGTTTCTATCTGTGTTTCCCCGGGACCACGCATCCCAATACCTCCACGCTGACGTTCGAGGTGGGTCCACATTCGTGTTAGTCGCGGAAGCAGGTACTGGTATTGTGCCAGCTCAACTTGTGTTTTCGCGTGAGCCGTTTGCGCTCGCTTGGCAAAAATATCAAGAATAAGGTTGGTACGGTCGAGTACTTTACATTCGAGAGTTCGCTCAAGGTTACGAAGCTGCGTCGGCGAAAGCTCATCGTCGAAAATAATGGTATCAGCTTCTTCAACTTTTATGTAGTTGCTGATCTCTTCAAGTTTTCCCGGGCCAACAAAGGTTGCTGTGTTGGGAATATCCAACTTTTGAGTAAACCTTTTCAAAACAACAGCACCGGCTGTATCAGCTAGAAACTCAAGTTCGTCCAGGTATTCCTTTACCTGATTTTCGTCCTGAGCCTGATTGATTAAACCAACAATTACTGCTTTCTCTGTTATAGGTGCTGTTTCTATCATACAATTATTTTTCAAAAAAAAACTCCTGCTTCATATTGAAACAGGAGTGCAAAATTATATATTTTATACTTTACTGCAATACAAAGTTAATAGGTACCGTGTAAGATACATTAACTGGTTTGCCTCGTTGTTTTCCTGGTTTCCAAGTAGGAAGACTGTTTACAACGCGTAGTGCCTCTTTATCAAGCGATGGGTCAACACCCCTTGCAACACGTGCATTAGAAACTTTTCCGTCTTTACCAACAACAAAAGTTACATATACTTTTCCTTGAATTCCGTTTTCCTGAGCAATTACCGGGTAATTTACCTGAGTAGCCAGATATTTACGAAGTGCGGCATCACCACCAGGGAATTCCGGCATGTCTTCAACAATAAAGAAAACCTGTGTCTCTTCTTCTTCTTCTTCAGCAGCAGTTTCGATAACCGGAGCAACATCGATCACAGTTGTTTCATCTGCTTCCGAGTCTTCAATTTCCAGTTCATCTTCAATTTCCACATCATCATCCACAATGTTCAACACCTCAACAACTTTTGGTGGTGGTGGTGGTGGTGGTGGTTTAACTTGCTGTTCGCGCGTAATCGGAATGATCTCCTCTTCCACTTCCTGAGCTTGAATTTGTCCAAGCGAATCTGCTTTTTTCGGCTTGGTTGTCCATTCAAATGCCAGAAGTGTAATGCCTAATGCAAGCACTAATCCCAACAACCAAAAAGTATTCTTTTTGTTCTCGAGATCAACTTTTGACGTTTTTTTAAGTTCCATACTTGATTTTTAATATGTTTTATTCGAATTTTTGTCCCTAAAATTGGGGCTTAAAGATAAGAATTATTCTTTATTTCCAAGTGTATTTTACTTTAATTTCAGATCCGGGATAAGCCCCATCAATGAACACTGTTCATGAACTAATTCGCTATGTTTTACAAACTTATTACTACAAAAACTTTACCAAAAATTTTGTTAATGTTTTGAAGAAAATATTTTTATATTTGCACTCGCATTTGGGGGATTAGCTCAGTTGGCTAGAGCGCTTGACTGGCAGTCAAGAGGTCACCGGTTCGACTCCGGTATTCTCCACAAAATTGAAAGAGTTACTTTTTGAGTAACTCTTTTTATATTTATACAATCTTTGCCTTCAAAATATTTTGCTTGGTAACTAAATTTTCTTCTTCTTTTTTATTGGATGGAACACTCCTCCTTTCTCGAAGAAGAATACTTTATCGATTCGGATTTAGTGATTGTATTCTATGTTATTGAATCTTGTTTATTAGTTTGGTTGTTCCTATGTGACCATAAGTTATAATTGATGGGTTTTCGATTCCCTTTTCTAAGACAAATATGCCACTGTTTAATTGATTTGCATTCTTTTTATGCTCAGATCATTTAAACCCTTATCTTCGTTTTTTATAAATGCCAACCAGTAATGCAAGTGGATCGCTCAATTAAGACAAATTCTCATGTGCATATAGTTTCATGTGTAATTCATCTTTTGATATTTAATTCATTTATTTTATGAGATTATCACCCGAATATTCATTGAATGATACATAGTTTCATACCTGTTTGGAGTTTATGTTTGCATTAAGATATTTGTTTAAATGGATAAATAACCCAAAAGTTAATACCTAAATAACAATTTGAGATGAAAACTATTTTGTTTTTTATATTAATGCTATCTTTTGTAAATGTAAAGTACAGTTATTGTAGTACTTCAATCGAATTGTCAGATAGTTTATACGTGCTAATTAGTGCACAATCTGATCATAATCAACTGGCAGAAACCTATCAGTTAATTAGAAAGAACCGGATTAAATTGGGGGAAAATTATCTTCCTCTTTTAAAAGAATATGCCCGTAAATCACATCGTGTTAATTATGTAAAAGGCGAAATGCAGAGTTACGATATTATTGGGCTGGAATACCGCTATCGGGAAATGTTTGATACGGCTTATGTTTACCATAACAAGTCATTACAACTGGCAATTCAGGAAAATGACAGTACGCAATTATTTTACAATTACAATAATCTGGGACAAGTATTCCGAAAGCAGGATATTACAACTTTGGCTGTCGATTATTTTTACAAAGCTCTTGAAATTTCAGATGCTGTTGGCAATTTGCGATCATCGTCTTATACAATGAATGCATTGGGAACCACTCTCATCCTTCAGGAAGATTATAAAAAAGCAATGAGTTATCTGAGGCAGTCTACTGCAATTGCTAAACAACGAAACGATAACCGAACCCTGGCTTATAATTATGGCTCGATGGGCGAAATAATGATGGCCAAAAATCAAGTTGACTCGGCCATGTATTATTTCGAAATTTCGCGCAATATGCTTGTTAAAACAGGTTCCGATAGTGGTATGGGAGTGGCTGAACACCTTATTGGGAAAGCTTTTTTAGCTAAAAAGGACTATACAAATGCGCGTTCTCAGTTTAAGCAAGCATTAGAGTATCATAAAAAAAGTAAGGATCTGCGGTACCAGGCCTATTGTAATTCGTATTTAGGAAAAATAGAAAATGAAGCGGGAAATTATACGGAAGCAAAAAAATATTTCGATTTAGCAAAATCACAATCAGAGCAGGTAAATTCACTCAAAAATCTGATGGAAGTTTATGATGGTTATGTTGGAATGTACAAAGGACTGGTGCAGTGGGAAAATGCTTACGAGGCCAATGAAAAACGCCATGCTTACGCCGATAGTATTTTAAATGAAAAAAGTAAAAAAACGATTGCCGCTCTCGAAATTGGATTTGAAACTAAAAAGAAGGAACAAAAAATAGAACTTCTTTCGGCCGAAAACCAATTGAAAAACCAGCGAATTCGGGTTGGGATTATTTTACTGAGTGTGTTTTTTGTTGTTATCATACTGATTTTGTACGTCTTACAGATCAGGAGAAAACAGGCTATTTTTGTACAAAACGACTTACGCCAACAAGTACTTCGCTCGCAAATGAATCCGCATTTTATTTTTAATGTTTTGGGATCTATTCAAAATTATATGCTTACCAATAATCCGAAAAAGGCAGCCGGGTATTTATCTCAATTTGCATCACTAACAAGGGCTACTCTCGAATATTCTACGGAAGATACTATTGCCTTAAGCGATGAAATTGTCATGCTTCGAAATTATATGGAACTGGAGCAAATGCGAAAACCCGGTATTTTCGAGTTTGTAATAGAACACGATGAAAAGATGGAGACTGATTTTATTCAGGTTCCTCCAATGATGATTCAACCTTTTGTTGAAAACGCTATTAAACACGGATTTAGAAATATTAATTATGTTGGTAAATTACAGCTATCGTTTGTCGATAAAATGGAATATGTTGAGGTTGTAATTCAAGACAATGGTGTTGGAATTGAGAATAAAAATGAAATAAATCAACAACATCGTTCAATGGCGATGGAGATTTTTGAAAAAAGAAGAAAACTTATTCAACATAAATTCAATAAAGACTTTACATTTGATATTTCTAACCTAAAGACTTCAAATCCTGAGACTTCAGGAGTAAAAGTAACACTTCAAATACCGGTACTTGATAATGATTAAAGCTGTAATAATAGACGACGAACCAGCAATGCAACAGGTTAACAGCCAGCTGCTAAAAGAGTATTTTCCTGCTATTAAGCTTGCAGGTATTGCTGATTGTATTGAAAAAGGTACAGAGTTAATTCTAAAGGAAAATCCTGATTTAGTATTGCTTGATATAGAGCTAAATGACGGAACGGGTTTTCAAATGCTTCAAAAACTAAAACCTTATGATTTTAAAGTAGTATTTATAACCGGGTTTCAATCATTTGCTATAAAAGCAATTAAATTTAGTGCACTCGACTATATTGTAAAACCGGTTAACGAAACTGAATTTCAGCAAGCAATACAACGAGCCGTGGAATTAATCGAGAAAAAAGAAAACTCAGATGCACAGCTGAATGTTTTAATGACCTCGCTGCAAAACGAAAACAGAAACAAAAAGCTGGTGCTTCGAACTTCCGAGTCGCTGCATGTAGTGGATGTGGCAGATATTGCTTTTTGCAAAAGCGATAATAGCTATACAACGTTTCATTTTTGTGATAATGAAAAGATTTTGGTCTCGAAAAGCCTTAAAGATTACGAAAATCTGTTAAGCGATTATGGTTTTTACAGGGCTCACCAATCATTTCTTGTGAATTTGAATCACATAAAAAAGGTCGATAAAAGTGATGGTGGTTTTATTATCATGAAAAACAAAAAAGAGGTGCCTGTTTCGATGAGGCAAATGAAGAAATTAGTTTCATTGTTGAGCCAGTTTTAACAGTATTCTTTTATATTCCTTCCATTTATCTGCAATTTCAAACCCAAACCTAACGCTTTCAAGTTTTGTGCGTTTGGCATTATATAATTGTGCTTACTTGTGTATGGTTTTATAATTAATACCAGGTTTAATGCACTCTTCAATAGATAAATTAGTTTTGTCAACACGCGATTCCTATCATTTAATAGAAGTGGAGAGTATAATTTATTGCAAAAGCGATAATAGTTGCACTACTTTTTACCTTGTTGGAGGAGAGAAGATTAAGGTTTCTGTGTCGATGAAAAATGTCGAGAAGAAACTTGGTGATAAAAGCTTTATACGACCACATCAATCGTATTTGGTTAATGTACGGCATATTAAAACAATCCAGAAAACAGGTGGTGGCGACCTTATTCTCGACAATGGAGAAAGCATAACAATTAGTATCCGAAAAAAAGGTGAAATAATGCACTTTCTTGGAAATATTAAACGGATTCAAGTTTGACACCTACGTATTCATTTTAGCCCGATAAGCAGAATTCAAATTGCATAATTTTGAATAAACAAAACAAAAACCTTCTACCATGAAATGTACAACTTTACTTATTACCGTACTAACTTTGCTTGTGTTTTCAACATCGCTTAATGCCCAGGTTAAGAACGTTGAAAAGGAAGCTGAACGACAAGGAACCAAAAGAATAAATCGAAAAATCGATAAAGGAGTTGATAAAGGGTTAGACAAAATAGAAGAAGGAATTGGAAGCCTTTTTGGCAAGAAGAAAAAGAAAAACAAAGCAGAAGAAAATAACAGTTCTTCGGAAAATCAGAACCAAAATTCTGAGATAGAGACAAATAAATCGACCGAAGTTGCAACTCCCAAAATGGATGTTCAATGGAGCAAATTCGATTTTTTACCAGGTGATGAAGTTATTTTTGAAGACGGTCCGGATATTATGGAAGAAAATGGCGAATTTCCAAGTCGTTGGGATTTAGCTGAAGGGAATGTTGAAATAATGATGGCTGACGGACAAAATGTTATTTCCTATTTAAGCGCTGGAGCTATTGTTCCATACATGGAAAACTCAAAAGAAGATTATTTACCCGACGTTTTTACACTTGAGTGTGATATGTATTTTACTCAGGGAGAATCGGGAAGGTATTGGATCGCATTACACGACAATAAAAATCAAAGACATGTTGGTGATGATATTGAGATATATGTAAATGGTATTGAGTGTGGCGAGTCGGAAATGAGATATCCGGGTTTAGAAGAAAATAATTGGTCGTACAATAAAAAGGGAGGATGGAGGCACATTTCCGTGGCATTTACTAAAGGGAAATTGAAAGTATATATGGACGATACCCGTTTGACAAATATTCCTCATTATGAAGGTAATCCAACCGGTATAACCATCTCTGCCGAACGATATGGATCGTCTAATTATCAGCCTTTTATAAAAGGTGTACGAATTGCCAAAGGCGGTGTGAAATATTACGACCGCGTACTTTCTGATGGAAAAATTATTGTAAACGGCATTCGTTTCGATGTAAATAAAGCCACCATAAAACCTGAAAGTAATGGTGCTATCAACAAAATATTTGAGCTGATGCAAAAACAGCCAGATTTAAACTTTAGTGTTGAAGGACACACTGATAGCGATGGTGATGAAACATCAAATCAATCACTTTCAGAAGCTCGCGCTAAATCGGTTATGGATCGTTTGATAGAGATGGGTATTTCCCCCAACCGGTTAAGATCGGCAGGCTGGGGCGAAAGCAAACCTTTGGCAGATAATGGCACTGCCGAAGGTAAAGCAAACAACCGCCGTGTTGAATTTGTAAAATTTCAGGGTAACGCAGCACCTTCTAGTTCCAGCAGCATTGGTAATTCCGCCTTCGACAAACTCGATAAGAAAGCAATAGGTGTGAAATTAGAGGAATTGCCAGAAACTTTAAATATTCCAATATCTAATTCTGATGGAATTGTGAATGGTACAGGTACTGTTATTTTGTTCGCAACATCGGATGGTAATTTAGGAAAAATGCAAATTCTTGACGTTGATGAATCCGATAATTATAAGATAACAGTAAAATATATAACCTATAAATACAATGGAGCGGTTCACAGTCAATCCGATCATTTCGAAATTCCTGGAACTTATACCTGCGATTTCGACAAGGGAACTATTGAAGATGTAATTTATTCCGAAGTAGATCTTCGTTTGGGTAGAGAAAGTAAAACAAGCACAACTCTTTACCAGGGCGAAACTTCAATGCTTCGAATCTTAAAATAACGGGCGGAAATGTCCCTAAACAAATCAGTTAAATAACAAATTATGAAAAATTCAATTTACGCACTTGTAGTTTTAATGTGTGTTTTTAGTGTAGCGCTTAATTCTTGTAGCAAAGACGATGATGGCGATGTTCCAGCTGTTAATGGAAAATACACATTGGTAATAGATGGAACAACAGTTGCCAGTGGCGAAACCGAAGAAGTGGGAATGGTTGGAAATGTCATTTCTTTATCTCTGGGAGAAGATTTTGGCTTTATCGTTGCAGGAGTGCCTGAAACTGTGGGCAGTGAAGTCGGAATTAGTGTACAGGGTAGTACCGTTTCTGTATCGATTACAGGAAAAAATCTATTAAAAAGCGGTGAAGATGAGCTGTATATCTCCATTAGCGGAACAGTAAGAAGAACCTCGGACAGTAAAGTTACTTTCGAAGGTACATGTTCCGAGTTAGGAAGTACTGCGGTTCATACGTTTAGCGGAAGTGCAGAATCAACAGCATTTAAAATTATTTAAACAACACTTGAAGAATTCCTCAGAATTGCATAAGTAGTTTTGCCGGTATTCTTTTTTTGAATTCTTCAAATCGCTTAAAATTAATCATATATGAACTATCTGTTACTTGCTATATTCGTTTTTGTAAATGGATTTTCATTTGCTCAGGAGAACCAAATTGCGGGAACCTGGAAACTTACGGAAATTAGAAAAGGAGAAGAGTTGAAGGAAGTTGACAGTGGTTATATTTTTGAAGAAGGAGGTGTCCTGAAATTGGGTTTCTTTAATATGGAGGAGATAATAGAAGCTGGCACCTGGAAATATAACAAAGCTGATAACGCGATAGAAATGATAAGCGATATTGATGGAAGTTGTAACGGTAAAGCAAAAATTCTAAAGCTCTCGGCGAATAAAATGATTTATGAAAAAGATGCCATAGAATACCATTTTACAAGAGAAAGTGAAAATTCTGTAGGACTTACCGTTCTTGAGTTTTCTGAAACCGATTTTTTCACCGAAGAGGGTGATTACAAATACGATGGAGAAGAGGAAAAATTGCCCTGGCAAGATATTACTGCAATGGTAAGGAATCTGGAAGAAGTAAGTAGCCTGGTTTATGATTATTCAGAATGGAATGAAACCACAGAATCTTTTGAAAAAAAGCAACTTACTGCCGATGTGGCTGCCAACACCGAAGAGATGACGCTTAGTATTGATTATATTTTTTATGGTTACGACAAGTATAATCTCCCCGAAGATGCAGAACTCCCTTCCAACAACGATTATTCATTAGCACTTTATCCTGAACAGGAAAGTAATTTCAGAATTACCGGAACCGAAGAATTAACAACACCTGCCGGATTTTTTACATGTACAGTTATAGAAGCTGTGAATGCTGAGACGAAAAAAATGCTGTGGATGATAAATGATCAACCGGGCATTTATGCCAAAATTATTATTGAAAAACCCGGAATGTTTGGTGCCCTTTACCATGGAGTATTTGAGTTAAACAATATTCAGGAAAGGTCTTGAAAGACCAGTTTTGTGAAAAAACTTATTTAGAATTAGCACTAGTTATAGGTCTTTTGTTCAACAAAAAAGTTGCTCAATCTTTCCCTCTAAATTCTAAAATAATATTGAAAGTGCTATAACAAAATTAAAATCCTTGGGCTCGAAATAACTGAAGTTTTAATGACAGCAGTTTGAGCAAAATATAACAATTAATAACCCAAAAAACTAAAATTATGAATTGGTATTTAAAAGTATTAAAACAGTATGCCGACTTTAATGGTCGTGCACGGAGACAAGAGTATTGGATGTTTATTCTTTTCAACATTATTTTTTCAATAGCTGCCGGAGGGCTGGATTCAATTCTTGGAACATGGGGGGCTATTGGCGGAATCTATGCACTGGCCGTATTATTACCAAGTTTGGCCGTTGGTGTAAGGCGTTTGCACGACATTGGAAAAAGTGGCTGGATGTTACTGGTTGTTCTTATTCCGGTAATCGGAGCAATATGGCTTATTATATTGTTTGCCACAGAAGGAACACGCGGAAGCAATGAGTATGGAGCTGATCCTAAGAATTAAGAACCACTTGTGATGCGAAAAAGACAATCACCATTGGGGACCTTAATTATGGCTGCGGCATTTTTTGTGGCAGGATTAATGGCTTACCAACATTTAACAAAACCCATTGCCGAAGAGGCTGAAGCATCGAAAGAATGGCCAACAACAGAAGGTGTAATTACTTTTTCGGAGCTAAATAAATCCCGTAGCAGTGATGGGAAAGACATGTACTCCCCGAGTATCCGATACCGTTATTCTGTAGATGGGAAGGAACATAATGGTACCAGTATTAGTACTGTTGATGGATCAACCAGCGCTAAAAGCAGCGTTAAAAAGACCCTGAGGGAATATGCAAAGGGAACAAATGTGACGGTTTATTACGATCCGGAATTTCCGAACACCGCTGTGCTTGAACCGGGAACGGGTTTCCTTTTTGGTTTGTTATTAAAGTTGCCATTGCTGTTCTGTGTAGGGGCTGTATTAATGGTGCTCAATCTATTTAAAAAGCTTCTTCTCGGAAGATAACTGGTATTAAACTATGTCTAAAAAAATTATAAAATAGTATGAATTCACACGAAGTAGATTACAAAATTGGTGGTCACGATGTTCAATACGTTGAAATAGAGTTAGACCCGAATGAAACAGTTATTGCGGAAGCCGGTGCCATGTTATACATGAAAGATGGTATCGATTTCCAGACAAAAATGGGCGATGGCTCGGAACCCGATAAAGGATTGTTTGGAAAATTGTTATCGGCAGCATCGCGAAAAATTAGCGGCGAATCCATTTTTATTACTCATTTTACCCACCGTGGAATGGGAAAAAGCCACGTGGCATTTGCTGCTCCATACCCAGGAACCATTGTTCCGCTTGAACTGAATGAGTTGGGAGGAAAAGTAATTGTGCAACGCGATGCTTTTTTATGTGCCGCTTTAGGAACAAAAATAAGCATGCATTTTAACCGGAAACTGGGTGCCGGATTTTTTGGCGGCGAAGGTTTTATCCTGCAAAAACTTCAGGGAGATGGAAGGGCATTTATTCATGCCGGGGGAACACTCATCGAGCACGAATTAAATGGCGAAACGCTTCGTGTTGATACCGGTTGTGTGGTTGGATTCCAGGAAGGAATTGATTTTAATATTGAACAAGCCGGTGGTCTTAAATCGATGGTGTTTGGCGGCGAAGGTTTATTTCTGGCAACCTTGCGTGGAACCGGAAAAGTTTGGTTGCAATCAATGCCAATAAATAAATTAATCGATCAGTTGTCGCCGGGTAGTTCTAACAGTAATAAAGGAGGCGGACAAAGTTTGCTGAATAATTTGCTTGAAGGATAGATCCAATATATCAACTATTTATAAATACCCCCAAAACTCACATCCTGTATACATAATTATCATTAACCATGTAAATTTTAAAAAAATGAAAAAAATCTTTAGAACACTTTTAATCGTTGCTTTATTCTTTGTTGTAACTAAATCTCAGGCCCAAATTAGTGTTGGAGGCGGACTGTGGTATGGAAGCGATATTAACGCCATTGGTATCAGTGCAAACGGCAAATATGCGATTGATGAAAGCTGGAGTGCAGCAGCAGGCTTTACCTATTTTCTCGAAAAAGACTATGTGAAATGGTCGGCTCTTGATTTTGATGTCAATTACAACATTGCCGAATTGGAAAATGTTGGAAGCCTTTACGGCATTGGCGGTTTAAACATAACTTTCTGGAGTATTGATTACGACGGAGGAACCATTGATATGGGAGAGTATGGCTCGTACGATTTGGATTTAGATGCCTCCGGTTCTGACCTGGGGTTTAATCTGGGGTTAGGTTTAAATATTGCAGCATCAGATAATCTGGCTATTGCTCCGGAAATAAAATATACCGTTAGTGATGGTGGATACCTGCGAATTGGCGCAAAAATACTGTTCGGTTTATAAGGAACGGTAGAATGATAACGAAGAGGTGACACGCTTAACTGATTGCCCTCTTCGTTTTTCTATTCTACTTTTCAGCTAAACTGTTTTATGTTTTACAATACTTTCCAAACGAAAATTAATCTTTTAAAAAAAACAAAAATGAAAATCAATATCAACCTTATACTACTTATCTCCGGACTTCTGTTTTTGGGAGCATGTGGCGGAAATAATAATAATAATACAGCCGATAATAAGCTAGGCAAACTTGAAATAGAAATTCCTGATGAAATAAAAGACAACGAAGATGTTGTTGAGTTTATTGAAGGTATGGCAGAAGTTTCCGATGAATACGCTTTAATGATTGACGAAATTCTGGAAAAAAATGCAGATCTCATCGGTAAGGATTCGGACGATTTGAGCATGTTGGAACAACTGGCATTGGTAAAATCAACCGGAGAGGTTGCTGTGAAATCGGCCGGAATTATGGAGAAATGGGGAATTTATATGAATAAACGCTCCAATTTAGAAGCCGAACTAAGCGATGCTGAGTTACAGGCACTGGAGGCAGTTATGATGCGCTTTGAAAAGCGGATGGAGCAAATTGAAGAAAAATACAGTGAAGTATTAAATAACGAGAAGTGAAAAAGTAGTTGTGTTAAACAAATTACCAATCTGTTAAAACCTGATTATTATGAAGTATTTTTTCACCCTGTTTATTGTACTGTGTTTTCTGGAGGGATTTGCCCAAATTACAGAAAAAGAAAAAATGGGTGATTCCGGCTATAGCGAATCGTCGTTCTTAGCTTTTGCCAAAGGTCGTGAATACGATGTGTTGATGGATAAGTCTGGCTTAAAAGATTTACTTGCTCCTTCTTTTCAATTAAGCTCAGAACAGGATGCTTCTTTATTTCAAGATGCTTTAAATGCCTTGTATCCGCCCGATACTTTCGCAAAAAAAACATGTGCAGTATTTTAAGAAAGACAGCCATTGGTGTTTTGTGCGCGACGAGTCGTTTGGCGATAAAAAAGGATTTGTGGTTTCGGTTAATTCGCAGAAAAAGATCGAAAAAATTGAATACAAAGACAAAATGTAATAACACTTAACTTAAGAAGAAATGAAACTTTTTTTATTTGTTTTATTAGCTGTAATTGGCTTGAACCTGAGTGCACAGCAAGCAAAAAAATATGCTATAAAATCGGGCTATGTAAAATACAAATTGACTGGAAGTACCACTGGCACCAAAGAGGTTTGGTGGGATGACTATGGACAGAAAAGTTGTGAGTTGGAAAAATCTACCACTACCACAAAAATGTTTGGTATGAAAAATACCGAAGAAAAGAATATGTGTAGCGTTTTGGTAAAAGACAAGTTTTGGGTGGCCGATTATATCGAAGGCACCGGAACCAGCGGAACATTGCCCTATTACCAGGAAGTACAGGATTACAGCAGCAACATGACAGAACAAGAGCTACAGGAATTTGCTGATGAATTGCTGGATCAACTGGGTGGGAAAAAGCTAGGTACAGACCAACTGGGCGCGTACTCGTGTGACGTAATTAAATTAATGGGAGCTAAATTGTGGTTTTATAAGGGCATTAATTTAAAAACCGAAGCAAAAATAATGGGCATTGAAACCAATGAAGAATTTGTTGATTTTAATCCGAATGCAAAAGTTGCTTCGTCGAAATTTGATCCTCCTGCCGGTGTTGATTACGAAAGTTTATCAGAACAACAGCAACAACAGGGATTGGACGGATTGATGTCGGCTTTTGGCGAAATGGGAGATATGGAAGACATGGGGGATGACGACGATGATATATTGCCGGTAAATTATGATTTCGACGAATTTAAAGAAGTTATTGAAGCCTGCGATTTGGAAGGATACCGATCATTTGGTACTACCAACGTTGATGGGATGTATGTGGCCACTTTTATGAAAGGGATGCAAACCATTGCTGTAACCCTGCAAGCCGATAGAAACGTGGATAAAGATGATCCTGAATTCAAATCGTTTCATTCGTTTAGAAATAATGGCCGAAATTGCCATTATGGAGACCTTTCAGAGGAAGACGGAACTGTATTACTGGTAGAATATCCTTCAAACAGTATGTTATTGGTGATTGCTGCCATGCCCCACATGACTAGGCTTGAAATGATGAAGATAGAAGGTAAGCTTCAGTTTTAAACTGGCTTAAATTGGGAAGGATGATCCCTTGGGCAGTTAGCTTGCTGGTTAACAAAAACAAGAGGTATTATGTTTATTGAGAATTTGTATATTTAGGTAGCCAAAATTCTAGCGAATAGCTATTTCAGATATTTCTTTTTGAAGGGTATTTCATCCGGGCTATCTACAGATACCGCTTGCCCCGTTAATACCCTGTCGCCTTCTTCCAGTCCCGATAAAACTTCGCACCATTTATTCCCGATTGTGCCCAGAATTACTTCCTTTTTTTCTGCTTGTTTGTTGTCAACAACGTATAAATATTGTCGGGCGGATTTCTCAAAATAGGCCTGCTTTTTTATTCGTAAAACATCTTCATGTTGGCGGCTGATAACCTCGATGGAAACACTTTGATTGATTTCCAGTCCGGAGTGTCTTTTGTCGTTTAGGTGCACATTAAAATGTATCATTTCGTCGTCGACCATTGGAGTGATTTCGCCAATAACACCTTCCAGTTTCTCATCTTTGAGGTTTACATAAACCAGGTTTCCGGTTTGAATGTAGTGTGCATATTTTTCGTTCACCCAACCAACTACTTTAAATGATGAAAGGTCGGACATGCGCAACAGCATTGCGTCCGATTCAATTCTTTGCCCTTCGTTACTGTTTATTGCCAGTATTACGCCGTCGGCAGGAGCTTTTATTTTTAGTTTATTCAATAAGGCCTGTTTTTCTTGCAGTGTTTTTTGCTGACTATTAATCTGTAAAAGCATTCCTCGCTCATCAGCATCCATTTGTTGAATCCTGATCGCATTTTTCTCGACCTGTGTTTGTAAATCGGTTTCTGCCAGCTCAATTTCCTGTCGTGTTCTTTCAACCCTGTTTTCGTCAATATTACCATCTGCGAGCATCTTTTCCTGTACTTGCAAAGTCGATTTTAGCGTATTAATCCGCATTCTTTTCACCTCTTCACTTCGGTCGAGGCTAAGACGGGAATTTTGGCCATTAAGCTGTATTTTTTCAAGAGAATTGCGTTTTTGTTCCAGCTGATTTTTTATTCGATCAATTTCTTGCCTAACACTTTTCTCATCCAGCTCCAGCAATAATTCACCTTTGGTGGTTTTACTGCCGGCATTTTTATATACTTTTTTAAGGATGCTTCTTTCCGGACTTCTGATGATAATTTCATCGTCCGATTCTACAACACCCGAAGCTTTAATCGATGATACTACCGGACCCCGATCAATTGTTTCAACAGAATATGAAATATCACTGTTGTGCCCTGAGGATTTTGGCCTGGATAAAAGGGCAATTGCAGCAATCAAAAGGATTCCAGATACGGCAAGCAAAATAAATAATAACCTTTTGTTTTCTCCCATCAGAAACATTGGCGTTAGTTTGTGTTTTTACTGTTTTTTCAAAGGTACTAAAATTGATAAATTAGCAATAGCAGAAGTAAACTGGCAGAAATAAAAAAGGTGGCACCTGGGCACCACCTTTTATATTCGGATTGAAATCTTATTTATTCATTTTTGTTTCGTAAAGCTTCTGAATGGATTTTAAATAATTTGCATCCATTTTATCGGAACGGATACGAACTACTTCGTACAACTTCCCTTGGTTATAGAAAGAAGCACTGGCTGCATCGAACTCGTGGCCTTCCCAGTTATATTTTACATCCATCGAGACCTGAATAAATTCTTCAGGATCGAGAAATCTCGAGATTTCAATGTAAGCAAATGTAGGATCATCAGCGTTCAAGAATACGCCATCCGCCAATTCTTCAAGTACCAGAAATTTTACAATTTTTGTGCGGGCTTCTAATTTGCCTTTCAGTTTCTTATTCATCAGAAAATTAATTCCTTGGTTTACATAGGCTTCTTGCAGTTTTTCAACCAAATCAATCGTTGGCAAGTGTCGTAAGCGAATCGCATCAAGACTGGTTGTCCCGATAGTTAAATAGGCTTTTCCAGCATCGAAATTCCAATCGTACTGCTTTTCAATGTTTTGAGTTGCGCGTAAAATCTCTTCCAAAGGATATTGCTTGTCAAGCACCATGTAAATGTAAATAGAATCAGCATCTGTTGGTAGTTCATGATAATAACCAGGAAAAGGATTCAGGGAGTCGAATACCAGACTGCCCGGAAGAATTTTCTGATCGAGGGCAAGGACGGTGTCATTTTTAGTTAGGTTTACAAAAACCTCGATTTTTTTATTTGCCATGTTTGATATATTTGGTCTTTAATTTTTATTATTAACACATGCCAAGGCAAGTAGTTCAATTTGACGAAATCGGGTTGGTGACCTTTTCTAAGAATCGCCGATCTAAAAATATAAAATTAAGTGTAAAGCCCGACAAGTCTGTTCTGGTTTCCTATCCTTATTACGCTTCAAAAAAGGAAGTGTTGCTGTTTATTGCCAAAAACGAAGGCTGGATAAAGCAACAGCAAAGCAAGATGGACGGCAGAAAAACAAAGATTACGGTGGATACGGTTATCCAAACAAAGATTTATAGGGTAAGTTTTGTTTTGTCGGAAAAGAACCGGGTAAATAAAGTTAAAAACGAGCTAAGAATTGGAGTTTCCGATTTCGAGTCAGAAGCTTCGTTGGCATACATCGAAAAGTGCCTGAGCGAGATTTATCGTTTCGAGGCAAAACATCTTCTTCCGAAACGACTAAAAGAACTCGCGGAAAAGTTTGGGTTTGCCTACAACAGAGTTACAATCCGAAACAATAGGCGCAACTGGGGAAGCTGTTCATCTCAGAACAATATAAGCCTCAATTTGCAAATGATGAAACTGCCCGATCAACTGATTGATTATATTTTGTTGCACGAACTGGTGCATACCGAAATTAAAGACCATGGTGCAAGGTTTTGGCAACGATTGGATGAAATAACTGAGAATCAAGCCAGATTTTTGGCGAAAGAAGTTCAGAAGTATTCAACTTACACCTTGTAGAATAGAGCCTTATTGGTTTCTGATGGCTTGTTGATTAAATTATTTTCAACAAACGGTAGTTTAAGGCATGAAGAATACATAAAATATTGTGACTTATTACCTTTGCCGACGAAATAAAGGCAGCAAAAGTTGATTCGATCGTTCATATTGATTTTATGTTTGTTAGGCGAAGTACTGGTTTTGTCGGCAAAATCAGATATAGAAAGCTCGGCGCTAAGCCAAGGGACTGAAGTATTTGTGCAGAGCATACTGGGTTTCGATGATGTTGGTAATTGCGAGTTTCTGGATACAAACGAAAATGAAGAAGAAACAGAAGTTTTCTGTTTGAAGCCGGAGCCAGATCGAAATTATCTTTTGTGTAGAAGTTATGAAATCTGTTCCATTCCGAGGAAAAAGAAAATAGCACATCAGCTATTAGTTAATTTATTTACCAACCTTCCACCTCCCCTTTCCGAAAATTGTCAGTATTTGTAAATTAGTGTACTGAAATCGTTTTGTTAATTCGTAAGGTTTAATAAAAAGTTTTATGCGGAAGATTAAATATTCCTTCCGGTTGATTTTATGAATCATTCAAAAATTAATAGCGCTCTCCTCCTGCATTTTGTGTCACTGGTAATGGTGTTCGAAAGTGTTTTTATGCTGATAGCAGTAGTCCTTTCATTTTTTTACCACGAAACAATAGCAGGGAAAATGCTGCTTGCATTTGGTGTAACTGTTGTAACCGGATTGGTTTTAAACATGCTTACCTACAAACAGCGACACCAGGAACCGAATATTCGCGAAAGCTTTATAATTGTTAGTCTTGGCTGGGTAATTATGGGATTGGTAGGAACAATTCCATACATTTTAACAGGTAGTATTCCTGATTTCACCAATGCATTTTTCGAATCCTTTTCAGGGTTTACAACAACTGGTTCGTCTATTTTGGCAGACATTGAGGCTTTGCCAAAAAGTATTTTGTTTTGGCGCGCCGAAACCCACTGGATTGGGGGAATGGGGATTATTGTATTGGTAATTGCCATCATGCCGTTTCTGAAAATTCATGGGATTTATCTGTTCTATTCTGAAGCATCAAAACTGGACGACGATAAAATATCTACAAGAATTACCAAAGTTGCACGTAACCTTTGGTTTATTTATATGGGGCTTACTGTTGTAGAGGTAATATTCTTGCTTGTTGGCGGGATGCCTTTGTTTGATAGTGTTTGCCACGCTTTTGCGACTGTTGCTACGGGCGGATTTTCAACAAAAAATGATAGTATAGCCGGCTATTCACCCTATATACAGTATGTGATTATTGTGTTTATGCTGCTTTCGGGAACCAATTTTGCCATTCACTTTTTACTGATCAAGAAACGTTTTAAAGATGCGTTCAGAAATGAAGAGTTCCGATGGTACTTGCGGATCATATTTATAATTGGGATGATTCTTACTTTTATTTTGTTCTTCCAACATCCGGAATACAAATTTGAGCATGCTTTTAGAAACTCGTTCTTCCAGGTAGTTTCTATTATTACGGCTACAGGTTTTGCTACTGCCGATTATTTGCAGTGGCCCGAACAGGCTATCGGATTAATTTTGGTTTTAATGTTGATTGGTGCTTCAGCCGGATCAACAGGAGGTGGAATAAAAGTAATTCGCCACATAATTGCATTTAAGCGCTTGAAACAAACTTTTATGGACATTCTTTACCCTAACAGGGTAACAATTGTACGTTACAATAAACGTGGCATAAAAGAGGAGTTTCTGCGCCAGATAATGACTTACATTTTTGTGTATTACATGGTTCTTGTTGTTGGTACTATTATAATGATGTTTTGGACCCGGGATTTGCCAACCTCGTTTGGTGCAGTTGCGACTTCAATGGCTGGGATTGGTCCGGGGTTTGGTACCGTGGGCCCGGTAAGTAATTTCCTGCATTTGCCGATGGGGGCGAAATATTTTCTTACATTTTTGATGCTGATTGGGCGGCTTGAAATTTATGCTGTACTGGTAATTTTTTCCCGTACTTTCTGGCGCGATTAATTCTGCTTTCCTTTAATTATTTGGCTTTGTTCTTTCTGGCTCGAAGAATTCATTTATTTTCGTGGAACAAACTTTTAGCATGAATTGGGATAAACTGATTTCAACAAAACGACTGGGAATGGAAAATTATCAGTCGTCGGCATCGCACGAAGACCGAACACAGTTTCAGCGTGATTACGACCGGATTATTTTTTCGTCACCGTTTCGAAGGATGCAGAACAAAACTCAGGTGTTTCCGCTTCCCGAGCATGTATTTGTGCATAATCGCCTTACTCACAGTTTGGAAGTTGCCAGTGTTGGGCGTTCTCTCGGAAATCTTTTTGCTGAAAGACTTCAGAAAAGATATCCCAATAATCCTTTTGTTCAGGAGATTGGTACAATTGTTTCTGCGGCTTGTTTAGCTCACGATCTGGGAAATCCTCCCTTTGGACATTCGGGCGAAGCGGCTATTTCCAACTTCTTTAAAAAGGGAGACGGGAAACAATTCGAAGCTCTTTTAAGCGAAGGTGAATGGAATGATTTTACCTATTTCGACGGAAATGCCAATGCTTTTAGAACACTTACACATCAGTTTAATGGAAAAAGAGAAGGTGGATTTGCGCTAACTTACGCAACGCTTGCCAGCATTGTAAAATATCCTTTTGAAGCGGGAAAAACAACAAAACAAAAGTTTGGTTTTTTCCAGTCTGATAAAGAAAATTACCTGAAAATTGCGAACGCCCTTCAAATAAAACAAAGGCGGGATGGATCATTTTGTCGACATCCGCTGGTGTATTTGGTCGAGGCTGCTGACGATATTTGTTACCAGATAATGGATTTGGAAGATGCTTTCAAACTGGACATATTAAGTTACGATCAGGTGAAAGAGCTGTTTCTTGATTTTTATAATCCCGAAACAGAAGAAAAATCACTGGCAAGAATTGAGAGTACTTTGTTAAAAGTAACCGACAAAAACGAGCAAATAAGTTATTTGCGTGCAGGAGTAATCGGGCAGTTAATTTATGCATGTATTGATATTTTTGAACAGCATGAGAACGAGATTTTGGAAGGCGAATTTAAGGGTAGTTTGATTGATCGTTTGCAGCCGGTTCCTGCTGCAGCAATGAAAAAAGTTCAGGCTATTTCGATAAAGGAGGTTTATAACCACCGTTCTGTAGTTGAAATAGAAATTGCAGGTTATAAGATTATTGGTACTTTGCTCGACGAGTTTGTAGACGCAATTATAAATCCTGATGATAAATACAGTAAAAAAATACTGTCGTTGTTGCCATCTCAGTATCTGCCCGCCGATGAAAGTACATATCATAAAATACAGGCTATTGTAGATTTCGTTGCCGGAATGACTGATATTTTTGCACTAGATCTTTACCGAAAAATCAAAGGAATTAGCTTACCGGGAGTAGTTTAGAAGAAAGTCTTCGGTCACAGTATTCAGCTTTCAAATTCATGAAAATTGCGCAACGACACAAATGGCATAAGAATGACGTAAGCTTGGCGTTACCAGTAATAGCTGCTCAGAATAAATTTGCCGGTAAATTTAAAACGTTTAAAAATGAATAATCAAAATCTGGCAGCAAACATTAAAAATCTACGGAAAAGGAAAGGTATATCCCAGGAACTTCTGGCTGAAAATTCGAGTTTGAGTTTAAGAACGATTCAGCGTATTGAAAACGGAGAAACAGAACCCAGAGGCGATACTTTAACAAGACTGGCAAATGCACTTGATGTGGCTCCTGAAGAATTAGTAGATTGGGAATTGACAGAAGACAAAGGGTTTCTAATGTCGCTAAATCTTTCGGCACTGGGCTTTATTTTATTTCCTCTGTTAGGTATTGTTATTCCGCTAATAATGTGGATATCCAAAAAGGGGAAACTAAAGCAACTCGACAATTTGGCCAAGGAAGTTCTCAACTTTCAGATTTCGTGGACCATCGTACTTTTGCTAACCTACATATATTTTATTGCATCTACTTATTATCGTCTAAACCAGACGGACTATATTTCTCTGTCTATTTTGGGGAACCCCGTATACAAGCTACTTGCAATGGGGGGACTGTATGTTTACAATTTTATACTGATTGTAGTAAATACGTTAAAACTGAATGATGGCAGGGAGGTGAGGTATTTTCCGCGCATTCGTTTTGTACGCTAAATTTGAAGTAAGTGTTGGTGTTTTTAAAAAAGCATTCAGTCACAGTTTTCAGTTAGTCAATAAAAAATACTGAAAACTGTGACTGGACACTAATTATCCTTCCAGAATGTTATCTAACAAACCTCCGCGTGCTTCTTTTCTGGTATTGCCGCCTCTTGGCGAAAGCTCAGCAATAAGTTTTCGGATAGGCATACTTTGCAGCCAAACTTTTCCGGTTCCTCGTAGTGTTGCCAGGAAGATTCCTTCGCCACCAAATATCATCGATCGCAATCCCCCGGCCTGTTCAATGCTGTAATCAATCGATGTTTCAAAACCTACAATACATCCGGTATCAACCCTTAGGGTTTCGCCGTTAAGTTGTTTCTCGATTACAGTTCCGCCCGCATGAATAAAAGCTTTTCCGTCTCCTTCCAGTTGCTGAAGTATAAAACCTTCGCCACCAAAAAAGCCGGCGCCAAGTTTGCGGTTAAATGTTATCGATATTTTGGTTCCGAGAGCAGCACACAGAAAAGCATCTTTCTGAACAATAACACGGTGTCCGTGCGAAGGTAAGTTGAGCGGAATTATGGTACCTGGGTAAGGAGCCGAAAATGCTACTCGTTTTTTACCCCATCCCTGATTCGAAAAGTGCGTAAGAAAAAGTGATTCGCCGGATATCAGTCGCGATCCAGCTGAAACTAATTTGTCAAAAAAGCCGGCACGTGGGTTGGAACCATCTCCCATCCGAGTTTCAAACTGGATACCGTCTTCCATGTAAAGCATTGCTCCGGCTTCGGCAATAACCGTTTCTGCGGGATCAAGTTCTATTTCAACAAGTTGTACGTCGTGTCCTTTGATTTCGTAATCTATTTCGTGTGATTGCATAATTGTTAGTTTATAATTTCTTTCCTAAATTAATGGATTTCATATTAATACACCCAAAATCAGAATTTTTATCGATCTTTGCGGAAATTATTTTCAGAAATGCAAAAACGGAACAATAGCGGAAAAAGTCAGCCCCGAAGTGAAAAGCCTCAAGGGGGAGCATCGAAAAGGAAGACATCAAAAGGAAGTGGTCCCCGAGTAGGAAAATCGAGGGTGGTTGAAAAAGAAAAGCCGGGGAGAGGTGCCGCAAAAGAAGCGCCACAAAAGAAATTTTATGTAAAAGGTAAACCGGTTAAAAAATCGATAAAACAAGAAAAAACCGGTAAATCATCTTCGGAAGGAATAAGGTTGAACCGATTTATTGCAAATGCCGGAGTTTGCTCGCGTCGTGAAGCAGATACTTACATCGAAGCCGGAGTTGTAACAATCAACGGAAAGCAGGTAATCGAATTAGGAACAAGGGTAATGTCGGGCGATGAAGTACGTTTCGACGGACGAAAATTGAATGCCGAGCGCAAAGTATATTTGCTACTAAATAAGCCAAAAGATTTTGTAACAACCACCGACGATCCTCATGCCGATAAAATTGTGATGGATCTTGTAAAAGAGGCTTGCGAAGAGCGTATTTATCCGGTTGGCCGTTTAGATAAAGCCACAACTGGCCTATTGCTTTTTACGAACGATGGAGATCTTTCCAAAAAGCTTACCCATCCCAGCCATACAATGAAAAAGATTTATCAGGCAACTTTAGATAAGCCGGTAACAAAGTCACACATTGAAATGATTGCTGAGGGAATTGAGCTGGAAGATGGTTTTATTGCTGCCGATGCCGTTAGTTACGTCGATCGTGAAGATAAAACAGTGGTTGGAATAGAAATCCACTCGGGCAAAAATAGAATTGTACGTCGTATTTTTGAGCACTTTGGTTATCGTGTTCGTAAACTCGACCGGGTATATTTTGCCGGACTTACGAAAAAGAACTTGCCTCGTGGCAAATACCGCTTTCTTTCTGAAAAAGAAATTAAATTTCTCAAAATGATCTAAGTAGCCAAAGTCTAAAGCTTTGGGGAACTTTATAACAACCCTAAAACTGTAATTATTCTGCCGGTAGAATACTAATCTTTTGATTTTGGAAAAGGAATTCTTACAAATAATTCAGAAGAACCAAGGGATTATCCATAAGGTTTGCAACATTTATTGCGACCATGAAGATGATCGAAATGACCTTTTCCAGGAAATTGTAGCTCAGTTGTGGCGTTCATATCCAACATTTCGTAAAGAGTCGAAGGTATCAACCTGGATGTACCGGGTTGCGCTAAATACGGCCATAACTACTTTTAAAAAGCGAAAGAGAAGACCGGACCAAAATCGATTGACGTACGAAAATTTTCAGCTTGAAGATGAAGGATATGATACTGAAACCGAAGAGCAGATAAAAAGTCTGCATAAAGCTGTAAATAACCTTACCGGAATTGAGAAATCGATTGTGCTACTTTTCCTCGAAAATAAAAAGTACGAGGAGATTGCTGAGATTACCGGAATTACCCAAAATTATGTGCGGGTGAAGATGAACCGGATTAAGAAAAAGCTGAAAAAGCTGATGGACACAGAAGTTTAAGCTATGGATTTAAAGGATCTGAAAAATACATGGAATAAAATTTCGTCGGCAAAGCAGTTGGATGAGAGTCAGCTGCGGGAAATGTTGACGAAAAGAACCAAAAGCCTTATCGAGCGTATCGACCGCAATATTCGAATTGGGTTTTTGGTACTGTTTGTTTTGATTCTGCTTTTTGCTTTTGACGATTTCCTGGTGTCGCCGCAAATGTTAAAATCGATGACTAGGGGAGTAGATATTCCTAATTGGCTAATTTTTATTGGCTTCTTCTCTAATGCCTTAATATTTACCACCTTCGTTTATTTTGTTGTGAAGTACTATAGGGTAAAGCGCGCTTGTGATGTTTCCTGCGATTTACGCGAAACACTAAAAAAAATGATCGACACGCTTCGTTTGTACCAACGCTTGTTTTACCTGGCCCTTGCAACTTTTGTAGTAGCAATTGGTTTGGCCTTTGTTTCCGGTATTTACGAAGGAGGTAAAATGCAATTCGAAACTTCAGGAGCTCAACTTGCCGATGTGGATACGCAGCAACTGGTTTTGATCGTTGTCATCGGGCTTGCAGTACTTGTACTAATTGTTGGTGGAGTGTTTTTGTTTCTTCGTTGGGGCTTTAGAAAACTCTATGGAAATTATATAAAAAAACTCAAAAATACGCTGCGGGAGTTGGATGAGCTTGGAGAGGAGTAAATCGGATGTTAATTTTCTGTAAGCTAAAACCCGCTCAAATATTCCATTTGTTACGCTATTATTGTGAATAGTTCTATTCCAATTCTTCTTCTATTATTCTGTTAAATTTGAATTGCTGATTTGTATCTTTGGCTAAAAAATAGGATAAATGACATTAATAAAATCAATATCAGGAATTAGGGGAACAATTGGTGGAAAGCCAGGCGAAGGTTTAAGCCCTCTGGATGTAGTGAAATTTACTTCTGCTTATGCCTGCTGGGCAAAAGAAAAGTCGGGTAAAGAAAAGAATAAAATTGTTGTAGGTCGCGATGCGCGTATTTCAGGCGAGATGGTTAGCTCTTTGGTAGTTGCCACGTTAAGCGGAATGGGATGCGATGTAGTAAATATTGGGTTGGCAACAACACCAACTACCGAAATTGCTGTTACCGAAGAAAATGCCGATGGCGGAATTATCCTCACAGCTAGCCATAATCCGAAACAGTGGAATGCGTTGAAATTACTGAATTCGAAAGGCGAATTCTTGAATGCGGCAGAAGGTGCGAAAATTCTGGAGCTTGCCAATGCCGAAGATTTTTCTTTTGCAGAAGTTGATGATTTAGGCGTAATTACTGAAAAAGATTATACTGATGTTCATGTTCAGCATGTATTGAATTTAGAACTAGTAGATGTTGATGCCATTAAAAAGGCAGGTTTTTCAGTCGCAGTTGATGCTGTAAATTCGGTAGGTGGAATAGCAATGCCTGCGTTGTTTAAAGCTCTTGAAATTGAAAAAGTAGTTGAAATAAATTGTGAGGCAACAGGACATTTTGCGCATACCCCTGAGCCGATTCCTGAGAATCTGGTAGAAACAGCTGAAATCATAAAAAACAGTGGGGTTGATGTTGGTTTTGTTGTTGATCCGGACGTTGATCGCCTGGTGGTTATTAACGAAGACGGTAGCATGTTTAACGAAGAATACACACTGGTTGCTGTGGCCGACTATATCCTCGGACAAACTCCGGGGAATACGGTTTCAAATCTTTCGTCAAGCCGGGCTTTGCGCGATGTTACCGAAAAACACGGACAACGGTACGAAGCTGCTGCAGTTGGAGAAGTAAATGTTGTCGCCAAAATTCGCGAAATTGATGCGATAATCGGAGGTGAAGGAAACGGAGGAATTATTTATCCTACCAGCCACAGCGGTCGCGATGCTCTTGTCGGAGCCGCATTGTTTCTTACACATTTGGCAAAAAATGGTATGAAATGTTCTGAGTTGAGAAAAACATATCCTGATTATTTTATCTCGAAAAATAAAATTGAACTCGCTCCTGAAATCGATGTTGATGGGATTCTTTTGAAGGTCAAGGATTTTTATGCCAACGAAAAAGTGACTGATATCGACGGTGTAAAAATAGATTTTGAAGAGTCATGGGTTCACCTTCGTAAGTCCAATACGGAGCCGATCATCAGGATTTATGCTGAAGCTAAATCGAGTGCCGATGCAGATAAACTGGCACAACAGATGATCGACCAAATGAAAAGTTTCTTGTAATTGACGCTTTCAAGGTTACTCAAACGTTAATCGATTCTGTAGAATTTGGCTCAGAAATTAAATCTGAGCCAAATTTGTGTTTTATAACATGTTTTTTGTGTTTCCTATTTAAAAACAGTCTACTTTTGAAGCGAAAACAATAGTCGGGATAAAAAAACTGTCTCGATTGAAAACATGAAAACAATGAAGAAGAAAAAAACAATAGGAATAGTTGCCCACGATAATCGGAAAAAAGACATTATGGAGTGGGTGGGGTACAACTGGAAAGAGTTAGCACAACATAATCTTGTTTGTACCGGAACTACCGGGAAAATGGTAGAAGATACTTTACATGAAAAATGCGATGAGCATGGTGCCGTTCCGCCAACAGTTTTTCGTTTAAAATCAGGGCCACTTGGTGGCGACCAGCAGCTTGGTGCAATGATTTGTGAAGGAAAAATTGATGTGTTGATATTTTTCTGGGATCCGATGCAACCACAACCTCACGATGTAGATGTGAAAGCCTTATTACGGATTACTGTTCTTTACAACATCCCAACTGCTTCAAACCGTTCAACCGCCGATTTCATGATAAGTTCGTCTCTTTTTCATGAGGAGTATGAGCCAATCATTAAAGATTATCGCGAGTACATCTCGAGAGATGTAGAAATGGTTTAGTCCGAAATCATCTGCCCAAATTTTTGACAAAGGTTATATTGTACCCTGTTTTTATAAGGAGAGGGTCGATGGCCGTTGGAGAAGTAAAATAAAGAAGGTCTCTTTTTCTTCAAATAAGTTGAAAAAGTATTCTTTAATACAGTCAACTTAGGGATTTTCTTTATTTAACTTTTTAAAATATTTTATAAAGATGCCATTCTGATCAAGTTTTTTAATATTTTTGTTCCAGGCGGAATAGAAATTTAAATCATGCGAATTAAGGTTGGGTCTGTTTTATTATTGACGTTACTACTAGCTCCCTTTTGGGGCAATACTCAAAGCTTGTTTTCGGGTTTTGAGCACCTTTTTACAACACCTAAAGTTTATGTAATTCATCGTTCAGGGGATGAAATCGTTTTGGATGGAAAACCCAACGAGAAGCAGTGGAAACAAGCAGCCTGGTCGGATGAATTTGAAGATATCGAAGGTGCCGGAAAGCCTTCTCCACTGTATTCTACGCATTTTAAAATGTTGTGGGATGAAGAGAATCTTTACATTTATGCTGAACTTGAAGAGCCACATGTTTGGGCTTACTACGATAAACAAGACATGATCGTTTTTCATGAAAACGATTTTGAAATTTTTATTGATCCAGATAAAGATACACACAATTATTACGAATTTGAAGTAAATGCCCGAAACACGCTTTTCGACTTAGTTTTAAACAAACCATATCGTAATGGTGGCCCGGCAGATATTGGATGGAATGCTGCTGATTTTGCCTGCCAAATTTTTGTCGACGGTACATTAAACAATCCGGATGATACAGATACGAAATGGGGTATAGAAATGCGAATTCCATTTCGCTCATTAAGCATCGGAGAAGGTTTTGTTCAGCCCGGGAATGGAGATTATTGGAAAATGAATTTCTCGCGTGTGCAATGGCAAACAGAAGCAAAAGATGGCAAGTACGTAAAAAAGATCAACCCGGAAACCAACAAAAGCTATCCTGAAGATAACTGGGTTTGGAGTCCGCAGGGTATCATAAACATGCATTATCCGGAGCGCTGGGGACTTGCCTTTTTTTCTGATAAAGCGCCGGGGAAAAAACAAGCTGTCGAAATTCCGCAGGAAGAGATTCTCGGCAAATACTTGTGGTTGTTATACTACAAGCAGAATCAATATCGAAGAGAAAACAAAAAATATGCTCTCACGCTCAATGAGTTGAAGCTGCCGGCAGAATATAAAGACACTAAACTGACTTTTTCAATCCATCTGGAGACAGAGGGAAATCAATACCACGCCACTTTGGAGGCAGAAAACGGAGTTGTTCTTTCAATCAACCAGGAAGGACATTTCACTAACCAACAAAAAAATAGGAAATGAACAAAAGAGAATTCATCAAGTCGTCGGTTTTAGCCGGAATGGGAATGACAGTCTTGGGCGGTAATGCATCTGGAGCAGAAACCAAGAAGAACGCGAATAAAATAAAGCATTGGGTGTGGGAAAACCCGAACCGAAAGGAAACTGATGAGGAATTGAAGTCGAAGTATAGCGGCTTTTATGATGCCGGTATTCGCGGAATGTTCTTCGAAAGTGATAGCGAGCGGCATTTTAGGATAGCCAAAAAAGCCGGACTGGAAACACATCGTTGGATGTGGACAATGAACCGGGGCGACAAAGATTTACTCGAGAATCATCCCGAAATGTATGCTGTTAGCCGCAACGGAAAGTCGTGTGCTACCGATCCTCCATATGTGGGTTATTACCGCTGGTTGTGTCCTTCGAAGCCGGAAACGAAAAAATATCTTGCCAAAATGTCGAAGGAAATTCTGGATAAAGATTATGTAGATGGATTGCACCTTGATTATGTGCGGTATTGCGATGTAATTTTGCCGGTTAACCTGTGGAAAAATTACGGTATTGAACAGACTAAAGAATTGCCCGAATACGATTTTTGCTATTGCGATACTTGCCGATCAAATTATAAAGAAGCGTATGGAAAGGATCCGCTTGATCTGGAATTTCCCGATCAAAGCCCATCGTGGCGAAAGTTCAGATACGAGCAGGTAAACAATATTGTGAACCACTTGGCAGAAATAGCGCACTCGCGGAAAAAGCCAATAACCGCTGCCGTTTTTCCTACACCTGAAATAGCTCGCAGAATTGTGCGTCAGGACTGGACGAATTGGAATCTCGACGGTGTTGCTCCAATGATTTATCATGGCTTCTATCGTGAATCGACAAAATGGATTGGCGATGCAGTTGAAGAAGGGCTACACTTTTTATGTGGTAAATTTCCTATTTATGCTGGGTTGTTTATTCCTGAT
The DNA here is from genome assembly GCA_963677455.1 of uncultured Draconibacterium sp. Taxonomy (GTDB): domain Bacteria; phylum Bacteroidota; class Bacteroidia; order Bacteroidales; family Prolixibacteraceae; genus Draconibacterium. The sequence continues at coordinate 5,798,946 of OY781971.1, forward strand.
TTTAAATCGGATGAAGAATTGGAAGAAGTAATCCGCTATGCCATGAAAAATGGAGCTTCAGGCGTTTCGTTGTTCGGAACAGTTGACGAGCGTGTGCTTGGTATCCTGAAAAAGGCACAAGGTTGATAAGCCACTGAGAATAAATGTTTTTGGCTTTTCAATTTTTATAATACATTTGCACCCCTGAAATAAATTGTTGAACCTTTCGCAGGTGGCATCACCCTGCGACTAAAAAAAGAAAAAAATGCAAAACGAATTGTTATGGCTGGCCATGCTGCTGGCAAATTTCCTGCTTATTATTTTTGCTTACCGTTTATTTGGTAAATGGGGATTGATCATGTGGATACCAATCTCTGTAATTGTGGCCAATATTCAGGTTATTCAAACTGTAAAGTTGTTTGGTCTGGTAGCTACACTGGGTAATATCGTGTATGCCACATCGTTTTTGGTAACCGATATTTTATCGGAAAATTATGGGAAGAAGGAAGCAAAGAAAGCGGTTTGGATCGGTTTCTTTAGCTTAATTTCGATGACCTTTTTGATGAACCTGGCCCTACAGTTTTTGCCGTTTGAAGGTGATGAATTTGCTACCACAGCACATGAAGCAACCAGTACCATTTTTAGTTTGATGCCTCGCATTGCTATCGCAAGTTTGGCTGCTTACTTACTTTCGCAACGACACGATGTTTGGGCGTATCATTTTTGGAAAAATCGTTTCCCAAAAGACAACCAAATTTGGCTACGGAATAACCTAAGTACAATGGTTTCTCAGCTTATTGATAGCGTAGTATTTGTAGCCATCGCTTTTTGGGGAGTATACGAAGGGGCTGTTCTTTTCGAGATTTTCCTAACCACTTATATCCTAAAATGGGTTGTAGCTGCAGCCGATACTCCATTTGTTTATTGGGGAAAACGAATTTTCAAGAAGAATAAATTTGTGATGGAATAAAATAGAGGCTTCTCTATTGTCGTCACTCTGAATTTATTTCATCCTCTTCGGGAGAATCGTTCTTGATTTCTGAAATCAATTCAGAGTGACATTTTACCAAAATTTCTTTCAAGCTTTACCTGTTGCTTATTCACTAATTAACTGGATTTTTTGAACGTTTTTGGCAATTTCAATCCGGTTAATAAACGAGTCGATAATGGTTTCGTAAAGCTCGTCGCCCAGGTGCAGGTCTTCAATTCCTACATCAATATTGGGGTTGTCGTTTACTTCAACTACATACACTTTTTCGCCTATCATTTTAAGGTCAACTCCGTACAAGCCGTCGCCAATAAGCGCTGCAGCTTTTAGAGCCGTTTTTATTACCTGTTCAGGTACTTCGCTAATCGGCAATGTTTCCGAGTCGCCGGCATTATCGTCGTCTTTACCTTTCCAGTTGTATATCTGCCAGTGATTTACCGACATATAATATTTGCAGGCATAAAGCGGTTTGTTGTCCAGAATCCCGATTCGCCAGTCGAATTCAGAATACAGGAACTCCTGGCACACCACCATATCCGATTTTTTAAATAGCATGTCGAGTACTTGTAGCGCTTCTTCTTCAGTATTCACTTTAAAAACGCCGAGCGAAAAAGCACTGTCGGGTTGTTTTAATACGGCCGGGTAAGTAATATCAGCAAGCAGCTTTTTATTGAACAGGTTTTTGGTAAAAACAGTGGTTTGCGGCGTGGTAATCTTATGCTTTCTGAAAATCTCGTTCTGATAGATTTTGTTCGAGCATTTTAGTATCGACCACGGATCGTCGATTACCACCAAGCCCTCGGCGTAAGCCATCCTTGAAAACTCATAAGTATAGTCGTTTACATTGGTTGTTTCGCGGATAAACAACGCATCAAACTCATTGATTTTGTCCATGTTTTTCCGTGTGATAAACTCCACGTAAACGCCTTTTTTGTTGGCCGCATTTTTAAATTTTTGTAGCGCTTCTGCATTCGAAGGCGGAGTTTCTTCATCTGGTTTTACCAGCACCGCAATATCGTATTTAAAGTTGGTAAGCCGGGGTTTGCTGTATCTTTTTTTACTGAAATACTTTTGTGCAAAACTATACATGCAGTCCAAATCACTCTTGCTTAATTTGGCCAAAGTCAGTACATGAATGTCTTTTATAAGCCATTTATCGTGCTTAATAAAATCTACCTTAAAAAGCGGTGCTTCAAATAGCTGATACATTTTCATGGCTAGTGCTTTAAAACCGTGCGTATCTGTTTGTCCGAAAAATATCTTTAGCGAAAAACTATTGCTTTTTTCCTTGTTCAGCGAGCGGTTAATTTCTTCTTCTATATCGAACGCAGCTGAATGCACTACGTTAATCAGCCTGAAGTCGCGGATAGTTGCAATGCTCGGAATAACGCGTTGTCCTCTTGCCGATGCCAGTAACGAAACATAGTAGCCGTAACTCTGGTATTTATACGAACTACACAGGTTGAAAACCCGAAACTCGGTGTTGTTTTGGTAAACCGGATTTCCGATATAATCTTTTACGGTTATAATCCGCGCGTTTACATTGCTGAAAGCCCATTTGTAAGGTTGGTTTATAACAATCACGTTCGTGGTTTTCCCCGACGATGCTTCAATATTTGTTTTAAGTTCCATTTTTAACGCGTCTTCTCCGGCAGAATAGTAATCTGGTGTTCTTTGGGTTTCATAAAATCCTCTTTTCTGGTACCAGTCAACCAGCTTGGTATTTTTTGCCCGTACTTCAATTGTTATTTTTTCGAGTTTATTATCGGTCGCAAAGTCGAGCACATAGTTTAGTAACTGGTCGCCAAAACCCATGTTCTGAAATTTCGGAAGAACTGCAACCGAATAAATACGCACGCTTCGCTTGTATTTGAACAGCACGAGTGAACCCACAGTTTGCTTTTCTTTACCAAGGGTTTCGGCAATTAGCACTTCCTGAAAATTACTGGTAATGCTATGGCGTATATTTTGTTTTTGGCTTTGCTGAAAGCCAGGAAAAGAGGCTTGTTCTAATTCGACCAAAAAAGAAAGGTCATTAATGGTCGCTTTTCGAATATGCAGGCTCATTCTTTTAGCGCTACTTGGGTGCAGAATAAAATGCTGCACGTATTTTAATGTTCATATTCACAGTGTGTTATGCTGCGTAAGTAATTGTTCCAATTTCGGGCTGAATATAGATATATTTTGAATTGATTGTACCGACTCTTGAATATTCTTGAAAATAAGATTTGTACCTTAAATGATTAAAGAATTGGCTCAATAGGCAGATTGTTTCAATTACTCATCGTGATGTTTGGTGTCTGATTTTACCATCGAAAATATAATAATCAGCATAATAAAAGCCATTGCAGCACCAGATAAAAAAGTAGCTTTTAAGCCTGATGTTACATAGATAAGTCCAACCATTAAGGGACCAAAAGTTTGTCCGGCACGGAGTACCATCGAATTTAGTGACATAAAAGCCGCACGTTCGTTTATTGCTGCAAATCCAACCATCATATTTTGGATAGATGGTATGATTACTCCATGCCCTATCCCGAACACAAATACAGAAACAGCAAGTGCGCCATAGGTGTCGGCATTCATCATCAGTAGCGTTGCAATTAAGTAGGTAGAGCTTCCGATAATCAGTTGTTGCTTTAAGCGCAGAAGCCGGTTAATCCTCGTTAGTTGGGAGCTTACACCTGCTGTTGTGATTGACATTAGCGACATCATCAGCCCAATATGGGAAGAGTCGGCACCCAAACGTTTTTCCATCATAAGTGGAAAATAGGTGAGGTAGGTTCCGTAAAGTATCAGGAAAATAACAAAGTTAAGAATCAGCAAACCCCAAACCGTTTGCTGGTTTACGGTTTTCCATACTCGTCCGAAATACGAACGTAAGCTGGCTTTATTTTTGGGCTCCGGGTTGTTCAGGCATCTTATCACGCAAAATCCGAGAGGAATAGCTAAAATGGGCAATGCAAAAATATATTGCCATCCAAAAATTGCAATTAAACCGCCAAGTGCAGGGTATGAAGCTGTTGCGATACTTAACACGCTGGCATTGTAGCCCATAACAGCGGTGCGTTGTTTTCCCTCGAACAAATCGCCAACCAATGTAATATTCATGCTCGAAAGCGAACTTGCTCCAACCCCCTGTAAAAAACGAAGCGCCAGCAGCCAGTAAAAACCTGGAGCAAACATACAGGCAAAACCTGCAATTCCGAATAAAAACAGAGAAGGAACCAAAACTACCTTTCTACCGTAACGATCGGCAAGCATACCGGTAAACGGTGTTAAAAATACGCCGGGTAAGGTAAATGCGACAATTAACCCACCTACTTGCTGCGGACTGATTCCAAAGTGCTTAATAATGTCGGGAAAAGCAGGAGTGATACTAGCTACACCCATCATTGCTGCAAGTGTAATTCCGAAAATAATATAGAGATTTCTGTTTTTGAAGACGGAATTTGTGTTCATAGACATTGTTTATGCCGGTAAAGTTAGTTAAAACAAAAAATTACACTAACTATCTAAACATACTTACAAACAGAGCGATATTGAGTAAGGTTACAATTCCGCCCAGCAAATAGAGAAGTATTCTTGAGAAGGTGGAGTTTTTGTATTTTCCCATTACTTTTTCTGAAGAGGTGAGATACACTTGTACGAAAATGGTGATGGGGAGTTGAATACTTAAAAACATCTGCGAGATAATAAGGCCGTTAAAAGGATTTGAGATCAGGAAAATAATACCTAATGCCAACACCAGAGAAATGGCTACACCAAGGCGCGAGTGGTTGTCTTTTATGTCGTAAGGCTCTTTAAACATACCTGAGAAAATTGATCCGGCTGCCATTCCTGAAGTGATGGTTGATGCAATTCCGGCAAACAACAAAGCCACTGCGAATACTACTGATGCATGATGACCAAGCAAAGGTGCTAGTAATTGGTTGGCCTGTTGCAATTCGGTAACCTCTGTTTTGGTCTTGAAGAATGTAGCAGCTGCCAGCAAGATCATCGCACTGTTGATAGCCCAGCCAATTATCATCGAAAACAGCGTATCCAGAAATTCGTAGTTAAGTTGTTTTTTTATAATCTTTTCATCTTCCCGGTTCCACTGGCGGCTTTGTATAATTTCGGAATGCAGAAACAGGTTGTGCGGCATAACTACAGCACCAAGTACACTCATAATTACAATCATCGACCCTTCCGGGAACGACGGAGTTACCCAGCTTTTTATCGCCGTATTCCAGTCGACATTCACCAATGATAACTCGTACAAAAACGACAGGCCAATTACTGAAACAAAGGCAATAATCCATTTTTCAATCATGCGGTAAGAATTGGTGTAAAGCATAACCATTACGAAAATGGTTACAAGCACAGCCCCTGCTCTAATCGGAATATTCAACAGCATGTTTAGCGCAATTGCACCTCCCAGAATCTCTGCCAGCGAAGTAGAAATAGAAGCCAGCATAGCCGAAGACAAAACCATTCGCGCCCAGCGTGGCTTGATGTGAATAGCAGCCGCTTCGGATAAACAAAGTCCAGTTGCAATGCCAAGGTGAGCTACATTGTGTTGCAGGATAATCAGCATTATTGTCGACAAGGTAACCATCCACAACAAAGCGTAACCGTAATTAGCACCTGCTGCAAGGTTTGATGCCCAGTTACCGGGGTCGATAAAACCTACTGTAACCAGTAGTCCGGGACCAATAAACTTAAATATCTCAAGCGCACTGTGTTTGGCTTTGTAGTCCTTGTTATCAATGTTCTTGAGTAGTTTAAACATAATGCCGTTTTACGTTTTATATCGGAGAATCGAATTCTGAAACAAATTTAATGCGCATTGGTTAACAATATTCTTTTCGCGATTGCAAAACAGGTATTTCGGTAAAATGTTTAATATAAGCATAGAATAGATCAGATGTCCGAAATAAATGGACATCTGATCCTGATTTTATATTTCAACTTTGCTTTCCCATTCAAGCCCACTAATATCGATAAGCTTTAGTGTGTATTGCTGTCCTTGCAGATTGAGCTGATTTAAATCTATACTCAAATTAGCTTTGGCTCCCAAAGGCACGATGAGGCTGTGTTTTCCGGGTTTTATTTTTGCCACATAGTAGTTTTCGATCTCATTTGCCGGAAAGTTTGAAAGATCATCACTTGATTTTTCCATAACAACACTCCCTTCAGAATCAATCAACTGTATGCCAATTAAAAACGAACCATAAACATCTACTCCCTCTGTACGGTAGATATTGAATTGCAATTGATTGTTTTCAATTGTTGCATCGCTGATTTCAATTTTTGGTTTTACCGATTTATTGTGGAGCTTCCCGAAAATACCACTGTGAAAAACCTGGTTAGTATACATCGTTAGAAATAAAATAGCGATTGAGCCGCCCAGCACAAGTGGTTTGATATTTTTCAATGGGAGTTCGCCGGAACCCAGGCATACGAACCATTTGCTTTGGGTGAATTTCAGTTTCTTTTTAATTAATAGCTTATCCAAAGAATAAGTATCGCTTCCGGTAAAGAAAAGGGTAAAACCCGCAGCAATTCCCAAAACGCCAATTTGCCATTCGTCGAGGCAGGTCGTTCCAATCCATCCCGAGCCTAGTAATATTCCGGCAGCAAGTCCGAATATTCCGATACTCATCAGGCGGGTAAACAGCCCCAGTATAATAAACAGACCAACAATAGCTTCTATAATTGTAAATACTATCATAGCTATCCACAATTGTTCGGGATGTGTTACCAGGTGCTCGATAATAGGTTTTATGCCTAAGGCATTGGGGAGGAAATGATTAAATTTTTCGCCGATATAACCGGCTCCTTCAGGGTTTAACTTGTCGGCTAATATTACGCGGCGCCAGAAAGCCGAGAAATAGGTCCAGCCAACCACCAAACGGATGGCGAGTGTAAAAAGACCGGCATTGTTTACCGGATATTTTGCATGATTATTCATTGTAAAATGTATATGCGGTTAATAAAATGTGATGTAAAGGGTGAGGGAAAAATGCTTTTACACCATATCGAACTTTAACCGTTTATACAAAATATACAGGCGTGTGTTTTTATCTGAAGTTGTTTTCTGTGGAAGTTCTGGAACAAGCTCAATAAGAGCATTTTCAACATTTATTTCGAATTTGTTACTCGTGCCAGACAAGTTATTGTCAGGAAGCTGAAGAGTAGTTTTGTGGTGGTAATCGTCCTGCGAAAAATTACAGTTATGTTCAACCTTTAGTAAGGTCTTTGTTTTGTTTAGCGGGCGCTGGTAGTCGGCTCCAATGGCTCTGAATACAGGTTCTTTTACCGAACATGATGCCAGCGCGAACAGAGCTAGCAACATCAGGAATGTGTGTTTAACCCATTGTGTATATTGTTGAATGCGTGCCATTGTTTTCACAAACAAAAGCAGACGAAGAATGTTTTCGGCAGTATTTAATTCGTTCTGTTCCGTCAATGGTATTCACCAGGCTAAGTGCATAATCAACATCGGCGGCTGTGCCTATAACTGCTCTGCGGGTTAGTTCTCCCAGCCTTCCTTTAAAAGGATAAATTGTGTGTGAATGAGAAGTATATTCTACAATTTATTTAGCGCTTCATCAAGCGAACCAACAAAAAGGATTCGGCCGATTCGGTTGCTTTCCCGAATAAAATCACGCAGACTTTTACTTTCGATAGCTGAAAAATCGCCAACAATGGCTAACTTTTGGTTATAGGTGGAAAATTTCTGCAGAATTTCTCCGGCCATTTTTGTTTTTAGTTCAAAAAAACCGGGATGCAACTGGCACTTATAAATCACCATTTTGTTGCTGTCTTGGTAATTTGCATTGCCCATCATATCCAAAAAATCCTGGACTTCAGTTAATATTTTGTCTGATTGCAATTCTGCAATATTTCCTGCTTCTGTTTGGTGTATTTTTAATTTCATGATCAAATATTATTTACTCGTGATCTTTTCGATAGCTTTTCTCAGCTCTGCGTTAAATTCTTCGGGACGATTAAGCATAAGAAAGTGGTCTGCATTTTCAATTTCAACCGCATCGAAGGACTGTATGTGGCGACGGTTGGCTTGAAAATCAACAGGCCATAAATCGCCTTTTACAATATACATCGGGATACTGATTTCGTCGAAAATACCGGCTGTTTCTCCTGTAATGCTTTGTGTCAATAATTCTTCAAGATCGCGCAAATCCCATAAATTGCTAATGTCGTCCAATTTATTATTCGATACATCCAGAATTTTAATGTGCCTGCAATATTCCACGCCATCAAGCGATTCAAGACCGGAGTCAGCTAGTTCGAATTCCTCAAAATCTTCGAGATAATATGTAGGAAGTTCAACATTTGTTCTTCCATATTCCCTGATTTTCATGAGGTTGAAAAACGAGCGTTCGACCTCAATTTTATCCTCATTATCAGAATAGGAATCTTCGTCGTCATCCGTATCGGTGTAGAAGCCGTCATCGGTGTCGGTATCCCAAACATATTCTGGGTGGTAGTCAATGCAGCCGTCAGAAAAATCAACCACAACATTATCAATGCCCTGAACAAAGCGGATGTGCGCAAACTTTTGCAGGCTGTCGAAATTATTCTGCTCATAAAGTTGCTTAATCTCTTCTCTTATTGCATGGCCTTTGTCGGGATGATACAGCACCACCAGTTTCGAAGAACATTTGGCATCTTTTTCTTCGTCAATGCTAACATAATTCGAAACCTTATTGGCGATGGATCGGATTGTTAAATAATTCTTGTTCTTGTATAGTAGAATCAGTTTTCCGGTGATCCGGTTCAGGTTTTCCTGCGAATAAGCAGCTGTTAATTCGGTATATAATTCGAGGCCTGTCATTCTCTCCAGTGTTCGGGGTTGTTAAGCTCGTTAGCACAAACAACGGTTCCCGTTTTTACCATAAACCCTTCCGGATTTAATGACTGCACCATCCAGGCATTTGCAAACTCTTCGGGAATGGGGTAGGGCGCTTTATAACCGAGTTTCCCCGCATCGGGAATAAAACCGTGCTTGTCGTAATAACCGATGTGCCCAAGTACGAACACCATTTCAGATTCCATTTGTTTCAGTTTCGCTAATCCGGCCTTAATCAGCATTCCGCCAATTCCCTGTTTCTGGTATTCGGGAATTACAGCTAGCGGCGCAAGAATGTGCATCAAAGGCTGAGTGTCTGACATTTCATTTATATAAACGCGTGTAAAAAGAATGTGTCCAATGGCTTTCTCGTTGTGAAATGCCAAAAGCGAAAATACTGGTTTGGCTGTAGGATCGCTTAAAAGCGCTTCCGTTAGCCGGGCTTCCTTCTCGTAACCAAAAGATCGTTTTTCAACTTCGAAGATGGTTTTTCGGTCTTTGTTTTCTGTTTCTCTAATTATAATGTTTTCAGGTTTCATCGAGGCGTTTTTGCTTGTTTCTAATTTTCTGCAAAGAACCGAAAAGCCCTTTGGAATATTTTTGACTTAAATCAAAAAAAGCAATATTCAAGGTGAGATTTTTAATCAACCCGGTCATATTCAAAAATAAGAATTTTATGTTTAGCCTTTGCGTATCTGGCTCAAAGTTTCCTGCGATATTCCGAGCATTGAAGCAATGTGCCCCAATTTTGCCCGCTTAATTATTTCAGGAGCTTTATCCTGCAGGTACTCGTATTTTCCTCTTGCATCTTTTGTTTGCAGGGAGCGCAAATGCTGGTTAATATCCAGAAACACGTTTTCAATCAGTAAAATGCAAAATAGCCACATCTCCGGATTCTGCCTGGTACTTAGGTAGTCGGATCGTGAGATGCTAATAACTTCGGCATCTTCGCAGGCCTGAATGTATTCACTGGAAGGCATATGACGCGAGAAACTTTGGAATTCGGTAAAAATCTCATTTTCGGTATACAACCACAGGGGTATTTCTTTGCCCTCATGAATGTAGTAGCGTCGCACCATTCCCGATTTTAAATACCATATTTTATGACAACGCTGGCCATGTTCCAGCAGGTGCTGATTTTTTGAATAGTTTTCGTGTGTGGCGACTCTGTTCAGCCGTTCTATGATTTTGTAGTTCTGCTTTTCGGTAGAATCTATTTTGTTATTTAGTTGAACCATTTTCAACAATTTAAAACCACATTATCTGTTAATGCAGTGTTTTTGATGGAAAACACGCAGGCTTTTCATCAAAGGTTATTTTCAAAAAATGGAAATAATCACAAAGAAGTTAAGAACACGTCCCGATCAGGATGTTGCTTTAACATCAAACAGAATAGAATGACAGGTATGAATTATCCGCAAAGAAATATTCGTGGTTACCTGTCTGTTATACCGACATCAATTGTCGGAAAGATGTAGTTGTAGATTGTATATTCATGCGCTGTAAAAGTATATCTTTCTGTTGAAATGCAACATTGTGAGATTGATAAATATCTGTGAATTTCGCACATATGTCTTATTGATCTCATTTGTATTATCTCTGGATTTAGTTTAAGGATTCTCGTAAATGATAAGAAAAACTCAGTTCTTCAGATTTTTTTCCATCCTGAAATTAGTGAGATTTACGCCACGTGTGGAGTTGTCTTGTTGGCAGATAACAACAAAACCCATTTTTTCGAAGAAGGGCCGAGCGGTAAGGCTTACATTTGAAGTTAGAATTTCTACGTTTGTTTCGATCGCTTTTTGCAACAGTGCCTCAAACAACTGTTTGGCAATTCCGCGGCCCTGAAATTCTTTATGCACAAAAAGAAAATCGATGTAGTTGTCTTCCAGCGACGCGAAACCAACAATTGTTTCTTCAGTGTTGGCTACAAGAAAATACTGTGTTTCGAGTTTCTTTTGCCAGCGCCCTGTATTTTGTGCACCTGCCACCCATGCTGCCTGCTGTTCGGGAGAATAATCTTTGGCACAAACCGAGTAAATCGTATCAACAAATAAGGCTAGTATATCTTGAAGGTCGGAATCTTTTGCGGCGGTGATGGTGATGTTATCGGAATTCATCTGATTTTTTTACATGAGAACACAAAAATATCTTTTTGCATTGTAAGATAAAATCGTGACGAATGGTGGCGAGGCATAAAAAATACAAAGTGGCAGATTGTTTTTTATTTGCAGTTTTGCCACTTTGTGTTATTCAAATATTTGTTTCATACTAGTTTGAACCCTTTGCTTTTTCGTCCGCTTTTTCCATAGTCAACTTTAGCGGTTCAATTTCTTCGCCCCAATAAATTGTTTGATGTGGGAACGGAATTTCAATTTTGTGTTCATCAAAAACTTCCTTCAGTCGTTTGCGGTATTCGCGTCCAACTGTCCATTGCTGAATTGGTTTGGTTTTTATCCTTCCTTTTACAACCAGGGCGCTGTCGCCAAAACTGTCGAGGCCAAAAATTTCCATCGGTTCAAGAATAAGTGCCTTAAATTCCTTTTCTTCCATCATTCTATCGGCAACCTGTTTCATGAGTTTCATTACTTTGTTTAGGTCTTCTTTGTAGGCCACGCCAATATCAAAAACCATGGCCGACCAGTCTTTTGTCATATTCGAAACTGAATTAATTTTTCCGTTTTGAAAAATATGAACTACGCCTGAAAGGTCGCGCAGGGTGATGGTACGTAATTCGATTTTCTCAACCAAACCTCCGGTTCCGTTAATAATGGCAACATCGCCGGTTCTGATTTGATTCTCGAGCAGAATAAAAAAGCCTGTAATAAAGTCACGTACCAATTCCTGGGCACCAAATCCTACCGCAAGCCCAACAATACCTGCACCGGCTAAAATAGGTGCAATGTCGATATTTACCTTTTTCAGAAAAATAAGGATAAACACAGCCCATATAATAAGTGATACTCCTTTTTTAACAATTCCCATTAGAGTATTTAGTCTTTTTTCAACTTCAAGGTTTGGCTCGTCTTTGCGGTTTACTGTGCGTTTGGCCAGTATTGTTTTTAACTTACGAACCATGTAAAAACCTACTCTCAGCGAAATAATCAGGAGGACAATTAAAATAATAATCGATGGTAACTCGCTAATAATCCAATCTTTTAATCCAATCGCAAATTCAGTCCAAAAATCTGTTGTAAAAACATTCTCCATACACTTTTAATTTTCAGGTTATTTCGTACTTAATAAAGTATTACCCGAAAAATGTATAAAAGATCGTGCCAGTTATTGACATACTTAGTGGTGGTGTGTCTGTATGTGTCAGTTTGTTAGGTGTTTATGTTGGTTGTTATGCGTGTGAGAATTGTGAATAGTATTTGATCTGGGAAGCTGGTTGTGGATTTTTTTGCACACCGAATTCAAACTTGGTAGATAATTTGGAATAGGAATGCTGTTTGTTTATTGCGGGAAATAGTAAATACGTACAAACTTTCGTGTTACCAGACTGTAGGTATTTAGCAACTTTAAGAAGATGGTGTTTTCGTCAAAGCCTATCTGTCAGAATTCTCTTTTCAAGATTCTCGCCATAAGGGATAAGCTCTACTTTCGGTTTGTGCCCATTCGCATTATATACACTTTGAATTCTTCCATTTGCGGAATGCAATTTGCAACTTGTTAGCGGTAGTTATTTTTTCATTTATATTTCAATAGTTTTTCCAAATAATTTTGTCGTAAAATCCGTCTCGATAATATTTATATTTTGGCTCATCTTTTTAGATATTGAAATGAATTCAAAAAATGTATTTTTCTCTGCTTCATTTCTAATTTTGACATAAATTGATTTCCCATTTATATCAATTCGGTCAATTATTCTCTCATCCAATCCCTTTTTACCAAACCAATGTAGATTACGATATCTCCTTTTCCCTCGGTTGAATGTTAATTTCCCCAGATTAAATTTCCAAAATCTATCGCCTCGATAATAAAATTTCAAATCAGTTACTTTCTCCCATCCATATTTTAAAGGTTGAGATGAATTGTCGATGAAAACACCATGTTTGTTGAAATTCAATTGTCCATTAGGAATATATCTATATTTCGAGAAAATTACTTTTACAACTTGCATCTCCAAAAAGAAGAATACAAATGCCGAATAAAATCCAATTGTACTTTTCCCTGGGCTTAGAAAAAAATAGATGGCAAAGTTCAAGAAAAACAGTCCAAAGGCAATTGGAATGAGAACTAAAAATAACCATGGGCTATTTTTAAAGTCGATAATATCAAGTTGTTGTTTGCTCATCTTTTTGGGTTAATTACCACCAAACCCCGCCCTGCAGTATGTACTGTGTTCCAAACAGTTTTTTGTTTATAATTCAGTCAAACTAATCAACTCTTTTGAGAGTTCTTTTGGTATTTAAATCAACTAATTGAGATTCATTGTCCGATAAGAACACAAATAGTTCAGGTCTATTTTTGTACTTATCATCAGTCTCAAAAACATAATTTTTAAATTTTATTGAGTCATTGATGATTTTATATTCTCCGACAAAGTCATTAATTATTTTGCCTTTTTCTGCAAATTCTTTGTATTTAAAGATTCCGTTAATTAGTTGCAATTCGATAAAACCATTTCCTTTGGTTGAATAATATCTTTCTCCGTCTGAATTGTCATATTTTGAATAAAGTCTTTCAATTTTATTTTTTTCTGGTTTTTTGATTGAATAAATAAGTTTCAAGTCATTTCCAATTTCTTGTCTTGCATCTTTTGTCCCGAGCTTTTTAAAGTCAACATAAAAGCTGTCATCGACTGAGTAAACATATTTAATTCTTCGGCTGTGACTTTGTACTTCTCTATTTGGAAATATTTCAATTACTTTTCCCGAAATCTCGCTTGTCTTCCCCATTAATAACGTTGGTATCTCAAATCCATTCCAACCGGTGTAAGCTAGACTTGAGCCGAATAAGACTCCAAAAATTCGAAGATTAAGATTTCCCTTTCGCATCTATTCTAAAATTGTTGTTGGTACCAGTTGTTATTTCAAAATCACGCCCCATTCTGTCACAAAATATCCTTCTCGCTCAAAATTATCAATTGTCGGTTCAGTTAATTTATCTTGTAATTGGTTTTGCCCTTTAATCACATAAAACACTCGTAGGATATTATCAGGTTGTTTTGAAAAATCCAATTGTATTACATTGTCGATTAAACTTTTTGTTTGAGGATAAATCGAATATAATTGGTAATCATTTAGTTGTGGTATCCAATATTCAATAAAATCATTAATTTCTTTCTCCTTGAATCCGTATTCAGTCATATTTTGTCTAAAAAACGATTCTAATTTGTCAGTCTGTATAGTCCATCCATTATTTCTTTGCCAAATATCAGGTTGAGTGCTCTCATAAAATAAATATGAATAAGAATTATTTATCAAACCAGAAGTGTCGACATTTATATCCCATCCTGTACCATATTCAGGAATCGAGGTAACAATCTCTCCGCCCAATGGAAAATTAAGCTTTACAGATAAATCAATTTGTTCTGTGGGATAAATGTATATGTTTGGTTTATAAACCATGCTACAAGTATCGCATTCTTCTTCATCGTCATCTGGTTCGCAACTTTGAAAAGGAACTGAAAATATAATATAGAATAAAATCAGTAAGGGTAATCCTAAAATTTTAGTTGTTTTCATATCTGTTTTTTTTTTAGTTTCTGTTTAAAGATGAATTATCCACCTTTTTAGTTGCGTTGCTCTTCAATTGGTGCTAACTAGAGTGTATATGCACCCGTTATATCCTGTGTTTCTTGCTCAGTTAATTCTTATCTCTCTGATTGCTATAATGTATCCGTTTATAAATGCGTGTAAACGTTTACAAACGCAAAATAACTGCAAATTCCGGGGTGAATAAATCTCTCGCTGCTGGTCGTTTCGGGTGTCACCTCGATTAGTGTTTCTAAAAATACGAATTTATTTGAACCATAGTAGAATTCTTTTCTGTTTTTAGGGGGTACTTCCGAGGTGGAGGGGGGTACCTCGGAAGTACCCCCCTCCACTTCAAATACTCAAGTTTGAACCTTTTTTCTTCAAATTTGAGCTTCCGAAGTACCCCTCCCCACTTCAAATACTAAGTGTTGAAGCCCGGAGTAATTAATTTGATGCTTTTTCCCTCAACGTTGTACCTATTTGCCACAAATCTGATTCTTTTAGAATCAAAGGTTGTTTTCTCCGGCTTTAGAAAAATATGTACCTTCCTACTTTAAACTACAAACTCGTTTTAATGAAGAATATTTTACTTTCTGTAACCTTTGTACTCTTGCTTGCCGGTGGATGTAAGAAGTCTATTCTGCCCAATAAAGTTGAATTTGAAATTCTCGCAACTAATACCGATGCGAGCTTGCGGGGCTTGTTTGTGCTAAACGAAAATGTGGTTTGGGCGAGTGGTTCAGAAGGAACGGTTCTGTTAAGTGTTGACGGCGGCGAAACCTGGAAAGTGAATAAAGTGCCGGGTGCAACAGCAAACGACTTCCGTAGTATTTATGCCTGGGACGATAAACGTGCCATGGTTTTTGGGGTAGCCGGCCCTGATTTTGCCTACCGAACTAACGACAGAGGAGCGACCTGGGAAGTGGTTTATTCGGATACAACTGCTGGCTTGTTTTTTAATTCGTTGAAATTTGCAAATGCCGATTTGGGTTTGGCAATAAGTGATCCGGTTGACGGAAAGTTTTTTGTGATCAGAACAGAAGACGGAGGGAAAAAATGGGAACAGGTACATGAGCTTCCGCCGGTTGAAAATGGAGAGGCGAATTTCGCTGCATCAAATACCTGTATCGAATATTTGGCTTCGGGCAAAGCTTGGTTTGCGAGCGGAGGCAAAGCAGCACGCGTGTTTTATTCGGATGATTTTGGAAAAAGCTGGCAGGTTAAAAAAACGCCAATGATAAGGGGAGAAGCAGCATCGGGGATATTCTCGGTTGCTTTTACGAATGATAGGGAAGGAGCAATTGTTGGAGGTATTTATGACCATCCGGAGTTAAATACTAACATAGCAGCCTACACCATTGATGGCGGTAAAAACTGGTTGCAATCGGAAACCATGCCAAAGGGATACCGGTCGTGTGTTCAGCCTGTGGAATACGAAGCAGGCAACTTTTGGTTTGCCATTGGTAAAACCGGGTGCGATGTTTCAGCTGACGGTGGACGGAGTTGGACTTTTTTATCTGACGAAGGGTATTATACGTTTCGGGCAGTTCCCGGACAAGCTGCAGGATTTGCTGCCGGAGCAAACGGAAAGATATCGAGAGTAAGATTTCAGTAAAAGTAATTGGCTGCAGCATCGTTTGCCGGTCAGGTTTTATCTAAACTTAAACATATGAAAGTAGCGGTTATTGGATTTGGTTTTATGGGAATTGCGCATAGCCAGAATATTTTGAAGAATAGGGATATGGAATTGGCAGCCATTATTGAAAAGGATGTGGACTCGGTGATTCGGAAGATCGACGATCCGGAAGGAAATTTCTCAACCGGAGAGATGGACGTTAATGCCTTAAAGAAGGTTCCGGTTTATACTTCGCTGCAGGCCTGTTTGGAAAAGGAGAAACTCGATGCCGTGCATGTTTGTGTGCATACCAATTTGCATTATCCGATGGTTAAAGAAGCGCTAGAAAGCGGTCTTCATGTTTTGGTGGAGAAACCGTTTGTATTGGATGTTGAAAAAGGAGAGGAGCTGATTCGTTTGGCGAAACAAAGGAAGCTGATTTTAATGGTAGCACATGTGGTTCGGTTTATGTCGCCCTACAAAAAGCTGGAACAAATGATTCAAACTGAAACCTACGGGAAGTTGAAATTTCTTTCGTTAAGCCGTTTTTCAGGGCTTCCGGTCTGGGGACAGTGGAAAGAAAGGCAAAAGGATTTTGGCAGCAGTGGCGGCGCCCTTTTTGATCTTATTATTCACGATATTGATTTTGCTTCATTCGTACTTGGTAAAGCTCCTGAAAAGGTTAAAAGTACAAGTTTGGCAGGTAAGCTCAGTAATCACGATTATATAAATGCCATTTGGGAGTATTCTTCTAAAGATGTGACGGTTAAGATTGAAGGAGGAAATATTTTTCATACAGATTTTCCGTTTCGGGCCGAATATCTGGCGGTGTTTGAAAAGGCAACCGTATGTTTTTCAACAAATAAGCCGGATCATATTTTTATCTCACGGGATGAAGAAAGTGTTTTAATCGATGCCAACGATTTGGGAGACGGTTATTTCAATGAAATTACGGTATTTGCAGAGAGTGTAAAAGCCGCTAAGCTTCCCGGAAAGTTCAGTCCTGAATCTGCGTTGGAAACAATAAAATTGTGTTACCGGCACATCTGATATTTCCCGGCAGGAAATTTTCAGCTAAAAAAAACGGGCAGTTAAGATAAACCACCCGTTGTTGTATTGTTGTTCTTTTCCTTATTCTGTCCAGGGTACTAATGGCGAACGATAGAAATCGATGCCAAGTGCTTCGAAACGTTTGCCGTGTTGGGCAAGACGTGTTTTATACTCTTCCCAGTTACGTTGATCCGGAGCCGTCCAGCCAATTTCGGCGTAGCCGGGTAAACGGGGGAATACCATGTATTCTACTTCATCAATATTTGTAACCGTTTCTGTCCACAACGGAGCTTCAATGCCTAATATATTCTCTTTTGAAATGCCTTCAACCAATGTCGCCGGATCCCAGTTATAACCGTGGTCTACTTCAATATACCCGGCCCAATGCAGACCTAAATGAGTAGTTGAATCGTATTGCATATCAAGGTATGCACGCTTGGCAGGCGACATAATTACCTGCGCCCCTTTTTCTACTCCCAGGGTTGTGTTATTGGCTTTATTCCAAAACTGAACGGTAGTATTTTCGATGAGGTCGGCATTTGCGATTTCGTCCCAGCCAATAATTTTCTTATCGTATTTGTCTACAATTTTCTGAATCCGGTTGATAAAATCTACATAATCGTCGTGTTCCGTAACAAGCGATTCATCACCACCAACGTGAAAGTACGGACCGGGAGTTATCGCTGCCAGTTCACGAACAACATCGTCAACAAACTGGTAGGTAATTTCTTTATCGGTGCAAAGTGTGCTAAATCCAACTTCAGTTCCGGTATACAAATCACGTGCTTTGCCATCGCAATTTAGCTCGGCATACGAAGCAAGTGCCGCATTGGTATGGCCCGGCATATCAATCTCCGGGATAATTATAATTTGACGATCCATTGCATATTGTACCAATTCCGAATATTGTTCCTGCGTGTAAAAGCCACCAGTACCTCCGCCAACTTCAGTTTGGCCTCCAATTCCGGTAAGTTTTGGCCACGATTTTATCTCAATACGCCAGCCCTGATCATCCGATAAATGCAGATGGAGCATGTTGATTTTATACAGTGCCAGGTGATCGATCAACTGCTTCACTTCTTCAACGCTAAAAAAGTGGCGAGAAACATCAAGCATGGTACTTCTGAAATCGTACTCCGGATAGTCTTTAATTGTTCCTGTGGGGAAGTAGATTTTTTGCTCTGCACCGGCTTTTGCAGGCACTGTTTGCAGAAGCGTTTGTACGCCGTAAAAACATCCGGCGGCATCAGCTCCGGTAATGCTAACAAGCTTTTTATCAATTTGCAACTCATAGCCTTCAGCGCTCATTTCTTCGTTTGATGCAACTGCGAGATAAATGCCTTTTGAAGGCGTCTGGCTAACCGATTGGGTCTTCGGTTTTTCAGTCAACTTGCCAAGTTCTTCTGCAAGAATTTCCGCTGTTTTTTGCAACTCTTCTGCTCCCTCCTGAACATAAATAATCGTAGAGTTATTGATAATGAAAGCACCTCGTGATGCACTCACACTTACCGGTTTCGGGATAAATGCTGTTTGCGTAAGATCGGTTTCAATTTTTTCAGAACATGCTTGGAACAGAAAAGCTAAAGCTCCAACTAGCATCAGGTGTAAATTCGTTTTCATTTTCATAAGACACAAATTATTATTTACAAGGCATCTCTTTTTTACGGTTACTCGAGATGCTTTCTCTATAGTTTTTAAAAAAATTAAATAGATGATAAAAGTAAAGAAAAAAGTAATACAAGATTGGGAAGTCGCAAAACAATAAATCAATTCTATTGAAGCTTTTCTTGGGTTGAAGAAACGACGCTGAGAAGATTTAATTGCAGAAAAATATGATGCCTGAGTTATTTCCCTTCCTCAAGAGGTTCGGGGTGAATTGTAGCGACATAACCAAATTCTGTTTTTACTTCTTTTTCTATTTTGGTGCAAATGTCGTGTGTTTGTTCCAGCGACATTTCAGGTGGTAACTTTATGTGACAACTCATTTCGGTGTGGTGCCCATAGTTGTGCATATGGATATGGTGGATGTGCAAAGGCAGCTCAAATTTCCTTTGTACCTTCTCGCTGATTTCGAGTAAAAGTTCGTCTGACGGACTTTCGCCAAGCAGCGATTTAATTTCTTTAGAGAGAATTTCGTAACTGGCATAAGCAATCATTATTGCAACAATAAAACCAAGAACGGCATCGGTAAACCAGAAAAATTTGCCAATTGCAATACCCACAAGAATAACGACCGAAGAAAGTGCATCGGTGCGGTGATGCCATCCGTCGGCTTTTAATATTGACGAGTTGGTTTTCTTGAAACCCCAGAGTGCATATTGAGCCAGTAGCTCTTTTACAACGATTGAAATAATTGTAACAACCCAGGCAATGGTTCCAAAAGTGGTTTGCTTGCGGCTACTGAATTTCTCAATTGCGTTCAGTATAAAATCAAACGCAACAATCGCTAACAATACACCAATAATTGCGGCTGCAATGTGTTCTGCCCGCCCGTGTCCGAAAGGGTGATCGTCATCAGCAGGCTTACGTGATATTTTCCCGCCTATTAAAACTATTACTGACGAGACAGAGTCGGTAAGTGTATGCCACGCATCAGCAATGAGTGCGATAGATCCGGTTACCAGTCCTGCCCAGTATTTTAATCCAAATAAAAGAATATTTGCTATAATCGAGATCCAGCCTTCGCGTTGTAT
This sequence comes from uncultured Draconibacterium sp., assembly GCA_963677455.1. Classification (GTDB taxonomy): domain Bacteria; phylum Bacteroidota; class Bacteroidia; order Bacteroidales; family Prolixibacteraceae; genus Draconibacterium. The sequence goes on from OY781971.1 coordinate 5,818,831, forward strand.
GTATTTGTCTCTTGTCTCCATTTTCTTGGGAAAGAAAAATCAAAAATACCAAAAAAGATGAGACATTGAAATGCATTTTATTTTCCAAGGAGTTTATTAAGTTGTTCTTTGTAGTTGCGGCCAATCGGAAGTTTCTTCTTATTGATTTCAACAAAACCCGGACCTACAGAGTTGATTTTTTCAATGGATACAACGTAGCCTCGGTGAATCTGTATAAACTTATCCGGGGGAAGTTCTTCTGACAAATGGCTGATCCGTTCTTTTGAAACAATCTTTTGTGTATCAGTGTAAACTATTACATAGTCTCCCAGGCTTTCGAAATACAACAGGTCGCAAAGGTTTACTTTATAGTGCTTTTTATCCGCTTTCAGAAATATAAATTCTTTCTCGGGCTCTGTATTTTTTGGTTCGCCTGAGGGAGCCAAAACATTACTTTGTTCCAGGAAATGATGGATTGCTTTTGCAAATCGTTCAAAGGAAACAGGCTTTAACAGGTAGTCGATAACCTGAAGCTCAAAAGCATCGATAGCATAATCGCGGTAAGCAGTGGTGAAAATTACTTTTGGAGGGTGCGAAAGAGTTCGAACAAAATCTACGCCTGTTAGTTGGGGCATCTGTATATCGCAAAACATGAGATCGACTTTTTGCTTTGCCAAAACAGGAATGGCTTCAAGCGCATTGTTGCATTCGGCAATAATCTCAAAATCGGGAAACGAAGAAAGGTGATTTCGAATTACCCGAATAGCAATGGGTTCGTCGTCTATAATTATGCAGCGATACATTTTATTCTTCCAATTCTAAAGTTAAATTTACAGAAAAAGTTTCTTGCTGTTCGTCTATCGTTAGTATATATTTTTTCGGATAAAGTAATTCCAATCTTCGTTTTACATTCATTAATCCTATTCCTTTACTCTGATTGTTAACGTCTTTCATCAAGGGATTTTTCGAATTTTCGATACTAAAAATAAGGTTCTTTCCTGCAAGTGAAGTTTTGAGTGTTACATAAGCCACACCCGGAAAATGACTAACTCCGTGTTTGAATGCATTTTCAACAAAAGGAAGTAGAAGTAGCGGTGCAATCTTTAGTTTTCCGGTACGTTTTGGAAAATCAAATTCGAGTTTTAGTTTATCTGAATAGCGGATTTTTTCGATCTCAATGTAGTTTTTCAGGTTGTTTAAGTCTTCGTGTAAAAGAACTTTTGGTGCTTCGCATCGGTACAAAATATAATCGAGTATTTCGCTGAGTTGTAAAACCATTTGAGGAGCGTTGTCCGATTTTTCCAATGTTAGGCCGTATAAATTATTTAGCGTATTAAAAAGAAAGTGTGGATGAACCTGTGCCTTTAGTAACTTAAGCTCGGCTTCTTTAAGTTTTAATTGTGTGGTGAGTTGGGCTTTTTCAAGTTCATTTTTTTCCTGCTGCATGTAAAATGCCCGTTTTATTTGTTTTACAGCAATGGCAAAAAATACAATAAAATTCAGCGATATTACCTGAAGTTCAGGATGCAGTGCAGCCGGCTCAAGCGAAGCCTCGGTGTTTAATATGCTAATTAAAGCATAAAAAACAATCAGAAACGACAACCAGGTGGAAATCAATACGGTGAAGAAGCTAAAGAAAAGAAAGTATATATATTTTTTGTTGCTCAGGTATTTGGGCACCAGTACATAGTTAAAAATATATGTTTCAACAATGGCAACAGGCAGCAAGCCGATGGTGAAGATCAACGATACTTTCGGAAACTCGCTGTTCCACATAAATACCGAATAATAAAAGTAGCCAACAATAACCCAGAAAAGGATATGAAGCGAGATTCTTGCGCTTTGGGATTTGCCCAGCAAACGAATGATATTTTGAAGTTTTTCAGTCATTTTCAATAAAAATAGAAAAATATGAACGATTTTTAATAAGCCGAAATTCAATCGATAAATACCATAAATCGACAGTCGAACAACCAAATTTGTGTATAAACGTCATTTTCACCACGATATGTAATCGGTCGCCGGTTTGATGTTGTTCAACGATAAAAGTGCAACGGTTTGTCACTTGGGTAGTAGCTTGCAGTCAGGAATTATAAAAATAAATGACATGATTATGGAACTAGATGAAGCACAAACAGGATTTGGATACATGATGGGAGCCTACAAAGCTGGAGGCCCGTTTATGAATCTGATAACAATATTCGGACTACTTGCACTGGGAATAGCAGTGTGGAAAGTTGTTGAAATTGTTGGGAAACGAAACGTAACAGAAAAGCTACTTAAACTGATTAAAATGTCGGGGATACTGGCGCTTGCTATGGGAGTATTGTCTCAAATTGTAGGAATTGTGCAGGCACTTGAAGCCATTAGAGCTGCCGTCGATATTTCGCCGCAACTGGTGATGGGAGGTGCGATTGTAAGTTTTTATGCTCCAATTTGGGGAATGATCGTTTTTATTTTCGCAATGCTTATTTATTTCATTCTGAGAGAAATTATAAAAGCAAAGAAATAGAAGGAAACGATTAAGTAGTGTTTGGTAAAAGCCGGTTGCAGTTCGCGATCGGCTTATTTTATTTTTTCAGAGATCTTCCCGATTACTCTATTCAAAACCGGTACTTTATTTAGCTTGGTAAACAGGCTTCCTCTTCCAAAATGAAGGAGAATGTTGCGGAAATAAACAAACAACCCCAAGCTGTGTGCGGCAAATAACACGGGATCGAGCCTTACAATGGCGTAAGTGAAAATCATAAGCGAGCCGGCAGTGCTTATAATCCAGAACCCGAGCGGAAGAATTGATTTCTTTTCTTTTTCAGAATATATCCATTGATAAAAAAAGCGGGAGATAAATACAATTTGAGCTGTTGTTCCCCAAATCATCCAAAACAGGGTTACGTCTTCGTTTTTTAGGATTGCAGAAAAACCTCCGCTAAATAATAGCCAGCCCAGATAAATAACCGGGATAATCAGTGCCAGTCCTTTGGTAAGCCAGTGCATTTTATTCCATGCTCTTTTCAACTGGATGTTCCGAATGTAAATACTATACACCAAAAATTGGCCTACAACAATAGCAAAGTCGCCTCGGAAAATCCCGTAGGTCAGCATTAAAATTGATGCAACTAAACTAATCTGCCAGTAAATTACGGGTGAAGTTACTTCGCCTTCATTTTCAGACTTAAACCACTGTGCAATGGTTCTGGCAAAAAATAATGCTTGTGCAAGAAATCCTAAACTGATGATAAGTATGTTATCCATGACCTTTTATGAGCGGAGTAAAAGTAATAAGAAAGTGTATTCAAAAAGTGAAAAAAAGATTACAATTCATTAATCTTTTTCAACGTCTTTTGTGCTGCGTTCTGGTGGGCTTCTTTTTTCGAACTTCCGGTTCCTGTACCGACTTCCTTATTATCGATTTTTACCACAGCTTTAAATTTAGGCTGTTTCGAATTTTCGTCAGTTTCTTCAGTAGTTTCAAACTCCAGATCGCGTTTGTTCTTCTGACTCCACTCAATTAGCTGGCTTTTAAAATTCGAATCTTCGTGTTCTATTTCACGTAAATCGACAAACTGTGGAAGAATTTTTTTTGTTACAAAAAACTTAGCTGCCTGGTAGTCTCTATCAAGGTAAATTGCGCCAATTAAAGCTTCCAGAGCATCGCCGTAGATATGGCTTTTGTCGATCTTTTTAGTCGTGTTCGAATCGATGAAGATATGCAAACCCATATCGTGGGTAAGTTGTGTTAGAATAGCTCTGTTAACCAGTTTGGAGCGTGTTTTTGTCAGAAACCCTTCATCCTCCTGTGGAAATCTATTGTAAAGGAAATCGGCAATAATAGCGCCCAAAATAGCGTCACCAAGGTATTCAAGCCTTTCGTTGTTCACAAGGTTTCCTTGTGAATCGACAACCGAAGCTGACTTATGGATAAAAGCTAAGTCGTAAAGTCGAAGATTTTGGGGATAAAAACCCAGGAGGTCTTTTAGAAACAAATAAAACTCTTTTCGTTCAGACGAAAAGAGTTTTACTCGTTGTACTATTTTTCTAACCACAGATTCCTATAGTTTCTTGAAAACCACGGTGGCATTGTGTCCACCAAAACCAAAGGTATTGCTAATAGCAACGTTGATATTCCTTTCTTTGGCTTTATTGAATGTGAAATCCAATTTATCGTCAATTTCAGGATCTGGTGTAGAGTGGTTAATTGTAGGTGGTACTATACCATTAATCATGGCAAGCACACTGGCAAGACCTTCAATTGCTCCGGCTGCTCCTAAAAGGTGGCCGGTCATTGATTTTGTTGAGCTAATGCTTAGATTGTAAGCGTGTTCGCCAAACGTTTTTAGAATAGCCTTTGGTTCGGCAATGTCGCCGAGCGGAGTTGATGTTCCATGTACGTTAATATAGTCAACGTCCTCAGGTTTCAATCCTGCATCTTCCAATGCCCATTTCATCACTAAATTGGCACCTTTTCCGTCGGGATCAGGAGCAGTCATGTGAAAAGCATCGGCCGACATTCCGCCACCTGCAATTTCTGCATAAATTTTTGCTCCGCGTGCTTTAGCATGCTCATATTCTTCGATTATGAACGCTGCTGAACCTTCTCCCATAACAAAGCCATCACGGTCTTTATCGAATGGGCGCGAAGCAGTTTTTGGATCATCATTGCGTGTAGAAATAGCTCTCATTGAGTTGAATCCGGCTATACCGCATTCATTTACACCGGCTTCAGAACCTCCGGTAAGCATCATATCAGCTTTGCCCATGCGAATCATGTTCATAGCGTCAATCATTGCGTGAGAGGCTGATGCACAGGCACTAACTGTTGTGTAGTTAGGGCCTCTGAAACCATACTTAATTGAGACTAATCCTCCAGCAATATTTGCAATCATTTTAGGGATAAAAAACGGAGAAAAACGAGGACGCTCTTCTTTGTAAGCTCTCACTTCCTGATGGAAAGTATCTAAGCCTCCAATTCCTGCACCCCAAATAACGCCTACTCGGTCACCGTCAACTTTTTCCAGGTCAAGGCTGCTGTCTTCAACAGCTTGAGCCGCAGTAGCAAATGCATACTGTGTATACAAGTCGTATTTGCGGACATCCTTTTTCTCCATGTACTGCAGAGGATCAAAATCTTTTACCTCGCAAGCAAACTTTGTGGTATGCAGCGATGCGTCGAAGTGGGTTATAGGCCCAGCTCCACTAACGCCGTTCTTCAGATTCTCCCAATACTCTTGAACGGAATTTCCCAAAGGATTAACGGTTCCAACACCCGTTATTACTACCCGTTTTAATTCCATAAATGAAGGATATGAAATAATTACTTAACTGCAGATTCGATGTGCGCAATCGCCTCACCTACTGTAGAAATTTTCTCAGCTTCATCGTCTGGAATAGCCAAATCGAATTCTTTTTCGAATTCCATGATCAATTCCACTGTGTCAAGTGAATCAGCTCCCAAGTCATTTGTGAAAGAAGCTTCTGTAGTAACTTCACTTTCGTCAACACCAAGTTTATCAACGATTATCGCTTTTACTTTTGCTGCAACGTCAGACATAATTCTTAATTTTAATTAATACTAAATTTTGTTTTCAAATAATTCGCTGCAAAGTAATACATTTACGCTTTAAACTTCCAAGAAAATTCTGAAAAAAGATGTTAACATAGTTCGCAAGATGTAATCTAACTAACTAAAATTGAATATTTTGTTTAAAAGTTCGAAAAGAAAAAACGACTGTAAAATGGTAAAAAAGAGAATCGCAATATTTGCTTCAGGATCGGGTACAAATGCCGAAAATATTATTTCTTACTTTTCAGAAGATGAACGAGTTATTATGGACTCCTTATGGGCAAATAAGCCCGATGCTTATGCCTTGGTTAGAGCTGCAAAATATGGTGTTGAAACCTTTGTTTTTAATCGCGACCAATTCTATAAGAATACCTATGTTACCGATACTTTAAGAAAACGTAAAGTGGACCTTGTTGTTCTGGCCGGATTTCTTTGGCTTATTCCCGATAGTCTGGTTAAAAACTTTACTATAATTAATATACACCCTGCTTTACTGCCAAAATACGGAGGAAAAGGAATGTATGGAATGAATGTACACAAAGCGGTAGTTGAGAATAAAGAAAAGGAATCCGGAATATCTATTCATTACGTAAATGAGAATTACGATGAAGGAAAGTTGATTTTTCAGGCAAAATGTGAAGTGGATACTGAAGATACTCCGGAAGAAGTTGCAGAAAAAGTCCACGTTTTGGAGTACAAACACTTTCCAAAAGTGATTGAAGAGGTACTTTTTAACAGCTGATTTTATGTTTGATTGGCTGTTTGCAGTTAATAAATTTTAGAATCACCTGTATCCTGTTAAATAATGTTAAGCTTATTCATCAAGCCATTTCTATAAAATTATCTTTGAGGCATGAGTCGTAAGATGTTGATATCACTTATTGTGCTGATGGCAGTGGTGCTCTCGGGGTTGATTTTGGTGCAGCTGACTGTGATCAAGTCTGCGTCTGATATACGAGAAGAGCAGTTTGATCAGCAGGTACATAATGCATTGGATTTTGTAGCTGTACGGTTAGAACTCGATGAACAAATTTTAGCTCGTTTAAGCGCCCAGTTGGGTGAAGTTCCCGGATCGAGCGAAAAAAACGAAGGACCAAGTAATATTTTCCCCAGGAACAACTCAGGAAAAGGAATGTTAAGTTTTAGTCTTTCATATTCGCAGCGTGGATCTTTCAATGCTTATCGGGAGGAAATGAAATTCCAGATGTTGGATTCTGCAAAAGATGAATCTGTACTTGACGGCATTCAGGGCGTTATGGCGCAGGTATACAAACAACAGCAGTTGCGTGAGGAATGGGTGAGAAATTCGAACTGGCAAAATTGGGAAGTAATTCTTGAAGATCGACCTATTGAAGAACGGATTGATAGTGTGAGGTTGGGTAATATTTTGACAAGTGCAATGTCGCAATCGAATATTGATTTGGAGTTCAAGTATGCAGTTAAGAATTCGACTCTTGCCAAGGAAACTGTTATTTTTGGAGACAAGGGGTACAGTCCTGGCAGTCATGATGAATATCCTCAATTGCTTTTTCAGAGTGATTTAAATGGCCCCAAACCCAATTATTTATATGTTTATTTTCCAAATAGAAAACGTTATTTGTTGAAACAGACCGGATTAACGATAATTCCTACGATTATATTAACAGGTTTACTTATTGCAATTTTTGCTTATTCAATTATGGTGATATTTAGACAGAAGAAGCTGTCGATGATAAAAAATGACTTTATCAATAACATGACGCATGAGCTGAAAACACCGATTTCAACGATCTCGCTGGCCAGCCAGATGTTGCAGGATGGCAGCATTACCAATACTCCTTCAACTATCGAGCATGTTTCCCGGGTAATAAATCAGGAAAGTAAACGGCTTAGTTTTCAGGTAGAAAAGGTATTACAAATGGCTGTTTTTAACGAAGGTCGTCTGAAATTGAAAATGAAGGAATTCGACATAAATAAGATGATTGAGACTGTTACCGGAAATTTTGAATTGCGTGTAAAAAACAAAAACGGTACATTAATCACTCAGATTGAAGCTGAAGGAGCAATAATTAAGGGAGACGAGGTTCATATAACAAATGTTATTTTTAACTTGCTTGATAACGCCATGAAATACAGCAATGAAAATCCGGAGATAATAGTTGCCACAGAAAACCGGAAAGATAAAATTATGATCTCGGTGCAAGATAATGGTATAGGAATTGCTAAAGAACATCATACCCAGATTTTTGATCGGTTTTTCAGGGTGCCAACAGGTAATGTGCACGACGTAAAAGGATTTGGACTGGGATTAAGCTATGTGAAAAAGATAGTTGATTTACATAATGGCATGATCAAAGTTGAAAGTGCAGTAAATAAAGGGACCAAGTTTAAAATATATTTCCCGCAAATAAATAATTAACCATGGAACAAAAAACAAAGTTATTACTTGCCGAAGACGATGAGAATCTGGGCTTATTGCTAAAAGAATATTTAGTAGCTAAAGGATTCGACGCAGATCTTTATCCTGATGGAGAGGCTGCTTATAAAGGTTTTATGAAAGAGCATTATGATATTTGCATACTGGATGTTATGATGCCTAAAAAAGACGGATTTACATTAGCTAAAGACATTCGTATTGTAAACGCTGATATTCCGGTTCTTTTCCTGACGGCCAAAAACATGAAAGACGATGTTTTGGAAGGTTTTAAACTAGGGGCCGATGATTACATTACTAAACCATTTAGTATGGAAGAGCTGATTATGCGAATTGAAGCAATCTTACGAAGGACTTCGCAGGAGGGCCAGTCAAATAATCAGCAGATATTCACATTGGGCAAATTTACTTTTGATACTCGTAAACAAACACTTTCTGAAGGAGAAGAAAGTGTAAAACTTACCACAAAAGAATCAGAGTTGTTGAAGTTGCTTTGTCAGAATGCCAACAAAGTATTGGAAAGAAACTATGCTCTAAAATCAATTTGGATTGACGATAACTATTTTAACGCCCGGAGTATGGATGTTTACATTACTAAATTACGTAAACACCTAAAAGATGAATCTTCGGTTGAAATTATTAATGTTCATGGGAAGGGATACAAACTTATTGTTTGATTATTGATGCGGAACAACATAAAGAAAATGCCCGGTTTTGCCGGGCATTTTCTTTTATATAAAGTCATTGTTCTTACTAATCAAGTTTCAAAACCGCTAAAAAGGCTTTCTGAGGAACTTCAACATTACCAACTTGTTTCATTCGTTTCTTTCCTTTTTTCTGCTTTTCCAATAATTTTCGTTTACGCGTAATATCACCACCGTAACATTTTGCGGTAACATCTTTCCGAACTGCTTTTACTGTCTCGCGGGCAATAATTTTTGCGCCAATTGCGGCCTGAATAGCAATATCAAATTGCTGGCGGGGAATTAATTCTTTCAGCTTCTCGCACATCCGGCGCCCAAAAGGTTGTGCATTGTCAAAGTGAATAAGTGTTGAGAGCGCATCTACCATCTCGCCGTTCAGGAGAATATCTAACCGAACCAGTTTTGCTGGCTTGAAACCACTAACGTGGTAGTCAAACGAAGCATAACCTTTGGAGATACTTTTCAGTTTGTCGTAAAAATCAAAAACGATTTCACCCAAAGGAATATTGAAAACCAGTTCGGCGCGTTCGGCAGTAAGGTAATTCTGATTAACCAATTCTCCCCTTTTGTCGAGGCAAAGGTTCATTACCGGACCTATAAATTCAGAAGCAGTAATAATATTGGCACGAATATAAGGTTCGAAAATTTCTTCAATTGTCGTTGAAACTGGCATCCCCGAAGGGTTGTAAACCGTTTGCGTTTCTCCATTGGTTAAATTCACCTGGTATGAAACGTTGGGAACCGTAGTGATCACATTCATATCGAACTCACGTTCCAGGCGTTCCTGAATGATTTCCATATGAAGCAAACCGAGGAAACCGCAACGGAATCCAAAACCCAGTGCAGCCGACGATTCCGGCTCAAAAGTTAACGAAGCATCGTTTAGCTGAAGTTTGTCCATTGCTGCCCTTAGGTCTTCATAATCCTCAGCATCAATTGGGTAAACACCGGCAAAAACCATTGGCTTAACTTCTTCAAAACCTTCAATTGCTGTCCCCGGATTCTTTACGTGCGTAATTGTATCGCCAACTTTTACCTCTTTGGCAGTTTTTATTCCTGAAATAATATAGCCAACATCGCCCGGACCAAGAACATCTCGAGGCATTAAGCCTAGTTTCAGTACTCCGATTTCGTCGGCATCATATTCTTTTTTTGTGGCTACAAACTTTACCAGGTCTTTCTTCCTGATCTGTCCGTTCAGAATTTTGAAATAGGCAATAATTCCCCTAAACGAGTTAAACACCGAATCGAAAATCAAAGCTTGAAGTGGGGCATTTACATCGCCCACCGGGTGAGGTATTTTATGAATAATTCTGTCCAGTATTTCTTCAACGCCTTCACCTGTTTTCCCGCTTGCACGAATAATGTCTTCGTGATCGCATCCGATTAGATCGATAATCTGGTCTTCAACTACTTCGGGCATGGCGTTGGGTAAATCCATTTTGTTGAGTACCGGAATAATCTCCAGATCGTGTTCAATAGCCAGATAAAGGTTTGAAATGGTTTGTGCCTGAATTCCCTGTGTGGCATCGATAATCAACAAAGCTCCCTCGCATGCAGCAATAGAACGTGAAACTTCATAAGAGAAGTCAACGTGTCCGGGAGTGTCGATAAGATTGAGCTTGTAATCTTTGCCTTCATGTACATAATCCATTTGTATGGCATGACTTTTTATCGTGATACCACGTTCCTGTTCCAAATCCATACTGTCGAGAACCTGAGCGTGCATATCGCGTTCGCCGACAGTTTTTGTGTGTTCCAATAAACGATCGGCGAGAGTACTTTTCCCATGATCAATATGTGCTATTATGCAAAAATTACGTATGTTTTCCATTTTCAAACCATTAACAACCATTCAACAAAATGGTTCCTTCATCTTTGCGCAAAGATATTCAAATTTTCAAATAAGAATAGCGTTGCAGCGCTTGCTCAAAAGTTTTTTATGTGGGGCGTAAATTGCTATGTTCTAAGTGGATAAGAAAAGTGATTGTTGTAGGCGGTTTTCGGTTGTACTCCTTCACAATATTTTGAATCCTAATAAGGCGACGAAAAACAATTTTATAATTGATAAATATGATGTTCAGTTTCCCAGAGATACCAAAAACATGATTTTTGAAATTTTTTGCAAATATTCTTCAATTTTTTGCTTTCGGGGAGATGCTTTGGCACATTATTTGTAAAATTCTTTTTACCATGAAAACAATTAGACGCGGAAAACAGAAAACAGTTTTTTACGTATCTAGAAACAGAAAGAGACATACTTCACAGCAATTTGCTGTTTTTTCATAAGTTTGGTTTAGTTAGGTTTAGTTTTGATCCCGGAGTGTTGACTCCGGGATTTTCTTTTTATGCTTCTTTCTTTTTGAAATACTCTACTGATCCGCTTAGTGCTATGTCTTTTACTTTTTCAACCAACGCCATTCGCTCGTTTTCGCTGAGTTTAGCAAAAGATCGGGCCAAAGTAATTTTTTCGCGCATAAAAGTGGCATTTTCATTTCCCGAAATTAGCACGGTAACCGGCAACGACCACACAAAGTGCATGGCTTCTTTAATACTTAGGTAGTTCGGAATAATCGGGTCGTCCGATGTCCAGTTCGCTTGTTCTTTGTTGGCAAAAAAACGTCCGTCTGCCAACGATTTTATTGATAGTATTCCCATATTTCGATCGAGAGCTTTGGGTAGCACATTTTGGGTAAAGCTAAAATACACCTGATCTAAAACATTAACAGGCATTAAAACGGTATCAAAGATGTCGCTTTCCTTCGTTTGCTCAAGCATTCGGGTATGTGCAAATGGATTTTGATGGCCGGTAAAACCGAGGTATTTAATCTTTCCTTCCTGTTTGGCTTTTAGCATTTCGTCGAGAACTCCGTTAACAATGCGGTTATCAACGTCCTGCGGCGTTCCAATAGCATGTACCTGGTAGAGATCCAACTGATCGACTTTTAAGCGGCGTAGCGTCCCCTCGAGATGCTCGCGAACGGTTTTTGCATCGCGCCCGGTTGATTTACTCATTAGAAAAACGAGGTCTCTGTATTTCGGCGTAAGATATTTTCCATAACGCTCTTCACTTTTACCAGCGGAGTAACTTTCTGCCGTATCAAAAAAACGGATCCCACCTTCAAGTGAAGCTTCAATAACCTCTTGTGCGTCCCGCTCGGTTGTCCATCCAATATGAAAACCTCCGGTTCCAAGCATCGTTACATATTCTCCAGTTCTGCCTAATTTTCGTTTAGGTAATACTTCTCCCAAGCGGTCAGATGAAGTATCTTTTGAAAAGGATTTTGGAGCTATGGTTAGCCCTGCTGTCACTCCTGCCAGCGATTTTAGAAAAGTTCGTCTGTTGGTCATAAGGCTTAATTTTAGCTGAGTTTAACTCAGGAATTATCAGTTTCCACTTAAGTTACAAAAAGCAAATGATTTTCAATAATTTGTAAAAAACAGAATCGTTGCTTTACTACACTCGTATTTTGTTTACTTTAGGGGATCTAACAAAACTTGAGAAAATCGATTCATTATAAACAATCAATTGATGATTAGGGAAATACTATGAATAAAGTAAGAGAACTTGCCAAAATGATTGATCATTCCATTCTTCACCCAACACTTACCGATGAGAATTTACGAAAGGAGTGCGAAGTTGCTGCAAAATATAACGTTGCATCGGTGTGCGTAAAACCTTACGCTGTAAAGCGAGCCGTTGAATTGCTGAAAGATTCTGATGTGCTTGTTGGCTGCGTAATTGGTTTTCCTGCCGGGAATTCGGCGATTGAAGTAAAGATATTTGAAACTACAGTTGCCTGCCGCGATGGAGCCGTAGAAATTGATATGGTAGTAAATATTGGGAAGGTACTGCAGGGCGATTGGGAATACATTGAGGCGGAAATTGCTGCGGTTGCTGAAGCCTGTCATAATAACGGTGCAATTGTAAAAGTTATTTTCGAGACTGATTTTGTTACACGCAAAACGGATATAATTCAGCTGTGTAAAATTTGCACACAAGTAGGTGCCGACTATGTAAAGACTTCTACAGGCTTTGGTTTTGTTAAGGGGACTGACGGAAAGTATACATACGAAGGAGCAACAATAGAGAACCTTAATCTTATGCTTGAAAACGTTGGAGCAGAGGTGAAACTGAAAGCCGCGGGAGGAGTTCGTTCGCTCGACGGTTTACTGGCGGTACAAAATGCCGGTTGTTCGCGTTGTGGAGCAACCGCTACAGTTGCTATTTTAGAAGAGGCAAAGAAGCGTTTTGTGTAAAATCTCGTTGGTCGAAATTATTCAGAATAATATATGGAAATTAAAATACGAAAAGCTACAGATGATGATTTCCCTGCAATTTTTGGTTTGATCCGGGAGTTGGCAATTTTTGAAGACGGATTGGATAAAGTAAGTAACTCGGTTGAACAGATGAAAGTTGAAAAGGATTTCTTCAACTGTTACGTTGCTGAAGATAAAGGAGAGATAATAGGAATGGCTCTCTATTATTTTGTGTATTATACTTGGGTAGGCAAGGCACTTTATCTCGACGATTTGTTTGTAAAAGAGGCTTATCGGGGAAAAGGCATCGGAAAACAGTTAATGCAGAAAATGATGGAAGTAGCTCGCGAGGAGAAATGCCATCGCATGCGTTTACAGGTGTTGAGTTGGAACTCAAATGCTATTGAGTTTTACAAACAAACCGGATTTACTGTAGATCAGGAATGGTACAATTGCGATATTACAGAGTTTGGAGTTCATTAGTTGATATAACCAAACAATTTCAGATCTGATTTCTGTTTTATAAGGTGGGTTTTTCCTGAAAGAATAAGGTATAACCTGTTGCTTTCTTCTAAGAAGTGATTGTACATGTGATCGACAATAATAACTCCTTTGTTTGCTTTTTCGCGGGTAATTAGTTCTTTGATTTTCTCAATGTGAACGGGCATAACATGAGAGAAAGGCTCGTCGAGTAAACAAAACAGTGACTGAGAAGTAAGGATTAGGTAAATCTCAACAAGCCGTCGTTCACCACCTGAAAGGTTCACCAATTTTATGTTGTAAATATGACTTAGCTCCGGAAAGAGTTTAATGAAGTCATTAAAATCACTTTTAAAGAACGAGAAAGCCTTTTTCACGCTTAACGATTTAGGAATAAAGTTGTGCTGCGGAAGAAAACGAATTTTCCCGCTTTTGAAATAATCTGAAGATGAAATACCATTGATGCGTATAGATTTATTGTTGGTGTTAACTTCTCCAATCATCACCTTTAGAAGCGTAGATTTCCCGGAACCATTTCGCCCAAGTAAACCAACAACTTCGCCGGTTTGGCATTTCACAAAAACATCAGATAGAACCCGATAATTTCGAAATTGCACCATTACGCTATCCACCTCAAGAATGTTACTCATCGTATTTTTAGGCTTACTATTAATAATAGAAAGAACACCAACATATCAGAAACTGCGGAGAAAATCCAAAGCTGTTTCTTTGTAGCTCCCAGATTCAGGTAAAAGAAATATTCATTTTTTTTGTATGTGTGGTGGGTAAAAAGAGTAAAGCCTGAAACCAAAATCTTAAACCAGAATACGACAGTAAAAATACTTAATCCGTAATCGAGTATAAGATAGAGTGCCCCCAACGTTACTGCAAGATTTGCAACAAAAATTGTTCGATAAAAAACGAAGTACAACTTTAGGATTTTGAGCATAACAATTTAGTATGCTCAAAAATACATTCCGAACAAATCTATTGAAATAGCTAATCTGTTATTAATCTGTAAACTATGTTAAATGCGAAAAAGCGATTTGAGTTACTATTTCCTGGCTAAGGCTTCTTTTATCGCTTCAACCGTTTTTGGTGCATTTCCAACAAAAAGCTGATTATCAATTTCAAAAACAGGGCGTTTCAGAAAAGTGTAATCCATTAAAAGCAACTTTCTGTAATCAGCATCCCCTTTCACCGGATGTTGCTTCAGCACGTCCTTCAGTTTTCTGGCCCGTTTGTTTATCAGAGCCTCGTAACTCCCGGTGTATTTGTAGAATTGCTCTGCCTGCTCTGCGGTAACCGGGTTAAACTTAATATCTTGCTGCTCGAAACTATTGTCAACACCCACCTCCTTCATAATTCTTCGGCAGGTGTCGCAAGTCGACAAATAATAAACTTTGCGTGTCATTCTAAATTTTCTGAATGTTGAAGATACTAAAATTCAATGTCGTATAATCCGACTCCGTCTTCCTGGAATGTTTTTACACTAATGTCGGTCATCGGGTGTTTAATAAGTTGCATTAACAGTTCCGGGCTGATTGTAGCAGAGTGAGCCCTTTTCATACTAACACGGTAAATCTGGTCAACTGTTTTAAAGCTGGCAGCCAGAACTTTAGTGTCGAGCTTGTATTCAATAATATTTTGCGCAATGTCTGCAACAACGTCAATCCCATGCGACGAAATATTGTCGAGGCGGCTGACATAAGGAGCAACAAAGTCGGCGCCTGATTTTGCAGCTACTAATGCTTGTTGTTGGGTAAAAATAGCGGTAGCGGTAACATTTATTCCGGCGTTCTTCAAAATAGTCATGGCTTTGTAGCCTTGCGGTGTAACCGGAATCTTTGTGTAGTAATTATCGCTCAGGTCGAAATAAGTTTTATACTCTTTCGCCTCGCGAACAATGTCCTCTGCTTTTTCACTCATCACCTGGATATGGATCATTCCGTCGCCAACTATCTTTTTTATTTCTTCAATCGTTTTAGACAAAGTCATTCCCGATTGTTTTAAAATTGTTGGGTTGGTAGTAACGCCTTCTAGCGGGAAGAATTCGTATAAAGATTTTAGGGCTTCAATATCAGCCGTATCTGCCATGTAGATCATTGTCTTGTTTTTTCTGATTCTTTTTCGGTTCATAATTGAACTATGCAAAGGTCTGTATTCTTAACTGAATGCAGCACGAAATCGAGCTGGATTTGAAAAACTTCACCTTTTCTTCAGATGGATAAGAAGCCTGTTTTGTTACTTAATCGTCATCATCGTCATCATCTTTACCGCTGAATTTGGCAGGATACGGTTTACCTTCGTTGGCAGCAAACCAGATAATCCGGTTAAAAAGCGCGTCGTTTCCGGCGTCAACCTTATCGAATTGTGGGTGCATACTTTTCTTTGCATAATGCAATGCCGTTCCTTTTAATTTCGAAAGGTCAGGATTCATTTCATCCAGCGGAATTTGGTTTGGAACCGGAGAATACGGGCTGTCATCAAACGTTTGATTGAAACAATTAAACATCGGCATTGCCGTTGCATCCTGAATATTCATCGGAGGAATTCCCAGAATCTGTTCAATTGTACGGATCATCGAAACCTGGTTGTAGTTGGTGTGGTTGGTTTCGTTGAAATGGGTATAAGGGCTCGCTACCATGGCAACCGTGCGGTACGCCGAAACATGATCCCAGCCAGCCTGAGAATCGTCTTCAGTAACAAAAATGGCGGTGTTGTTCCAGAAACGGCTTTTCGAAATGGCTTCAATAATTTGTCCCAGCGCCAGATCGTTATCGGCAACCTGGGCGCGAGGTGTTGGCAAGCCGGGTCTTGTTCCACCGGTGTGATCATTGGGCAGTGCGATTATCATCAACTCCGGCCACTGATCACCCTCCATTTTTTCGTAGTTGTTTAGTTCGTCGATAAAAGCTTTTGCACGCAGAACATCAGGTATTTTGTGGCTGTCGTAGCCCGGATAGTTTTCGCTTAAAATGCCTTTCACCGGATCGATGGTCGTGTGGTTGGTAAACTCGAATTTCTCACCTTTTTTAAAGCCAGAATAAATCGATTCCCAGGTAGCGTCTTTGTCGAAATGCGGAATACAGGCTTCTCCGTAAATCCTGACACTTTTGCCATGATTTCGGGCATTGTCCCAAATAAAACCTGTTGGTGCGTAAACCAACGCATCTTTTTGTACGTGTGGATAACTGCGAAACCAAGAGCGAACATTCTTCTCCACATAGTCGGTTACAATGGCCATATCGGTCCACTGGTGTCCTTCGGCTGAACATTTTCCCGAAGCATAAAAATTGTCAAGTAAAAGAAAGTCGTCGCATATTTTGTGGGTATTTGGCGTTACTTTTTTCCCGAAGATACACAACGATGGTTCTCCGTCTCCGGCGGTAACATCGCCAAGAACCTGATCGTAAGTCCGGTTTTCCTTTATAATGTAAACCACATGTTTAAATACTGATGGTTCGCCAATACGGGCAGGGACCGGCACCGGGTCTGCATTTTTTCGCGGCATTTTTTCCGACAATGCGATACGGAAATACTGGTTGCTTTCTTTTACTTTTTTAGTGTACTGGGTCAGTTGTGTTTTGTTTGGAACCGGAATTACCGAAACCGAAGCCATCATCCGGTGACTGTTATACGAAGTTACACCGATTTCTTCCGATACCGAAGGAATTCGGGCACCTTCAGCCTCAATGTTCGGGACATATAATTTGGCATCGTTTAAAATACAAACACCTCCGGGATAAGCTCCTGTTGGAATAAAACCAGCTATTTTGCTTGTTGCGTTTTTCGAATTTTCAGCGGCATTTTTTCCAAGTTCGATAACCGCAAGTGCGTTGTCCATACCGTTGGCAACATAAAGCGTTTTTCCGTCGCTTGAAATCCCCAGTCCGTTTGGAGAGTCGCCAAAATACTTATTTTTTTCTTCGCCTATTCTTACTGAAATATTTTCAAGAACCGCATCGGTTTCTGTGCCGATCACCGAAATCATGTCGCTGTTGGTATTGGCTACATAAATGTATTTCTCATCAGGGCTTGCAATGACATCATTCGGGTGCAGGCCAACAACTATTTCTTGAAGTAATTTTCCATTTTCGGGATCGAAAACAGCTACTGTTCCTTCGCGGGTTGCACCGGTAGTTGGATTTACTTTAGCAGAACCCCACGGAACTCCGGCTACGTTTTTATCGCTTGATTCTGGCGTTGAGCCCGCCCAGTTGCTTATGTATATTTTTCCGGCAGTTTTAACCACCCCGTACGGAGCCACGCCAGTTGCAACATCCCAGATAACTTCGCCGGTTTCAGCATTCATTTTTACCAAGCGGTTATTCCCGTTTAGCACGACGTAAAAAACTGTTGTTCCATCTTCTTTTGATACTGCTATCTCGTTAGGTAAAGCACTCTTCGACGGAGCTTCGGCTAAGAAATCAAAAGTTTTTTGCAGCCTGATTTTTTTACCATTCCATGTTGCCCGAATAACGTATGATTTTTTCCTGCCCGCTGCGCTCCAGTACAATTCGTAATTGTTACCGGATTGAAGCCAGCTTATTCCCGAAAAAGTATTTGCGGCGTTTACATTCAGTAATTTTTTTAAGGTGGCACGTTCAACAATTTTATTGTTTTCGGCCGAAAGAATAACCACGGAATACCGTCCTTCCACAGCAATCCATTTCCCATCGGGTGATGCCGAGCAGTCCATTGCATGATTTTCGAGTTCGCTGTCGCCAAAATACACCTGCTCGCCGGCCGGGTCAATCCAGCGGTTAAAAGGCATCAATACCGGCAGGTTATTTCCGGCAAGCGTTTCCTGCTCGTAGGCACTCAGATGCTTTCTTTGTTGTTTCTTTTCTCTTTTATTTTGGGCCTGACTGTTGCTTGCTAAAGCGATAAAAGCCAGTAGGATAAAAAGGCGTAAGAACAATTTCATAACTGTTTACTTATTTTTATTCTTCTAAATATAACTCGATTTTAGAGGGGAAGAGCGTTTCCGAATCAGAATTAATACTTCTTCAATAAATTTTTAATAATTCAGAATGCCGGAGAATTTTAGCTCTTTACAACTTCTGTTCCATCGGCATAACGGGCAAATCGGCCTGTGTTTTTATCAAAAACATGATCGGGACGCGGCCACGGCCAACCGCCAAATTCTGTATTGCGGTAATCCTGAAAAGCTTGTTGTATTTCCGCTTCAGAGTTCATTACAAACGGTCCGTACTGCACTACACGTTCGTTAATTGGTTTTCCTTGCAAGATGAGGCAACGACTTTTTTTTGCCCCGTTTTTTAATTCGATACCTTCCGAGGCAACAAGCTCCACCGCATTTCCAGGGGTAATGGTTTGGTCGTCAAGCTGAACGGTTTTCCCTTCAAAAAAATAGAACATGCGGTTTACATTTTTTGCTGCCGCGGGAATTTGCCAAGTGGCGTTTTCTTCCATTTTTAAATGCCAGATTGCAACTTCGTTTTCCGGATCAGCCGCCCAGGAGTCGGCAACAGGTTCAGGTGCTTTATGTTCGTCGATACATCCTGCCACAATATCAACCTGCGTTTTCTTGCCCTGTTTATCTTCAAAAACAGGTTTCGGAATACTTTCTCCCCAAAGCATTTTATACGATGGAGTTACCATCTTTTTTGCAGCCGGAAGGTTCAGCCAAATCTGGAAAAGCTCGGTAGTGTTTGGGTTTTTATCGTCGAGCAGCGGAAACATTTCTGAGTGCTGTAACCCCCTGCCTGCAGTCATCCACTGTACATCGCGGTTGCCATAACGGCCTGCTCCTCCGGCAGAATCAGCATGGTCGATTCGGCCTTGCATTACAAAAGTTACGGTTTCGAACCCTCGGTGTGGATGTACCGGAAAACCCGGAACTTTATCGCCATGATACATTCGCCACCCATCTTTTACTACAAAGTCGTTTCCAATATTGCGGCCTTGTAACGAAGCATCAGGCCCCATTTCTCCGTTGGCTTTTGGGTAATGGTCTAGATGGTGTACACAAAACAAAAATGGGTCGAGCGTGACCCATGGAAAGCCGAGTTTATGTTGCTTAATAATTTTATTTGACATGATTTATAATTTTAAGATTTTGACGAAAATCTAGTTCTTACTGTTTAAAAGAACATTTCAAAATACGCTTTGTTTGAGCAGGGATGACCTTCTTTCTCCAAAGCAAACGACCAACACATGAAGTTAGTAAAACTTTACTTTTTTACGGAAGCACCCAGAATCATTTCTTAAACTAGTTTATCGGTCTTGCGAAAACCGTGTTCTAACTTTGTGCGTATAGATGAAAACAAATAGTGGCTGAGGACGATTTTCGAAACATCATTCAGAAATTATTTGTTTACATAGAAACATTTAAAAGACAAAGAACATGAAAATAGCAGTTACAGGAGCAACAGGCCAGTTAGGACGACTTGTTGTAGAACAATTAAAAAGCAGATCTTCGGCAGATAATATTGTAGCATTGGTGCGTACACCCGAAAAAGCATTGGATCTGGGCGTTAATGCGCGTGATTTCGATTACAACCAGACAGAAGGCTTGGAAGAAGCGCTAAACGGCGTTGATACTTTATTGCTTATTTCGGGAAGTGAAGTTGGGCAACGTGCAACACAACACTCGAATGTTATTGAAGCAGCCAAAAAAGCGGGAATCAAATGGATTGTTTACACCAGTTTGTTACATGCGGATACCTCAACCTTAAGTTTGGCCGGTGAGCATTTGGCTACCGAAAAAATGTTGAAAGAATCGGGTGTCGAACATACTATATTGCGTAATGGCTGGTATACCGAGAATTACACCGGATCGATTGACGGGGCTTTAGCCGGAGGTGCATTTATAGGAAGCGCAGGTGACGGGAAAATATCGTCGGCGGCACGTGCCGATTTTGCTGAAGCAGCAGCCGTTGTTTTAAGTGATGCAAGTAATAAAGGAAAGGTTTACGAACTGGCCGGAGATGATTCTTATACACTTTCTGATTTGGCTGAAGAAATTTCGAAACAAACAGGTAAAGATATTCCTTATAAAAACTTAGCAGAAGCTGATTACGCAAGTGCCCTCAAAAGCTTTGGAATACCGGAAGCATTTGCAGAAGCAATAGCAAGTTGGGACGTTAGTGCTTCGAAAGGCGATTTGTTTGATGACTCAAAACAGTTATCAAAACTAATTGGCCGCGCAACTACACCAATGGCAGAAACAGTAAAGGTTACCTTGAAATAATTTTTAGGGAGGTCCGAAAGCAAGAACCAGAAAAAGCTTATCTGACTATAGGGGGACAAGGTTTAAAATAAAAAGGAGCTCAATGGCTCCTTTTTTTATTTCTTTTCTTTGATATCCAGTTTCAGGTTAAGCTCGTCGAGTTGAGCGTTGGCAATCGGTGCCGGCGAATCGATCATAACATCGCGGCCCGCATTGTTTTTAGGGAATGCAATTACGTCGCGGATAGTATCCAGCCCGGCAAACATCGAAACCAATCGATCGAAACCAAATGCGATGCCGGCATGTGGCGGTGCACCATATTTAAAGGCATTCATCAGGAAGCCAAACTGTGCCTCTGCTTCTTCAGGAGTGAAGCCAAGTTTGTCGAACATTTTAGCCTGCAAATCGGCATCGAAAATTCGAACCGAACCTCCGCCAATTTCAACACCATTGATAACGAGGTCGTATGCGTTGGCACGTACTTTTCCCGGATCGGTATCAAGCAGCGGTATATCTTCAGGTTTTGGTGCTGTAAACGGATGGTGCATAGCGTAAAAACGCTGCGTATCTTCATCCCATTCCAATAGTGGGAAATCAACCACCCACAACGGTTTAAATACTTTCTTATCGCGCAAGCCAAGTTGGTTAGCGATTTCAAGACGAAGTTCGCCAAGTGCATCTAGCATATGTTTCCTGTCTCCTGATAGTACAAGAATAAGATCGCCAGCTTCGGCTCCAACTTGTTCTGCCCAAAGTTTAAGATCTTCCTGGCTGTAAAATTTATCTACCGAAGATTTAAAAGAACCATCGGCATTGCATTTTACATACACCAAGCCTTTTGCCCCAATTTGCGGACGTTTAACCCAGTTGGTAAGCGCATCCAGTTGTTTACGTGTGTATTCAGCACAACCTTTGGCACAAATAGCCCCGATATATTCAGCTGAATCAAACACCACAAAATCTTTTCCTTTAACGGTTTCGGTAATGTCGTTGATCAGCATTTCAAAACGGGTATCCGGTTTGTCCGATCCGTATTTTTCCATTGCCTCAGAATAAGGCATCCACGGGAAGTCTTCCACTTCCACATTCAATGTTTCTTTGAACATGTGACGCGTTAGCCCTTCGAACATTTCCAGCACATCTTTTTGTTCAACAAAAGACATTTCGCAGTCGATTTGCGTGAACTCAGGTTGACGGTCGGCACGCAGGTCTTCGTCGCGGAAACACTTTACAATTTGGTAGTAGCGGTCGAAACCTGCCACCATCAGCAATTGTTTGAATGTTTGCGGCGATTGCGGCAATGCGTAAAATTCTCCCGGATTCATGCGAGAAGGAACCACAAAATCGCGGGCACCTTCAGGTGTAGATTTTATAAGAACCGGAGTTTCTGTTTCAATAAAATCTTTCGAATTCAGGTAATTGCGAACGGCGTGTGCCATTTTTGATCTCAAAATCAGGTTTTCGCGAACAGGATTTCTTCGTAAGTCGAGATAACGATATTTCATGCGCAGATCGTCGCCACCATCAGTATCATCCTGGATTGTAAACGGTGGTACATCAGACGAACTCAGGACTTTGATTTCGCTCAGTGCTATTTCAATTTCACCCGTAGGAATATTTTTGTTTTTGTTCGAACGCTCACGAACCAAACCTTTCACCTGAATAACAAATTCGCGGCCCAGTTCGTCCAATTGAGCGGCTACAGCCTTATCCGTATTTTCGTCTACTACCAATTGTGTAATTCCGTAACGGTCGCGAAGATCGATAAACGACATTGCGCCCAAATCGCGGATACGTTGCACCCAGCCCGAAAGCGTTACTTCTGTGTTAATATGATCTATGCGAAGCTCTCCGCAAGTATGAGTTCTGTACATAATGTCTTACTTTTTATTCGGTTGCGAAAATAGCGATATTTTAGCAATTTTGCCCGTGATGTTTCACAGCTTTTCAGAAGCTTTAATGAGTTTCGTTGCTGAGTATCTGGAAAAATAGATTTTTTACAAAGGAGAGAAGGGATGATTGAACCGTTTAATGATGAATATTTTATGAAAAAAGCCTTTGCTGAGGCTTTGTTGGCTTTCGATGAAGGAGAGATTCCGGTAGGCGCTGTTGTAGTTTCAAAAGGAAAGATTATTGCACGTGCGCACAATCTTACAGAAACTTTAAATGATGTTACGGCTCATGCCGAAATGCAAGCAATTACAGCGGCCGCCAATTTATTGGGCGGAAAGTACCTAAACGATTGTACTTTGTATGTTACTTTGGAGCCTTGCGTGATGTGTGCTGGAGCGTTGGGCTGGTCGCAAATTGGGAAACTGGTGTTTGGTGCTTACGACGAGAAACGCGGATTCAGAAAGTACGCCAAAAAGGCTTTACATCCGAAAACAGAAGTTATAGGAGGTGTTTTAGAAACAGAGAGTAGCGAGTTAATGCAGGAGTTTTTCCGGCAGAAAAGATAAAATCGTTTGATTACTCTTCTTCAACTGTAAAACCGATTTTTTTCAGGTCGTTCCAGAAATCGGGATAAGATTTTGTTACCACCATCGGATCCTCAATCTGCATTTTTAAATCAGCAAGTGCCATCGGGGCAAATGCCAATGCCATCCGATGATCGTGGTAGGTATTTATCATCGGGAGCTCGTCTTTCATTTCCATGTCTAATTTGCCGTCCCAGGCGAGTTCGCCTTCCGCAGGTTCGTAAAGTTGTGCCCCAAACTTAGCCAACTCATTTTGTAGTGCGGCAATCCGGTCGGTTTCTTTAATCTTCAGTGTTTTTAATCCTGAAAAATGAAAAGGGATGGCTTTTGCCATACACAAACAAGTCATGGTTTGTGCTACATCGGGATTTTCAATAAAATCTAGTTCGAGTCGTTGAGGATGATTATTTTTTGTTTTGGTGAGTAAAACACCGTTGTCTTTTTGCGCAGAATTTACTCCAAAAGGTTCAAACCATTTGGTAATATCAGCATCGCCTTGCAAGCTTTCAAGCTTCAGGTTTTCCAGGAATATCTCTCCCTGATCGACCAGTGCCATAATTTCGTACCAGTAAGATGCACCTGACCAGTCGGCTTCACATGTAAAATCTATCGGGAAGTAGTTTTGCTCCGGAACAACAATAGTGTTTCCTTCCCAACTGTAGCGAATACCAAATTGGGTCATCAGTTCCAAAGTCAGTTTAATATACGATTTAGACGTTACATCACCCTTTAGTTTTAGGTTCAGCCCATTTTCAATGGTTGGCGCAATCAGTAAAAGTGCAGTAATATATTGGCTCGAAATACTTCCGTCGAGTTCAGTCGTTTGGCCTTTTAAATGAGAGCCAAAGATTTTCAATGGTGGGTAACCATCGTTTTTCAGGTACTCGATTTTAGCTCCGAGTTGAGTTAAGGCATCAACCAGAATTTTAATCGGACGTTGCTGCATCCGTTCAGAACCAGTAATTTCCCATTCTCCAACAACTTTTGCCAAAAAAGCCGTAAGAAATCGCATGGCTGTACCGGCATGCCCAATGTCAAACTTATTAGTGTTCGAAAAGAGCGCGGCTTTCAAAACTTTGGTGTCGTCGCTATCTGATAAATTACGGATTGGATAAGGACTATAACTTAATGCATTAATTATTAATGCCCTGTTGCTTATGCTTTTTGACGCGGGCAGTTTTACGCTGCCTTGTATTGTTTTATTTTTGGTAGAAACCTGGTAAATCATAGTGTTCGTTTTTTTAGATGAAAAGAAACGGTTGAAACACAGTCGCTTATAAACTTCTGAAATATTCGAGTGCTTCAAAAATCAATTCTTTGCTGCAATCCTGGTTAATTTCAATTTTGCCAATTTCCGGTAGCAAGGTGAAATTAATTCTGCCTGAATCGTTCTTTTTATCGTGAGTCATTAGTTGGTAAAGCGCTTCAAAGTCATCTTCTGATACATCAAATTTCCCGTAAACTTCGAACATCCATTCAGTCAGTTTATGAAGTTCATTTTTCGGGAAACCACACATTTTAACTGAGAGGTAAAGCTCTACAATCATTCCAAAAGCTACGGCATAACCGTGTAATATAGGACGCTCCTGTTTCATGGCTAAACTTTCAAAAGCGTGGCCTGCAGTGTGTCCAAAATTTAGTGCTTTTCGTATGTTATTTTCAGTAAGATCGTTGGCAACAAAGTATGTTTTTACATTCACCGAATGTTTTATAATTTCCTGTAACAAATCATAATCAATATTGCCGAAATCAAAGACCTTTAGTTCTTCCAGGTGATCCGGACTGTAAATCAAGCCGTGTTTAATCATTTCAGCAAAGCCCGAAATAAAATTGTTACGGTCGATGGTTTTCAGAAAATCGGTATTAATAATTACAGCAATAGGCTCTTTAAAAGTTCCTACTTCATTTTTCAACCCACTGAAGTTGATCCCCGTTTTTCCACCAACCGATGCGTCAACCTGCGAAAGCAGCGTTGTAGGAACGTTCAGAAAATCAATGCCCCGTTTGAATGTTGTGGCTGCAAAACCTGCTAAGTCGGTTAGCATGCCTCCTCCAATATTAACCAACAACGATTTGCGGTCACCACCGTTTACGGATAGGAATTCCCAGATTTTTCCAACCGATTCGATTTTCTTGTTGCGTTCTCCGGCCGGAATAACCACTTTCCTTACACCAAGTTCATTGAGAAAGTTGTCATATTTCTCAACCCACAGTTGGTTGATCGTTTCTTCACAAGCCAAAAAGACTTTCCCTTTTGGATATTTCTCAATGATCGGACGAAGTGTTTTCTCAAATTCTCGCGTGTAAAATATTTTGGAATAAATCTTTGAATTTCCCATAAGTAGCTGCTAAATTGCGTAAAGTTACAATAAAAATGCGTTTCGGATATTTTTCACTGAATATACCGAAAGCTCTTTGATATTTAATAACGAATGCAAATCTCGAATAGGAACAAGGCGTTGAAATATAAGCGCACATTTTTTTTGACAAGTATTGCCATAGCCCTTACAACGCTTGCCTTGTTTTTGCTTGATCATACGCTGTACGGTTTGGCTGGTGTCGGCGTTTTTTCTCTGTGGTATTTGTACTTTCATGTGGCAGATTACCAGTTTATTGAATTTAGCGATGCCGACGGGAAAATAGTGCTGCGCTTTTTTAAGGCTGTAAGTTTTGGTTCCAAGGCGTATCATTCAATCGAGTTTCCTCAGAACATTTTGCAGAATGCACATTTTGCAGATTCCGTTTTTGGAAAACTTTCTGATATTACCTTAATAATTCGAACAAAACGAGGAATTGCCGAATATCCGTCAGTTAGTTTATCGGCTGTGCCTTTTGAAGATAGAATGCGGATTAAAGAAAGCCTTTATCAAATTCTTCAGAAATAGACTTAACGTTAACCCCAACCCAATGAATGAAAATTTAAAGTATAAAATAGCTCTTTCAATGTTGCCCGGCATTGGCGGTGTTCTTGCCCGAAATCTGGTAGCATATATTGGAAGTGTAGAGGAAATCTTCTCTGCTTCGGTGCAAGCACTGCAAAAAATTCCAGGAATTGGAGAGTTCAATGCCCGAAAAATAAAGAATTCGAATGTTCTCGATAAAGCAGAACAGGAGCTTGAGTTTATACAGAAGAATAATATTCAAACCTGTTTTTATACTGATTCTGATTTTCCAAGGCGACTAAAAAATTGTATTGACGCTCCTGTGATTTTGTATTTAAAAGGAGATGTAAATCTGGATGAACAGCGTGTGATTAGCATTGTAGGTACGCGAAATGCTACCGATTATGGAAAAAGTGTAGTTGATGATTTGATCAAATCTCTTGCAGAGAGAGGCTCTGAAATTCTTGTTGTTAGCGGACTGGCTTATGGAATTGATATTCATGCACATCGAAGTGCTCTGAAATACAATGTGCCCACGGTTGGCGTAGTTGCTCACGGATTGGATAAATTATATCCGGCACTACATAAAGAAACAGCTGCAAGAATGCAGAAACAAGGAGGAATTATTAGTGATTTTCATAGTCAAACCAAAATAGATCCTCAGAATTTCATAAAACGGAATCGAATTATAGCCGGTTTGGCAGATGCTACAATAGTTGTGGAGTCTGCCGAAAAAGGAGGTGCGCTTATTACTGCAGATATTGCTTCGTCGTATAATCGCGATGTTTTTGCTTATCCTGGAAGGGCGGGAGACACTTATTCAAAAGGGTGCAATCAACTTATACGAAACAGTGGAGCTAATTTGATTGAAGGGATTGATGATCTCGAATTTTTTATGGGGTGGGAGTTGACCGGGACGAAGGAAGCTGCGCAGTCCAGCCTATTTGTTGACTTGCTACCTGAAGAGCAAAAGGTTGTTGACTTGCTTCGCGAAAAAGGCGAGTTGTTTATCGATCAGATTTCTGCCGAATTGAAACTTCCTGTAAGCCGGGTTTCTATTCATATGATTAATCTTGAATTTAAAAACGTTTTAACAGCCTTACCCGGAAAAATGTATAAGCTGCGATAAAACCGAATTTGCTACAAATCAGTTATCTTTTCTATTTTTGCAGCATGAAGAAAACTTTTGAGCAACTCAAAGTCGCGAAATCGATTTTAAAATCGTTAGATGATATTGGTTTTACAACGCCAACTCCAATCCAGGAGAAAGCTATTCCAAAGATCAATTCTGGAGTGAACCTGGTGGGTATTGCGCAAACCGGTACGGGAAAAACTGCGGCCTATCTACTTCCTTTGCTAACGCGCCTGAAAAAGCCGGAAGGAGTAGATCCACGAGTAGTAATATTGGTGCCAACCCGAGAGTTATCAATTCAGGTAGGAGAAGATATTGCGGAGTTAACTGTTTATTCTGATTTGCGCCATGCAGCGGTTTTTGGTGGAATTGGCTGGACAAAACATGCCGAACTGGTTGAGCCGGGTATTGATATTCTGGTTGCTACTCCCGGACGTTTGTGGGATTTATACCAAGCCGGAGTTCTTCGTTTAAAAAAGGTGAAGCATCTTGTAATTGACGAAGCAGACAGAATGTTGGATCTGGGATTTATGCCTCAACTTCAACAGTTGCAGGAAATAATTCCGGCACGCCGGCAAAACTTATTGTTTTCGGCTACTTTTTCTCCCGGAATTGAGAAACTGGCTGAAGAGTTTTTGGATTTTTATGAACGGATGGAAGTTGCTCCGTCTGCCACAACGGTAAGCCAGGTAACGCAAAAAGCATATAAAGTTCCTAATTACAGAACCAAACTGGGGCTTATAAAATATCTGCTTGAGGATGAAGATAACTTTACGCGTGTTGTAATTTTTGTGAAAACAAAAGAACATGCGGAGGGTGTTTTTAAGGTGGTACAGCGAAAGGCTGAAGGGGAGAAGCGAATCCTACATTCGAATAAGGCACAGAATACGCGCATTAATGCAATTCAGGCGTTTAAAAACGGAGAAGTGCGAATACTGATTACCACTGACGTTTCCGCACGGGGAATGGACGTGAGTAAAGTTAGCCACGTAATTAATTTCGATCTTCCGCGGGATTACGATGATTATGTACATCGTATCGGACGAACTGCCCGAGCGGGAAATAAAGGTGATGCAATTACTTTGATTGATCCGGCGGATGAGTGGCACTGGGGAAAAATACAAAAGCTCATTCGAAAAGATATTGAACTCCTTCCATTACCCGAAGAAGTTGAAATTGTTGAAACAGAGTTTAAGGAGAATCAGGATCAGTTGCGGGAAATCGACCGACAGAGAAAGATTGATGATCCTACTTACCAGGGAGCATTTCATCAGAAAAAAAGAAAAGGATCGAACAAGCGTTCGTTTGAAGATAAATTTTCCCGTTCAAAAGAACGACAGAAAAGAAAAAAGAAACGTCGACTATAAATAAATAGGCACAAAAAAAGGGAAGCTTTTGCTTCCCTTTTTTTATATCCTGGATATCAATTATCTATCGGCTTTTTGTCTTGATGAATAATTGATGTTCAATGCAGCGGCTTTCCGCAATTCCTGCTTCACGTCCTGCACAATTCCCATCTTCGTATTATTATCAATTTTAAGCGAAGTTACCATAAATGGTTTTTCCTCTTCTGCTCTCACCTCGCGTTCTGCGATAACGTAGTCTTGTACTTCACTAACATCAGCAAACTGATCGTTCAACTGAATACGTGGAGCCCTACCAAACGTTTTTTGGAAAGATGGTTGAGGTTCACCAATGTAAATGTAACTTACCAGTGATTTTTTCTCAAGTTTGCTCAACTCTGTAGCTTCCGGAAGTCTCATTTTTACTTTCAATGTTACTTCACGCATAGTAGTACTTACCATAAAAAAGAACAGTAGCATGAACACGATATCCGGCAACGAGGCCGTTGAAATAGGAGGTAATTCCTTACCGTCGTCTTTTCTAAATTTGCTCATAATCCTATCTTTTTTATATTTTACCTTTTGGTTCAGCTTCAGAGATTTTTTGAGGATAAATCTTACGAACAGCATCTTGTTTGTCTTCGTCAAGATCCTCGTAAGCTTTTCCAAACTTTTCCTTCGCCAATTCGTCTCTTAATTCATTAATGGCAGCAACCAGTTCGTTTTGAACAGCGATATACGTTCCGTATTTCGTATCAAGGTCGTTACGCAGCGAAATTACCCCTTTACTAACCATATATTGTCCGAAATATGGTACTTCAACAGGTTCCTTCTCAGGCAAATTTTCATCGTTATATGGGTTTGCCATAAACTCTTTTGCCCTTTCACGCAAATTATCAATACTTTCGTAGTCTCCTTCTACCAATAGATCGTTGTTTTTATTTACCAGTACAACAAAAACATTACGCTCATTGATCTGAGGTGGATCTTCTGGTAAATCTTGAATCCATTGCGGAAGTTTTCTACGTAAACCACTATCAACATCCATCGTGGTTGTTACCAGGAAAAATATCAGCAACATAAAGGCAATGTCTGCTAATGATGCTGCTGGTATTTCAGGTATTTTTTTAGCCATAACTTTTCCTGTTTTATTTTACCACGATTAATATTACCTAAACAAACGCATTACTGAAGATGATGCAATAGACAAAACTGCTAATCCAAGCAAAATGTATGTTGCATACAATCCAGTATCTATTAGTTTTGCTACTTGCTCATTTAATGTTCCGTCAGCAATAAATTTATCAACACCAACAAATTGTGGAATTTCTGGTGATGCCAATACATATGCAATCAATGCAACAATTGCGAGGAACGCTAACGAAATAAGTCCATTTTTTGCAGCTTTTTTATCGGTGAACATATGCAACAATCCTGAAATGATTGCTACACCAGCACCAATAGCTACAAGAATATAGGCCCAAATGATGTTGGTGTTAATCCAACTCCCCATTGTGGGATCGGTATCTACTTCACTAATGTTTACAAATAATGAAACAAGAAGAATGGTAGAAACGATGATCAGTGCCCATAGTACGATAGTAACTATTTTTCCTGTTTTACCCATTTCTTAAACTCCTATTTCTTTAGGTTGTGTTTCACTAATAAGTCTAATAAAGAGATAGATGCATCTTCCATATTGTTAATAATACTGTCGATTTTAGCTACACAGTAGTTGTAGAAAATCTGAAGAATAATAGCAACAATAAGACCTGTAACAGTTGTAATCAAAGCTACTTTAATCCCACCTGCTACAAGTGAGGGGCTGATGTCTCCCGCAACTTGGATAGCATCGAAAGCACCAATCATACCAATTACTGTACCCATGAAACCAAGCATCGGAGCCAACGCGATGAAAAGTGCAATCCAGCTTAATCCTTTTTCTAACAAACCAGCTTGAACACTACCATAAGAAATAACAGTTTTCTCAACTACGTCAATTCCATGGTCGAAACGGTCAAGACCTTGATAGAAAATACTTGCAACTGGTCCGCGAGTGTTACGGCAAACGTCTTTCGCTGCTTCAACACCACCGCTTTCAAGTGCTTCTTCAACGTTGGCAAGCAATTTCTTAGTATTGCTGGTAGCCAAGTTAAGGTAAAGAACTCTTTCAATAGCGAAGGCCAAACCTAAAATAAGGGCAACTAATACAAATGACATGAAAGCTGGATCACCTTCAATAAACTTTTGTTTCAATTGACTGTGCAATGATTTTCCTTCCTCTGCTGCAGCTGCAGCTTCTTCTTCCTGATCAACAGACATGTCTACCTGTTCCTCGGTAGCAGGTTCAGTTGCAGCTGCTTCTTCATCCTGAGCAAAAGCAACATTTGATGCCATAAAGAATAGCATCCCAAATACGGCTATTAACGCGAATAGTCTTTTCATAATTGATTTGAATTTTTAATTAATAATCTTTTTTGATTTTTTTATCGAAATTCTTAATGAACAATTTTTATTCCCACAAAAAATATGCCTCGTTTATTTATTCTTCTTTCTCTCTAAGAAACTACACTCCTTTATGCGGAGAGAGGGGGATTCGAACCCCCGAGACGCTTTCGGCGTCTACACGCTTTCCAGGCGTGCCAGTTCAACCACTCCTGCACCTCTCCAGTATTTTGTACCGGCTCCCCTCAAAAACGAGGGCTGCAAATTAATAAAAAAATACGAAAAAAAAATAGCGCTATTCACTAATTTCCCCGCGTAAACTTTTATTGAGATACATTTTAATTTCTTCTGGTTTTAAGTCCTGTCCTAGCAGGAACATTAATTTAGTTATTGCTGCTTCGCTTGTAATATCTTTTCCCGAAATAACACCTGCGTTAAGCAGTTCAAGGCTTGTTTGGTATTGTCCCATTACAACCCTTCCTCCTTCGCATTGTGTCACATTCAGTATTATAACTCCTTGTTTTATTGCTTTCTTTATGCTGTTGGTTAACCATCTCGATGTTGGTACGTTACCTGAACCAAAGGTCTCTAATACAACTCCTCTTAATCCCGGTGTTTTCAAAATCGAATTCATGACTTTCTGATTGATTCCCGGAAACATTTTTAAAATCACAACATTGTCGTCGAAATTCGTATTTACCTTTAAAATTCCAGTATTCTCAGGATGGTAAATAAATTCAGTACTATATTTTATATCGATTCCTGCAACTGCCAATTCAGGGTAGTTAACCGAGCGAAATGCACTAAACAACTCCGCGTCACGTTTTACTGTTCGGTTTCCGCGGAATAATTTAAAATCAAAGTAGATGCAAACCTCTGGAACCATGCTTGCGCCGTTTCTTTTAGCTGCTGCGATTTCAACAGCAGTTATTAAATTCTCTTTTCCGTCGGTTCTAATCATCCCGATAGGTAGCTGCGAACCGGTAAGGATGATCGGCTTATCCAAGTTTTCGAACATAAAACTAAGCGCCGATGCTGTATACGACATGGTGTCGGTTCCATGTAACACAACAAATCCGTCGTAAGTGTTGTAATTGCGCTCAATCGTTTTTGCAATTTTAATCCAGGTTATTGGATTCATGTTCGACGAATCTAGGGCCGGATTAAAAGTGATGGTTTTTATAATGAAATCAAATTTCTTCAGTTCAGGAACCACTTCCTGAATTTTCTCAAAACGAACCGGAACTAAAGTTCTGTTTTGTGGATGCTGAACCATTCCGATTGTTCCTCCGGTGTAAATAATAAGGATGGAAGTTTTCTTCTCGGTTTTAATTTTCATTGCAAATTGTGAAATACGGGCTGCAAGTTATTAAATTTCAAATAATCTGCGTGCATTTGCTGTCGTTATTTCAGAAACTTGCTCGAAGGGTATTTTGTATATGTCGGCCAGAGTTTGAGCAACATACAGAAGATAGGCACTTTCGTTGCGTTTGCCCCTTTTGGGCACCGGTGCTAAATACGGCGAATCCGTTTCCAAAATTAAATTCGAAAGGTTAATGTCTGGTATAATTTGGTCGAGGTCGCTGTTTTTAAAAGTAAGCACCCCTCCAATTCCAAGATAGAATCCTAAGTCGATTATTTTTTGTGCTTCACTTTTGCTGCCAGTAAAACAATGGAATACTCCTCTCAGCGTTCCGTCTTGTTCTTCTTTTACAACTTGAAAGGTTTCGTTGAACGAATTTCTGACGTGAATAACAACTGGCAAATTTTTACTTTTTGCCAGTTTGAGTTGATGACGAAATGCATCAATTTGCTCGTTTTTGAATTTTTTGTCCCAATAAAGATCAATTCCAATTTCGCCGATACCGTAGAACTTTCTTTTTTCAAGCCAGTATTCAACTGCATGAAGTTCTTCTTTATAATCTTCGTCTACCGAAGTTGGGTGCAAGCCCATTAATGGATAACAAAAATGAGGGTAGGCATCTGACAGATCGAGCATATGCCGGATAGAGGCTGAATCAATATTCGGAAGAATGATTTTTTTTACACCATTACCGTATGCCCGCTCGAGCGCTTCATCACGATCGTGGAGGAAATCTTCAGAATATATGTGCGAATGTGTATCTATCAGCATCTTTAAATAAATTTCAACAAATGTAAAAAAGAGTATAGAGTCGAACGAAGATTCAATATTATCAGATATTTAAATTTAACGAGTCAATCCGCTGAAGCATAAAAAAATCCGCACCTGAGTACGGATTTTTATGTCGTATATATTTGTGTAATTTTTACACTACTCCTTGTGCGAGCATTGCTTCTGCAACTTTTACAAAACCACCAACGTTTGCGCCTTTCACATAGTTTACTTTATTGCCGTTTTTGCCGTAAGCTACACAGGTGTCATGAATGTTTTTCATAATCCCTTTCAGCCTGTGGTCAACTTCTTCACGTGGCCAGTTAATACGCATGCTGTTCTGCGACATTTCTAATCCGGAAACAGCAACGCCTCCTGCATTTACTGCTTTGCCCGGTGCATAGTCGATGTGTTCAGCCAGATAATCAACAGCTTCAGCAGTACAACCCATATTCGAAGCCTCGGCAAGCATAAGGCAACCGTTTTTAACCAGCGTTTTTGCATCGTCAAGATTAACTTCGTTTTCAGTGGCACAAGGCATCGCTATGTCAACCGGAACTTCCCACGGATGTTTGCCTGCATGAAATTCTGCTCCAAATTCTGTAGCGTAAGGAGCCACTATATCGTTGTTGGTAGCCCGTAACTCAAGCAGGTAATTTACTTTGTCGCCGGAAATACCTTCTTTATCGTAAATATATCCGTCGGGACCTGATATTGTAACAACTTTTCCACCCAGCTCATTGATTTTACTGATAGCTCCCCAGGCAACATTTCCGAAGCCGGATACTGAGAATTTCTGTCCTTCTATATCCTGTCCGAGCTGGTGCAACATGTGTTGTGCAAAATAAACGGCACCAAAACCGGTAGCTTCCGGGCGAATAAGGCTTCCTCCCCAAGATAATCCCTTGCCTGTAAGCACACCGGTAAATTCGTTCTTGAGTCTTTTATATTGCCCAAACAAGTAGCCTATTTCGCGTCCTCCAACTCCAATATCTCCGGCTGGTACGTCGGTGTTTGATCCAATATGGCGATAAAGTTCGCTCATAAACGACTGACAAAAACGCATGATTTCACCATCGGTTTTTCCCTTTGGGCTAAAATCAGAACCGCCTTTTCCGCCACCCATTGGCAGAGTTGTGAGGCTGTTTTTAAAGGTCTGCTCGAAACCTAAGAATTTCAGGATGCTTAGTGTAACACTTGCGTGAAAGCGTAAGCCTCCTTTGTAAGGACCCAGTGCAGAGTTGAATTCTACCCGATATCCACGGTTAATTTGAACTTCTCCCCGGTCATCAACCCATGGAACACGAAACATGATCACACGTTCGGGTTCGCACATTCTTTCCAGAATTTTGGCTTTTTGATAACGCGGATTCTTTTTGTAGAAATCCCAAACAGAGGTGGCAACCTCTTCAACTGCCTGGTGAAATTCATTTTCCCCCGGAGTTCTTTTCTCCAAATTCGCAATGAATTCATTTATGTCTGTAACCATTTCGTTTTATTTAAATTTATCGGTTGCTGCTTGTAATATCGCGGATTTCCGAGTCTTTTAAAGTAACAACCGACCATTCAGATTAACGGGATAAAGGTAGATAACTTAGTAAGGAAAAAACAAGCTTAGATTAAGAATTTGTATTTTTTGTAAATGCCACATTATTAGTGTTTTGATTTGATGTAAAAGATGTTAAAAAACACTATCTGACGATTGTCAGGATTTTGGGTATAAAAAAAGCCCCTCTGAATTTCAGAAGAGCTTTTTAGATATTTTGTGCGAATAATTATTACATCATTCCACCCATGCCGCCCATTCCTGGAGCGCCTCCGCCCATTGGCATTGCAGGAGCATCTTCTTTTTCTTCAACAATTACTGTCTCAGTAGTTAAGAACATACCTGCAATTGAAGCAGCATTTTCCAAAGCAACACGTGTTACTTTAGCTGGGTCAATTACACCAACTTCAAATAAGTTTTGGAACTGATCGATGCGGGCATTGTATCCAAAATCGGCTGTTCCTTCTTTTATTTTCTGAACGATTACAGCACCTTCTTTACCAGCGTTTGTTACAATCTGGCGAAGTGGTTCTTCAATCGCACGTTTGATGATTTCGATACCGGTAGTTTCGTCTTCGTTATCGCCTTTTAAGTCGGCAAGAGCAGCGGTGGCACGAATGTAAGTTACACCTCCCCCAGGAACGATTCCTTCTTCAACAGCAGCGCGGGTTGCGTGCAATGCGTCGTCTACTCGGTCTTTTTTCTCTTTCATTTCAACTTCAGAAGCTGCGCCAACATAGATAACAGCAACACCGCCGGCTAGTTTAGCCAAACGTTCCTGCAGTTTTTCTTTGTCGTAATCAGAAGTTGTAGTTTCCATCTGAGCTTTAATTTGAGAAACGCGGGCTGCGATAGCTTCTTGTTCTCCGGCTCCGTTAACGATGGTTGTATTTTCTTTGTTTACAGTAATTTTTTCTGCCTGACCCAACATTTCGATTGTTGCTTGCTCAAGCTTCATTCCTTTTTCCTCAGTAATTACTGTTCCACCTGTAAGAATGGCAATGTCTTCTAACATTTCTTTTCTGCGATCGCCAAAACCTGGAGCTTTAACAGCACATACTTTCAACGAACCACGCAAACGGTTAACAACAAGAGTTGCCAATGCTTCACCATCAACATCTTCAGAAATGATCATTAGCGGGCGTCCAGTTTGAGCAGTTGCTTCCAAAACAGGAAGAAGATCTTTCATCGTGCTGATTTTCTTGTCGTGGATAAGGATAAAAGGACTATCCAGATCAGCAGTCATTTTTTCTGCGTCGGTTACAAAATAAGGAGAGATGTATCCGCGATCGAATTGCATACCTTCAACTACATCAACGTAAGTATCAGTACCTTTTGCTTCTTCGATTGTGATAACACCTTCTTTTTGTACTTTTTTCATTGCTTCTGCAATAAGTGAGCCGATTACAGAATCGTTATTTGCCGAGATTTTGGCTACAGATTCAATTTTTGCGTAATCGTCGCCGATGGTTTGAGCTTGTTCGCCAATGCTTTTTACTACGGCCTCAACAGCTTTGTCTATCCCGCGTTTCAAATCCATTGGATTAGCACCTGCTGTTACGTTTTTCAATCCAACGTTAACGATTGACTGCGCGAGTACAGTCGCAGTTGTTGTTCCGTCACCAGCATCGTCACCGGTTTTAGAAGCAACTTCTTTTACCATCTGAGCACCTAAGTTTTCGAAGGCATTGCTTAGTTCAATTTCTTTTGCAACAGTTACACCGTCTTTTGTAATTTGAGGTGCACCAAATTTTTTCTCGATTACAACGTTACGTCCTTTTGGTCCAAGCGTTACTTTTACCGCATCGGCCAACTGGTCAACACCGCTTTTCAACAGGTCGCGCGCTTCGATATCGAATTTAATTTCTTTAGCCATCTTTTCTTATTTTTTTGATTTGTTTATACAATGTATAATACGTCGTTTTGCGACATTAATAAATAATCTACACCATCAATGTTCAACTCTGTGCCGGCGTATCTTCCGTAAAATACAACATCACCTGCTTTTAATTCCATCGGTTCATCTTTTTTATCGGAACCAACCAACACAACTTTGCCAACTTGTGGCTTTTCTTTAGCTGAGTCTGGAATTATAATTCCACTGGAAGTTTTTGTTTCGGCCTCCTGAGGTTGAACCAGGATTTTACCAGCCAGGATTTTACCTTTTAATTCTGCCATTGTAGTAACTTTTATTTATTAAACATTTTTATTTCGACACCGTGGCTTTATCACATTTTGTGCCAAGAGATCAAAACATCATTAATGCACGGAAGGCGGGACAAAATTACATTGGTAGCGATGCACTTAGTTCTTGTTTATGTTTATTGTTGCTGATAATTAGCCAGTTGTGGTTTTGTCAGTATTTCTGTCAGGCTGGCAGGAAAATTCTAGTGTAATGTTATTTATGAAGAATAGAAGGTGATTTTCTCTTTTGTTGCTAAGGTTCGCAACAATTCATATATTAATTTCGTAATTTTAGAAGACAGAGAACAAGAGCCGGCGTACAACGGGAAATTAAACATTAAACAAAAAGCGATGAAACTCAAGAAATTATTTTGGATTGGGGTGCTATTGTTTCCCTTACTCGCCTGCGAAGAAGCTGATACCAGTTACCTGACTGAAGCCAGATTGGTTGTTGATATTCCGACGACCGCTTATCTAACAGATTTTAATGAGTCAAGCAATATCCATCAGTTTAATGGTATTGGGGTTTTCTGTCTTGGATACAGCGATGATTTTAAAAATTGCTCCGGAGATATAGTTCAGATCATTTGCTGGAACAGGATCTTCTATTTCATTTGATGCTTTAAAAGGAAATGAAACCATTGGAGAGCTTCAACTGGCTATTTTTTACAAAACACAGGCCGGAGATAATTATCAGCAACTTCAATCAATTGATTTATTACAGGAAGGTCGTTTTCTAAATCATGAAACAAACTCCGTTGATATAGACGATATCTTGAGTCCATTAATTGCACGGTTGAACGAGAATCCCCGTTATTTTATTTCAATTCAGCTACAGGGTGTTGCAAATTTTAACCTTTTGTCATCAACCAAATTTAGTTTACCACTTGTAATCGAAAGTGAATTCAGTTCACCAAGATTCACCTTGTGATATTCACTTAAAAAAGAGCTGGTAAGTTCGGTTTTTATTATAAAAAAAGCCGTTCAGTACTGAACGGCTTTTGCTATATTTCTTTATAATGAGATTCTAGTTTTCTCCGTCTTTATTGTCATCTGTAGTTGCATTGTTGTTTGTTGCTGGGGCTGCGTTGTTATTAGCTGGAGCTGTAGTCGGGAATGTTGGAACCTGAGTTGGATCAACAGTCGTTTCAATTTGCTCCTGAACACGCGATTGCTCTGAAGTTGCTTTCTCGCGAGGAATAAATCCTGCACCTACAACCGATAATAACAATAGTGCAGCGGCAAGAACCCATGTCCCTTTTTCAAGAAAATCATTGGTTTTACGAACTCCCATCACCTGACCAGAAGATTGGAAATTGCTGGCAAGCCCACCTCCTTTAGAGTTCTGTACCAAAACAATTAGTACCAGAAGGATACAAACGATGAACAGTAATACGGTTATGAAAATATATACACTCATCTCTTTTAGATATTATTCTTTAATACTTCTATTTCTTTAATTCGGCTTGCAAAGTAAATACTTTTTTCCGGATATTTCAAACTTAATTTTTGAAAGGCATCAAGTGCTTTTTCGTAATTTTTTTGTTGCAGATAAATGTTGGCTAAGGTTTCTGTAATTAAGTCGTCACTTTCGGTGTCGCTTTTTTCAATAATGTGCTTATTGTTAGGGCTTTTTTCGTTGTTTAGCCCATGCTTCGGTTGTCGGATTGTTCCTGAATTTGAGTTCAGGAATTTATCGATTAAAGATCCGGTAGTTATTGGAGCCTTATCTTCCAGTTGATAGTTTGAATCATTAATACCCCAAAGTGCATCTGCTGCTGTAAGTTTTATTTCGTTATTCAGGTACTTGAATAACCTTTTTCGGTCGGGAACAGCTATTGCAACTTGCTTCAACACTGTTTCAAAATCCGGATGATTTATTTTTTTGAGGTTCATTAAATACAACATCCAGCCTGTTTGAAACCAAGGATAATCTACAGTTATTTGTTTTAGTGAGCTCAGCGCTTCTTCGTTAAGCTCTGCAGGCGAGTGCAAATATTTAATAAACAGTTCTTTATTCATTTTACCAGTTTGCAATGGTAGCATTAAAAATATCTTCTGTTAGCTTATCAATTATTGTTGTAACGAGGTCTTCTTCAACAGAACTTATTGGTTGGCTACTATCGAAGTCTTCGTACCCGGTAAAGCTTTTCTCGAAGTCGTTTTCCGGTTCTTTGTGGTTGGTGTATTTTAAGCTGATTGTAATCGTAAGCCTCGTTTGCGACGAAAGGTCATCTTTTTGCACAGCCATAGGACGAAATTCATAGCCTGTAATCTGGCCTTCAAATTCAATGTCTCCATCTTCTGTAAGTTCGTTCAGCGAAGTTTGACGTTGAAGTTTTTCCTTTAGTTTCTCCGTAAAATTCTGGCTAAGCGTTGGGTTGATTAGCCGTGCCCGGTTAGGGAAATAATAAACAGTGAATGTTTTCTCCAATATCATTGGTTTGGAGCCAGTCATATTATATTTTACCGTACACGAAGGAGTTAAACTGATAGCGATTGTGGTAATTATAGCCAAAAACAAAATCTTTCTCTGCATAGTATTATCCCTTAATATCGTATTCTTTAATTTTTCTGTACAAGGTTCGTTCTGAAATGCCCAGTTCCTGCGCAGCATATTTGCGTTTTCCCCGGTGTTTATCAAGCGCTTTCTTAATTAATTCAATTTCTTTATCGGCCAAAGAAAGCGATTCTTCCACAAATTCTTCTGTATCCTGGATGTTTTCCTTGTCAACGTGTGAAATGTGAATTGGATTATGAGCCGGCTCTTTTGCAATATGGTTTCCTTCGTCGTGGTAAAGATTACGAATGATTCGGGCTTGGTCGCCTGAAATTGGAGCCTCACGGTTTTCCATTATATCCAGAACCAGTTTTTTTAAGTCGTTCATATCTTTTTTCATATCGAAGAGAACTTTGTAGAGAATCTCTCGCTCGTTTGCAAACGACTGATTTTCTTCAGCCCTGGCAAATAAGGCTGGTAGATTTTTGCCTCCTTCATTCGGGAGGTAGTGACGTAACACATCGCCTGTTATTTCCCTTTCTTGTTCGATAATTGAAATTTGTTCGGTAACATTTTTGAGTTGCCTGATATTTCCGGGCCAGCGAAAACTTCCCAATACTGTTCGGGCATCTTCGGTTAGCCGAACCGGAGGCATGCGGTACTTTTCGGCAAAATCGCGCGCAAATTTGCGAAACAAGAGATTTATATCGTCAGAGCGTTCACGTAACGGCAATATTGTAATTGGTACCGTGTTTAAACGGTAATACAAGTCTTCTCTGAATTTCCCTTCGTCAATTGCTTTTGTAATATTTACGTTAGTAGCTGCAATTACCCGAACGTTTGTTTTTATAACGTTCGACGAACCAACCCTGATAAATTCACCCGATTCCAGAACCCTTAGCAAGCGCACTTGGGTAGATAATGGCAGTTCTCCAATTTCATCTAAAAAAATGGTTCCGTTATCAGCTTCCTGGAAATAACCTTTTCGGTCGGAAAGCGCACCGGTAAAAGCTCCTTTTTCGTGCCCGAAAAGCTCAGAATCGATGGTTCCTTCCGGAATTGCCCCGCAGTTAACAGCAATGTATTTGCCGTGTTTTCTGCTCGAAAACTGATGGATGATTTGTGGAAATATCTCTTTACCAACGCCACTTTCGCCGGTTATTAAAACCGAAAGATCGGTAGGCGCTACTTGTACTGCAACTTCAATGGCCCGGTTTAACCCCGGCGCATTCCCTATAATTTCGAATCGTTGTTTTATTGTTTGTAAATCCATGTCTTTTCAAATTTCTCTTTCTACTTTTCTTACTTGAAAGAAAAACATTGTTTGTTGATTGTTTCAATCTCAATATTTTGTTCTGGATTGAATTTAAAGCGCAAATTTACAATTTTTCGGTGGCATTATAGTTTGGAGCCAATCAATTAAGCTTTTTTAGGTTTTGCAGTGTTATTTTAGTTGAAATAAGCCCGCTAAAAATAAGCGAGCGATTATTATCTTTGTGGCGTTAAAAGTATTTTGAAAAATTAGGAAAGTTCAGTACGAAAGAACACCCGGTTAAAATCGGGACAAATTTTATTTGCTATCCAAAAAAACAATTACAAACCGATGAAGTTTATTGGAATTATTCCTGCGAGATATCAATCTTCTCGTTTTCCGGGCAAGCCTTTGGCTAATATAAAAGGCAAACCAATGATTCAGTGGGTTTACGAAAATGCACAAAAAGCACTCGATCGAGTTTTTGTTGCTACTGATGATAACCGGATTTTGAACGCAGTAAAAGCTTATGGAGGGGAGGTGGTAAGTACGCTGTCAACTCATCAGAGTGGAACCGACCGATGCGCGGAAGCAGCAAGAAAAATTGCAGAAGAATATGATTTCGATGTGGTAATAAATATTCAAGGCGATGAGCCTTTTATAAAGCCAGAGCAGGTTGAGAGTATTAAAAGTTGTTTTGCAGATGAGGAGGTGGAGATTGCTACATTGGTTAAAAAAATTGAAAATGGAGAAGAATTATTTAATCCGAACCGCCCGAAAGTTGTAATCGACAGGAAACAAAATGCTCTATATTTCAGTAGATCTCCTATCCCGTATATTCGTAACGAAGAAGACAAAGCAAACTGGCACCTGAAAAATAAGTGCTGGGCACATATCGGGATGTATGCTTTTAGGTATGAAACGCTCTGTGAATTAACAAATTTGGAGCAAACTCCTCTTGAATTAGCAGAATGCCTGGAGCAGTTGCGATGGTTGGAAAGTGGATATAAAATTCGGACAGCAGAAACTACAATTCAAACCATTGGTATTGATACACCCGAAGATTTAGAAGCTGCTTTGCAACTATTTTGATTTTTGTTTGTCATTTTAAAAAGAGGCATGCTATTTGCAGAGTTTAATTAGACAAATAAAGATACGAGCCATGAAAAAATATATACTTCTATTATTTGTACTGATGTTTAGCTTTTCGGTTTTTGCAACTTCTTTTGACGAAGGTTCGCAGAACGAAAAAGAGAGAATTGAAGCACAATTAAAAATATACCCTAATCCTGTTAAAAATAATCAAGTCACTGTAGCACTAGAGACAGAATCCTTTACAGAAATACGACTGATCAGTATTATCGGAAAAGAAATTTTAAAAGAACAGTATGATTTTCCACTTCATAGGACCACGTTAAAGCTGAATGAAGTACCTAATGGTATTTACATCATGCAGATAAAGACTGAAGATCAACAGACAATTGCTAAGAAATTGCTGGTTTCCAGACCATAGGATGCTTTTGGGAGTGAATTTTTAAACCCGTTTATATTTTTTTGCTACCTGAACTCATTTAATAGGTGATATTTACATGTATTATTTGTAACTTTTTGCTTTTTTCCAGACAAGTAATATAAACTCTTTAAAACCAAATTATCTAATTTTTAAAATCATGAAAAGAAAAACTGCGCTTCTCTTTCTGGTGGCTATAATTTTGGCTTTTTCTGCCTGCTCGCCGAAAGAAAAATACAAAACGGGTGATCAATATTACGGATTTACCCTTGTTGATAAGAAGTTTGTGGATGAAGTAAATGCTGAGTGTTTGCTTTTTAAGCATAACAAAAGCGGAGCTCAATTGATGAAAATTGCAGCTGATGATCCGAATAAGCTTTTTAATATTGCTTTCAAAACTGTGCCGCAGAACGACTATGGAACACCTCATATTATGGAGCATTCAGTGCTGAACGGTTCTAAGAATTTCCCGGTAAAGAGTCCGTTTGATGTTTTGATAAAAGGGTCGTTAAATACTTTTTTGAATGCCATGACCGGAGCGGATATTACGACTTACCCTGTGGCGAGTATGAATGATAAAGACTACTTTAACCTGATGCATGTTTATATGGATGCTGTTCTGAATCCGCTGATTTACGAAGATCCGAGAATTTTCATGCAGGAAGGTTGGCACTATGAACTGGAAAGTGAAGATGCAGATGTAGTTTACAAAGGAGTTGTGTATAATGAAATGAAAGGAGCTTACTCAAGCCCATCACGTGAATTGGATTACCAGGTGAACAAAGTCCTGTTCCCCGACAATACTTATGGTGTTGCATCGGGCGGGTATCCAACAGAGATCCCAAAACTAACTTACGAAGCTTTTGTTGATTTCCACAAAAAATATTACCACCCGGGCAACAGTTACATTTTGCTCTATGGTGATGCTGATCTGGACAAAGAACTTGAGTTTATTGATACTGAATATTTGTCGAAATACGATCGCTCAGAAGAGGTTGTGGATATACCTCTACAGAAACCTTTTGATGCGATGAAAGAAGTCGAGAAGACTTATGCTGTTCCTGAAGCTTCACCAATAGAAGATCAGACATTTCTTTCGCTGAGTTTTGTGGTTGGCGAAGGCACTGATCGCTCTTTGGCAATGTTAGGCGATATCTTGTCTGAAGCATTGGTAAATCACGAATCGGCACCGCTTCGTTTAAAGTTACAGGAAGCAGGTATCGGTCGCGACATTAGCGCTTATTTTTCTGAAGCGAAGCAAAATACATTTCAAATAACTGTTCGTAATGCGAACCCGGAAGATAAAGACAAATTCAAGGAAATCGTTTTTAGTACACTTGATTCTGTTGCAAAAAACGGTTTCGACAAAACTACACTCGAAGGTATTCTGAACCGTACAGAGTTCAACTTAAAAGAAGGAAATACACCTCAGAAAGGTTTGATGTACTTGATGCAAAGCTATCCAACCTGGTTTTTTGCCAATGATCCTTTTCTTGGGCTGGAATTCAACACTCCGCTTGAAAATGCTAAAAAAGTACTGGATACCGATATTCTTCAAACAATGGTTACCAAGTATTTGATCAATAATCCACATTCTCTTCTGATGGTATTAAAGCCGGAGCCGGGATTACAGGCAAAAATTACGGAAGCAACAAATGCCGAACTTGCAGCTTATCAGGCAAGCTTATCTGATGAGGATAAGAAAGAGCTGGTTGAGCAGACTAAAGAATTGATTGAGTATCAGAAAAAAGAAGATACACCTGAGGCTTTGGCAACAATCCCAATGCTAGAGAGAACAGATATTAGTCCTGAAATTGAATGGTATGATGTGGATGAGAAAGACGTTGCTGATGTAAAAGTGTTGCAGCACAATGCTTTCACAAATGGTATTCTGTACAGCAATCTTTATTTCGATACTCGTGTGTTGCCACAGGAGCTTATCCCATATGCAAAGCTTTTATCTGCAGTTCTCGGAAAACTAAATACTGAAAACTTTACCTACGGCGAGTTGGATAACGAACTTAATATTCATACCGGCGGGTTTAGTACCTATTTGACAGAGTATATGGCCAATCACTCGGATGATGAAATGCTTCCGAAATTTGTGGTATATACTAAGGCAACTACCGAAAAAGCAGGCAAAATGTTCGAGCTTGCTGACGAGATTATTTTGAATTCGAAGTTGGATGATAAAGACCGTTTGAAAGAGTTAATCTCTCGTCACTTTTCCAGGGTAGACTCAGACATTAAAAATAATGGCTTGAATTACGCAATGACACGTTTGCGTTCTTATTACTCAAATTATGGAATGTATAGTGAAATGACCGGAGGTCTTGAGTATTACCGGTTTTTGACTGATTTGTCGGACAACTTCGATGCAAAGAGCGACGAGATTGTTGCTAGTCTTGAAAAAACTGCCCAATTGTTGTTTGCAAAGCAAAATTTGATTGCGACGGTAACTTGCAGCGACAAAGATTTCGCTCCGTACTTACAAGGAGTAGAAGCTCTTGCTTCCGCACTTCCTGAAGTAAGCACTGAATTGAATGACTGGAAATTTGATTTCAGTAAGAAAAATGAAGGCTTAAAATCTGCATCAAAAGTACAGTACGTAGTAAAAGGGTACGATTTTAAAAAGCTCGGATATGAATATACCGGGAAAATGCGCGTGTTGAACCAGGTGCTTTCAACAGATTGGTTGCAAAACCAAGTGCGTGTAATTGGTGGAGCTTATGGTGGTTTTGCCGGAATCTCGTCAAGTGGAAACGTATATTTTGCTTCATATCGCGATCCAAATCTGAAAGAGACAGTGGAAAATTACGATAATACTCCGGAGTATTTGGAAACTTTTGAGGCTGATGATAACGCAAT
This sequence comes from uncultured Draconibacterium sp., assembly GCA_963677455.1. GTDB lineage: Bacteria > Bacteroidota > Bacteroidia > Bacteroidales > Prolixibacteraceae > Draconibacterium. The sequence goes on from OY781971.1 coordinate 5,863,698, forward strand.
GACCCGCTATATTATTGGTACAATCTCGCGAATGGATGGCCCCAAAACTCCTTCACAGGAAGGAAATTTGGCTATTCAATATTACTTTGAGAAAACTACACCCGAAGAACTTAAGAGTGAACGAGAAGCTGTTTTAGCTACAACTGCAGATGATATTAAAGGCATGAAAAAACTTGTTGAAGATATTCTGGGGCAGGATGCCTTGTGTGTTTACGGCAATGACGAAAAAGTGGAAGAAAATGCCGACCTTTTTGGAGAGGTTGTTAGCATTACTGAGTAATATTTTTTTAATATCGATACAAAGAAAGGAGCCAATTGGTTCCTTTTTTTGTATTCAGTATTATTTTGTCTTTATGAATGTTTTCAAACTGAGATAAGCGAATTAAGTTGCTCAAACAGCTTGTTTTTCTGTCCGATTATTTTGTCGAAAATCTTTTTATTGAAGAGTTTCAGGTATAGTAGATTTCCGCGTCCCAAAGTTTTTCGGAGAAGGATGTACCATAAAAAAGCCAATTTCCCGAAAAACGGAAGCGTGATAAGAAATGCGAGTTTTAGCCATACTCCGGGGATAAATCCCGATATTGCCCAAAGTTCTAACAGGTAAACAATAGGGAAAAGTAGCAAGCCTAGTACAAGCGAAAAACTGCTCCAAAAAGCAAAATCTTTTACTTTCTTTCTTACCAGCGTGTCAATTACAAAAAACGGCACAGCGTTAAGGATAAAGCCATATATGAAAATTGGCAAACCAATAACTAAAGCTAACTTGTTGCATAAAATTTTCCAGAGATTGTTTTTCGGATTAGCTACCAACCAATTGCGTAAATGGTGTTTCTTTAAAAGCTGTTGGTAGGATTTTGCTGTTTTTGTCAGCTTTTCCGTTTCTTCCGGGGCAGCTTGCTCCAATTTGTCCAGTTTTCTGCAAAGTTGCTGGTCTGACCTTAATAGGTTCACGGGTGAGTATTTACCACCCTGTCGTTTTAAATATTCTTTTCCGTAAAACGCTCTGATCAGTTCAAAATCATTATAATGGGCCTTGCTTCTAATATTAATAATTTGTTTGTCGATGGCCTCACTTAGTTTGTCGCGCAATGCCATTGTCGCTGAATTTGGATTCTGTTGATATTCCTCCAGGTAGTCATTAACCAGAACCGGTTTCCCAAAATTCACAATCACAGTTCGGTTAAATTTCCAGTAACTGCTGTAATATATTCCGGTAGGAACGATATGAATATCGATATTTTCTTTTGCTTTTTCTTCGGCCAAAAAAACTATTCGCGGAACCGCTTTTTTGTGTGTCAGCATTTGGCGTTTACCAGAGTGAGCCGCTTCAGGAAAAAGAGCCAATGCACCGTTGCTCTTCAATACTTTTATTGAATTATCGAAAGTAGTGTCGTTTTTACTTAGCTGATCTTTGCCATCACGGATTCGGTAAACTGGCATTATTTTCATGAAACGTAAAATGGCTGCAGCTATTTTATTTTTGAAAATATCGGCTCGTGCCAGCCAAACCGGTTGATAGGGCGTGTGTAGCAATATTGCCATAGGGTCACTTAAAGCGTTTTGGTGATTGGGCGCAAATAGTATAGGCTTATTTTTTGGAATGTTTTCTTTACCCGTTAATATTATCCGTTTATGGATGATTAAATCCGCAAAGCTTACATATTTTTTAAGTAACAAATAACCCAATGACCATTTTTCGTACTTCATTCGTCTTATTTCTATTTTTTAGATGGTACTCTAACAAAATGTAACTGGCTTTAATATGTCCCAGTATTAAAACTTTAGTGTTCGCGCTCTTTCGTGTAGTGCAAATATATTCTTATTCTGTTTTTCTGAGCTTAAAACGTGCCATAATATACGATACGCCAAACCCACTAAGGATGTGCCATACGCCCCACCATGCAGCAATAATTGTCATGCCTCCAAGTTCCATTTCTGGCGGAAATATTTTGGGATTAAACATCAAAACCAGCGCCAATCCTGAGTTTTGGATACCTGTTTCGATTGTGATTGTACGTCGGTCTACTCGTGCAAGGCCCATTATTGAACTAAAAGAATAACCGGTAAGTAATGCCAGTCCGTTATGGATTAAAACGATCAGGAAAACGAGGTGTACAAATTTAAGGAAATGACTAAAGTTGGCGCTGAGCAGGATGATTACAAAGGCGATGAATATCAGAATTGATAATTGCCGGATTGGCTTTTTTATTTTAGCAGTAAGTTTCGGAAGGTACTGCGCAAAGAGCAAGCCTATTATCACTGGAATACCGAGTAATATTACAACGGTCTGAACCATCTGAAAGAAATCGATTCTGATGGGTACTAAAAGATCGCCTGCTCCTGCGTTGTTGTAAAAATTAATGTAAAATTTGCCCCAAACAGCAAAATTAACAGGTGTCATAAATGTTGCTGCGAGTGTAGCAATTGCTGTTAAGCTTACCGAAAGAGCAAGGTTCCCTTTAGCTAATGCACTCATGAAATTAGAGACGTTTCCTCCCGGACACGAGGCAATCAATATCATCCCAAGGGCTACAGTTGGCGTTGGGTTAAGAACGATGATAAAAAGGAAAGTAATGGCAGGTAACAACAAAAACTGCGAAATTACACCAACAATCACCGGTTTCGGGCTTTTAATGAGTTCTTTAAAATGTTCAAACTTAATATCCAACGCAACGCCAAACATTATAAATGCAATGGTAATGTTTAACGCAAGTAATCCGTTTGGAGAGAAGTTTAGCCTGACATGATCCAGGACCTCAAGTGCTTCCTTCATTGATTGATTTAGTAATATTCGGGCGGCAAGATAGAAAACAAAGATCAAAATTCATAAAAAACCGGAATCGCTGTTGCAGGCGATCCCGGTTCTTTGGTATAAAATCGGATGATTTATTTTCCTAATAACAACGCTTTCATTTTATCATGAAGGTCGGTGTTTTCCAGAATCCCAGTGAATTGTTCGGCTCCCGGTCCATAAGCAAATACGGGAACCATTACCGCTGAGTGACCTCCTGTTGTATATTCGCCTTTTACCATCCCGGTTGACATGTCGCCACCGTTAATACTCAATCCACCCGTTTCGTGGTCTGCTGTTACTACAATTAATGTTTCACCATCTTCGGCTGCAAAATCCAATGCCTTGCCAATCGATTTATCAAAGTCCAGCATATCTTCAACGATGTAAATTGTGCTATTTGCATGTCCTCCCCAATCGATCTGCGATCCTTCAACCATTAAGAAGAACCCTTTTTTACTGTCGTTATCAAGAATGTTAATTGCGGTATTTGTTGCAACAGGTAGCATGTCGCCACGTTCTGCAAGTCTTCCGTTGTGTACTCCGGCTGTTAATCCAGCAAGTTTCCCACTTTTTACCTTTGCAATCTCATTCATGTTTTGTTCTACCTGGTAACCTTTATCCTGAAGTTCTTTTACCAGATTGCGCTTATCGTTTTTGCGGTTTGCAAAATGATCATATCCACCGCCAATAAATACATCGATATCTGTTTTTAGAAAATCGGTAGCTATTGCTTCGTACATATTACGACTTGGCTGATGTGCAATAAACGATGCTGGAGTTGCATGTGTAATTGCTGATGTAGAAACCAAACCGGTTGCCAATCCTTTTTCTTCTGCTTCTTCAAGAATTGATTTTACGGCAACAGTGTCTGGATTCACTCCAATAGCACCATTGTATGTTTTTACACCGCATGAAAGCGCTGTCCCGCCAGCTGCTGAATCTGTAGTGTAATCGCTGGCTGATTGTGTTTTTGAAAAACCAATATGTTTGAAATTGTCAAGAAACAACCTTCCGTGATTGGCAGTAATCCCGGCAAAAACCTGTGCCGTTCCCATTCCGTCACCAATCATAAAAATAATGTTCTTAGGCTTTTTTGCTTTGAAATCCTGTGGATAGGTTTTCACAGCATAAGCATCTGCTCCAACATAAGTTTTCTCAACGTCTTCTGCTTCAGCATCCATGTAGGCATCTTGTGCTACTACATGCATTCCCATCGCTGCCACAAGCAACAGCATCAATAAATATTTCATCATTCTTTCAGCTTTTAATTTCGAGTAAAAATATCTTTTATTTCATTTTTTACATTGTTCTTAACAATAAAATTCTGATAAGGTTCTGTTAAAGATCAGTATGCAAATTTTTCAAGTTCTTCTTTATCAAAGTCTTCGTTTAGGCTAAATGTGGAGCCTTCATTTGTTGTATTGATTTTTAATATGTCAATAACCAGGAAGTTACTTAAGATTTCACTGGCTTTTTTTCGCGAAATTTGTGCAAGCCGCATAAACCTCGAAAAAGAAATTGAAGAGTTTTTTTGAAGGTATTCAATAAGCAGGCGTTCGTCGGCAGAATAAGTAAAACAAATACCTTTGCTGCTTTTTTGTTTTTTCCAAGCTTCAATTTGAATGCTGTGTGCCAGAAAATTCTCGTCTTCAATGCGAATGTAAGACAGCCATTTCCCGTTTTCATCTTTTGCGAAATACGGTTTTTCTTCGCCGGGTTCGATCCCAATTTCAAGAACGGTTTTCCCTTCTACCTGCCATTGCTTTGTGGAAAAATCGATTACTGGGTTACTATATATCTTTGCTGCCGATTCTATCATGTAGAATTCTTCGTCGCTGCTAATTCCGGCAATTTTGCCATTGTCTTTTACGCCAATTAGCAAACGCCCTCCTTTAGTATTGGCAAAGGCAACCAGCGATTTGGCTATTTTTTTCGAATCGTTAATACAGTATTTAAAGTCCTGCTGGTCGTGTTCTCCCTGCTCTATCAGTTTATATAAATATCTGCTCATCCCGGTTTTCTTTGAAACACCAACAACCTGTTGCGGAGTTTGTTCTAGGAGTTAGCCTGAAAAATACATGGTTTATTTTAGCCACTCAAAAGTAATGTAATGATCCTGATTCATGCCCAGATTCTTATAGGTTTTATGGGCGGGCAGGTTCGATTTATCGGCGTATAAACGAATGCCTTTCAAATCGTCTGAACTCAATACCATTGTTTTAATGTGCGCATACATGCTGCGGTAAACTCCTCTGCGGCGGTATTGTGGCATAACATATACCGACTGTATCCACAGCACTGTTCCATTGCGCCAGTCACTCCACTCAAAAGTAGTAAGCAACGAACTCACCACTTTCCCGTTAATTTCTGCTACATAGTAATTTCCTTTGTTCGAATCTTTTAAAACCGCTTTAACACCGCGTTCAACGGTTTCCAGGTGAAGTTCAATACCTTCTGTTTCGCGAGCCATTTCCAACTGAAATTCAACCAGTTTTTCATGGTCGTCTGTAGTGGCTTTTCTTACTTTCATAGGTGCGAGTTTTTAGTTTTCAACGAGTTCAGATTTTACTGCAAATAACGAATCAGCTTGTTTAAACACAAAATTTATTTTGAACAGTAAGCTGAAACTTGTGTATGTTGCATTCTCTATTACGAAATTAATAATTCGCCTGTCGAAAACAAAGAACAGTTGCCGATTCCGGTACGAATATTTTCAATCAGTATTAATCGGAATTTTGATAGGGGCAAATAAGATGATTTGCTTATTTTTCGGAAAATATTTTTCATGAAGGTTATTGTAGCATCCGGCAATCCGGTAAAAATAAACGCAACCAAAGCTGGGTTTTCCACTTTTTTTGATGATGTAACGGTTGAATCGTGTGACGTAGAATCCGGCGTTTCAGATCAACCAATGAGTGATGCAGAAACACTAAAAGGGGCAAGGAACAGGGCGCGAAATGCAAAGCAAGTTTCTCCTACAGCAGATTTTTGGGTAGGAATTGAAGGTGGAGTAGATCGAAATAATGAAGAACTTACTGCATTTGCATGGATTGTAATTCTTGGAGAATACGTTGCCGGAGAATCAAGAACTACAACTTTTAAACTGCCCACACAGGTTACAGAATTAATAGACAAAGGTTACGAGCTGGGCGTTGCCAATGATATGATTTTTAACGAGCACAACTCGAAGCAAAATACAGGAGCCGTTGGTTTGCTTACCAATAATGCCATAACACGAACACAACTCTACGAGCAGGCAGTGCTTCTGGCGCTAATTCCTGTGTTAAATAAGAAAATGTATTGATCTACTGGCCGCTAATACGGTTCATGATTTCTTCAATTTTGATACGTTCTTCGTGAAGCAGTACCAATTGAAGTTTTTCTTTTTCCAGTTTTTTACTAACCATTGGGCCAACTTCGCCTGTTATTATAGCTGTTACCCCTTCTTTCTGCAGAAACTCGACCAGTTTAATTCCACTATGTTCTTGTTCGATAAACTGATTTTCCTGAATAGAATAAACGTTTTTCTTTGGATCGAAAAAAACGATGTAAGCGCATTTACCAAAACGCAGGTCTAAAAAAGATTTTTCTGTTTTACCAGATGAAGTTATTGCAAAAAGTTTATCCATAATGTTCCTTTTAATAGCATAATGTTAACAAATAAATCTCAAAAAAGATTAGTTTTCGTTTGCATTGAGTAATTCTTCCCAATATTCAACGGCTCTGCGGGTGTGGGGAATCACAATTGTTCCTCCAACTAGGTTGGCAACACCAAACACTTCAAATACTTCATCCGTAGTAACACCTTGTTCATTACATTTTTCGAGATGATACTTTACGCAATCGTCGCAACGTAAAACCATTGAAGTTGCCAGGCCGAGCATTTCCTTCACTTTTGTACTTAAAGCTCCTTCCTGGTAAGTTAGTGTATCCAGGCTGTAAATCCGTTTCATTACTTTGTTGTCCGAGGCTAAAATTTTTTCGTTCATTTTTGCCCGGTATTCGTTGAATTCGTTTACTAACTTGCCCATAATCAGTTGTATTTCGTTCCTGTTAACTATTATTTTAAATTTTAGCGGAGCAAAGGTATTGATATTTTCGGATGTAAAAAACAAACAGATACTGTGTAAGTTAGCTGCCTAATTTTACTTAAAGATTAACCTCTTTTGCATGTTGCATACGGTATTCTTGTTTTATTCGTTTTTGAATTATATTTGCACCTTCAAGAGATAACAAATGAAGATTATTTTTCTCTTTTTTATTGTATTGTTTGCCGCGCATTTTGTTGATGCACAAGATTTTGACGGGGGGATAGAGCAGCAAGATTCAACGCAGGTTTCGGTTTTGGAAGGCCTGTCGGTGGAGCGAGACGTCCGACTGGATAAAATGCTGAACTGGCATATCGAAAAAAATAAAGAGAGAGAAGGGATCGACGGTTTCAGGGTGGAAATATTCTTTAGTTCGAATATGGATGCTAAAGAAAAAGCGTTGGAAACCAAAACTGATTTTCTGTCGGAATATCCCGAATTCCCCGTTCACATAAAATTTGTTGCACCCAATTTCAGAGTACGTGTAGGCGATTTCAGAACAAAGAATGAAGCCTGGAAACTGTATAAAAAAATTCAAAAAGACTATCCGACCGCGTTTGTTGTGCCGGACATTATTAATTTTCCACAGCTGAAAGCAAATCAAAATGAGTGACCAAATTAAACATGAGTGTGGTATAGCATTAATCCGTTTGTTGAAACCGTTATCATATTACCATAAAAAGTACGGTACCTGGAAATACGGCCTAAACAAACTGTATTTGTTGATGGAAAAACAGCACAACAGAGGTCAGGACGGGGCAGGGATTGTGTGTTTAAAAAACAATCTGGAACCCGGAAATCCATACATCAGCCGCTATCGATCGGTGGATCAGAATCCAATAAAAAATGTCTTTGATAAAGTGAATAAACCGCTGAAAAAAGCGAAACGTCACGATGCAGACATAAACGATCCGGAGTGGGCTGAACAAAACTTTCCATTTGCCGGATCGCTTTATTTAGGACATTTGCGTTATGGTACTTTCGGAAAAAACAGCATCGATTTTACACACCCTGTTTTGCGCCAAAATAACTGGAAATCACGCAACCTCGCACTTGCCGGGAACTTTAATCTTACAAATACCGACGAGTTATTTGATGTTCTGATTGATTTGGGGCAGCATCCTAAAGCTTATACAGATACGGTAACCGCCCTGGAAAAGGTAGGCCATTTTCTGGATGAGGAAAACCAGTTGCTTTTCCGTAAATACAAAAACGAAGGCTATTCAAATTCTGAGATTTCGCCTTTAATCGAGGAGAATCTGGATATTCAAAATATATTGGAACGTGCTTCAAAAGACTGGGACGGAGGATATGCAATGGCCGGATTAATTGGTCATGGCGATGCTTTTGTGGTACGTGATCCGTGGGGAATTCGCCCGGCACACTATTATTACGATGACGAAATAGTAGTAGTGGCTTCGGAGCGTCCTGTGATTCAAACGGTAATGAACGTACATTACGATAAAGTGAAGGAGGTTACCCCGGGTGAAGCTTTGATTGTGAAAAACGACGGAACAATTAGTCGCGAGATGATCAGGGTGCCACACAAGCGCAAATCCTGTTCCTTTGAGCGGATTTATTTTTCGCGCGGAAGCGATAAATCAATATACAAAGAAAGAAAGGAACTGGGAAGATTGATTACTTCCACAGTTCTGGAGGCAGTGAACTACGATTTCGAAAATACCGTGTTTTCTTTTATCCCTAATACTGCGGAAATTGCTTTCTACGGAATGGTGGAAGGTATCAGGCATTATTTGGTAGATTGGAAGATTGACCAGATACAATCGAAAAACGGCTCGTTGAATGATAAAGAAATCAAGCGCATTCTATCGTTTGAGCCTCGGGTTGAAAAGATAGCGATTAAAGACGTAAAACTGCGAACTTTTATTGCAGATGATGCCAGCCGCGATGACTTGGTGGCTCACGTTTATGACGTTACCTACGGTATTATTCAAAACGATAAAGACACTTTGGTAATTATCGACGACTCCATTGTCAGGGGGACTACGTTGAAGAACAGTATCCTGAAAATTCTGGATCGCTTGCATCCGAAAAAGATTATTGTTGTTTCATCGGCACCACAAATCCGTTATCCTGATTGTTATGGAATTGATATGGCGCGCCTGGATAAGTTTATTGCTTTTAATGCAGCAATTGGGCTGTTGAAAGATCATGGCAAAGAGTCAATTATTCAGGATGTTTACAAAAAGTGCAAGGAGCAGGAAAATCTTTCGAAAGAAGAAATGGTGAATTATGTTCGCGAGATCTATAAGCCATTTACCGCAGAGGAGATTTCCGCCAAAATAGCCGAGCTGCTAAAACCAGAGGATTGCAAAGCAGAAGTGGAGATTGTTTATCAGTCTATTGAAAATCTGCACAAAGCTTGTCCGAACGACTTAGGCGACTGGTACTTTACAGGGAACTTCCCAACACCCGGAGGAAACAGGGTCGTTAATGCATCGTTTATTAATTACGTAGAAGGAAAAGATGAGCGGGCTTATTAGTATTTAATAGCCTGTTTCTTGCGAAGATTTGTGATCGGGAGTGCGTTTCTTGCTGAAAGAATTTTCTTGCTTTCGGTAATAAATAATTAGGAGGGGAATAGGTTTTCTTTGGTGGAACTATACCTCGAAGTTGAATCCTTTTTGAAGCAGCTCTTCGTATTTCTCGGTATTGAATTTATAGTAGAATGCTCCTTTTTTTGATGTTCTTTTTTCCTTTTCATCGAGTCTGTCAAGCAGCCCCATCGTTAAAACTTTTCGCCTAAAATTGCGTTTGTCGAATGGTTTTTGATAAATGGCTTCGTAAAGCCGTTGAAGTTGCGGAATTGTGAACTTCTCAGGGAGGAGCTCAAAGCCAATAGGTTGTGTTCGTGCTCTTATTCGCAGTTTTCTTAGTGCTTTTTCAACCATCTCGTTGTGGTCGAAGATCAGATCCGGGAGTTCCGAAAGAGGTATCCATGATGCACCATGCTTGTTCACCAATTCACGGTCGTATTCTTTTATTTTAACCAAAGAGAAATAAGAAACAGAAACGATTCTTCCTCCGGGATCACGATTCGGGTCGCCAAAAGCGAAGAGTTGTTCCATGTAAACATCCTGTAGCCCTGTAAGTTCTTCTACAATGCGTTGGGCTGCACCGTCCAGGCTTTCCAGAGGATCAACAAAGCCTCCCATCAGCGACCATTCTCCTTTGGCCGGTTCGAAATTTCGCTGCAAAACGAGCAGTTTTAGCTCAATATCATCCTCATTGAATCCAAAAATTATAGAGTCAACAGCCACAAGCACTCTGGGATGTTTTGCGTAAAAGTCGTTCATTGCTAACTTGGTGTTGGCCACTCTCCGTCTTCTTTATCTTTTATGTAGGTTTCGATATGACGATCTACTTTTACCTCGTAAATGTCGTCAATTGTAACGATGATACCAGTTTCCAGTACGTTACCAAACTTTTCATTTCTGATTGTGCCAAAAGTTTTCATTGATGGCGACAGATTCATGTAGGCGTTCACTAGAGGAGGGATATTTTCGCCGTACTGTCGCACTCCCTGAACCAGAGTTTTGTAATCTTCTTTGTAACTTTCTCCGTTAAAAAGCTCTCTCATTGCTGCAATGTCAATGTCGAACTCTACCGGATCTTTAGGGTATACCAGATTTTCTTTGTCCCGAAAATATTTCTTGAAGAAGTATTGAATCAGGTTGCGAGCCTCGTTATGAAAATGCTCATACATGGTTATCTTCCCAAAAAAGTACTTTATTTCAGGATGATCTACAGTTAAAGCTCCCAGTCCGTCCCAAAGGTTGTCGAGCGCGAAGAGTGCTTTTGCGCCCGCTTTGCTCGATTGGTATGCCGGTTGCACAAAGGATCTTCCCAATTCGAGTGTATATGGAAGATAGTTGCTTTTGAACTCTTTCGAAAAGTGAAAAACCCTTGAGGTAGCCATCAGAACATTGTCATCCTCATCTCGCGGGGCATCCTTACATAGCATATATCGATAACCGCCAAGTATCTCTTTTGCATCAGGATCCCATACAATTAGTTGTTTATACGGTTTTTCCTGCGTATCGTAGTTGTCTATGTCTGTTTCTTTTCCGGTTCCACCACCTGCATCTCGGAAGGTAAGTTCGCGTAAGCGCCCCAATTCGTGCATCGCTGCTGGCGAATCGTGGGCGGTTACGATGTAAATTTCGTTACCCCCTTTATTGGTTTTTCTGAGTAATTTATCTTGTGTAAGTTCGGCTCTTATTTCTTCCCTCGGTAGAGGTGCTTCAATCTCTTTCATCTGTCTTATTTGTTTGTTACTTAACAACTCACAGATTTTGCCTGTAAAGTCTTAGGCGTATCCTTTTCCTTGTTTTGGAAAAATGGAATACAAAATTAAAAAAATCCGTGTAAGCTGTTTGTTTTACAGCTTTTAATTTTTCTACTTCTTTTCTACGGGTAATTTGTAAACTTGTTGTTTTACCCATTCTGCCCACTCCTGATGATTCTTTTTTGAAGTGAAAGTTTGATGCGGAATAGGTTTCCCGAAAAATAAGTGAACGTCTGTATTTCGGTGTCTGTAGGTTTCGTCGGGCAGAAAGAACATTTCCAGATTCCATCTAATCTTCAGGAATTTGCGAATTTTTGCCAGCCTGTAAAAACGATCTGTATTTCGGCCACTTATAAAAACCGGAATAACGTCGCGTTTATGCTGAATGGCTTTCGAAATAAAATGTTTTTTCCATTCAAGATCCATTATTTTGCCCGTTATTTTTCTGGATGCCAGGCCTGAAGGGAAAATTAAAACCTGGTTATCAGAATTATAAACTTCAGCTAGTTTTTTTGCTGCGTCGCGAGCGTGGGCTCCATGTTTGTTTACCGGCACAAATACCGGGCTTAGCTGAGGGATATTCAATAAGATGTCGTTGGCCAGAAACTTGAATTTTCCGAGTCGCGTTTCAACGGCTTTCATTAGTAGCATTCCATCGAAACCGCCGAGCGGATGATTGCTTGCAAAAATGAATTTCCCTTCTTGTGGAATATTCTCTATCCCGTGCAAAAATTCACGCACATTAAACTCTTCTACAACCTTGTCAACAAACTCTGTTCCTTGCAAATGCCCGTATTTATTCAGGATAGTGTTGATAAAGTCGATATGGAGTATCTTGTGCAGATATCGATAAACAAACCCAGGGAGAAGTTTGGCCAGCCCCGGGCTTTTGTCAGCAAAAACTTCTCTTATGTTAATGGTTTTAACCGTGTTGGTTGAATTTTCTTCAGTCATACCCGATTTCTTGCGGTGCCAATTAAATAAAAATCACTCAATCTTTAAAATAATTATGAAAGAATAACATCAATCGATGAATTATTCATGAAGTTCGGGTGCGCCGGATGGAATAATTTGGACACAATTCGGACTTCTCTTTTCTGTTTTGATTTTTGTAGTTATTAACGTCTGTTGATTATTGTTTTTATTGGTGTAAGTCTCAATAAATCAGTGATAGTTTTGCTGTTGTTAACAGCTTCTTGATTGTTATTAACAGGTTGGTGGGGTGTTATTAACAGAAAAACGCAATTTTGATGTGGAATGAATTGGAATAGAATGGCATAAAATGGAATAAAATTGTATTTTTACGCTTAACTAAAAAGCGGAATCTCAATTATGGCAATTTTTGCTGGACAATATCATGCTACCATCGACGACAAAGGACGGGTGGTTCTGCCTTCGGCCTTCAAAAAGGCTGTTGGTGAGATGGAGCTTGACTTTGTGGTGGTTGAGAGGAACCGAAGAAACAAGTGTTTGGATATTCACACTGTTGATGCCTGGAAAAAAGAAGTGGAGAAGTTCAGAGAAAAACTTAATCCTGAAACTAACCCGATGCATGATAAACTACTCCAGCTTTATTTCCAGAATTTTGTGCAAATAGGAGTTGCCGCTAATGGCAGGATCAATATTCCGAATGATTTTCTGGAATATGCTAGTCTGAAGGACAAGGTTCTGTTCATCGGAATGCAGACTTCTATTCGCTTGAGCGCTGCTGCAACTGCAACTGACATGGAAGTGTCGGATGCAGACTACCTGGAACTTTTGAGAATGATCGATAAGAAGGAGGAATAGTTTCATCCATGACGGAGGTGTATCATATACCGGTTTTGGCTCGGGAGAGTATTGAGGCATTGCATTTACAGCCTGGCTTTGATGTGGTGGACGCAACCTTTGGGGGCGGCGGCCATTCCCGATTGATTCTTGAGCAGCTTGAAGGAGGTAGACTTTTTGCCTTTGATCAGGATGAAGATGCTGCCGGGAATACCATTGAGGATGACCGGCTTTTTTTTATCAGACATAATTTTCGTTACGCAAAAAATTTCCTCTTTCATTTTGGAGTAGAAAAGGTCGATGCAGTTTTTGCTGATCTCGGAGTCTCATCTCACGATTTCGATGTGGCCGAGCGCGGTTTTTCATTTCGTTTTGATGGGGCGCTTGATATGCGCATGAACCGGGATGCCGGAAAAGATGCTGCTGCGATTGTAAATGAATACCCGGAAGCGCAGTTGCAGGCAATGTTCAGTATGTATGGCGAAATAAAAAATGCCCGGCGTCTGGCTTCTGAGATTGTTAAAGCGCGCAATGTACAGCCTATTAAAACCACAGTTCAATTAAAGGAAGTAGCAGCGAAATGTGCGCCGCGGGCACTTGAAAATAAATATCTGGCGCAGGTTTTTCAGGCTTTGCGGATTGAGGTGAATGAGGAGATGGAAGCGTTGAAAGAATTTTTGGAAGCGACGTTGGATTTGTTGAAGCCGGGAGGGCGTTTGGTAATCATTACTTACCACAGCCTTGAAGATCGCTTGTGTAAAAATTTTATGAAAGCCGGAAACTTTGAGGGAAAAGTGGAGAAGGATTTTTACGGAAACGTTAAGTCACCTTTTGTTTTGGTGAATCGCAAAGTGATAACTCCCGGAGAAGAAGAGTTGGTTGCAAATCCAAGGTCGCGGAGTGCAAAACTAAGAATTGTAGAAAGAGTTTGAAATGGCAGTAAAGAATAAAAATAACAAGAAGCGGCCGGGAATGAAATCCCTTATAGGGGGAACGATTCTGACGGATGAGCGTATTTCTCGCCAATTCCCGTTTGTGGTGATGTTGGCACTTTTTGGTCTTGCTTTGATTATGAACCGAAACTGGTCGGAAAAAACGATCAGGCAGATTGGTGATATGCAGAAAGAAGTGGAGGCGCTCCGTGCCGAGCATTCTACCATTTCAGCAAAATTAATGGACGAAAGTCGTCCGTCGGAAGTCGCAAAACGCGTGGATAATGCAGGTCTCGGATTGCATGAGCCTGTGAAGCCACCTAAAAAGATAATTATAGAAAACGAGGATTAGAAAGTGGGAATGAGGAAAGTCATATTAACCCGTTTTGCATTGGTATATTTCATGCTGTTTTTGTTTGTACTGGTGGTAATTGCAAAGCTGATTTCTGTTCAGCAAATCAACAACGACCGCTGGCAGCAAATAGAAGCAAATCTTACTGAGAATACCGTAATAGTACCACCAAACCGTGGTAATATTTGTGCTGAGGATGGAAGTATTCTGGCAGCTTCTGTTCCCGGGTTTTTTGTTCGCATGGATTTGGCAGCACCCGGAGTTAAAAAAGTGTTTAAGAATGAAAGTGATTCTTTGGCCTGGTATCTTTCTGATTTCTTCAAGGATGCATCAAAAAAAGAATATCGCCGACGTTTGCATGCCGCTTACAATTCAGGGAATCGTGGTTTCTTGATAACTCCAAGAAAAGTGGATTATATGGAACTGCAGGAGCTTAAAAAATTTCCCATTTTGCGGCGTGGTCGTTTCGGAGGTGGTTTGATCGTGGAGCAGGAAAACAAACGTATAAATCCTCTTGGCCCTTTAGCGCTGCGTACTATCGGAAGTTTAAACAAAGGCGAATACGAAGAAATTACTGGCCCGATTGGATATACCGGTCTTGAGCGTGCCTACGAATCGTATTTAAAAGGGCAAAACGGGATTAGTTACAAGCAGAATCTTTCCGGTCGTTGGGTGATTCGCACCGAGATTGAACCGCGCGACGGAATGGACGTGATTACTACTATTAATGTAAAGCTTCAGGATATTGTTGAAAGTTCGCTTTACGAACAGCTGATGGAGGAGAGGGCAGATTGGGGAACTGCTATTTTAATGGAGGTGAAAACCGGAGAGATCAAGGCTATAGCTAACCTCGGAAGAAGCAAAGATGATTATTACGAAAGCGACAATTTCGCATTGGGGCACAGGGGCTGTTTCGAGCCTGGATCTTCGTTTAAGTTGGTGTCGTTAATGGCAGCACTCGAAGATGGCGTGGTTGATACCAGCGATGTGGTTGATACAGGTAACGGATCATGGTCCTCAAATGGCCGGATTATTCGCGATACACATGGCTACGGAAAACTCAGTGTAAAACAGGTTTTTGAGAAATCGTCGAACATTGGGACTGCTAAAATTATAACTGGACACTATGCCAACAATCCCAAAAAATATGTGGACAGGGTTTATAGTTTTGGTGTAAACAAACCGCTCGGAATTGAAATTGAAGGGGAAGGCCGTCCTTATTTTAAATACCCGGGCGATGCCGATTGGTGGGGCACAACACTTGGAAGTATGTCGTATGGTTACGATACTAAAATGACCCCGCTTCAGATTCTGACTTTTTATAATGCAGTAGCCAATAACGGACGAATGGTGAAACCCCATCTTGTAAAAGAGATCAGGGATAAAGGTGTGTTGGTGAAACGATTCGAGCCTGAAGTGTTAAACCCGATGGTTGCTTCAAAAGAAACGATCGGAAAGGCACAGGCAATGCTCGAAGGTGTTTGTCAGGAAGGAACTGGCCGCGGAATTCAGGGGGAATATTTCAAACTGGCAGGAAAAACAGGTACTGCTCGAATTGCAACAAGCAGTTCCGGTTATACGCAGGGAATGTACCTCGCTTCGTTTACCGGTTATTTTCCGGCCGATGATCCTGAGTATTCACTGATTGTGACAATGAACAATCCTCGGAAAACGATTTACGGGGCGTCGGCTTCCGGCCCGGCATTTAAAGAGATTTCAGAAAAAGTATTTGCCAGCCAGATTTTGGCGCGGCTGAATGAGGATGAAGATGGTAGTGATGATGTGCCTCAAAAAACCATTGGGTTTACACGTGATATTTTGGAAGTGGCCGAGGCTCTTGATCTTAAAGATATTGAGGGAACCGCAGAAACACCAATAGCTCGGGCAGAAACTGTTCAAAATAAATTGGTGCTTGCCGGTGAGAATATTGCTGTGGGTAGTGTGCCTGATGTTATTGGAATGGGAGCTAGCAACGCCATCTTTTTATTGGAGAACGAAGGTTTAAAAGTGATAATAAACGGAGTAGGAAAAGTAACAAAACAATCGTTAAGGGCGGGCACAAAATGCAAACCCGGACAAACGATCTACTTAGCACTGGGATAATATGAAACTGAGCCAGCTTATTAAGGATATTGAAGTCCTGGAGTTGAATGGGGATTCGGCTGTAGAAGTTAGTGGAATTGAGTTCGACTCGCGGAAAGTAAAACCGGGGACTGTTTTTGTTGCCCAAAAAGGTGTTCATGTTGATGGACACAATTTTATACCGAAAGCATTGGCAAACGGAGCTTCTGTGATCGTTTGCGAGGAAATTTCTGATGACTTTAACGGACAGGCTACAATAGTGAAAGTTGCAGACACAAATGCAGTTTTGGGAGAGTTGGCTGCCGCATTTTATGGCTATCCGTCAAAAAGGATGAAAGTGGTGGGAGTAACCGGTACTAACGGTAAAACGAGTATTGCCACCTTGCTTCAGCGACTTTTTATTTTGCAGGGCTATAGTGTTGGGCTGATTTCAACTATTTCTTATCGAATTAATGAACACGAAGAAACAGCTTCGCATACCACTCCTAATGCCTTGAAAATTCAACAGCTGCTTGCCGAAATGGTAGAGGCAGGTTGTGAGTTTTGTTTTATGGAAGTGAGTTCGCACTCCATTCATCAAAAACGAATTGCAGGAATTGAGTTTGCCGGGGGAATTTTTACCAATATCACCCACGATCATCTCGATTATCACAAAACTTTTGCAGAATATATTAAAGCGAAAAAGGCATTTTTTGATGGCTTGCCCGAAACTGCTTTTGCTCTTACAAATAGCGACGATAAAAATGGTTTGGTGATGCTTCAAAACACCAAAGCTAAGAAGGTGAGCTATTCAACCCGTACCATGGCCGACTTCCGTTGCAAGGTACTCGAAAATCATTTCGACGGCATGTTGCTAAATCTCGATGGGCAGGAAGTATGGACAAGATTTGTAGGCTTGTTCAACGCCTCAAACCTTTTGGCAGTTTATGCAACGGCTATTTTACTCGATCAGGATAAAACCGAAATTCTGGCACACATCAGCAACCTGCAGCCGGTGCAGGGGCGCTTCGAAACGATTCGTAGTCTCGATGGGAAGTTTGCGATTGTTGATTATGCTCACACTCCTGATGCTCTTAAAAACGTGCTTTCGGCAATTGGTGAAATACGCACCCGGAACGAGCAGGTAATTACTGTAGTTGGCGCCGGTGGAGATCGCGATAAAACCAAACGCCCGGAAATGGCAAAAGAGGCTTTGTTGGCAAGCGATAAAGTGATCCTCACTTCTGATAACCCAAGAACCGAAGATCCTGATACTATTATAAAAGATATGGAAGCGGGGGTAGAACCTCAGCACAAAAATAAAGTGGTTTCGATAACCAGCAGACGAGATGCAATTAAAACGGCAGCAATGCTTGCACAGCCCGGCGACATTATTCTGATTGCAGGAAAAGGACACGAAACTTACCAAGAAGTAAACGGCGTGAAGCATCATTTTGATGACAGGGAAGAAGTACGAAAATGTTTTGGACTAGAAGAATAAATACAGAGTTATGTTTTATTGGTTATATACATTATTAGCAGATTATGATATTCCGGGGTTGGGGATGTTGCCGGGGATTTCGTTTCGTTCGGCAGCGGCAATTATTCTTTCGCTGATCATCACTACGGTGTTTGGGAAGAAGATGATACGCATTTTGCAGCAGAAGCAGATCGACGACGAAATTCGTGATTTGGGGCTCGAAGGACAGATGCAAAAAAAGGGAACGCCAACAATGGGCGGAATCATTATTTTGATGGGAATCATCATTCCTACCTTGTTGTTTGCCCGCCTGGATAATGTGTATATTCTTTTAATGCTGATCACTACAGCATTCCTTGGAATGATCGGTTTTGCCGATGATTATATTAAAGTTTTCAAAAAGAACAAGCAGGGATTGGCAGGGAAGTTCAAAATTCTGGGGCAGGTTTTTCTGGGAATTCTTGTGGTTGCCACCTTGTTTTTTAGCGACGATGTAAAAGTGCGCGAGCATGTTCGCGATCAAAATGGCCAATATGTTACCATGCAAACTGTCGATCCATCTACGGGAGAAAGTGTAGAAACGTTTGTAACCGAAGACGTGAAATCGACAAAAACCACTATCCCATTTATTAAGAAGAATGAATTCGATTATGCGTGGTTGGTTGGTTTCGCCGGTGATGCCGCAAGTTGGTTGAAATGGGTGATTTACGCTATCGCCATCATATTAATAATAACTGCAGTTTCGAATGCAGCTAACCTAACCGATGGTATTGACGGTTTGGCGACAGGAACTTCGGCAATTAGCGGGGCAACTTTTGGTATTCTGGCTTATGTAAGTGGTAACATTATTTATGCCGACTACCTTAATATAATGTACATCCCAAACATTGGTGAGTTAACAATTTTTATTGCTGCTTTTATTGGAGCTACGGTTGGCTTTTTATGGTACAATTCGTACCCGGCACAGGTTTTTATGGGCGATACCGGAAGCTTGGCGTTGGGAGGTATTCTTGCCGTGTTCTCAGTTATTATTCGGAAAGAAATTTTGATTCCCTTATTGTGTGGAATTTTCCTGATCGAAAACCTGTCGGTAATTATTCAGGTGACCTGGTTTAAATATACTAAACATAGATATGGCGAAGGCCGTAGGGTCTTTCTGATGAGCCCTATTCATCACCATTTTCAGAAAAAGGGATTTCCTGAACCAAAGATTGTAACACGGTTTTGGATTGTAGGAATTATTCTGGCGGTTGTTACGCTGGCAACATTAAAAGTGCGCTAAGTTGAAAGCAAAGGTAGCCATATTAGGAGCCGGTGAAAGCGGCGTTGGTGCAGCCATTTTGGCGCAAAAAAAAGGATTTGACGTTTTTGTTTCCGACATGGGAACAGTAAAGCAAAAATATAAAGACGTTCTATCAAATTTTGAAATAGATTTTGAAGAAGGCAAGCATTCCGAAAGCCGAATATTGGCATCGGAGTTGGTGGTAAAGAGTCCGGGTATCCCGGATACCGCGTCGCTTATTCAACAGTTAATTGCCAAAGGGATTCCGGTAATTTCTGAAATTGAATTCGCAGGCAGGTACACCACCGCAAAAAAAGTATGCATTACCGGAAGTAACGGAAAAACAACCACTACGCTGCTAACTTATCATATCCTGAAAAGTGCAGGATTGAACGTTGGTTTAGCCGGAAATGTGGGGAAAAGTTTTGCATGGCAGGTGGCCGAAGAAAATTTTGATGTTTATGTAATCGAACTCAGCAGCTTTCAGTTGGATGGCATGTACGAATTTAAAGCTGATGTTGCGGTTTTGATGAACATCACGCCTGATCACCTTGATCGCTACGGATATGAAATGCAGAACTACGTTAATTCGAAGTTCAGAATTCTTCAAAATCAAACCAGTGAAGATTACTTCGTCTATTGCGATGACGATGAAGTGATCCGAAAAGAAATAAAAGAGAGAGAAATTTCTGCACAAAAAGTTCCATTTGGGTTGGGAACACCGGCAAGTCCGGGTGCAGGAGTACAAGAGAATCGGATAATTATAAATCTTAATCAAAATCAATTCAGTATGTCTATTCTGGATTTATCATTACAGGGAAAACACAACACCTACAACAGCATGGCAGCAGGAATTGCCAGCATGGTGTTTCAAATTCGTAACGAGCAGCTTAGAGAGAGCATGGCCGATTTTAAGGGGGTGGAACACCGTTTAGAGCATTTCTTGAAAGTGCACGGCATTGAGTTTATCAACGACTCGAAAGCCACTAACGTCAATTCTACATGGTATGCACTGGAGAGTGTGCACAAACCCGTAGTTTGGATTGTTGGTGGTGTCGATAAAGGAAACGATTATTCCATGCTGAAAGGCTTAGTGCTCGACAAAGTAAAAGCAATTGTTTGTTTAGGTAAGAACAATGCAAAAATTAAAGATGCGTTTGCTGATTGTGTGAACGACATTGTTGAAACTTCGAGCATGGAAGAGGCTGTTAAAGCGGCATACTATCTTGCCCGGAATGGCGACAGTGTTTTGCTTTCGCCGGCTTGTGCAAGTTTCGATTTGTTTGAGAATTACGAAGATCGTGGAAATCAATTTAAAAAACAGGTAAGGAATTTATAATGGATATTTCCGTAGGGAAAATATTTAAAGGCGACCGTGTGATTTGGGCGGTTCTCATTCTGTTGTCAATGCTTTCGTTACTGATCGTATACAGTGCAACAGGAGCGCTTGCTTATCGTGTGGCAGAAGGAAAAACATGGATCTACCTCGTGCGGCATCTGGTATTTTTGTCGTTGGGGTTTGGTGTAATGTTGTTGATGGTAAATGTGTTGCCGGTTAAGATTTATTCGATGTTGGCCACGCTGGCTTTGTACGGTAGTATTGCCTTGCTGTTGCTTACTGTAGGCTTGAAATTTGCCGGGTTAATTCATGGTTCGGGACGAACGCTGCCTTTGGGGCCGCTGTCTTTCCAACCGGCGGAAGTCGCAAAAATATCCCTGATTTTATATGCGGCAAAAGTGCTCGGTAAAAAACAAAAAACTAAACACGACCTGTACCTGGCATTTAAAAATATTATTATTCCTACTGCTATTGTTTGTTTCCTGATTTCGCTATCCGATTTCTCGACTTCAGCGCTGCTTTTTGCCGCCGTCATGACCATGATGTTTATTGGCCGAATTCCGTTGAAGTATATGTTATTGGTTGTTGCTGCCGGAATTGCTTTTGTTGCGCTCATGTACGTGGGGGCAAGTGCAATGGATAACCCACCGGCGCGTGTGGCAACTATCAAGGGGCGTATCGATCGTTTTGTGCATGGCGACCCCAATTCAGAAACAGGTATCACGCAGGCTGATTATGCTAAGTTGGCAATTTATTCCGGTGGAATAATCGGAAAAGGGCCTGGCCATTCCGATGTAAGTAATTATATGGCCGCTGCCTACAACGATTTCATTTTTGCGATTATCGTTGAAGAATATGGTTTGGTTATTGGTATCGGCGTAATTTTTCTTTACCTGATTTTCTTTTTCCGAAGTGTTACGATTGTCCGGCGTGCTACGCGAACTTTCCCTGCGTTTTTGGTGGTCGGATTAACAATGATTCTCGTGTACCAGGGAATGATAAATATAGGCGTTTCAAGCGGTGTGCTTCCGGTTACCGGGCAGCCCTTGCCGTGGGTGAGTTACGGTGGTACGGCCATGATTTTTACCGCCATTTCTTTTGGGTGTATTCTGAGTGTGAGTTACCAGAATCAGGTAAACCGCGAGGCCGTAGAACAACCGGTTATGATTAAAGCACCCGATGAAGATTACGAAATAGAAAACGATGCAAAAGATAAATAAAGTCATATTAAGCGGAGGAGGAACCGGGGGGCATATTTTCCCGGCGCTGGCTATTGCTAACGAAATTAAACGTCGGAATCCGAAGGCTGAAATTTTGTTTGTGGGCGCACTTGGCCGCATGGAAATGGAAAAAATACCTGCCGCTGGCTACAAAATTATTGGTTTGCCTGTAATGGGATTTCCGCGTAAACCCAGCATGAAAATGTTCGAATTCTTTAAAAAGCTTTTGAAAAGTTCGTCGATGGCGCGGGGTATTGTTAAAGACTTTCAACCCGAAATTGCAATTGGTGTTGGTGGCTATGCTAGTGGCCCGCTGTTAAGAGCTGCCGCTAAATATGGTGTGCCAACGCTTATTCAGGAACAGAATTCGTATGCCGGAATTACCAATAAATTATTAAGCAAAAAAGTGAAATCTATTTGCGTGGCTTACGACAAAATGGAACGCTTTTTCCCAAAAGAAAAAATTGTTTTCACCGGTAATCCGGTTCGTGAGAACTTGATTCAGTCTATTGATAAAAATGAAGCACTGAAGCATTTCAGTTTAGATGAAAACCGGAAGGTGATCCTTATTGTTGGAGGAAGCCTTGGAGCAAGATCTGTCAATCAATCGGTGCTAAATAATATAAAAGAAATTGCAGCATCCGGAATTCAGGTGGTGTGGCAAACCGGCGCTATTTATTATGACAGAATTGTAGCAGAGCTAAAAGAAACAAAGCCAGAAAACTTGCAAATTCTGAAGTTTATTGCAGAAATGGATTTGGCTTATGCAGCTGCCGATCTTGTGATTTCGCGTGCCGGGGCAGGAACAATTTCCGAGCTTTCTTTGGTCGGGAAGTCCTCAATTTTGGTGCCTTCACCAAATGTTGCCGAAGATCATCAAACAAAAAATGCCATGGCGCTTGTTGAAAAAAATGCTGCACTGATGGTGAAAGACAGTGAGATAAATGAGAAACTTTTTTCGCTGGCTTTTGATGTTGTAAACGACGAAAAGCGTTGCAAGGCGCTTTCAGAAGAGATAAAAAAACTGGCAAAACCAAATGCCACCTTAACAATTGTTGACGAAGCTGAGAAACTATTAAAATGAACGGAATCGGGAAAATAAAGAATGTATATTTCCTGGGAATAGGGGGGATAGGAATGAGCGCGTTGGCCCGTTATTTTAAATTTACGGGTAAGAATGTTGCCGGATATGATAAGACGGAATCGGATTTAACCGCAGCTCTGCAGGAAGAAGGTATTGATGTTCACTACGAAGATGATATTCGCAGAATTCCATCGAAGTGGGATCCGGCAGAAACCATTGCAGTGTATACTCCGGCGCTTCCCGAGGAACATGCTGAATTGAACTGGTTTATGAATCAGCCGATTGGCTTGTTTAAACGGGCCAAGGTTTTAGGCTTGATTGCCAACGAAAAAAGCGGAATTGCAGTTGCCGGAACTCATGGAAAAACCACAACAAGTACCATGGTGGCTAATATTCTGAATAAAACCGCAGTGGGGTGCGGCGCCTTTTTAGGTGGCATTTCAAAAAATCTCGGAAGTAATTTGTTGTTACCTAAAGATGATTCACCCTGGATTGTTGCCGAAGCCGATGAGTTCGACCGCTCGTTTTTACATCTAAAACCGCAGTTGGCATTGGTAACATCGGTTGATGCCGACCATTTAGATATTTACGGTGAGAAGAAAAACATACAGGAATCTTTCGAAAAATTCATTTCGCAAATTCGGGAGAATGGTTCGCTGGTACTGAAAAAAGGCGTTGATTTGGATACGAGCAAAACTTCGGCAAAAGTATACAGTTATGCTGTAAAGGGCGAAGCTGATTTTCATACCGTAAATCTGAAGTTGAATGAAACGACAGGCTATTATACTTTCGATTTAAAAACACCGGAAGGAATCATTGCAAATTGCAGTATGAATTATCCGGGGTTGGTAAATGTTGAAAATACGGTTGGTGCATCGGCACTTGCTTGGTTAGCCGGAATTAGCGCAGATGAGATAAAAGCTGGTATTGCCGATTATAAAGGTGTTGCGCGCAGGTTTGATATCCGTTACAATAACAACGGAAAAATATATATTGATGATTACGCACATCATCCTGAAGAAATTAAAGCATTTATAAGCTCAGTAAAGGCGCTATATCCGGGGAAGAAAATAACCGGGATTTTCCAGCCGCATTTATATTCGCGAACCAAAGACTTTGCTTCTGAGTTTGCACAAAGCCTGGATTTGTTAAACAAGTGTATTCTGATACCGTTGTATCCGGCACGCGAAGAACCGATTCCAGGCGTTTCATCGGCAATTATATTCGACAAGATGAAGCTTGAGAATAAATACCTGCTGGAGAAAGAAGCTTGTTTGGAGAAAGTTAGCAACGATAATAACGAGATATTACTTACCATGGGAGCTGGCGATATCGACCGCATGGTAAAACCAATTGTTGAGCTGTTAAAAGAAAAATGGGGTGATTAAAAAGCTATCGAAAATACTGGGAGTTGCGGCGTTACTGGCCTTTTTGGTGGTAACTTTGGCCTTTTCTTCAATAAAGTATCGCGATGCTGCGTGTTCGAAAATTGAGATAGAATACGAGCCCGATGATCTTATTGCCATTGATAAGGCCGTGGTTCGAAAGCTGGTTCTTAATGTCGATAAAGCCATTTTGGGTAAGCATTTCGACAGTATCAATACTGCGTTCCTTGAAAAGGAGGTGGAAAAACATGCTGCTATTTTAAAAGCCGATGTGTACGAAATGGTTGAAAAAGATAGCACTGCCTACCGAGGTGTGCTTAAGGTGAAGGTAAAACACCGCGAGCCCATCGTACGGATTATGAATCGTGAAGCATCGTATTATCTTGATGAAAATGGATTTAAATTTCCTGTGTCGCGAAGTTATCCGGCCAATGTGTTGGTCGCTACCGGCGATATTGATGAAAAATATGCAGAGGAGAAACTCCTGCCTTTTGTTTGCTTTATTGAGGCTGATGATTTCTGGAAAGCCCAGATAGAACAGGTTCATGTTGAAAAGGGGGGCGATATCGTATTAACACCTTTAATGGGCGACCATTTAATAGAATTGGGAACGCCGGATAATTACCAAGAGAAACTTAGAAATATGAAAGCTTTCTACAAGAAAGTTTTGGTACATAATAACTGGAATAAATACAAAACGATTAGTCTGAAATATAAAGATCAAATTGTAGCAAAAAGGAAATAATCATGGCTTCAAAACAGGAACTTTCGGTTGTTGTCGATCTGGGCACATCAAAAATGGTGGCGCTTGCCGGAAAGCTTACAGAACTTGGTAAGATGGATATTCAGGGCCTTGCCAAAATCCCGTCTAAAGGAGTAAAAAGAGGGGTGGTTTTAAACATTGAGGAAGCTGCCGATGCTCTTGTTGCTTTACTTTCAAATTTGGAAGAACAGATTGATGGAGACATTAATATAATTAACGTTGCAATGGCCGGGCCAAAAATGCAAACGGTCGATTATCACTGTTCAACACTTACTTCGGGCGAAGGTTTTGTTACTGCCCAGGATGTTCAGCGTTTGTTGGATGAAGCCCACAACGTTGTGCTGAAACAGGATTATAAGGTGGCAAAAGTTATTCCGACTTCTTATATTATCGACAACGACAATGAAGTGGAAAAACCAGTGGGAAGCACTGGGCGAAAAGTGGAAGCCCGCTTTAAATTGGTTGTTGTTCCTGTAGAGTATCTGAATAGTTTACAATTGGTTTTAGACAAGGCCGGGGTTCAGCTTGGCGAATTGATCCATGCTTCGATAGCAGTTTCAGAGGCGATTATTTCTTCCGAAGAAAAAGAAGTTGGTGTAATTGTTATGGATTTTGGCGCCGGAACAACAAACTTGGCGGTGTACCAGGATAGTGTGCTGAAACATACTGCAGTAGTCCCGTTTGGAGGGCAGGTAATTACCAGCGACATAAAAGAAGGTTGCTCGATATTTTTGAAAAAAGCGGAGTTGTTAAAAGTGAAATATGGACAAGCGATGGGCGATTTTGCCGATGATCGTAAGGTCGTAACCATAGCCGGAGAGAATGGTTGGGAGCCGCGAGATATTTCCTTTAAAAGTTTGGCGTATATTATTCAGGCACGCCTTGAGGAGATTGTTGAGTGTGTGAATGATCAGATCAGTCAGGCCGGAATTGAAGACGGAGTAGGCTCGGGAGTTGTTATAACCGGCGGAACGAGTAACATGGATAACATTATCTCGTTGGTGAAGTTTAAAACGGCGCTGGATGCACGGAAAGGACACTCGCTGATTTATCCTGCAACACGCAAAGAAGAATTTCAAAACCCCGAATACCTGACAGCCTTGGGCGCATTGAAAATGGTATTAAGTTCCGGTGAAAATTTCACGGGAAATACGCATAATAAAAGAGTAAAACGGAAGGAAAGAGGCTTTGCACCATTAATTAAAAATGTGGTTCAGGGAGCCTTGGACTTATTTGATACCGAGCAATCTGATTTAGAGTTAAATTAAAATAATACGATATGGCCGAAGAATTCGTAAACTTTCAATTTCCAAAAGCAACATCTTCTATCATCAAAGTAATTGGTGCAGGAGGTGCAGGCTGCAATGCGGTCAATCACATGTACGAAGAAGGAATAGCAGGGGTTGACTACATTATTTGTAACACTGACGCACAGGCGCTGGAAAACAGCAAAGTCCCAATTAAAATTCAGTTAGGAGTAACGCTTACTGAAGGACGCGGAGCTGGTAACAAACCCGAAATGGGTGAACAAGCTGCCCGGGAAAATTACGAGGATCTGAAGAAAGTGTTGCAGGACAATACGAAAATGTTGTTTATTACAGCAGGAATGGGCGGTGGTACAGGTACGGGATCGGCTCCGGTAATTGCCAGTTTGGCCCGCGAACTCGATATTCTTACTATTGCAGTGGTAACGATTCCGTCGCCTGCAGAGGGCAGAAAACGCTACGAGCAGGCTCAGGAGGGCATAAACAAGCTAAAAGAATATGTGGATAGTATGTTGGTAATTAGCAACGACAGGCTGCATAACATTTATGGAGATCTTCCGGCAAGCCAGGCATTTAAAATGGCCGATAATATTGTAGCCACTGCGGTGAAAGGCGTAGCGGAAATTATAACGGTTCATGGCAATGTAAACATTGACTACACGGATGTACACACTGTAATGCACAAGAGCGAAGTGTTTATTATGGGAACCGGTTTTTCTGTTGGCGAAGGCCGTGCAATGGAGGCTGTTCAGGCGGCACTCGAATCGCCACTTCTCGACAGCAACGATATTTTCGGAACAAAAAATATACTATTGAATATTATCTCCGGAAGCGAAGAAATTCGTATTGGCGAGATCGGCGAGATTATTGAAACGTTGCAGGAACAAGCTGGTCAGGAAGCCGATATTATTTGGGGTAACGGTTACGACGAGCGTCTTGGCGACAAAATTAGCGTTACCATTTTGGCTACCGGTTTCGATACCAATCCAAATAGTATTTTACAACCCAAACAGGAAACAGAAAAATATGAGTTGAAAGAAGAGCCAACTCAACCAAAATATGAAATAGACGAGGATCCGTTTGAGGATATGAACGAAGAGCCTCCCAAAAAGAAAGAAGAAGAGAAAGAAACGATTATTGTTTCTCCACCTCCAGTTGATCATTCAGTACGGAAAAAGAACAAGAAAAAACGTGTGCGTAAAGAAAAAAGCAGAAAAGACGAACCTGTAACTGAATCGAATGTAGACAACTGGTTTTTTAAGAATTTTGGGAAGCTGTTTGATGATGATGATCAGAATATGGATTGATGAGATGCAACCCTAAAATGGAAAGAAGATGGATAAGTTGGCAGATTTTAAATTTGATGAATCTCCGGGAGCCGCAATAAAAATAGTAGGAGTTGGAGGCGGTGGTGGAAATGCGCTAAATCATATGTACACGCAGGGCATTCGCGATGTAGATTATGTGATTTGTAACACCGATTCGCAGGCGATGGAAAACAGTCCTATTCGGTCCCGTGTTCCGCTTGGAGCACAGTTAACAGAAGGACGAGGTGCGGGTAACAAACCTGAAGTCGGACGTCAGGCCGCCGAAGAAAATATTGAAGACGTAAAGAAAGCCCTCAAAGAAAATACAAAAATGGTATTTGTTACCGCCGGGATGGGTGGTGGAACCGGAACCGGAGGAGCTCCGGTAATTGCAAAAGCTTGTCACGAGATGGGTTACCTTACTGTGGCTATCGTTACCATTCCTTTCAGAAACGAAGGACGCCGGAGGGTGAAGCAGGCCTTTGACGGGATTAAAGAGTTGGAAAAATATGCTGATTCGTTACTGGTGATTAACAATGAACGTATTCGCGAAATGTACGGCGATTTTGGTATTTCTGAGGCTTTTTCGCGAGCCGATAATATTTTGGCAACTGCAGCACGTGGAATAGCTGAAATTATAACTGTCCCCGGTTATATTAATGTTGACTTTGCCGATGTGGAAACCGTCATGCGAAGAAGCGGAATGGCGGTGATGGGAACCGGAGTTGCTACCGGAGAAAACAGGGCAGAAGAAGCTGTGGAATCGGCACTGAACTCTCCATTGCTGAATAATAACGACATTCGTGGAGCCAGAAATGTACTCATTCATATAACATCGGGCGACAAAGAAGTAACAATGGCTGAAGTTGGCCGGATTACTGACTATGTACAAAATAAAGCCGGTTTCGATGCTGATCTGATTTGGGGAAATGGTGTTGATGAAAACCTGGATGAAGAGCTATCGGTTACTGTAATTGCAACAGGTTTTACTTCGAGTATACTCTCTGGTATTAGCGGCGAGCAGCAACAAAATGTGAAAGTGGTTTTGGACTCATCAGGTGCCGACATTAGCGAGCAAGAGCGAAAAACGGAGAATAGAAATGTTCGTCCCGGTCAGAAAACGATAGAGTTTGATATTCAGAAAGAGCGTGAAAGAGAAGATATGGAATTTGAGAATTTATATCCGAACACATCGCGCCAACGAACAAAGAAGGAAGACCATTTGAATATTAAAGATTTCTCTGCACTTAGCGAAGAAGATATTGATGATTTGGATAAAGTGCCGGCATACATGCGTCGAAAAATAAGGATGAATGATCCAAAATTTCAGAAAAATACTTCGCGATATACGGTGAATAAAAACAACCAGATTTCGGACAGAAATAGTTATTTACACAATAAAGTAGATTAAAAAAATCAATGTTATGGCATTATTCGATCAGATAAACAACGACATAAAAGAGGCGATGAAAGCCCGCGAAAAAGAAAAGCTTGAAGCCCTACGTGGAATAAAAAAAGTAATGCTTGAAGCCAAAACCGCACAAGGAGCCGGAGCAGAACTTGGCGACGATGAAGCGCTTAAAATCATTTCGAAGTTAGCAAAACAGGGTAGCGATGCTGCAGCCATTTACAAGGAACAAGGGCGCGACGACCTTTACGAACAGGAAATGACACAGGTGAAAATTTACGAAGCCTATCTTCCGGAGAAAATGTCGGACGAGGCACTAACAGAAGCAGTAAAAGCGATTATTGCTGAAACCGGTGCCAGCAGCATGAAAGACATGGGAAAGGTTATGGGGATTGCCAGTAAAAAACTTGCCGGACAGGCTGATGGGAAAGATATTTCAGCCAAAGTAAAATCATTACTTGCTTAAGAGAGTTTACGAATAGCCATTCGCTAATGGCACATAAAAGAAAAGGCTTGTAAATCACAAGCCTTTCTTATTTGTTGTACCGTTCGTCAACACTAAAATTAAGCAAACACGCCTTTGCGACACATGTGTGTCGTATATTTTAAGCGTAGCTCAACTAATCATCGTCATCATCATCCTCGGGGAGTTTGTCCGCGATGTGGTCGAGTTCAGAGTATTTGTCTTCATACTCTTGTTTAACATCATCCTTCAGGAATCCATCATCATCGTAGTCATCATCCTCGTCTACCAGAGCAACAGCTTCGTTTTCTGTCATGCGCAACATGTAGTACTTATCTTCAGTTTCAAAAGGAAGTACTGTGATTTTAATCCCGTTTTTATCGAAGAAATGGATGAGGTTATCTGCGAAACCATCAGCATAAATCAGCTTGATTTGTTGCTGTAAATCCTTGTCAAGCTTGTTGTAATCTTTGATTACCTTGGGTTTGCCGTTTGTCATTTTTTGATAGTTAAGTGTTTCTAAAAATAGCCTTTGTAAATTCCGGAAAAACACCAATCCGGAAAGTTGTTTCTACTAAATTGTTTCAATAATTACTTAACAAATAAATAGGTTCGAATTGACATTTGCAATAGCTTGTGTCGATTTTTTGAAAAACAGTTTAAGTTTAGTGTTAACACATTTATGTCTAGTTTCTTATAGTGGTTGTGTTGTAGGGCAGAAGTAATTTGAAGGAAATAGAACTGTTCGAATAATTTTATAGGTAATAACAATAAATTTTCAAAGAGTTCTGTGAAAACCAGGAATAAAAAAGGGGAAATGCAAAGCAAATCCCCTTTTTTATTATATCTGAAAAAACTTATTCTTCGATAATCACGATTTTTTCAATTTCATCTCCCTGACGAATGTCGTCAATAACATCAAGTCCTTCAAACACTTTTCCGAAGCAAGTGTGGTGACGATCGAGATGTTGAGTGTTTTCGCGGTTATGGCAGATGAAAAACTGAGAGCCACCAGTATTTCTTCCGGCGTGCGCCATCGATAAAACACCTTTGTCATGGTACTGGTTGTTTCCATCCAATTCGCAATCGATGCTGTATCCAGGGCCACCTGCACCGGTTCCGTCGGGGCAACCACCTTGTATCACAAAATTTGGAATAACACGGTGGAAAGTAAGGCCATCGTAAAAGCCTTCTTTCGAAAGTTTGATAAAATTAGCAACCGTTCCCGGCGCATCTTCTTCAAAAAACTTAACCTTCATCACTCCTTTTTCGGTGTGAATTTCTGCTATATTCATATTTCTTATTTCTTATAATTCAGCACAAAAGTAGAAAAACTAGGCATATTTCATAGAAACGATTGAGAATCTGTTGAAGTACGTGCCGTTTGCGAATTGCGAAATATTGGGTAAAAGTAGTGTTTGCATAAAAGAAAGAAGGAGACTCAAAAGTCTCCTTCCTAAATGTTAACCCCCAAACACACAATATGGGATGAATCCCAAATGCGACACAAATATAATTATTTTTAGATGTGTGCAAGAATGATTTTTGTCACTTTGAATACAAATGTTCTTATATCTATATTCTTGTATGTGAACAGGAATAGTAAACGGCGCGAAATTTGTTTTCAAATTATATTGTAGGTTGAGAAGTTTTGTGGATTTGTTTTAACTTTAAGTTTTTAAATTAACCAATATGAGAATAAAGCTAATATTAATTCTTTTCTCCATTTTATTGTTTGCATCGGCTACATTTGCTCAGTACCCTGAATTAGAAACAAAACTGGATAAAAAGATAAAAGCTTTTTTGGAAGAGAATGCCAATAATTGGCGCGATATGAATGTATCGTTGGCTGATGGTAAAATTTTATACGATATTGTTTTAGAAAACAACTACACCCGTGCTGTTGAGATTGGCACTTCAACCGGTCATTCTGCAATATGGATTGCCTGGGCTTTGAGTAAAACCGGAGGAAAACTGATTACTGTTGAAATTGACAAAGACAGGTACTTACAGGCGAAGGCAAACTTTAAAAAAGCAGGTGTTTCAAAATACATTGATGTACGTCTGGCTGATGCGCACGATCTGGTCCCGAAACTGGAAGGAGAATACGATTTTGTTTTTTCTGATGCCGATAAATACTGGTACAAAAACTATTTTATAGCAATGGACCCAAAGCTTGTTGAAGGTGCCTGCTTTACAGCGCACAACACAGGGATGAGAGTAAACGGAATTCGCGACTTTTTAGAGTATGTTGAAAGCCTGGACAACTACGACACTACTTACGATAAGGACAGTGGGTCCGGAATTTCGGTAAGCTATAAACGTGCATCTAAATAATCCCTGTTTTGATTGGCTTTAACCATAAGCTGGAGCGCAAACTCGGAATATTTCCTGTTACAAATATTGTTGTGGCCAATATAATTGGCGCCGGAATTTTTACAACAACCGGTTACATCATGGTTTTTTTAGGAAACCCTGTTTTAATGTTATCGCTTTGGGTAATTGGCGGCTTTATTGCACTTTGCGGTGCTATTGCTTTTGGCGAATTGGGTGCTGCATTTCCCGAAGCCGGAGGAGAATATGTTTTCATTTCCAAATTATTTAACCCGCTTCTCGGTTTTTTAAGTGGCTGGCTTTCGTTAATTGTTGGCTTTTCGGCTCCCATTGCTGCTTCTGCAATTGGCTTTAGCAGCTATTTTACCCGGGCATTCCCCGATTTTCAGCAGAATCTGCAAATGGGCAGTTTAATGAGCCCGGAGCTTTTTAATCAGATACTTGCTATTCTTATCATACTTATATTTAGTATCATACATTCGCGTGGCGTACTTTTGGGCGCACGAGTACAAAATGTACTAACAATACTTAAAATCATACTGGTTGCCGGTTTAATTATAGCCGGTTTTACAATCGGTAAAGGAAGTTTTGAAAATCTAAAAGGAGGGGAGTTGATTTCTTATGATTTTGCCGATTGGAAATCGATCGGCCTCTCTCTTATGTTTATAATGTTTGCTTATAGTGGGTGGAATTCGGCTACGTATATCGGGTCCGAGATTCAGAATCCGAAAAAAGTAATACCACAGTCTTTACTGATTTCGTCGCTAATTGTGATGGTTTTGTACGTATTGCTGAACTTGTTTTTTGTGTATGCTATTCCTGCCGTGGAGATGCGTAACGAGCCCGAAATTGGTGGTGTTGCCGCCGGATTTGCTTTCGGGAAAACAGCCGAGGTAATAATTTCCCTGCTAATTTCCTTTGCTTTATTTTCTTCTTTGAGTGCTTTTATAATGCTCGGACCGCGCGTGTACTACAAAATGGCTAGCGATGGTTACTTTTTTCAATCGATAGCTGCAATTCATCCTAAAAAGAAGGTGCCCTCAAATGCCATTTACCTGCAGGCTGCAATCGCAATTATTATGGTGCTTTCCGGCACGTTCGAAGAGATATTGACCTACATGGGTTTTTCGCTTGCTATTTTTCCGATACTGGCAATAGCCGGCGTTTTTAAATTACGAATGAAAAACAAAAGTCCGCTAAAACTTCCCGGTTATCCAGTAATTCATATCGTTTTTATTGTAACCAATGTAGCCATATTGGTGCTGGCTTATTTTCAGCGGCCGGTAGAATCGTCAATTGCAGTTTTTACAGCATTGTCGGGTATTCCGGTGTTCTATTGGTTCAAAAAGAAAAAAGGGAAGCTATAGGTTCTGAATTTCCAGCAACATCTTATCTATTCTTGTTTTTACTTCCTGCTGCAAGTTTTTATAGTCGGTATCCGAAACAGGTTCGCCAAAACGTATATAGGCTTTTCTTAGTGGTCGCCACATTTGACGGAAGAAATGTCCAACCAAAGTGTCGTTTCCTACCCACGCATCGTTTTTATCGTGGTATTCAATTGCCATGGGAATTATCGGAATCTTCGTATCTGCAGCAATCTTAAAACTTCCATTTTTAAACTGCTTGGTAAGGGGCCCTTTAAAAGTTGTTCCTTCGGGGAAAAGTGCCACCGGAATCTCTTTCGACACAGACACTTTTATCTGGCTCATAGTTTGTAGTAAACTACTGGTATTTTTGCGATCAACTAAAATAGAGGCGGTTGCTTTTATTGCCATTTTTCCGAGAGGCCATTTGGCAAGTTCGGCTTTCCCAACCATTGCCGAAGGAGTGAGTGCTGCTACAATAAAAATATCAATGTAGCTTCGGTGGTTGGGCATTAAAATAAAGTTGCTGTTTTTGGGGATTTGGTTTTTGTCGAGTTTAAAACCACAAATGAGCAGGGTGTATTTTCCCCAGTTATGCTGCATCCAGCGTTGCAACGCGCGACTAAACCCAAACAGTTTTAGCCACAGCATTCCTGAAAAAACAATAAAGGCGGTAAGCAAAACCACCAGTATCAGGCGGATTAAAGCCAGTGGCGAAAGAAGGATAGCTAAAATGGTCTTCATGCATACAAATATGCTAAAAGATTCATTTTGTATCGCGTTTTATTTTGTTGAGTTTGATAATCCGGTAGCCAAAAAATATCAGCGACAAACCGATAAATTCAGTAACATAAAGTACTTCGACATACCCCATGCGGGTAAAAGTGCCGCCAATACCCGGAAGCAGTCCGCCAATAGCAATATAAATGTTTCCTTTAAAAGGCGCTTCTTTTATGCCCTGACGGTAGTATTTGATTGCCGAATAGATGGCTCCTCCCACTAAAAATATAAAAGCATACAGGTTAATTAATGGCGAGAAATACCGAACCCAGTGCCATTCAAAAACCTTTCCGGTAAGTTTGCCGTCGAAGCCGGGTGGAAGTTGAATTGGAGTTAGCAATACAAAAACCGATGCGCTTACAATTACCGAAACAATCAGGATGGTACTCACTTTTGCAAAAGTTTTGTTCATTAACAGGTAAACACTTCCCTGTGCCAGTGGAAACCCGCCAAGCAACGCACCTACAATGTACCAGTAACGCAGGTTGGCCGCATTCCAGCCAAATAGCACGTTTATACTTTCGGCCAGCGTACCCAATCCAAAAGTTAATACGCCAATTGTCCACCATAGCAAATACTTGGTCTGTTTTAAACGGTAATGTTGCAGTATTTCGCGGAAAAAGAAAAACGAGAGCAGGGTGGTTAAAATAGGAATATACTCCGGAATCGGTTTCATAATCTGTTTTAAGTTGTTTTGAATCTCAGAAAAGAAACCGGGGAGTAGATGAATTGTTTATGTTATCACGTTTTTTGACTGTCCGAGCATAAAAACAAAAAGGGCAACCTTATTCAGATTGCTCTTTATTCCGGAGGTTTTTGTTGAACCCGAACCTGAAGTTACTACACTTGAATGGACACAGAGTTAAGAAATAAGTGGTCATGATTTATATCACCCATTCCAATCCCCATGGATATTCGTTCACTTCTTGAATATGGATATTCCCTTTTACCTTGAGGGATTTGTCTGACCAGGAGGCATGGAAATGGGGTAATTCTTCCAACCACTAAACTCAGCTCCCTGAGGAACAACAACAGCTTGGAAATGAGCAACCATCGGATAATAAGAATTCAAGTCCTCTATTTCCTTTCCATGTCCCCATCGATCGTCAATAATATTGAATTCCTCGTCCCATATTACTACCAGCATCCTATACATTGGTTTTGTCCAATCAATTGGGTCTTCATCCTGACAATCTTGTTCCCAAAATGTTGCGATTTCCTGAGATGTCTGATAGATTCCAGGTTCTATTATTTTTAGTAGCCGGTTATCCGGGAATTTCTCTTTGAAATAGTGCCCTCCACAGCCACCCTCCCATTGAAACCCCATTTGATAATGAATAGGTTTGTGATTGGGTTTGGTTAGAATTGAAACGCGATAATGCAGGGTTCCATCTTTGTAATTCACCGGACTTTCCCAATTTTTCGGGGACTCAGGAGGAAGTTTGAATTCAGAAAACCCCATTTTTTTAGTAATGGTATCAGAATTCTCGTGTACTATCACTTCATCTATTAGTAATACTTCATTGTTTTGATTTGTGGCTTTGTTTTCTGAGCTGTCAAAAATACTTATTGTGTCCACGTCCCAGCTTTCAGGCGGGCACCAATTTGGAGGTGGTATCAGTTTCTTGTGTGGTGCTACCCAAATTCCTGTAGCCCTATAAACAATTGGGGTATGATCAGCTATGTTTCCTCCTTTAAAACAGTGAGACCAGCAGTTAACAGTGTAAAGTTGTTCGTTTATGTTACCTGTCCACGGTACAAGTGCTATTTTATCAAAAGGTCGGCTCCAATCAGGGATTAAATATTTTCCATGCCACCACTCACTTGGGTTTTTATAATCAAGATAATAAATACCTTCTTGATTATAATCAGCTACATTGGTACGATTTACACCCATGTGCCTTAATTCAGGATTTTTATCTTGCCAAATAAAAAATGCCGGACGAAAGTTAATGTCACTGGGTTTTTCAATGATCTCCAACCTCATATATAAATTTCCTTTTGTATAATCTACGGGAGACTGAAGGTTTTCTGGTCCCATTCTTTTCAGAGCCGGAATGCCGGTTGAATCTTGCACCAATACATCATCGAAAAAAATAAACTGATCAGATGTATTTACTTCTTGTGCATTGAGGCATCCAGCAACTAGCAGGAATGAGATTACCAATAAAATATTTTGTTTCATTGTGTAGATTTTAAATGAATTACAACGTTTTGGCTATATGGAATGCGCGGCTTTGAAATGCTTCACTGTCAGGCTATCATTGAGCCAATTTATTTGTTGATATTTTTTGTTCTTTTACGTCAATCCGCAGGCTAATTCATGTCGTTATAACTAAGAATTGCTGCTTAGCTACCTACAACACTTCTCAATACAGATAACTTTTGTTAGCAATTGACATTTTTTATTCGAAAACAATCTTTAATTATTCCTCTTTGAGATTGTTTGATAAAACTAAGTATTTTATCTCTTTCAAGCGTCTGTTTGAAGTTATTTTCTATAAATTCAATGGCATAGGACGTGTTCCGTTTCTGCTAAAAAAATAATTTTGTAAATTTATTTTAACTCATCTAGCTTTGATCGCTCAAACCCACTCCGTCTCAAACCTACAACATTTATTCCTTCAAATGAAAGTGGTTCTCTGGCAGCTATGATATAGGGAAGAATGCCTTTTACAATTTTAC
Organism: uncultured Draconibacterium sp.; assembly: GCA_963677455.1. Classification (GTDB taxonomy): domain Bacteria; phylum Bacteroidota; class Bacteroidia; order Bacteroidales; family Prolixibacteraceae; genus Draconibacterium. The sequence continues at coordinate 5,900,160 of OY781971.1, forward strand.
TTAACCCTCCAGCCATGCAATGTTCTCCTATCCTAGTAAATTGGTGGATTCCAGTTAGCCCGCTAATGTTTGCATAGTCATTAACGACAACTTCCCCTGCCATGTCAACGCCAAATCCAATAAAACAACTATTACAGATTTCACAATCATGGCCAATATGAGCGTTCCCCATTATTAGGTTATTGTTTCCAATTTTGGTTGTTTTCTTTGAGTTAGTTCCTTTGTTTATTATTACGGATTCCCTGATTATATTCCGGTTGCCTATTTCTAATGCTGTGTATTCTCCTTTGTATTTTAAGCCTTGTGGAACACCTGATAGAACAGTACCTGAATGTATATGGCAGTTTTGCCCAATTTTCAAACTGATTGTCTAGATGTTGACTAAAAACAAAAAGAGCAACCTTATTCAGATTGCTCTTTTTCCCTGAGGTTCCTGGCGGAGTCGAACCGCCGTACACGGTTTTGCAGACCGCTGCCTAGCCACTCGGCCAAGGAACCATTTACGTTTCGGTCTGCAAAAATATAAAATTTTATAGTTCCTGCAACAGGAAAATCAATTGTATTATTTTCGGAGCTTTTGCCAGTGTGCATTTACATGTTTTGCACCCGATTCTGCCGTCTGTATTTCCTGAACGGTTTTGGGATTTTTCCCTTCCTGCAGTTCTCTTTTCCGCCCGCCGAAACACTTGTCGCGGCAGCCTCCCTCGTTTAAATTATTCGTACCTAAAAACATCGCTAAAAAGTTATATGGTTTTGCTTTCGAAAATACGAATAAAAAGTTTGAAAAATTTGACAATTGTCAGGATTGTACTGGTAGTTAAATATTTGATAACATCTTTTTGGGATTGTAAAAACAAATCGATGAAGATTAAAAAAGAGATTGAGGGAAGGTTGAAGATGATTGTGAAATTGCGAAACTGGTAAATTGAAATTTGATTATCCGTTCTATGGCATAACTAATATTTAGCACGTCATGCTGAACTTGTTTCAGCATCTCTCGCATCTAATAATCAGTTATTTGTAAGAAAGACCCTAACCCAAATTCAGGGTGACGTTCTGGTTGTGACTAATTGCGGACATTCAAAAATTAAAAAGTTTTAATCGAAGCATTCATTTGGAATCCGGACAAAGTAAAAAACATTTTTTAAGTCCTTTGTCTGAGCCTTCGCCTGTTCCTTAGGCTATCTTTCCAACGTAACGCTCACTTTTTCAATTTCACCACCCATTGGCGGATTCATTTTTGAAATTTTTAAGCGGGCTTTTTCAATGGCAGGAAATTCGGTGTACAAAGCATCAAGAATTCTTTCGGCAACATTTTCGAGCAGTGCCGATTTTATTTGCATTTGCTTTTGTAAGCATTCGTAAACAGCCTGGTAATTCAGGGCATCGTCGAGATTATCACTTTGGGCGGCTTTGCTGCAATCGGTTTCTAAACGCACATATACTTCAAACGAATTACCAACCACCTGCTCGGCTTTAAAGTGACCGTGGTAGGCGTAAAACTTCATTCCTTCAATTTCAATAACTCCCATCTGATAATTAAAAAATAAGCACAAATGTAATAAATTGAGGCGGCGCTGACTGTTCTCACAAATCATTTTTTAATTTTGTGCCTTACTTTAAAGGGGTTAAAGCAAAAAAGAACATGACAGAACACAAAGAAAATACAAACGGCGAAACACCGAAGAAGTCGAATTTTATACACGTACAAATTGATGCCGACCTTGCAGCCGGTAAAAACAATGGGAGAGTGCATACGCGTTTTCCCCCGGAACCAAACGGATATTTGCACATTGGGCATGCCAAATCGATTTGTCTGAATTTTGGACTGGCACAAAAGTACGGCGGTAAAACCAACCTTCGTTTCGACGATACCAACCCTTCGAAAGAGGAGACAGAGTATGTAGAGTCAATTATGGCAGATGTACGTTGGCTGGGATTCGAATGGGAAGGCAGCCCGTATTATGCCTCAGATTTCTTTCCGAAGTTGCATGCTTTTGCTATTCAGTTAATAAAAGACGGCTTGGCTTATGTTGATGACCAAAATGCTGAGACAATAAGCAGCCAGAAAGGTACACCACAAAAACCGGGAACGGAAAGCCCTTTCCGTAACCGCACGGTTGAAGAGAACCTCGATCTTTTTGAACGGATGAGTGCGGGCGAGTTTAACGAAGGCGAAAAAGTGCTGCGTGCAAAAATTAATATGGCATCGCCAAACATGCACATGCGCGACCCGATTATTTACCGGATTATGAAAGCGCACCACCACCGCACAGGCGATAAATGGTGTGTGTACCCGATGTACGATTTTGCACATGGACAATGTGATTACTGGGAAGGTATTACACATTCTATTTGTACGCTGGAGTTTGAAGTGCATCGTCCGCTGTACGACTGGTTTATCGATCAGTTGAAAGATTCGGATTACCGTCCGCGCCAGATTGAGTTTGCTCGTTTGAACCTGACATATACAGTAATGAGCAAGCGTAAATTGCTCGAACTGGTAAAAGATAAACACGTAAACGGTTGGGACGATCCAAGGATGCCCACCATCTCCGGTTTACGCCGCAGAGGATATACCCCGGAATCGATCCGGAATTTCTCGGATAAAATAGGCGTTACCAAAGTTGACGGAATGATCGATGTTTCGCTGCTTGAATTCAGCGTTCGTGAACACCTGAATAAAACAGCACAACGTGTAATGGGTGTACTCAATCCGCTAAAAGTGGTTATTACAAACTATCCGGATGGACAAACTGAAGAACTGGATGCCATAAATAACCCGGAAGACGAATCGATGGGAAAACGCAAAGTGCCATTTTCGAAAGAACTGTATATTGAGCGTGACGACTTTATGGAAGATCCGCCAAGGAAGTTTTTCCGTTTAGGGCCTGGCCGCGAAGTGCGTTTGCGCTATGCTTACTTTATTACTTGTAACGAGGTTGTAAAAGATGCTGATGGAAATATTACCGAGTTACTGTGTACCTACGATCCTGCTTCACGAGGTGGAAACTCGCCTGATGGCCGGAAAGTGAAAGCTACATTGCATTGGGTTTCGGCCGAACATGCAGTAAAATCGGAAGTACGTTTGTACGACCGGTTGTTTAACGACGAAGATCCGTCGGGACACAAAGATGTGGATTTCAAAGAATTTATGAATCCTGATTCTTTAAAGGTTTTACCCGAATGTTATGTTGAGCCGTTCGTAAAAGATTCGAACCCGCTTGACCATTTTCAATTTGAACGTTTGGGTTACTTCAACATGGATCCGGATTCAACCCCCGAAAAGCCTGTATTTAACCGAACAGTTCCATTGCGAGATTCTTGGGCAAAAGCTCAAAACAAGAAATAAACGAAAAGCGGGATTCATTCCCGCTTTTTTTTCATTTTTACCTCCGGCATCGGAAAAGTTCATGGAATTATTAATCCTTTTACCGACACATAGCCTGCTTTAACCGAATGTTAACTCGTTTCCAGACCAGAGATCATTATATTTGATCTCATAATCTCAAAGTTAGGATCATGCAAAAAGTATCACAAGGAAATGACTCGAGAAAAGTTTTGGCCATCGTATTAATTGTGTTTGGCCTCTTGTTGATTTTGAAACGAAGCGGGTCGTTCTTTTTCAATCCGTTTTTGCATTTTGATGGTGCTTTTGCTCCCTTTAGAGTTGCTTTTCATAACCTGGGTCATGTTTTGTTTTCCTGGCCTTTTATTCTTATCCTTGTCGGGCTGGTATTAATGGCCGGAAGACGTTCTGCAGGGCTGGTTTTACTTATCATCGGAGGAATATTTATAATTCCGAAACTGTTCTTTTTGACCAGCGCAGCAATGTTGATTTTCTTTCCGATAATATTAATCGGATTAGGAATTGCACTGGTTGCTCGCTTTTTGTAGGCAACAACTTAACCGACAATAAATTGTTGTTTACCGAAATCGAATAAAACAAAATGGCGTTCAATTATAGCTTTGAAACCGTAAAATCGTAAAAAATGGAAAGACCGGATTCATCAAATAAGAGAGTATATTTTGGGCTGTTTTTAATAGCTATTGGTGCTCTGTGGATTTTAGAACGTCTAAATCTTATTCCTGAGTTTTGGAACGATATTTTTATATCGTGGCAAATGCTGCTAATTGGTATTGGTATTTTCTCTCTCATAGGTGGAAACAAAACATCAGGTACCGTTTTAATTGTAATTGGTGGCTTTTTTCTGTTGCCCGAAATCACGCACATTCCTTATGAATTAAGACGTATTGGATGGCCTTTGCTCATTATGGGAATTGGTGTGGTTTTATTGGTTACCCATGGTGGGCGACATAAAAAAGTAACGTCTCACTTTAATCCGGGGCCACAGCAGAGTCACGATTATTTTGATGATTTTGTAGCTTTTGGTGGCCGCGAAGTGTATGTGGATTCTCAGAATTTTATGGGAGGAAAAACAAGTTCGGTATTTGGAGGAACAGAATTTGATCTGCGACAGGCTAAGTTGTCTGAAAATGGAGCCGTAATCGACTGCCTGGCATTGTTTGGCGGATGTGGCTTTAAAGTTCCGCCCGACTGGACTGTAAAAAACGAGGTTACTGCTGTTTTTGGTGCTTTTACCGATAAACGAGGTTCTTCGTTGAACCATATCGTAACCGATCCTTCAAAGACACTTGTTATAAAAGGTTTTGCAGCCTTTGGAGGCGTTGAGATTAAATACATGTAAAATGGATTTTCGCCACCCGTTTTTTTCTAGTTTAAGATTATTAATTGGCTACGGTGCATTCTGGATATTTGCATCTGTAGTGCTAATTTTTATCTCCACCGGAATTAACGATGTTCCCGTAGGTGCTGCAATTACCGAAATTAGTACTTCAATGTTGCTGTATGCAGTAATTGGCTCGGCCATCTGGTATGTAATCAAGTACAGTACACTGGAGGATAACAGTGTTGTTCGCATTATCTCAGCACATCTTATTGCTGCCACTATTATTGTTCTTTTATGGATGTACATTGGCGCTGTATTAGTGAAACTATTTCATCCCGGCATTGAAAAATGGCTCGACGAAACAGTAGTAATGCGACTTGTTGGCGGCTACATGATGTACATCGGGTTTGTAATTTTCTTTTATGCCGTAAATTATTATTTCGCATTTAAGGAGAAATCGAAAAACGAGATCAAGCTAAAAGCGCTGGTAAAAGAAGCCGAACTCCATGCACTGAAATCGCAAATCAATCCGCACTTTCTATTTAATAGTCTGAACAGTATATCGTCGCTAACAATGAGCGATCCCGGACGTGCGCAGGAAATGGTAATCAACCTTTCGCAATTAATGCGTTATTCGTTAAAACACGATCAGGACGAGAAAGTATCGTTCGAACAGGAACTGGAAAATAATAAGTTGTACCTGGCTATCGAGAAGGTTCGTTTTGGGAAGAAACTGAACCCGGTTTTTGCAATAGAGCCAAGCTGTTTGAAAGCCAGAATTCCGAACATGATTTTGCAGCCTTTGTACGAAAATGCAATAAAATATGGGGTTTATGAGGCTACTGAACCGGTAGATGTAATAACGCATTGCCGTGCCTTTGATAATATGCTGGAAGTAACGATAAGCAATACTTACGATAAAGATGTGATCAGCAAGAAAGGAGAGGGAATTGGCTTGCGAAACATCCGCGATCGCCTGCAGGTACTATACGGAAACCCGCACTTTCTGAAGATTGTAAACAAAGACAATGAATTTACTGTAACTTTAACCATTCCTCAAAATCTGTAAAAGATGACCGAAAAACTACGTACCATTATTGTTGAAGATGAAGAACTGGCTCGTAACCTGATGAAATCTTTTTTGGCAAAAATTGATGTTATCGATTTGATTGCCGAATGTGAGAATGGTTTCGAGGGGGTAAAGATGATTAATGAGTTAAAGCCCGATTTGGTGTTTTTGGATATTCAGATGCCAAAAATTACCGGTTTCGAAATGTTGGAGCTGCTCGAACATAAACCACAAATTATATTTGCAACAGCTTACGATCAGTACGCTTTAAAGGCTTTCGACTTTAACGCTGCCGACTACCTGCTGAAACCTTATTCGCAGGATCGTTTAAAAGAAGCGGTGGAAAAAGTTGTTGAGCGTATTCAGGCTGAAGGTAAAGAGTCGGATGTTGCAGAAAAAATCAGCGATTTTCCGCGTGAAGAATACCTCGACAGAGTAGTGGTAAAAGACCGCAGCAAAATACACATTGCGCCGGTAAGCGCTGTGCGTTACATCGAATCGATGGATGATTATGTTATGATTTACACTACAGAAGGGCGCTGGATGAAACAAAAAACGATGAAGTATTTCGAGAGTGCTTTAGATCCTAAGAACTTTGTACGAATTCATCGGTCGTACATTGTTAAAGTTGATGAGATTGCCGAGATTCAACAATATGAGAAGGAATCGTATGTGGTTATTCTTCACGATAAAACAAAACTTAAAGTGAGTAAAACAGGCTACAAGAATTTAAAAGAGATACTTAGTTTTTAAGGTTTCTGCGAATCAAATTTCGATTAACAATTCATATAAACATATTTCTTTAAGCCCGGATTTTTATTCGGGCTTTTTGTTTTTTTTATGAATGTGACATTTGTACTGTTATCTACACGAGATAATTATTATATTCAACGGTTTAATCAAACCTTAACCAATTTAAGAGCCCTGATTGTACTGTTACAGTTAACTGTTGTGGTAATAAACTTCGTAACTGCTGTGAAAGAAATCTGAATATAAATATTTTATCTTATGAAAAAACTTGCACTTGTTATGATTGCTGTGGTATTGGTATCCACGGTAAGTTTTGCAAAAAAGAAAGAAGACGAAAAGAAGGAAGAAAAGAAGCCATTTGTAAATTCTTCGTTGGTTAGTGGTCTGAAATGGCGCAGTATTGGTCCGGCCTGGGCGAGCGGTCGTATTGCCGATTTTGCGATGAATCCGGATAATCCTAAGGAGTATTATGTAGGAGTTGCGAGTGGTAACGTATGGAAAACCACGAACAACGGAACGACATGGAAACCGATCTTTGATAATTACGGATCGTATTCTATCGGAGTGGTTGAACTCGACCCGAATAATCCGAATGTGGTTTGGATTGGAACCGGTGAAAATAACCACCAGCGTGCTCTAGGTTATGGCGATGGTGTTTACAAATCAATGGATGGAGGAAAATCGTTCAAAAATATGGGCTTGAAAGAAAGCCGTCAGATTGGCGGAATTGTGATCGATCCGCGTAACTCTGATGTAGTTTTTGTTGCAGCGGAGGGGGCAGCCTGGGGACCTGGAGAAGAGCGTGGTCTCTATAAATCAACCGATGGTGGCGAAACCTGGAACAAAGTACTAGAGATCAGTGAAAATACTGGAGTAAACAATGTGGTGATCGATCCTTCAAACCCTGATATTATGTATGCTACTTCTGAACAACGCCGACGTACATCGTTCACCAAAATAGGCGGAGGACCGGAGTCTGCAGTTTACAAATCGACTGATGCTGGTGAAAACTGGCGCAAAATTACAAAAGGCCTTCCAGGTGTTGATCTTGGAGGAATGGGGATTGATGTGTCGCCGGTAGATCCGAATGTGGTTTATCTGATTGTTGAAGCTGCAGAAGATAAAGGCGGGTTTTTCCGTTCAACAGATAAAGGAGAGAGCTGGGAGAAAATGAGTGATTATCATTCCAGCGGACAGTATTACAACGAAATTGTGTGCGACCCGAAAGATGTAGATAAAGTTTATTCAACCGAAACAGTCTCTAAAGTAACGGTTGACGGTGGGAAAAACTGGACAAGCATTAGCACCCGTGGCCGTCATGTTGATGATCATGCAATTTGGATTGATCCGTCGGATACAGATCATTTCATTATTGGTGGCGACGGAGGTATCTATGAAACCTGGGACAGTGGTGCTACTTTCGATTTTAAAGAAAACCTACCGATAACGCAGTTTTATCGTGTATTTGTTGATGATGCAGAACCCTTTTATAATGTTTACGGAGGTACACAGGATAACAATTCTATGGGCGGTCCTTCTCAAACGATAAGCAGAAGCGGTGTTACCAACGACGAATGGTATGTTACAATGGGTGGAGATGGTTTCTGGTTAGCTACCGAACCGGGTAATTCGGATATTGTTTATACCGAGTACCAGTACGGAAACATGTATCGTTACGATAGAAAAAGTGAAGAAACCATCAATATAAAACCGCGCGAAAGAAAGGGAGAGTTAACGTACAAATGGAACTGGAATGCGCCACTGATTGTAAGTGCGCATCAGAAAACGCGCTTGTATGTTGCCGCAAACAAAGTATTTAAGAGTACCGACCGTGGAAACTCATGGGAAGTGATTAGTGACGATTTGACCGCACAGGTTGATAGAAACAGTTTTCCGGTGATGGGAAAATACTGGCCTGCCGATGCGGTTGCAAAAGACGTTTCAACTTCGCAGTGGGGAACCATTGTTTCGCTGGCCGAATCGCCTATTAAAGACGGATTACTTTATGCAGGAACCGACGACGGTGTAATTTCTGTTACTGAGAACGATGGCGAAAGCTGGACACAGGTAAAATCTTTTCCTGGTGTTCCTGAATATACTTACGTAAGTGATATTTTTGCCGATCGTTTTGATGAGAGCATTGTTTATGCCACTTTCGATAACTTAAAGCGCGACGACTTTAAACCATACGTTTATAAAAGTACTGACAAAGGAAAAACTTGGGTGAATATTTCGGGTAATCTGCCTGAAAACGGAACGGTTCATACCATCGTTCAAGATCATGTTCGTCCTGAGTTGTTATTTGTAGGAACCGAATTTGCCATTTACTTTACGATCGATAACGGTGCAAACTGGGTAGAACTAAAATCAGGCTTACCAACTATTCCTGTTCGGGATATTGCCATTCAGGAACGGGAAAACGACCTGGTAATTGCAACATTTGGCCGCGGTTTCTATATTCTTGATGACTACAGCCCACTTCGTAAAGTTAGTCCCGAACTGGAAAACGAAACAGCTAGGATTTTCCCGATAAAAGATGCATTGATGTATATTCAAACCAGCGGGAAAAGTAACCAGGGAAGTACCTATTTTCAGTCTAAAAACCCTGAATACGGAGCAGTATTTACCTATTTTCTGAAAGAGGTGCCAAAAACAAAAGAACAGTTGCGTAAGGAGAAAGAGAAGGAGTTGTTTAAGGAAGGTAAACCAATTCCGCAACCGACCTGGAGAGAACTGCAATTGGAAGAAAAAGCAGAAAAAACACATCTGATATTTACAATTTATGATTTGGATGGCAACGTAGTCAATCAGTTTACAAAAGCAGCCTCGAAAGGGATTAATCGGACAACCTGGAATATGACCTATGCTTCAACTGCTAATTCCAGAATTCGTGGAGATTTTAACCCGATCGGTGGGGGAGGAAGAGGTATTATGGTGATGCCGGGCAATTACAAAGTGGGGCTTAAAATGTGGCACGAAGGCGAACTTACTGAATTGGTGGAACCTGTTGAGTTTACCTGCAAGAAGCTAAACAATACAACACTGCCAGCAGAAGATTACAACGAGAACGTTGAGTTTGCAGAGAAAGTAAATAAACTTGCCTTAGCTGTGGTTGGAGCTGGCCGCTTAATTTCGGACAACATGGCCAAAGTGGAACAAATTAAACAGGCTATTTATGCAACTCCCGGCGCCAGCCAGAAACTGATGGATAAAGCTCGCGCATTGGGCGTTCAGCTAGAAAAACTGAATTTTACAATGAATGGCCTTCCTGCTAAGGCCAGTGGCGAAGAAGTTCCGCCGGAACAAGTACCGCTTAACGACCGTTTAAGTTCAATTTCATATACACATATGGGATCAACAGCTGGGATTACTACAACCGAAAAACAATCATACGATATTTTGGCAGAAGAATTTCCTCCTGTTTTGGAAGAATTGAAATCGATTGTTGAGAATGATATTCCGGCTCTTGAAGCTGAGCTGAATAAAATTGGCGCTCCCTGGACTCCCGGACGTATAATCGAATGGAAGAAATAAGATAATGCCGGAAAGCTAAGCTGGAGCTTTATGCTATTCATCCGATGACTGTCAGAAGATGGTTTTCGGGTGAATTTGTTTTTGGGCTGTTTGGTTTTGTTTTGATATATAGTGCTTTAAGGTTCGTTGGGGCTGAGTGCAGTAAATTCTTTTTTGGTTTTTTGCAAAAAAAATGGTACTGTGTCGCTTTCAGCTACAAAATCATTATTGATTATGCACATTACAGATTGTCCTATTGTTGAATTGATTGAAGCGTTAAACTATATCTCTGTTTATTAATGGAAAACAGAAATAGTTTGGCTTTTAAGTGAGATTAGTGAGGTGATGATAATCTGAAAAAAAAGATAAAAACAAGCTTAGAGCAATAACAACAAATTATGGCAAAAGAAGAAAAAGCACCTCACGAAGGTGAAGCTCACTTGGTAAGCACCAAAAAGTATTTTGATGTAGACGGACCAGTTTTTTGGCCGGCAGCAATAGTAATTATTCTATTTATTGCAATTACATTAATTGTTGGTGAACCAATGAATGAGGTTTTCGCAACAATTCAAACTTCAATTTCAAATTATGGCGGATGGTTTTTTGTGATCAGTGTTAATATATTCCTGTTTTTTGTACTTTTTATCGCCTTTAGTAAATATGGTAGTATCCGACTGGGAGGCCCTAAAGCTAAGCCCGAATTTTCTAAAGGTGCCTGGTTTGCTATGTTATTTAGTGCGGGAATGGGAATTGGTATTTTGTTTTGGAGTGTAGGCGAACCTATAAACCATTTTATTAGTCCTCCTGAAGGTGTGGCACGATCAACCGAAGCTGCCCGGACATCAATGGAAATGACTTTTCTGCACTGGGGCTTACATGCCTGGGGAATTTACGCACTGGTAGGTATGGCACTGGCTTTTTTTACGTTTAATAAGAAGTTACCGCTTACCATCAGCTCCATATTTTATCCGCTTTTGGGAAACAAGGTTTATGGTCCGTTGGGAAAAGCAATTAATGTACTGGCGGTAGTTGCTACACTTTTCGGCCTTGCTACTTCGTTAGGAATGGGTGTGCAACAGGTTAGTGCCGGATTGGCGCATCTTTTTAATATGCCCGACACAATCACTTCTCAGGTGATTCTGATCGTCTTAATTACTTTTGCAGCTACCGCATCAGTAGTAGCAGGTCTTAGTGGTGGTGTAAAGCGCTTAAGTGAGATAAACATCATAATTGCAGCGGTGTTTCTGTTGTTTATGATTATTGTAGGGCCAACGCTATTTATATTCGATTCTTTTATTCAAAATCTTGGCGAGTATGTTCAGAACTTTTTTGAACTGTCGACATGGACAGAAACCTATCAGCAATCGAACTGGCAAAACGATTGGACTGTTTTTTATTGGGCCTGGTGGGTTAGCTGGTCGCCGTTTGTAGGAATGTTTATTGCCCGTATCTCACGAGGAAGAACCTTAAAGGAATTCGTACTTGGGGTTTTAATTGTACCAACGCTACTGACATTTTTATGGCTTTCAACTTTTGGCGGTAGCGCTATGTTCTTGGAGTTGAATTCGATGGCCGACATTGCCGGTGCGGTAACTGATAATATTGCTACATCGCTGTATGTTCTGCTGGAGCAGTTCCCTATTTCTGGGATAACATCTACGGTTGGTGTGCTTTTGGTAACCAGCTTTTTTATCACTTCTTCCGACTCGGGCTCGTTAGTCGTCGACTCATTAACGGCAGGAGGGAAATTGGATGCTCCTGTTCCGCAGCGAATTTTCTGGGCTTTAACAGAAGGAGCTGTTGCTGCAGTTTTATTGGTTGGTGGTGGACTTGGTGCTTTGCAAACTGCCGCTATTTCAACCGGATTACCATTTGCCATTATTTTACTTTTTGTGGTATGGAGTTTAATAAAGGGATTACGGGAAGAACACCAGGGATTAATGGAGATAAAACGCGTAAAAGAGCAAGACCGGTATCAGGAAATAATTTCTAAGATGCTACAAAAGCGCGGACAAATAAAGTCTCCGCCAAAACCACAATCAAATAAAGATAATTTATAACCTATTTAATAAGAGTAACCATGTATCAATTAAATCATATTCTGGTATGCCTCGACCTAACCGAGATGGACGATTCCCTTATTCGGTATGCAGGATTTCTGGTAAATAAAATTAAGCCGGATAGTATAACGTTTATGCATGTAATGAGGCCTTTTGATATTCCGAAAGAGATATTGGAGGCTTTTCCGGAGATGGATGAGCCGGTGCCGGAAATCATCAGGGAAGAGCTTCATGATAAAATTTCGGAGCAGTTTAAAACTGATGTGGATGTAAAAATCACAACCAGCGTGAAGGAAGGATATCCGATAGAAACGATTGTTAAGTTCACGCAGGAAAACAACATTACACTTACCCTGATGGGAAAGAAAATGGGTTATGAAGGTGGAGGAAGTATTGTGCGAAAAACATTGGGAATTATTCCTTCATCCGTGTTACTCGTAAGTGAAACCGTTCACGAGAGAATTGAAAATCTTTTGGTACGGATGGATTTCTCAAAAGTTAGTGAAATGGCCCTGCAAATGGCGCTTCGTTTAAAAGAATTAACCGATGCGAAAGTGGCTTGTCATCATGTGCACCGTTTGCCACTTAGCTATTTTCCACAAACACAACCAGAAGACGATGAGAAACTTCAGCGCTATGTAGAAAAGGTTAGTCAGAAAGAGTTTCAGAAGTTTGTGAAGCGTTATAAACACGAACAGGATGAACTTCCTTTTTCTTATTCGCTAGATGTTGAAAACGACGAAGCTCAGATTTTGTATCGACGCGCACTAACAACAGGTGCCGATATGATTGTAATTGGTTCGATAATAAGATCGGAGTTGGCAGATATTATTGTTGATTCAACCTCAGAAAAACTGGCCGAATCCGAAAAAAATATTCCGGTTTTTATTGTTAACGACCGGAAGCAATCGGTGGGATTCTTAAAATCATTATTCAAATAAAAACAGCAACAAAATGGTACAGTATTTATCAAAAGCAAATGTATTGGCGCTGTCGTTATTGCTTGTATTTCTTGCATCGTGCAATAACAAAACGGATGAGGAAAGTGACAGAACTCTGGAGATTGTTTATACAGATTGGTCGGAAAGTGTGGCTATTACCTATCTGTCGTATGTTTTATTGGAAGAAAAGATGGATTACAAGGTTACACTGAAGTTAACCGATGTAGAAACAGCCTACAAAGAGGTGGGAACTAATAAAGCCGATGTATTTACTGATGCATGGTTGCCAGAAACACAAAAGCAATATTACAAAAAGTATAAGGACGAGATTGAGTTACTCGGAATTACTTATCCTGAGGCACATACCGGATTGGTTGTTCCCGCCTATAGTCAGTTAAAAACGATAGCCGATCTGCAAAGCTATCCGCATCCGATTATCGGGATTGATGCCGGTGCCGGAGTAATGCAGAAAACGCAGGCGGCAATTACCAAATACGAATTGAAAAATCGACTATTAGATCTTTCTGAGGAAATAATGCTTAAACAGTTGGAAGATTCGATTCAAAGAAGGAAGGAAATAGTTATTACCGGTTGGGAGCCACATTGGATATTTGCGCGTTACGATGTACGTTTTTTGGAAGATCCGGATAATATTTTTGGACAGACCGAAAATATCTATACCATTGCTAATAAAAATCTGCAGGAAACACATCCTAATGCCGTTCGATTTTTCGAGCGTATGCAGTTAACTGAAAAGCAACTCAACAGCCTGGTTTACGAAGTTAGCTTAAGCGAAGATCCTGTAAACGGTGCCAAAGCCTGGATTGCACAAAATGAATTTGTGGTTAATCAATGGATTAAAAACCTCACGAAAGAGCGGAAAAAGATTATGTAGGGTCTGTTAAAAGATTTTAGTTGAAGTTTTTATCGTTGCGCATTTTTGTGGTAGTATTTCTCTCGAAAGGTAAAGGGATGAAACGATTATACAACACAGCTATCTTCCTATCGTTCCTTTTCTAATTTTTATCATTTCGAATAGTTACCCTCATTCTAATGAAACAGAAAGCTCTCTGTTGATCTGTTTCTAATACTTATTATTCTGAGTTTTCATAATTAAAAACATACCCTGAATCTATTCGGGGGCACTTTAAGTGGTTGATTATCATATTGAAGTTGCTTAAGCTTGTCTGAAGGCGGTCAGGAGTTTAGCATGATAGGCTAGTGCAAAATAAGATAGAACGAGAATTTAATCACGCTATTTATAAATGTGATTTAATCAGGGTTCTATGCTTTGTATTTCCTCTTTTCAAAGTGTAAACTATTCTTTTTAGTTTATTAACTATTAAAAATAGTTGATAAACTAAAAAATATAGTTATATTTGTTTTGTAGTTTAAAGTTTCACTACTCAAAACTCAATTTTAAAAGACTGATAAGATGAAGAAGCTTACGCAAAAAGAAGAAGAGATAATGAATTTCTTTTGGGAGAAAGGCCCAATGTTTGTTAAGGAATTACAAGCCTTATACGCCGCTCAGAAATTGCATTACAATACACTTTCTACAATGGTTCGGGCACTCGAAGAAAAAGGGTTTATCGATCATGAGAAGTTTGGAAACACTTATCGGTATTTTGCCGCAATTACCAAAGAAGAATACAGCAAAAAAACACTGGGTAGTGTAGTGAAGAAGTATTTCGATAACTCGTACCGAAATGTGGTTTCTACATTGGTAGAAGAGGAAAACCTGTCGCTTGACGAGCTTAAAAAATTAATTGAAGACATCGAAAAACATCAAAACAACCCGCGATGACCCCATTTTTTGTTTGGCTCATAAAATCTTCGGTAAGTCTGGCACTGTTGTATGTGGTGTTTAAACTGGCAGTAAGCCGCAACAAAATGCACACTGCTAACCGCTTTGTATTGCTGGGTATTTTGCTGAGCTCTGTGTTACTTCCTTTTGCTGATGTTCCTGTTTTTCGGGAAACAACTGTAGTTCCGCAATTTGAAGTTATTCACGAATTTATTGCTACGCCACAGGAAATATCTGTTGTTTCCACACAAAATAAGATTACTGAGACGATTGCAGAAACTCCGGCGTTGTTGTCTACCATTAACTGGTGGGTGGTGCTTTACCTGTCAATGATTGGGGTGCTGGTGATTCGTCTGGTTTTTTCGATGGCGCGTGTATTGCAGATTATTCGCCGGGCGGAAAAACAAAATTTCAGGGATGTGATATTGGCTATTGTTAAAGACTTTATTCAACCTTTTTCCTTTTTGCAGCATATTGTTTTGTCGGAGAAAGATTTTGCTGAGAACAAAGACATTGTGTTAGCTCACGAATATGCACACATTCAACACAAACATGCGATAGACCTGATGATCTGCGAGCTGTTTACTGCCCTTTTCTGGTTTAATCCTTTTATGTGGCTGTTGCGCCGCGAACTAAAACTAATACACGAATACCAGGCCGATGAGGCCGTACTAAATAAAGGCATCGATGCAAAAACATACCAACTGTTGGTTCTAAAAAAGGCTGTAGGCGAAAGACGTTTTGCCCTGGCCAACAATTTTACTCAAAAACCAATTTTAAAACGAATTAAAATGATGCACATGAAAAACAATAAGCGATGGACAAGCCTGAAACTGGCTTTGTTTGTGCCGGTGGTAGCACTGCTTTTGCAGGCTTTTGCCGAGCCTGAATTGATTGTAAAGAAAGCAGAAGCGTATTTGCCGGTTATCGCACAGCAGGATAGTTCTCAGGTTTGGATTGATTCGTGGGTGAGCAGCAAAATGGATTGTATAACGAGTGAAGAATATTTTAAAGACAATCAGCCTATTTCAATTACCGATTCAGATCAGCCAATAAACGAGAAAAATACATTTCATAAAAAGAATGTGTTTATTATTCTTCAGAATTCTAAGGGCGAGTTACTGGTTGAAAACGAGAGACTTGAATTGAAAGATTTAGAAAAAAACTTGGAATCTTTCTTAAAAGGGAAAAATGAAATTACACAAGAGATTCCAGATAGTCAGTCGGAAGAGTTTCCAATTATTGGTAAAGTAAATGTTTCTCAGGGAATTATTCTTTATCGCCAAGATGTAGTTACATCATCAACGGCAACCAAATCAGTTATGAACGAGATAGCTGAAGCCATTTTGAGTGTACGACAAGAAACTGCACATGCGAAATTTAGTACCGATTATTTTTCCTTAAGTACGGATAAAAAGGAGGTTGTAAACCAAATAATTCCCGGCACAATAAATTTTCAAATTCCTAAAGGGACGAAAAGAACTTCCGAAATAACGCCACCGCGACCTCGTCCGGTGGATATAAAAATCACCGAGGATGGGAGATACCTACTGGGTATTTTTGAACCCAAGTACCAAACAATAAAATGGAGAAAAGCACTTACAAAGAGCGAACTTCGGGATTATATAGAAAAGGGGAGACTACATGCCGCCGAAAAGACAAAAGAGTATAATAGGAAGTATCAGCAGCAAGTATTGGTTTTAGTTGAGGTAGGAGTAAATGATAGGCAGGTGAATGAGTTAAAAGAATTTCTGAGTTCATTAGACAATTTGCGGGTAGTTTTTTCTACCGATCGTACAGAAGAGGAATTTGGCGCATTTTCAAGTTCGCAAGTTGGAAAATCTGATATAATAGTTTATGCCGACAGGATGTTAGCTTTTGATAAACCATGTACACTTGAAGAGGTAAAAGAGAAAGTCGAAGACGGCATAAAAACAATGGATAACAAAAAAACGATATCGGTTTTGGCTTTTAGCGATGTTTCAAAGGAGAGGTTAGATGCGGTTCTCAACGAATTAAATCAAATTCCTTTTAAAAAAGTAAGTACAACGGTTTTAACAAAAGAAAAAAAGCCGGTTTCATTGGCACAGCGCAAGGTTTTGTTAAAAGCAAACGGCAAGATTGATATTGACAACAAGGAATATGATTTAAACGAGTTTCAATCGCGAATAAATGAGATTGGAAATCAGTCTTCGAAAACAAATGTTGCCTTTGAGGTGGAAGATGATGTTACGTATATTCAAATAGAAACCGTAAAGCAGATGCTGAGAGAAGCAAATTTCGATCAGGTTGGTTACAGTATTCATAAACATTATCTTCGGGATACTGAGCCGGGAACAAAAATAGGAGAAGGCTCTACGATGTTTTGGACTAGCTGGAACGGTTCACCAGATCTGGAGAGAGTTAAACGAGCAGCTGAAAATTTTCTTTCAGGAAATGGTAATCGTAGTTTGTACGCCGGTATTACTCCCGATAAAAATGCTACGAAAGAGGATATCGATGCAGTTAAACAGGTGTTACAGGATGCCGGTTTCCTGAAAGTGAGTGTCCGGGAAAGCAGGAATTGAACATTGCCGGGAATAGTAAATAATTCTCTCTCATTCTAATAACTTTTTAGATTAAGCCCCCTGCGAAACAATTGATTAGTACAATTGTGTGGGGAATAGTTTGATGTTTATCGTACATAAGTCGCAATTGTTTAGTGCTTTGATTTTATTTGGCTGTTAATTATTGTTAAATAATGTTAGAGATTTGGCGGATACTAATAAATACAAGCAGTATTTAATGTTGTATAAAATTCTGGCACAAAATATGTTGCGTTAAATACACGTCCTCTGAATATGACTATCAAAAGAAAACATAATGAAAATACTATTATCCAAACATGTTGAAGAAGTATCTCAATTAATATTTGGTTGATTTAGAATTTATCAGATTGAAGGGAACAAAGCAAATTCCGGAGGCAGATAATTTCGCAGTATTCAGCATTAATTAATAAAACTTATCCCTATGAGACAATTGCTTATTACCGTTGCATTGACGTTCGTTTGCCACGGGCTGTTTGCACAAAAAGGACAGGTGAGTAAAGCCACTACTTACAAAGAATCGGGAGAATTGGATAAAGCACTGGAGTGTATTCAAGCCGCCATTGATCCAGAAAACGAAAAGTCTGAAAAGTCCGTTGCCTGGCCACGCACCTGGCAGGTTCGGGGAGAAATATTTCAGGAAATTCACAAATCAACCGATAAAAAACACAGTGCCTTAAGCAGCGATCCTTTAACCGATGCTTTCAACTCATACAAAAAAGCTTTGGAACTGGATGAAAAAGATCGGTATGAGAAAAGTTTAAAAGTGAATCTTATTCTATTGGTTGAGGATTTGCAAAACGATGCAATAGAGGCCTACAACAATAATTCATATGATGCTGCACTGCAACGTTTCGAGCAGGTGCATGAAGTTAATAGTATGCCCGTTGTAACTGATGGCGAGAACTTGATTGATACAGCTATCATCTACAATATGGGCATAGCAGCCTTTAATGCGAAAGAATACGATAAGGCAATTGAGTATTTAAACGAAGCAGCCCGGTACGGATATAACAGAGGAACCACTTATGTGTGGATTTCCAATGCCTACGAACAAAAGGAAGACACCGTTAAAGCCCTTGGTATGCTTATGAATGGATTTCAGGAATATCCCAATGATAAAGATCTGATGAATGGAATGATTCAGACTTTCATTAATCTGAGAAGGAAGAAAGAAGCGGTAAAGTATCTTGATATGGCAATAGAGAAAAATCCGAAAGATGTGAATTATTACCTCGCAAAAGGAGATTTGTTAAAGGATAACGCAGACGGCGATAATGCAATATTGTGTTATCAAAAAGCTTTGGATATTGAGCCGGCTAATTTTATTGCTTTATACAATTTGGGCGTGATTTATTTTAACAGGGGCGTTAATCAACTAAAAGTTTTAGATACTATCCCGGTGAATGATAATGTTGCTTACGAGAGAGAAATGAAGAAATCAGAAGTTTGGTGGAAGAAATCTCTGCCTTTTATGGAAAAGTGCCATGAGATTAAACCGTCAGATGCTACTGTTAAAGAATCGTTGGGAACGCTGTATTACAGGTTGAAAATGATGGACGAGTACAAAGCGATTTCCGAAAGAAATTAAGATTTTATGGGAAGACAGTGGCAGTTTTCTCATAATTTGTTAGGTTTAATAAAAGCCCGGAGAGCCGGGCTTTTTTGTATCTCCTAGTTAAATCTTCTTGTTCTTGATCTTCTCTTTTCCTTTTTGCTGAAATTCCAGGTCAATTTAGTACCGATCATTCTTGGTGGACCGGGAACAAAGGTAGGCACGCCAAATAGCGCTCCGGTATTGCCGGCACTGGTAACATACTGTTCGTCCAATACATTTCGTGCCCAAACGGATAGAATAATGTTTGGCTCCGAAAGTTCGAGGCCGCCATTTATATTCAGCAGACCATACGCTTCCTGTTCCAAGCCAGGAGTATTGGCATCTTCGAAAAACAAATGCGATTTCCAGGCGTAAGAAGGCGTAACAAACAGTTGGATTGTTGGCGTAATATTTACCCGCGCATTAAATCCGATGTTAAAGCTGTGTTCGGGCGACAATCGAAACGAATTTCCGGCGTATTCCTGTGTTTCTCCATCAACATCGGTAGAATCAAATTCTGTTACAAGCCAGGCGTAATTGGCAAACACATCAAGCTGTTTAATTACGGCAACCCGCACATTAGCTTCGGCTCCATAAGATGTAGCCTTTCCGCTATCTTTAAATATTAAATTGAACTGGCCACTGTCCGGAGCGGCTACCCAGGCTTGTGTCTGGAAGTTTTCATAAAGTTGATAAAATCCGCTAACATCGATAAAGACACGGTCGAAGTAGGTTCCTTTCATGCCTAACTCGAAATTGTCGAGGATTTCAGCATCCAGCACTTCTTTTGTTCCGGTTGACGTAAACTGCAGCACATTTGGCCGCCGCCCGCGAGAATAGTTGGCGAAAATATTTCCATATTCATTAAATCGGTACTTAAGGCCGCCATGGTAAGTAAACGATAAGGCGCTCTTGCTGATTTCCTGCCATTCACTGGGGCGGAAGAATACGTTCGGAGCATTACCCAGGAAACCACCCAATACTGATGGATCGCCACCAATCATGCTGGCTTCACTTCCCAGTTTGTAGCGGTCGTAAACAACACGAACTCCACCCGTAACAAAAAATCTCCGGCTGAGTTGGTAAGTGATATCTAAAAAACCTTCGAGTGCAGAATTGGTGGCCTTGCTGTAATTCTCTTCCTGGTGATTGGTTGGGAGTGGAATATAAATAGTAGTGTCGAGCTCGGCAATATAATTTGGAATAGCGGAAATTGATATCGGCTGTCCGTTTTTGTCAACCAGCGGCATAGGCGTATTCGATAATAGAAGGTTTGCCAGTTGCTGTTCGTTGGGAGAGAACCAGTAGGTTTGGTCGGCGGTTTCGCGCCAATAACTTCCACCCAAAACACCGTTCAAGCGACTATTTTGCGAAAAATTGCCTCTTATTTCCTGGTAAAACTGAGTAGAACCGGTGGTCTCGGCCATGTCGATGGCAGCCGATGCAGTTCCGTCACCATCCCAACGCGCGTTAGCATCGGTTTTTCGGTACGAGGTAATTGATGTCCAGTAGTTGTGTTCGTTCAGATAAAGCTTGTATTTGAATGTAGTATTAAAAATTTCTTTTCCGGTGCCGAGGTTTTCGCCTTGCTCAAGTGATGCTACATTACTGAAAACACCTGTTACACCTTCAGTATTTGGAAGCGTATTGCTCATAAAAGCAATCCCCGGAGTTTCGTCTTTCTGGTAGTTTAGAATAAGGTCGAACTGGTGGTTCCACGCTGGCCGGAAACGTGCAGAAAATCTACCGGCAGTTGTTTCTTTTCCCATCAGGTCGCCACCGAAAGTATTGCTCACAAAACCATCGCGGGTAGTATAAATTCCTGCTGCCCGAAGCATCAGCTTATCCTCGAAAACGGGAACATTTAAAAATCCCTGTACTTCTCGTTGCCCAAAATCACCAATGCCGGCAGTTAAACTTCCGTATAAATCGCTGGTGGGTGAGTTGCTTATATAATGAACAGCGCCTGCCTGGGCACCTCTTCCAAACATTGTATTCTGTGGCCCTTTCACCACTTCAACCCGGTTCATATCATACAATTCGAGCGATGCGCCGCTGGCCCGGTTAATGGGTACATTATTGAAATATACAGAAACACGAGGTTGAGCGCTGGGACTCACTTCGTCGCTGGTAAGCCCGCGGATTACAAAGCTGGGGCGGTTTGCACCCTGCTCCCGGATATAAAGTCCGGGAATAAATTCGCTCATCAGGCTCAGGTCGGTAATGTTTGAGTTTTGTAGAGTATTTTCGCTGACTGAAGCTATTGCAGTTGGTACATCTAATATTTGTTGTTCTCGTTTTTGCGCACTAACTAAAATTGGCTCAAGGTGAACTTCTGCTAAAGGCAACATCACATTTTTTTCGTTTAGACCCGGTCGCAAAATGATGTCGGCAGTATGTGTTTCGTATCCAATAAAGGAAACACGAACCCGCGCACGTCCGGTAACCAGCCCCTGAATCAGGTATTGTCCGTCTTCGTTAGTATTTACACCTTTGGCTGTTCCATCTATGGTAACATGTGCTCCCGGAAGAGGTGTGTAGTCTTCGTCGTAAACCGCTCCACGTATATAAACCGGTTGCAGGTTACTCGATACTGCTTCAATATTCCGGTATTTTCGTTTTACCTTGTTGCGCTTTTTTGTTTGCCCAAATGCGGCAGTAAAAAGGATGAGGAAGAAAAGGATGCTTATAATTGATTTCATGAAATTAGTTTTCAGATTCAATATTCAAATAACGAAAAAAACTGGAAAACCATATGTTTGTTCTGAGAAGAATAAACACGAGAACCCAGATAAAGGTTTCGTGGCGGTGTTTTAGCGTTTTACCGAGTAAACAGGTAGGTGCAGCCAAATAGCGAACTCGTCGAGGCTTTTTTGCCCCTCGTCCGGAGTTTTGCAGGCTTTTAATAAAACCGATGGTTTTTTGGATTTGTTGACCAGGTACACGTGGTATTCTTTTTTTTCTGATGAGTTAGTGCGGTTCGAACGGCTGTACATCGTATAAACACGTTTTATCGGCACCAGTGTCAAGCCAATATAATCGTCAAACGAACGCCACTGTCCTGTTTTAAACAGGCCAAAGTGTTGATTGTAACTTTTAAACTTTCGTGTGTCGATATCAACGATCACTCCAGAGAAACTGCCGAATAAGTAGGCTAGAACCAGACCTGAAATGTAGGTAAATAGCCACTTATTTTCTATAATGCCAATAAAAAGTAAGGGGATAAAAATCAGTCCGAAAAAGATGTAAGGGCCAGTTAAAAATCGTGATATTTTATTGTCAATTTTCATTTTCGAGTAGGATTGCCGAAATTATCTGGACATCGTTCAATGGGCGATCAAGTGAATCAACTGGTTGGATTGCAATCGAATCTACAATATTCATCCCTTCAGTTACTTCTCCAAAAACGGTATAGTTTTGATCCAGGTGAGGAACTCCCCCGAGAGTTTTGTACACCTGTCGATGCGATTCTGGAATTGAATATTTTTGTGCAGGAGTGTAGCTTTGTGCTCCAAGCTGAATGCTGTCGGCCCATTTCATAACTTCTTCTTCGTTTTCTGCCAGAATAGCATTTTGTAACGAATCGTGAATTGCCCGGTTGGCTGGATCATTTGCAAACGCATTTTCGGTAAGCCATTGGTTGATTCTTTCTTCTGAACGGGCAAGAGTACTATTGGTTTGAATCTTCCCCTGCACAATAAAAAACTGAGAGCCGGAAGACGCCCGCTCGGGATTGTTATCGCGGGCAGCCAGAATGGCGCCTCGTTTATTAAATAAATCGGGCTTGATTTCTGCAGGGATGGTATAACCGGGACCGCCGTTTCCCAGCGCTTCGCCAGCTCGTGCATTTTTGCTGTCGGGATCACCGGATTGTATCCCAAAATTATTGATCACGCGGTGAAATAACATTCCGTTGAAGTAACCTTTGTTTACCAGTTTTACAAAATTGTCGCGGTGTAATGGAGTTTCGTTCGATAGTTCGAGTACAATATCACCCATGCTGGTTTTTAATTCGACTTGCACATTTTTATTTGCCGTTTTTTGTTTGTTTCCGGAAGTACACGACACAGTAAAAAGAAGAATGAAGATGAGGTATTTGAATTGAGTCATTTTTTCGGTTGTTGATCTTTAAAACTACTAAAATTATTTGTTCGTCGAAAGATTATTCGAGAGTCAGTTTTCTTTTTTCGATATAGTAATGCCACAAAATATAAGTAGCTGCTGATTGATACGGGGAGAAGCGTCTCATGTATTCGATAATGTCAATCTTTGAACTTTCCGGCGGGAGAAGGTTCAACTCGTAAACTGCTTTTATGGTCGCCAAATCGCCGGGAGGAAAAATATCGGAAAAATGCAAACTCATTAAATCATACATGTCAACGGTCCAGTGCCCTATTCCTTTTAACCCGATCAATTGTTTTCTGATGTCGGGTTCGGGGAGTTGATTAAGAGTGGTAAGGTTTAGTCGGCCTTCTGCTATCTCGGTGGCGAGCAAACGGGCATACACAATTTTCTGTCGGCTAAAATAACAATCCCTGAGTTCCTGGTCTGAAAGTTGAAGGAGGTTTGCAGGAGTTATCTTTTTTATTTTGTCGAGCAATTTGTTGTAAGCCGCTTTCGCAGCTGCCAGCGAAACCTGTTGTTCCAGTATCGTAAGAATCAGTGTTGAAAAATTGGGTTCGCGGTGCCAGAACGGCGGATAATCGTATTCACGAATTACCTGTTCAAGTTTTGGCTCTTTTTCTGTACACCAATCGCAAAATTGCTTAAATTCCTTCTCTGAGTTGATTTTTTCCATTCGTTAAAAATAGGAATAACACGCGGAGAAAAACAAATAAGAAAGGGAGATGTCTAACATCTCCCTTTGAAGGCAATACCGAATTAAATAAATCAAATCTTTCTCTTATTGATTTTCTGCCTTCTGGTAAAAAAAACGGTTTCTGTCGCTTTTTAGTATTGTGTAGTATGTTTTTGTAATTAGTACAGTTTTAACTCACAGGTAACTAGAATTTTAGTAGTGCCGAAACAATAATATTTATTCCTGGCGATACAACCCCTGATGAGTATGGTTGGTATCTTTTGTCGAGCAGATTTTCAACTCCTGCAGTTAATTTGAGATTTTGGTTCACTTTGTAATTTGATTTTAAATTCAGTGTCCACCATGATGGAGAATAAGGATTTCCATTTCCGTCCGGTACATATAAATGAGGTTTGTCTTGTTCGTCGGGTGCTAATTCGTTGAAGCTGAGTTTTCCGTTATACCTTACATAAAAATCCAGAAACCAATGTTGGTTTTCAAAGGTCAGGTGCGAGCTTCCAAATGTAGGAGGTACATGTCGGATCGGATAACCTTCTGAGTCTTCTCCTCCGGTAAAGCTGATATCGTGGCGGGTACTCCAGTTTTGATTTATCAAGAGTTTTAAATCCAAAGTCATCCCGTATATTTTTGCCGATTCGGCATTAACCAAAGCTTCTACTTTGCTGAGTTGTCCGTCGTACATAATCGAATCCTGACCGTTCAAACTAAAATCGCGCCGAACCATTGCATCCTTCAGTTTGGTATAAAATCCCGTAACTTCAACTTTCGCCACATTCTGAATATTGCGTAAGATGTTCAGCTCAAAATTTTGCGCATATTCAGGCTTGAGATCGGGATTTGGAACAATTACATTACCCGGTTCCGAATCAAAAACTTTTGCGGCATCATCTATATTAGGCGATCTGAATCCAGTAGAACCGTGAATGTTTATTTGCCAATGTTCTGTTGGGTGCCATACCAATCCCAGATTCCCGTTAAATGCTGTATTATTCATGCTGAAATCATCAAACGGAAAATTATAATAAGCCGGATCAAAGGCACCTTCGAGATGGGTGTAGGTATAACGCGATCCCACCTGGAAAATAACTTTCTTGCTGATATTGTACTTCAATGAATAATAGCCGGCAATACTTTGATATTTTGAATCATTAGGGTAACGTGGCGCAACTTCTTCAGTTTCGCCGCTTAGCAGATTTTCTGAAAGGCCAAACGATCCTACATAATTCAGATATGCTTCTGCTCCGTAATACAATTCAGCATTGTTGTCGAATTTTTTCCCAAAATCAATATTGAACGAAAAAATATCCAAATTCTCTTCGCGATGACGGAGTGCATCTCTGTTTATCTTTCTATCGTGGCGGCTCTCGGTGTAGCCTTGGTAACCAAGTAAAACATTTATTCGGTCGTAAAGAATATGGTCTTTTGAGTATAACAATTGCCCCGAAATAAGGCTCCATTTTTGCGGCCCGTAATACCAATCGGCATAAGCCAGTTGATCGCCGTTGTATTGAATTAATCTGTCGTAGCGCGGTATATTGCTGGTTTGTGAATGATGCGCGCTTAAAGTCAGGTCCCAGGCTTCACTTGGTCGGTACCGTATTTTTCCCATCACATTAAACTGGTCGTAACCCGTATATTTTTGAATTTTGTTGTTGTCATTCTGAATAATTTGGTCAGATCCTGAGTATTTTTCATCCAGAACATATTCAGGCCTCAGGTATTCGCTGGGGCCGGAACTTCCCATTCGCAGGTCGTCAAAATCTGTATAGGTTGAAGCAAAAACAGCTGCCCATTTATTTCCGCCAAAATTATACGAGCCGTGTATGGTTTTTTCAAAGTTGGCGCTTGAATAACGAGCATAAGCTTTCCCGAAGGATTCGGAGCTTTGGTTGGTTGATAGTTTCGGCGAAAGGGTATTAAAACTCATTACGCCGCCTAAAGCATCACTTCCGTATATAACGGAGCCAGGGCCAAAAATTACTTCTGCTCTTTCCAAACTATTCGGGTCAACCGAAATAATATTCTGCAGGTTTCCACTTCTGTAAATTGCATTGTTCATTCTTATGCCGTCAACAACAATCAGAACCCGGTTGGCTGCAAAGCCTCGTATCATCGGACTTCCACCACCCATCTGGCTTTTCTGAATAAAAATACCTCCTTTAGTTCCCAACAAATCAGCGGTTGTTTGCGGCGAATAATTGACCACCACTTCCGGGTCAATAGTTTCGATTAAATGCGGAATTTCAGATTTCGATTCTTCCCAGCGGTTTGCCGAAACTACAACTTCGTCGAGCTTAATGGGGTTTTCGATGAGCAAAACGATTTTTCCCTGCTTCTCAATTTTTTCGCGTGTTGTAGTGTAATTCAAAAAAGAAGAATGCTTAAAAAGAATATCTTCGTTCAAACTAAACTTTTCAAGACTGGCATCCCCATTTTCATCGGTTTGGGTTGTAGCTTGGTTCGAAATCAGCAAAACACCTTCAATTGCCTGCCCGTTTTTTGCATTAATAACATGAACCTTGCTTTGTGCAAAGGGGCTGAAAAAGAATAAAAGGAAAGGGAGAAGTAGCAGAAGTTTTTTCATTAAAAGAATATTTATGGTATTTGTCCCGCCAGTATGCAACAAAAATCGTACCTGTAAATGTAATCTAAACCGCCGCAGAAATAGAATATAAACCAGTGATGCCAAGATGTTTTTATTATTTGCAGCTACATAAAAAATCCGGGCTGAGTGAACAGCCCGGATTTTCTTATTCTCCCTTAGTAAAGCTATACTAAGCCCTGTGCCATCATTGAATTGGCTACTTTTACGAATCCGCCAATATTTGCTCCCCGAACATAATTGGTGAATACCGCAGATTCCTTTCCGTATTTTACGCACATTTCATGAATGTTTTTCATAATCGTATGGAGTTTTGTATCTACTTCTTCGCGGGTCCATGCTAGTCGCATACTGTTTTGTGTCATTTCTAATCCTGATACAGCCACACCACCGGCGTTGGCTGCTTTTCCCGGACCAAATAATATTTTTGCTTCCAGAAAATGATGAACAGCTTCTTCTGTACTTGGCATATTCGCACCTTCAGCAACAACAAAGCAACCGTTAGCTGTAAGCGTTTTCGCTTCTTCAAGGTTAATTTCGTTTTCGGTGGCGCACGGTAAAGCTACATCACACTTTACGCTCCAAGGGCGTTTCCCTGCCATGTAAGTTACTCCGTATTTATCGGCATATTCTTTAATCCTGCCCCGATGCACATTTTTAAGCTCCATAACGTATTCCAGCTTCTCCTTGTCAATTCCGTCGGGGGCGTGAATCGAACCGCTGGAATCAGACAGCGTAACAACTTTTCCTCCGAGCTCAAGAACTTTTTCACATGCAAATTGCGCAACGTTTCCTGAGCCTGAGATGGCTACAGTTTTCCCTTTGAAGCTTTCGTTGCGGGTAAGCATCATTTCTTCGGCAAAATAAACTGCACCATAGCCAGTAGCTTCCGGACGAATAAGCGAACCTCCCCATTCAATTCCTTTACCGGTAAGTACGCCCGAAAACTCGTTACGAAGCCTTTTGTACTGGCCAAATAAAAATCCGATTTCACGGCCACCCACACCGATATCTCCGGCCGGAACATCTGTAGACGGGCCAATGTGCCGTGAAAGCTCCGTCATAAAACTTTGACAAAAGCGCATCACTTCATTGTCTGATTTGTTTTTTGGATCGAAATCAGAACCTCCTTTTCCACCACCCATTGGCAGCGACGTAAGGCTATTTTTTAATACTTGCTCAAAAGCCAGAAACTTAAGAATACTTTGATTAACAGTAGGGTGAAAACGCAATCCTCCTTTGTATGGACCAATGGCGCTGTTCATTTCAACACGGAAACCACGATTTACGTGCATATTGCCGCGGTCGTCGATCCATGGAACACGAAACTGAATTATTCGCTCTGCCTCAACCATCCTTTCCAGTATTTTGGCATGCATGTAGCGCGGATTGTCCATTAAAAAATCGGCAATCGACTCAACAACTTCGTGCACAGCCTGGTGAAATTCTGCTTGTCCCGGATCTCTTTTTCTGACGTAAGCCATAAAATCTTCTACAAATAATTTACTGTTTTTGGTACTCATTGTTTTGATTTTTGTATTTATCTATTGAATTTACGAAAAAGTTTGATTCTATCCTATTGTTATTCAGCATGATAAGTGGGTGGTGATTGTTACGGTGACAGTTGGAGGTATACTTTGCTAGCAATTTCTAAGTTATTTTGTCTTTTTGGGTTGAATGTGTTATATCGTCCAAAACATCGAACAAAATCTTTATCTTTGCGGCTTTAATTTTTTTATCCGGATCAATCGAAAAAAATGGAATATAAATTCGCAGAAATAGAGCCGAAGTGGCAAAAGTATTGGGAAGAAAATAAAACGTTCAAAACAAACGACGATTTCACAAAACCAAAATATTACATCCTTGATATGTTTCCCTATCCTTCGGGAGCTGGTTTGCATGTGGGGCACCCGGAAGGTTATACCGCAACAGATATTCTGAGCCGGTACAAACGGATGAAAGGTTTTAATGTTTTGCACCCGATGGGCTACGATGCTTTTGGGCTTCCTGCGGAACAATATGCTATTCAAACCGGAACACATCCGGCTGTTACAACTCAAAAGAACTGCGACAATTTTCGTCGTCAGATTAAATCAATCGGTTTGAGTTACGATTGGGACCGTGAGATCAACACTACTGATCCAAAATATTTTAAATGGACACAGTGGATTTTTAAAAAGCTTTACGATACTTATTTTAATGAGGAGCAGCAGAAAGGACGCCCCATTTCAGAACTGGTTATTCCTGAAAAAATTAAAGCTGAAGGGGAAGAAGCTGTAAAAAATTACATTAGTGAGAAGCGTCTGGCTTATTACGATAATGCACAGGTTTGGTGGTGTAACTCGTGTAAAACGGTTTGTGCCAACGAAGAAGTGTTAACCGACGGCTCGCATGAAAAATGTGGGAACCAGGTTATTCGAAAAAATCTGAAACAATGGTTGCTCCGCATTCCGCATTACGGCGAACGATTGTTGAGCGGTTTGGAAGGTCTTGACTGGCCTGAAGGTGTAAAGGATATGCAGCGTAACTGGATTGGTAAATCTACCGGAGCCGAAGTTGATTTTGAAATTGACGGGCTTGGCAAAAAGTTGCGTGTTTATACTACCCGCCCTGATACTTTGTTTGGAGCAACTTATATGGTTGTGGCTCCTGAGCATGAGATGCTGGATTCCATTGTCACTGATGATAAAAAAGAGGCTGTTGACACTTATGTAAAAGCAGCAGCTTTAAAATCGGATCTTGACAGAACCGATCTGGCAAAAGAAAAAACAGGGGTGTTTACCGGTCGTTATGCTGTTAACCCTGTTAACAATACAAAAATACCGATTTGGGTAGCCGATTATGTGTTGATGGGTTACGGTACCGGAGCTATTATGGCAGTGCCTGCACACGACGCGCGCGACTTTGAGTTTGCTAAAGAATTTGACATTCCGATTAACTGTATACTTGATCCGCAGGATGCTGAAAACCGCGAGGAAATACTGGCAGGCGATGCGTGTTGGACTGCAGATGGACAATACATTAATTCTGCCAGCAATGAGACCGGGCTTGATATTAATGGCCTGAATAAAGCTGCTGGTATTGAGCAAACTGTTGCCTGGCTCGAAGAAAGAGGTTTGGGTAAAGCTACGGTGAATTTCAAATTGCGCGACTGGTTGTTTAGCCGTCAGCGTTATTGGGGAGAGCCCTTCCCTGTAATTCACTGGGAAGATGGTGAGGTAACTTTGGTTGAAGATGAAAACCTACCATTGGAATTGCCGGATCTGGAAGAATACAAACCAAGTGAAAGTGGTGAATCTCCTCTTGCAAATGCAGGTGATTGGTTAATTGTTACCGATAAAAATGGACGAAAAGGTCGCCGCGAAACGAATACAATGCCGCAATGGGCAGGTTCTTGCTGGTATTACTTGCGTTACATTGATCCGAATAACGAGGAAAGTATTTTCGATGTAAAAAAAGAAAATTACTGGATGCCTGTCGACCTTTATGTGGGTGGAGCAGAGCATGCGGTATTGCACTTATTATATTCACGTTTCTGGCACAAAGTGTTGTTTGATTTGGGTGTAGTTTCAACCGATGAACCCTTCCAGAAACTATTTAATCAGGGAATGATCCTGGCTTTTGCCTACGAAACTGCAACCGGTGCGAAAGTTGCGTCGGATTTGGTAGAAGAAAAGGATGGTAAATACTTCCATACCGAAACCGGCGAAGAGTTGACACAGATTGTAGCAAAAATGTCGAAGTCGCTAAAGAATGTTGTAAATCCTGATGACGTGATTGAACGTTACGGTGCTGATTCCTTACGTTTGTACGAAATGTTTATGGGGCCGCTGGACGAGCGTAAACCATGGGCTGAAAATGGTGTAAAGGGAGTTTTCAACTTTCTGGCACGCGCTTACCGTTTCTTTGCTGTTCCTGAAAATATTGTTGATGGAGAAGAAGACAAAGAAGTAGCGAAGCAGCTTCATCAAACCATCCAAAAAGTGGAACATGATATTTCCAATCTTAAATTCAATACCGGGATTTCTGCTTTGATGGTGTTCAATAATCTTGCAATCAAAAAAGGTAAGGTAACAAAAACAAGCGCCGAAACTTTTGCAAAAATACTGGCACCATACGCTCCACACATGGCCGAGGAATTATGGGCGTTGTATGGAAATACGGAGACCTTGGCATATGAGCCATGGCCTGCTGTAGATGAGAGTTTGTTGCAGGAAGATTCGCATGAGTACCCCGTTTCTTTTAACGGTAAAATGCGTTTCAAGATTGAGCTACCGTTGGATATGGCAAAAGATGAAATTGAAGAAACCGTACTTGCGGATGAGCGCTCGGCAAAATGGATGGAAGGAAAAACAGTCCGGAAATTTATCTTTGTACCAAAGAAGATTATCAATATTGCGATTGGATAAGCAATCCGAATAATACAAAGAAAGGGATGACAAAACTGTCATCCCTTTTTTATGAAAAAGTATTTTTGAGTTTTCACAATTGTATTTCTTCTCTACTTATTTGAATTTGCAACATCGCACGAATCTATAAAATGAGTTTTCCTTGCAGTTGATGAAAACTTGTTGCAATCGTTTTCTAAGTAATTTACCCAGCAGTTTACTTCAATATTCCTTAGCGATTTATGGGGATATTGCTGATAATTTCCTATATCGAAAATAGATATGTATCGGTTTATTATTTTTTCTCTAAATTGTAAGCAAGGAATTTAAAAGATAAGGCAAACTGTGTATAGGGAAATTCAATCGATTCGTTCCAGAATCACCGATCGGATTATCGTAATCGCGGTCGTTTTTCTTACTCCTGCTTTTATTGCGTCTATTACCAGATGGGTAGAAGTTGGATGGTTAAATATTTATATCGTCCATACTTTTCTTTATGCTTTGGTGATCGGGATACTTATTTTCCGCGATAAAATCTCCACCAAACTAAAAGTATTCTGTCTTATTTTGCTATTTACTGTTCTCGGAATTGCAGCTTTATGGTATTTGGGATTTAGTGGATTGCATTATTTTGTGATCGTTGCAATAGCAATAGCATCAGTATTATCAGAACGAAAAACTGCTTACTGGCTCATTGGTATTATTGCTACTATTTATATGGGCATAGGTATTTTGTACATGTTGCATATTCATAATGCAAAAGTTGAACTGAATGAGTTTTCACATTCAATATTACAATGGTCGACAATTATTCTATCGCTGATCGCTTTTGCAGCTATTTTTATCGATGGTTTTGGTGAAATGTATAATACGCTGGTTTCTTCGTTATATGATAAAGAACTGGCGCAAAGAACCCTTAAACAGCAAAACAACGATTTAGAAAATGCGAAGAAGCAGCTTGCTGAAACTGTAAAACAGTTAAATGCAATAAACCTGAAACTTCAGTTAAGTGAGGAAAAATATCGAACATTGATCAGCTTTTCTCCCGATATCGTTTATCGATACTCTAC
Source organism: uncultured Draconibacterium sp. (assembly GCA_963677455.1). GTDB lineage: Bacteria > Bacteroidota > Bacteroidia > Bacteroidales > Prolixibacteraceae > Draconibacterium. The sequence continues at coordinate 5,932,052 of OY781971.1, forward strand.
AAAAGGCGGTGGATTATTTTTTTCCGAAAGAACGCAAGACATTTTAGGTTATTCGCCCGAAGAGTTTGTAAACGGCTCATGGTTATGGTATTCGCTTATTGATGCGGATGATTTACAACTGTTGAAATCAAACTTAAAACGAGCAAAACTCAATGAGAAGAATGTACAGGTATACAAAGTGAAAACTCAATCGGGTAAGTCGATCTGGGTTAAGGATACATTTTTCATTATAAAACATAATATTGACGAGATTGTGGTACAGGGACATTTGGCAGATGTGACTGCACAGAAAAACATGGAACGAGAACTAAACGATAGCGAAGAACGCTGGCATTTTTCTGTTGATGGCAGTGAGCTTGGATTATGGGACTGGAATATCATTTCAAAAAAAGTATTCTATTCAAGGCAATGGAAGGAAATGTTGGGGTATAATGAAGAAGATATTGAAGATGGATATACAGAATGGGAGAGCAGAGTGCATCCTGAGGACTTGCCAATGGTTTTAAAAGAGCTGAACAAATATTTTAAAGGCGAAAGCGACACATATTCTTGTGAACATCGGATGCGATGTAAGGATGGAAGCTATAAATGGATGCTCAACCGCGGAAAAATTCTAAATTACACAGAAGACGGTTCTCCTTTAAGAATGATTGGAACTCACTCTGATATTACTGAACAAAAACAGGCAGAGATGGAGCTTCGCAGGACAAATGCGACCAAGGATAAATTCTTTTCTATTATTGCCCATGATTTAAAAAGCCCCTTCAATTCGATAATGGGACTGTCGGAAATACTTCACGAGAACTTTGATGACCTTGATGAGAAAACCCGGAAGAAATTTGTGACCGGTATTCACGAAGGGGTAAGGAGAACTTATGATCTGCTTGAAGATTTGTTGTTGTGGTCGAGAGCCCAGAGAGATACCATTGATTTTTTCCCGGCTAACCTCGGTCTGGCTCAAGCTGTAGATGAAATGGTTAGTGTTTTAAAAATAGCTGCTGAAAATAAATCAATTCATATTCATACGCATATTCCTGAAGGAACCAATGTTTTTGCCGATAAGTTTATGCTTTTGTCGGTGTTAAGAAACCTGATCTCGAACGCGATAAAGTTTACACCTAAAAATGGCGATATCAGAATTGGAGTTAATATGATAGAATATGATGGCAAGAGATTTACTAAAATCAGCGTTAAAGATACTGGTGTTGGAATTTCGGCAGAAGATCATGTAACGATTTTCGATATTGGGCAAAATATCTCGAAGAGTGGTACCGAAAATGAAACCGGTACCGGAATGGGATTGCCGATCTGTTACGAGTTTGTAACAAAGCATGGCGGTAATATGTGGTTCGAAAGTGAGCCGGGTAAAGGGGCTACCTTTTATTTTACTCTCCCGCAAGCCGATTAATGTAATAAGCATCTATCTTTTAATCAAAAAAATAAGCCATTTCAGGCTAATTAAAATCCTCTGATTTTAAATCTGTGTTAATTCGGGAAATACTGATAAAGCTCAGATTTTAAGTTGTTTGGTCTTTGTTGCTTTGCGCGCAATTTTTAACCACATAATTGTATAAGAAATGTTTACAGAAATGCTGGCAACAAACCAAAACCTAATTAAAACAATTAAAGACTACGGGATCATTACGTTTGGACTGTTTCTTTTTGCCATTGGATGGGTTTTATTTGTAATTCCGGCGGGTATTTCTGGAGGAGGGATCAGTGGAGTCGCTGCTGTAATATACTATGCCAGCGATATCCCGATTAGTATAAGTTATCTTGCAATAAATGTGGTGTTAGTACTTATTGCGATTAAGATTTTAGGTGCCAATTTCGGTGTGAAGACAATATACAGTATTCTCGTACTCACAGCCTTTTTTGCATTGTTTGAGGGAACTGTAAGAGAGCCTTTGGTTGACGATATGTTTTTATCTTCGGTTATCGGAGGTATGTTAAATGGTGTCGGATTAGGGGTGGTGTTTTCTCGGGGGGGGAGTACCGGTGGAACCGATATTTTTGCAATGATCATAAATAAGTATCGCAATGTTAGTCCCGGCCGGGTGATTATGCTTTGTGATGTTATCATAATCGGATCAGTTTATTTTGTTTTTAAATCTGTTGAAAAACTGGTTTATGGTTATGTTGTAATGTGGGTGGTATCTTATGCGCTTGATTCTTTTTTAAGTGGAGCAAACCGGTCGGCTCAAATGTTTATCATTTCAAAAGAATACGAAAAAATTGCAGAGTATATCAACAAGGAAGCTATTCGGGGAGTAACCTTGCTCGATGGATCGGGATGGTATACCAAGCAAGATACCAAAGTGATTATGTCGGTAGTGCGTAAAAAAGAAACCGGTGCAATTTTTAGGCAAATAAAACAGATTGATCCTGACGCATTTATTTCTATGGGAAGCGTTATGGGAGTTTATGGGCAGGGCTTCGAAAAGCTGAAACTGTAGTTCCGTAAAACTTTCGCGTCTAAATTTTTTTCAAAGAAAGCTTTAACCATACATACTAAATTCCTTTTCTGCATAGTTTTTTTATTTTTGTCTTTATAAAGCGAAACAGCATGTGGAAAAATTTTAGATGGTTATTTTTAGGGGTAGGACTGTTTATCGCAATTAGCCAGTTTTCATGTACTTCGAAAACTGAAAAGCAGGCCGGACAAATACAGATAGATACAATTGTTCCGATAGCAGAGCCTGTTCTTAAATACGGACTTCCGGTAGATTCTTTTCAGATAGAATTCGGGAAAGTGAAAAACAACCAGTATCTGAGTCAGATTCTCAATGCGCGTGGAGTAGGTATGGGAACTATCGATCAAATTGCGCGAAAATCAAAATCAATATTTGATGTTCGAAAGATAAAAAGTGGCGAAAACTATGCGATTTTCTCAAGTAAAGATACGTTGAGTGAAGCGCAGTATTTTGTTTATGAAAATTCGCCTGTGGAGTACACCGTGTTTGAACTGTTTGATACACTTGGGATTTACCAGGGACAAAAAGAAATAGAAACTCGTTTACGAACCGCTTGTGGTGAAGTGGAATCTTCGTTATGGAACGCGATGGTGGATAAAGGGCAAGACCCGATGTTGGCACTCGAATTATCTGATATTTTCGCCTGGACAATCGACTTCTTCGCCATTCAACGTGGCGACCGTTTTCGGGTGATTTACGACGAACTTTATGTGGATTCAGTGTCCATTGGTATTGGCGAGATTTATGCTGTTCAGTTTGATCATTACGGTGCAGAGAACTATGCTTTTATATTTGATCAGGACGGAAGAATGGATTACTTCGATGAAAATGGGAAGAGTCTTCGGAAAGCTTTCTTAAAAGCGCCGCTTCAGTTTTCGAGGATTAGTTCACGTTTTTCCAATAGCAGATTGCATCCGGTGTTGCGAATTCGTCGTCCGCACCACGGAGTAGACTATGCTGCACCAAAAGGAACTCCGGTAATGAGTATTGGTGACGGAACCGTAATTGCGCGGGCCTACCAAAAAAATGGTGGTGGAAATTATGTGAAGATCAAACACAACTCGGTATACACAACAACTTATATGCACCTTTCCGGATTTGGAAAAGGAGTGAATACCGGAGCAAGGGTAAAACAAGGGCAGGTAATTGGTTATGTTGGTGCTACGGGATTGGCTACCGGGCCACATCTCGATTTTAGAGTTGCAAAAAACGGATCATATGTTGACCCGTTAAAAGTAAAAGCACCTCCGGTTGAGCCCGTTAAAGAAGAAAATATGGAGCGATATACTGCCGTAAAGGATTCGTTGATGAACGAGCTTCAAAAAATTGAGTGGGAAATTCCACTTCTTGCCGATTCTAAATAAGCATCACTTTAATCGATAGTTCTTTCGAAATCGATAGATTCTCTTTTGTGATTCAATTTAAATTACTATTATCGTCCTAACTTAAAATTGGCAGAAATGAAACGATTTTTGATATTGATGGTGTTGGGAGCTGTACTTTTTAGCTCATGCGTCCGAAATAAAAATCCACAGCAAGGACAACAAAGTGTAATTCAACCCGATCAACATGTTTTTGAAGTAGTTGAAGTCGTTCAGGGAAACACTTATACATACTTGCAGGTGAAAGAAAATATGAATGAACGTTGGATTGCCATCGGAAGAAAAGATGTGAATAAGGGCGATGTTTACTATTACGATGAAGCGTTGCAAATGACTGATTTTCATAGCAAGGAAATCGATCGGACATTTGATGTTATATACTTCGTAAATCAGGTGAGTAAAACACCGATTAACAAAAAACCGATGGGAGCAATGGGTGAGATGCCTGCCGGACATTCTGGTAAAGTAAAAGCCCAAAGTGCAGAAGTGGAACTGAATAAGCCTGAAGGAGAGATAACTATTGCTGATATTTTTCGGAATAGAGCCGATTACACCGATGAGGAATTTGAAATCAGAGGAGTTGTGGTTAAAGTAAACGACCAAATAATGGGTAAAAACTGGGTACATATTCAGGATGGCACCCAAAGCGACGGAAAATTTGATTTAACCATTACCACACAGGAAGTTGTAAAAGTAGGTGACGAGGTAATTTTTAAAGGAAAACTTACGCTTGAAAAAGATTTTGGAGCCGGATATTATTACGACCTGATTGTTGAAGACGCTACCTTGGTTAGCAAAAAAGTATCTTAGTTTAAATTAGACAAATATCCCTAAAATAAATTTATATTTGTATCTAAATATTTAGATACATAAAATGAAATTCAAAAAGCTTGAGATTAAAGAGGAGGGTAACTGGCTGCAACGGCAGATTAGAAAGCCACATATCAGGAAAACCTTGCTTTATATTATTCTCGGAGCAATTGGAGGATTCTTGTTCTATTACCTTTCAGAAGGGATGCACATGGACGCAATGCCTCGGGGCGAAATAGTGCAAAGTGTGCTGGTTGGTGCTTTCCTAGGCTTCTTTATTACCAATAGCCCTTGTGCCAAAGGACGATGCTAGGTTTCCAAAATCCCTTATCTTTTTGGTTTTATTCGAATAACTTTTTCGTATAGCTTTTATTTGAGCTACTTTATTTCTCTGTATATCTGTTGATTTTGTAATTTTATTCAGAAATCAGTACTTGTATGATAGGTAGCCACTTAATTAAATCGCTATGAAAAAGATCGTATTTTTCTCCGGAATTTTATTGTTTTTAATGGCTTGTTCTTCTCAGCCCAAAGAAAAAGAAAAGAGGGTAGAGATGTCGACACAAGATCAAAAAATGGAGTGGTGGCGCGAAGCCCGTTTCGGGATGTTCATTCATTGGGGATTATATGCACAACCTGCAGGCGAATGGAACGGAGAGCGTATTCCCGGAATAAGCGAGTGGATAATGGCTCGGGCAGAGATCCCGGTTAGTGAGTATGAGAAATTGGCCGAAACTTTTAATCCTGTAAAATACAATGCCGACGAGTGGGTAAAACTAGCCAAGTTTGCAGGCATGAAATATATCGTGATTACCTCAAAACATCATGATGGATTTGCAATGTTTGATTCCGATGCAAGTGATTATAACATTGTTGATGCTACTCCATTTGATCGCGATCCGCTGAAAGAGTTAGCAGAAGCTTGTAAGAAATACGGTATTCGATTAGGTTTTTATTATTCGCAAGCCCAGGATTGGCACGAACCGGGTGGAACGTATTGGAATATCGAAGAGGGGCAGCCGCATTGGGATCCAGATCTGAAACGAGAACCTTTAATGAATTACATTAACGGCAAGGCAGTTCCGCAGGTAAAAGAGATTTTAAAAAATTACGGAGACCTAGATATTCTGTGGTGGGACACACCAAGAGGAATGACAGAAGAGGCCGCACAAGCTTTGCAGGATGTCGCCGATGATTACCCGGATTTAATTACCAATAATCGTTTGTACAGGCCATGGCCCGGCGATTTTTCAACGCCGGAACAACATATTCCGCCAACCGGACTGGATTATGATTGGGAAGTGTGTATGACTATGAATACCAGTTGGGGTTATAAATGGTACGACGAGAACTGGAAATCGAGTGAAGAGCTCATTAAAATGTTGGTTGATATTGCCAGCAAAGGCGGGAATTTCTTATTAAATGTTGGACCAACTGCAGAAGGTGAGTTTCCGGAAGCGAGTGTTGAGCGATTAAAGGAGATTGGTTCGTGGATGCAGCTTAACGGAGAGTCGATATACGGAACCTCTGCCAGCCCGTTCTTTAAACTTCCCTGGGGACGCTGTACGGTGAAGAAAGTAAGAGGAGGCACCAATTTATACCTTCATGTTTTTGATTGGCCCAAAACCGGTCTGCTAACCGTTCCGGGATTTAAAGGCAGGGTAAACGATGTTTATCTTTTATCGAATCCTAAACAGCATTTTGCCTGGAAATTTGACGAGGATAACCTGAATATACACGCGCCTTCTGTAATTTTCGATGAGATAAATACCGTGGTAGTTGTAAAGCTAAAAGGCAAGTATGAAGTAACCAGCAATAAGCCGACTTTGAGAGAGGGCAGTATTTTGTTACCAGCTGATTATGTAGATATACATAATCCGGGATATGGACAGCATGCCGTTGTAAAAGGATCCGGAACGGAATCAGTGATTACTAATTGGGTAGATCCCCGGTCTCGGTTAGAATGGATGTTTGCAACTACAGAGCCTGGGAAATATCGTGTAGAAACTTTGGTAAGAACAGCTGAAGGTGCTTCATTGAGTTTTGATTTGGCAGGAGCGAAACAGGCAGCAGCACTACCATCAACCGGAGATAATTATGATTTGGTAGAACTGGGCGAAGTTGAAATTTCCGAAGCCGGCGACTTGGTAATTTCGTTGCAGCCGGATGTTCAAAATTGGAGTGATGTTGAATTGATCTATGTTGAATTGGTTAAGATTTAGAGGTTCGTAGCTTGCGAATCCATCTCTTTTTGCTTCAAAATACTTTTTACGCAACCATTTTTTATTTTGGTTCATCTATGGTTTGAAATGTTTTTCTTCAACTAATTCGAAGTTAAGATGAAACCAAAGATTTATCGCTTATCCGCGTTGTCGTTATTCTTATTTACTTTTTTTGTTTTAATGAGTGTGGGGTGTGACAGTGATGAACTTGCACCACACCATGCAAGAGGGAAAATTATTGCTGTTACCGGAGGATGCTATCTCGATGTAGTTTTGATTGAAGTAGAAGATCCTAAGAGGATTGGAAACGCCGGACATTTTTCTACTATTGGTAACGAAATAGACGTTACGTACAATAATGCTATAAATGTCCCTTATTTCTCAAAAATTGGTATTCCCGATTCTGTTCCTCAAGTTGTTGGGACGGAGCTGTATTTTGAATACCGCGAAATAACTGAAGAAGAAAAGGAAGAATCGAGCCTATTTGTATCTAATCCGGCAATGATTTGTTTGGCTATTTACGGTCCACCCTCTGGAACTCCAATGATTATTAAAAAAATAATAAGTTATAAATAGAACTACTTTTAAAGAAAGAACCGTCCTCGAAAGAAGAACGGTTCTTAGTTTATGTGATAATTGAAATATGTTATCCTATTTGCTCATCTCTGCAAAATACTTGTAAAACAGAGGTATAGTTTTAATGCCGTTAAAGAACTGCTCCAACGGATAGTTTTCGTTTGGCGAGTGGATGGCATCCGATTCAAGGCCAAATCCCATAAGTACTGTTTTAATTCCCAGCACTTCTTCAAAAGTTGAAATGATTGGAATACTGCCTCCCGAACGAACAGGAACAGGGCGTTTGCCATAAGTATCGTTGTAGGCTTTCTCAGCCGCCTGATAGGCTGGAATATCAATTGGGCATACATAGCCTTGACCACCATGTAACGAAGTAACTTCTACTTTTACCGACTTCGGAGCAATGCTTTCGAAATGATTTTTGAAGAGTACCGCAATCTTTTCATGATTCTGGTTTGGAACCAGTCGCGATGATATTTTTGCGTATGCTTTTGACGGAAGAACAGTTTTTGCGCCCTCTCCGGTGTAGCCTCCCCAAATCCCACAAACATCAAAAGATGGACGAATTCCGGTTCTTTCTCCGGGCGTAAATCCTTCCTCTCCGCCCAATTCTTCAACATCAATTGCTTTTTTGTAAGCGTCCTCGTTAAATGGAGCGCGGCCTAACAATTCACGTTCTTTAGCCGAAACCTCAAGAACATCGTCGTAAAAACCGGGAACAGTAACTTTTCCTTTTTCATCTACCATTTGGGTGATCATTTTCGACAATACATTTATTGGGTTAGCAACTGCACCTCCAAATAATCCGGAATGCAGATCCTTATTCGGCCCGGTAACTTCTACCTGCCAGTAAGCTAATCCTCGCAATCCGGTAGTAATAGATGGGGTGTCGCGGGCAATCATCGATGTATCAGAAACCAAAATGACATCTGCTTCTAGCATGGCCTTGTTTTCAGCACACCACTTGCCCAGATTTGGCGAACCAATTTCTTCCTCTCCTTCAATCATAAATTTTACGTTACAGGGAAGGGTGTTGGTTTTTACCATTAGTTCAAAAGCTTTAATGTGCATCATTCCCTGTCCTTTATCGTCGTCGGCACCACGGGCAAAAATTTTACCATCGCGGATTTCCGGTTGAAAAGGATCAGATTCCCACAACTCTATTGGATCAACAGGCATTACGTCCATGTGCGAATAAACCAGTACTGTAGGCAAGGCCGGATTGATAATTTTTTCAGCATAGGTAACCGGGTTGCCATTGGTTTCAAAAACGTCTGCTTTGTCGGCTCCCGATTTCAGCAACAGTTCTTTTAAATATTCTGCCGCTTTGTACATATCGGGCTTGTGGCTTTTTATTGAACTGATAGACGGAATGCTGATCAGTCCAAACAATTCTTCAAGAAAACGATCTTTGTTTTCTTCAATATAATTATTGATGTGTTCCATAAAATAGTGCATGTTTTATTAAAGACGAAAATTAGGTGTTTCCTGAAGATTAAAAAAGGATTTTATACAATCTTTAGTTGTAAGGACGCACTTGTTTTATATACAATTTTCTTTTCCCGTTTGGCGAATCGATTTTAAACTCGATATCCAATCCAAAATTATCGAGTAAGCAATTGCAGGTGTGGGGAACACGATCAAAAAAGTACTTCTTAATTTCAAAACAGTAAGTGCCAAGCTGGTAGAGTTCTTTGTCGCTAAGTACGGTTTGTCCTTCAAATCCCGGGATGTTTGAATGCGATAAATATTCGATTGTAAAATCTCTGGAATTGTCGAGCGAATAATTGTACAAGATAAGCTGATCGTGAAGGATTCCGGGTTCCGGGAAAACAATGCTGTATTCTTCAAACTGAACGTTGACAATAAAACCTGGATTGATGTTGTAAAGGTTTTTGGTGATCACAACGCCATTTGCATCTTCATTGGGGAACGAGCGGTGTACCAAAATTCCCATGGCTACCGAGCGTTGATCGATTTTGTAGTATTCCCGTTCTTCAAAGGCCCTGAAATTCCATAAACTGGCCCATACTTTACGAATGGCATTTTCGATGGTTTTGGTTTCGTGGTTTTTCTTGGCGGAATAGGAGTCGTAGAGGCCTGCGCCTGAGAAAAACTCAAGATCTTCGGCATTGGTGGATGAGCGAAACCGATAAGCGTAAAAATCTTTAAAATTTTCAATTCTGTTGCGAACCAGTTCAACCAGATTAGGATCGATTGGCGCCTGTTTTATCATGTTGCGCAATTCTTCCAGCTTTTCTTTGCGGTATTCCTGGTTGGTTTTAAAGGTTTCGTTGTCCAGAAGTTCATCGATAAACGATTGAATATTGTTGTTTTTAAGGTGCCGGTCGTAATAAAAAAACGGAATGGCAAAGGAGTTTTCCGGTGTAGGGATTGTTGGCGACTTAATTTTTAAGAGTTCGGCAAAATTAGCCGCTTTTCCACCAATAAGATTTACACTGGCATAACCTGCATTTTGCAACTCAATTAGTCCGTTGGTAGCGGTATTTTTTTCCAATATAGAAATCGTTTGTGGCTCATTTTGTGCCCAAAATGCTGTTGCTTCGGAAAGTGTTGCTTTTCTTACCACAAACGAATCGGCTAAAACATGCAGGTAAACCAATTCGCCCATTAGCGAATCAAGTTTTGGGTTTGTCAAGCCGTCGCGTAAAGCCATGTTTGGCGTTCCCCGGTTATGACTCAGAATGTTGATGTGGCTGAGTGGTGTTTGAAATTCTGTAGTAATAATTCCGGCAACAACCGAAGCATCGTTTGGGATTCCATTCAACAAAACAATATCGTGTTTGCCAAGGTAAGTTTCATTCAGGGTGTTGATATTCACTTTTCGCAAGTAGCCGAAACCTTCTGCCAGGTTTAATCCCTGGTAATTTTGTCCTTCAAAAAGTTCATCCGAACTGATAATAGGAACACTCGAACATCCTTCCCATTTAGTATTGTTGGCATACAAATACAATTTTCCTTTGAGGTAAGATGTTGCGTATATTTTATTAAAAATTTCCAGAATTTGCGGGCAGTCCATTCCGTCTCCTGCATAAAACCGAACTACGTATTTGTCCAGAGCTTTGTAATAATTTATCGATCCGGGGTATAAGTAGCGTTGCGAAGAGTTGGTGTATTGCGTTGTATTAAAATGATAGTGCCCCTGTGTGTAGCCCATAAACTGTTCGGCAAAGATGTAGTGCAATTCATAATGTTTGCTGTTCATGAAGTAGACTAAGTCTTCCCGTTGGTTGTAAATAAATTTAACCGATTCTACTTCGCCCTGGTTAGTAACAAACGGACTGCTTTGTAAGAAGTTAAACGCGTTGTAATCCGGTAGTCCCAGCAGATAATCAAGGTCGTTTCCGGTTTTCGAAAGCAGCTTTGCATGCACAATGGTGTCGTTGGTTGGTAAAACCAGTTCGCTTGAATAATACCCGTTTTTAATAAATTGAAGCGTGTCTCTTTCCACAGAGTTGCCGGGCAGAATTGGGGCAGACAAAATTGTTATGTGCCCACCATCGGAATATAGTTTTAATGCTTCATTACCTGTTTCAGAAAGTACTTGCAAAATGTATATTCCTTCTTTTAATAGTGGCAAAAGATAAGTGCCGCCTGCACCAATTTCGCCGATAGATAAAAGTTGTTCGCCTTCGGTGGTAAAAATCCGGAGCGAAACATTTTGGTCAGACGGAGCAAAAAATACATTAAAAATTACCTGGTATTTCGAATGCGTTTTATCGCTGTTAAAGTCCCAGGTAAATGCGCCATTTTTATCGCTTGTTATCTGCGTTCCGAGGCGTTTGTGAAAAATTGTCACTTCTTCAATCGGTCGGCCGGTGGCCAAGTTGCTGGTTCTTCCGCGGTAGGTATATTGTGCCTGCGCGATGGAAGAAAGGAGTATAAACAAAGCAGCCAGCCCAAAGAAAATATGGCGTTGTACGGCAGTCATGTTTTATAGATGAATATGGCGCGAAAAAGGTTGCTGAACAAAAGGAATTTAATAAAAAAAGGCAGCCCGAAGACTGCCTTTTCAATAAGTTTATCACAACTTAATTAGTCAACGATTGCCTTAAATTTAGGATCGTTGAAATATTTTGCAAATTCCATGTCAACTTTTGCTTCGGCCTTCATTTTAGGATTATATTCGCAAGCAGCTTTTAAGCTGTCGAAAAGCAAACCTTCTTTTGCTGTACGTGCACCAATTACTGCTTTAAGGTACTCAGACATCCAGCAATTAGGAATTTCGCAAGCTTCCAGGTCTTTTAATGCTCCGTTGTTATCACCGGCCAAAAGTTTTGCAAGGCCAGTATTTGGATCCTGAAATTCGCTGTAGTAACGAACTGCTTTGTCGTATTCAGCTTTTTTCACGCTAACAATTCCAAGGTTGTAGTTTACTTCTTCGCCAACACCTGATGCAGCCCCAAATAAACCTTCAGCTTTTTCAACATCGCCTTCAGTAAGGGCAATTGCTCCAAGGTTGTTTTTGATAACCGGCTCGTCGTTTTTCAGTTTTTCAGCTTTTTCGAAGTGAGGTTTAGCTTCGGCATATTTCATTTGTTTTGCCAATACATAACCTACGTTGTTCGGGCCTCTCCAATCGCTTGGGTAAGCTTTTACGAATGATTCGTAAACTTCTTTTTGGTCGGCCATATCTTCGAATAAAGTAGCAGCGTAAAGCAATTCAGCAGGATTTAATGACGCAGGATCAGCTTTTGCAGCAGCTTTCAATTCAGCATCAGTTTTTCCAATAAGGTCAACGCTGGTAATCAATTTTGCACGACGCAACTCAGGAAGAATTTCTTCAGCAACTTCAGTGAAAGTAGCACTCAGGTTACGGATTTCGCGCTCACGAACTTCAGGATCGTTGTACATAGAAAGTACGCGAAGAATAAGTTCTTTGTCCTGAATGTTTGATTTCTCCATCATTTCTTTGAAACCGTCCCAGTCTTCAGGAGTGTATTTTGTTTTCAATTCGATATCAACACCGGCTTCTTTCAGTTTTTTAGCTAAGAAAGCAGAAGATGTTTCTTTACGTTTTGCAGCCAGGTCAGTGTTCAAATCGATGCTTCCGTCAGGTGATGCATAAGCAGAAACTTCAACATCTTTAAGGTCGATTCTTTCGTCTTCGTTTGCTTTTTTAGTATAAGCTTCCAAGTCCTTAACTGTACTTTTCTCCGTTTCGTCTCTTCTTAAATTCGAACGGTTGATAAGGTATTTAATGTCAGCCATCATTTCGTCAGGAACAACGCGTTGGAAAGCATCAATATTTGGATCGTATTTACCTGAATTGTTGGCCTCGCGAGTAACACCTAAAACAGGTTTTGGCATAACTGCCACTCTTTCGCTTGTTGCCAAAACACCATCGGCAATTTTAATCGGATCAAAATCAACAGACTTAGCACCTTGTGATGCAGTGATATTTATATACAATTCTGATTTTGCCATTGGTTTTTTGTAAGCAACAGCATCTTTGTAAGTAACACTACCACCACTGTTGGCAATTACTTTGTTGTTGGCTTCAACGTTTTCGCCCTGTACGGTTACAGGTTGAAATTCAGTTTCGCCTTCAGCATATTTCAAAACCGGTGTAGCAGTTAACACAACTTTTTTGTGGAAGTATTTGTCAGGAAATCTTCCGGTAACAGCTACGTCAACATCGCCGGCATGCGCTTCAAGTACTTCAGGAGTAACTTTGAAGTTGATTTGGTCGGCATTTTTCTTCATTTTATTCAACCCTGAACAGCTTGACAACACCACAGCAGCTGCCACAATCAGTGTAAAAGGTTTAAAGTTGATCCTTTTCATAACAGACAAAAATTTATAAGAGTTTAAAAATCTACGATAAGAGCACAAAAATAAAAAGCTTTTTAAGATTTGAAAGACGTTAAGCAGGTTTTTATCACAATATTAGGCGGTTTATTCCCATTTCATATTTTTGATCGAAAATGGCGGTTTTTAATTGTTGATAATCGTAAGCATTTTCGACAAAATCAATGTTGTTGATATCGATAATCAATACCGGAAAAGGGAGCTTTTGTTTTAGAAAATTGAAATAGCCTTTTTCAATCTTTTGCAGGTAATCGCCTTGAATATTTCGCTCGTAATCACGTCCGCGTTGTGCAATGTTTTTTAACAGCCGCGATACATCGGCATGCAAATACACATACAAATCAGGTTTTGGCATCGATTCAGAAACCATGTCGAAGATTTGGCGGAATAAATGATACTCATCTCCCTGAAGTGTGTTTTGTGCAAAAATGGCTGTTTTTGAGAAGTAGTAGTCAGAAATCAGAAAAGAATAGAAAAGGTCGAGGTTCAGAATCTCTTTTTTGATTTGCTTGTAGCGGTCGGCTAAAAAAGAAAGCTCCAGTGGAAAAGAATAGCGTTCCTGGTTTTCGTAAAACTTTGGAAGAAAAGGGTTTTCTGCAAACTGTTCCAACACCAGTTTTGCATTAAATTCCTTTGCAAACATTCCCGAAAGGGTTGTTTTTCCGGCTCCAATATTTCCTTCTACAACAAGAAACTGCATGAAATGTCAGTGCTAAATTTCAAATGAACTTCAAAAATAAGGGCTTTTATTTTTTTATAGCCGAAATGTTGATAATTACATGAGTTTTTTTTCTGACCTGACTTTTTTGTCTTTGGTACTGCCCAAAATATACGATACAATCAGGCCAACGGAAATCCCAATAACAAACATTTCAAGTTGATACTGAGGTAAAATTAAATAGAGGATAAAGCCAAGGATAAATCCGCCAATAATACCGAACAGTGCATAAACATAGCTGTGGTAATAAGGTGCGTAAAAGCCATGTTCTTTTTGCATGTGCTTTGATAAACGGCTGATCAGACGGTCGTATTCACGCCGCGTTTTACCCGGGGTGTTTACAGCTTCATCAATCTTTTGTACTACTTCCGAAATATTGATCATCTCTTTTTTGCAGGTAGGGCAGGAGGTCGAAAACTCGTCAACCCTCGAAATATTTCGCTTAAATTCGTTTATTCTGAAAAAGAGTATGTCCTTATCTCTTGAGCTTTCAAGTTTGCTATCTATTGTATTGTGAATTTCTGATGACCAGGATTTCATGTTATCTAATTTGCTACGAAGTTAGAAAAAGGTTTAAGAAGTTCTAAATTCAGTTTGCAGTCTCAGTTGTCAGTTTACAGATTCTATTAGAGTGTTTTTAATTTGACAGTTTTACATTGGAATCTTTTCTAATAAAAAACGCTCCACCTTTCGGCAGAGCGTTTTGAATATAGCGCTAAATGCTTATTTCGATTTTTTTTAATCATTATCGCGGCGTGGACGGAAATCTCTTCTGTCACCTCCTCTGCGATCGTCACGACGATCACCGCCTCTTCTGTCACCACCACGGAAATCACGGCGATCACCGCCTCTTCTGTCACTGCCACGGTTTTCTCTTGGCGGACGTTCTACATAACCTTCAGGTTTTGGAAGAAGCACTTTGCGAGAAAGTTTCAGTTTACCGGTTTTCTCGTCAACTCCAATAAGCTTTACTTCCATTTCTTCGCCTTCTTTGGTAAAGTCTTCAGGTGATTCAACACGCGCCCAATCCATCTCAGAAACGTGCAGTAGACCTTCTTTTCCCGGAAGAATCTCGATGAAAGCTCCGAATGAAACAACCGATTTAACTTTTCCTTTGTATACTTCACCAACTTCTGGTAGTGCAGTAATTGCCTTAATACGAGCTTTTGCAGCTTCAATTGGCTCTAATCCAGCTCCCGAAATCTGAACCATACCTACGTCGTCTTTCTCTTCGATAACGATCACGGTTTCAGTTTCTTCCTGAATAGCCTGAATTACTTTTCCTCCAGGGCCGATGATTGCACCAATCATATCTTTCGGAACCTGAACAGTTTCGATACGAGGTACATTGGGTTTGAAATCAGCACGAGGCTCAGGGATTACTTCCAAAATTTTACCTAAAATGTGCAACCGTCCTTCTTTAGCTTGTTGCAGCGCTTGCGACAATACTTCGTAAGGAAGTCCGTCCACTTTTATGTCCATCTGAGTAGCGGTAATGCCATCAGCAGTACCGGTTACTTTAAAGTCCATATCTCCCAGGTGATCCTCGTCACCAAGAATATCCGAAAGAACGGCATATTTTTCATTGCCTTTATCGGTAATCAATCCCATTGCGATACCAGAAACCGGTTTTTTGATTTTCAATCCGGCATCCATCAATCCCATTGTTCCTGCACAAACAGTTGCCATTGATGATGACCCGTTTGATTCCAGGATATCCGAAACAATACGTATAACGTAAGGAGTATCTTCAGGAAGCATTTTTTTCAATGCGCGGTGAGCCAGGTTACCATGGCCAATCTCGCGACGGCTGGTTCCTCTTGGTGTTTTGGGATCGCCTACACAGAATGGAGGGAAGTTATAGTGCAAAAGGAACTTTTCTTTTCCCTGAACCGTTACCTGGTCGATGATTTTCTCATCCATTTTAGTTCCTAAAGTAACAGATGTAAGCGACTGTGTTTCTCCACGGGTAAAAATTGAAGATCCGTGTGCACCGGGAAGGTAATCAACCTCTCCCCAGATTGGGCGAATTTCGTTAGTAGCACGGCCATCTAAACGAATTGAATCGTCAAGAATCATACGGCGCATAGCTTCTTTTTCTACATCGTGGTAGTAACGGCGAATCAGTTTTTCGTTTGCTACAAGATCAAGCTCTTCATTTTCGGCATTGGCCTCAAGATAAGCTTCAACATATTCGTTAACAACAGCAGCAAAAGAATCCATTCTCTGGCTCTTGTTCGTAATCTGTTGTTTGGCAATAGCGTATGCTTTTTCGTAAAGATCAGCCTTTACCTGTGCGCGCAATTCTTCGTCATTATTTTCGTGGCAATATTCACGTTTAACAACACCTAATTCTGCAGCCAGTTCCTCCTGAACTTTACAATGCTTTTTAATTTCTTCGTGAGCGATTTTAATGGCTTCGAGCATTACTTCCTCCGAAACCTCATTCATCTCACCTTCCACCATCATAATGTTATCGTGCGATGCACCAACCATAATATCCAAATCAGCTTCGGTAAGCTGCGAATAAGTTGGATTGATAATGAATTCGCCATTTACGCGAACCACACGAACCTCTGAGATAGGGGTTGTAAAAGGTACATCAGATACTGCTATTGCTGCTGATGCAGCTAAACCTGCCAATTGATCTGGCATTTCGTCTTTTCCAGAAGAAATAAGTGAAATCATTACTGCTGTTTCTGCATGATAATCTTCAGGGAAAAGCGGACGCAGTGCACGGTCGACCAAACGTGCTACCAAAATTTCCTCATCACTTGGTCGGGCTTCTCTTTTCATAAATCCGCCGGGGAACCGTCCTGCAGCAGCGAATTTCTCGCGGTAATCAACTGATACCGGCATAAAATCTACATCTTCTTTGGCTTCTTTGGCTGAAACAACCGTAGCCAGCAACATGGTGTCACCCATACGTACCACTACCGAACCATCAGCTTGTTTGGCCAGTTTTCCGGTTTCAATGGTAATCGACCTGCCATCTGCAAGTTCGATAGTCTTAACTGTTGCGTTTACCATAATTTCTAATAAATCTTTAAAGTTTAAATTACAATAGGTGGTGAGGTTTTGCAATTTACAAAAAAGAAAGGCAACACCAATGCGTTGCCTTTCAATATATTTTACTTACGTAAGTTCAATTCTTTGATAATCGCACGGTAACGTTCGATATCTTTTTTGATTAGGTAGTCGAGCAAACTTCTGCGCTTTCCTACTAATTTAATCAGTGCACGACGTGTGCTGTGGTCTTTTTTGTTTTGTTTCAGGTGTTCTGTCAGGTGATTGATTCTAAAAGTGAACAATGCGATCTGACCTTCTGCACTACCTGTGTCTTTGGCATCTTTGCCATGTTGAGCAAAAAGCTCTTGCTTTTTTTCGTTTGTTAAATACATGTTTTAAAAGAACTGTTTTGTTATACAATGTTTAAACCGCAGCATCGCTCTCAATAACAACGGCTTAAAATTAATTGGCGCAAAAGTATATAAAAGATTTTGATTTACAAACAGATAATCCGCTCTAAATGTAATTCTTATTCCTTCCATAATTACCAGGAAATTGAAAGAACAGGTTGCCAACATTTTTTGCGTAATTCACAATGGATTGTTAAAAAGTACACATGATAATCAGGAGGTTTAGTCGATTTGGTTTTGTATAATTGTGTTACCCTTATTTTTTATCATTAATTATGTACACAGTTGAGGGGTGGTCAGAGGGCTACCCTTTCTTTTTGAAGTAACTGTTTCTATTTGCATTAATCATTTAATTTTTACTGGATTGTGAGAGCTTGGATTAAACTTTTCAAGATACTATTTGTCCAAGGAAGACAGATCTGAGACATGTTTAAACAATCTATCTTATCAAAGATTTATTCGTGGTTATGCTCACCCGAAGTTTTTGGCAGAGTTGCGAAGAAAATTCCGGGGAGTTGGCAGCTTTTTGAATACTACAGGGACACAGAAGATGAATTAGTTCATATTCAGGAATCTGATTTGGCTCAAAGTAATGAAGCTTTACTTATTGATTTTTTACCTCAGAATGAGTTTTGCCTGACAGCAAAAATATCTGTTCCTATTTTCCCGACAGAAAGAAAAGGAGTTTGGAGTGTCAATCGTAATTTTATTACGCTTGTAGATGCGAAAGATTTCAGAAATAATATTGAGTTTCAGTTTGCTTTCGGGAAAGGAAACCTAAAGCTGCTCAAAAAGGACAAATTCGGGAAAATTGAATTCTTTGGTTTCTTCAAACCTCAAAAAAGTAAAAGCTAGTTTTTCTTTTCACTTAAAGTGCAAAGGCAGAAATTTAAACCTGATTTTGTTCAATTGCTGCTCTGTATGTCTCTAGTGCAGCCGGGAATGGTTGTAGTGCTCTTTCAAATATACCCAAAGAATATGCTATAGTAAGTCCATAGTTCGTTAGAGGAACTCCGGCTTCACGAGCTTTTATTATCCGACTTAACATCGTGCGCCGGTTCCACATGCATGCTCCGCAATGAATAATCAGTTTATATTCTGAAAGATTGGCCGGGAAATCGTGGCCACGCATGTTATCAATCTGGAGTTTGCCTCCAACATATTGAGTAAGCCATCTTGGTATTTTTACTGTTCCAATATCTTCTCCGATTGGATGATGAGAACAAGCTTCTGCAATCAGAACTTTATCGCCACTTTTTAATTTATCAATAGCCATTGCGCCTTTTACCATTTCAAGCAAATCTCCCTGGAATCGTGCAAAAAGAATGGAAAAAGAGGTTAGCGGTATTTCCGGAGGCGTATCAGCAGCTACTTTTAGAAATGCTTGCGAATCGGTTACTACGAGTTTGGGAGGAAGATTAAGACGCGACAGGGCTGCTCTGAGTTCGCGTTCTTTCACCACCATTGTAAGTGAATCATTATCCAGGAGGTCTCGAATACTTTGTACTTGTGGCAAAATTAAGCGTCCTTTCGGAGCTTCTTTGTCGATTGGTACAACCAAAACAGCCAGTTCGCCCGGACCTACCAAATCTGCCAAAATTGTTGTTCGCTCGATGAATTCTGCTGGAGCAGATTTTAGCACCAGTTGGCGCAACTCCAGAATTCCTTTGCTTTGTAAGACGGATGTGTGTATGTAGTTGATTTTAACCGAATCAAGATGTGAAGTGATCGAAAGATCTTCGGGATAGATATCGCTTTTGTTGAAAACGATAATAAATGGGATTTCCCTGTTCTTTAATTCTCCCATCAGTTTTTCCTCGTATTCGCTCCAGTCGTTTGCGTTACTCACGATAATACCTAAATCCGTTCTATCGAACACAGCCATTGTTTTAGCAATCCTTTTTTCGCCAAGGCCACCTTCGTCGTCAATTCCGGCAGTGTCGATAAAAAGTACTGGTCCTAATGGCAATAATTCCATCGGCTTTTCAACCGGGTCGGTAGTGGTTCCTGCTACTTCAGAAACAATGGAAACATCTTGTTGGGTTAGTGCATTTAAAATGCTTGATTTGCCGGCATTCCTTCTGCCGAAAATTCCTATATGTAAACGAAATGATTTTGGTGCCCGCATCTTTTTAGTTTAACGAGCTGAAAGTAAACAATCGAAAGCAATCACACAAAGAAAAGTTCTTAAAGGTTATGGATTTGGAAGTAGGTAGGGTCTTTGGAGATGCTCTTTTTTTAAGTTCAACTTTATAGAATAAAAAAAAACCGTTTGTCAAATTGACAAACGGTCTTCTATATTGTAAAAATATTATTTCATTATTTTCCTCCACATCCACCACATGATTTAGCTTCTGCCGTTTTCTTTCCAGCACATCCTTCAGATTTCGCTGCTGATTTTTCACCAGCACAACCTTTCGATTTTGCAGCTGATTTTTCACCAGCGCATCCTTCAGACTTGGCAGCTGATTTTTCTCCGGCACAACCTTCAGATTTTGCTTTTGCGTCAGACTTCGATTCAGCTTTTGCCTCTTTCTCTTTTTTCTCTTTTTCTACATTCTTATTCTCGTCAACAACAACTGTTGCTGAATTTTCTACTGTTACTGCAGGTGCCTGGGGCATCGCCATAGAAATACCGTAAACCGCAACGAAAGCCAATACAAATAATACTTTTTTCATGATTCTAATTTTAAAGTTATAAAATAAATAGCGTTTTATTCTAATTTAGATTCAATAATAATAATAACCAAAATTAAATCCAAATGAATATTAAGATATTTAAGTATTAAAGTGCGCATGTTTTTTAATGTGTTGTAAATCAATAGGTGATGATTTGTTAACGGCTTGTTAATTTCGATTGATCAATTCCCTAAGCGGCAAACAGCTTCCGGTGTTATCAATTCTTCGTATTCATTTTCGGAAAGATACTCCGAGAGGATAACTGCCTTTCGGACCGATACCTGTTGCTTTTTCACCATGTCGACAATGTCGCTTGCTTTTTTATACCCGATCTTTGGAATTAGGGCAGTTACACAAGCGGTTGAATTCTCTACATGTTTTTTACAGGTTTCTTCGTTGGCTTGTATTCCCAGAATACATTTCTCCGTAAATATCCTGGCTGCATTGTTTAAAAGCGAAAGAGACTCTAAAAGTTTATGCGCAATAAGTGGCATAAACTGGTTTAGTTCCAGATTGCCTGAACTGCAGGCAGCAGCAATAACCTGGTCGTTGCCTATAACTGTTAAAGCTGCTTGTGACACGGCTTCCGGAATTACCGGGTTAACTTTGCCGGGCATTATTGATGATCCTGCCTGTAATTCAGGAAGTGTTATTTCTCCTAAACCGGCAGCTGGGCCGCTCGACATAAAACGAAGATCGTTGCTTATTTTAAACAGGTTGGTAGCACAGGCTTTTAAAATGCCTGACACCTCAACAAAAACATCCGCATTTTGAGTGCCATCAATGAGGTTTTCTGCTCGCGCAAGACCGATATTTGTATTTTCGCGGAGCTTGTCTACAACGCGGAAAATGAATTGTTTGGGAGCACCCAGTCCGGTTCCAATGGCCGTACCTCCAAGGTTAACAACACGGAGCCGTTCCTCGCATTTGTAAATCCTCCACCGGTCACGATTGAAGGCTTCAGCGTAAGCACTCATTTCTCTGCCCAGCGTGGTCAAAACCCCGTCCTGTAGTTGTGTGCGCCCGATTTTTACGATATGCGCAAACTCCTTTTCTTTTTGCTGAAAAGCTTCCTGGAGGTTTAATATGCTTTGCTCGAGCTCGCGGAGTAAGCGGATGGCCGCTACCTTTAATGCTGTTGGGTAGGTATCGTTTGTACTCTGATGAAGATTAACATCGTCAAGTGGAGAAATTAAATTGTAGTTGCCTGAATTTTCTCTAAGAATTTGTAAAGCACGGTTGGCTATTACTTCATTTACATTCATATTGGTTGAGGTTCCGGCTCCTCCCTGCAACGCATCAACTAGAATATGTTCACTTAAAATTCCCTGGGCAAGTTCGAAACTAGCTTTTTCTATTGCATCTGCTTTATTTGTTTCTTCAAAGTAGCCGAGCTGACAGTTGATTTGAGCGCATGCTAATTTAACCTCGCCATAAGCTTTAATCAGTTCCGGATGTACATGATTTCCTGAAATCGGGAAGTTTTCGATTGCACGTGCGGTGTGGATTCCCCAAAGTGCATCGGACGGGATTTGTTTGGTGCCAATTAAATCTTGTTCGGTTCTGGTGCTCATTTTATTCGGTTTTTACTAATTTACTCAGAACTTACCACTTTCTACTGGATTAACAATATACATCATCTCTTCCTGCTTCCACTCTTTTTACCAATTTTTCGGCGCGTTGTTTTGCGATACCCGACATTTCCCCGATACTTTTTTGAATCATTTTGTTGCCAACTTCAGCCGTTTCTTTCGATGCAAAATTTTGCAGGTATTCTTTAAAAGAACTCAGCGCATTTGGTCCGCAATGAAGTTTTATGTCGCCGGGTTTAGCGAGGTCCATAAAATCCTGTCCGGTTCGACCAAGACGGTAGCAAGCAGTACAGAACGACGGCACATAGCCCATCGACGCAACATCGCGGATTACCTCGTCAAGCGAGCGGTGATCACCCAAACTAAACTGTCCTGAAACATCGTCATCTTCTTCGTAACCACCAGGATTGGTTTTACTTCCCGCCGAAATCTGGCTAACGCCCAATGCATAGGTCTCGCTGCGCATTTTTGCATTTTCGCGGGTCGACATGATAATTCCGGTGTAAGGAACGGCTAAACGAAGAATGGCTACAATTTTTTTGAAATCTTCGTCAGAAACAGGATAAGGCGGATTTGATGCCATGTCGCTGTTTGTTGCAGGCTCCATTCGTGGAACACTTATGGTATGTGGGCCAACCCCAAATTTTTCTTCCAGTTCGTTGATGTGTTGCATCATGGACAGTATTTCAAAACGATAATTAAACAAGCCAAATAACACTCCTATACCAACATCGTCAATTCCCGCCTCCATTGCACGGTGCAGCGACCAGACCCTCCAGTTGTAGTCTCGTTTTTTTCCCCCTTTGTGCACTTTTGCATAGGTTTCGCGGTGGTATGTTTCCTGGAAAATCTGGTAAGTTCCGATATTGGAATCTTTTAAGGCTTTGAATTCGTCGACGGTTAAAGGCGCAATATTTACATTTACCCGCCTGATTTCTCCATGTTCCGATTTCACACCATAAATGGTTTTTACCGAATCCAAAACGTACTGCAAGCCTTCTTTCGGATACGATTCGCCAGCCACAAGTAAAATTCTTTTGTGCCCCTGGTTAATAAGTACCTCAACCTCGCGGGCAATATGTTCCTGTGGAAGTGCGTGACGGTTAATCTCTTTGTTTGACGCACGGAAAGCACAGTACAAGCACTCGTTTGCGCATAAATTTGAAATATAAAGCGGTGCGAATAAAACCAGGCGGTTGCCATAAATCTTCTCTTTAACTTTATTCGCCATATTGAAAAGTTCGTTCAGCATTTCCGGCTCCTGAATACAGGTAAGCACAGCCACTTCATCAAGCGACAGGCCTTTCATTTCCGATGCTTTGTTTAATACTTCCCTGATGCGTGATGGTTCCGGGTTTTGATTATTTTCTAAGGTTTCCCATACTTTTTGTTCGTTGATGAAATCGGCGGGTACTTTATACATGGTAGTTGATGATTTTATGCTTGTATTAGATATTTATTTTTTTGCCAACCCTGATTTTACTGATACACCGGGAATTGCTCCTAGTTTTCCGGTTAGTTTCCCAAGTTCGTCGGTGTCGGCATCAATCACTAAAGTGATAACCGAAGCATTGCCTTTAATATTTGGAAGCCCGGTTCGGGCTAAAATAAGTTCTGAGAAATCGCTTAAAACAGCGTTAACAATTCCTGCGCATTTGTCGCGGTCTTCGATAATAATGCCAACAAAACCTAGTCGTTTCATTTTTTTGAGTACTGAGACTTTTAACGCAACGTATCACGCCTAAAAATCGGTTATATAAATAAATTGTGCGGAAATGGTTGAGATACAAGAAGAAAAAGACTTTTGTCTTTTTACTTTAAACTTTTGCCTTATTTCTCCCTAAAGTCAGCGAATGCCTTCCCGCAGGATTTCGGTGTAAAAGTAGTTTATTTTTCAGGAACCGTTTATGAGTTTTGTCGCCCTCTGGATATGTTCTTAAGC
Organism: uncultured Draconibacterium sp.; assembly: GCA_963677455.1. Lineage (GTDB taxonomy): Bacteria > Bacteroidota > Bacteroidia > Bacteroidales > Prolixibacteraceae > Draconibacterium. The sequence continues at coordinate 5,955,698 of OY781971.1, forward strand.
TTAATTTTACTATCGCTGCTGCACAAATCTTTCTGAAGAAGCCAAACATTTAAAAAAGCATTATTTTTGAGGCGAAATTTTAGAGCATTGGACAAACAGGAAATCACACATCTATTAAAAAGTACTGGTAACGAAAGAACGGAGTTACTTAAGCGGGCACAGGAAGTAAAACGAAATGCAGTAGGCAACAAAGTTTATTTCCGTGGGCTTATTGAGTTTTCAAATATCTGTTCGAAAGATTGTTTGTATTGCGGTATCCGTAAGGGGAATGAAAAAGTATTGCGCTACCATGCAAAGGATGAGGAGATTTTAGATGCCTGTCGTTTTGCCTGGAAAAACCGTTTTGGTTCAGTGGTTTTGCAATCGGGCGAATTGTCGTCGCCGGCATTTGTTAACCGTGTCGATAATTTGCTGAAGCAGATCAAAAAGTTATCAAACGGCGAGCTTGGAATAACACTAAGTTGTGGCGAGCAATCAAAAGAAACTTACCGGCGATGGCTCGAAAGTGGTGCTCACCGTTATTTGCTGCGAATCGAATCGAGCAACCGGGATTTGTATTATAAAATTCATCCTGAAGATGAGCAGCATTCGTTTGAAAAGCGTATTGAGTCGCTACAATTTCTAAAAGAAACCGGTTACCAAGTTGGAACGGGTGTTATGATTGGTTTGCCTTTTCAAACCTATGAAAATTTGGCCGATGATCTTTTGTTTTTCAAAAAGTTGGATATTGATATGTGTGGGATGGGGCCATTTTTAGAGCATGAAGATACCCCATTGTACCAATACAAAGATTTGCTGAAAAGTAAGCAAGAACGTTTTGATCTGGCTTTGAATATGGTTGCCGTTTTACGTTTGTTGATGCCCGATATCAATATCGCTGCAGCAACAGCTTTACAGGCAATCGATCCGGCAGGTCGTGAAAAAGCACTCGCGGTTGGTGCCAATGTAATTATGCCCAATTTAACACCTTGCGAATACCGCGAAGAATATCGGCTCTACGAAAATAAGCCTTGTTTGGATGAAGATGCCGAGCTTTGTCGAAACTGCCTCGAAGCCCGAATAGAAATGGCCGGAGCCGAAATTGGTTACGGCGAATGGGGCGATTCTTTACATTTTTCGAATAGAACTCACAAAAGAAATTAAGGCTGACTTAATTTCCAAATGGCGTTTTTGTTTGCTTGATAATTCGGTTGTAATTGTCGATGGCAACAAAATAGTTTGGATCTTCCAGCACATTTACATCGCAAATCTTCTCCGCCTTTTTTACAAGTTTTATACAGTCTTTACTTAAATGACGTAAGTGAATGTTTTTACCAATTTTTTGATAGCGTTCGGCCAGTTTGTTAACAGCTTCAATAGCCGACTGGTCCATAATTCTTGATTCTTTAAAGTCGACAATTACCTCGTCGGGATCGTTTTGCACGTCAAATTTTGATTGGAAAAGAGTTGTTGATCCGAAAAACAAGGGGCCAGAAATCTCATAATGCTTAATACCATGTTCGTCAATACTTTTTCGTGCACGAATACGTTTGGCGTTCTCCCACGAAAACACCAGCGCCGAAACAATAATACCGGCAAGCACTGCAATCGCGAGATCAAAAATAACCGTTAACCCGGTAACAAGGATGATAACAATTAAATCGGACAGCGGTATTTTATTAATGATATTGAAGGTACTCCAGGCAAAAGTGCCAATAACCACCATAAACATAACGCCAACCAGTGCTGCAATCGGAATCATTTCAATATAACTTGATGCAAATAAAATGAACATCAGTAACATTACTGCAGCAAATATTCCTGAAAGTCTGCCTCGTCCTCCCGATTTTATGTTGATGATGCTTTGTCCGATCATTGCACAACCGCCCATTCCTCCCAAAAAACCATTAACAATGTTGGCCAATCCCTGTGCTGCAGCTTCGCGGTTTCCGCTTCCACGTGTTTCGGTAAGTTCGTCTACCAAATTCAATGTCATCAACGACTCTATTAAACCAACAGCGGCAAGAATAAGCGAATAAGGCAGAATCAGTTTCAGCGTTTCAAGGTTAAAAGGAATAAGCGGTACATTAAAAGTGGGCAGTCCGGCTTTTATACTTTCGCCTCCTCCAGCCTGAATAAAGGATTTTACCGTTTCTGTTTCAATGTTCCCAAAGATTACGATTGCTGAAACCACTAATATTCCAACCAGTGCTGCAGGTATTGCTTTACTTATTTTGGGCAGTACAATCATAATTGCCATTGTTAATGCAACAAGGCCAAGCATAACCAGCAAAGGGGTGCCGCTAAGCCATTCTCCGCCCGATTTAAACATGTTGAGTTGCGAAAGGAAAATTACAATTGCCAAACCGTTTACAAAGCCCATCATTACTGAATGTGGAACCAGGCGGATAAACTTTCCGAGTTTAAATATCCCGAACAAGCTCTGTATTGTCCCAGCAAGAATTAATGCTGCAAAAAGATATTGAAGTCCCTGCATTTCACCTAAGGCATTGCCTTTTTGTACAAGGCTTACCATAACTACAGCCATTGCTCCGGTAGCACCGGATATCATGCCTGGCCGGCCGCCAAATATTGAGGTAATAAGGCCCATCATAAACGCACCGTATAAGCCAACAATTGGAGATACTCCGGCAACAAATGCAAAAGCTACTGCTTCGGGCACCAGTGCCAAAGAAACGGTTAAGCCCGAAAGAATGTCGTCTTTTATTGTACCCTGTTTTTTATCTATAAATTGAAATTGGAACTTCATCGTAATTATTTTATTTGCTGACAACTACTCAATTAGCTTTAAAATCAGCGCGCGAAAATAGGGCATAAAATCAGAAAAATGTTGTAGAGCATGTTTTGATGCTGATTTTTAATGTAGTGATAACCTGCTGCCTCCGATTGGATTGGGTTATTTTTCTGATACTTTCTGATCGTATTTTTTATCTTTAGCGCAAATATGGTTGTGATTATGAAGAAACGGTTTCTGGGCGTTTTTCCTTTCGTGTTATTCCTTTTGTTTTCTCTTGTGGCTGTATCACAGTCTGTTGAAGGCAGTCGTCTGGCAGATTTTGAATCACTTTCAAAACGGGAGCAGGTAAAATTGTTTGAATCACTTTGCTGGCAGAACCGCGAGAAACAATCAGATAAAGCCATTGAATACGGCCTGCTCGGAATCAAGATCGCAGAGCAAGAAGGTTTTCAAAAAGACATGGGTGTGTTGTATAATTACGTGGGGGTAATTTATCAGCATTATAAAGATGATATTCATACGGCAATTAACTACTACAATTTAGGTTTGCCAATAATACTTCAAGAGAAGGATTCTGTTGAAATTGCCTATGTGTATAATAATTTGGGTGATGCATTTTACCATACTGGCAACGAAGCGCTGGCAGTTGAGTATGCACAGAAATCGATGGAGATTTTTGAACGTCTGCAAAACAAACGTGGGATTGCTTATAGTTACATTAATAAGGGCTATTTAAGCAGGCAAAATGAAGATTATGAAACAGCTTTGCACTATTTTAAAACGGCAATTTCTTTACGAGAAACTTTCAGTGATAGTGTAGGTATTGCATCGGCAAATCTGGAGATTGCCAAAACCCTATTTTTAATGGGCGAAACTGATAGTGCAATGCAGTATTTTCAGGAGTCGCTTCATCGGCACATCCATTTAGACAACAGGAGTTACATGGCTTATTCAATGCAGGGAATAGGCGACGTATATTTTGCGAAGCAACAGTACGATTCGGCTTCTGTTTATTTTAACGAAGCATTGGTTCTTTGTGAAGAAAGGAATAATCTTTCAGGTATTATTGACAGTAAATTGGGGATAGCCAAAACCTACGCTGCGCAGGGTGAAACAGATACCAGCATATCTATTTTAAACGAAGCGCGTGAACGGGCTAAAGATTCGGAGCTTGGAGGTAATATCCTGAAAGTATATCGTGCGCTGGGAGAACTCTATGATCAACAAAAAGAATATCAGTTGGCATCAGAAAACTATCAAACCTATATTGAGGTTTGCGATTCACTTTTTTCCGTGCTGCAGTTTCAAGCCTTAGATGAAATTAAAAGCCGTTTTCAGATTACGGAGCAGTTGAATAGTGCGCATGAAAATTTAAAGGCCAAACAGAAGACACAGATTTATGCATACGTGATCATTGCCATGCTGATTGTTTTCGCAGTAATTCTGTTTCTTCGGAATAAAACGATTGCAAAACTTAGTACCGACCTTGCAGAATCCAACGAGGCAAAAGACAAAATATTCTCTATTATATCTCACGACTTGGTTAGTCCGTTTCATGTGCTTCTTGGAGCCAGTGATTTGTTGATGGAGAGCCTGGATGAAAAAGATATCGAGAATGCAAAAAACCATAGCTACTTGCTCAAACAAACATCGGAAGAAGCCTATCGTTTTATATCGAATTTATTGGCTTGGTCACGTACTCAACAGAAAAGCATAAAACTTCGAAAGCAAGAATTTGATTTTTCTAAACTTGTCAGGGATGTGAAAGCAATGTTCGATAATCAGGCAAAGCTTAAAAATATAGAGGTTAAGGTTGAAGTGCCCGATAATTTTAAAATAAAGGCCGATAAAAATTTGCTTCAAATCGTGTTGGTTAATTTGCTGAATAATGCAGTGAAGTTTACCAATCACGACGGAGAAATTAACCTGTCTTTTACTACAGACGATAAGCACCTTAAGTTTGTCATTAGCGACAATGGGGTGGGAATTTCAGCAGAGCGTTTAGCCGGAATGTTTACTGATGCTAAAGTAGAAAGTACGCTTGGAACTCGAAACGAAAAGGGTACAGGTTTCGGATTGATTCTTTGTAGGGAATTTGTTGAAATGCACAGTGGCGAGATTCACGTAAAGAGTGAGGAGGGCGAGGGAGCAGAGTTTTGGTTTACTCTACCTTTGCAATAAAGTAACACTGATATTACTTACAGTCTGAGCGTTTCCAGCGGTTTGATTTCCAATTTTATTTATACTCTACTCCACAATAAAAGGCTGGTGCCAGCGACTCCATTCTGACCAGTTATTCTGAGAATCTTTTTGCCGAACACGACAGAAAGATTGCTTTCCTGATTTCAATTCCATTTTCCCTCTTAAAGAACCGGAGAAATGTCCGTTGTTGGCCTTGATTGTTACTTTCTCATTATTCTCCATAATTTTTGAAGAATAAACCGTGTCGTTTCCGTCAATATCAGAAGATAGTTGAACTTCCCAGCCATATTCGTGTTTCACATAAATACGCCAGTAAATTTCATCAAAGTGTTCTCTTTTTCGTACCACACTTCTGTCAGAGGGGAAATCACCAAATGCCACTTTCCTTCCACCGTTTCCTCCTACATCACCTTTGTCAAAGCCAGCCTCCATTGATCCTCCTACCAATCCAAAATTCATTTCGTAGTCAATTTTCCCACCGGCTTCCAGGTATTTCTTTTCGCTAGAAAAATCATCGTACCAGATTAGTTCTGCACTTTTTTGCTGAGGTTGTACTGCAGACATCTCAATAAAATCAATGCGAGGAGTTTCCACTGCTTTCTTTTCTGCTTGACGATCCGTTTTCGAGAAGAATGAGAGTAGCAAAAGAATGGAATATAAAAATGGTGATGGCATTTGAATGAATCGTTTTGTGTTGCGATAATATGCTGACTACCATATATAACAGATTTCAATAACAATGCTCTGTTCTGCAACGCATTTATTGATGAGGCAAAAAAAGAACCGCTCTGTTGATAGAACGGTTCTTCTTCTTTATAGCTATTGAAACTTTATTCAACAGCCGATATTTTCACTGCCCATGCCAGGTCACACGGAAGTTTTGTTCTTATTTTTTGTGGAACAGAAACTTTTACTCCTTCCTCGGTATTCTCCCATTTTAAATTTCCTGAAGCTCCCAGAATACTAAGTTTTGCTCCTTTGGCAGCTTTTACTCCTTTTACTACAAACGAAGATGGCAAACCTGTTTCGTCTTCCTGTTCAAGGTAGATTGCATAAACTGCTTTGGTCTCTTTTTGCTGGGTAAGGCAAATATTGTCGGTTTTGTATGGTGCAATAGCTCTTGTAGAGTAAATTGCTTCGCCGTTTACATCAATCCATTTTCCCATTTCATCGAGTAATTTATACGCATCTTCCGGCCATGTTCCGTCCGGTGCCGGACCAATATTGTAAAGCAGGTTTCCTCCTTTGGCAACAATATCAACAAGCATGTGGATGGCTTGTTTGGGGCTCATATAATGCGGGTTTGGAACCCATGCCCAGCCGCCTCCTGCAATAATGCACGATTCCCAAGGGTATGGCAGTTGTGTTTCCGGCACTTTGTTTTCCGGTGTCAGGTAATTTTGGTTTGGCCCTTTTACTGCACGGTCAACAACAATTAATCCCGGTTGTTTTTCGCGAGCTTTTTCTGCCAATTCATCCATGCGAATATCCTGATTTACCTGGCGGGTGATGTTAAAACCTGCCCCCGGATTTTCGGCTACATGCTTGTAATAATTACTTATTTGCTCCGGCGATTTTTTTGAAACCCAGCCCCCATCAAGCCACAGAATATCGATTTTTCCATAATCAGTCATCAATTCCATAATTTGATTCTGTGTGAATTCCACAAATTTTTCCCATTTCTCAGGGTGAGCTGCCGGATCGTAGTTTACGTTTCTGTCCATTGGTGGAAACTTCGGATCCCAGTAGTAAGGACTATTCCAGTCGGGTTTAGAAAAATAGGCACCAGCCCATAAACCTTCTGAGCGGAATGCATCAAAAATTTCTTTGGTAACATTCGCTTGTGGATTTACACTGAACGGGCAATCTTCATCTGTAATTTTATAATCAGTGTATTTCGAATCAAACATACAGAATCCGTCGTGGTGTTTGGTCGTAAAAACCAGGTATTTCATCCCTGCATTTTTTGCTGCTGCAGCCCATTTCTCCGGTTCAAAATTTACAGGATTAAATGAGAGCTTTAGGTTTTCGTATTCTTTCTTGTAGGTGAAATAATCATCCGGGTTACTTCCTTTTTTACGCTCGCACCAGCCGTAATCTTCCGGGCAAATCGACCATGATTCAACAATTCCCCATTGGCTGTAGGCTCCCCAGTGCATTAGCAGTCCAAATTTAAGGTCTTGCCAATCTTCCAGTTTTTGTAAAACCTGTTCATCTTCAGGCCAAACATAATCAGTCATTTCATGTTCAAGCTGGGCTTGTACCATAAATGCGAACAGGATTGGGATGGCAAATAGTAGTTTTTTCATCGTATAATTTTTGATATTATTAATTCCGAATTATGTGAGTTCTCCAACAATTCTCCTTCCATGTAATTCAACTGCCCCGGTTAATTTACTTATTTGCTCAACGTTTGAGTTTATAACTTTCCCGGCTACCAGGATGATTATCTTATCTCCGGCAATTTCTATCATTTTCTGAATGGTTTCACTGCCTTCGAGTGCTGTGGGTTTTCCTCCCGAAGTAAGAATGCGTTTTATTCCGGGAATCGTTTTCAGTATGCGAACACCTTCCACCGGATCCTCCAGTTCATCAATTGCTTTATGAAAGGTAACAGGAAGTGGCAGGGCGTATTCGGCAAGAATCCGTGTATTCTTTTCGTCGATCTGATTATCAGTAGTAAGAAGTCCAAAAACGACACCGGCAGCCCCAGCTTTTTTTGCCGCATCAATAGCTGCTTTCATTTGCTTAACTTCTGCATCAGAGTGAACAAAGTTGCCGGCTCTCGGACGTGCCATAACCATTACAGGGATCTTTAATTTTTGGGAGGTTTCTTTCATTAATTCAACAGAAGGTGTGAGACCGTCGTTGGCCAAATCCGAGCACAATTCAATTCGGTTTGCACCTCTCTCTTCGGCTAATTTTGCTTCTTCAAAACTTTCTACGCAAGCTTCTTTAATCATCAATAACACATTTTATTAAGGTTCTTCAAAAATACGTATTTGCTATTTTTTGCAGAAAGGATTTGCCAATAATCGAAAAATTTTAAAAAGTTTTGCCCCTTTTTAATTCCGAATAGGCAGAACCTTTAATATTTTGTTTCTTTGTGGAGTTAAAATTGAATTTATTTTGAAGTACAATCTGCTAACGATATTAGGCCCAACAGCAACGGGAAAAACAGGACTGGCAGCTCACTTAGCTGCAAAATTAAACGGCGAGGTTATTTCGGCCGATTCCAGGCAAGTTTATCGCGGAATGGATTTGGGAACCGGGAAAGATTACAAGGACTATTTTGTTGATGGGGTTGAAGTCCCTTCGCATTTGGTAGATATTGAAGATGCCGGCGCTCATTATAACGTGTATCGTTTTCAAACCGATTTTATACGTGTTTTTAATGCCATAAATGCCAGGAAAAAGTTTCCGGTTTTGTGTGGAGGAAGTGGTTTGTACCTGGAGGCGATTTTAAAGAATTACCGGCTTATTGAGGTGCCTCCCAACAAAGAGTTGCGAAAAGAGTTGGAAGGTAAAACGCTCGATGAGCTAACTGAGATACTAAAAGCACTTAAACCTCAACTGCATAATTATACTGATGTTGAAACAGATCGTCGTGCTGTTCGTGCCATCGAAATTGAAAAGTATTATGCAGAAAATCCACAGGATGCTTCTGAAATGCCCGATATAAAAAGCTTGAATGTTGGTATTGATTTCGACCGGGGTATGAGAAGAGAGCGAATAACCAGGCGCTTAAAGCAACGTTTGGAAGAAGGGATGCTAGACGAGGTACAAACTTTGCTCGATTCAGGGCTTACGCCCGAGCAATTGATTTATTACGGACTGGAATATAAGTTTCTTACACTTCACCTGATTGGCGAGCTAAGTTTCGATGAAATGTTTTCCAAACTCGAAATTGCCATTCATCAGTTTGCCAAGCGCCAGATGACCTGGTTCCGGGGCATGGAAAAACGCGGAACAAAAATTTTCTGGGTAAACGGTCATTTGTCAATGGACGAAAAAGTTGACCAGATATTTCAATTATTAAAATAGCTTTTTAAAATATCAACAGGAGGTCGAATTTCTAAAGGTTGCTGTAGTGTTTGTAGACTAATTGTCTTGTTTACAAATAAATGAGTGTGTGCTTTTGGAGGCGTGTCAAATACAAAAAGTCACCTTTCTAAAGAAATAACACGCATAGGTTTATTCGATTATTTTTTTTAATTTCATATTCCGAACTAACTAAACTAAACTATAAATGTATCCCAATCAGGAAGAAGAAAGCAGATTATGGCAGCAATTTCTGGACGGAAATCAGGGAGCACTTTCAAAGATTTATCTTACAAATGTGAACGACTTGTACTCGCTGGGTTGTAAGTACAGTGTTGATAAATCTGTAGTAAAAGATTGTATCCACGATCTTTTTGTTACGCTTATTCAGAGTCGGACAAAACTCGCACAAACCGATAATGTAAAGGCTTATTTATTTACTTCGCTAAAACGCAGAATACTCCGGGAGTCATTATGTTCAAACAAGTTTGAGAAAATAGTAGAGCGTGGCGACTACCGCTTTGAGATTGGATTTGAACGCCTGGATGCTGATACTTTTGAAAACGACAACTACTCAAAAAAAACACTTGCTGTACGTTCAGCACTTGAATCACTAACCAGCCGCCAAAAAGAAGCACTGTATTTGCGTTTTTATTTTGGGCTAAGCCACAAGGAAATAGCTGATGTATTGCATCTCGAAGAGCAATCTTCGCGTTCGCTGATAAGTCGTGCTATCAAGAAAGTGAGAAATGTAATGAAAAGTGATAAAAAACGAATCAAGAACTTTGTGTACTTTCTTTTTTGCCCTTAAGCTGATTTTTCTGAAAATGTGTTGCCTAACATAAAATTTCCTTTTGCAAAAGTATCAACGTTTTTTCTGGTCATGTCTTTTCTATAATAGAAGATGCTACACCGGCATACGCTGAAGCTTGGTTTTATTGATATTGAAAATGCCGTGTTTCTGTACATTTCAACATGACGCAATATGAATAAATATAAATCATACACTTCTATTGATTTTTTAAACGACGACAGCTTTGTTCAGTGGTTATTAAAAAAAGATCAAAACGCACAGTTTTACTGGGAGGTGTTTATTGAAGAATATCCGGAGAAGAAAGCTGAAATTGATGAAGCGGTTGAAATATTTAACCACTTTCGATTTACTCATGAGGAGTTGTCTCTTGATGAGGTCTTTTCAATTTGGAACGATGTAAAACACCAACCGGAAAAGAAAAGGCTTGGGTTTCTGGTAGTTTTAAAATATGCGGCGGTATTTCTTCTCATTTTTGCCGCAGGTGCTGTAAGCTACTATTTATACAACAGCTCAATCCATACAACAGAATTTGAACTTGTGGAGAATGATCCTGTAAACTTTAATGAAGCACAAATCATTTTATCCGATGGAAAATCGATTCTACTGAATTCAAAAGAATCGGAGATAACCTATGATACTTCAGGAGAGAAAGTCATTATTGATAATGATACGATTCATCAAAAAATCCTTGATAAAAAACCGATAACCAACCGCGTTATTATTCCTTATGGAAAAAGTTCTCAGTTAACGCTGAGCGATGGGAGCAAGGTATGGCTGAACGCTGGAAGCCAGTTGATGTATCCGTCTATTTTTGATAAAAAGCAGCGTGAAGTTTTACTGATTGGCGAAGCCTATTTTGAAGTTGCTCATAATAAAGATGTGCCCTTTATTGTAAGAACTGAACATGCTGATATCGAGGTATTGGGTACCAGTTTCGATGTGCTGGCATATCCCGATGACCAGATGTTTCAATCGGTTTTGGTAAACGGTAGCGTAAGTATCAATACAAAACGATCTGGTTTGTTGTCGGGTAAAGAAAGAATAATGCTCACTCCCAGCGATATGTTTTACCTGGATAAAAAGAGCGGGGTAAATTACGTAAAGAACATTGAAGTTACTGCTTTTACATCGTGGAAAGATGGAATGTTCGACTGCGACAAGCAGGATTTGAGACTTATTGTAAGGCGATTGGAGAGATATTATAACACAAAAATTCACATAAAAGATCCCTTTGTGGGCACCTACAAAATATCAGGGAAACTTGATTTAAAAAGGGATATTTCTGATGTACTGAATGTCCTGCAGTCTTTTGTTCCACTAGACTGGGGAAAACAACAAAACGGAGATTATTTTATCGTAAAACCAAATTAAACCTATTGCTTATGTAGAAAATTCGAATTAAAACTAACACCAAAAAGAATGAACCGGGAAGTGTTCGCACCACCTGCCGGTTCAAGAGATTTATTAATTAATATACTTAATTAAACGCTTTAAATTTATGAATAAAATTTGTAAGAATGGCATTGCTGTGCAATTACGGCAAGTCAAAAAAACTTTCCTAATTATGAAGTTAACCATTGTCTTACTGCTTACTTCTATGTTTGCTGTTTCTGCAAGCTCTTATTCACAAACCGCAAAATTTTCGATGAAACTTGATAATGTAACACTGAAGCAGGTTTTTCAGGAAATTGAAAAAGGAAGTGAATTTATTATCGTTTATTCTGATGACATTGTCGACCCGAATCGACGTGTAGATGTGCAGGTAGCAGATGTAACAGTCGAAAGTTTGCTGGATCAGGCTTTAACAGAAACAAACCTAACCTATTCTATCAGCGACCGACAAATTGCCATAGCCAGAAAGGCATGGAAGCTAACCTCGGATATGAAACAGACCAAAACATTAACCGGGGTTGTTAACGATGGTACTGGTATGTCGATTCCCGGTGTTTCTGTAATTGTAAAGGGAACCACGGTTGGAACTGTTACTGATGCTGAAGGTAATTTCTCGCTGGAAGTACCGTCAGACGCACAAATACTTCTATTCTCGTTTGTTGGTTTTCAAACCAAAGAGGTAGAAATTGGAACACAAACAATGTTTAATGTTACCCTTGAGGAAGACATTATGCAATTGGAAGAAGTTGTGGCTGTTGGTTATGGAACACAACAGAAACGTGAAATTACCGGTTCTATCAGTAACGTATCCGAAAAAGACTTTAATAAAGGTTTAACGCAGGATGCTGTTGACTTATTGAAGGGTAAAGTTGCCGGCCTTTCTATTACTTTAGGAAGTGGTGATATTACCTCGGAACAAACCATTCGTTTACGCGGAACTTCTTCTTTAACCGGAAGTAGCCAGCCGTTTATCGTAATTGATGGAGTTCCCGGATTAAGCTTGTCTTCAGTTGCTCCTCAGGATATTGAATCGATAAGTGTCTTGAAAGATGCTTCTGCAGCTGCTATCTATGGTTCGCGTTCTGCCAGTGGTGTAATTTTGATTACCACTAAGAAAGGAAAAACCAACGAAAGTGTAATTGAATACGATGGTTACATGGCAGCCAGCTCTGTTACCAATGTTCCTGATGTGCTGACAGCTCAGGAATGGCGCGATTATACATCCGCAAATAATATTGATACTGAAGGACTTGATTTAGGCGCAAATACTGATTGGTTTGATGCCATAATGCGCACAGGGATCAGCCAAAATCATAATTTCTCGTTTTCCGGTGGTGGAAGATCAAGTAACTACCGCGCTTCAATTTCTTATCTCGATCAGAAAGGTGTTGTCAAAGATAACGATATGGAGCGTTTTAATGCACGTTTCACCTTCAACCAAAAAGCTTTGGATGATAAGTTGAACGTTGCTTTTACAGGCGCGATTACTAGCAGGGATTACTCTCCAACAGACACCCGGAATTTTGTATTGGCGTATAACATGATACCCGTGGCACCAATTAAATTCGATGATGGCACATGGTTCGATACACAGGAATACGATCAGGGAAACCCGGTACGGAATATCGAATATAATAGCCAATTGCATAAACGCAGCCTTTATTTCGGAAATGTAGATGTGCAGCTGAACTTATTTGAAGGTTTTACAGCCGGAGTAAAATTACACAAGCAACGCGAAACCGATGATTATGGACAGTACCTCAATTCTGAAACAGAAAGAGGACGTAACGATCAGGGATTTGCGAAACGTGAAAACTGGACAAGCGATAAACATTTGCTGGAGACTACATTAAACTACGAGAAATTAATCAACGATCATAAAATTGGTCTTTTGGCAGGTTACTCTTTTGAGAAAAATGAATACCAAAATTCGGGAGCTCAGAATCGCCAGTTTGTTACCGACTTTTTTAACTACAATAACTTGGGAGCCGGAGAAAACCTTCGTCCTTCAGATGTTTGGTCGGGAGCCAATATGAATAAGCTGGTTTCGTTCTTTGGTAGGGCTAATTACAATTATCAAATGAAGTATATTTTGACTCTGTCACTTCGTTACGATGGTTCATCGAAATTTGGAGATAATCATAAATGGGCGACATTCCCGTCAGTTTCTGCGGCATGGCGTATCAACGAAGAATCGTTTATGCAGGGAGCTACTTTTCTTGATGATTTGAAACTAAGAGTTGGTTACGGAGTTTCGGGTAATCAGGATGGTATTGATCCTTACAAATCGCTCGAGCTTTATGGAAGTTCAGGTCAATATTACGACAACGGAAAATGGTACAGAGCTTATCAGATTAGTCAGAATGCCAACAAGAACCTGAAATGGGAAGAAACTTCGATGTTCAACATTGGGGTGGACTACAATATTTTGAAAAGCAGGCTGAGTGGTACAATTGAATATTACGACAAGCGAACAAAAGATTTGTTGTACACATATCAGGTACCTGTTCCTCCTTATCTTTACCCTGATATGCTGGCCAATGTAGGCTCAATGTCAAACAAAGGGATTGAATTTTTGGTAAGCGGTGATATTATCCGTCAAGACAATTTGAGGTGGACCGCGTCAATCAACCTGGCTCATAACAAAAACAAAATCACGAAGCTTTCTAACGATGAATTCTCAACAAGCTCAATTCTTACCGGAGATGCATGGATTCGTGGAGGTTCTAGCAACACAACTCACATTGTAGAAGAAGGTAAAGAAGTGGGGACATTTTATGGCTGGCTTTGCAAAGGTCTGGATGAGAACGGAATGTATATTATGGACGATATGATTGATGGCGAAGCTGGTTTAACCAACGACGACCGAACTTATATCGGTTCGGCTCAGCCTAAATTAACCTATGGTATATCCAATATTATTACATACAAAAACTGGGAGTTGAACTTCTTTTTTAGAGGAGTTTATGGCAACGATTTGCTGAATTTTTCTAAAATGTCGTATGCTACAACACAATGGTTGCCGGGTGCAAACGTGTTGAACGATGCTTTAACAATAGGTTTGGCTGACAATCCAAAATATTGTAGCTACTATATTGAAAAAGGTTCTTTCCTGAAGTTAGATAACATCAGCTTAAGTTACAGTTTCGATGTGTCCAAAATTGAGCAGATACGAAAACTCAGAGTTTATCTAACAGGACAAAATCTGTTTACTATTACGAATTATACTGGTCTCGATCCGGAAGTGGAGATGAAAGGATTAGATCCTGGGGTAGAAGGCCGTGAATATTATCCAAAGTCAAGGACTGTTTCCTTGGGAGTAAACATCAGTTTTTAAACCAAACAATATTGAATTATGAAAAGAACGAAAATATTATCACTAATCTTCGTCCTGTTCCTCGCATTCTTATATCAGGGGTGTACAGATCTTAACGAAGAAGTATTTGATAAATTACCGGTGGATGAATTTGGCAATACTGAATCTCAAGTAAATTCTCTTATTGCGCCTATTTATCGTACATTTAAAAATGTATTTCCTTCCAACTATTTCCTTCTAAGCGAATGTTCGTCTGATATGGCAATTACTCCAACCCGAAAAGGTGGAGACTGGTGGGATGGAGGACAATTTAAAGAACTCCGCTTTCATACCTGGACACCAAATACAAGTCTTGTAAAAGATTCTTATAACTCTGCGATGGAGAGCATTTCGAGTTGTAATAAAATCTACTCAATGATTGAAGAAAATAAAAGTATCACCGATAAGGAACTGATACTTGCTGAAATTCGCGGAGTAAGAGCGTTTTGGTACTATTTTTTGCTTGATTATTATGGAAATGTACCAATTGTAACCGATTTTAATGATACTTCAAATCCTGCAACAAAATCACGGAGCGAAGTTTACCAATTTGTTTTAACAGAGCTGAATGCAATTAAAGACGTTGTAAGAGATGATGTTACTGCTGCCAGTTACGGTAAAATAACCAAAGGAGTAGTTTACACGCTTTTGGCAAAAATGTACTTGAATGCAGAAGTTTGGAATCCAGCGGGAGGAAGTAAATGGCAGGAATGTATTGATGCGTGCGACGAGGTAATGGTACTTGATTATGTGTTGGAACCTAACTTCAAAGCAAGTTTTGTGGTACAAAATCAAAACTCAAAAGAGATCATATTCCCGATTATATTTAGTACTGCTGATGAAGGAAATCATCTTCACAAAAGGACATTACATTATTTAGACCCGATTCCTCTGAACCTAAACGTTGGTACCTGGAATGGTATTAGTGCAATGCCACAATATGTGAAGGATTATGATGCTGATGATAAACGCGTAGGTTGGTCATTCTTAATTGGCCCGATGTATAACACTGACGGTTCTGTTCTAATTACCGCTCACGGTCGTCAATTAATCCATACTGTCGACATTGAGATTAAATATAATCTTGATGAAGATGGATGGGGACAAGTAGAGCAGGAAGAAGGCGCTCGCTGCGCAAAATGGGATTTTGAAAGTGGGTTGAACGGAGATATGGAAAATGACATGGCTATTTTGAGGTTAGCCGACGTTTACCTGATGAAAGCAGAAGCTTTGGTTCGTTCGGATCAGGACAATGCAGAAGCTACCCGTTTAGTAAATCTTGTAAGGGCAAGGGCATTTGATAGTCCCGATAAATTGTATTCGACAGTAACCCTGAATGATATATATATGGAGCGTAGGTTCGAACTGGCATGGGAAATTTCTAGCCGTCAGGACATGATTCGTTTTGGTAATTTTCTGGATGAAATTCCCGGATGGAAAGATGCTACACCAGCGAAATGTCTGATTTTTCCAATTCCGCAAACTGCTTTGGATGCAAACCCGGAATTGGTACAAAATCCTGGATACTAGTTTAGGTTCGATTTATAAAAAATCCGTTGCCGGTTTTCCGGCAATGGATTTTCCAATAAGGGACAATTATTATAAATCAGTCTTTTTAACCAATCAACTGTTTACACTTAAATTTATCAATCAGGCCTTTTTACCCTTTCTGAGAAAATAATACAGATAGCAATGCAAAGGATAAATGCCTTCTGTATGGAAGTCTGGCATTGGTTTTACGAATAATCCTGCCACCGGCCGAGTGTCGGTGGCTTTTGTTTAACTGATCACCCTGAGGATCGAAGACAGGTGCGTTATTTCATTATCGGAACTCGGGAATTATTTGTCGCGTTTTTCCCAAACTAATCTGGCTCTTATTAGGTCGGCTCCATCGCTTTCGCGCACAACACTGCATAAATGATTTTTAGCATCAATTTGCTGCTTTTTTACCGCTAAATGGTCGCCCGGAATACCTTCTTTAACAAAGTTAATTTCGAATTCGCTCAACTCATGTTTTTCATGAAAGTCAAAGCTGTAGCTATCAATAATTCGTTCGAGGTATCGTCCACTATTGAAATGCTGATTCACGTCGATCTCGTTGAAAAGAACCGGGATAAAAGTCAGCTCATCATCCGAGGCTGGTGATTTTACTTTTCCTGCAAAACCTTCAAAAACACGCTCATCATGAAACGGGAAATCACTGAATTTATCAAAGCGCAAAATGCGTTTTGTTTTTAAATCGAGAACCAACCAACTGGTGCTGGCGTTGATTATGTGATTGCCTTTTTCGTCGGAAAAACGAATATCGCGGTGCGCTAAAAAACCATCCGAACCGGTTGGCCATGTTTCCAGCTTAAATTTTTCGCCCCATTCCGGGCGGCGATTAATTTTAACCAGTAATCTCGAAAGCACCCAAAATTGTTTTTCCTGCTGAAGATTATCGTACCCTACGCCCAGCATCTCGGCATGTTCCCAGGCAATGTCCTGAATTTGCCAGAAAAGATACGAGGTAGATAGTTTTCCGAAACGATTAACGAAATACGATTTTGTTGAAATTTCTTGTTGATGTACATTCATAATAACCGGGTAGTTTCTATTTCAATTTTTAGTAATAGTAAGTTATCCGCTTGCTAAACATTTATGCAAATTTATTGTTCGGTTTTGAAAATCGCTCACAAATGTTCAATTTTGCGCGAATAATTAATGAATATGGGAAAGATTATTATAAAAACACCGGAACAGATTGAAGGCATAAGAAAAAGTTCGAAATTGGCTGCAAAAGCACTTGATTATGCAGAGCAATTTGTAAGCCCGGGTGTAAATACTGAATTTATCGATGATAAAATTGATGAGTTTATTCGTTCTCATGGAGCTATTTCTGCTACAAAAGGATACAACGGATATCCTAAATCGAGCTGTATCTCGTTGAATGAGGTGATTTGTCATGGTATTCCTTCTAAAACAACCGTTTTAAAAGAAGGCGATATTTTGAATATCGATATAACAACTATTTTGGATGGTTATTACGGCGATACGTCGCGTATGTTTACCGTTGGCGAAATTAGTAACGCTGCTGACGAGTTAATTGAAACCACACTCCATTGTCTTGACCTGGGAATTGAGCAGGTTCGGCCTGGGAATCGTTTCGGAAACATCGGTTTTGTAATTAACCGCTATGCCAAAGCCAAAGGTTACTCGGTGGTTTATGAATTCTGTGGTCACGGAGTAGGAATTGATTTTCATGAAGAACCGCAGGTGGATCATGCATCGCGCAGAAATTCAGGACCCGAAATGAAAGCCGGAATGATTTTTACGATTGAACCCATGATTAACCAGGGAAAAGCAAAAGCTACGATAGACAGAAACGACGGTTGGACAGCAAAAACAATAGACAACAAACTTTCTGCTCAGTTTGAACACACTGTTTTGGTTACTCCTACTGGTTGTGAGGTTCTTACCGATGTTCACGGCGATTATCCGATTACGTAATTCAATCTTCAATCGATAAGGAAAAAGGCGTAAAAAAACCGCTAACTTTCTTTCGATCGCTAGCGGTTCTCGTTATAAGGATTTTCGCTGTTATATTTTCCAGGTTTTATTGCTTGTCATCCAGGCTTCTAATTGGAGTCCTGTTTCTGGTTCTACCACTACTTCAACAGTTTTTACTCCGAAAGAATTCTGATCGATCATCCAGTTTTCCAATTCAAGAGCACTTTCTGTTTCTACATTAAACCATGCTGCTGTTCCGTTGAAAATAGTTTCGTTTGTCATCCACGCTTCCATTTCTAGACTGTTCTCAATTTCTGCATCAAGGTTCATGCTCAAAAAGAAGTTGTTGTCGTTAAGCATCCAGTTTTCTACATCAAGTGCCGATTCTGTTTCATTTTCTATATATTCCGCTTCAACGTAGGTTGTAGTGGTTTCTGCTTTTGCAGAAGAAGCTTCCGAGTCGCTGGTCATTGCCATTGCAATTTGGTTAAAGCTGTTGTGATTTAATACACTGGCCCAAAAATCTTGTGCCTGAACTGTAATACTAATCAATACTAAACTAATTACTACTGCAAGTGATTTTGTGATTGCTTTCTGAACATTGTTTTTTGTTTTCATGACTTTATTCCTCCTGTTTTTTGTTTTTGTTTTCTGCTTGTTGTTTTCTTGTTTTCGTTATTAAGACGATTCTTTTTCTGTTTCGTTACATTTTTTTAGAACTTTTTTTTAAAATGTACTCTCTTTTACATTGAACATGGTAATGCAAATATATAAACAAAAACTAATACCATGCAATACATAGTATTATAAATGTTTTATGAATACACATAGTTTAGAGGTTAGTGTTCAGTAATACAGTATTTTAAGATGGTGTTTTTTGTTTCGAATAAAATTAAAAAATGATTGAAAATGGAAAATTGATAGCTTCTGATCTCCATAAATAGAGATTAGAATCGTCTTTATTTTTCGAAAATATGGTGAGAGGCTATGGGAATTGGATGCTATTCCAGTGAGTCTTTTCTATTTAACATGGTGAATGTTCATCAAAACCAACTGCCTTCCTGAGCCTTCAATAGGGTAATTAAAACCAACCATTTTTTCGTTATTGCTTGAGGTAGTATTTTCTCTTTCCCGCTGTAAATATTAAACAGATGTGATGCAAACTTATCCTCATGCCGATCGTTCCAGATAACCAGAGAATCGCTTCCGGGAACAAATTGTAGCTTAAATGTTTTCGGTTGGCTTGCTGCATTAATTAAGAACAGAAAAGTAGCTAAAGAAATCAGCACTAGTTTAAACATGGATTGAAATATTGGGTCAGTATAAAATTATTGAGAGTTTGTAAATCACAATACCTAGGAATTCATTTAACTTCAAAACAGATTGTTTTTATCTTTGAAATCTTTAAAAAAGAAGAACGATGTCATTAGTTATTGAAGAAAAAGACTTAGAAAAATTTATAATGGTTGGCGACCGTGTATTGGTAAAGCCCAAAAATCCGGTAGGGAAAACTAAATCCGGGTTGTATTTACCTCCGTCGGTGCAGGAAAATGAAAGCATACAGAGTGGCTATATTGTAAAAGTTGGTCCGGGCTATCCGATTCCGGCGGTTAGTGAAGAAGACGAAGTATGGAAGGATAAAAAGGAAGAAGTAAAGTATGTTCCTTTGCAAACGCACATCGGCGATTTAGCCATATACTTAAATAAAAGCGGACACGAAATTGAATTTAATAACGAGAAGTATATTATTCTGCCGCACTCTGCAATTCTGATGATAATTAGAGACGAAAATTTATTTGATTAACGAATAGTAGAAAATAAGGAAAGCTGTTTCAATGTTTTGAAATGGCTTTTTTATTGATTGTTTCCAAGGTGCTTTTGTAGCCCAACTCGAACAGTTCGTCAGCGTGTTTGCGCATAAGAATGTCGTACGAGTCAATATCTTTTGGCTCGATGTAATAATCAGCCTGTTTCTTAACCTCCTCTGTTTTGGCATTCACACTCATATAAACCGTCCTGGTGGCAATCTGGATCAGGTTTTTCATTTTTGCCTTTGGGTTAATGGGGCTGATATTTGAGATAATTAAATTTTCACAATCGTCTTTTATAGGGCTGGTTGGTATATTGTCCATCAGGCCACCATCCACATAAAGATATCTGCCAAGTGTAACCGGTGCAAACAAAATCGGAATTGATGATGAGGCAAGTACGGTGTTGCCAAGCGGACCTTTGTTCTTATATTCCGCCATCCCTTTATTCAGGTTCGACACACAAATATGAAGTGGGATATTTAGGTCTTCGATATTTTCAGCTTCAATTTCTTTTGCGATTATCTCTTTTACACCATCGAGTTTCAGAAGCCCGTCAACAGGCAGGTGTATTTTTGTGTACTGGAAGAACCAGCCTTTTTTGAAAACATTTAATACTTCCTGCGGCGATTTACCTGCGGCGATAAAGGTTCCAACAATGGCTCCGGCACTTACTCCCGAAATTACATCTGGGCTAATTCCGAGTTCGTTCAAAGCCTCTATTACGCCCAGATGCGCAAAACCTCGGGTTCCGCCGCCGCTTAAAACCAAGCCGTTTTTGTATTTTTTTGTCATAGATTTCAAAGTTAGAAAATCATTTGTAATCGTATTTTTGTATTTTGAAAATTTTCAGATTAATGGCGGGCTGTCTTTGTCGCTAATTTTTGAATGAATAATGAAGATAGATAAATTTGTTTTAGCCATTGTTGGCTCAATTTTATTAGCCTGGTTTTTCCCCGAATGGGGGAGCCCAGAGAGTGGCATTCCGCTTGATTTGATAGCAAGCATTGGTATTTCGCTGATTTTCTTTTTTTACGGATTGAAATTAAGCTCACAGGAAATAAAAATTGGGCTGAGAAATTGGAAACTTCACATATTGGTGCAGACAACCACTTTCCTGGTATTTCCGCTTATCGTTTTGTTTTTTTATCCGTTTATCAAAACCGAAAACGGACAAACTCTATGGCTGGCCTTTTTATTTCTGGCAGCTTTGCCATCCACCGTTTCTTCTTCGGTAGTAATGGTCTCAATTGCGAAGGGAAATATTCCTGCAGCTATTTTTAATGCTAGTATCTCGGGGCTGATTGGGATTGTTGTAACTCCGCTGTGGATGGGGCTGTTTTTAAAACAAACCACAATCGATTTTAACCTGGGTGAGATCTATTTTAAGCTGATAACGGAGATTCTGCTTCCCGTTGTTATCGGAATCTTTTTGCAGCGGTACTGGGGCCGTTTTGCCCGAAAGTATAGTCGTTATCTTACCTTGTTCGACAAATCCGTAATCCTGCTGATTATCTTTAACAGTTTTTCGCACTCATTCGAAAATCAGGTTTTTAGTGCAGTTGATATTTTAGATCTTTTTCTGATTGTAACGGCTGTAGTTGCCTTGTTCTTTCTTATTTATTTTCTCACATTATCTATTTCGCGTTTGCTGAAGTTTACTATCGAAGATCAGATAACCGCACAGTTTTGCGGAACAAAGAAATCGTTGGTTCATGGAACTGTGTTCGCCAAAATATTATTTCAACAATCAGCTACAACCGGAATAATGTTACTTCCGATAATGATTTTTCACCCCATTCAAATTCTTATAATAAGCTTTGTGGCCACAAAACTGGGCAAGAGAAAATAGGCACAGAAAATTGAAGATTTAAAAAGTACTTGACAGTTCTTTGTTTCCCAGCGAAAACCATTTTTCCATAAGCGAGCTATCGTCTTTTTCGTCTTTGTGATAAAATACGTTGGTTCGGTTTTGATAGACATAGTCTTTGCTGAGTGTTTCAAAGTTTTCGACAATGTCATTTAGTGCCGTAATCATCAAATCAACCTCTGCATCAGTCATTGTTGGATGAAGTGACCACCTTACCCAACCTGGTTTTTCTGATAGGTCGCCGTGGTTGATTTTGTTGGTAATTTCTTCCGATTGTTCTAATGATACTTCCAAAAGGAAATGCCCATAGGTTCCGGCACAAGCACAACCTCCGCGTGTTTGAATGCCATATTTGTCGTTTAACAAGCGAACTAGCAGATTGTAATGAATTCCTTCAACAAAGAATGAAATTACGCCTAAACGGTTGCGAACATTATCTGCCAGAATATTTAACCCTTTTATCGAATCGAGTCCTTTAAAAGCACGTTCGAGCAGTTCTTCTTCACGTTTACGAATATTTTCAATTCCCATCTGGTCTTTCAGCTCAAAACAAAGTGCCGTGCGTATCGATTGCAGGAATCCTGGTGTTCCACCATCTTCGCGGGCTTCAATATCGTCAACATATTTATATTTACCCCAGCGGTTTGTCCAGTCAACTGTTCCTCCTCCGGGATTGTCCGGAACTGTATTTTTATACATCGTGGCATCAAAAACAATAACACCTGATGATCCCGGCCCGCCTAAAAATTTATGGGGAGAAAACATTACTGCATCCAATTTTTCCATTGGGTCTTTAGGGTGCATATTAATTTCGTCGTAAGGTGCAGAGGCTGCAAAATCGATAAAGCAAACGCCACCGTACTCGTGCATTATTTTAGCCATTTCGTGATAGGGCGTGCGCACACCGGTAACATTTGAACACGCGGTAAAAGAGCCAATCTTGAATGGACGGTCCTTGTAAGTCTCCAGCGCTTTTCGAAGATTGTTGGTATCGACCAGTAATCCTTCGCCAGGTTCCACTACCACAACATCGGCACTGGTTTCGTACCACGAAGTATGATTCGAATGATGCTCCATGTGCGTAAGAAAAACCACCGGCCTTTCTCGTTCTGCAATGCAGGTTTTTCCGGCCACTTTTCCGCAGTATTTTAATCCTAAGATGCGTTGAAACTTGTTGATCACAGCTGTCATTCCAAAACCAGCAGTAATAATTACATCGCTAGGTTCTGCGTTTACATGTTCTTTTATGAGCTGATGAGAGCGATGGTAAGCATGGGTCATCCGGATACCAGTTTCGCTGGTTTCGGTATGCGTATTCCCTACAAATGGGCCTATTCCATTACTTATCCGCTCTTCGATAGGTCGGTATAAGCGTCCACTGGCAATCCAATCGCCATAAACTATTTTTTTTGTTCCGTAGGGAGTTTTAAATTCCTGATCAATGCCAACGATATTGCTTCGGAATTTTTCGAAATACTTTTCCAGGCTGTTCATACAACTATTTTCAGTAAAGACGCAAAATAAGTGACTTTAGGTGAATAAAAAATAGGAAATATATCATTATTCAGCAGAATTAGCAGTTTTTGTTTCTGCTTAAGTGACAATTCGTCACAAATTTCAAATGGCACAGGGTTTGAATTTAGGGCGTTCGTAAAATTGATTTGAAATAATAAAAAACATACGAAAATGCAGACAGGAAAAATTGGAGTAAGCAGTGAGAATCTTTTTCCAATCATTAAAAAGTTTCTCTATTCTGACCACGACATTTTTTTAAGAGAGATTGTATCAAACGCTGTTGATGCTACGCAAAAGTTGAGAACTCTGGCTTCGAAAGGCGAGTATTCTGGTGATGTAAGCAACGCCAAAGTTGTTGTAAAACTCGATAAAGAGGCTGGTACAATTACCGTTTCTGATAACGGTATTGGAATGACTGCCGATGAGGTTGAGAAGTACATTAATCAAATTGCTTTTTCGGGAGCCAACGAGTTTCTGGACAAATATAAGGATGATGCCAATGCAATTATTGGCCATTTCGGGCTTGGGTTTTACAGCTCATTTATGGTGTCGAGTAAGGTTGATGTAGTTACAAAATCGTATAAAGACGGTGCAAAAGCTGTTAAATGGAGTTGTACCGGGTCGCCGGAATTTACCCTCGACGAAATAGAGAAAGAAGATGTTGGAACCGACATTGTGATGCACATTTCAGACGAAGAGAAAGATTTTCTTGATGAAGGAAAAATCTCTGAAATGCTGAATAAGTACTGTAAGTTTTTACCTGTTCCTGTAATCTTCGGAAAGAAGAAAGACTGGAAAGACGGACAGCAAGTTGATACCGATGAAGACAATCAGATTAATGATGTTGCACCTGCATGGACAAAAGCTCCGGCCGATTTGAAAGATGAAGATTACAAAGACTTCTACCGTCAGTTGTATCCGATGTCTGACGAACCGCTTTTCAATATTCACTTGAATGTGGATTACCCGTTCAACTTGACCGGAATTCTGTACTTCCCAAAAATCAAAAGCAATTTCGAAGTTCAGAAGAATAAAATACAGTTGTATAGTAACCAGGTTTTCGTAACCGATTCTGTAGAAGGTATTGTACCTGAATTTTTGACATTGTTACACGGTGTGATTGACTCACCGGATATTCCGTTGAACGTTTCGCGTTCGTACCTGCAGAGCGATTCGAATGTGAAGAAAATAAGCAGCCACATTAACAAAAAAGTGGCCGACCGTTTGAACCAGCTGTTTAAAGATAATCGTGAAGATTTCGAAAAGAAATGGGACGACCTTAAGATTTTCATCGAATACGGTATGTTGACAGAAGACAAGTTCTATGATCGTGCGATGAATTTCTTCTTGTTGAAAAATGCCGAAGGCAAATATTTTACATGGGAAGAATACGAAAAGCTGGTTAAAGAAAATCAAACAGATAAAGACAATAACACAATTTACCTGTATACGACTAACGTTGAAGAACAGTATACATTTATTGAAGCGGCAAAAAATAAAGGATATGATATCTTAGTTTTAGACGATGTTTTGGCTCCGCATATAATCAATAAGTTTGAGCAAAAATACAATGAGAAACGTTTTGTTCGTGTTGATTCTGACGTGGTTGAGAACCTGATTAAAAAGGAAGACAGCAACAAAGAAGAGTGGACATGGGAGCAAAAGCAAGAGCTATCTCCGGTATTTCAGGCTGTGTGCCCGGAAGCCAAAGATCATTCTTTTATTGTTGATTTCCAGGATTTGGGAGAGGGAGCTTCGCCGATGGTTATTACCCGCAGCGAGTTTATGCGAAGAATGAAAGACATGAGTGCTGCACAAGGCGGAATGAGTATGTACGGAGATATGCCTGAAACATTGAACCTGGTAGTAAATACTGCGCATCCGTTGGTAAAAAAAGTGGTGGATGCGCGCGATAAAAAACTAGGTAAGAAGCTGGAAGAATTTGCGGCTCAAATAGGCGAAAAGAAAACCGAAGTTGACACGCTGGAAAAAGCCAAAGAGGGCAAGAAAGAGGAAGAAATTCCACAGGCAGACAAAGAAAAACTGGATACTTTAAACTCTGAATTGGTGAAACTGGAAGAGGAAAAACGTGAAAAGCTTACCGATTTTGGCCAGAAAAATAAACTTGCCAAACAAATGGTTGACCTCGCATTGCTGGCAAATGGAATGCTAAAAGGTGCAGATCTCGACAAATTTGTAAAAAGAAGTGTAGAGTTGATTAAATAATAATCGTGTAATCACTTTTATTGGTCAAGGGAAGTGATTGTAACGCCGGTTTGTCCGTTATCTGACGGATAGATCGGCGTTCGTTTTTTTAATACAAAGAGACTGACAGGGAAACTGCTAAATTGAAAATTGTCAGATTGTACGCTCTCAAATGAAAACTGCCAACTGAGACCGACACGGTTTACTTTTACTTCGTTCCAGTCAACAACAAATCACAAATAATAGCAACAAATTTCTACCAATCTCTTTCTTACTTCCCGTCTGCAAAGTCTTGTAAATAAGAGAATTTGTCTGTTAGTTTGCCGTCTTTAGTAATCGAAGCCCTTTCGATAACTTTATCCGTGTCTTCTCCAAAGAGACTTGGAAATACCTTATCAATTAAATTTCTACCAAAATCAAGGGAGGCATCTTTCGGAAGCTCGCAAGGCAAATTATCTACCGCCTGAACCGATATATTATTCGGATTGGAAAAGGCTTTTTCCAGTTCTCCTGTAAAAGGGTTGTAGTCGTAAAACGGATCGGCAATTGTTGAGGCCTTTTTGGTAGAAGGGATAGAGCCTTCAATATCGCAAGTGATATCTGAGATTACACTGATCCTGAAATCCGGATCTTTCATTTCCTCTGCTGTAAAAAGGACAGGCGCTTTCGGATCCCAGTAGGCCGCTGCAATAAGTAAATCGGTGGCCTTTGCAAATTCCCCAAAAGTGTTTTCATACATTTCCGGGTGATTAAAAAAGTGCATCAGATCAAAAGCTTCACCATCGCTCCTTTGCGTATAATTATTGGGCAGTAGCTGCACATAAATAGGTGATTCAGGTTCAGTTTCGTTTAGAAAGCCTTCTGGAGAAACACGCATTATCTTCATGTGGTCCAGAATTTCTAGAACACCGCCAGCAACTCGTCCATCTCCCGTTAACGTTATTTTGGCCGGGGGCAAGGTTATTTCATCAAGGTGTTGTAGCATTTCTTCCAGATCATCACATTCGTGAGCAGGTTTTAAATTGAAAAGTTCGTTCTTGAGGCCAAAAGTCCTTAGTCCGTTGTAAGCACCTACCAAGCCGGCAAAACGGCCAAATCCAATTATTCTGAAACCTTCTTTGTTGGTAAGCACCTCATAATCGACAAGTTGAATTTTCTTTTCCAGAACGGTTTGCAAAAGTTTTCTATTGTAGGCTTGTTTTTTTATTGTATGCGAAAAGAAAAAGTAGGTTTTCCCGGGAATAAAATCTTCAACGCGCACTTCTTTTACACCCAACAGCACATCGCAATCGCTCAAGTCTTCACGGAGTTCTATTCCCAAAGCTTTGTATTCTTCGTCTTTAAAACTTCGAATCGGACTTGGTTGAACAATTACTTCAACATCGCGAAAAGTATTCATTACTTCAACACACTGATCAGGCGTTAACGGAACTCGTTTATCGGGTGGCGTTTTGCCTTCTCTTAAAATACCTACTTTCATTGGTTTCATGTTCAAAAAATTTCAGCTAATTTAAGCAATTCAAATTTATTGCAGAGCATATTGTGTTTAACTGAGTTTTTAAAATCGTACAGTTCGATATTTGCAAGTTTTGTTTTGTATTTTGAGTTTGAAAATTAATCGCTAAAACCAAATAAAATGAACCTAAATCAAAATCCATTTTCCAGAGGAAAAATTCTTTTTATACACGTTTTTTTATTGTTTTTAGTTGGAATCTCCTGCAAAACTTCTACACAAAAGCCCGATGAGCTTCCAAATATTTTAATGATAACATCAGAAGACAATAGTGCTTATTTTCTGGGCTGTTACGGTAACGAATATGCCACAACACCAAATCTCGATAAGCTGGCTTCCGAAGGTTTTATGTACACGCACGCTTTTGCCAATTGTCCGGTTTGTGCACCGGCCCGAAACACTATTTTAACAGGCGTTTACGCAGCGTCAAACGGCAACGAGCAAATGAGAAGTAAGTATGCGAAATCAGAGATTGTAAAAACCTATCCTGAATATTTTCGTGAAGCAGGTTACTACTGTACCAACAATGTAAAAACAGATTATAACTATGCCGGCGATTGGAACGCTATTTGGGACGATTGCAGCCGGACTGCTACCTACAAAAACCGCGCAGCCGGACAACCATTCTTCGCTGTCTTTAGCAACACAACTACTCATGAGAGTAAGATTCATCAGCAGATTCCAACAGAAGAATTGAAGCACGATCCTGCAAAAGTAGAGATTGCTCCATATCATCCGGACTTACCGGAAGTACGTCACGATTGGGCACAATATTACGATAGAAACGAACAAATGGATGCCGAAATTGGTGAGATATTGAAAGATTTGGAAGAAAGCGGAGAAGCTGAAAATACGATCGTGATTTATTATGGTGATCATGGAGGCGTTTTGGCCCGAAGCAAACGATATGTTTACGAAACAGGTACCAGAGTTCCTTTTATTGTAAGAATACCCGAGAAGTATAAATATTTGTTTCCGGCTGAGAAGCCTGGGGAACCAGTAAACAGGATCGTAAGTTTTGTTGATCTTGTACCAACATTTTTAAGTATAGCCGGAATTGAAGTTCCTGAATATTTACAAGGCGATGCATTTCTTGGCGAGCAGAAAAGCGAAGCACCGGAATACGCTTTTATGACCCGTCAGCGCATGGACGAACGTTACGACATGGTTCGTGCTGTCCGCGACAAAAAATATCGTTATATCCGAAACTATATGCCATTCCGAATTACAATGCAGCATTTGGAATACCTTTTTAAAGCGCCATCTGCACAAGCCTGGGAAGATGCTTTTAAAGCAGGTAAGACAAATGAAGTACAAAGCCGGTTCTTTCTGGAAAAACCATTGGAAGAACTTTACGATACGGAAAACGATCCTTGGGAAATAAGCAACCTGGTAGACGATCCGGAATATAAAGATGTGTTGGAAAGAATGCGGGAACAAGAGACAAATTGGATGCGGGAAGTACGCGATGTGGGCTTAATTCCCGAAACGGAATATGCAGATTTTGCCGGCGAAGGAGCACTTTACGATTACATGCGCTCGGACGAATGCCCGTTTGAAGAGTTGCTGGAAGCAGCTCAACTGGCTACCACTCCGGGAGATGAGAATTTGGATGTGTTTGTTCAAAATCTGAAAAACGATAATAGTGCAATTCGTTATTGGGGAGCTGTTGGTTTATTGATTCACCGGGATGCAGCGGAGCCATATCTGGATGATTTGAAAAATGCAGTTGATGATCCTTCTGCTGCAGTTGCTTCATTGGCGGCAGAGACATTATACCGCAGGGGAAACAAGGAACTCGCAATAAAGGCTTTCGAGAGAATTGTTGAGGATACTGCAAATTATACGGCAGTAGACAGAGCTTTCGTATTAAACAGCGTTGATGCTGTAAATGCAGAGTCGGTATATTTAAAAGAATTGGTTAAAGCACTGCATAAGCGAAATACAGAGCCAGCGGCTGGTGCTGCTAACGATTATGATACCCGTATCTCACGGATGCTGCTGCAAAAGTGGGGCATTTAGGCTTAATAGTCCTGTCTAATCTCATAAGAGTAGCGCTAAATTAAATTAATTCTAAGCCATTTATTTTTAATCTTTGTTTGAGATAAAAGCTGGACTAGCAAATGGTTAAATATTCAAAATGTATAGTTGGCTTGTTCACTGTGTTCGCTCTTTTTTCGTGTACGCAGAGAGGTGCGAAATATAACACAGACGACGAGTTCTTAGGATCTGAAAGTTGTAAAGAGTGTCATCAGAATTTTTATGACTTATGGTCTCCATCCTATCATGCGCAGGCTATGATGCCGATAGATGCTGCATTTATGGAAAAGCATCAGTTGCCCAACAGCGAGCCAATTAATGTTGAGGGCAATCTGTTCCAGATCGAATTTAAGGATTCTAACATGGTAATGTACGAGCGAGATGGCGACAAATTAGTGAATACTTATGACGTGATCTGGGCTATGGGCGGACACAACGTTTATTGCTTTCTAACACCTTTCGAAAAAGGAAGACTTCAGAATATTCCGCTTGCCTATGATGCCAACCGAAAGAAGTGGTTCAATTATCCTGAGGCTGGTATTCGTCATTTTGGCAGCGATCATCCCGAAGATGAAGCGTTACCCTGGAAGGACGACCAATTTGCTTTTAACACAGGTTGTTACAGTTGCCATATTAGTCAGTTAAGTACCAATTTTGATTTGGAAACAGATACTTACCACACGACCTGGAAAGAACCTGGAATCAATTGTGAAACGTGTCATGGGCCTGCCGGTAAACACGTTGAAATCTTTAAAAACTTGAAAGAAGGGCAGGAAGCCAAAGAATTGGGGCTGATAAGTACATCTGTATTTACAAAGCAGCAACATATTGATGCATGTAGTTCTTGCCATTCAAAAATGAACCCGATTACACCAAGTTACATGCCTGGTGATAAGTTTTTTGATAATTATAACCTGACTACTCTCGAAGACCCCGATTTTTATCCAGATGGGCGGGATTTAGGCGAAAATTATACGCTTACCGACTGGATGTTAAATCCGTGTGCCGAAAATAGCGAATTGCACTGCGTATCATGTCATACTTCAAGTGGTCGCGACCGTAATAAAGACAATCCTAATCAGGCATGTTTGAAGTGTCATGGTAAGCGTAACGATGATTTGGCGGAACATACGGGACATCCCGCTTCAGCCGGGTTAACTTGTCTGAGTTGTCACATGCCCAAACGTGAGTTTGTGGGGCATTTCCTGCGTAGCGATCACTCGTTTCGTCCACCAATGCCCGAGGCTACCATAAAATTTGGTTCGCCCAATGCATGTAACCAATGCCACAAAGATAAATCGCCGGAGTGGGCTAATAAGATTGTAAAAGCTCGTCCAAATGGAAATTATCAGGAGGAGACGCTAAAATGGGCACAATTGATTAAAGATGCCCGGGAAGGTGAGTGGAAGAATGTTGACAAAATGTTCACCGCAATTCGTGATTCAAAAACAGACGATATAGTAGTCAACTCGTTAGTTCGCTTGCTGAATAATTATGCCGATACTTCGAAAACAGAAGTACTGATTGATGCGCTTGACAATCAGTCGGAGTTGGTACGTTCGTCAGCAGCTTACGGCTTGGGCGGTATACTAACCGATGAGGTGAAAGATGTACTATTGAAAGCATGTAAAGATGAAATTCGTTTAGTGAGGATACAAGCGGCAAACGCAATATTAACCTTTCCTGAGAATGAGTTTACGGCCGAGCAAAAAGCAGTTATTGCCGATGCTGAAAATGAATATGTTACCAGCATGACTTCACGGCTTGATAACTGGAGTAATCACTACAATTTAGGCCTGTATCATCAAAACAAAGGAGAAGCACAGGCTGCTTTGAATTCTTATGAAACAGCGGCTCGACTTTACCCTGAAGCGGTTCTACCTTTGATAAACAGCAGCGTGCTTTATTCCTATATTGGTGATCAGACGAAAGCAGAAGAAAACCTGAAGAAGGTGCTCGTTTACGATCCTGAAAATGAGGCTGCAAATCTCAATCTTGGTCTTTTGTTGGCAGAGCAGGGGCGGATGGATGAGGCGGAAAAAGCTCTAAAAGCGGCATTTGAAGCAAATCCTGAGGGGCAAGCAGTTGCTGCAAAAAATCTAAGTGTTATTGCCGGGCAAAAAGGTAATTTCAATGACGCGGTAAAATACGCAGAATTGGCTTGGAAAGCTCGTCCTGAAAACCCGGAATACGGTTATACACTTGCTTTCTACCAGCTACAGAGCAATAAAAAAGAGCCTGCTATAAATACGCTCAAAGAACTTATTGAGAAGTATCCTGGCTATCTTGATGCAACTCAGTTTTTAGCAGATATTTATTTACGAGATGGAGATAAAGGAAAAGCAATCAATTTATATAACAACGCGTTGAAATTGGAAGGGTTGCCTGATCAACAGAGAGCAGCCATTCAGCAAATGATAACAGCTTTGGAACAAAATAATTAGGTATTCTTCAATCGTAAGCAACCGATTTCCATTAACTTTAGCATAGTTTTTTTCTCTTGGAAGATCGTCTGACTTTAAAATAGAAACCCAACTGTATTGAATATGTCTTTAGAAAAGTTTCTGAATTATAATCCAATATTATTAGCATTAATAGCCACACTCTTTACTTGGTTCTTAACTGCTTTAGGAGCCGGGATGGTATTCTTTTTTAAGAAGATAGAAAAGAAAGTGTTGAATTCGATGCTTGGGTTTGCGTCTGGAGTTATGATTGCAGCAAGCTTTTGGTCGCTACTCAATCCTGCCATTGAAATGTCAGAAGGGGGAAGCACTCCATCGTGGGTGCCGGCGGTTGTTGGTTTTTTAGCCGGTGGAGCTTTTTTGCTGTTGGTCGATAAATTGCTGCCTCACTTGCACATGGGATTGCCCCGTGATAAGGCAGAGGGAATTTCGACCTCGTGGAAACGAAGTGTTTTGTTAGTGTTGGCAATAACTTTACACAATATACCCGAGGGCTTAGCTGTTGGAGTAGCATTTGGGGCTTTGGCAAATAATCCCGATCCGGGGATGCTTGCAGGTGCGGTTGCGTTAGCAATGGGAATCGGATTACAGAACTTCCCGGAAGGAGCAGCTGTTTCTATTCCGCTCCGAAGAGAAGGTTTTTCTCGTTTGAAAGCTTTCAATTACGGGCAGCTTTCAGGCGTAGTAGAGCCTATTGCTGGCGTTTTAGGTGCTTATTTGGTTTTAACCATGGAGCCATTGTTGCCATATGCGCTTTCTTTTGCTGCCGGTGCTATGATCTTTGTCGTTGTTGAAGAGCTCATTCCTGAATCGCAAATCGGCAACGAAACTGATTTATCTACTGTTGGCGCTATTCTTGGCTTTGCTACCATGATGCTATTGGACGTAGCACTGGGATGATATCTAATTAGACAACAACGGACATTTTCATAATATTTCCTGAATCAGATTAAAATGAAGTTATCAAAAAAATTCCAGAATAAAGAGGCAATACTCCCCGGAATCATATTATTAGTTGCTATAGGCCTACGGTTTTATCATTTATTTGAGATTCCGTTCATGCATGATGAGTTTAGTGCTTTATTTCGTTTAAATTTCAATACGTTCTCGGACTTAATTGACAAAGGCGTTAAAATCGATGGGCATCCAGCAGGGATTCAAGTGTTTCTCTTTTATTGGACCAAATTATTCGGGACAGATGAATGGACTGTAAAACTGCCCTTTCTTGTTTCTGGAGTGCTATCTGTTTGGTTAATATATAAAATCGCGTTGTTGTATTTTAATCGTACCGTAGCATTAGTTGTTATGGCTTTTATAGCTAGTATGCAGTATACTATTATGTACAGCCAAATTGCACGACCATATGCAAGTGGTTTGTTTTTCACTCTTTTAACTGTTTATTTTTGGAGTCTTCTGGTTAAAAAGCCAGAGAAGAATTTTCTGATAAATTCAGTTTTGTATATTTTGGCTTCCACATTGTGTGCCTACAATCATTATTTTAGTCTTTTATTTGTTGCAATTGTTGGAATTAGTGGTTTATTTTTTATTTCTGGAAAATACCTAAAATGGTATGTTTTGTCTGGATTTACCATTTTCTTACTGTTCTTACCTCATTTTAAGATCTTCATGTACCAGTTAGGTATTGGGGGATTAGGATGGCTTGGTAAACCTGATAATAATTTTATCATCGAGTATCTTAAGTATTTGTTTCATTTCTCATGGCAAGTTTATTTATTGGTGACTTTACTTTTTTTATATGGGGGGGCAATAAAAGATTACAAACAAGTTAACTTGAAGCAAAGTGGTTTATTTCTCGCCTGGTTCTTTGTTCCGTTTCTTATTGGGTTCTTTTATTCTAAGTATGGGCATCCGGTACTTCAGTTCTCTGTATTGATATTTAGTTTCCCTTATTTGTTATTTCTTTTGTTTGGGCGAATCAGAGTTCAGAAGGAATTTATCAATTACATAATTGTAAGTGTCATTTTGTTAGTGAATATAAGTACATTGGTAATCAATCGCGAACATTATAAGATTTTTTACCATTCAGTTTATGAGGGAATTGTAACTGATGCTGAAAGCGTTTCTGATAAGACAGGGAAAGTATTAGAAATTGTTGACTCGCATCCTAAAATTACCGACTATTATTGTGAAAAGCATAACCTTGATACTGGGTTTGTTCGTTACCAGCAATTCGGAGAGAAGGTAAGTTTTCAGCAATTCCTTGAAGCTAAAAATGATCAATTCGATATGCTGTATTTGGGAGCGTTATCATCTTCTGATCCTGTTCTCATACCAATTATTAAGCAATTTTACCCGCATGTTGAATGGAGCAATAATTATTTTGGTGGTTCAACTTATCTCTTTAGTAAAAAAGGTGCGGATGATAAACCATTAACGGATTTGGATTTTGAAGAACATAATAAAGAATGGAATGCAATTGATACATCAAGAGTTACAGACTCCGTAAGCTATTCAGGGGAAAGATCGTATCTCTATAATGCCGAAACCGAGTGGGGGCCAGTATACACTTGCAAGCTGGGGGATATTATTAGTAATAAAAATGATTTTATTGATCTTAGTGTCAAGATAAAAGGTTCGGCGCTGAATGATGTAATATTGGTAGCGAGTGTAGAGGATGGAGGAAAAAGTATTTACTGGGGAGGCGTTAATGGTAAAGTCTTTCCAGAAGAGGAAGTTTCAAGGAATGAGTGGATCACCATTTCTCACTCTGTAAAATTAGCTGATTCCAGATCTACGAAACCGAATTTGGTTCTAAAGGTTTTTGTTTGGAATAGGGGGAGACAATCTTTTTTTATCGATGATTTTAAAATCTCATCCAGGCGGGGTAATCCTGTTCTATATGGATTGTACGAAGATATATAGGTCGCATTAATCAAATGCTGTCCTAAGTTGTTTAAGAGAATTGAAAAAAATGACAACCAAATTAAGACCCAAACGTTGTATCAATAGACTTAAAATTAATAAATCATGAGTTATTATATTAGTACAATAGTTCAAAATAAAAGCTTCGATGAAGCGATTGAGTTGGTTACTGAAAAACTAAAAGATGAAGGGTTTGGAATATTAACAGAAATTGATGTTCAGGAAACTCTAAAAAAGAAAATAGGAGCTGATTTTAAAAAGTATAGAATACTTGGTGCCTGCAATCCGCATTTCGCTCACAAAGCTCTTCAAACCGAAGATAAACTTGGTATTTTATTGCCTTGTAATGTAGTTGTTGAAGAGCACGAGAACGGAGAAATTGAAGTTTCAGCCGTTGATCCAATTGTTTCAATGAGTGCTGTTAATAACGAAGGCTTAGCTGGCTTAGCGACCGAGGTTAAAGAAAAACTCTCCAGTGTGATTGATAGTCTGAAAGCATAGTTTGAAAAAGTAATTCTGTTATGTTGATAGTAATCTCACCCGCAAAATCGTTGGATTTTAAAACACTACCCAAAACTCAGCATTATACAATGCCGGATATGTTAGAGGAATCTGAAAAGCTGGTAGGCCGATTACGAAAGATGAAGCCTAAAGATTTATCGGATTTAATGGGCATTTCTGCAAATTTGGGACAGTTGAATTACGAACGATACCAAACGTGGAGTTTGCCCTTTACTCCTGAAAATGCAAAGCAGGCAGTTCTGGCATTCAATGGGGACGTCTATCAGGGCTTGGACGCTAATTCTCTGGACGAAGACCAACTTCTTCTGTTACAGGATAAATTACGGATACTTTCCGGCTTGTATGGAGTGTTACGCCCACTTGATCTGGTTCAGCCTTATCGTTTGGAAATGGGAACAAAATTAAAGTACCAGCGATCGGAAGATTTATATGCATTTTGGAAGAACAAAATTACAACTTCGGTCAAAGATGCGATCACAGAATCAGGAAGTAATATTTTGCTGAATCTGGCTTCGAATGAATATTATAAAAGTATTGAAAGTAAAAAGTTAGGTGCAGAGATTGTAACTCCTGCATTTAAGGATTTGAAGAACGGGAAGTATAAAATGATCTCGTTTTATGCTAAAAAAGCACGCGGATTAATGACACGTTTTGTTGTTGAAAATGATATTAAGAAAGTGGAAGATTTACAGGCTTTCGACTCCGAAGGCTATGTTTTTAATCCGAGGCTTTCGAAAGCAGGAGCACCTGTTTTTACGCGCGATAATTGATACTTCTAGCAATACATATAGCCGGAAATACTTTTGTAATTCCGGCTTTATTCTTTCTTCGCTATCTGATTGCCTAAAAAGGCAGGTCGTTTGCAGCATCTTCACCTGGTTCCGGAGGAATATCTTCCATGCCAAACTCAGGGGGTGGCTCCGGTAAGTTTCCGTCGGCACTTACTTTATCAATTTTCCATGCATTAATATTATGAAACCAGCGTCCGTTGAATTCGCGTGATTCCAAATTAAACGAAACCTCAATATCTTCTCCGGAGGCTAATCCTTTGATTAAATCAACCTTATCGCCAAACAAAGTAAAACATACTTTGCGTGGGTACTGTTCGTCTGTTTCAATTACAAATTCCTGTTTACTCCACTCTTTCCCTGCACGGCTCACTCCCGATTGGGGCTCTAAAATCTGATCTACTTTTCCTTTTACGCTTAAAGCCATTATTGTTCTTTTATATCAATTTGCTTCAAAAATAAAAAAAAGAAACCCTTTGCCTGAATGAGACAAAGGGTTTTTTTCAACAAGGGTTAAACCTGTTGATTATTTATCGTTTTTCACAATTTCGAGCAATTCAACTTCGAAAATTAAAGCCATGTTCGGTTTGATAACTCCACCCGGACGAGGATTTGCTCCGTATGCTAAATTTGCTGGAATATATAATTTCCACTTCGATCCTACAGGCATCATTTTAAGAGCTTCTGTCCATCCCGGAATTACACGATTAACGCCCAATACAATTGGATTTCCTTTTTCAACAGAACTATCAAAAACAGTTCCGTCAATTAAAGTTCCGTGGTAATGAACACGTACCTGGTCAGTTTCTGCTGGCTTTTCGCCATCGCCTTCAACCAAAACTTCGTATTGTAACCCACTTTCAGTAGTTTGAACACCTTCGCGTGCTTTATTTTCTTCCAGAAATTTATTTCCTTCTTCCAGATTTTTTTGAGCTTCTCTTTCACCAGCCTCAGCAAAGAATTTCTGAATCATTGCGTTTGCGTCTTCTGCCGACATCTTTCCTTCTTCGCCCTTAGACGCTGTTTGGAAAGCACTTACCATTGCTTCGATGTTCATATCATCGTTACCTGGAGCATTTTCAAGTTGTTGTTTGTTGTTTTCACCAACCAAAATACCAATGGCATAACTTACAGAGTCAATCTGGGTTTCTAATTTCGCGTTTGAAGTTACACCCTGCTGGCATGAAGTAGCAGCTACGAGTAAACCAGCGACCAAAAGATAGAGGATACTGTTTTTCATCTCTTTTCAATTTTTATTGTTGCACAAAATGTGCTTTTGATATTAATACTTTTAAAGAATTTCTAATAATTCAACTTCAAAAACAAGTGTAGAATTTGGGCCAATAACGCCACCAGCACCATTTGGCCCGTAAGCCAATTCTGATGGGATATATAGTTTCCATTTTGAGCCAACAGACATCAACTGAAGCGCTTCTACCCAACCCTGAATTACCCCGTTTACTGGAAACGTAGCAGGTTCGCCACGTTGTACCGAACTGTCGAAAACTGTGCCGTCAATCATTGTTCCGTGGTAATGACATTTTACCTGGTCGGTAGCAGTTGGGATATCTCCTTCGCCCTCATTCAATACTTCATACTGCAATCCACTTGGCAATTCTGTTACCTCGTCTTTTTTTGCGTTTTCCGCCAGAAATGCCAATCCTTTTTCCAAATTTTTTGCGCCATCGCTTTCCTGACTGGCGGCCATAAAACTTTCCAGAATCTGGTTGGCTTCTTCTGGTGCAACCTGGGGTTTTACGCCAGAAAACACATCTTTCAAAGCAGTAATAAATGCTTCCGGATGGATTTGTTTTACGCCAGACTGGATCAGATTCGCAGAAATACTTAATCCAAGTGCATAGCTAAATTTCTCTAAATCATTGTCTAAATTAATTTGTGCCATATTTTTTCGATTAAGTGTGCGAAGATAAAGTAATTTTTTGGCAATTAAAGTTTTATGATCTTTAAATTTAACAGGCTCCAGTTGTTGGAATATTAAACTATGTTAATTCGTAATTTTCAATGAATAAGCGATACCTATTAAAGAAGGAATCATTCAGAATTTGTTGGAAATCAACTCAACATTTGGGCGATTCTGTATTTCAACTCGGGAAAGATTTATAATTTTAAACTGACAATTAAAAATCAGATGCGTCGAACAACCTTACTTGCTGAAAATATCCGAATTGCTTTAGTTTCTATCCGAAGCAATTTATTGAGAACGATTTTAACTGTAATGATAATTGCAGTTGGAATTACAGCGTTGGTTGGGATATTAACAGCGATTGACTCGATCAAGAATTCTATTACGAGTGAGTTTGCTTTTATGGGAGCAAACACTTTTTCCATTTCAAGCCGAGGCATGAATGTGCAGATCGGAAATAAACGTTACCGTGCTAAGAATTACTCTTATATTTCTTATTACCAGGCAAAGGAGTTTAAAGAAGAATTTGATTTTCCTGCGATAACATCTATTTCTGTTTATTGTACGGGTACTGCTACCTTAAAATATGAATCAGAAAAAACGAATCCGAATATCTCTGTTCGTGGAATCGATGAAAATTATCTGACAACATCGGGATATGAGATTGGAAAGGGGAGGAGTTTTAGTGAGCATGACATAGAAGCCGGACGAAATGTAGTGTTGCTTGGGAGTGCAATTGCAAAAAGGCTGTTTAAGTCGGGTGAGGAATCGGTTGACAAAATAATAAGTATTGGCAGTGGTAAATATAAGGTGGTTGGAGTGCTGGTTTCGAAAGGAAGTGGCTTTGGAATGAACAGTGATATGGTTTCCTTTATTCCTTATACTAATGCTCGAACCTATTTTTCGAGGCCAAACATGAACTTCGGGGTTCAGGTAATGGTTGATAAAGCCGAAATGATGGATGCTGCAACCGGTCAGGCTGAAGCGACATTCCGAAATGTAAGAGATTTGGATCCGCTTGATGAAACCGATTTTAATATTGAGAAGAGTGATAATCTAGCTAACATTTTACTCGAGAATCTAAAGAATATAACCATGGTTGCTACTATTATAGGAATCATTACCTTGTTTGGTGCAGCCATTGGGTTGATGAATATAATGCTGGTTTCGGTAACCGAAAGAACACGCGAAATTGGAGTTCGTAAAGCGATTGGTGCCAAAGGACGAACGGTAAAACAGCAATTTTTGGTAGAAGCGATAGTTGTCGGACAGATTGGCGGTTTTGTAGGAATTATTTTAGGTATTATAGTCGGCAACATTGTATCTACGCTGGTTGGCTCATCGTTTATCATTCCGTGGACCTGGATATTCTTGGGTGATGCATTGTGTTTTGTTGTCGGAATTATTTCCGGATTTTATCCGGCACAAAAGGCTTCCAACCTTGATGCAATAGAATCACTACGTTATGAGTAGTTCTGAGTTTAGTGTTCAGAAGTTCAAAGTTTTATTTTAGTGATCAATTTTTAATGAATAGTTTTTAGAATCGAGAATAAAGTATCAAGATTTTAAGAATCTAGTATCCGGTGCTATGCAAAAAAAAGGGAACCTTTCGATTCCCTTTTCTAATATCATTTTGGTCTGAATTATTTTACAGAATCCATGTATTCGATCAATTCGCAAACTTTTGCTGAATAACCCATTTCGTTATCATACCATGATACAACCTTCACGAAAGTGTCAGTTAAAGCAATACCTGCTTTTGCATCGAAAACTGAAGTTTGAGTTTCACCGATGAAGTCGTTAGAAACAACTGCATCTTCAGTGTAACCTAAAATTCCTTTCAATTCGCCTTCTGAAGCTGCTTTCATTGCTGCACAAATTTCTTCGTACGAAGCACCTTTAGCTAGGTTTACAGTAAGGTCAACAACTGATACGTCAGGAGTTGGAACACGGAATGCCATACCTGTAAGTTTTCCGTTCAATTCAGGAATTACTTTACCTACAGCTTTAGCAGCACCGGTTGATGAAGGAATAATGTTTTGACCTGCACCACGACCACCGCGCCAGTCTTTCATAGAAGGACCGTCAACAGTTTTTTGAGTAGCAGTAGTGGCATGAACTGTAGTCATCAAACCTTCAGTAATACCATAGTTGTCGTTTAATACTTTAGCGATAGGAGCCAAGCAGTTAGTAGTACAAGATGCGTTAGAAACAAAAGTCATATCACTAGTGTATGATTTGTTGTTTACGCCCATAACGAACATTGGAGTATCGTCTTTTGATGGAGCCGACATTACAACTTTTTTAGCACCTGCGTCGATGTGACCCTGAGCTTTTTCTTTAGTTAAGAAAAGACCAGTTGATTCAACAACATACTCAGCACCAACAGCACCCCAGTTAATGTCAGCAGGATTACGTTCAGCAGTAACACGAACAACGTTTCCGTTAACAATCAATGAACCGTCTTTTACTTCAACAGTACCGTCGAAACGACCGTGAGTTGAATCATACTTTAACATGTAAGCCATATAGTCAACGTCGATAAGGTCGTTGATAGCAACTACTTGTACAGTTCCTTTGGCAACTGCCTGACGGAAAACAAAACGTCCGATTCTACCGAATCCGTTAATACCTATTTTAATCATAGTTGAGAAAGTTTTAATTATTGTAAATAAAATTTGCCTAAGTCTTGTAACCTGGGGTAACCCCCTGATTTTTAAAAGCCACACAAAGTAAGTACATTTTAATTATTGAGTCAAGCCGCAAAAGTGTTTTCAATCTAACCTTAATAATAAATTAAAGTGTTGAGATTGCCATATTTGCTTATTTGCGGGTAAATGGCCGATTGGTTAAAAATATTGAAATCTCAGGGGCTTAAAAAATAGTCAAGAATCGGAAAATTAATAAGATAAGCTGTTTTTTTGTTATGCTAAAATTTCTCGAAATAGCTGAGAACACTAGCATGTGTGCTATTTTGTTCGATAAAAATACATTTTGGAGGACTTATCTAATGAGAAACTAGAAATTAATTTACAGATGAAGACGTCTATGCTTTCGTGTTGTTTTTCACTAGAATCGAATTAGATTGAATCACTTGATTCGTCTCAATTAGATTTTTACTATACGCCGGACATTTGCAGGTCTTGCATGATGAAAATGCAAAAACAAATAGCAAAGCAAAGAGCGACAATACCAGAGATTTAGTCGCTATTTTGTCCCAGGCAGGCATGTTTATTAACAGCCTGACGAAAAAAAAACGGCTAGTATTCTCATTTTTGTTAATAAAACGGGAAAGTTTAATCATCTTTTAGCATACTTTTTTATTTCAAACGTAAAGCAATAAAAAATAGTCTCAATTTGATCATAATTCAAAAAAATAGTTTAAAATTGTAGGCTGAACGAATTGAATACAGAGCGGAACGCGTTAATATATTGAGAAAATCCTATAAACTGATCTTATTGGTATAGTCACGGAACCAAACTGTTGAAAACATTACGTGAAACATTGTATTTTATGCGATATATATTTTGTACATTGATGCAAATTTTTATACGTTTGTAGAGTTTACTATACCTATAGAGGCCAAATGAGTCAGCGAATGATTAAAGAATTAGATAAATTAAAATCAATCAATCAATTAAGTTCAATTTAAAAAAAATGCTATGAGAAAAATGTTTACTCGGCTATTTTCAACATTCATGATTTTATGTTTGTTTAGCCTTGTCTCCATGGCACAGAGTTGGGATTATACTCTGTCGCCGGATGACGGGAATTGTAGCGTGTCGTCCGAACAAGGGACAACGTTTACCATAACATTTACGGGAAAAGACAAGGTCTATCCTGTAAAGAATGGTAAAATAAGTCTCAATGCAGCGGATGGGACGCAATTGTATCCAATTCAGTTTGGATGGACGGGCACTGCCCTTCCTGCCGAACCGTGGGGATTTAAAAGCTCAATCTCGTCTGACAGTGTTACCTTTAGCGGAAACCAGGTAATTCTCAAGATCAATTCTCCTTTGGAAGAGTTGACTGATTATTACATTACGGTATATCCGGGATCCATTCGTGATGCTCAGTTAACAGAGTTTGGCGGAATAGGTGGCCTTTCAAACGATCCAAGTGATTTGTCTTGTGACGATGACGCTACTTTTGGTTGGGACTTTACTGTAGAAGATGTAACGCTTCCTACAGTGAGTGGTTTGAGCCCTATGGATGAGGCTTCTAATGCTAGTACCGCTGCCCCGGTTGTCCTTACTTTTAATGTGGATATGGATTGGGCAGATGCTTATGCTGGTGGTTTGTCGGATCTGGAACCTGGAGATATTGCTATTTATACATCTACAGATCCAAATTTTGGTCAGTATGGTGGTGATGTTATTGCACATACTCCGGATGGTGTTACTATTGTTAATAATACGATTTCAATCGATTTTCCTGATTTACCACCTACTACTAATATGTATGTACGTATTAAGGATGGTATCTTTAAAAAAGCTCAGGAATGTGAAGATTGTAATCCTGAATTTCTTTGGGAAGGCTTTAACGGTAACGGACAAGATGAACTTCTTAATGATAACGGAGAGTGGAACTTTAGAACAAAAGATAATAACGCTCCCGATGTTGCAATAGCAGCAGTTGATGTTTGTGGCGATGACGAAGTAACTCAAACTACAAATTTCACAATTACTTTAGATGAAGAAATTATTTATACAAATGATGTACTTCCTTTTGTTGCTTTAGAAAACGGTGATGATGTAAAAGATTATGTTGTTTTTGAAGGTGCTGGTATTACTGATTATACAGCAGTAATAACAAGTTTAGGTAGTGGCGAGATCGTTATCACTGTTAATCCTTCCGGAAATCTGGTTTCTGGCGAAGCTTATACTGTAACGCTTACAGGTGATCTTTGGGACGAGTCATTAAATATGGTTCCTGAAACTTCGGAAGTTTTCACTGCTGGTGATTTTGAA
This sequence comes from uncultured Draconibacterium sp., assembly GCA_963677455.1. Lineage (GTDB taxonomy): Bacteria > Bacteroidota > Bacteroidia > Bacteroidales > Prolixibacteraceae > Draconibacterium. The sequence continues at coordinate 5,998,229 of OY781971.1, forward strand.
GCTCCTGTGTTTAGCACTTTAGAAGCTGTTTCTGAAGATGGAACTACTTTCCAGATTTTAGCAAATGCTGATGAAACTGCTACAGTATATTATGTAGTGGTTGAAAAAGTTGATGAGGCTTATGCTCCTACTTTCGCTCAACTTACAAGTTTAGCGACTACTTGGGATGAAGATGAGAATGATGATATTCCACAGATGAATCCATTCTTAGATATTAACTATCCGTTAGATGATTATTATTACAGTTCAAGTGTTGGCGATATTAATGTATGGGCGGCTGGAACATTTAATATGAATACCGCTGGCGAAGACGTGTTAGAGCGCGTTTTTGATTTGCCAAGAACTAACGGTACTGAATATGTAGTATTTGCTTATGCTATTGATAATTCTGCATGTGGTCCTTATAATACAAGTGGTTATGCTGACGAAGGTTGGGCAACTGCACAACTGAAGTTTGATGCTACTACAACAGATGCACTTCCTCCTGTGCCAACCTTTAGCGCAGAAACACATTCAACTCAAAATTGTTACACTAGAGATGGATTGCAGGATGCAATTTTAAGGGATGGTCCTATCTTTATTGATTTTAACGAAGGTATTGAGTTGGTAGACGGTGATATTACAAGTGGTGCAGATATTGCTGCTGCATTTGTTATTGAAACTAAAAAGGATCCTTACCCCAATGTATTTACTCAGGTTGCTATTAGCGATGCTTCTTATTACGATGCAGCTAATAAGCGCATTGTTTTAATTCCTGAAGAATCATTTAATTCAGCATATAAAGTTCATGTATTGATGCCAATCAATACAGTAAGAGACTTATCTCCACAAGGAAATGAAAGGAACCTTGCTGCTGAGCATTATTTCTGTGTTGAAACTTATTGTGAGCCTGAATTAACCTGGGCTGCTGATCTTGTACAATATGGTGCAGAATTCAGTCGTACAGTAGTGGAAGACCAAAGTATCGTTGAGTGTAATACAGGTGTGTCGAAAGATGCCACGGTTACATTAACATTCGATATGGACATATTCAATGCAAACGGTGATTCGTTAACAAATGGCGGACCTGCTGCTACAGATGTAGCAAACTTTATTAAAGTACGCGAGAGTGCAATTGGTTGTACAGAAGCTGAAACAGGTGCATTAATTTATGATCTTGGTAATCTTACTGATTTTGATGTAACTGTTGCTTATAGTGGTAATAATTCACAAACGGTAATTACTGTTACTCCTGTTGATTTTGAATTCCGCTCGGAATATTTCTATAATGTACAGGTTGAAGGTTCACTTCAAAGTTACAGCGGACGGACTATTTTAGATAACGATTGTTATCCTGATCAGTCTAACAGTATTTCTTTCCAGGTTGAAGACCACTTGTCTCCTGAGATTTCGTTCTTTGAAGCAGATGGTACAACTAATTTAGGTTATTTGGATGCTTGCGAAACTTGCGACCAAAGTCAAGATCCTGCTTTAGGTGTTGACGTTGACAGTCGTATAGGAGTTGTAATTACTGAATGGATTGAACTAGGATTCGACGGATGGGATGTTCGTGATCTTGATCCAACACAAGTTATTAAAGATGCCAATGCATTGCGTCGTTATTTCAGCTTGAAAGATTGTGCAGGAAACGAAATTTCTTTCGATGTAGTAGATTTCTTATTAGACGCTATTGGTGACAGTGCTGTAATGTATATTGATCCTTACTACCCGAATGGAGTAGAAGATCCAAACTTCTCTGCTGGTGCTTATTACACAGTAGAATTCTTAAGTAATTTATTTGAAACAGATTATCCTGCCGGAGCTTTCCGCGACGATGCCGGTAATTTGGTAAATGAATATATGTCTTGTTTCGTTGGTTATCAAGAGCCAACTCCTCCGGTTTGTCCTCCAGTTATTGCAATAGGCGATGATTTGGATAACGATTGTGGTGGTGTAACAAGTAATATTGAAGATCTCTCTGTATCATTTACATTCGAAAATGCAATGCAGGACAGCGTTACAGGTAAGTTTATGGTATATGTAGTTGCAGATACCGCTACCTCTGTTGAAAGTGCTGTTTTGTATGCTAATTTTGAAGATATAGAAAAATCATTGGCTGGTACAACTTTTACATTGAGTCAAGCTTATAGTACTGGCGGAACTGGTTTATTAACAGACACTACTGATTATTTAGTAGTTGTTGTTGGTGAATCATTAAGACCTATCGGTTCCGGTTTCGAATGTGTATGGCCTTTAGGTGGTAGTGAGTTTTTGACAGACACTTTGGTCGTTGCATCATTCACAACCGGAGATGCTTCTGCACCAATGTTATTGACAGATGTTAATGCTTACGAAGAAACTGATAGTGTAGATATTGACGTTGACAATATTGTACTGGATTTCACTGAAGACGTAAAAGCTGTTCCAGGTCAGGTATTAGAATTTTTCGAAAATGGTACAAATACAAAAGTAGCTACTGTTGCTATTGAAAACTGTAGCTTCAGTGGTAGTACTGTTACTATACCTAGAACATATTTCGCAGGAAATATGGATTATGATATGACTTACTACGTTCAGTTTAACGAAGGTTTAGTTGCTGACTTATGTGGTAATCCTATTGATACAGCCTTTTTGTATGATGGTGCAGATATTGATGATGAAGGTCTGAATAGTTTCTGGTTTAATACTAAAACTGATCCGGCTCCTTATATTGAATGTGCTGATTTCGTGCCATCGGGCAACGTTAAATCTGTAGAAGATGTTACTGAGTTCAGTATTACATTCTCTGAAGCAGTTGATTTTGTTCCGGATATGTTCATCGATATTTATGAAGATGACTTGTCAACTGTTGCTAGTTTCGGTTCATTCTATGTGAGTGATATGGTTCCAAGCAATGGAAATACGACATGGACGATTGCTTACGAAGATATTACAACTCTTGCTGGACGTGAATTAACTTATGGCAATTGCTATAAATTAAATGTACCAGCTGGAGCCTTCATTGAATCAGAAGGTTTAGGTCAAGTAACAGATGAAGTTGTTTCATTTGTGACCGATAATACCGGCCCATTAACTGATTGTACGTGGGAGTTCTGTATTGAAGATCTTGATTGCCCGAATGTTACATTCTGGCCACAAAACGGATACGAAAATGTACCTGTTAATGCACACTTATTTGTTCAGTTCGACGAGCCAGTTGAATTGTCAAGTGGAATGGAATTGAATACTGTTACTGCAGCTCCATATTTCGAACTTACTAAAGGTGGTGTTCCAGTAGATTTCAGAGTTCAGGAAGTAGCTACAGATAAGACTTGGGTAATGATTGTACCTGAAGATCCTGAAGCTCCTGAATTAGCAACTACGGATAACGTACACATGGAAGATGATGTTCTGTATGTATTGACTGTAGATCCTACACCTGGATTTGGTGGATGGGGAGCACTGCAAGATGCAGCCGGTAATATTGTAGGTGATTGCGAAGGCGACGGACCATTGTCTGCTGAATTCCGTACTGAAGATATTACTTGTCCGACAGAAGAAGGTACTTTTGCTACTTCTGATATTGCTATCACAGGTGTAAATGCTGCCGGATTTACTTTATCTGCTCCTTGGACAGAAGTTTATGGAAATGGAACTATTGCTTACACTGTAACTAATGCTGTTAGTGGAGATGTTGTTGCTCAAGGAACAAAAGCTGTTACTAGTGCTACTCCTTCATTTACTGTTAGTGGTATTGACGCTACTGAGGCAACTGGTTACTTGTACGACATTGAATTAGTATTTACTGACGATGAGGTACAAGAATTTACAAATGATCAAAGAATCATGCAGGAATGGCCATATCAGGACATCGCTGGATTGGAAACAATTCGTATCAAAGACCTGAATACTGACGCCAATACTTGTACTGTTGATACATTTGTTACCTTGTGTGACGATGATAGCCCAATCTTGGTAGACTTGCAATACGATGGCGGTGCAAGTGCAGTAGCTTCTAACATGGTACCTGTTACTTCTAATTTACATATTGTATTGAATGAAGTAGTTGATACTATGGGATTAACTGCCTTAACTCCACATCAAATTGCTTTACGTGATTATGAGAATAACTTATTGATTCCAGCAGTATTTACAATCACTGGTGGTGGTGAAGTTATCACTATCGATCCGGTTGATCCATTGTTGGATGAGCACAGATACTACGTAACCTGGGATAGATATGCTATTCATGACGATAATGATAATATTTGTGATGACGAGCCTAATTTCTTAGCTGAGCAAATCGACAAAGCATTGTGGTTCAAGACAATGGATAACACTGCTCCTGAATTTGTATGCGATGATATTATTCCTAATGAAACTTGTACTGCAAGGGATCAGGATATTGTAATTACTGTTTCTGACGGTAATAAGGTAACTGTAAACCCAGCTTATACTAGTAAGTTTATTGATATTTATGAAACTGGAACTTCAATTCCACACGAAAGAGTATCAATTAATACTGCTATCAAAGAATTCGTTGAGATTAGCGAGGCCGGTGACAGTGTATGGACATTTACTTTCCCAACTGTATATGAATACTTAAGTGGAGCTTGCTATGAAGCAGTAATCCCTGGAGACTTATTTATCGACAGTTTTGGAAATGAAACAGAAGAAGATGGTTGTACTATCGATTGGTGTACTGAAGACTATCTTGCACCTGTGGCTTCTTGGGTAGCAAAAATGGACTACTCATACATATTTGAAGCATATACTGATCCACAATATGTATCTGATTGGGACTTTGGAATTGCTGGTGATGAGTTAGTTGATGTACCAACAAATAGTCACTTTGCAGTTACATTTAATGAATCTGCTCAGGTTTGGGACGCTGATGCCCCAGCTTGGAGACCATTGTCTTACGCTGGATGGTCACCGTCTGCAATCTTTGAGGATGCAATTACGATCCTTAATGATGGTGAAACTTTACAATTTGGTGTAGATTATAGGGCACAATATGTAGGTGGTAATACTTTCAGAATCATTATTACAAACGATGATAGTCATTACGGACATGGTACAAACGACCCATGGCTTAACCAGCCGTATTTGAATGGCTCTATGAAGAGTAATTCTCAGTACCAGATAATTATCAATGATGGTATGGTACGTGACGAGCCAAGTTGTGGTAATGATGGAAACGTGATGGAAGAAACATTACTTCTTACAGTTAATACACGTGATGATAATCCACCGATGTTAACTATGAAAGATGCGAATGGTGATACTATCTGTGATGCATCTTGTTATAGTGCTGAGACATATATGAACGATGAAGGTGGGCAAGAGCCTTTCTGGAACTGGGATGTTGAGTGGCCTGGTAGCGACTTCGATACAGATCCTTGTAACGTATGTGTTGTAGAAGGTGATTACATTGAATTGGCATTCGATAAACCAATTGTTAAAACACCTGGTGATGTGGCATCGTTGTGGCCATTTAATCCTCAAGGTGGAGTTGACTGGTGGACAGAAGCTAACCTTGGACTTGATGAGTCAGACTTTATCCCTGAAGAAGGATTAAGCAAGTACTTCCGTATGGCTCGTTTAGACGGTCAGGGTTGGGATTTCGTTGACTATGATCACGTTGAGATCATAGGAGATTCAATCTTCAGATTATACTTCACAGATGACCTTGCATCAGAAGGAATTTACCGCGCAACATTTGCACCATACATGGTGAAAGATCAAATGCGTATTCCTGATGGTAACGAATTTTTAGGATTAACTTGTGTATTCCAGGTCGTAGACCACGTAGCTCCTGTAGCTGAGTACGGATACTCTGACAGTGAATGTGAAATCGAAGAGTTCAGCGGGCTTTATCCAATGGATGTTGATACCACTGCTAGATTGTATATGACTTTCAACGAGCCGGTACAAAAAGGTAGCGGAAGCTTAATCATCCGCAGAGAAAACGGCCAGCAACAACAAATCATCGATGCTTCTGATGTTACTATCTCTGAAGATGGATACACTGTATATGTGAACAACGCCAATTTCGAAGAAAATACATTATACTATGTAGAAATTGAGCCTGGTTTTGTTACTGACTTTGCAGCATGTGGAGATTATCAACAAAATAATCCATTTGCTGGAATCAATCCAGAAGACAGTCAACCAGGATGGCAATCACAGATACCTAATTTCGAATGGGTATTTGCAACTGGAGACAACACTCCTCCAACACCTGATGCTGACTTAGCTGGTGAAGAATTGTTCCCAATGATTGATGCTGACAATGTTGCTAAAAACACAACATTAGAAGTTATCTTCGACGAGAACGTTTACACTGACTGTGTGGATCTTCCTGAAGAATGTGAAGTATTCGAATACACTGTTAGCGATTACTTAGGTAATGCAATGAAAGGATTCTATGTTTACGCTGATAACGGAGAAAATACAGATGTTGACTTCGGTAACTTCGTGAAATTCATACCTTTCTTCGTATATCAAGACGGCGAGTGGATTCAGAACCCTGCAATTCAGATTGAAGGAACAGATATCTATAACGGCTTAACAAATAACAAAGTGATCGTTGATCCAGACATGGAATTCGAACGTAACTATGTTTACTATGTAAGAGTTAGCGGTAACTTGTTCTGTGATGACTTTGGAAACAAATGGGCTGGTATCAGAGATAATAGCTGGACATTCACTATTACTAATGATGTAGCTCCAATGATTTCTGCAGCTTCTCCAATTCTTTACACTGAAGTAGGTGCTCCTGAAACCATTGAGTCAGAAACTAACGGATACGCTGTTTCGGACCTTACAATGTGGTTCGTTGATGAAATTGATGAAGAGCCACTGATGGTTGCTAAAGGATCAGGTACTGTTAAGATTTACGAGTACATCTATAATCCTAACACATTCAATTGGAACGAGAAATTGTTCAAAACAATTGATATAAACGATCCTAGTGTTGTTATTGAAAACAACATGGTTACTATAAAAGATGTAATGTTAGAGGACGGTGTTAATCAAGATCCTGACAATTGCACGCAAAGAATGTACTACGTTACTGTTGATCCAGGTGCAATTACTAACGGATATGAAGGTAGTTTAACTTATTGGGAAGGATTTAACGATCCATTCGATTGGAGATTCTACACTTCAAGTGATGATACATTCATGGTAGGACACACTATTATTGAACCAACAGACATTAACTTGTCGATTGAAGCAGCTAGCACATTAAAAATTCAGTTCGCTGAAGGTATTGAAGCTTGGGATATGCCTATGGGTGGTGTTAAAATTTACACTGCAGCAGATAGCGTATTGGTAGACTCAATTACTGTTACAGACGCTGATATTGACGGTGATATGTTAACTGTTATGACTGATGCACTTGTTGATGAAACTGAATATTTCGTATTGATTGACGCTGGTGCATTTGGCGACACTTCTTCTTGCAGCACTCCATTCTACGGATTGGATGACGCTACAGAATGGACGTTCCACACTGGTGACAATACACCTCCTGTACCTGTATGGGCAGCAGACTTAACAGATTGTGAAAGTACTTGTGTTACTGTAACATTTACTGTTGACGAAACAAACGGTGTAACTGCTTCTGAAGGTATGATTAATCTTTGGACTGCTGATACAATCTTTGCTAGCATGCCTGCTACAGTGAGCGGTGACGATATGAATACATTTAGTGCAGAATTCTGTAGCTTACCTGATACAACTGTATTTATGATCTCTGTAGATACTAATACAGTGAAAGATAATGGTAATAACGTTCTTGCAAACATAGAGATAGCTGATCCTACCTGGACGTTTGCGACTGCTGATAACACACTTCCTGTTGTAACTGGTCTTGCACCAGCCGGAGACACTATCGAAAGCATGGATATGATTGAAGTTATGGCTTCAGAATATGTTGTGCCTGTAGAAGGTAAAATGGTTATGGTTGAAGGACTTGATACATTTGATGTTACCGAGATGGTATCGGAAGATGGATGGAAGTATATGTTAGCTGTTGAAGGTTTGGAAGACGAAACAACTTATACTGTTACTATTGAAGCTGGTGCATTCCAAGATTCATCTTGTGCTATGAATGTTACAGCTGAAGCAACTGTTTGGAGTTTCACTACTGACGATAATACTGCCCCTGTTATAATCGCTACAACTCCTGAAGATCAGGATACTTTAGATACTTACATTGGAATGGACGTTAGTTTCACATTCAATGAAGAGGTTGCTAAAGGAATGGGTGACATTACAATTACAAGAGGCGACTCTGTATTGGTTGTTCCTGTATCTAGCGATGCTGTAACTGTTGACGGTATGACAGTAACTGTTGCTCTTGAAGACATGCTTTACTTCGGTGAAGTAACTGTAGAAGTAGCAGAAGGTACATTTGTTGACATGGCAATCAAGCCAAATGACAGCGAAGCTAAAACATGGAGTTTTGATATTGTAGATGAAACTGCTCCTAACTGTATGACCATTGTGTCGCCGGTTGATGGTGCTAACGATGTTGAAGCTGATGTTGACTTAGTAATGGACTTCTGTGAGAAAGTTGCTCCTGGTGATGTAGCTAAAATGTTGAAAGTATACTCAGTACTTGAAGTTCAAGGTGGTTTAGATGTAAACGAACTGTTCATCGAAACTCCTATTACAGCAGACATGATTTCTGATAGCACTATTACTGTCCCTCTATCTGGATTAGCAGATAAAACTTCATACATTGTTATGATTGATTACGATGCAATCCGTGATGAAGCAGGTAATGCTTATGAAGGAATCAATGATCCTACTATGTGGAACTTCACAACAGCTGATAATACTGCTCCAACTGTAGTATTGACTCCTGATACAATCTTAGATGCTGAAAACACTATTGTTCTTACAGCAGAATTCAGTGAAGAGGTTGTAGGTGCTGAAACCGATATCATGGTAGAAGGTGCTACTTCATACACTGTTGAGATGAATACTACTAACGATGTTGCTACAATTACTATTGAAGCTGCAGACTTAGATACAGTTATGGTAACTATACCAACTACTATTACTGACGTTCCTGATGGAAAAGGTTATGGTAACGAACTTGCTGAAGCAGCTACTGGTTTCTACGTAGTAGCAGACAATACTGCACCTGCAATTGTTACTCACTCTCCTGAAGGTGACTTAGAAAATGCTCACCCAGAAAGTATTGTAATTGAATTCACTGAAGACGTTACATTAGGATCTGGAAGCATCACAGTTTATAACGAAGATGGAACTGTTGCCTTAGACGTTCCAACTGGTTCAGTAACTGTAGAGGGTAATGTTGTTAGCTTCGACTTAGCTGGTTCATTTGATAAATTCGCAACTTACTATGTATTAGTAGACAGTGGATTTGTATCAGATGCAGCTGGAAATGTATACGAAGGTCTGTCGGATGTTACTGATTGGGTATTTAACACTGGTGATTTTGCAACAGCTATCGACCCTGATATTGATGCTGTTCAATACAAAGTTTATCCTAACCCATTCAATAACTTTATCAGAATTGATAATAGCGACAAACTTGACCGTATAGTTATTTCTAACATTGCTGGTCAACGAGTATTAGATATTGAAAATCCAACTCACGAAATACGTACTGGAAATCTGGTAACTGGCGTTTACGTTGTGACATTAATTTCGAACGACGAAATCGTTAAATCAGAAAGGATTATTAAAAGGTAATACCGAATTGATTGATTAAAAAGGGGAAGCAATTTGCTTCCCTTTTTTATTGCTCAAAATTTAAATACAATATAATGCCATATGGAGTTATTAAATAAGCATGTAAGTATTCGAAAGTTTAAAGACAGAGTTGTAGATGATTCAATTCTCAGAGGTATTCTTTATTCTGGAACACGGGCATCAACAACAGGAAATATGCAACTATACAGTATTGTTGTTACAAAGGATGCCGAAATGATTAAGAAACAAGCTCCTTTACATTTTAATCAGCCAACTGCTGTTAATGCACCTGTTTTACTGACCTTCGTTGCAGATTTTAATCGTTTTAACAAGTGGTGTTCATACAACGATGCAAAACCTGGATATGATAATTTCCTCTCATTTATGAATGCTTCCATCGATGCAATTCTGGTTGCGCAGAACGTTTGTGTTGCAGCAGAAAGTAATGGACTTGGTATTTGTTATCTTGGAACAACAATATACAATGCTAAGGAGATGATAGAACTTCTAGAGCTGCCAAAACATACTTTTCCTGTAACAACAATAGCCTTAGGATATCCAGCAGAACAACCCGCAATGACTGATAGATTGCCTTTGGATGCTATAATGCATTCAGAGCGATATAAAGACTATTCGGAAGACGATATAAATCGAGTCTATAGATTTAAAGAAGAGCTTGAATCTTCAAAAGAATTTGTAAAACAGAACGGGAAATCGCATTTGTCTCAGGTTTTTACAGATGTTAGGTACAAAAAAGAGGATAACGAATTCTTTTCAAAAAAAATGTACGATGTTTTAGTGGAACAGGGATTTTTAACTGAAAAAGATTAGTCTGCCAGGTATTGGTTTATAAAGGCTGTAAAATCCTGTCGGTAGCTGTTTCCGATGGGGAGTTTGTTTCCTTGTATTGACACCATATTTCCTTCAAGGGATTCAATATTCTCTAAAGAAATGATGAATGATTTATGAATTCGGTAGAATTGTTTGTCTGGTAATAGACTGATTATTTTCTTCATTGAAAGATTTGTCACAAGTTTATCGTCCTTGGTATGTATCTTAATATAATCGCCTAAGCCTTCAATAAACATTATATCATCAAACTTAACTTTGAATGTTTTTTTGTTGGAGCGTATAAAGAGGAAGTTAGTTTCAGAAGAGTTTGAGGTGTCATTCTTTGCATTTTCCTTCAAAATGAATTGTTCTTCGGCTCTATAGTAAGCTTTGCAGAAGCGTTCGAAAGAAAACGGTTTTTTTAAATAATCGATGGCATTTAGTTCGAATCCCTCTAACGCGTATTCAGAATAAGCGGTTGTAAAAATAACAAGTGGAGGATTTTTTAGATTTCTTAAGAAAGAAATACCGGAAAGTTTAGGCATGTTTATATCCAGAAATATTAGATCAATGTCGTTTTCCAGTAAAGCTTTATGAGCACATATTGCTTCGTTGCATGTAGCCACAATATAAAGATCCGGTATTCGCTGTGCATACTGCTTAATAACGTCTTGTGCAAGCGGTTCATCGTCTACAATTAGTGCTTTAATTTCCATGCTTCGTTTATTTTAGGTTTAGCCTTAATTTAACAGCGTAAATGTAATTTTTGTTATCAATTTCTAATTTATATTCCGCAGGTTTGTAGAGTAATGCGAGTCGTTGTTTTACGTTTTTTATTCCAATACCGGAATGTTTTTTACTCCACTTTTCTGTGTCAGAATAGTTATTTTTAATTTCGAAGAAAAGTTCATTTTCCTCAAATTCAAATTCAATTTTAATAAAATCATTCTCACTATTTCCGGGAACACCATGTTTAAATGCATTATCAATAAATGGTTCGAAAAGTAATGGTATGATCTTGGCATCAGGAATACTTCCTTTTTTTATGTAGGAAATCTCAGTAGCTTGCGATACCCTGATTTGTTGTAATGCGATAAAGTTATCTACAAAATCGATCTCTTTTTCGAGCGGAATAAAATGCTCTTTAGATTCATAGATGATGTGTCGCATCAAATCCGAAAGCTTTAAGATCAGCTCGGGTACTTTGTCTGATTTCACTAAAGCTAATGAGTAGATATTATTTAATGAATTGAATAAGAAATGAGGGTTAAGCTGTCCTTTTAAAGTATTAAGTTCAGCCTCCAGTTTTTGCTTTTCAATTTTGGCAAGTTTGTAATTCAGATCTTGCATCGCAAACCAGTCTTTTACAAACTTAAGGAAGGACGAGATGCCAACGTAAACAAGGGTTACAAAAAAGAATGCAGAGTGAATATTTGCGTTAAATCCGGTAAGTTGATCCGACACATGTAATATATTTCGGAGCGGATACAGTAATATAAATTGCACAAAAAGGCTACTTCCTGATATGATAACAATCAGCCAAAAGGTATAGAAAATATACGCTTTTTGGCGTAGCAATCGAGGTATCAGAATGTATAGGTTTATGTATACACTTAAAGCAAAACCAACGTTTATGATTAGTGCTTTAAATATCAATTCAGCATTAAACGTTCTACTGTTCAGATAGAATATTATAGAAAAGAAAGCGATACTAAACAGCCATAAAACAATATGGCCGATTAGGTTATTTCTTTTATTTAAAAGTTTTTCTGACATTAATAAAGAGTTCTGTAGAGTTTTTTTTGTAAAAAAAACAGATGCTCAAAGTTTATCTGCACATTACAAAACGCAAGTTAAAGATAAGATTTCATAATAATCTATCGAAGGATAAGAATTACACATCTGTTATAAATTCTTTTAGGTATCGTGCTTTTTTGATTAAATCAACGGATGACGAAAAATTTAGTAGATTTTGTTTTACTTTAGCAATGTCGGTAGCACAAAATAAAATAGCTGAAAACTCAGTTACTATTTAGCAAAACAAATGTATGATTGTTACGGCCGGTTGTCTCCGTTAAAGATGTTTAGCAAGTTGTTTATGAAATCATCCCAATTATTAATACATACAAACTTTCACCGAAATCGTACTGGCGTAACAAGAAGTATCGAGAATGTTTTTCCTTTTTTTGCGGAGAAGTATGATGCATTTATTTGGGGCTATGGTATTAAGGGACCAAAGATTTCAACAAGAAAGTTACTAAGGTTAGTTTTTAGTAAAGAATATTTTGTGCTGCATTGCCATAGAAACAATGAGGTAATAGCTGCTTTGTTTTTACGAAAGCTTGGTGGAAACTTCAAGCTACTTTTTACGCGACATGCTGAAGCAGCACCGTCCGGTGTTACAAAATATCTGCTGAAAAAGTCAGATGTTGCAGTTGCTCTTACTAAAAGGATGTTAAAAACGCTTCCTTGTCCGGCAACTGTTGTTGGTCATGGTGTCAACCAGGAGGTGTTTAACACTAAAGTAGATGTAAATAGCCTGGACTTCCCTCAACAAAAAATAATATTATGCGCGGGCAGAGTGCGCGAAGCCAAAGGTCAGCACGTCCTTTTAGAAGTTCTTGCGCCAATTTTAAAGAATCATCCCGATTGGGCTTTGGCAATTGTGGGTAAAGTTGACAGCCAAGCTTTTCTTGGAAATCTTAAAAAAGTTGCGGAAGAAAATTCAGTAATAGAGCAAGTTTACTTTATCCCGGAAACATCTGATATCGTATCTTTTTACCGAGGATCGGATACGGTAGTTGTCCCATCTTTCACCGAAGGGTTTTCACTGGTTTGTGCGGAAGCGATGTCGTGCGGTTGTAATGTTATTGCAACCAGAGATGTTGGCATACATTCGGAGTTAATACATGACTGCGAAACCGGTTATTTGTTTGACGTGAATAACAAAACAGAATTGAACCAGTTGCTGACAAAACTATTAACTAACGAGCTCCCTCACCTTGGGAAAAAGGCACAAAAAGAAGTTGCTGAAAATTGGAGTTCAAAAGTTGAAGCCCAAAATTTAATGAAACTTTATTCCTGATTGAAATTACTCAGTTTTATTAAACACACGCGAGAACGCTTGTGCTGTAGGCATAATTAAAACGTCGTCGATATTTACATGTGCCGGACGCGTAACCATAAACAATATAGTTTCCGCGATATCTTTTGCATAAAGAGGAGTAAACCCTTTGTAAACATCGCTTGCTTTTTGTTCGTCTCCATGAAAGCGGACCATTGAGAACTCTGTTTCAACTGCTCCGGGAGCAACAGAACTCACTTTAATCCCATGCTTTACCAGATCAATACGCATTCCCTGGGTGAGCGCTTGTACGGCATGTTTCGATGCACAATAAACATTCCCCATCGAGTAAGCTTCTTTTCCTGCAATCGACGATAAATTAACAATATGGCCACTGCAGCGTTTTACCATAATCGGAGTAACCAGACGAGTAATGTACAGAAGTCCTTTGATATTAGTATCTATCATTCTTTCCCAGTCATCAACATCTCCTTCCTCTATAGTTGCCAATCCTGCGGCTAAACCCGCATTGTTGATTAACACATCAATATTCTTCCACTCTTCTGGCAGCGATAGAAATGCTTTTTCGGTTGCGTCCTTATTTCGGATATCAAAGGGAAGAATTACCGTTTCACAATCGGTATCTTTTTCCAATTTGGCTTTCAACTGTTCCAGACGCTCAGTTCTACGTCCTGTTAAAATGAGTTTAAAACCGTTTTCGGCAAGAATCTCTGCGGTAGCTTCGCCAATACCGGCTGTCGCTCCTGTTATTAATGCAATGCGTTTCATGATCTTCTTATGGGATGTACAAAATTAAAAAAAACATCTATTTTTGTGGATAAATGACGTACTTAATTACCTTTGCCTGAACTTAAATTTTAGAAAGGAGGAGCCAGATGAGTGACACTATTCAGCCTGAAGAGCAATTCATGATTGAAAGTATACCAGAGCCGGAGAATATTGAAGAGATTATCTTTTCGTTGATGGTTAATCCTAACTTGTCAACCATAAATTACTTTAACGATTTTAACGAGCTCGGAATATCGCCTGATGACATTGAGAATGAAGATAGCGATGATATGGGCATGTTTGATCTTAACAATGGTGGATCTAAAATGGCGATGAGCACACATGCATTCCATCATCATTTAGAGAGCGATCCTCAAAAGGCTACCGAAATTTTGATATCAAGAGCGGTTCGCAGAATGCTTTGTTTTGGTGTTGAACCAAAAGTAATAAGTGCCTTCTTGTACCATATAAATGTGGCCGATCCTAACGGACAGTTTATTGCTGCCGGAGCAAAAAAAGGTATGGAAAGTGCCGCTCATAAATTTAAACTGAAAATTGCTGACCGGAAAATTCGTTTCGATCACTTTACTGAACATGGACCGGTTCCTTCAACAATCATTATTAGTATGATGGGGCAGTTAGGTAGCGGAGCTTCCCTTACTACCCATTCCTTCAAACGAAAAGGAAATCATATTTTCATGATCGGAAGAATGACCGACGATATTAGTTCTTCAGAATACCTCGAGTTTTATCACGGAGTTTCTGAATCGCCGCTACCGGCATTTAATATCGAAGACGAAATTAAATTACAGAATTGTGTTCGTAAGCTAAACGCTGATAGTTTAATTGAGAGTGCAAGCCCTGTAGGAAAAGGCGGATTATTTTTTACTCTACTACGCGCTGCGACTCCTAACGAATTAGGTTTTGATATTACCACCAGTGCTGAAACACGTATCGATTCGTTTTTATTTGGCGAAGCGATGGGGCGGATTCTGGTAGGAGTTCATCCTGATAAAGAAGACGATTTTGTAGATGCAATGACCGAGATGAAAATTCCGTTTTTCACACTTGGACATGTTACAAAAGGGGAAATAAGAATTGACGATGAGTCTTTCGGGTATATTGATAAAATGACGGCCGGAGTTTAATGGCGCTTCCATATAAAAATTCAACACAAAATAAGAAAGGCCAGGTCGAAGAGATGTTCGATAATATCTCTCCCCGGTATGATCTTTTAAACCATCTTTTATCAGTTAATATTGATAAACTTTGGCGCAAACGTACGATTAAGAAGCTTAAAACTTACAATCCGCGGAAGGTGCTTGATATTGCTACTGGTACCGGCGATTTCGCTTTGGCGGCTACAAAACTTGGAAATGTTGAGGTTCTTGGGATTGACATTTCCGAAGGAATGCTAAATGTAGCGCGGGAAAAGATTAAAAAGAAGCGGCTCGAACACCAGCTAAGTGTGCTTAAGGCCGATTCCGAAAATCTTCCTTTTGAAAACGATCTTTTTGATGCAGCTATCGTCGGTTTTGGAGTGCGTAATTTCGAAAATCTTGAAAAAGGATTAAGTGAAATTTTACGGGTTTTAAAACCGGGTGGAGTATTTTTTATTCTCGAATTCTCGAAGCCTGCAAAAACTCCGTTTAAACAGATTTATAATTTTTATTTTAAAAATATACTGCCGGCTGTTGGCCGGATGGTATCAAAAGACAAAAGAGCCTACACTTATTTACCTGAATCGGTGAATGAGTTTCCTGATGGTGAACAATTTTTAGCTATTTTAGCCAAAGTTGGATTCAGCGAAAATAAATGGTTCAGTCAAACTTTTGGAATTGCATCGATTTACGAAGCTCACAAACCATTGAATTAAGATGAACTATTAGACAATAATTTGGTTTTTTTACGGTTTGAAAGTTTAAGAATTGCACAAAAAAGTGAAGAAGATTTTAGTTGTCATAACGTTGGTATTTCTTAGTTTTTCAACTTTTGCACAAAAGCAGAAGGTGAATTTCCTTACTACTTTTGACGATAAATTAATTCATTTTGGCTTTTCTATCGGTATTAATGCACTCGACTTTAATGTGGTAAACTATAATCCGATTGGCGAAAACCCAGATTTCATGCCGGATTTGACAGATGGGATTTTGGACGGTTCTTTTATTCGCTCTGATGTAGCGACTGTCCTTCCGGGATTTACTGTGGGCATTATTTCAAGTTTGCGCTTGTCTAAAGACTTTAATTTGCGCTTCTTGCCCGGGCTTTCGTTTGGTGAACGCCAAATCACTTTTAATGTTCCGGTATACGATATTAACAGTTACGAAACTTCGCAATACTACTACTCAATAAAATCAACGTTTCTCGATTTTCCGCTATTGATAAAATATAAGGCTCGAAGGATAAATAACGATCGGCCTTATGTTGTTTTTGGCGGTGCTTACCGACAAGATATCTCAAGAACGGCGCAGGAGGATTTGATCAAGCTGAAAGGCGGTGGTTTTTATGCTGAACTAGGCGGTGGTTGGGATCACTATTTTGCATTTTTTCGATTCTCGGTTGAAGCAAAATTTAGTTATGGTTTGAATAATCAGCTTGGTGACATGCCTGATCCGGTGCAAAGATTGTATTATGCACAATCAATAAAAGATCTTCGGTCGAAGATTTTTACCTTGTCTTTCCATTTCGAATAAGAAATTAACGCCTTTTAAATTCAGAACACAAGATAGCGGTTGCAACAGAAACATTTAACGATTCTGCTTTGCTTTCACTTTCGGAAAAGTTCGGAATGCTGATTTTCTGATCAATCAGATTTTTTGATTCTTTCCGAATTCCATTGCCTTCGTTCCCCATAACAAGAATAGCTTTTGAGGCCAGTTCTGCATGATATACATTTTCACCCTCCATAAATGCTCCATAAACGGTTGCTCCCGAATTTTGTGCAATTGGTTTCAATTTATCCAATTCGCATTCATAAACAGATACGCGCATAAACGAGCCCATGCTGGCCTGAATAACTTTTGGGTTATAAAGGTCAACAGTATTGGGAGAGTAAAAAACGTGTTGAACTCCATACCAATCGCATATTCTGATAATCGTTCCCAGGTTTCCGGGATCCTGAACTCCATCAAGATAAAGCGATAAATTGTCATTCAAAGTTTCAGGTAAAGCTTTTTGCTCCGGAAGCTCACAAACAGCGATAGCGTTTTGAGGCGTTTTCAGTTGGCTGATTTTTTTAAGCTCACTATAATCTACGAGCGTGATCTTTTCTTCAGGCAAAGCCGTTTCTTGAGAGCGAGTTTTAAATTCGGGAGTTGCGTAAATTTCTTTTACCGAGAGTGAAGAATGAATGATTTCCTGAACCATTTTATCGCCTTCTACTAAAAAAAGTTTTTCTTTATTCCTGTATTTTTTCAACGACAAAGAATTCAGCCGTTTTATTGTATTTTTACTGATCATTCAGAAAATGCAGTTTTATTTGAATATTGAGGTAAAGTTAATCTTTCTGAGAAAAATTCTTCCTTATTTTTGGGCATTAAAAAGTATAGATTTTGACTTTTAAAAGAGATAAAAAGATTGGGTTAGTTGGGAAGTGGTTATTGCTTTTAACCGTTATTTTCTTTGTTTCCTGTTCGCAAACTAAGTTTGTGCCGGAAGAAAAATACTTGTTAAATAAGGTGGAATTAGAGGTTGATCAGCAAAATATAGACAAAGAAGAAGCAAAGTCTTTCGTTCGACAAAAAGAAAATTATAAAATACTTGGCTTCATTAAATTCTACCTTTTGCTGTATAATCTTTCGTCGAAGAAAAAGACTGACGACTGGTTAAAAAGGATTGGAGAACCTCCGCAAATTTATGATGAAGTGCTTACTGAGCATTCAAACGATCAGCTGAAGCAGTATATGGATAATAAAGGGTATTATCAGGCGAAGGTGTCCGACAAGGTGGAATTTAACGATCGGAAGAAAAAAGCGAACCTCAAATTTGAAATAGAAAGTGGTGACCGCTATACAATCAGAAACGTTCGTTATCATTTCTCCATTCCGGAATTGAGACCCATTTTTATGAACGATTCAGTCAATCAAAGTTTCAAACCCGGGACACCTTTTGATATTTACGCATTAGAGAAGCACCAGCAACGAATTGTTAAGTTGTATCGGGATAACGGATATTTTTATTTTTCAAAGAACCAGGTGCGGTATGTAGCAGATACCACCCAATTTAACCGCCAGGCAATTTTGGATCTTTACATTGGTGAAGTTCGCGATACGCAGGCTGATTCGGCAAGAATTCTGCGGCAGTATTATGTGAATGATTTCTATTATTCGATAATCCCCGGTAATTCCCCGGTGGGATCCTACCAGTTTGGGGGAACTGATTTTTCGGATACTCTTACGTGGGACAATTCTTATCTTTACTTTACAGAACACTTTGAATATCCGCCTGGATTATTTATGCGTTCAACGCTTATGGAAAGCGGCGAGTTATACAATGTTACCGAGGTGGAGAATACTTTCAATGCTTTTAACCGTTTACGGCAGTTCCGTTATGTCGATATTCAGTTTGAAGAAGCTTATCCACAACAAGACAGCAATCGGATAGATTGTCGCATTCGTTTGGCTCCGCTAAACAAGCAATCTATATCGCTTGATATTGAAGGAACAAATACATCGGGAAATCTTGGTGTTGCCGGAAATATCTATTATCAACATCGGAATATTTTTAAAGGAGCCGAGGTACTTCAACTACGTTTCAAGGGGGCCATCGAAAGAATGCGCCGCACAGTTACGGATGGTACTGAATATTTTAGTACTCGTGAGTTCGGTACCGAAGCTAATCTTACAATTCCAAAATTGCTTGGGCCTGGTAAATACATCAAGAGTTTTGAAAGGAATTTGCCTAAAACGATTGTAAATGTAGGATACAACTACCAACGTCGTCCTGAATATACAAGAAGAATTACGAATGTAAAGTTTGGATACGATTGGAAAACCTCTCAGAATTATACGCATTTGTGGAATTTCTTGGATATGAATCTTGTGCAATTAGACGAGTTCGACGAGGATTTTGTGAACTCTATTCAGGATTTGTATATTCGAAGTAGTTTTATCGACCACTTTATTTTTGCAATGAATTATTCGTTGATTTTTAACAATCAGCGGGTTAATCTGGGGGGGAATTATACTTACGCCCGATTTAATATTGAATCTTCGGGGAATACTCTTTGGGCACTTTCAAATTTAACCGGACAGGGAAAACATACTGATACTTCTATCGAAGGTGATCCATTAGTTTATTATCAATTTCTGAATACGCAGTATGCGCAATACCTAAAGGCTGATATTGAACTTAGAAGATCGATTCGTTTGGACGAATACAACCGGATAGTTGGCCGTGCTTTTCTGGGGGTAGGACTTCCATATGGAAACTCAAAGCTATTACCTTTTGAAAAGCAGTATTTCACTGGTGGAGCAAATGGTATCAGAGCATGGCAGGTTCGATCCTTAGGCCCCGGAACCTATCGTGCTCCGGGAGGCATTTATCCTAATCAATCGGCGGATATGAAACTGGAAGGGAATATTGAATACCGCTTTAAACTTGTTGGGAAATTGGAAGGTGCTTTGTTTGTTGATGCCGGTAATATTTGGGCAATAAATTCAAACGATAACAGAGAAGGTGCTGTTTTTAATCTTTCTGATTTTTACCGTCAAATTGCGGTGGGAACCGGAACTGGTTTTCGCCTGGATATGAATTATTTTATTTTGCGCGTAGACTTGGGGCTAAAAATGCGGGATCCATCAGCCAATAGGGGAGATAGGTGGATAATTGGAAACCGAGGTCTTACTAACGATGATCTTAATTTGTCTTTTGCCATAGGTTATCCTTTTTAAAAAAATTGCTTTTTCAATACTAACTTTTTTTATGTGTGTTATTTTTTTGCATTTTTGAGACTCAATCATAAAAACTGTAAGTAAACTGCAGTTTTAACTTATAATATTTACTTATGGCAAATTTACCTTCAGGTAATCGCGACTCGTTTACTTCAAAGTTTGGTGTTATTGCAGCTGCTGCCGGATCTGCTGTCGGCTTAGGAAATATTTGGAAGTTTCCATATATCGCAGGTGTTTATGGTGGGGCCGCTTTCCTGTTTGTTTATCTTGGTTTTATTGTTGCCATAGGCTTGCCGGTAATGGTTTCTGAACTAATAATTGGCCGAAGTTCGAGAAGAAACGCATTTGGTGCATTTAAAGTTTTGGCTCCGGGATCTCCCTGGCGATTTATTGGAATTTTAGGCGTAGGAGCAGCTTTCTTGATTTTATCATTTTATGGTGTTGTTGCCGGCTGGAGCGTTGAGTATGTTATTTTGTCGCTAGAGAACGGATTCTCGCAGAAAACTCCGGACGAGATATCAACCATTTTTACAACATTAATCGAAGCACCGATAAAACCGGTATTGCTTCAGCTCTTTTTCATGTTGCTTACTGCTGTAATTGTTGTTTTTGGAATTAAAAGAGGAATAGAAAAGTATACAAAAATTCTGATGCCGGTTCTTGTCATTATTCTTTTGTTCTTGTGTGTAAAGTCAGTTTCACTCGAAGGAGCAAAAGCCGGATTGGAATTTTTATTTAAGCCCGATTTTTCGAAACTAACCGGCGACGGCATACTAAGTGCATTAGGCCATGCCTTTTTTACCCTAAGTTTAGGAATGGGGACATTGATTACTTACGGATCATACATAAAGAATGATAACAACCTAATCAATACAGCTATTAATGTAACAGTTGCCGATACTGTAATCGCAATTCTTGCTGGGATTGCAATCTTTCCGGCAGTATTTGCTTTTGGTATTGAACCGAGTGAAGGGCCTGGGCTGATTTTCGTTACGCTGCCCAATGTTTTTCACCAAATGCCGGGTGGTTATATTTTCTCAATATTGTTTTTCATCCTGTTATCTGTAGCTGCATTAACTTCATCTATTTCAATTTTAGAAGTGGTTGTAGCCTATTTCAAAGAAGAATTTAAATGGGAGCGCAAAAAATCAGTAATTGTCGCTACAGTCTTAATTTCAATTTTGGGAGTTCTGTGTTCCTTGTCAATGGGAGTACTTTCGCCTTACGCATTTTTCGGTTTGAATATCTTTGATTTAATGGACTGGATTTCTGCAAACCTATTTTTGCCAATTGGTGGTTTATTTATTGCCTTGTTTGTAGGTTGGTATTTGGGCCGGAAAAAAGTAGCCGAAGAAATTGCAAAAGGAGGAAAACTTTCAGGCGTATTTTTATCCGGCTTTATGTTTTTAGTAAAGATTATAGCGCCTATCGCCATTGCTATCGTTATGCTGAATAAAATCGGATTGCTTAAGTTTTAGTGTATTTTCAGATCCGTTTTTTGTTTTATTCCTTGGAGGGGTTTTCGATTTTGTTGTTGCTAAAGTGTTGGTATTTTGATATTTTAGCATAAATAGAATTTAAGTAATTCCCAAATTCAATGATTAGCTTCTGGCGAAAAATTCAACGACAGTTTTTTAATTATCAGAAATCCGATAGGAATGCAATAATTATTCTCGCCGGTATTCTTTTGTTCATTATAATATTGAACAGGCTTTTGCCAATTGTAATATCACCACAAGCAGACGATTTTTCTGAGATCGATGCATTAGTGAAACAGTGGGAGGAAGAAAAGGAGCTTGCAAAACAGAACGAATTAGCGCTTTCTCTGTTTTCTTTTGACCCAAACAAAGTTAGTGAACAAACGCTGGACTCTTTGAACTTACCCGCTTTTGTAAAACGGAATATCTTTAGCTACCGAAAGGCAGGAGGGAGATTTGAATCACTTGCAGAATTTAGGAAAATATATGGGATGAATGATTCTATATTCAGTGCGGTTAAAGACTATGTTGTTATAAAAAGGCCAAAATCGAATAACGTTGTTTTGGTTAAAGAACCAGCTGCTAAGAAAGCAGTTCCGGAATTCAAGGGGCTATTCAATCCGAATAGTGATTCTTATGATCGTTTGATCGAATTTGGTTTTAATGAGTACCAGGCTTCCAACTTAATAAACTATCGAAATGCTGGTGGAGTTTTTATTCAGCCGGAAGATGTACTAAAGATTTATGGAGTAGATTCTATCTTATTTTCTAAAATAGAGGATCGTATTAAGATTGACAAAAGTGATCGGGCATTAGAAAAAAAGACGGCCGAAGTTTCAATTGTCGAATTAAACACTGCTGATACAGCAGCCTTAATTTTACTTCCGGGAATAGGATCGGTTTATGCATCGCGAATAGTTAAGTACAGAGATTTGCTTGGCGGTTTCTATTCTCCACAGCAATTATTGGAAGTTTATAATTTTCCTGAAGAAACATTAAAAGGAATAATAGAATATTTGCGGATAGATACACTTCAGCTAAAAAAGCTTCGGGTAAATTTTTTAGACTATTCCGAACTTCTACGCCATCCTTATCTAAACAAGCAGCAAGTTGAAGCACTTTTAAAGCAGAGGCAGACAAATGGAGCTTTCAAAAACCTTGAGGATATAGCCGTTTTGCAAGTTTTTGAGGGAGAGGCTTTTCTCAACGTGAAACCTTATTTGACCTGTAATTGATTAAAAAAATGCCTTTTGCTCACATAGGAAATATTAAATTTTTACTTTAAATTTGATATGCAACAAATAATTTCTAAATTTGCGCCTCGATTAAAAAAATGTAAATCCGATAGATATGATTATTATTCCGGTAAAAGAGGGTGAGAACATAGAAAGAGCTCTTAAGAGGTTCAAAAGAAAATTCGAAAAAACTGGCGTTATTAAAGAATTACGCGATCGTCAGAAGTTCACCAAGCCTTCTGTAAGAAGAAGGGAAGAATTGAAAAAAGCAGCTTACGTACAAGGTTTGCAGCAACAGGAAGACTAAAGTTTTCTTTGGTGATTCCTGAATTATTAGTATAGATGGCCAATGAGTTATCAGGAATCGTTTATCAATTACCTAAAGTATGAGAAGAGATATTCTGCTCATACGATAGTAGCTTATCAAAATGACCTCGATCAATTTGTTGATTTTTCAACAATAGTGGTCGGGGAATTTCATGTTAAAGAGGTAAGTTCTGATATGGTTAGGGGGTGGTTGTTGCATTTAATGGAGCAAGGGCTGTCTCCTCGTTCGATTCACAGAAAGATTACTTCAGTAAAAGCGTTCTATAATTATCTGATGCGTGAGCAGATTGTTGAATTTAATCCTGCGATAAACCAAACTTTGCCAAAGGTTCGTAAAAAACTGCCAACTTTTGTTAGTGAAGAAAATCTTAGTTTATTGTTGGACAGTGGAGGGAATTTTGGAGATGATTTTTCGGGAAGGCGAGATAAACTTATTGTTTCACTTTTTTATGGAACAGGTATTCGCTTGTCTGAGTTGATGAATCTAAAGGAGCAAGATATTGATAGTGAGGCTCGCTTGATTCGTGTTCTTGGAAAAAGACAAAAAGAAAGGATAATTCCTTATCCCGCAGAAATCAACAATTTGTTCGAAAGTTATGTTATAGCTAGAAACAAGCAGATTGGTTATAAAACAGAGTATTTGTTAGTAACAGGCAAAGGGAAGCAGATATATGAGAAGCTGATTTACCGGGTGGTAAAAAACAACCTGGCAAAAGTGACTTCTTTAGAAAAGAAAAGTCCACATGTACTTCGACATACTTATGCTACTCATTTATTAAATAAAGGTGCCGATTTAAATGCGGTTAAAGAGTTATTAGGACATTCAAATTTGGCAGCAACCCAGGTGTACACACATACAACCTTCGAAAAGCTGCGTGACAGTTATAAACAAGCCCACCCGCGTGGTGATAAAAACAATTGATTATGGAAGTAAAAATTAATTCAGTACATTTTAATGCCGATCAACGTTTGGTTGATTTTATTGACAAGAAGGTTAATAAGCTTGATACTTTTTTCGACGGTATTATTAAGGCTGATGTAACATTAAAAGTTGCAAAACCAGAAGTAGCAAAAAACAAAGTTGCTGAGTTAAAACTTTCGATTCCTGCAACGGACAATTTATTTGCCAAAAAACAGGCTGATTCTTTCGAAGAAGCTACTGACTTGGCTATTGATGCTATTAAAAGACAGCTAGATAAATACAAAGAAAAATTAAAGAACAAATAATTCTGAAAAAACACTTTTAATTTTTAGGTTTTTAAAATATAATTTTTACATTTGCAAACCCTTTTTAGGGGCGTTCTGGAAACAGCTGAAACGGTTGTACTTTCAATCGATTTGATGGAATTTCGATTCGATTTTAGGTATTAAAATTGTCGCATTGGGAGGAAAAAAGAGTTGATTTTGAAGATTGGGGACAATTTATTCGGGTGTTTGGAAAAAAATTGTATTTTTGCACGGCATTTTTGCCAAGGATAATAAGCGGGAATAGCTCAGTTGATAGAGCATTAGCCTTCCAAGCTAAGGGTCGCGGGTTTGAGTCCCGTTTCCCGCTCAAAACACGAGGTCGGAATTTTGAATAGGAAACTATTCTTAATTCCCATCTCTTTGTGTGTTTAGGCCGGAGTAGCTCAGGGGTAGAGCGCATCCTTGGTAAGGATGAGGTCACGAGTTCAATTCTCGTCTTCGGCTCAGATGAATTAAAGATAATAAATTAAAAATTTGCAATTATGGCTAAAGAAACGTTTGTAAGGGATAAGGACCATGTTAACATTGGTACTATTGGCCACGTTGACCATGGTAAAACAACCCTGACTGCAGCTATTACTATGGTATTAGCTAAAAAAGGTTTGTCAGAAGTTAAGGCTTTTGATCAAATTGACAACGCTCCAGAAGAAAAAGAAAGGGGTATTACTATTAACACTGCGCACGTAGAGTATCAGACAGCTAATCGTCACTATGCGCACGTTGACTGTCCTGGTCACGCCGACTATGTTAAGAACATGGTAACTGGTGCTGCTCAGATGGACGGTGCTATTATCGTTGTTGCTGCAACAGATGGACCTATGCCACAAACACGCGAGCACATCTTGCTTGCACGTCAGGTAAACGTTCCTCGTTTGGTTGTATTCATGAATAAAGTGGATATGGTTGATGATGAAGAATTGTTAGAGCTTGTTGAAATGGAAATTCGCGAATTGCTTGATTTCTACGAATTCGATGGCGATAACACTCCTGTTATTCAGGGATCAGCTCTTGGTGCATTGAATGGCGAACCAGAGTGGGAAGACAAAGTGATGGAATTGATGGATGCTTGTGATACTTGGATTCCACTTCCTCCACGTGATGTTGAAAAACCATTCCTGATGCCTGTTGAGGACGTATTCTCTATTACTGGTCGTGGTACTGTTGCAACTGGTCGTATCGAAACTGGTATCATCCACACAGGTGATGAAATGCAGTTGATCGGTCTTGGAGCAGAAGGACGTAAAACAGTATGTACTGGTGTTGAAATGTTCCGTAAAATTCTTGACGAAGGTCAGGCTGGTGACAACGTAGGTTTGTTGTTACGTGGTGTTGACAAAAAAGAAATCAAACGTGGACAGATTTTGGCAAAACCTGGTTCAATTACTCCTCACAAAAGATTCAAAGCTGAGGTTTACGTATTGAAAAAAGAAGAAGGTGGACGTCACACTCCATTCCACAATAAATACCGTCCTCAGTTCTACTTGCGTACATTGGACGTAACTGGTGAAATTCACTTGGAAGCTGGCCGCGAAATGGTTATGCCTGGTGATAACGTAACCATCGAAGTAGAATTGATCTACCCAGTAGCTATCAACGTTGGTCTTCGTTTCGCAATCCGCGAAGGTGGCCGTACTGTTGGTGCCGGACAGGTTACTGAAATTCTTGAGTAATTCGAGAAACAAAATATAAGATAATAAGTCCCGGGTTCTCGGATCCGGGACTATTTTCGGATGATACTCATAGTTGGGAGTGGTTGAAGATAAACAGTAAGTTCGAACCTTACCTTCCGTGCTAAATAACGAACATTTATGAAGTTAATAGTATATATTCAAGAGGCTTACGATGAACTTGTACACAAAGTAACATGGCCTACTTGGAAGGAGCTACAAAGTAGCGCTTTGGTAGTAATGATTGCTTCCTTTATTATATCATTAGTTATATTCGTAATGGACCTGTCATTCAGGAATATTATGGATTTTATTTATGGTTTATTTTATTAATCAAAACCTGTAGTCGAGATGAGCGAAAATAGTAAGAAATGGTATGTTCTGCGTGCTATTGGAGGCAAAGAGAAGAAGGTAAAAGAATATATCGACAACGAAATCGCAAATGGAGATTTAAAGGGTTTTGTTGAACAGGTTTTAATACCAACCGAAAAAGTTTATCAAATCCGTAATGGTAAAAAAATCAGTAAGGAGAGAAACTTTTTCCCGGGGTATGTTTTAATCGAAGCTGCTTTAGTGGGTGAAGTTGCACACACGCTAAGGAATTTTCCTAACGTAATCGGGTTTTTAGGCGACACCAAGGGTGGAGATCCGGTGCCGATGCGGCAAAGCGAGGTAAACAGGATTTTAGGTCGTGTGGATGAATTAGCTGAAACTGACGAAGAGATCAATATCCCTTATGTGGTAGGCGAAACTGTTAAAGTTATCGATGGACCATTCAACGGCTTTAACGGAACCATTGAAGAAATCAATGAGGAGAAGAAGAAGTTGCAGGTGATGGTGAAGATTTTTGGACGTAAAACTCCTTTAGAACTTAGCTTCATGCAAGTTGAAAAGGAATAGTAACGCTTTAATTTATTGTTATGGCGAAAGAAATTGCTGGATTAATTAAATTACAGATCAAAGGTGGTGCTGCTAATCCTTCACCACCGGTGGGACCAGCATTGGGTGCCAAAGGGGTAAACATTATGCAGTTCTGCAAACAGTTTAATGGGCGTACACAAGACCAGGCAGGTAAGGTGTTGCCAGTTATTATTACTGTATATGCAGACAAGTCATTTGACTTCATAATTAAACAACCTCCTGTGGCTGTTCAATTGTTAGATGCTGCGAAATTGAAAAGTGGTTCTTCAGAACCTCACGTTAAAAAAGTGGGTTCTGTAACTTGGGATCAGGTAAAACAGATTGCCGAAGGCAAAATGGCTGACCTCAACTGCTTTACAGTAGAATCAGCAATGAAAATGGTAGCTGGAACTGCCAGAAGTATGGGAATCACTGTAAAAGGTGCTTCACCATTCAATAACTAAAAATATCTTTTACGATGGGCAGAATTACGAAAAATAAAAAAGCGTCTTTGGAGAAACTCGAAAAAGGAAAAGTTTACTCAATTGAAGAGGCAGCAGAATTAGTAAAAGAAATCACTTTTACAAAATTTGATGCATCAGTTGATATTGACGTTCGCCTTGGAGTTGACCCCAGAAAAGCTAACCAGATGGTTAGAGGCGTAGTTTCGTTACCCCATGGAACCGGAAAAGAAGTACGTGTTTTGGCAATGGTTACTCCTGACAGAGAGCAGGAAGCCAAAGATGCCGGAGCAGATTATGTAGGTCTCGACGACTATGTTGAGAAAATAAAAGGCGGCTGGACTGACGTTGATGTAATTATCACAATGCCTCCAGTTATGGGAAAAGTTGGGCAGTTAGGACGTATTCTTGGTCCTCGTGGTTTAATGCCAAACCCAAAAAGTGGAACCGTAACTATGGAAGTTGGTAAAGCTATCTCGGAAGTTAAGCAAGGTAAAATCGACTTTAAAGTTGACAAATTCGGTATTGTTCATACAACAATTGGGAAAGTTTCTTTCTCAGCTGATAAAATCAAAGACAATGCCGTTGAGTTTATTAACATGATTAATAAGCTTAAACCTGTTGCTGCAAAAGGAACCTACATCAAGAGTATTTATCTTTCTAGTACTATGAGCCCTGGTATTCAGGTAGAATCTAAGTCGTTTGCAGAATAAAAATGAGGAATTATGAAGAGTTCAGAGAAACAAGTTATTATTAATAATTTACAAGAACAGATAGATTCATACGACCATTTTTATCTGACAGACATCGCAGGCTTAAACGCTGAAGATACCAGTGAGTTAAGGAGACTATGTTTTAGCCAAGATGTAAAACTGGTTGTTGTTAAGAATACTCTACTTAAAAAAGCTCTTGAGAGCTCTGCTAAAGAGGCTGAAGAGATTTTTGATGCGCTAAAGGGAAACACTACAGTGATGTTCTCTTCAAATGGAAATGCTCCTGCAAAATTGATTAAAGACTTCGCAAAAAAGCATAAAAAGCCTGTTTTAAAGGCTGCTTTTGTTGAAGAGTCAATTTACATGGGCGCTGACCAATTGGAGGCACTTATTGCCGTTAAATCTAAAAACGAGCTTATTGCTGATGTTGTTGCTCTGTTACAATCACCAATGAAAACCGTTCTCGGACAGTTGCAATCTGGTGGTAATACAATTCACGGTGTTCTTGATACACTGAAAGCGAAAGAATAATTTTTTTAGAAATAATATTTAAAAAGAAATAAAAATGGCAGATTTAAAACAGCTTGCAGAAGAGTTGGTAAACTTGACTGTTAAAGAGGTTAACGAATTAGCTGGCATCCTTAAAGATGAGTATGGTATCGAACCAGCTGCTGCTGCAGTTGCAGTTGCAGGTCCAGCCGCAGGCGGTGGCGAAGAAGCTGCTGCTGAACAAACTGAATTTGACGTGATTTTAAAAGCCGCAGGTGCATCTAAACTTGCCGTTGTTAAACTCGTTAAAGAATTAACTGGCCTTGGCTTGAAAGAAGCTAAAGCAGTTGTAGACGAAGCTCCTAAAGCACTTAAAGAGAAAGTGTCTAAGGACGAAGCTGAAGCACTGAAAGCACAGTTGGAAGAAGCTGGCGCTGAAGTAGAATTAAAATAACGCATTATTACCTATTTCACAATAGGTTATACGGTTTAGAATCCATCGGGAGATGGGTTCTAAACCTTTTTGTGTATTTATATTTTATATTTAATTAACCTGTATAAATACATGTCAGTAAAAACAAGACAAGAGAGGATTAATTTTTCCTCAACACAAACCAGGTTTGATTACCCTGACTTCTTAGAAGTACAAGTTAAATCATTTAAAGATTTTTTTCAGTTAAAAACCACTCCTGATGACAGGAAGCGCGAAGGTTTATGCCGGGTTTTCGAAGAGAATTTTCCGATATCGGATACCAGAAACAATTTTGTTTTGGAGTTTCTCGATTATCAGGTGGATCCTCCAAGGTATGCTATTGACGAGTGCATTGAGCGTGGTTTAACATTTAGCGTGCCGTTAAAGGCCAAACTCAAATTGTATTGTACCGATCCGGAACACGAAGATTTTGATACCGTTGTTCAGGACGTGTATTTGGGTACTGTCCCATACATGACAGAAAGAGGTACCTTCATCATTAACGGAGCCGAAAGGGTTATCGTTTCTCAGTTGCACCGATCTCCAGGTGTATTCTTCGGTCAGAGTTTGCATGCCAACGGTACTAAACTTTATTCAGCACGTATTATCCCCTTTAAAGGATCGTGGATCGAATTCGCAACAGACATTAACAGTGTGATGTTTGCCTATATCGATAGGAAGAAAAAACTTCCTGTAACTACGCTGCTACGTGCAATTGGTTTTGAGAGTGACAAGGATATTCTTGAAATCTTTAATCTTGCTGATGAAGTAAAAGTTTCAAAAACAGGTCTTAAAAAAGTTGTTGGTCGAAGGTTAGCTGCCCGAGTACTGAAATCATGGGTAGAGGACTTTGTAGATGAAGATACAGGTGAAGTAGTTTCTATTGAGCGTAACGAAGTTATTATCGATCGTGAAACTGATATTGAAGAAGACCACATCGAAGAAATTTTAGATTCAGGCGTAAAAACCATTCTTCTGCATAAAGAAGATCAGAATCAACAAGACTTCGCCATTATTTACAACACGCTTCAAAAAGATCCATGTAACTCAGAGAAGGAAGCTGTATTACACATCTATCGTCAGTTACGTAACGCAGAACCGCCGGATGAGGCAACTGCGCGTGATGTAATCGACAAATTATTCTTTTCTGATAAACGTTACGATCTTGGTGAAGTTGGTCGTTACAGAATAAACAGAAAGCTGGGCATCGATGTCGATATGGAAAATCGAGTGCTCACAAGAGAAGATATTATAGAGATCATCAAGAACTTGATTCAATTGGTGAACTCTAAAACCGATGTCGATGATATCGACCACTTAAGTAACCGTCGGGTTCGTACTGTTGGCGAACAAATGTATAACCAGTTTGGTGTAGGTTTGGCTCGTATGGCACGTACAATTCGCGAGAGAATGAACGTTCGCGATAATGAGGTGTTTACGCCGATAGATTTGATTAACTCGAAAACCTTGTCGTCAGTAATCAATTCATTCTTCGGAACAAACGCTTTATCACAGTTTATGGATCAAACCAACCCGCTTGCGGAGATGACAAACAAACGTCGTATGTCAGCTTTAGGGCCAGGTGGTTTATCACGTGAGAGAGCCGGTTTTGAGGTACGTGACGTTCACTTTACTCACTACGGTCGTTTGTGTCCAATTGAAACACCTGAAGGACCGAACATCGGTTTGATTTCGTCGTTGTGCGTATTTGCAAAAATCAACGATCTTGGATTTATTTCTACACCTTACCGTAGGGTTGAAAACGGTAAAGTGGATCTTTCAGAAACTGGAGCTGTTTACTTAACAGCTGAAGAAGAGGAAGGAAAGATCATTGCGCAGGCAAACGCACCGATCGACGAAGACGGAAACTTTATTAACGACAGGGTAAAAGCTCGTTTAGATGGTGATTATCCTGTAGTTGAACGTGAAAAGGTAGAGTTAATGGACGTTGGTCCTAACCAGATTGCTTCGGTAGCTGCATCGTTGATTTCGTTTCTGGAACATGATGATGCTAACCGTGCATTAATGGGATCAAACATGATGCGCCAGGCAGTTCCATTGCTCCGTCCGGAAGCACCAATAGTTGGTACCGGATTGGAAGGTAGAGCAGCAGCCGACTCTAAAAACATGATCATTGCTGAGACAGATGGTGTAATTGAATTTGTAGATGCAACCCAGATCATTGTACGTTACGATATGACCGAAGACGATCGTTTCGTAAGTTTCGATCCGGAAGTTGTTACCTACAAATTACCAAAATATACAAAAACCAACCAGGGAACCACAGTCGATCTGAATCCTATTGTTGAAAAAGGTCAGCGCGTTACCGCGGGTCAGGTATTGACCGAAGGTTATGCTACTGAAAATGGTGAGTTGGCATTGGGACGTAACCTGATGGTGGCTTTCATGCCATGGCAGGGATATAACTACGAGGATGCGATTGTAATTTCAGAACGTATTGTTCGCGAAGACGTATTTACATCCGTTCATGTTGATGAATACAGTCTTGAGGTTCGTGATACAAAACGTGGAGTTGAAGAGTTTACTTCGGATATTCCAAACGTTAGTGAAGAAGCAACACGTAACCTCGATGAAAATGGTTTGATCCGTATCGGAGCAAACGTAAAACCTGGCGATATTCTTATCGGGAAGATTACTCCGAAAGGAGAATCAGATCCTTCACCGGAAGAAAAACTGCTGCGTGCCATATTTGGTGATAAGGCAGGTGATGTAAAAGACGCTTCACTGAAAGCTTCACCATCACTTAGAGGTGTTGTTATCGACAAGAAATTATTCTCGCGGGTAACTAAAGATAAAAAAGGAAAAGCGACAAAAACTCTGCTCGATCAGATTGATGAAAAACTGGATCGCGATATAGCAGCGTTAAGAGCTAAACTGGAAGATAAACTGTTTACTTTGGTTAGTGGCAAAACTTCTCAGGGAGTGAAAGACTACTACGGAACCGAGATTGTTCCAAAAGGAGTGAAGTTTACTTTGAAACAGCTTCAGGAAATTGATTACATGTCAGTTAATCCAGGGAAATGGACAACTGATAAGGATAAGAACGATCTTATCTTCCGTGTGGTTAATAATTACATCATGAAATGTAAAGAAGCCGAAGCAGTTTCTCGTCGCGAGAGATATAATGTAACCATTGGAGATGAGCTTCCTGCTGGTATCATTCAATTGGCTAAGATTTACGTTGCTAAAAAACGTAAACTTCAGATTGGTGATAAAATGGCAGGTCGTCACGGTAACAAAGGTATTGTTTCAAGAGTGGTTCGCTCTGAAGATATGCCATTCCTTTCTGACGGAACTCCGGTTGACATTGTTTTGAACCCACTTGGTGTACCTTCGAGGATGAACCTTGGACAGATTTATGAAACTGTTTTAGGATGGGCTGGAAAGGAACTGGGATTGAAATTTGCTACTCCAATTTTTGATGGAGCGAGTTTAGAAGAGGTTTCAGAATATACAGATAAAGCCGGTGTGCCAAGATTTGGAGAGACACGTTTGATTAACGGAGAAACAGGTGAACCTTTCGACCAGCCTGCAACAGTAGGAATTATCTACATGTTGAAACTGGGCCACATGGTAGAAGACAAAATGCATGCTCGTTCAATTGGGCC
Organism: uncultured Draconibacterium sp.; assembly: GCA_963677455.1. GTDB lineage: Bacteria > Bacteroidota > Bacteroidia > Bacteroidales > Prolixibacteraceae > Draconibacterium. Next base: position 6,031,116 of record OY781971.1, read on the forward strand.
ATACTCACTTATTACACAGCAACCATTGGGTGGTAAAGCACAGTTTGGTGGTCAGCGTTTTGGTGAGATGGAAGTTTGGGCACTTGAGGCATTTGGTGCTTCTCATATTCTTCAGGAAATCCTTACCGTTAAGTCGGATGATGTAATGGGACGTGCAAAAGCTTACGAAACCATTGTGAAAGGTGAGCCAATGCCACAACCAGGAATTCCAGAGTCGTTGAACGTACTGCTACATGAATTGCGAGGTCTTGGACTTAGCGTAAGAATGGAGTAGAATATTTTAGGTTCAGTTTAACAGATTTTAATTTGAATTATGGCATTCAGAAAAGATAATAAAGCAAAAACGAGTTTCTCAAAAGTATCGATCAGCCTTTCATCTCCTGAAGAAATTCTGGAGAGATCGTTTGGTGAGGTACTGAAACCGGAAACTATTAACTACAGAACATACAAACCTGAACGCGACGGGTTGTTCTGCGAACGTATTTTCGGACCTGTAAAAGACTACGAATGTCATTGCGGTAAATACAAGCGTATCCGTTATAAAGGAATCGTTTGCGACCGCTGTGGTGTTGAAGTAACAGAGAAGAAAGTTCGTCGTGAGCGTATGGGACACATTTCATTGGTTGTTCCTGTGGCTCATATTTGGTATTTCCGTTCGTTACCAAACAAAATTGGTTACCTGCTTGGTTTGCCAACCAAAAAGCTCGATTCTATTATTTATTACGAGCGTTATGTGGTGATTCAGCCGGGTGTCAAAACTCAGGACGGTGTTAAACAATTGGATTTCTTAACTGAGGAAGAATATTTGGATATTTTGGATTCACTTCCAAAAGAAAACCAATTCCTTGATGATGATGATCCAAACAAGTTTATCGCCAAAATGGGTGCCGAAGCACTTTTCGATATTCTTTCGAAATTGGAGTTGGATGAGTTGTCTTACAATTTGAGACACAAAGCCAACACCGAAACTTCGCAACAACGTAAAAATGAAGCCTTGAAAAGGTTGCAAGTTGTTGAGGCGTTTAGAGCAAGTAAAAACCTTAACCGTCCGGAATGGATGATCGTTCGTGTTGTTCCGGTAATTCCTCCGGATTTACGTCCGTTGGTGCCGCTTGATGGTGGTCGATTTGCTACATCAGATTTGAACGATCTTTACCGTAGGGTAATTATTCGTAACAACCGTTTGAAGCGATTGATCGAAATTAAGGCACCTGAGGTAATTTTAAGAAACGAGAAACGAATGCTACAGGAAGCAGTAGATTCGTTATTCGATAACTCACGTAAAGCGAATGCAGTAAAAACGGAAAACAATCGTGCCTTGAAATCGCTTTCAGATAGTTTGAAAGGTAAACAAGGACGTTTCCGTCAGAACCTGTTGGGTAAACGTGTTGACTATTCTGCTCGTTCGGTTATTGTTGTGGGACCAAAACTTCAGATTCATGAATGTGGTCTTCCTAAAGACATGGCTGCCGAGCTATACAAACCTTTCGTAATTCGTAAATTAATCGAAAGAGGAATTGTAAAAACCGTGAAGTCAGCAAAGAAAATTGTTGACAGAAAAGATCCTGTAGTTTGGGAAATTCTTGAAAACGTGTTGAAAGGACATCCTGTGTTACTGAACAGGGCGCCCACGCTTCACCGGTTGTCTATCCAGGCTTTCCAACCGGTTCTTATCGAGGGTAAAGCAATTCAGTTACACCCGCTGGTATGTACTGGTTTTAACGCCGACTTCGATGGTGACCAGATGGCCGTTCATCTTCCTTTAGGAAATGCTGCTATTCTTGAAGCACAATTGTTGATGCTTGCTTCGCATAACTTGCTTAACCCTGCTAACGGCGCGCCAATTCAGGTACCTTCGCAGGATATGGTTCTTGGTCTGTACTACATGACCAAACCTCGTCAGGGCGGCCGCGGAGAAGGTATGACATTCTACTCTTCTGAAGAAGTAGCAATTGCTTATGCCGAAAAAGCGATCGACTTGCATGCAGTTATTAAAGTGAAAGTCGAAGACATCGATGAAAACGGTGAATTTTTCAATCATATTCTCGAAACTACTGTTGGACGAGTATTATTCAACGAGTTTGTACCGCGTCAGGCAGGATATGTAAACCAGTTGCTTACTAAAAAATCGTTGAGAACAATTATCACAGATGTTTTCAACTCTAGTGGTAACGCCGTTACAGTTAAATTCCTTGATGATATCAAAAACCTTGGTTACAACATGGCATACCGTGGAGGTTTGTCCTTCAACCTTGGCGATGTTATTATTCCTGAAGATAAAGAAGGTATTGTTAACGAAGGTTACGAAGAAGTTGAAGAGGTAATAAGCAACTATAACATGGGTTTTATTACCAACAACGAACGTTACAACCAGGTTATCGATATTTGGACACATGCCAACGCTAAGCTTACCAGCTCGGTAATGAAAACGTTGAGTACTGACCGTCAGGGCTTCAATTCTATTTATATGATGCTTGACTCTGGTGCGAGGGGATCAAAAGAACAGATTCGTCAGTTGTGCGGAATGAGGGGATTGATGGCTAAGCCTCAAAAATCTGGTTCTACCGGATCTCAGATTATTGAAAACCCGATTCTTGCGAACTTTAAGGAAGGTCTTTCGGTATTGGAGTACTTTATCTCTACTCACGGTGCTCGTAAAGGTTTGGCAGATACCGCGCTTAAAACAGCCGATGCGGGTTACTTAACCCGTCGTTTGGTTGACGTTGCTCAGGATGTAATTATTTCTGAGGACGACTGTGGTACATTGCGTGGGTTGGTTGCTACCGACGTTAAAAATAACGAAGAAGTTGTTGCCTCACTTTTCGAAAGAATTGTAGGTCGTACTTCTGTTCACGATATTTATCATCCGTTAAACGGAAATCTTATTATCAAATCAGGAGACGAAATTACTGAAGCAATTGCTAAGGTGATTGAAGACTCTCCGATTGAAACCGTTGAAATTCGTTCGGTACTTACCTGCGAATCTAAAGTTGGTGTCTGTGCTAAGTGTTACGGTCGTAACCTTGCAACCGGAATGAAGGTTCAGAAAGGTGAAGCAACCGGAGTTATCGCAGCCCAGTCTATTGGTGAGCCAGGTACACAGCTTACACTGCGTACTTTCCACGTAGGGGGTATTGCTGGTAACATTTCAGCACAATCTACTGTTGAATCGAGATATGATGGTTACTGTGAAATTGAAGAACTTCGTGCAGTTAAATCTAAAGACAATGAAGGTAACGATATCGAAATTGTAGTTAGTCGTTTGGCAGAATTGAAGATCATCGACAAAAACACCAATATCCCTCTTTCTACACACCCGCTTCCATACGGTTCTAAACTGTATGTGAAAAATGGTGAAGAGATCAGAAAAGGGAAACTTATCTGTGAATGGGATCCGTTTAATGGTGTTATTATCACAGAATTCGATGGTAAGATTGAGTTTGATAATTTAATTGAAGGTATTACTTATCGCGAAGAATCGGATGAACAAACCGGTTACAGCGAAAAAGTAATTATCGAGACTAAAGATAAAACCAAGAACCCTACACTTAAGGTGATGGATAAAAAAGGCGAAATGATCCGCTCATACAACCTTCCGGTTGGAGGTCATATCGCAGTTGCATCCGGACAAGAAGTAAAAGCAGGTACTATCTTGGTTAAGATTCCACGTGCTGCTGGTAAAGCAGGCGATATCACTGGTGGTCTTCCACGTGTTACCGAGTTATTCGAAGCACGTAACCCATCTAACCCGGCTGTAGTTTCAGAGGTTGATGGTGAAGTATCATTGGGTAAAATCAAACGTGGTAACCGCGAGATTATCGTTACAACTAAAACCGGAGATGTTAAGAAGTACCTCGTACCTCTTTCAAAACAAATTCTGGTTCAGGAGAACGATTACATCAGAGCAGGTACATCATTGTCAGATGGTGCTACTACTCCGTCAGATATTCTTGCAATTAAAGGCCCTACTGCTGTTCAGGAGTATATTTTGAATGAAGTTCAGGATGTATACCGTATGCAGGGAGTGAAAATTAACGATAAACACTTTGAGGTTATCATCCGTCAGATGATGCGTAAAGTTGAAATCGTTGATCCGGGAGATACCCGTTTCCTTGAAAAACAAGTGGTTGATAAGAACGAGTTTGCTTCTGAAAACGACTGGATTTATAACAAGAAAGTTGTTGTTGAGCCGGGAGATGCAGAAGGATTGAAGCCTGGCCAGATTATTTCTGCAAGAAGATTGCGTGATGAAAACTCGCAGTTAAGAAGAAAAGATAAGCAGTTGGTTGAATCTAGGGATGCAATTCCTGCAACTTCAAGTCAGATTCTTCAGGGTATTACTAGAGCAGCTCTGCAAACCAGAAGCTGGTTGTCTGCCGCATCGTTCCAGGAAACTACAAAAGTACTGAACGAAGCAGCTATCAACGGAAAAGTAGACTACCTTGATGGTTTGAAAGAAAACGTGATTTGTGGTCACTTGATTCCGGCTGGTACAGGATTGAAAGAATACAAAAACCTTGTTGTTGGTTCGAAAGAAGAATACGACAGGTTGGTTGACATGAGACATTCACCAAATAGCTAATTATTATGGAAGATAAAAAGCAAAAACCGCAGCAAATTAATATCGAGCTGAACGAAGAAGTTGCACAGGGAACCTATTCAAACCTTGCTGTAATTACCCATTCAAGCTCTGAGTTTGTGGTGGATTTTGTCCGGATTATGCCCGGTATTCCAAAGGCGAATGTTAAGTCAAGAATTATTCTTACACCGGAGCATGCTAAACGTTTGATGATGGCTCTGCAGGATAATATTGCAAAATATGAAGCTCTGCATGGTCCGATAAAAAACGTAAAACCGGGCTCTGATCCGACAATGCCGCCAATGAACTTTGGTGGTCCAACAGCTCAAGCTTAATAAAGTATTAAAGAGTATAGAAAAAGGCTTTCGCAATAATTGTGAAGGCCTTTTTTCTTGTTGCTATCTATACTCTAATTGAAGCTTAAAGACTTTATATCCGTCTAATTCTTTAGGAAGAAATGCATATATGTTCGTTAACTGCCAAAAAAATATTAGTTTGGTGCTACCTTTACGATTCAATATACAGGTTATGATAGTTGATTGAATCAATGGTCTCAAATAACTGATTTAAAGCTATTGGGTACCTGGCTGTAAAACTTAAATATTAAAGCAGATGAAATATCTTTTCTTTTTGATGGTTTTTGTTGTTGTTGGAATTTCGGTTAACGCCCAACAAGCTTATAAGTATGTAATTATACCAACTCGTTTTAGCGATTTTGGCGACGATCTCAATCCCTACGGGCTTAGTTCGTCTTTACAGGCCCAGCTCGCTGACCGATCAATAAAAGGTGTTTTTGAGAAGGCAGATCTGCCTGAGGATTATTGCGAGGCATTAACGGTTCATCTAAACAAAGTGTCGTCTGTATTGACAAATAAGTTAGTAGTAGAATTTCGAGATTGTATGAACCGTGTGGTCTGGTCGGAAGAAGGCGCTGGCTCATCAAAAGAATATAGAGAAGGGTATGCGGAAGCGATAGCTGATGCTTTTAAAGCGCTCAAAGAACTTCCAGTTAATAAAACCATCGATAAAGTAGATAAACCTAAGGCTGTTGTTAAAACAGAAAAAAACATTAGTAAACCAGTAGCACCAAGGTCGGAAGGAGATGTGGAGAAAGACTCATATAAACCCGTAAATCCATATTATAACAACACTTACTTGGTTGATGTAATCGAAAAAGGTGATGATGTAAAACAAATATTGATTTTAAATGGTGAGTTGCTAGGCTATAAGAGTCACCAAACGATTGCTACTTTGAGTCCTTCAGGATTGAAGGATGTTTATACCGTAAATTGGGTAAACTCAGAAGGGGAGAATATTGCCGGTGTTGCAAAACTTGATGAAACAACACTTGAAATATCTTTAAAAAACGGAGCAGAAGAAATGGTAATCGTGCTTCAGAAATTGTAGTTTCCAATCCTCAACTATTTTAAAGTAAATATCGATACAGGGAATGCGTGTTCTTGTTTCCTGCATATATAAAAAATAAAAAGCCGGTTCATTGAACCGGCTTTTTATTTAATTTGGTTAGATTTGGTTAAATAACCGGATCGAATATACGAATTATATTTTTACATCCAACAACTTCTCTGTTTTTGTAATAAACTGGTTTGCTTTGACTTTAGTGCAAATTCGTGAATACGAAGTATCCTCTCTTTCGGATAACTTGTCTCGGCCTTTAAGTCCCGAAAATTGTTGCTGCATAGATTCTGTCGGCAATCAAATTGAGAAGGAAGATTAAACAATATAAAAGCACTGACTCAGCCTTTAGCCAAATTTCGCGTTAACCTTACTTAAATCAAGTATAAATAAGGCTTTGGCTTATTGCTAATGTGAATTTTGGAATTTAAAGGTAGATTGTTTTAAAGGCTTGATATACCCGCTCTTGGAGCGCTTTTTTTTAGTTATTTTTCGCTCTGTCTCCAGTTTTTAACAAACATTAAATATTCGGCTGAAAATCAATGCTTGGTTTCTTTTTGCTCGATTTTTATATTTGCCTCTCCTTCGTAACTAATAGTGGGGATTTTAAGCATTTCTTCCGCTATTTCTTGACAAAAAATGAATTAGAATATTAAACCAAAAAATATTGTGAATGAAGACTTATAACATTATTATTTTGGCCAAGCAAGTTCCCGATACCCGAAACGTAGGGAAGGATGCCATGAAGGCAGATGGAACGATTAACAGGGCAGCTTTGCCGGCCATTTTTAACCCCGAAGACCTTAATGCGCTTGAACAGGCTTTGCGCATCAAAGATAAATTTCCGGGCTCAACAGTCCGTATTTTAACAATGGGACCAGGGCGTGCCGCTGATATTATCCGCGAAGGCCTTTTCCGTGGTGCCGATGGTGGTATCTTGCTTACCGACCGGGCATTCGCCGGTTCCGATACTTTGGCAACATCTTATGCCCTTGCACAAACGTTAAAGAAGATTGGCGATGCAGATATGATTATTGCCGGTCGTCAGGCGATTGATGGTGATACAGCTCAAGTTGGACCGCAAGTTGCCGAGAAACTTGGATTGCCTCAGATAACCTATGTTGAAGAGGTGAAAGACATCAAAGACAAAACCGTTACATTGAAACGCCGTTTAGAGAACGGAGTTGAAGTTGTTAAATGTCAACTTCCGTTGGTAATGACTGTTAATGGTTCTGCTCCAGATTGCCGTGCACGTAATGCTAAGCGTCTGATGAAATATAAGCACGCGAAAACCATTACTGAACTTCAGAAAGAGAATGTAGATTATACACACATGTATAACGAACGTCCTGATCTGAATATTCCTGAATGGACAGTGAATGATATTGAAACTGATGCTTCGCAGTTGGGACTTACTGGATCGCCAACAAAAGTAAAAACCATAGAAAATGTGGTACTTAGTGCGAAAGATTCAAAGGTTATTTCGGCATCGGATACTGAGATTGAAGCGATGATGTTCGAATTGATCGAAAGTCATACAATTGGTTAACAACTCCTAAAAATTAGAAGAACATGAACAACGTATTTGTTTATTGCGAAATAGAAGAAGGCCACGTAGTGGATGTAAGCCTGGAGTTGCTGACAAAAGGTAGAACTTTGGCAAACGAACTGAATTGTAAACTCGAAGCCATTGTTATCGGGCACGAGCTAAAAGGAATCGAAAAACAGATTATGCCATACGGAGTGGATACGGTATATATTGCCGACGACAAACGTTTGTATCCTTATCAAACACTGCCACACACTTCGGTTATTGTTAATCTTTTTAAAGAAGAGAAACCACAAATCGCACTTATGGGAGCTTCTTCCATCGGACGTGATCTTGGCCCAAGGGTTTCTTCTGCGTTACATAGCGGACTTACTGCCGACTGTACCAGCCTCGTAATTGGCGATCATTTCGACAAGAAACAGGATAAGCAGTACGATAATTTGTTGTACCAGATTCGTCCTGCATTTGGAGGAAACATTATCGCAACAATTATCAATCCCGATTGCCGCCCGCAAATGGCAACCGTTCGCGAAGGGGTGATGAAAAAAGAAATTGTCGATCCAAAATACAAAGGCAAAGTCGTTAATCTGGATGTTCCGAAATATGTGAACGACGAAGACTTTGTAGTAGAAATTATCGAACGTCATGTTGAAAAAAGCAAAGTAAATATTAAAGGTGCGCCAATTGTAATCGCTGGTGGTTACGGAGTTGGATCAAAAGAAAACTTCAATCTGCTTCATGAATTGGCTGAAGTGCTTGGTGGCGAGGTTGGTGCTTCGCGTGCTGCCGTTGATGCCGGATACGCGATTCACGATCGTCAGATCGGACAAACCGGTGTTACCGTTCGTCCTAAATTGTACATTGCTTGTGGTATTTCAGGCCAAATTCAGCACCGCGCAGGTATGGAAGAATCGGCGCAGATTATTGCAATCAATACCGATCCGGAGGCGCCAATCAATGCAATTGCCGATTATGTGATTACAGGTGACGTTGCAGAGGTTATTCCGAAGATGATCAAGTACTATAAAAAGAACACGAAGTAGAATATTAATACACCAATAAAATGGCAAATTATTATACAGATAATAGCGAACTGAAATTTCATTTGACTCATCCTCTTATGGAAAAAATCGTTCGCCTCAAAGAACGCGAATACGCTTTTACTAAAGAATTCGATTTTGCCCCAATGGATTATGAGGATGCAGTTGATAACTACGACCGTGTTCTTGATGTAGTTGGCGATATCTGTGGAAATATCGTATCGGAGAATGCCGAGAGCATTGATGCAGAAGGTCCGCAGGTGGTTGATGGTCATGTTATTTATGCACGTGGAACACAGGAGAACATTGATGCACTGAACAAAGCTGGGTTGATGGGAATGTCTCTTCCTTATAAATACGATGGACTGAATTTCCCGATTGTTCCATATATTATGGCAGCCGATATTGTATCGCGTGCCGATGCCGGTTTTGTAAACATTTGGGGTTTGCAGGATTGCGCTGAAACGATTAATGAATTTGCTTCAGAAGAGCAAAAAGAAAAATACTTGCCACGTGTTTCTGGAGGAGATACCATGGCAATGGATTTAACTGAGCCTGATGCAGGTTCCGACCTTCAGGCTGTGCAATTGAAAGCTACCTGGAATGAAGAAAAACAAATTTGGTTATTGAATGGCGTGAAGCGTTTTATCACCAATGGTGATGGTGATATTTCTCTTGTCCTGGCACGTTCTGAACCCGGAACAAAAGATGGCCGCGGACTATCGATGTTTATTTACGATAAGCAGAGTGGAGGCGTAACAGTGCGTCGTATCGAGCATAAAATGGGAATCATTGGTTCGCCAACTTGCGAGTTGGTATTTAAAGATGCACCGGCAGAATTGGTAGGCTCACGTAAAATGGGACTGATTAAATACGTAATGGCTTTAATGAACGGTGCACGTTTAGGAATTGCGGCACAATCGGTAGGAGTGAGCGAGGCAGCTTACCGTGAAGCTTTGGCTTATGCGAAAGAACGTATGCAGTTTGGAAAAGCGATTGTTCGTTTCCCGGCCGTTTACGAAATGCTGAGTTTAATGAAAGCAAAACTGGATGCTTCCAGAACTTTACTTTACGAAACTGCCCGTTTTGTAGATATGTACAAAACCTATATGCATATTTCGGAAGAACGCAAGCTCGAAAAGGAAGAGCGTGACGAAATGAAAAAATACCAGCGTTTGGCTGATATTTATACGCCGCTGGCAAAAGGAATGTCAAGTGAGTATAGTAACCAGTTGGCTTACGATGCGGTTCAGATTCATGGTGGTTCCGGTTTTATGAAAGACTATCCTGTTGAGCGTATTTATCGCGATGCACGTATTACTTCAATTTACGAAGGAACTACGCAGTTGCAGGTGGTTGCGGCTATCCGCGGTGTAACAACCGGTGCTTATCTTAACCAGATTCGCGTGTACGAAGCCGAAACTGTATCTCCAAAACTGGAGTATATGAAACGTTCGCTGATTATTTTGACTGATGAATATGAGCGTGCCGTGAAAAAAGTAGTTGCTACCGACGACAACGAATTTATCGATTTCCATGCCCGTCGCTTAGTCGAAATGGCCGGACACATTATAATGAGTTATCTTTTGTTACTGGATACAAATCGCGACGAAAGTTTCTTGAGATCGGCTCAGAACTACCTAGCTTTTGCTAAAGGACAAGTAAAAGCTCATTCAGAGTTTATCCAGGCATCAGATTTAGCTGATCTTGGTAACTACAAATTCGAGTTGTCTTAGGCACATAAAGAATTTTAAAGGTGTAAAATATGGAAGCCACTTTTTCCTGTTCATTAAGGGAAATGGTGGCTTTTTTGTGTGAAGTAGTTTGTCTGTCCTGCGTAAAACAAAAATAAGCTGTCCGGAGAAAAGGGCAGCTTATTTTTTTATAAAAGAAAGTATCCTTTTACTTGGCGGTGGTTGTTGTATTAAAGGTTACTCTGCCTTTCTCTTTCAACGAACCATTTTTAACATAGCAATAAGGGGCAAATGTTCCTGCCTCGGTCGGATGCCACGTGTTTTTTGTTGTTCCTAATCCAGTAAATGTAATTGGTTGTTCCCAGTATCCGCCGCCGTCAGAAATCCATTCTACAAACATCGCAGGCGCCGGTAAAGTCCATGCATCTTTTACTTCTACTTCTACTTCTTTTGCCTCTCCAACAACCGTTTGGGTAAAATCGTTATCAGCTTTCTTTTCCATCGATTCGGGAGTGTGCCAAATAGGGATGTTTGGCAACAAGGTAATCGTTGGGATATCAAGATGTTTATTGGCAACACCAAAACAATCAATCCAAACTCCACCACCAGCGCCCACTTTCGTGGACCACTTGCTGCCCCAGCCTATGTATGCCTCAGGCGCCTTGGGTTCTTCCAGATCAATGCTAACACCTCCGCCTACACTAAAATCGGTCTCTGTCCCGATGGCTAGATTAATTTCAGGCCCGGCAGCCCGATACGCACTGATTCCCATTGTGGGCTTAAGCGTGTAAACCTGCTTTAAGGTGGCCATCGCTTCTAGTTTCAAAGGGTGCATCTTTTTCTCAACGATAGCACCTTCAGTATAATCATACTTTGGATCAAGTCCAAAATGATATGCATCAGGTACCTTAACCCAACCATGCGCTCCCACTTCCATTTTTGGGATGTTATATTTGATTGTATAGCCGGTTGACGCCTTCATTGCTCCTTCAACCGAAATATCTACGCCGAGGTCAAGGCCAAACTCAACCCCCAATATAACAGGAACCGCACCAACAGGAAATTCAAACTGCAGTTGAAGATTAACGATTGGGTCTGTTTCGCTCACCAAAGGAAGCTTTCCGCTAATTACTGCGGCAATATCAAACCATGCTTCAATATCCATGTCAGTTGCAGTAAGGGTGAAATCCACATCTTTTTCGTAAGCTGTTTTTATATCAACACATCCACCGCCAAGCCAGCTGGGAGCGCATTTTTTGTGATGATGATATTTTGTGCCCGTTGAATAATTTGCTCTTAAATCGGAGTACCAGGAGAACCCGAAATCTTCCAATTGCAATTTAACCGGGCCAACTTCAAGAATGGTTTTATTGGTATTGAATTGATGCTCAAATCCTACCCGGCTGCCATCGGTTGTTGCTGATTTGGTTGTAGTTAAAGGAATATCTTTTTTTACAGAAAAAATCACTTGTTCTGTATCTCCTACTATCATTTTGATTTCGCTGGGGTGAATGGCGTTTTTGTTATCGGTTAACTCCTGTGAAAGTGTTTCATTATCAAGCTTGCTTAGGCTTGCTGATTTCATTTTATCGTCGCTATATTGCGGATTAAAGTCGAAAGCAAGGTCAACATCGTCAAACACATCATGAATGAAGCCTCTTTCTGTTTCAACCGTGTATTGTCCATCCTCTTTTGTTACCTGGTTCACTCTTAATAAAAGTACGTCATCCTCCCTGTCAATAAGAATCACATTGGAGGTGTCTATTTCACTTTCTATGCCTATTGTGTCAAAAATTAAAACCTGACTTTCTGCGTCATAAAACGCGCCTTGTTCGCCACCGCCATGCGTTAATTCGCTGTCGTCCAATACTAGCAAGTAGTTGTTTATTTTTATTCGTTCTCCCGGGTCGTAAAAAGCTTCCGGTTCATTTTCAATCATCTCTTTCTGACACGAGACAGTCAATAACGAGAAAATAGCAACAAAAACTAGTACGTTGATCTTTAATATTTTCATGGTTGTTTATCGTTGAAGTTGAGTATCCATAATTTTTACAAATAGTTCCGATTTTCTGCCTATTTGGAGGGGTTCGGATAAGGCGGCAATATCTGCCAGGTTGTTGAGATCGTCTTTTTCTACATAGAAATAGTAGATCTGTTCGTCCAGATTTTCAAATAAAACCTGTCCCTTTTCATCGGTTTGTAAAGATGCTACTACGTTAGAATGGCTTTCCCAATCCTCCTGACTGTTAAAAAGGCTGACAGATGCGTCTTCAACAAACACCAAGTTGTCTGCAACTACAGTAAATAATAGTTGTGGGTCAGCGTCTATATACTCTTTTTCGGTGCAACTAAAAAGGAAAAGAACTAATGCCAATATGGCAAAAATGTTAAGTTTCTTCATGTGTTGTGTTTTTATTAAAATTTGAGTTTTATCTGCTTTGCAAGGAGCCTACGTAAGTGCGAAACCTTCCCTTTAAAAGAGAAATCGAAGCAAGTAAGGACATAATCTTCTTACTCTTTGTGATTAGCTTATGCGAAAGGTTTTGTATTTATTCGCCTTATTCCTTTAACCGTTTTATTGTCGTGTTTTGGAACTTATGTTTACTCATGGTTCGTATTATTTAGGATTTGTGCTTACAAAATTATGTAAAGGAATAAGACTGCATTTAACCTATGGTAAATAATGATTTAACCTATGGTAATTTCTGTATTTTATTGCATCGATATTTCTCATTGCCTGAAAAATGGAAGGCTGCTAAGAAAGAATATTTCTCACAACCTCGAATCAATTTTTTCTATTGTTGTGCTACTTTTCCTGTTTCGGATTCTGTATGTAATATGTTTGTAGTTAATTCTTTATATGTGTTTTTTAGCTGTCTCGGATGTTTCGTTTATTCTAATTTTTGTAAGCACGAAAAACCTTTCCGGTTACCAAATATTTAGAATAATTCTTTAAATTATTTTTATTTATTTTGGTTGCAGAACAAAACCAAAAACACAGTTCTTTTCAACCTTATTAAAAATTAACATCTTCAATCATGAGAAAGAAAGACATTGTCCTTCCAGTGTTTCTAACACTGTGTATTTTTTTATCCAGTTGTGCTACTATTATTAATGGATCAAAACAAACTATTGGGATCTCTAGCAGCCCGTCTGAAGCCTCTGTTACTATTAACGGTGAGGACTTTGGAAAAACACCTGTGAATGCCGAATTGGCTAGAAAGGAAAACCAGATTATAAAAATAGAACTAGAAGGTTATCTACCTTATGAAACAACATTAACCCGGAAGGTGGATGCGTGGATTGCCGGTAACATTTTGTTTGGTGGACTGATAGGATTAGGCATAGATGCTATTTCAGGAGGAATGTATAAATTAACTCCTCAGCAGGTTCAGGCAGAGCTTCTAAATCAAACAGCCAATGCTTCTGCAAAAGATGGTATTTATTTGTTTGTTACGCTTGATCCAAATCCCGATTGGGAATTAGTTGGAATGCTGGAGAAAGAGTAATTCTTCAATATTATTTTTCAGGCAAATTAGACTCGAAAATAATTAAGCCACCTATTGTATTATGGGTGGCTTTTTTGTCATCCAGAGTGTAGTTTCAGAATAAGCCTTAAGACTTAACTTCATGTTTTGTTAGGCTCTACATGTATATCATTTTCGTGGTCATTCCGCCGTCAATCACAAAATTCTGCCCGGTAATAAAATCGTTTTCAGGTTTTAGCAGAAACAACATCATATTGGCGATGTCTTGTGCTTTGCCAACGCGTCCTGCCGGATGCTGTGCATGATCTTCGGGGCGGAATTGATATTGTGTAGCATTTGCTTTCTTTTTTGCTGCCGAAACATCAATCCAACCCGGGCTAATGCTGTTCACTTTTACGTCGGGGCCAAGGCTCGCTGCCAGTGCATGTGTGAGTGCCATTATCCCACCTTTGCTTGCCGAGTAGGCTTCTGTGTCTGGTTCCGACTGCAGAGCCCGCGTGGATGCCATATTGATAATTCTACCTTTTGAGGTTTTTAGATGAGGCGAAGCATGCTTGGCACAAATGAAGGTTCCGGTGAGGTTGGTGCCGATCACCCTGTTCCATTCATCTAACGAAAGTTCAGATATTGGTTTGTTGTTTAAAATAGCTGCGTTGTTAATAAGCGCGTAGATATTCCCAAATCGTTTAACCGATGCTTCAATTGCTTTTTGAATCGATTGTTCATCTGAAACATCAACACTATACATTGCCACAACTTCATTCGGTATTTCTTCCTGAAATTCAGCAATGGCTTCTTCGTCGATTTCAAACACCGACACTGCATAACCTTGATTCAACAAACTCAAAACCATTGTTTTCCCAATTCCCTGGGCGCCACCGGTAATAATTACATTCTTTTTCATATTCTTTAGTTCGCTAATTTTATTTCAATCCGTTTTTTTATGTCCCCCATTCGTTTTTCATAGTGAGTATCAAGGCTAATCACTCTTCCTTATGCATATACACGCGAATTTAGTAGTTCTTTTTTGTTGATTCGGAAATATTGGAAGCTATTATCTGATCGGTGGCTTTTTACCCCAATATCATAGTCAATCTGAAATATGCCTTTTGAGGCTATCATTATATCGTAAAATTGACTTTCAAATAGCATTTTATCAGATTTCGCCTTCCTGAGAGTGCTTCGGAAAGACAAATTTTACTTTGATGTGTTAACATTCAGCGGTCTTTTGTTTTTTATTGATGTTGGAATTTCTTGTATTATTTTTTGTTTATGATGGTAGTCAGTTGGGGGGGCGTGCTAAAATTGTGATATTATTTGAATTATGCCATTGAAGAATGAGGGGGTGTCTTTAATATTATTTGTTTTGAAGTGATATGCTTGGTTGTTGGATTTGGTGGTTCTGTATCGTAAATATTAAAGTTGATGGAAAATAGATACAAATAGTTGTTTCTTGTGACAAATTGACTATTTTTGGTGAGAATTAAAAACAGAATAAACAGTTAACAGATATGTGCGGAATAGTTGGAGTATTCGATTTAAAGATAAAATCGGAAGATTTGCGACCCCAGGTGTTAAAGATGTCTAGAAAATTGCGACACCGAGGACCAGACTGGTCGGGGATTTATTGCGGAGAGAAAGCGCTGATTGCTCACGAAAGACTTTCAATTGTCGATCCTGAATCGGGAGGACAACCTTTGTACAGTAAAGATGGTAAGTTAATTCTGGGCGTGAATGGCGAGATATACAATCACCGCGAGATCAGGAAAAAATACGAAGGTGAATATGAGTTTCAGACAGGTTCTGACTGCGAAGTTATTTTAGCCTTGTACAACGATAAGAAGGAAAAATTTCTGGATGAAATGAATGGAATTTTTGCCTTTGCGCTTTACGATGAAGAGAACGATGCTTATTTAATTGGTCGCGATCATATTGGAATTATTCCGCTATATCAGGGATGGGATAAATACGGCAATTATTACGTTGCTTCGGAATTAAAAGCATTGGAGCGTTACTGTTTTAGAATTGAGGAGTTTCCTCCCGGACATTATCTCTACAGTAAAGATGGTGAGATCAAACGTTGGTATGTTCGTGAGTGGACGGAGTTTGACAATGTAAAAGATAACGCAGCAGATATTGATGATCTAGGGCAAGCATTGGAAGATGCTGTTCATCGTCAGTTAATGTCTGATGTTCCGTACGGAGTGTTACTCTCCGGTGGATTGGATTCATCGATAACTTCAGCTTTGGCGAAGAAGTTTTCTGCTAAGCGTGTGGAGTCAGAAGGCGAAAAAGACGCCTGGTGGCCACAGTTACATTCATTTGTGATTGGTCTTGAAGGATCGCCGGATTTAGCTGCAGCCCGTAAAGTTGCCGACCATATTGGTACCGTTCATCACGAAATACATTATACAATACAAGAAGGTTTAGATGCCATAAAAGATGTGATTTACCACATTGAAACCTACGATGTTACTACGGTTCGTGCGTCAACGCCAATGTACATGTTAGCGCGGGTAATAAAATCTATGGGAATTAAAATGGTACTTACCGGCGAAGGTGCAGATGAGTTGTTTGGCGGATATTTGTATTTCCACAAGGCGCCAAATGCCCAGGCTTTTCACGAAGAAAGTGTGCGCAAAGTGAGTCGCTTGAATATGTACGACTGTTTACGTGCAAACAAATCGTTGGCATCGTGGGGTGTTGAAGGCCGTGTACCGTTCCTCGACAAAGAATTTGTTGATGTGGCCATGCGTTTCAATCCCGAGGCCAAAATGGCTAAAGATGGCAAAATGGAGAAGCATTGTTTGCGTGAAGCTTTTGCAAAATATTTACCGGATGAGGTTGCCTGGAGACAGAAAGAACAATTCTCTGACGGAGTTGGTTATGGTTGGATTGATACTTTGAAAAGTATTGCTAAAGAAAGAGTTACCGACGAAATGATGGAGAGCGCTCAATACCGTTTTCCTGTAAATACACCAATGAGTAAAGAAGAGTATTTGTACCGCGAAATTTACAGCGAGCATTTCCCTTCTGATGCAGCTGCGGCATGTGTGCCTTCTGAAGCATCCATTGCTTGTAGTACAGCAGCGGCGCTTGAATGGGACGAAAGTTTCAGAAACAACGCCGATCCATCAGGAAGAGCAGTGAATGCCGTACACGAAAAAGGTGCTAGCTTTGCCGACAAATAGGAGAAGAATTTAAAATAATGAATTAATCAATTCGAAAAGGGACCACTCGTTTTAGCGGGTGGTTTTTTTGTGCCACAGCTTGTGGATCAGCAATCAGCAAATAGTTATAAAATTCTGAATCAGTTTATGGTTATAAAATTCGGGGTGAAACTGACAGGTGTATAATGGTTTGTTTTTATGCCGCATCAATTGGTTTCTACACGTGTCGGAAGTGGCCAACAACAGAAAATCTTCCGGCAAACTGATGGAATCGTTGTGCATTTGTTTTACGGATAAGTTTCTAGGTAAGCTTTCCAGCAAAGGGTCATCCGTCAGTAATTTAATCTCAAAATCTCCCGATTCGGGTTCCTGGCTATACAATAGTTTTGATCCGTATAAATAACCTGTAATATGATGTCCGGCGCAAATTCCCAAAACCGGTTTTTGATAAGTTCTTATCCATGCAAAATAGGGAGCGTGGTGCTCCACAATATCATCGCCTTGAGGCGAACCACTCATTAGTATCCCGTCAAAAGCGCTTAAATCTGTTTTCAGGCAATCGGCATATTCAATCCGGCTAACTTCTATTTCGCAACTTTTAACAATATCTTCCAGCGACCTCACAAAATCCTGTATCTCCGGTTCTGCATTATTTATGATCAGAATTTTTTTCATTCGAGATTCGTTTTCGGCAAATAACGTTAGAGGTTTATGGTTGCGTTTGCAATTCGTTAATCTTATCCAATTCTTTACTCGCTGCAACTCTGCCAATCTCAATCAGTTCTTCTGCTTTGTAAAAATCATAAGTTCCACATGATGCTCTGGAAATATTGATGAGAATATCGGGCTTTCCCTGCTCAATTGCTACTTGTGCAAGCCGTAACATAGCTGTCGTCAGGGTATTATCGATGATGGATAGAAATCCGAGACTGTCTTTTTTCTCTTTTGAATGATTAAGGTGTATATAGTTATTAAAATTTTTGAGCCATTTCCGGTAGCCCGATTCTTTATCTTGCTCATCTTTCTTTGTCAAATTTGTTTTCTGAACAGGAATCAAGGCATTCACATGAACAGCAACCAGTTGGTCTCCTTCTGTTCGTTCAACATTTGTTATTGGTAGGTTATTCATCACGCCTCCATCCACTAAAATTGCTCCATCTTTTTTTACTGGGGTAAAAACCGAAGGAATGGCAATTGATGCGCGTATTGCATCGTACAGGCTACCACTTCTAAATACCACTTCTTCGTGCTTGATTATATCTACAGCAGTTGCAGAATACGGAATTGGCAGGTCTTCAATATTGGTGTCGGGAATAAACTCTTTCATGCGTTTTAATACTTTCTCGCCTTTTATCAATCCTGCAGATCCGATTGTTAAATCCACCATCTTAAAGATCTCCATTTGGTCTAAACTAATAATCCACTTACTGAATTCGTTTAGTTTTCCTGTGGCATAAACACCGCCAATAAGTGCACCCATCGAAGTTCCTGCAATCGAAGTAATGGTATAACCTCTTTTTATCAGCTCTTCGATAACACCAATATGAGCTACTCCACGTGCGCCGCCACCCGATAACACCAATGCAATTTTTTTGTCCATTTTTGTTTTATTTCCCGATATAAAATTACAAAATCATTTTATCCTAGACATATGTTAAGTTATTTTATGTTAACGACGTATGATTCGTTTAATAAAGCGAAGCAATTGTAGCTTTTTGCTGAATTTTCTAAATGTTTAATTATCTTCAACCCTGAATTTTAACAAAAAGAAACACCTTTTGTATGAAAAAGTATTTTATTCTGATTTTAGGAATTGCTCTTTTCGCTTGTTCACAACAAAGTGGATTTAAAATTGATGTGAATCTGGAGGGAGCTGAAGGAAAAATCGTTCTTGAAGAACGTACAGAGAATGGCTGGGTTGGCGTTGATACTGCCGATGTTGTAGATGGAGTTGCTGTTCTTGAAGGAGAAGTTGAAACTCCCGGTGCTTATTATTTGTCGGTGCTCGGACAGCGTGCAAAGGCTCTAATCTTTGTAGAGAATGCAAATATGTCGGTAACCGGGAAAGCTGATTCTATTAATTCTGCTGAGATTACAGGCTCTGTGACTCACACCGAGTATGCAGACTTGAACAGCCAGCTAAAAAAGATCAGCGATGAATATATGATTTTATACAAGGAAGCACAAGCCGCGAATGCAGCCGGCGATACGGCTAAATCCAGAGAGCTGATGAAACAGGTGGAAGAAATTTATGCCGGAGCTTCTGACAAAATGAGCAAGCTTCAGGAAGATTTTGTGAAAGAACATCCTGCATCTTATGCAACACCGGTTATTTTAAGTAGTATTCAATACGATAAGAGTGTAGAGCAGCTGGATTCTATGGTTAATGCATTGGATCCTAAAATTCAGGAGGTGCAGATTATTGTTGATCTAAAAGAGCAGATCGAGAACATGAAAAAAGTTGCTGTTGGACAAATTGCACCTGACTTTACGCAAAATGATCCTGATGGTAACCCGATAAAATTTTCTGATATTTATTCTCAGAATGAATTAACACTGCTCGATTTTTGGGCATCGTGGTGTGGACCGTGTCGTGCTGAGAATCCAAATGTTGTAGCTGTTTTTAACGATTTTAAAGATAAAGGATTTACTGTCTTTGGTGTTTCGTTGGACCGTGATAAAGATGCATGGTTGAAAGGTATTGCTGATGATAACCTTACGTGGACTCATGTTTCGGATCTTGCATACTGGAATAATGCTGCAGCAAAAGAATATGCTGTCCGTAGCATTCCTCAAAGTCTGCTTGTAGACAAAACAGGTAAAATCATTGCTAAAAACAAACGTGGAGAGGATCTACGTAAAACAGTACAGGAATTTTTTGCTGAATAATCAGAAAATTTAAATCAAAAATATTAGAGAACCATTCTTCACGCAAAACGGAGAATGGTTTTTTTTGATGGAAATAATCATTCGCTGTAAGCATGGAAAATCACTTTGGAGAAATAGCGGGCGTCCTTACTGCAGTATTCTGGACAATCACTGCATTGGCGTTTGAATCGGCAGGTAAAAAGGTTGGTTCGCTGGCTGTAAACCTTATCCGCTTGGTTATGGCTTTTTTCCTGATAGGGATTTATAGCTGGCTTGTGCGCGGTTTCTTTTTCCCGACCGACGCAAGCTGGTACAATTGGAAATGGCTGGCTTTTTCCGGTTTAGTTGGCTTTGTAATTGGCGATCTTTTGTTGTTTCAGTCCTACCTGATAATTGGAGCACGGGTAGCAATGTTATTAATGGCTCTGGCGCCTCCTTTTGCTGCTTTTATTGGCTGGTTAATGTTGGGCGAAGTATTAACTCCGATGAACTGGCTTGGTATGGGAATAACCATGAGCGGGATTGTTCTGGTGATATTGAAGCGGGAGAAGTCGGAGGAAAACGGAGCGGTTATTCGGAAGCTGAAATCGAGTTATTCGCTGCCTGGAATTCTGCTTGCTTTAGGCGGTGCTCTGGGGCAGGCTGCTGGTTTGGTAATCAGTAAAAAGGGAATGGGTGATTACGATGCATTTTCGGCGACACAGATTAGAGTGCTTACCGGAATTGTTGGTTTTTCGGTTCTCTTCTTTTTTATAAAACGCTGGCACAAAGTAGGTGCTGCATTAAAAAATAGCTCGGCAATGAAACGTATTTCGCTGGGCGCCTTTTTCGGCCCTTTTCTGGGAGTTTCGTTTTCGCTGTTAGCAGTTCAGCACACACAAACAGGTATTGCAGCAACGCTCATGGCAATTGTGCCGGTGTTAATAATTCCTCCTTCTATCTTTCTGTTTAAAGAAAAAGTAAACTGGAAAGAAATTCTGGGCGCCATTATTACGGTTGGTGGCGTGGCTTTGTTTTTTCTCTAAAACTGCTTTGAAACCTTTTTTTCAGACACCCTTTAACTTCGCTCAGGAAGATGGTCGGACTGAACGAAGTCGAAGGCTGCTTATTTAACAGAACTACGTTCTACCTTTCCATTTTAATATTTACCGGCATACCCAGCCACTGTTCAAGAGTGGCTTTCACTTCCTGCTTCTGATTTTCTGGTAAATTGTTAATACGGGTAGCATGACTTCCTCTGGGCTTTACAATTTTCAGGAAATTGTCTTTTTCAGGAACCTCGAACGCACTTGCCGACCAGGGATCCCATTCGCCGTATATAAAAAGTATTCGTGCGTCGGTGTTTTGTATAAATCTCCGAACTTCTTTCGCTGTTTTTTTATTGTACTTAATTGAAATGTCTTCAGGAAGGAAGATCTTATAGATATAATCTTTAGCCGTTTTAATCGATAAATATTTCTTAAATGGTTTAGTATCGTAGCCATAATAGCCCAGTTCGCGAGCAGCCTGTACAAAAAACGATTGGTATTTCTCCATGTCTTTTAGATCGAAATAGGAAGGAGAAGAAACAATCATCAGGTGTTCGAAAAGCTTTTCCGGAGATGAATCTTTTACCACAGGAATTTGGCTCGTCATTGTTCCCCATTGCCAAAGTGCAAATGGATATTCCAATACACAATAATCCAGAACTTCGTTGAGACTAATTCTGAAATTAAAGTTTTTCTGTGTACAGAAAGAGTCAAGTTTAGGCAGGTAAGTCGCGCGGTTTTTTAAAATCTCAATCTGAAAATCTAACACCTTCTGTCTTTGTTCCGGCGTCCCGGCAGTATTGGCTATGAAAGGCTCATGCCGGCCATCTTCAACCCCAAAATTTAGTGGCGCAACATAAGGAATTGAAACATCAGCATCGTTTGGGTAAAGCCAACGGTGGTAAACAACAGTTTGTCCGCCTTTACTAATGCCGGTTGTAATCCACTTACCGGAGTAATATTTTTTCATCATCTGAATGATTGAATGATGATCTGCAGCAGCATTTCTTACCGTGAGGTATTCCCAGTTAAGTGGTTCAGGCATCGACTCCCCAAAGTAACGATGATCCATGCATATTTGGTTGGCATTAAGTATCGGACTTAATTCATTTACATATCTCTGATTTTCAGCATAGCCCCCGTTGTAGCCTTCGGTGATAAATACAACAGGGTTGTCGATATTTTTATTGCAAATAATTACACGTTGCAGGAACGAGCCTTTAGCCGGATGTTCATGGTCGAGTGGTTGGTTTACCATCACTTTAAACTTCTCAGTAAAGAAATCAGTTGTTTCCAGTTTTTCTACACTTTTTACCTGTGGCTGTGCTTTTAAGAAATCTTCGAGCGACCGACTCTGAGCGAATGTAATTGTGCTGATCAAAATCAGCCCAAGCAAAATGTTGATTTTACGTGTTGTAACCATAACTATACGTATTGTATTTTAATGTTGGATTTCTTGCAAAGCAAAAATAATAAGCGTTAAGGTTTCTGAGCCCTCTTTTCTTACATTTGATTGCAAGTAAAACATAATATGCAGAATTTAATATGAGTAAAGTAATACTATTCACACTGATTTCTTTTTTCTCAGTTGCCAGAATGAATGCTCAATTGCTGCCAACTGTGAAAATGGAAACCCGGTTTGGAGATATTTTAATTGAGGTTGATACATTAAATGCACCGCTCACTGCAAAGAATTTCTTAAAGAATGTTCAAAACGGAACATATGAAAATGCTGTTTTTTATCGTGTAGTACATATGGATAATTAGCCCGACAATAAAATAAAAATTGAGGTTATTCAAGGTGGATTGTTTGATGATGAACGGTTGGAGAAGATAGTACCAATAGCTCATGAAACTACAGAGATTACAGGAATCAAACATTTGGATGGAACGATTTCGATGGCAAGAGCTGAACCGGGCACAGCATCAACTGAATTTTTTATTTGTGTTGGTGATCAGCCGGAACTGGATTTTGGAGGGAAACGCAATCCCGATGGACAAGGTTTTGCGGGGTTTGGACGGGTAGTTAAGGGGATGAAGGCGGTTAAGGAAATTCAAAAGCAGAACGATTCGGGACAAATGCTGAAAGAGAAAGTTGAAATAAACAGTATGCAGATAATCAAGGAGAAAAGTTAGCCGGCCCTGATTTTATCGAGGCCGGCTGTGCTTTTTTATACAGAGTGAGTGGTATTGCAACTATTGTTTTACAGCTTCAATATGGTCGCCGGCTGAAAAGCAAACTCCGGCACCAAGAGAAGGTACACAATAGGTAAGATCGAGAGAGATTGTGCCCGCACAAGAAAGTACATATCCGGCACCGTCTGCAGTTATTGCCCCGTATCCCCATCCGTAGTTGTCGGAATCCCAGGCGATTTGAGTTGCAACGACTGCTGCCCCTGAAACAGGATCAATGTCAACAACCAGATCATAGTTATTGCCATCAATTGCTCCGTGTCCTAACGGGTCTACCAAAGTGACTTGGTTTTCACCAGGTCCGGCCACCACTTCAAAAGTAGTTCCAACAATATTAAAATCCTCTTCCCAGCTTGAAAATGTTATTTGATAAGTTCCAACTGTAACGTTTTCATCAAACGCACACACAAAATATGATCGGAAATCCGGGAATTGTTGTGTAAGAGCATCGTCATTAAATTTTACGTCAGGATCGGCAAACTCAATCATAAACATCCAGTCGATATAATCGCCTCCGGCAATTTCAGCAGTACTAATGCCAAAACCATCAACGGCATCTTCGGGTGTAATATCTACTTGGAAAGGCATTTCCGAAGGCGTAAGTTGCTGGTGTATAATGGTGTCACCACCATTATACGATTTGCTAATTACCAATCTTTCGAAAGTTCTGTTGCCGGCGATAGCTGCATCGGCAATAAAACTCAGATAAGTGTTGCTCATATCGCCAAAGTCGAAGTTTTTACCCGCAAGGAAAGTTACGTTCGGAAGAACTCCTCCTGTATCTGTGCCTTCCATTACATATGCCTGCTTGTCGATGTCTTCATTACATGAAACTGCAAGCGTAAAAAGCATTGCAAACAGAATGCTTGTTTTGTATATACTTTGTATTCGTCTCATTTTTCTAAGTTTTAATTGTCCCAAAATACCTTAACATTATTCAACGGCTGAGCCGGAGCATTTGAATTTGCGCTAAGCTCGTCGCTTGGATAAGGGAAGCGGTTTGACACCACGTCGTTACTGGCAACAAGAGGCGGTGGTAAAACCGGATATCCGGTTCGGCGATAATCGTTATAAGCTTCCAATGCATTGCCAAAAGAAGTAATCCATTTGTCTTCCATTACAATGGCCAGTTTATCGTCGCTGCTGGCAGCTTCGTTAAACAAGGTTACTCGTGCATTGATATAGGCATCTCTTACATTTTCCGGAATATTTGGTGCATCCAGCGAATTAATTTCAGCAAAATTAGCCTCCAATGCTTTTCTGAAAAGGTTCTCGGGCGTGTCCGATACATCTGCATTTAAAGCCAATGCCGCTTCACATTCAATAAATAGTCGCATTACATTAGTGACCATTCTAAATCGACCGTCGCCTGCTGCTGAATTTGATCCCACTGATTCTGCTGAACCATCGTCATATTTTCCACCTACCGAATATAAACCTTGGACACTGCGTGTGTCATCATCATTTCCTGTTGGGGTAGGATCGCCTGTATATCTACCATCAAAAGTTCCATCCTGTCGGTAGAAGAAGTAGGGTAACCTTGGGTCAAAGTTTCCCTGCATCACTTCGTAGAAATGCGAGTTTACATAGGCTTCTCCTTTAACAGTATAGTCGTTTTGATATCCCGGGTGTTGATTGGAAGGTGTTGTTGAGCTGCCAAACTGAAACAAAAAGTCGTCGGCATTAGCCGAAATCAAATTGCCGGAACTAACCAGGCTTTCGATATTTGATTTTGCGGCTGAAGCATCCACCAGACGAATCTGATTGTACATTTTCAGTTTCAGGGTATAGCCCATTTTCTTCCATTTATTCAGATTGCCACCAAAAACCAGGTCAGCATCTTTCATGTCGGCCGGCAAGTCCGGCAAATCTCTATCAAGGTCGGCGATACCTTCGTCAATTAAGGCAAATAAATTGTCATAAATCGATGAGGCGTCGTCGAATACAGGGTGAAGAATTTCGTTGTTCAGAGCTTCCGAATAAGGAATATCGTCCCATACGTCAACCATAATACTGAAAGTGTAGGCTTGCATAAGTTTTGCAACACCGGCAAAATGGAAGTTTCCTGATTCTGTTGCTTTTTCAATTACAATCTGGAGGTCTTTTAATCCTCCTGCATACAAAGAAAAACGCCAGGCGTTCGATAAATCATCGGGCGAAATAGCCCAGGAGTCGTAACGACCTGATAAGTACTGCACATTGTCAGATGCTGCACGGTTCATTTGGTTGGCTAAACCAAAAGCACATGCTGCTTGTCCCGACGGCAACAGATCAATGATTGTTGCATCGGTTGGTGCTGTTGGATCCTCATTAATGTCGAGGTAACCCTCGCAAGAAATAAGACCTGTCAGCATAATCAATAATATTGGAAAAAATATCTTTTTCATGGTCATTATTTTTTTGATTAGAATGTAACTTTTAAACTCAAGGCATATCTTCTTGCATTAGGCATGTAATAGAAATCAACACCCTGTCGGTTATCTGCACCATAAGCATTTAGTTCCGGATCGATGTGCGGAATGTTTGGCGCATACATCCATAAATTCCTGCCAATTAAAGTCAGATTTAAGGATTCAATAGGAAGTTTGGTAAACATTGTTTTCGGAAATGAATATCCGATTGTCGCTTCTCTTAACCTGAAAACAGATGCGTCAAAAACTCCGTTTTCAAATCCTGGGAATCCTCTGAAGTAGTAATCGTTGGTAGTAATCACAGTTTTGTTTTCTACCTTTTTCCCATCTACAATCCATGGAATATCCGGATTGTCAGGATCGGCATATACTCCTTTAATAATATGTCCGGCCTCGCGGTTTACAGCAGTTTCTTCAACTACACCTCTTTCTCGCAAAGAAGATACAGTGTTACTGTAAATATCACCACCTTTCCGGTAAGAGAACAAAAAGCTCGCACGGAATCCTTTGTACGAGAAGTGATTGTCGAGCGACATGATATAATCCGGATTTGGATCGGAAGCTACAGATACATTGGTTTCCTCTGTTGCATAACCGGTTTCCGGGTTGATCAGCAGGTTGCCTTCATCGTCTCTTCTGAGTTTTGCAAACTCGAGCATACCAAAAGGTTCGCCTACTTTATGTACAATATCAAAGCCAACGTAATTGGTACCGACACTAATTTTTTCTACTCCTTCAAAAAGTTCAACAATCTCAGAACGGTTGCGGCTGAAATTATACAGCATTTCCCATTTTAAGCCCGTAGGTTTATAAATAGGCCTGATTTTTACCGATGCTTCAACTCCCTTGTTTGAAATTTCTCCGGCGTTTGCTGCCTGCTGTATAAATCCGGTACTTGCAGGTACGGTAACAAAGAAAATCTGATCTTCTGTCGATCGGTTGTAGTAGGTAAAATCAAACGCCAAACGAGAATTGAACAACTGGATATCGGTGCCAACTTCCCAGTCTTTGGTAATTTCCGGTTTAATTTCAGCATTTCCCCTGGAGTCGCTCATTGCCAAAGCAGCTGTTCCTTTAAATGGAAATTCAAGATTTCCAAGGTTATTTCCGTAGTTCGGATTTACGTCATAAGTACTTCTGGTTAAATAGGCAAATGCATCGCTTCCTATTCTCGACAAACCTCCGTAAACTTTCAGATAACTCAAAATATCAGAGTTAAGTTTCAGTGCATCAGTAAGCACGAATGAAGCAGTTGCAGAAGGGTAGAAGAAACTGTTTTCTTTAATTGGTAGCGTTGACGACCAGTCGTTTCTTCCTGTAAGGTTCAGGAAAACCCAGTTATTGTAACCCAGAGTGATATCGGCAAACACCCCAACCAAACGAGTTTTGCTTTCGCTGTTATAAAGTCCTGGAATAATTGTTTTTGTGTTTTCCAGCCTGTCAATTCCATGAACGATAATATCGTTGCCCTCCATTGAAAGGTTGGTATATTTATTTTCACTGAGGTTCCAGCCACCAATTGCTGTTAGGTTGAATGCTCCGCTTAATTGTTTGTTGTAGGTTAAAAGCAAAGTAGATTCTATTTGAGAGTTTGAAATTACATCTTCAAAAATAGCTCCGTTTCCGCCGTTGTATTGGGTACTTTTTGCGTATACCTGTTGTCTCCTGTCGGTGTAGTTATTAAAACCGAACTTGAAGTTCATATTCAATTCCGAAGTAAACTCGTAATTCAGACTACCGTAACCGTAAACCCTGTTTAAAGTACTTGTGTATCCATTCTCCTGTGCCAGGTAGTAGGGATTGTCAAGGTCAGAGCGGTAGTGAATATTTTCTTGTGTTAAAGGATCAATATACGGGAAGCCGGAAAGGTTGTAACTACGCGGCATAATCCACAACTGTCCGAAAATACTGGTGTTGGTTACACCAAAACCTCCGGTTGGTACACCTTCTTGTAAAATATTCACATAGGTTAATGAAGCCCCAACAGTAAGTTTATTTCCAATTTTCTTATTTCCTGCAACTTTTAACGAGTACTTGTCGAGCCCGGTAAAAGGAATAAAACCATCATGGTTATTTGCTGTAATCGACGTAATGAAATTGGTATTTTCATCACCTCCCGATATACTTAGCGAATTTTCAAACACGGTTCCTGTTTCGAAAAAATCTGAAACATTATTTGGGAATGCCTTGTAAGGAACTGTTTCACCCAAATGGTTTACATACGAGATAACTCCATCGTGCATGAAAAGTGTTGCAGCAGTATCGCCATTGCCATCAAGGTAAGGAGCATCAAAGCGTGGCCCCCAGGTACCCATGTAGCCCGGATTAAACTGCTGATTTGCGCCTTGTCCGTATTCGTTTTGGTACGATGGCATTTTTGCAGGTTCTTCCAACGCAAAACTGGAAGTAAATGATACGTTAAAGTTTTTATCGCCTTTTCCTCCCGATTTTGTGGTGATAATTATTACCCCGTTGGCTGCACGTGTCCCGTACAATGCTGCGGCCGAACCACCTTTTAGTACCGAAATTGATTCGATGTCATTAGGATCAATATCCAGTGCGCGGTTAGAATAGGTTGAGCCGTGAACGTTTGGGTTCTGTGTATTTGTCTGTGAATTGTCGAAGGGGATTCCATCCACAACAAACAAAGGTTGGTTATTGCCCAGCGCCGAAGAATTACCCCTGATGGTAATGTTTGTGGCAGCACCGGCTGCTCCACCGGAAGCAGTAATGTTTACTCCGGCAATGCGGCCACTCAAGGCCCTTATCACGTCAGTTTCAACTTTGTGTTCAACATCGTCGCCTGCAACCTGCTGAACAGCGTAAGTTAGGCTTCTTGCATTTCGTTTAATGCCAACTGCGGTTACAACAACCTCGTCAACACCAATAGATTCAACCTTCATGGCAACGTTGTAAACAGCAGAGTTGGTAACAGGCAGCTCAACTGTTTTCATGCCAACAAAGGAGAAGACCAAGGTTTCGTTTTCAGGAACAAGCATACTGAATTCACCATCAACATTGGTGGTGGTTCCGTTAGTTGTTCCTTTAACAACCACTGATGCTCCGGGAATGGGGCTGCCATCGTCGGCGGCAGTAACCTTCCCCGAAATTTGCTTTGTTTGGGCGAATAATGTACTCACTCCGAAACAAAAAGCTACAATTAAAAGAAGTAGTTTTTTCATGTCAAAGATTTATGTTAATACTAAAGCTAATTACCCTTCGCTTTATATTTTTTTCCAAAAAGAAAACTCCCGCCGGGGAAACGGGAGTTTAAATATCCGCCAGCCGGTCAGATATTTCACTTTTTACATTTTAGTCGCTGTTTAATTAACTGTTTTTATGTATAAAAGTGGAGTTTTGTTGTGATGCGAATAATTCCCCGTACTCCCCGTTAAAAATCTTTACTAAGGAATACTCCGTTTTAAAGAGTTCCTGATTTTTAGTCTTTTTCAAACATAAGACAGAATCGGAACTTGTAGAAAAAAATTCAGCGAACGGCTATTTTGAAAATGCGAATGAAGGAGTTAGGGATTTAATTGGCGGTTGCAGATTGTAACGAATTTTGCAGATAATAAAATGTCGTTTACAGATTTTTGAGGGAATTTGACACAAAAAAAGCGGGTATTACCCCGCTTGTTATTTTTTACGCCGCAATGTCACTAAAGGCTTCCGCCAGAACATCGGGGTACATCTCGTTAAAATTCTCATAGCACCACGTGTATAATTCGTGAAGCTGATCTGTCTCTACCCAGTTAATACACTTGTTAAGTTCTTTCCTGAACAGATCTTTACTAAAACTTACTTTTGGTAAAATGATTTTAGCGTATTCAAACATGGCTTTCTGTTTTTATAATTGTGCTATTAAGATAACCTAATTCGTCAATTATAAGTATGTCGAATAATATACTTTAACACTATTTAATACTTGATTTTATACATTTTAGCAATAATATGTTGGTCAGCAATAGCTTACAATTGAACCTGTGATTTCCTGTTTGAAAACATGTGATTTGTGTCAACAAAACCGCGGTTTTAAAAACGTTTATCGTATCGATTTTACAAAATCGGCAATGTCTTGCTTAAGGTTGTTTGAATTGGCAACAGCATTTACAAATGCACTTCCGATGATGGCGCCGCTGGCGTAACTGCAAGCATTGTTGAATGTTGATTTATCAGAAATACCAAAACCGATTAACCTCGGATTTTTTAGCTGCATTTTCTGGATTTTTTCAAAATAATCTTTATGAAAATCTTCCACTTTTTTACCGGCTCCAGTCGTTGATGATGAGGACACCATGTAAATAAAGCCTTTGCTGGCTTCATCAATCTGACGGATTCTTGTTTCCGAAGTTTGCGGCGTAATCAGCAGGACATTATGCAAGTTGTTCTTTTCGAAAAAGGTTTTGTAACTTGTTTCAAACTCATCCAAAGGAAGATCGGGGAGAATAGTTCCATCAATGCCAATTTCAGCACATTTTTCGCAAAAACGTTCAATACCGTATTGATAAACCGGGTTGATGTAACCCATCAGAATCAATGGAATTTTTATTGTTTGGCGAATGTCTTTAAGTTGTTCGAAAAGCAGATCAAGACTCATTCCATTTTTCAAAGCTGTTTCGCTGCTTTTCTGGATGGTTGGTCCATCAGCTGTTGGATCAGAAAAAGGAATACCGATTTCGATGAGATCAACACCGTTCTTCTCCAATTCCTGAATAATTTCAACCGTATTGTTTAAGCTCGGGAAACCTGCCGTAAAATAGACTGAAAGTATATCTTGATTTTTGGTTTCGAAAAGTTTGTTTATTCTGTTGTTCATTGTTGTTGAGCTTTAATATCCAAAATAATTGAGGTAAGTTTCCATATCCTTGTTTCCACTTCCCGAAAGATTAATTACGTTTACGTCGTCGGGCTGCATTTTAATTTTATCGAGTGCTGCCAGTGCATGTGCCGATTCAAGCGCAGGAATAATGCCTTCTTTTTGAGTAAGTAGCAGTACCGACTGCAAAACTTCTTCATCGGTAGCAGCCAGAAACTTTGCACGTTTTGTTTTGTGTAAGTGTGCGTGTAATGGCCCAATTCCCGGATAATCCAGTCCGGCAGAAATTGAATAGGGTTCAGTAATCTGTCCGTCGGCATTTTGCATCAACATTGTTTTAGCCGAGTGCAACACTCCGGGAGAACCAACTGTTAACGTGGCAGCTGTTTCATCGGTATCCACTCCTTTCCCCGCAGCTTCCACACCAATCAGCTCAACCTGTTCGTCATCTAAAAAATGGTAGAAAGCTCCTGCGGCATTACTTCCTCCACCTACGCAGGCAAGCACCCGGGTTGGCAGTTCAGAGCCGGTTTGTTCAAGTAGCTGTGCTTTCATTTCCTTGCTAATTACTGATTGGAAACGTGCCACCATATCGGGGAAGGGATGAGGCCCAACAACCGAACCGATAATGTAATGCGTATCTTCCGGATTGTTGATCCAGTCGCGCATGGCTTCGTTTGTTGCATCTTTTAGCGTTTTGTTTCCGCTGTGAACAGGAATAACCTCGGCACCAAGCATTTTCATCTTTTTTACGTTAGGTGCCTGCCGAGAAACATCAAGTGCACCCATGTAAACAATACATTTAATCCCTTTTAGCGCGCAAACTGTTGCTGTTGCAACGCCGTGCTGGCCTGCTCCGGTTTCAGCAATAATGCGGGTTTTTCCTAATTTCTCGGCCAATAATATCTGCCCGATTGTATTGTTTAGTTTGTGCGAACCGGTATGGTTTAAATCCTCACGTTTCAAGTAAATCTTTGTACCGTAGTGTTCCGACAAGCGGCTGGCATAATACAAAGGAGATGGCCTGCCGACATAGTCTTTCAGCAATTGGTCGAACTCCTTTTTGAATGCTTCTGATCCGATGATTTCGAGATACCTGTGCTTTAGCTCGTCGATGTTGGTGTACATCATTTCCGGTATCCAGGCACCGCCAAATTCTCCGTAATATCCTTTTTCGTCAACTGTATATTTCATATTCTTTGTTTTGTCATTGATTCTTGCTATTCCCGCGAAGGCGAGAATCTTATGAGTTTCCTGCTTTCGCAGGAAAGACAATGCTTTTTTAGTTTATTGCTTCAATAAACTGTTTCAGCTTTTCAATATTTTTTAATCCAGGTTTATCTTCAAAACCACTGTTCAGGTCAAGCCCGGTAAGTTTCGGATGGCTGAAAGCTTTGATTTGTTCTACATACTCAGGGCCAATTCCACCACTTAAAAAGAAAGGAGTGTGTCCTGTGTATTTTTCAAGGATTTCCCAGTTGAATTTTTCCCCCGAACCGCCGTGAAGTTTGGTTTTTGTATCGAAAAGAAAATAATCGATAAATTTCCCGTAAGCTTCAGTTGTTTCAAACTTGAAAGAATCGTCAACCGAAAAGGCTTTAATGATTTTCAGCCCTTGCTTTTTTAGCATGCTACAGGTTTTGGGGTTTTCTTTTCCGTGGAGCTGGATATACTCAAAGCCAAAATTCTTTGCCAAAGCCATTATCTCGAAGGCATTTTCATCTACAAAAACGGCAACTTTGGGCTTTCCCGAATTAAACAGTCCTGCATTGGGTTGTTCGCCCACAAAACGTTTCGAAGGCCCATAAAATATATAGCCTAACATATCCACCGGAAGTTCTTCCACTTCTTCGCGGTTTTGGGTGAACTTCATTCCGCAAACTTTTATCTTCAGTTTTCTCTCCATTGTTTATGGTTTCTTTTTATAGCTTCCGAATAAAATCTTTACAAGCTTTTCCCGGATTTGCTGTTTTCATGAATGTCTCACCAATTAAAAAGCCCTTAAAGCCATGTTGCTTCAGGTAACTTATTTCGTCGGCACCGGCTAGTCCGCTTTCCGATATCTTCACAAATTTTTCAGGAATGAGTTTCGAAAGTTGAACCGAGGTCTCAATACTAACTTCAAAGGTCTTCAGATTGCGGTTATTTACGCCCACAATATCAACAAAATCGTTTACCACCTTCAGCTCATCAGCATTGTGAATTTCCATAAGCACATCAAGTCCATTTTCTTTGGCAAATTGCGCCAGATCGAGCGCCTGTTTTTTGCTTAAACAAGCAGCAATGAGCAAAATCGCATCAGCTCCATAAGCTTTCGCTTCAATAATCTGGTAGGGATCAACCATGAAATCTTTACGTAGTATCGGGATGTCCGGATTATTCTCGCGAGCTTTAACCAGGTTAGCCTGCGATCCGCCAAAAAAGTTCTTTTCGGTTAAAACCGATAAGCCTGAGGCTCCTGCAGCGACATAAGCTTTGGTCACTTCTTCCACTCTCGCCGAAAGATTTATATCGCCTTTGGATGGAGACCGTTGCTTAAACTCGGCAATAATTCCCGACGCACCGGGTTTTAGCAAACCGGTTTTAAAGGAGTTGCAGTCCCTGAAAAAATCAGGTATCTCTTTGAGCATATCAACCTCAACCACTTTTTTCTGATGAGCGATTTCTTCCTTTTTTGCTTCAACGATTTTATCCAGAATGTTCATAATATTATTGTGTAACTGATTTCAGACACTTTAATGCATTACCGCTTTCCAGCGATTCGCGAGCTATTGCAACGCAGTCGAGCAATGTTTTTTGCGGGTGGACGACATGCAGTGCCAGTGCCGCGTTGGCAAGTACCACTTCTTTTTGTGCCGATGTTGCTTTATTTTCAAGAACATTTATGAAAATCTTTGCTGCATCTTCAACCGATTCTCCCCCGAATAAATCTTCGGGCTTTAAGGCCTCCATTCCAAACGAATTTGGCGACAAAATTGTTTCCTTTCCATTCAATCCAACTTTTGTGTCGGATGTTAACGAAATTTCGTCGTAGCCATCCAAACTGTTCACTATTGCAAAGTTAATATCTAGTGTGTCATAAACATTAGCGTAATGGGCAAAATTTACATCATTGTTAACACCAAGTAACTGGTATTTTGGCGACGACGGATTTATCATGGGGCCAAGAATATTAAAAAAGGTAGGTACTTTCAGCGCTCTCCGAACAGGTGCAATGTGTTTCATTGCCGGGTGGAAAAGCGGCGCATGCATAAAACAAAAGTTTCCTTTGTCGAGGTGGCTTTTAAGCTTGTCTGTTTCGTTGCTGAATTTATAGCCCAAATATTCCAAAACATTGGAAGAGCCGCTTGTTGAAGAGGCTGCGTAGTTGCCGTGCTTGGTGACATTTACTCCGGCTCCGGCTACTACAAAGCACGCCAGCGTTGAAATGTTAAACGTATTTTTTCCATCGCCACCGGTACCCACAATGTCAATACCGCTGTAATCGGATAAATCTACTTTAGAGCTGAGTTCGAACATCGCATCTCTAAAACCCGCCAGTTCTTCAGAGTCAATAGGCCGCATTTTAAATACCGTCAGGAATGAGGCAAACTCTGCTTCTGAGTGTAATCCTTTCCCAACTTCGGTAAGGCTGTTTTTTGCTTGTTCGCGTGTAAGTTTGTTGCCTTCGAATAAGTATTGAAGTATATCTTTCATAATTCACCTAAATTCATTTTAAAACTAATTATGATGATTGTTGTCTGGTTCTTACGAATTCAGCCAGTTTTCAATCATTTTCTCTCCCATTGGAGTAAGTACAGACTCGGGGTGGAACTGAACTCCCTGAACATCGAATTCTTTATGCCGGATCGACATAATTAATCCGTCAGCGTCGTAACTCGTAACTTCGAAACACTTCGGTAGATTATCACTCTTAACAATCCAGGAATGATAACGCCCAACATCGAATGTTTCAGGAAGCTCGTTAAAGAGCACCGATTTGTTTTCGGTGAGCCTAATTGGAGTGGCAATGCCGTGTAGCACGCGGTTCATGTTGAGCAGTTCGCCGCCAAATGCTTCACCAATTGCCTGATGTCCGAGACATACGCCCAGCATACTTTTCTTTGGTGCATATTCTTTGATAATGTCCAGAAGTAATCCGGCTTCTTCAGGAATCCCCGGACCGGGAGAGAGCACAATTTTGTCGTATTTCTCAATCTCTTCGAGCGAGATCTCGTCGTTGCGGTACACATCAACCTGTTGTCCTGTTATTTTCTTAATCGCATGAACCAGGTTGTAGGTAAACGAGTCGTAGTTATCAATTACTAATATCTTCATGGTGTACAATTTTCTAATTGATTTCTTTCGCCATTCCTATGGCTTTTTTTAAGGCCGCTAATTTGTTGTTTACCTCCTGCAGTTCGCTTTCTTCCTGCGAATCTGCAACAATACCCGCACCTGCCTGGTAAAACAATTTCTTGTTTTTACTTAAAAAAGAGCGAATCATAATGGCATGGTTTACCGTTTTATCGAAACCGAGGTAGCCAATGCATCCTCCGTAGTATCCGCGGTTCTGATTTTCGTATTTGTCAATCAGTTCCATGGCTTTGTATTTTGGTGCTCCAGAAAGTGTTCCTGCGGGAAATGTTTCCCCCAATACTTTAATCAGGTTCGTATTATCGCTTATTTCGCCGGAAACTTGCGAAACCAAATGAATTACATGCGAGAAAAACTGCACTTCGCGGTAAGTTTCAACAATTACATTATCAGCATTCCGGCTGAGATCGTTTCGTGCCAGATCCACCAGCATAACATGCTCGGCATTTTCTTTTGGATCTTTGCTGAGTTTTTCAGCCAGTTCTCTATCCTGGTCGTCGTTGCCGGTTCGTTTAAAAGTTCCGGCAATAGGATGAATGTAGGCTTTGTTTTCTTTGATTCGAATTTCAGCTTCCGGACTCGACCCGAAAATACGATAGTCGCCATAATCGAAATAAAATAAATAAGGCGATGGATTTATCGACCGCAATGCACGGTAAACGTTAAAATCATCGCCTTTAAATTCCTGGGAGAATTGTCTGCTCAATACGATTTGGAAGACATCGCCCCGGTAACAGTGTTCTTTGCCTTTTGTTACCATGTACTTGTATTCTTCGTCGTTAATGTTCGACAGTTCATCGCCAACAGTATCGAACTTTGCAGTGGCAAAATTCAGGTTGATGAGCAAATGATGAATGTAGTCGATCTGCGATTCTTCACCTTCCATCAGGTTCTCAACCATGTGAATCTGGTTCTTGTGATGATCAATAGCCACTACATATTTGTAAAAGCAATAGCGCACTTCCGGGATTTGGTATTCTTCTACCTTTGGCGAAGAAAACTGGATGTTCTCGAAATGCTGAATGGCATCGAAGTTTAGGTAGCCAAACAAGCCGTTGGCTGGCAACTCAATTTCGCTTGAGTCAACATCAAAGGTTTTGAAAAATGCATCCAATTCATCGTGTAAAATGCGTTCGTCGGATAACGAGAATTTTTCTTTTGTTTTGCCTGGCAATTCTTTTGAAACATTTCCTTCGGTTACCGTAAAGCTGGCAACCGGATTAAATGCAATAAACGAGTAAGCATTTTCGTGTCCGTGATAATCCGAACTCTCTAATAAAATTGACTTCGGATAAAGTGTTCGCAGACGAAGATAAATGCTTACCGGTGTTACTGTGTCGGCAAGAATTTTTCGTACTACGGGTTTAAATTTTAATTGTTCCATTATACTGTTTTTAAGATTATCTGATCAAAAAAAACGGCTCATCGTGAATTCGATGAGCCGTTTTTCCATTTTGTCCAATGGCATACCTCTTTTCACGATTGTTGTAAAAAGTATATCTGCCACCACCAAATGTTATTTTGTAATTTCATTTTTCTTTTTTGCATTAAAAAACCCGCTCAAAAAGGAGCAGGCCTGTTTTAATATTCTAAAAATACCAATATGGCTCTTTAACTCCTAACTTACGTAAGAAGACCCCACCACGGAAGCCATATTGTATTTGTTTTTTTCATTTGTTTGAAAATTTCACTTGCAAGAAACTTCATTTTTTTGAGAAAACAAAATTTTGTTTAATAATCAAGATTCAATTTAACCTAAGGTTGAATTAATACTAGTTTGCAAGAGTGAATGTAAAGCTTACACCAAAGTTTGCATTTGTTGTTCTGTATGAACTGCCAGTAAATGGGTTATTAAGAATCCTGTCATAGAAAACACGAGCCTCAAAACGGTCGCTTAAGCGGTATTCTGCATAAGTTTTAATCGTAAAGTTACTTTGCCCTGCTGTAATTTGGTCGTTATCTTCGTCTAACTGCCTCACTATTGTTTTACTTTTTCTGTATGAGAGGTCGGCTCTGATATTTAAATCATTTGAATAAGCCTGTTGCGAATTTTTGGTTTTGATAATTAAATCCATATGGGTGAAACGGTAACCAACACCCAAGGTGTATTCGCTGCCTAGTACCTCTGTCAGTTGGTTATTGGCAAACGAAAGGTTCATATTTCGGGTGCGTTTTATATCTGCGCGGGTTGTGAGGTCACTTTGCCATATAACATCAACATTGATAAGCGGGTTGAAAGCTTCAGTTATACTTACTGATGTTAAATCATACGGACCAACAAAATTTTCAGCTAAATCTTTGATATAGCTGAAACCGTCTCCTTCTGCCACATAATTCAGGTTTGTAACGTATGAGCCTACATTGTAGGTTGAGCGGTAACCGTGTTGGAAGTTTAATGAGCGCATAACTTTATTTAGTCCTGGTATCCTTGATACCATTCCTTCGTAGTTTATGGTCCAGTTCGGGCGGATATATTTGAGCGAAGGGAATAAGCCCAGTGAAACTTTATTTGGATCTCTTCCCTGGTATGCAGCGAGGAACGCAGGAACCATGACCTCTGGCGAATTAGGCCCGTAGCCTTCTGGGTAGCCTGGGTAGTTCTGATGTTCTGCCGAGCGATTATAGTTTCCACCGGCTGCACGTTGGTCAGCTAACCGATTAGCAATAGTAAGGCGGTATTTCTTCATATTCTCGAATGCCTCAGAGCTGATAACTTCTCCTTTTCCGATAGAAAAGAATGCTGTATTCCATGTTAGGATAGACATACTAAAGTTTCCAGACTCGGTAAAACTATTGGCATTAAATGCTCGTGATGTCGGATCGTAATCATAGAATTCAGTAATGTTTTTAGAGAAGTTACGATCTCCTGTAATGGTGATACGCAAGTCGGGGAGGGGTTCCCAAATTGCTCTCAGGTTTATGCGTTCGTTATCTCTAAACATGAACGGTTCATTCAATGTTGAATCGATTGTTAACCAGCCGTTTTGAGCAGCTTTCATCGCAAAGTCACGATCTTGCCATCCTAAAAGGAATGGAAGCCCCGGTGCAAAACCAGATGCAGCGTCAGGCCGGCTCCACTGTGGATCCGGAGAATAATTTCCGGCACCAAAAAGCGCTGGTTCTGGCAGGTAACCACTAATTGCCGAACTTCCGTTTTTACTGTACATTACCGAAACTGTTCGAAGTCCGATCACCATTCTGGTTGTTAAATCAAGTACATCTTTCATGAAAGATTGATCACCACGTTTACCGGTTACGGTTAACATTGCCTGATTGGCATTTTCATTTGGTGTAAATTCAATGGTGTTCGGATCCACGATATCTATTTTTCCAGGTATTGCTTTACCTTCAACTCCGGTTACTAAAACTTTTACTTTTTTAGTGTTTAGTTTGTGTGCTATTTTTTGAGGTGTTCCTGCCCGCAAGCGTACATTTGAACTAAACGTTTCTTCTGTCTTTTTCTGGAGTGGTTCGTTAGACTGTTGATTTGACCTCCCGCTATTTCTGTTAAGGCTCCCTCTTCCTCGCCCGGTTCGCCTGAATTTCTGATTAACTTCCTGGAAATACGGTACTTTGTTAAATAAGGACTGAAGGTTAGCAGTTCCGTTTAGCGAGAGATTGCGTGAGTTTGTAATTCGGTTTCCAATGTTGATGTCATCATCTGTAAGCGATCCTGCAATCCAATCGTATGCACCCCTGTAGGTAACACTGGCACTCATAAAGTTGAGCATTTTAAATGTTCTTAGAGGTACCTGGTAGGTAACGTTAAAATTATGTCCGTAAAGTGTTGGCCTACCCAGGTTCATCAGGTTTGTGATTATCGAATCACGTTTCCATTCGTAATCATCGTCGTTTTTATTGATCCTACCATCAGGTTCGTCAATTCGAGATGTTGATCTGGATGCAAAGTCGAATTTAAGAGAGCGGGTCATATCATATCGGATATCCAGGTAGCGGTTCCACAAGAAATCCTTTTCGAAAGTTGCCGGAAGTATCAAGTTGGGATTCGTGATATTCCTGGTTTGTGTTTCGTGATAACGTCGATACAGGTCTGTTCTGTATGAAATCTGAGAAGGAAGTGGGTAAAAGTTAAAATTACCGATCAATTTTAAAGGCCCCTTTTGTAAGAATCCTACTTTGCTAAAAGGTTCAATTAATTTTGAGCGAGAACTGTAGTTGTACGAGAACATAAAACGGTGGGTTTTATCCACGTTGTATTCCGTAGTTACATTATGTTTTGACGTTTCGTTATAAGAATAGGTAACCGCAAAGTTTTGAGGATCCCAAAGATGGGTTTTTTCTTTCTGAGTTTGAGGTTCAACTTTTACGTTGGTGAAGTTGATACTTTTTCGTTCAACAACATCTTGTACAAGGTTTTTTAGCGAATCTTTTTCCTGTCTGTTGTCCAGTCTCGAAAGCGATTGATCCAACTCTATATCGGGTTCCAGCGGATTGTATTTTGGGTTTATCGTACTTTTTGAATAACCATAATACATTGGGATTCGAACGCCAGCTTTTTCAGGGAAGAACCTTCCCCAATCAATAGTAGTTGCTACATCAATTTCGTTAAGGTCTTCCAGCTGTCTGCTGTTAATGTTCTGATCGATGCTTCCAAAGCCTGAAGTTCGCTTCCTTCCGGCAACTGTAACGCTACCAAGGTCGGCCAAACGCGCAGAAACACGACCATTGGCAGCCCAACCTCCATCTTCATCAAAGTCGGTAAGGCGTAATTCGTTGGCCCAAACTTCAACCGATTTTGGCCCCGTATTTACTTGCCCACGGCGGTTTCTGATACCCATCATAAAAACCTCAACATTGCCAAGGTTCGGGCTACCTTTTACTTTTACGCGGTTTTTCCCGTTATTTCTTTCTGGATCCGATTTCTCATAAATGTCTTGTATTCCAATATTTGATCCTCCTTCACGCATCGCGTCGTTTCGATCGAGTTTCAGGTTCGTGAAAACGTCAAGAGGAATATAGATTTGGTTTTGTTCCGGCCAAACAATATAACGGTCGCTTTCAATATCGCTGTTGTATCTCCCTTCCGGAGTTAATTTTAATGGAATTTCGTATTCGTAGTAGTTGTAATTGTAATCAGAGCCCATACGAATAAAGAAATACAGCTCATCATCGTCCAGAGGATAATCATCCATTTCTTCTGCGTGAATATCCATTTTCAACGAGCGGTAACGTCTGAAATCCATGAACAACGGTTTGTAGGCAGCCTTTGCATCGCCGGGCTCTAACCCGGTTGCCTTTAATACTATCGACTGTTCGTTAAGCTGTCGTAGTTGAGGATTTGCGGGGTCAATAACCCTTGAAATTCCCGGAGGCAAAATATAGTTTACGGGCTCGCGGCTTCCGTTTTCTTCGATACTTACAGCAGAAAGTTCAAAGTCGGCCTCAGCAGAAGGCGCACCAATATCATCAGACAGGTCGCCGGTGTACCTGCGCCAGTCGGCACGAATAAGATCTAGCGTAGCAAAACGCATAGTAACCTGCTCCTCAAATCCGGTTAAGAACATTCTCATGAAGCGTATTGATTTAAAATCACTGATGTTTCCGATCACCTCGTCGGGGTTGGTTACAGGGATTTTAAACTGGTACCATTTTACTTCTCCGATAGTGCCATTTTTCAGTTCAACTTTGGCGTCTTTTATATCTGTGATATAATTCTGCCCCAGCTGCATATCTTCCTTACGAATACTTACTTTGTATTGAAAATAACGTTCGTACTCGTTAAGGGTATTATCGCCGTTAATGTCTTCAACATCAGGGATGTTTGTTGCTGCTGTAGGGTAGTTTTCCGGCGACATCGCTTCTGTTGGAGAGTTGCGTTCCGGTCCGTTGTATTTTTTGTAACGGCTTAAGATATCCAACTCCTGATCGTCGTATTCACGGCTTCTGTAATAATGGAAATTATCGTTAGAAGGGTCGTTAAATGCGGCTTCATAAGCGTCGTCATTTACCTTTAAACGTAATTCTTCAAGGTATTGAGGAAAATGAGTTCTTTCGTCGTCGTCGCTTAACCCATCGAAACCGATATCCTGATATTGCCTAGAATCTGGATCATTATCAAAGGAATTAACAATTGACTGCTGAGTTGAAACGCGTCCCCAAATTGTAGTGTCGATATTCGTTAGCTCGGTGCTTGTTGGAAGTCCGTTTTCAAACGATTTCCGCGAGTCTTTTAAAACATCTTCAGAAATATCTCCAAGGTTGAAATATAAATCACCACCGCTTCGGTTGTTTAGTGTATCGTAAATAAAGGGGTCCATCACCCAGAATTCTATATATTCGATATTCGCGGTCTCAAAATCACTTGTTTGTATTTCCCGCATAATACCTCCCCATCTACTTGCGGGATCGCGGAGGCTTCCATCTGAATTAACACCTGCTGCATTACTACTGTTGCCTGTGTCATAGTTGTATGGACCACGTTCTGTCGGATAATAAGTTAGGTCGAAGGTCGCAATGTTAGTTGGTTCTCCGGTAGTAAATTCTTTTTCAGGAAATAATTCTTGTTCAAAGACTTCTCTTACATAGTGATTCGACTGCATGTCCCGATTATTTCTTATATGATCGGGAGTTAGCGAATTGTTTCTAAGGAACAAAGGATCAATGTTATAAAAGGATAGCCTTGCACGATTCATCCCGTAATCCAGACTGTTGTTTAAATCTGCTTCGGGAAATAAATTTGATTGGTGCTGCGGTGTACTTGCCAAAACCCATGCCTGACGGGCACGCATGTCAATGGCTGTTTTGGTTGCTTCAAAATCATCAATATATGCTGCGCCTTTTATCGATTTTGAACTACCCGGAACTAACTTGGCATATTCAGCTTCAAAATTAATAGAAGAAGTTGCCGTTGTTGAGTAGAAAGGCAGCGCATCTAGTGCTTTTGTGATCAAATCACTTTCTGTATTGTATCGTGCATCAAGACCGTACATCAGGTTTGATATGGGATCTTGGCCGTAGTCAACTTTTTCTGTTAACGGGCGTTCTTGCATGTAAAGCATGGTTGCCCCGAGGTTAAAATTATCAGAAAATGCATAATTAGCGTATGTTCCCATTAAGGTTTTACGCTGCATGGTAAAAAGATCCTCACTTTCGGTAGAAACCTGAATTGGGGTTCCTGCTTCAAGCAGTGCCGGATTGATAATTTTTACGCGCCCTAATGTATAATCTACTGTATAATCTACATTCTCTGTTAAAACTTGTCCGCCAGCAGTTACTTTTACAGAACCCTGTGCAAGGTTTAGAGCTCCAAGCATAATATCTGAGCTGGACGAACCTTTATAGCTACCTGTAAGCTTAAATTTATTGTGCTCGGCATCTTGTTCGGCTTTTATCCGGGTAGAGTCGTAAAGTGATTGGTATGAATATTTCTCAGCTAAAACAGGATCCATTATTGAGTCGGCGAGGTGACTGCCAAATGGTTCAATAACCGGAAAGATAATCCGGCCCGTATTTGAATTTACGGTGATTCCTTCAACGTAGTCAAAGATACCATCTTTCGATGGGTCGAGCTGCTTGTTTAACATATCAAGCCGCATCACTTCTAAAAGAATGTGGCCTTCTATGCGGCTCTCTGGTAGGTAGTTTATGTAGGTACCTGTTGAGTCGTTTTGATAAACAATATTCAGTTCAAAATCTTCATTTGTAAGTTGATAAGCATTCAGGTTGTAGATGTTTTTCATCATCAGGTTCCAGGTTGGTCTTCCCGGCGACAAGGTGGTACCTTTCAGAAGTTTTACAAACAGTGTTTGGGTAGATTCAATACCGTCGGTTGTAAATTCACCAACCTGAAATGTTTGTCCGTTGTAAGTAAAGTTATAGGCAACAGCTAACACTTCGTCTGCATTTAGCGAGGTGTTTAATGATATATAACCTAAAGTAGTATTTATTGTATATTCACTTTCTCTCAGTTTTCGCGCGCGTTCAACTTTTTCAAAATCGGTTCCGCCAACAAAGTCTGGACCGAAGCCTGATAAGATACTGTTGATATTTTCCACTTGACGAACACCCGAATAGGTCGTGCTCATCTCGTTGTAAAGTCCGTTAGCCTTGTTGTTCGGGAAGATATTCTGCGGGTAGGGAAGTCCGTTATTTTCCTGGAATTGTGAAACGTTATTGTAAATGTTCGGATCGTGTTCTGCTAAATCCTGAAAAGCAAGAATGTTTCTTCCTTCCAGATCGTTGGATTTATTGGTAACCCAAACTTCTACCTTGTTAATTTTAATAGGGGATCGTGGTATGGCGGTGCTTTTGAGCCATTCGTCGTAATTATCGCGAAAATATTGCGCCAGAAAGAAGTGACGGTTTGCATCGTAGTTTGACGCTGATATTTCGAAAGTGGCAACTTGTGCACCACCTTCAGTTTCAACTGTTTTCGATTCTCCTTTGTGTTGCGAGAAAATGGTCGTTACATTCAGCTTCCCAAATTGCATTTCGGTTTTTACACCGAACAGGTTTGAAGCTCCCGTAATAAGTGAACCATTTAGTGGAAGCGAAACGTTACCAGCCTCTATTCTGCGGATGATTTCGTCTTCGTCGCCAGTATATTCCAGGTTCATTTTGTTTTCGTAGTCGAAAGTTGCTTCGGTGTTGTAATTCACCCGCATGTTCATTTTAGTACCGATTTGTCCGGTAACATTCATCTGTATCTTTTCGTCGAAATCGAATGTCGGTACTCTCCTTAGTCGTTCAGGGATTGCAGGGTTGTCTGTCGTATTTACCTGGTATCCAAAACTTACTTCAACATAACCCTGAGGTTGAATATTAATCGTGTTTCCACCAAAAATACGGTTAAAAGCCTCGCTGCCGATTGTAAGTTGAGGTAACATACCTCCTCTTTGATCGATGTCTTCTAGTTTGGTTCGGCTTTTCCAGTAATCGTGTATCGATCGGTCAAAATCATAGTCAATATAATCGTCGAGTGACATGCTTTGAGGCAAACGATAGTTTAGCGTTCCTACTTTCTCGTAGAAAACATACTGTCCGGTTACCGGATCATATTCAATCTCGTACTTTATATTGCTTGGTTTGTTCAGGAACAGCTTCATCGAATCTTGCTTGGTGTATCCAAATGCAGGTTGGTCCTTAAACGGATAAGGGAGTGTTCCTGTTGTATCAATTTCGGGTAAATCCTGAGCAGTACCCAATTGTGGAGCCGCAAAGAATAAAATGGCGAATAAGATGAAGTATATATTTGCTAACCTTCGGTTCAGTTTCATATAAAATCAATTACTACGTAAAGGCAAGTTATTTTTACGGGTAATTTCCTTTTCTTTCATACTAAAGAATTTGTTTGGTCTTACCTGGTTACAGCCTCTTTAATGCTTGTTTGATCACACTTTCTACCGTTGCATCTGGTTGTTCCCGAAGAATTTTGGATACTACTTTTTCTGTATCTTTTTTCGCAAACCCCAACATGACTAAAGCAGATAACGCTTCAGTTTGTATAGTATTGTCTGTTGACAGTAAAATCTGCCCCGATTCAGGCATTTTTCCAAGCTTATCTTTTAAATCAATAATAATTCGTTGTGCGGTTTTTGCACCAATTCCTTTAACAGCCTTTAATACGGCCACATTTTCGGTGGTTACAGCTGTACGTAATTCATCGGCGGTTAACGACGAAAGCATCATGATTGCAGTGCTTGCTCCAACACCATTTACTGAGATTAGATTGCGAAATAACTCCCGCTCGCTGAGGTCGTTAAAACCATACAATAGATGAGCATCGTCGCGAATGATCTGGTGTAAAAATATTCGGGCTTCTTTTTTGCCGCTTAACTGGCTGTAGGTATTCAACGAAATGTGAATAAAATAGCCTATCCCACCTGCGTCAATAACAATATTGGCAGGACTAATATCCGCAATATTTCCCCGGATATATTCGTACATATTTGCTTGTGTTTATAAGTTATCTTCGTCTTCGCTTGCCTCAATATCAACGCTTTCATCCACCTGATTTGGATTTATCTCGTATTTTCGAAGCGGATTTTGAGAGATCTCGTCGTAAAT
Organism: uncultured Draconibacterium sp.; assembly: GCA_963677455.1. Lineage (GTDB taxonomy): Bacteria > Bacteroidota > Bacteroidia > Bacteroidales > Prolixibacteraceae > Draconibacterium. Next base: position 6,075,750 of record OY781971.1, read on the forward strand.
CTGACGGTTCTTGTAAATATCAATGGCAAGATAAAGTGCTTGTCTGAATGATTCGGGCGATGCTTTATCTTCACCGGCAAGTGCATAAGCGGTCCCATGTGCCGGCGAAGTTCTGATTACAGGTAAGCCTGCAGTATAATTTACTCCTCTTTCAAACGATGCCAGTTTAAACGGAATCAATCCCTGATCGTGGTACATGGCAATAATAGCATCGAATTTCCGGTAATCTTCTGAACCAAAAAATCCATCAGCAGGATAAGGACCAATGGCGATAATTCCTTCTTTTTTTGCCTGAATAATAGCAGGAAGAATAATCTCCTTGTCTTCTTTTCCAATCAATCCATTATCACCGGCATGCGGATTCAATCCAAAAACGGCAATTCGCGGGCGGGTAATTGAGAAATCCTGTTGTAACGATTTATTGATGATTCTGATTTTCGAAAGAATTGCTTCTTTGCTCAGGCTTTTTGCTACTTCCGAAATCGGAATATGTGTGGTAACCACACCAATTTTCATGGTTTCACTAACCATCAGCATTGCATAATCCTTTGTATTGAATTTTTCAGCAAAAAATTCTGTATGACCGGGAAATTTAAAGTTGTCGCTTTGAATATTGTCCTTGTTAATTGGTGCAGTAATCAACGCGTCAATGTAACCGTTCTGCAAATCAGATGTTGCTTTCTCCAGGGCGTTGTATGAAGATATGCCAGCTTCTTCGGTCGACTTACCCAATTCAACCCTAATTTGTTCGTCAACGCAGTTTATAATATTTGCTTTTTTGGTAAAAGCCTCTTTTGCGCTTCGAATGTGGTTAAAACTAACATCGTTAATATTAAGTGCTTTGCGATGGTAGGCAGCAACTTTTGGCGATCCGTAAACAATAGGTGTACACATTTCCAGAATTCTGGGGTCTTGCAAAGTTTTCAGAATTACTTCGTAGCCAATTCCGTTAATGTCGCCATGGGAAATCCCAATTCTTATTGTATCGTTATATTGTTTCATTGTGTTTCTTTTTCAGATATTTCCCGCATTGAACGGGCGCTGCAAAGTTAATTTTTTAATTGAAAGATTCATAGTTTGCCTTTAAGACTCCTCAACGAATTACAAGGCATATTTGTTTTCAATGTGTGCGAAGGTGTTCTTTTTGCAAAGGAATATTCGATTTTATTTGAGCGATCTACCCGGCAGTAGTACGAACAGTATTTAATTGTGGTTTTTTATATGCTGAACCAGTTCTGGCATTTCCAATACTTCAAACCCGTGAATAAGGTAGTTTCTTATGAATTCACTTACTTTCGGATTTTCTACAGTTTCCTGCAAAACCTGATCTACAGCTTTCAAATAGGCGTCAACGCGTTGTTCCTGCGTAAACAGCGGATCGTTAAAGAGCACGAGGAAATCAAATATTTTGTCGGTGTAGGCGGCTGAACGAATCAAGTCTTCATCCGAAAAATCCAGTGGCTTCAGAAAATCGTTCTTGTGGCTTTCGTTGCGCTCTTCGGGCGATAAAAATCCGTCTCTGAGTGCTTGTCTTTCGAACCCGATGAGTTTTGATGCAAACTTGTTATCGTTTTTTTGCATGGTTTGAACAACGCGCAAGTCCCACTCCATTTGCAGTTGATTAAATTCGTTGGCAAGTTGCGTGGCGCCCGAGGTGTCGCTTTTATTCCACAGTAAGTCGAGTTCCTTTTCCATAAACGAAAGTGCTTTCTGATATTCGTTTTTCCGGGTTATGAAATCAAAATAAACCTGATTCTCGTCTGAACGGATTACTTTTAGTGCTTCAACAGGCTTTTTAAAATCAGTTTGAAGTTCGATATTTTCGTTGTTAAATATGAAATCCAACGTTTGCGGGTCTTCATCCATTACTTGCGCGTATCTCGTTTTTCCAAAAATCAATCTGTAAACTCCCGGTTTCGATTCCCCTGGGAAAGTAAAAGTTGCCGAATTATTAAAAACTTTGGCACTGTCAATTTCATGAAAATCGTCACCGCTAATCCATCCTAGAACTACCGGATTGTCGGGCTGATTTGTGATGTGAAGCTTCAGCGAATAAGGTTGCGAATAGGCATAAATACTACTAAATAGTACGAAAACAACTGAAACTGAAATTGTTTTGAAAGTTAATTGCATGACTTCTTTTTTTGTTCTGCTAAAATTACAGAATTGAAAATTAACGGCAGACAACTTTTTTAGAAATCTTTTAAGATCCTGGTATTTGCGGGCTGTTACTTTTTGTATAAAATCAATCGGTTATTTTTTTTCAAAAATGTTTTGAGTTTTTAAAAAAGCTATTACTTTTGCATCGCTTTTAAAGGCAATCGTTCTTCAAAAACGAAATTAAAATTCCCTAGTAGCTCAGTTGGTTAGAGCGGCGGACTGTTAATCCGTAGGTCGTAGGTTCAAGTCCTACCTGGGGAGCCAGTACAAAAAGACAAAAACTGTCAAATGATGAAAAACCGTGTAAGTCAGATACTTGCACGGTTTTTTATTTTTCGGTGTATGCCATTAAAAGACCCAAAAATGCCACTTTTAGGCCCGTTTTGGTTACAATTTGGTTACAGAAGAAATCTTAAAGTCTCCTGTAACCATTTTTCGAAAGTCTTCATAAGTCTCTGGATTGTCGCATTTTGACTTCGCTCAAGTAGCTCATTAAAATTAGTTTAAACACTTAAAATTTAGCATTATGAGTTACAGATTTAAGATTTTCTTCTATGCACGCAAGAACTACGTTGACATTAATGGTGAAATTAGCGTAATGATCAGGTTGATGCTGGACGGCCAAAAGACCCAGTTTACCTCACATTTAAAGGTAGATCCGGTCCTTTGGGATTCAAAATTAAACATGGTAAAAGGTAATTCAACAACAGCCGTTTTAATCAACGAAAAACTCCGTGAAATTAGGATGGAGTTGAACTTACACTACAAAGAATTGAAACAACAGGGTATTTATTTTACGGTTGACAAAATAAAGGATGCCTATCTCGGAGTGAAATCAAAAGTACAAATGTTGCTGGTTGTTTTCCGGGATCATAATGAAGAATTAAAACTCCGAATAGGAAAAGATATTACGGCAGAAGGAGTCAAAAAATACGAACGTACCTGTACTCGCCTGGGTGAGTTTTTGAAACACCGGTATAATATCGACGATATTCCCTTAAAAGAAATCGACTACAATTTTATTTACAGCTTCGAAACGTACCTAACGACTGTTTGGAATTCCAGCGTTAATACCGTAGCTAAATATTTACAGCGGTTAAAACATATCGTTGTTCTGGCAAAGAATAATGGCTGGATTCCTTCGAATCCCTTTGTAAACTTTAAGATCAAGTTCAAAAAAGTTGATCGCGGGTATTTAACCGAAGACGAGCTCGTCACCATTATGGAGAAAAAGTTTGCAATTAAAAGACTGGAACAGGTTCGGGATATTTTTGTGTTTTCATGCTTTACTGGTCTGGCCTATATTGATGTAAGGAATTTGAATGAAAAGGATATTCAAAAGTCTTTTGACGGTCGGCTCTGGATCATAAAGAAACGCCAAAAAACAGATGTGCAGTCAAATATACTCTTGCTTGATATTCCTAAAAGGATTCTGGACAAATACAAAGGAATGCCAAATGAAAACCGCTTGCTACCCATTATAAGTAACCAGAGGCTGAATTCGTATTTAAAGGAAATTGCCGACTTGTGCGGGATTGAAAAGAACCTGACATTTCATTTAGCCAGGCACACATTTGCTACAACGGTTACATTGGCTAAAGGGGTCCCCATGGAAACCGTAAGTAAAATGCTTGGGCACACCAGTATTAAAACCACTCAGATTTATGCCCGGATTACCAATGACAAGATAAGCCACGATATGCAGGAATTATCAAAAAAACTTCAGGGAATGGCCCCAGCTTTTTCTTTATAAACTGAAAATTATGGAATTACAAATAATACAAAGTAAAATCTTTGAAATCAGGGGCAACCGGGTTATGCTTGATTTTGATCTTGCTGAATTGTACCAGGTAGAGACAAGGGCTTTAAAACAAGCTGTTAGACGTAATCCGAATCGGTTTCCAAGCGATTTTATGTTTCAATTTACAAAAGATGAATGGACGGAGCTTATCACAAATTGTGATAAGCTTCCAAGGTCTGTTAAATATAGCCCGGCCTTACCTATGGCATTTACTGAGCAAGGCGTTGCCATGCTTTCAAGTGTACTGCGCTCTCAATCTGCAATAGAAATTAACATTTCTATTATGCGTGCATTTGTTTTAATGCGTCAACTTGCGATAGGATATGATGAGCTATTAAGAAGAATTGAACAGTTGGAAGTAAATACTAACCTTCAATTCTCGGAAATATATCAAGCCCTAACTGAACTAATGAAGGAACCTGAAAAGGTTGAGCGAAATCCGATCGGATATAAATCTGTCAAAAAATAGCAGTCATTTTTCATCTAATTTTTACTGCGCTCTAAGTTTTGGTTATTCTTGTAATTCTGAGTACCAATATACAGGAAAACTATACTCATCCATAGCACATTTTTCAATAAAATCCCTTAGCCCAGTTTTTTTAGGAGGCTCTGGATATATCATTGCAAGGCAAACATTTTTATTGTCAATTTCCATAAACTTGTCAATATATCGATATAACTGGTTACTATGGCGATAGAGGTTTCTTTTAATATTCTTCTCTTTAATTTTGTCCCAATCAGTTGCTTTCAATTCCATTATAGTAACATAATCGTCACCTGATTCATAAACGAAAATATCCATTCGGCCAAACTTTTGTTTTACACTTTTCATTTTTTCGAACGACACATGTTTTTCAATGAAGGTAAACCTTCCGTCCTTCGAATTTTTATAATCAGTTTGGACTTTCTTTTGAAACTCCTTTCCTCTTCTGAGTGGTAGAGGTTCGCAAGATTTTTTCTCGTTCAGTTTCATTTTCAATAGCTCTTTATTCGCTAACAATACAATAAGACACCTATAGCAGATTAAAACAAATATCACTCATTTCAGAAGAATATACACTTTATTTGGGCTCCTAAATCAAAATACAAACAAATTATGGAGGTCATCAATAAATTTTTATTTCATTGCGAATTTGAAAAACGTCTCAGTAGTAAAACATTAAAAGCTTATTCAATCGATTTAAAGCAGTATAAAGCATTTTTGGTCAACCGGAATGTAGCTGAAACTTTACTCATGACTAAAGAGGATCTAAAAGAATATTTGCAGTTTATCTCGACATTCAAACCAAAAACCATTAAACGAAAAATTGCGACAGTCAAAGCCCTCTTTAATTTTCTTGAATTTGAAGAATTAATTGAAATAAATCCATTTCGAAAAGTAAAAATCAGAATTAAAGAGCCAATGATCCTTCCCCGTGTAATGGACATACAGGAGGCAACAAAAATATTTACAATAGCTTATCAGGAACTTGATAAAATGCGCGATAACAAAGAAAGTTATTCCTTCAAAGAAAAAAATCGGGATATTGCTGCTCTTGAGTTATTGTTTGGGACAGGTGTCAGGGTATCCGAACTATGTACATTAAAACATAGCGATATTGGTATTGGGTTCTCTTCTATCCGGGTTAATGGGAAAGGGAATAAGGAAAGAAATATTCAGATAATCAATAAAGACATTAAAGAAGCTCTTCAGAACTATTATAGATTATTTTCGTCTGACATTGAAAATCAGAAGTATTTTTTCATTAATCGATTGGGAAATCGGTTGTCAGAACAATCTGTACGATTAATGATTAGAAAATACAGGAAAAAATGTCAGATCACCAAAAATATTACTCCACATGTATTCAGGCATACTTTTGCAACCTTACTATTAGAGCAAGATGTGGATATTAAATACATCCAAAATCTTCTAGGACATAGTTCTATTATGACGACTCAAATCTATACTCATGTAAGTACAGAGAAGCAAACAGAGATATTGCAAAATAAACATCCCAGGAATGACCTGATGGTGGTCCGTTAATATTCTGAATGAATAACGGATAATTGTTTGTTATCAGATTATTAATGATTACACGATTTTTTAATAAAATTATTTCACTGACAGACCACTTAATGTCCGGCCTGTTGACTTTTATTAAGTGGTTTAATCTCAAGAAATCAATAATTTTTATTTTAATTATTATTGTCTTAGGACAGTTTGTTAACTATTATGTGCCATTTAAGCATTTTCACATTTACCAGATTTTAGTGATACCTGCCGTAATAATAGCTTCTTGGGCAATTAAGCAATTTATTGTAGATGCTAACGAATTAAGTCGGATTGTTGCCTCTCATCCAATTAAGTTTGTTATTATAAACTTTTTGAAACTTGTAAGTTCTAACTGGAGCCTCCCCGGACTAGCTATTATTGGCGGATTATATATTTACGCGTCGATCAAACTTCATTATATTGAATTTAATCTAAGTGGTTACTATGCGCTTTTAATGATAGTATTAATGCTAGGGACCGCCATCATTGGACAAACAATGTATGTGTATTATATAATTTTATTGTCAAAACTTAAAGCTGAGAATGAATTCAAATATAATTTTTATTTTCCGGCAAAAACTGATTGGATAGTGAAGTTGGCAAAGACAGGTAGAATGCTAAATAATTCCTTTTTTGTTTTGGGATTCATCTATACTCTTGTTTTTTATATTAATGTCCCAGATGGAGCCATAAAAATTATTAATGATACTAATTTCGACAACTGGTTGGCCTTTATTAAATTATCAACGCCAGATAATCTTATTTTTTCCATTAGTTGGATAACCATATTCATCATTATCATCATAGCATTTCCGACTTATTATATCATTCAAAAAAATTACATTAAAACTTTAGTAAGAAAGTTGAAGGATAAGTCAATCTCGGAAGTACAAAAGCTTATGTCAATGCAAGAAATATTGCCAACGAAAAATATTGAGACAGAGCTCAAATATCTTACCCTTATTAACAATATTGAGAACTCTAGGAATAATCCGTTAACTAACTATAACGTAATTCCGATCTTATCTTCAATAGGGACAATATGCGTTCATTTTATCAGAATATCAGAAAGTATATTGTAATGTGTTGGTCCAACTCGTTTAATAGCTTCTTTCATCATAAGATTGAGAAATAGTTTAAAATCAGCGACTATTTTTTGATTTGACATTTGCTTTTCAATTTTTTGAATATTCGAATCAATATTCGAGCGAACATTTTTCAAATTGTTTTTTATTGAGTCTATAATTCTATGTTTTTGATAGTATTGAAATACCCTAATCGACAATTCTTCCTCTTTAAGAGTATTATTTTGTAACACTTGCCGAAAGATAACTCGATCCTTCTTTTTTAACTCGTTATAAATAAATGCTATTATCAGATTTTTTCTGGACCGAAAGACATCAATATTACTACACCCTTTATGTTTAGAATTTAACGAGAAACTTCCAAATGGTTCAAGGTCGTTCAAAAGTTGAAAAATATATCCACAATCAAATCCTATTGAATCTACAAACTCGATTAACTCTGTTCTCCCGTTTCCAAATTTGAAACCCGTTACCAATCCATTTTTAATAATTGATATTGTTTGATTTTCTATTATTTCTTGAATCTGTCTAATTGAAGTGAATTCACTCGTCTCTAAATTTACTTCTTGTAATGCCCCCATTGTCATACTTTTTATGGTTTCGCAAAAGAGCAAGGAAATATCAAAATAGGTACTTTCAACCCGACTATTTCTTAGCGATCTTGACAACTGCTCCAAAGAATCTCCAACTAAATAAATCGCAAATAATATGGCTTCATTTGGGCTATATTGAACATGAAAAGCTTTTTTGCCATGTCTTGATGAATCATTATCAATTAAGTCATCAATTAGCAATGTAGCTTTATGTAGCAACTCAATATATAAGGCTAGTTCAGCCAGTTCTTTTTTCCGTAAAGCGTCAAAATTGTTTTCAGTTAAGACATATCCCCAGCATAGAATCAGAGGTCTAAACCTAGCACCTATATTAAATTGTTCTCCATCAACATATTTCTGTGGAAATGATGAAATATGTTTCTCCCATGTTCTATTAAAAATATTAATAAAACTCGATTGTTCTTTGCCTAAAATATTCTCAAAATAAAAGTTCTTCTCTAACATTGAATAACAAACAATTATCCGTTATTCATTCAGAATATTAACGGACCACCATCAGGTCATTCCTGGGATGTTTATTTTGCAATATCTCTGTTTGCTTCTCTGTACTTACATGAGTATAGATTTGAGTCGTCATAATAGAACTATGTCCTAGAAGATTTTGGATGTATTTAATATCCACATCTTGCTCTAATAGTAAGGTTGCAAAAGTATGCCTGAATACATGTGGAGTAATATTTTTGGTGATCTGACATTTTTTCCTGTATTTTCTAATCATTAATCGTACAGATTGTTCTGACAACCGATTTCCCAATCGATTAATGAAAAAATACTTCTGATTTTCAATGTCAGACGAAAATAATCTATAATAGTTCTGAAGAGCTTCTTTAATGTCTTTATTGATTATCTGAATATTTCTTTCCTTATTCCCTTTCCCATTAACCCGGATAGAAGAGAACCCAATACCAATATCGCTATGTTTTAATGTACATAGTTCGGATACCCTGACACCTGTCCCAAACAATAACTCAAGAGCAGCAATATCCCGATTTTTTTCTTTGAAGGAATAACTTTCTTTGTTATCGCGCATTTTATCAAGTTCCTGATAAGCTATTGTAAATATTTTTGTTGCCTCCTGTATGTCCATTACACGGGGAAGGATCATTGGCTCTTTAATTCTGATTTTTACTTTTCGAAATGGATTTATTTCAATTAATTCTTCAAATTCAAGAAAATTAAAGAGGGCTTTGACTGTCGCAATTTTTCGTTTAATGGTTTTTGGTTTGAATGTCGAGATAAACTGCAAATATTCTTTTAGATCCTCTTTAGTCATGAGTAAAGTTTCAGCTACATTCCGGTTGACCAAAAATGCTTTATACTGCTTTAAATCGATTGAATAAGCTTTTAATGTTTTACTACTGAGACGTTTTTCAAATTCGCAATGAAATAAAAATTTATTGATGACCTCCATAATTTGTTTGTATTTTGATTTAGGAGCCCAAATAAAGTGTATATTCTTCTGAAATGAGTGATATTTGTTTTAATCTGCTATAGGTGTCTTATTGTATTGTTAGCGAATAAAGAGCTATTGAAAATGAAACTGAACGAGAAAAAATCTTGCGAACCTCTACCACTCAGAAGAGGAAAGGAGTTTCAAAAGAAAGTCCAAACTGATTATAAAAATTCGAAGGACGGAAGGTTTACCTTCATTGAAAAACATGTGTCGTTCGAAAAAATGAAAAGTGTAAAACAAAAGTTTGGCCGAATGGATATTTTCGTTTATGAATCAGGTGACGATTATGTTACTATAATGGAATTGAAAGCAACTGATTGGGACAAAATTAAAGAGAAGAATATTAAAAGAAACCTCTATCGCCATAGTAACCAGTTATATCGATATATTGACAAGTTTATGGAAATTGACAATAAAAATGTTTGCCTTGCAATGATATATCCAGAGCCTCCTAAAAAAACTGGGCTAAGGGATTTTATTGAAAAATGTGCTATGGATGAGTATAGTTTTCCTGTATATTGGTACTCAGAATTACAAGAATAACCAAAACTTAGAGCGCAGTAAAAATTAGATGAAAAATGACTGCTATTTTTTGACAGATTTATATCCGATCGGATTTCGCTCAACCTTTTCAGGTTCCTTCATTAGTTCAGTTAGGGCTTGATATATTTCCGAGAATTGAAGGTTAGTATTTACTTCCAACTGTTCAATTCTTCTTAATAGCTCATCATATCCTATCGCAAGTTGACGCATTAAAACAAATGCACGCATAATAGAAATGTTAATTTCTATTGCAGATTGAGAGCGCAGTACACTTGAAAGCATGGCAACGCCTTGCTCAGTAAATGCCATAGGTAAGGCCGGGCTATATTTAACAGACCTTGGAAGCTTATCACAATTTGTGATAAGCTCCGTCCATTCATCTTTTGTAAATTGAAACATAAAATCGCTTGGAAACCGATTCGGATTACGTCTAACAGCTTGTTTTAAAGCCCTTGTCTCTACCTGGTACAATTCAGCAAGATCAAAATCAAGCATAACCCGGTTGCCCCTGATTTCAAAGATTTTACTTTGTATTATTTGTAATTCCATAATTTTCAGTTTATAAAGAAAAAGCTGGGGCCATTCCCTGAAGTTTTTTTGATAATTCCTGCATATCGTGGCTTATCTTGTCATTGGTAATCCGGGCATAAATCTGAGTGGTTTTAATACTGGTGTGCCCAAGCATTTTACTTACGGTTTCCATGGGGACCCCTTTAGCCAATGTAACCGTTGTAGCAAATGTGTGCCTGGCTAAATGAAATGTCAGGTTCTTTTCAATCCCGCACAAGTCGGCAATTTCCTTTAAATACGAATTCAGCCTCTGGTTACTTATAATGGGTAGCAAGCGGTTTTCATTTGGCATTCCTTTGTATTTGTCCAGAATCCTTTTAGGAATATCAAGCAAGAGTATATTTGACTGCACATCTGTTTTTTGGCGTTTCTTTATGATCCAGAGCCGACCGTCAAAAGACTTTTGAATATCCTTTTCATTCAAATTCCTTACATCAATATAGGCCAGACCAGTAAAGCATGAAAACACAAAAATATCCCGAACCTGTTCCAGTCTTTTAATTGCAAACTTTTTCTCCATAATGGTGACGAGCTCGTCTTCGGTTAAATACCCGCGATCAACTTTTTTGAACTTGATCTTAAAGTTTACAAAGGGATTCGAAGGAATCCAGCCATTATTCTTTGCCAGAACAACGATATGTTTTAACCGCTGTAAATATTTAGCTACGGTATTAACGCTGGAATTCCAAACAGTCGTTAGGTACGTTTCGAAGCTGTAAATAAAATTGTAGTCGATTTCTTTTAAGGGAATATCGTCGATATTATACCGGTGTTTCAAAAACTCACCCAGGCGAGTACAGGTACGTTCGTATTTTTTGACTCCTTCTGCCGTAATATCTTTTCCTATTCGGAGTTTTAATTCTTCATTATGATCCCGGAAAACAACCAGCAACATTTGTACTTTTGATTTCACTCCGAGATAGGCATCCTTTATTTTGTCAACCGTAAAATAAATACCCTGTTGTTTCAATTCTTTGTAGTGTAAGTTCAACTCCATCCTAATTTCACGGAGTTTTTCGTTGATTAAAACGGCTGTTGTTGAATTACCTTTTACCATGTTTAATTTTGAATCCCAAAGGACCGGATCTACCTTTAAATGTGAGGTAAACTGGGTCTTTTGGCCGTCCAGCATCAACCTGATCATTACGCTAATTTCACCATTAATGTCAACGTAGTTCTTGCGTGCATAGAAGAAAATCTTAAATCTGTAACTCATAATGCTAAATTTTAAGTGTTTAAACTAATTTTAATGAGCTACTTGAGCGAAGTCAAAATGCGACAATCCAGAGACTTATGAAGACTTTCGAAAAATGGTTACAGGAGACTTTAAGATTTCTTCTGTAACCAAATTGTAACCAAAACGGGCCTAAAAGTGGCATTTTTGGGTCTTTTAATGGCATACACCGAAAAATAAAAAACCGTGCAAGTATCTGACTTACACGGTTTTTCATCATTTGACAGTTTTTGTCTTTTTGTACTGGCTCCCCAGGTAGGACTTGAACCTACGACCTACGGATTAACAGTCCGCCGCTCTAACCAACTGAGCTACTAGGGAATTTTAATTTCGTTTTTGAAGAACGATTGCCTTTAAAAGCGATGCAAAAGTAATAGCTTTTTTAAAAACTCAAAACATTTTTGAAAAAAAATAACCGATTGATTTTATACAAAAAGTAACAGCCCGCAAATACCAGGATCTTAAAAGATTTCTAAAAAAGTTGTCTGCCGTTAATTTTCAATTCTGTAATTTTAGCAGAACAAAAAAAGAAGTCATGCAATTAACTTTCAAAACAATTTCAGTTTCAGTTGTTTTCGTACTATTTAGTAGTATTTATGCCTATTCGCAACCTTATTCGCTGAAGCTTCACATCACAAATCAGCCCGACAATCCGGTAGTTCTAGGATGGATTAGCGGTGACGATTTTCATGAAATTGACAGTGCCAAAGTTTTTAATAATTCGGCAACTTTTACTTTCCCAGGGGAATCGAAACCGGGAGTTTACAGATTGATTTTTGGAAAAACGAGATACGCGCAAGTAATGGATGAAGACCCGCAAACGTTGGATTTCATATTTAACAACGAAAATATCGAACTTCAAACTGATTTTAAAAAGCCTGTTGAAGCACTAAAAGTAATCCGTTCAGACGAGAATCAGGTTTATTTTGATTTCATAACCCGGAAAAACGAATATCAGAAAGCACTTTCGTTTATGGAAAAGGAACTCGACTTACTGTGGAATAAAAGCGACACCTCGGGCGCCACGCAACTTGCCAACGAATTTAATCAACTGCAAATGGAGTGGGACTTGCGCGTTGTTCAAACCATGCAAAAAAACGATAACAAGTTTGCATCAAAACTCATCGGGTTCGAAAGACAAGCACTCAGAGACGGATTTTTATCGCCCGAAGAGCGCAACGAAAGCCACAAGAACGATTTTCTGAAGCCACTGGATTTTTCGGATGAAGACTTGATTCGTTCAGCCGCCTACACCGACAAAATATTTGATTTCCTCGTGCTCTTTAACGATCCGCTGTTTACGCAGGAACAACGCGTTGACGCCTATTTGAAAGCTGTAGATCAGGTTTTGCAGGAAACTGTAGAAAATCCGAAAGTAAGTGAATTCATAAGAAACTACCTTATTCACGGGTTTGAAGTATTGGAAATGCCAGAACTGGTTCAGCATATAAAAAACCACAATTAAATACTGTTCGTACTACTGCCGGGTAGATCGCTCAAATAAAATCGAATATTCCTTTGCAAAAAGAACACCTTCGCACACATTGAAAACAAATATGCCTTGTAATTCGTTGAGGAGTCTTAAAGGCAAACTATGAATCTTTCAATTAAAAAATTAACTTTGCAGCGCCCGTTCAATGCGGGAAATATCTGAAAAAGAAACACAATGAAACAATATAACGATACAATAAGAATTGGGATTTCCCATGGCGACATTAACGGAATTGGCTACGAAGTAATTCTGAAAACTTTGCAAGACCCCAGAATTCTGGAAATGTGTACACCTATTGTTTACGGATCGCCAAAAGTTGCTGCCTACCATCGCAAAGCACTTAATATTAACGATGTTAGTTTTAACCACATTCGAAGCGCAAAAGAGGCTTTTACCAAAAAAGCAAATATTATAAACTGCGTTGACGAACAAATTAGGGTTGAATTGGGTAAGTCGACCGAAGAAGCTGGCATATCTTCATACAACGCCCTGGAGAAAGCAACATCTGATTTGCAGAACGGTTACATTGACGCGTTGATTACTGCACCAATTAACAAGGACAATATTCAAAGCGACAACTTTAAATTTCCCGGTCATACAGAATTTTTTGCTGAAAAATTCAATACAAAGGATTATGCAATGCTGATGGTTAGTGAAACCATGAAAATTGGTGTGGTTACCACACATATTCCGATTTCGGAAGTAGCAAAAAGCCTGAGCAAAGAAGCAATTCTTTCGAAAATCAGAATCATCAATAAATCGTTACAACAGGATTTCTCAATTACCCGCCCGCGAATTGCCGTTTTTGGATTGAATCCGCATGCCGGTGATAATGGATTGATTGGAAAAGAAGACAAGGAGATTATTCTTCCTGCTATTATTCAGGCAAAAAAAGAAGGAATTATCGCCATTGGTCCTTATCCTGCTGATGGATTTTTTGGTTCAGAAGATTACCGGAAATTCGATGCTATTATTGCCATGTACCACGATCAGGGATTGATTCCGTTTAAACTGGCATCGTTTGAAAGAGGAGTAAATTATACTGCAGGCTTACCTGTAATCAGAACTTCGCCGGCACATGGGACCGCTTATGCACTTGCCGGTGAAGATAAAGCATCGCCCGAATCATTCAGACAAGCACTTTATCTTGCCATTGATATTTACAAGAACCGTCAGATTTACGACGAGATCTCTCAAAATCCGCTTCGAAAATACGAGATAAATCCAAATCAGGTGGATGAAAGCGTTGATATTGAGGCAAGCGAAGACGAAGATAACTTATAAACACAAGCAAATATGTACGAATATATCCGGGGAAATATTGCGGATATTAGTCCTGCCAATATTGTTATTGACGCAGGTGGGATAGGCTATTTTATTCACATTTCGTTGAATACCTACAGCCAGTTAAGCGGCAAAAAAGAAGCCCGAATATTTTTACACCAGATCATTCGCGACGATGCTCATCTATTGTATGGTTTTAACGACCTCAGCGAGCGGGAGTTATTTCGCAATCTAATCTCAGTAAATGGTGTTGGAGCAAGCACTGCAATCATGATGCTTTCGTCGTTAACCGCCGATGAATTACGTACAGCTGTAACCACCGAAAATGTGGCCGTATTAAAGGCTGTTAAAGGAATTGGTGCAAAAACCGCACAACGAATTATTATTGATTTAAAAGATAAGCTTGGAAAAATGCCTGAATCGGGGCAGATTTTACTGTCAACAGACAATACTATACAAACTGAAGCGTTATCTGCTTTAGTCATGTTGGGGTTTGCGAAAAAAGATACAGAAAAAGTAGTATCCAAAATTCTTCGGGAACAACCAGATGCAACGGTAGAAAGTGTGATCAAACAAGCATTAAAGAGGCTGTAACCAGGTAAGACCAAACAAATTCTTTAGTATGAAAGAAAAGGAAATTACCCGTAAAAATAACTTGCCTTTACGTAGTAATTGATTTTATATGAAACTGAACCGAAGGTTAGCAAATATATACTTCATCTTATTCGCCATTTTATTCTTTGCGGCTCCACAATTGGGTACTGCTCAGGATTTACCCGAAATTGATACAACAGGAACACTCCCTTATCCGTTTAAGGACCAACCTGCATTTGGATACACCAAGCAAGATTCGATGAAGCTGTTCCTGAACAAACCAAGCAATATAAAGTACGAGATTGAATATGATCCGGTAACCGGACAGTATGTTTTCTACGAGAAAGTAGGAACGCTAAACTATCGTTTGCCTCAAAGCATGTCACTCGACGATTATATTGACTATGATTTTGACCGATCGATACACGATTACTGGAAAAGCCGAACCAAACTAGAAGACATCGATCAAAGAGGAGGTATGTTACCTCAACTTACAATCGGCAGCGAGGCTTTTAACCGTATTTTTGGTGGAAACACGATTAATATTCAACCTCAGGGTTATGTTGAAGTAAGTTTTGGATACCAGGTAAATACGACAGACAACCCTGCAATCCCTGAACGACTAAGGAGAGTACCGACATTCGATTTCGACGAAAAGATACAGATGAATGTTACCGGACAAATCGGTACTAAAATGAACATGCGGGTGAATTACAACACCGAAGCAACTTTCGACTACGAAAACAAAATGAACCTGGAATATACTGGCGACGAAGACGAAATCATCCGCAGAATAGAGGCTGGTAACGTTTCGCTTCCACTAAATGGTTCACTTATTACGGGAGCTTCAAACCTGTTCGGTGTAAAAACCGAAATGCAATTTGGGAAGCTGAATGTAACGACCATTTTCTCGCAACACAAAGGAGAATCGAAAACAGTTGAAACTGAAGGTGGTGCACAAGTTGCCACTTTCGAAATATCAGCGTCAAACTACGATGCAAACCGTCACTTCTTTCTGGCGCAATATTTTCGCGATAATTACGACGAATGGCTCAAAAGCACCGCCATACCACGATCCCCTATTAAAATTAACAAGGTAGAAGTTTGGGTTACCAATAAATCCAACGATCTGGAAGGAAGAAACATTCTTGCTTTTCAGGATTTAGCAGAACACGATCCGAACATTTACAATAACGTTTCACAATTCCAGGAAAATAACGGACTTCCCTACCCGCAGAATATCTTCCCGAACAACAAGGCTAACGGACTTTACAACGAGATGAGCACGACCTATTCGGGTGTTCGTCAAGTGGAAAATATCAACAGTATCTTATCAGGCTTCGGTCCAGACTTTGTTGGCGGAACCGATTTTGAAAAAGTTGAACGCGCGCGAAAACTGAGAGAAAGTGAATATACAATAAATACTACTTTAGGTTATATATCATTAAACACCTCGCTAAATGCAGACGAAGTGTTAGCTGTTGCCTATAACTTTACTTACAACGGACAAACATTTCAGGTTGGTGAATTTACAACCGACGGTATTGAATCTACCCAAACACTGTTTGTAAAACTTCTGAAAGGTACCACCTTGTCGCCGGGAAGACCAACCTGGAACCTGATGATGAAAAACATCTACAACCTGAATGCTTATCAACTTACAAATGAAGATTTTGAACTGAATATTGTTTATCAAAACGACTCAACAGGTACCTACATAAACTACCTACCAGAGAGCCGCATAGAAGGCCACATTCTTTTAGAAGTGATGCGGCTTGATATGTTAAACAAGCAGCTCGACCCATCGAAAGATGGTATCTTTGACTACGTTGAAGGAATCACCGTAAATTCAAATACGGGCCGGATTATCTTTCCGGTTATTGAACCATTTGGCAGTCACCTCGCCGACTCAATAATGGATCCTGTTTTAGCTGAGAAATATTCATACCAATCACTTTACGACTCTACCCGGATAAAAGCCGAACAAGATGCCGAGCACAATAAATTTAAGCTTACAGGTAGCTATAAAGGTTCGTCCAGCTCAGATATTATGCTTGGAGCTCTAAACCTTGCACAGGGTTCTGTAAAAGTAACTGCTGGCGGACAAGTTTTAACAGAGAATGTAGATTATACAGTAGATTATACATTAGGGCGCGTAAAAATTATCAATCCGGCACTGCTTGAAGCAGGAACCCCAATTCAGGTTTCTACCGAAAGTGAGGATCTTTTTACCATGCAGCGTAAAACCTTAATGGGAACATACGCTAATTATGCATTTTCTGATAATTTTAACCTCGGGGCAACCATGCTTTACATGCAAGAACGCCCGTTAACAGAAAAAGTTGACTACGGCCAAGATCCCATATCAAACCTGATGTACGGTCTTGATGCACGATACAATACAGAAAGTGATTTGATCACAAAAGCACTAGATGCGCTGCCTTTCTACTCAACAACGGCAACTTCTTCTATTAATTTTGAAGCTGAATATGCCAAGTTAGTTCCGGGTAGTTCAAAATCGATAAAAGGCGCAGCATATATTGATGATTTTGAAGCAACCAAAACAGCCATTGACATGCGTGCCCGTCAGGCATGGGTTTTGGCAAGTACACCGCAGCACCAATCAAATTTATTTCCCGAAGCAGATTTAAACAACAGTCTGGATTACGGGATGAATCGTGCAAGGCTATCCTTTTATAACATTGATCCTTTGTTCCTTAGAAACAATTCGCTAACTCCCGATCATATAAGAAATAATCGGGACATGCAGTCGAATCACTATGTAAGAGAAGTCTTTGAACAAGAATTATTTCCTGAAAAAGAATTTACTACCGGAGAACCAACTAACATTGCGACCTTCGACCTAACTTATTATCCGACAGAACGTGGTCCATACAACTATGACACAGGCAACAGTAGTAATGCAGCAGGTGTTAATTCAGATGGAAGCCTCCGCGATCCCGCAAGTAGATGGGGAGGTATTATGCGGGAAATACAAACAAGTGATTTTGAGACCGCGAATATCGAATATATAGAATTCTGGGTGATGGACCCCTTTATTTACGATACACTAAACAACCGAAGCGGTGGTGATTTATATTTCAACCTTGGAGATATTTCTGAAGATGTTTTAAAAGACTCGCGGAAATCGTTTGAAAACGGACTTCCAACAAGCACCGAGCTAACGAATATCGACACTACAATTTGGGGACGCGTTTCAACTCAGCAGTCAATTGTTAATTCCTTTGATAATGATCCAGATTCTAGGCAATATCAGGATATCGGTTTCGATGGGTTAAGCGACGACGACGAAAGAACTCATTTTCCTCAATACCTTGAAGAATTACGTTTAAAGGTAAATGACGACGCTTATGAAGCCGCATTTAACGACCCTTCTAACGATAATTTCCATTATTACAGAAGCCGTGAATACGACGATCAGGAGTTGGATATCTTAAGCCGTTACAAAAAATACAACGGACCGGAACGCAACTCTCCAACAGAAGCGATGTCGCCGGAAAACTACCCTACAGCAGCAACAAACATCCCTGATGTTGAAGACATTAACGGCGATAATACCCTTAACGAGTACGAACGTTATTTTCAATACAAAGTAAGTATTCGTAAGGAAGATATGCAGCTGGGGCAGAATTATATCACAGATATAAAAGACGCCAAAGTTGAACTGAAAAATGGCACTATCGGAGAAGTAAAATGGTACCAGTTTAAAATCCCTGTAACCAACCCCGACGAGGTGATCGGAAACATCAGTGATTTTAAATCAATACGCTTCATGAGAATGTTCTTAACCGGATTTGAGGAGCAGGTTACTATGCGTTTTGCTACGCTAGATCTTATTCGTGCCGACTGGCGCAGGTACACCGGCGACCTGTCTGATGATATTGGTGCGCCTTCTGCTGAGGCCGACTTTGAACTTTCTGCTGTAAGTATCGAAGAAAACGGAAGCCGCGAGCCCGTAAACTATATTTTGCCTCCGGGAATTTCAAGGGTTATTGACCCCGCAAATCCTCAACTACGACAGCTTAACGAACAGTCGATAGTATTAAAGGCAACCGGGTTAGAGCCCGGCGATGCAAAGGCTGCCTACAAACCGTTGTTCATGGATTTCAGACGTTACCGCTCGTTGAAAATGGATATTCACGCAGAAGAAATGGATGATTATCCTCTGGACGATGATGAGCTGTATTTCTTTATTCGTATGGGCTCTGATTACAATTACAACTACTACGAATACGAAATTCCATTAAAATTAACTCCGGAAGGGAGATACAAC